>NZ_JBICTR010000020.1:0-170695 GCF_043197735.1 Nonomuraea sp. NPDC049028
CTCGGCGCTGCAGAACGCCGCTTCCATCGCGGCGCTCTTCCTCACCACCGAGGCGGTCATCGCCGAGAAGCCCGAGAAGACCCCTGCCGCCCCCGTCGGCGGAGACATAGAGTTCTAGGCCGGATCGTCGGGTGGGACCGCTCAGCATTACCTGGTCCCACCCAATCCGGAGCGCTGCTCACCCGGTGAGCCGTCGGTGAGCGTGCGGTGAGCCACTGCCGCCACTGTTGAGCCATCGCCGGATCCGCCGAGGGCCGGCCGCTGAACGAGGAGCAGAGATGAACAGTCTGACCGGCAAGACCGCGCTGGTGACCGGAGGATCCCGGGGAATCGGCCGGGCGGTCGCGCTGCGACTGGCCGCCGAGGGCGCCCTGGTCGCCGTTCACTACGGCGACAACGACGACGCGGCCAAGCAGACAGTGGCGCGGATCGAGCAGGCAGGCGGCCGGGCGTTCGCCGTGCAGGCCCGGTTCGGCGACGATGGCGCGGTGGACCGCCTGTTCGAGAGCCTGGCCGAGGGGCTGGCCAGCAGCGGTCTGGCCGAGGGACCGGCGGGCGGCGGCCTGGACATCCTGGTCAACAACGCGGGCATCGGCTCGGTCAACCCGATCGCGCAGGTCACACCGGAGGAGTTCGGCAGGCTGCTCACGATCAACGTCAGCACACCGTTCTTCGTGATCCAGCGCGCGCTGCCGCTGCTGAACGACGGCGGCCGCATCATCAACATGGGCTCGGTGGCCAGCCGCTTCGCGGTCTCCACGCAGATCGCCTACAACGTCAGCAAGGCGGCACTGGAGTCGATGGCCCCGTCCCTGGCCAATGAGCTCGGCAGGCGCGGCATCACGGTGAACACGGTCGCGCCCGGCGCGGTGCGTACCGACATGACCGCGGGCTACAACACCATCCCCGAGGCGGTCGCCGCGATCGAAGCGATCACCGCGCTCGGCCGGCTCGGCGAGCCCGAGGACGTTGCGGACGTCGTCGGCTTCCTGGCGGGCCCGCAGAGCCGATGGGTGACCGGCCAGACCATCGACGTCTCGGGCGGCACCTACCTCGGCCCGATCGCCACGGCATGACGCATTCCCCGGGGATCAGCTAACCGCCCGCGGAACGCGGCTGTCGCGAAGCAGTCCGTCCATGAGGACCGCCAGCATTTGCCCGATACCGGCCCGGTCGGCGGGCGCCTGCTCGTGGGCCCAGGCGACACCGGCGGCGAGGCGCAGGATCGTCGAGGCGTCGATGTCATCCCGGACAGCGCCGTCGCGCTGGGCCGTTGCCACGAGTTCGTATGCCGCGGCGCGCATGGCATGGCAGGCCGAGTCCGATGGCGGCGTCTCGTTGTGGAGCGCCGTGGTGACGGTTGCCGCCAGCCCTCGATACGTCATGAGGTGGTCGACGAAGAGCTTCAACCAGGCCGCGAGCGCTTCGTGCGGCGAGCGCTCGGCCTGTAGCTCGGTGGCCGCGGTGGCGAGGGCCTGGTAGCGGTTGTCGAGGACGGCCTCCACCAGCGCCTCGCGGGTGGGGAAGTGGCGGTAAAGAGTGCCCGAACCCACGTCGGCGTCGCGGGCGATGTCATCGAGCGATGCCTCCACGCCCGCGCGAGCGAACGCCGCGCTCGCCGCGGCGAGCAACCGAGCCCGATTGCGCTGCGCGTCTGCCCGCATCGCACGCGGTGCCCTCGTGTCGCTCATAGCTCCCCTTTCGGCCGAAGCGATTGTACCGGGGACTATCTCCGGATAGCATCACGCTTACCGGAGACAGTCCCCGGATATCAGTCGTCGGGTGCGCGGAGGTTTCGGTGGTGATCACAGAAGTGAAGGCGAAGCTGGGACGCGTGGGAGTGTGGCTTGGCGGGCCCCACGTGCACGGCACTCCGGTCGAGAGCTGGCGCCACGCCGTGAGGCGCATTGAACTTCGGCCCCGGTCGAACACACCGCACTTGTCCGTGAGGCTCTGGGGAGCGATAAGTTGCTCATCCCCGAGCAGGCGTTCATCATCGAACCCGATCCCGAGCAAGCCCGTGCCATCGCTCGACGGTACCGAGGCAGGACCGGCCCCGAGTCGCCGTACACGCGCAACTGGTTACGTCTCGGCTACAGCCGGCAGGACATCGCCGACGGGGGAAGCGATCGGCTGGTCGACGCGCTGGTCGCTTGGGGCACCCCGGAGGCCGTCGCCGCGCGCGTTCAAGCGCAACTCGACGCCGGCGCCGATCATGTGCTCGTCCATCCCATCGCCGATGACCTGACCACGGCCATCAGGCAACTCGAACAACTCGCGTCCGCCTTGCCACGTGGATTGGTATTCGCGAACAGTTGAACCTCGGGCCCTACCAGGGCCCGAGGCCCCGCTCCGGCGCTTCCCTGACGAATATGGGGAAGTAACGAACATGCGGTCACCATCTACCGGCACGCCCGGCGCGATCTCCTGGACCGTGGGCGACATCACGATCCACCGGGTGGACGAGATCGTCTTGCCTCCCCAGACCGGCCCCTGGCTGCTGCCCGGCGCCACCGCGGACGTCGTCGCGCGGCACGCCTGGCTGCGGCCCGACTTCGCCGACCGGGACGGCGTCCTGCGCCTGGTCAGCCAGAGCTTCGCGATCTCGGCCGACGGGCTGCGCATCCTGGTGGACACCGGGATCGGCAACGGCAAGACGCGGGCGAACCCGGCGTGGCACGACCTCCGGACCGGCTACCTCGATCGCCTCGTGGCCGCGGGCTTCCCGCCCGAGTCCGTCGACATGGTGATCCTGACCCACCTGCACACCGATCATGTCGGTTGGAACACCCGGGCGGAGGGTGGCGAATGGGTGCCGACCTTCCCCCGCGCCCGTTACCTGACCTCTCGCGCGGAGAGGGACTTCTGGGCCGGATACGACATGGACGAGGCGCGGCGGCAGATGTTCCGCGACTCCGTGCGTCCGATCGAAGAGGCGGGGCTGCTCGACCTGGTACCCGTCCCGGCCGAGGTCGCCCCCGGCGTGCACCTGGTTTCCACGCCGGGTCACACCCCGGGTCACGTCGCGGTCCGGCTGACCAGCGGCGACGAGACTGCGCTGATCACCGGCGACTGCGTGCACCACCCCGTCCAACTGCTGTACCCCGACATCGGCAGCTGTGTCGACATCGACCCCGAGCAGGCCACGGCCACCCGCCGCGCCCTGCTCGCCTCGCTCGCCGGCACCGGCGCCCTCGTGCTGGGCACCCACTTCCCCCCGCCGACCGCGGGCCGCGTGATCGCCGACGGCCCGGCCTACCGGCTGGTGCCCGTCCCGCCAGCAGGGGAGCGTTCACCTAGTCGGCCAGAAGGCGGTCGACCAGGGCGTTGACGTAGTCGGGGGTGAGCGGGCCCGTGCCGAACAGGACGCGGACGTACATCGGGGCCAAGAGGTGGTCGAGGATGTCCAGGCCCTCGGGCGGACGTTCGCCGCGGTCTCGGGCGCGGTCCAGCATGCCCTGCAGTTGGCGTCCGCGTTCGGCCACGAACGCGTCTCTTGCCTGTACGCCGGCCTCTCCCCCGGTGGACAAGGCGATGACCAGGCGCAGCACCGCCAGCCCGTCGGGCCCGGTCACGTCGCGCGCGACGCCGGCCGCGTACGCGCGCAGGTCGCCTTCCAAACTGCCGGTATCCGGTATGGGCGAGGTGATGGTGAGCCAGGTGATCGCCACGTCCGTGAGCAGGGCCTCCAGGGTGCCCCAGCGGCGATAGACGCTGGTGTCGGCCACTCCGGCGCGGGTGGCGACGTCACCGACGGTGAAGTTGCCGTGGCCGCGTTCGGCGATCAGATCGGTGACCGCGTGGTGCACTGCGGCTCGTACGCGGGCGCTGCGCCCGCCGGGCCGGCGTGTCGGCTGCTGTTCCACCATGCCCGCAGCTTAACGCAGTCACGACTTGCTTTTGCGAGTGATGGCGCCCTAAAGTCCCCCTAACGCAGTCGTCTGCTGCTTTAGGAGCGGCCATGCCCCCGCTGTTCTTTCCCGACAACCCTCAGTTCTGGTACGAGACCCTGCGCACCTTCGGGCACATCGCCTACGGCGGCGCCGACTTCGGCGAGGTCGTGATCACCTGTCAGCGGATCACCGCCGGTGACTACGACAGCTGGCACGACGAGTGGCCGGCCACCGCCGACCGGGCGGCCACCGAAGGGCGCCAGGCGGCGGCGCTGTTCGCCCCGGTCATCCAGCCGGTGGAGATCCCGTACGAGGGCACCGTCCTGCCCGGCTACCTGTACCGTGCCGACGACTCCGCCACGGCCAGGCCGACCGTGGTCATGCACAACGGGTTCGACGGCACGGTAGAGGAGATGCACTTCTTCGGCGCGGCCGCGGCCGCGGCCGTCGAACGCGGCTACACCGTGCTGACCTTCGACGGCCCCGGTCAGCCGGGCACCCGCCACCATCAGAGCCTGATGTTCCGTCCCGACTGGGAGAACGTGGTCGGCCCCGTACTGGACTACGCCCTGACCCGCCCCGAAGTCGACGGCACCCGCGCCGCGCTGCTCGGTTGCAGCATGGGCGGCCTGCTCGCGCCCCGAGCCGCTGCCTTCGACCAGCGCGTCGCCGCGCTCATCGCCTTGGACGGGGTCTATGACCTGAGTGACATCTCCACCGCGCCCCTCCCCTTTGCCCGCGCCGAGGCCGAGCGCCGTCTGCGTGCCGAGCACGATCCGGAGCTGGACGCCATCATGACGGCGTCCATGGCCGCCGCGCCCATGCTGCGCTGGGCCGTCGAGCACGGCATGTACGCCATGGGTAGCGAAACCCCGCGCGCGTTCGGCGCCGCCTACCTGGACTACCACCTGCGCGACGGCATCGCCGAGAAGATCGCCTGATCCCCCGCTCCCTTCCTGGAGAACGACATGACCATCGCCATGATCGACCGCGCTCTCGACATGACCGCCGCCATCGTCAAAGGCATCACCGACAGCCGGCTCCACGCTCCCACCCCCTGCGCCGGCTGGGACGTGCGTACAGAGCTCAACCACATGGTCGGCGGCATGCGCGTCTTCGCCGCCGAGCTCACCGCGACCGACGCGGGCGGCGAGCACGAGGATGACTGGCTCGGCACCGACCCGCGGGCCGCCTTCGCCACCGCGGCCGACCTCGACCGCGCCGCCTGGCATCGCCCGGCCGCCCTCGACACCACCGTACGTTTGGGGTTCGGGGCCGTACCGGGGCCGATGGCCGCCCTCATCCACCTCACCGAAGTCCTCGTCCACGGCGTCGACCTGGCGCTCGCCACCGATCAGGAGCATCTCGTCGACGAACGGTCGTGCGGCGAGCTGCTCACGATCATGCACGGCATGGACTTCGACGCCTTCCGCCGCCCTGGCATGTTCGGCCCCTCGGTCCCCGCCCCCGCCGACGCCCCCGCACACCGGCAACTACTGGCCTTCCTCGGCCGCGACGTCCCAGCCCGCCGCCGGCGATGAGTTCGCGGCACGCGGCCGGTCTACCCTTCCGACCACACGTCAACGGGAGGTAGCCGTGACAGCAGCGCGACACACAGCCAACCAGCGGTTGCAGAGCCTGGAAGTGCTCGTCGGGGAGTGGGACATGGAGGCATCGATCGACGGGCAGCCGATGGGCCGGTGCACGGCGATGTTCACCTGGCACGACAGCCGGGGATTCCTCATCATGCGCGTCGACCCCCCTCAGGCGATCGCCCCGGAATGGCAGGAGAGCTCGCCGTTTCCGATCGATGCCGCCATCGGTCTCGACGACCACAGTGGGGCCTTCGCCATGCTGTACGCCGATGCGCGGGGAGTCTGCAGGATCTACCAGATGAGCTTCGAGGACGGTCACTGGGAGATGCGGGGGCAGGCAGGGCCGGGCTTTCACCAGCGCTTCGAGGCAACGATCCGTGGCGACGCCCGCCTTGTCACCGGACGATGGGACGCCTCCAGCGACGGCGAAACCTGGAAGCCTGACTTCGAGGTCACCTACGCGAAGAGGTGAGGCGGGTTCGCAGGCCGAATCGCCCAGCGGTATCGGCAGGCCACGACCGACCTCTGGGAGGGCGCCGAGCTCTCTCGCCCGACCTCATGACCACAGTCGGCGCCCACCCACGGCCGCGCGCCCGACCTCCTGCCCGAAGGGCGCCCCACCCCGTGGCCGCGCGCGTCCGACCTCGTGGTCACAGGGACTGAAGCAATCCGCTGCCGGTCAGCCGATGGGTGGGGCAGATCAGCCGTTCGGAGGGGCGGAGAGTTGAGCCGCTGATTCATGCCACGGGTTGATGTGTGCCGTGCCGCCTGCTTGAGAGGCTGACGACCTCCAATCGGAAAGGGGCGAGTCACATGTCAGAAGTGGGCGACGGGCGTACGAGCCTGCCGGGCGCCGCAGCGGTGAGTCGTCGTGGACTGCTCGCCGGTGCGGGTGCCGCGGCGATCACCGCGGCGGGCACGTGGGGTGCCGAGGCGGCGTTGGCGCAATCGGGCGCGGCGGGGCCTGCTGCGGCGGAAGCGGAAGCGGCGATATTCGGGCCGGTGACAGTACGTCCGGGGGACTTTCGCTACGACAACCTGTTGCGTGGCAACAACTTCCGGTTCGTCGGCCGGCCGGAGGAGATCCGCGTGGTCGGGTCGACCGATCAGGTGGTGCGCGCGGTGTCGGAGGCGGTGCGGTCCGGCCGACGGGTCGCGGTGCGCAGCGGCGGGCACTGCTTCGAGAACTTCACCGCCGATCCGGCGGTCCGGGTGCTGCTGGACCTCTCGCCGATGGACGCGGTCGGCTATGACGCCGACCGTCGGGCGTTCGCCGTGCAACCCGGAGCCAACCTCGGTCAGGTGTACCGGACGCTGCTCAAAGGCTGGGGCGTGACGATCCCTGGGGGCAGTTGCCCGGAGGTGGGTGCCGGTGGGCACTTCGCGGGCGGCGGATACGGACCGCTGTCCAGGCGCTACGGCTCGGTGGTGGATCACCTGTACGGCGTGGAGGTCGTGGTGGTCGACCGCGACGGCACCGCCCGCGCGGTGGTCGCCACCCGCGAGCCGGACGACCCGCACCGCGACCTGTGGTGGGCGCACACCGGTGGTGGCGGCGGCAACTTCGGCGTGGTCACCCGCTACTGGCTGCGCTCCCCCGGCGTCGTCGGCACCGACCCGTCCCAGCTGCTGCCGGCGGCGCCGCAGCGGATGCTGCAGCACGTGGTCATCTGGTCCTGGGAGCATATGACCGAAAAGGCACTTACCGGGCTGCTGCGTAACTTCGGGACCTGGCATGAGCGCAACAGCGCGCCCGGCTCTCCGCACGCCGGGCTGTACGGGATCCTCCAGCTGTCGCACCGCGCCGGCGGAACCGTCATGCTGGTCGCGCAGATCGACGCGGACCTCCCCAACGCCGACAGCATGGTGACCGGCTTCGTGTCCGCGGTGACCGCCGGCCTCGACCTCACACCGGCGCTCGACATCCGGCGGACGATGCCCTGGTTGCACCGGATGACCTGGCCGGGCAGCGGCGAGCCGGGTGACGTGATCATCCGGCGATACAAGATCAAGGCCGGCTACCTGCGACGATCATTCACCGAGACCCAACTCGCGGCCGTCCATCGCAACCTGACCAACTCCACCGGCGGCTCCAACGCCGGCATGCTGCTCATCGGCTACGGCGGCCAGGTCCGTGCGGTAGCGCCAGGGGCCACCTCGATCGCCCAGCGAGACGTGGTCATGAAGGCGGTCTACCAGACGATCTGGGAAGACGAAAAGGACGACAAGGCCAACCTCGCCTGGGTCCGCGGCTTCTACCACGACGTGTACGCCGAGACCGGCGGTGTGCCCGTGCCCGGCGAGGTCAACGACGGTTCCTACATCAACTACCCGGACGCCGACCTGGCCGACCCGGCGTGGAACACCTCAGGTGTGCCCGCGCACACGCTCTACTACAAGGACAACTACCCACGCCTCCAACGGGTGAAGGCCCGGTGGGACCCGCGCAACGTCTTCCGGCACGCCCTGGCCATCGAGCCTCCTCAGGCGGGCTGAGCCGCGTAGGGACGTGCCGATGTGGAGGTTAGATTCCCCGCTCGGGGGCCAGCGACGGATGTGGAGGCCGCGGATGTGCGATCCAGCGACACGGTGGCCCGTACCGGTGACCGTCGGCCCGTATGCCTTGCTGACGCTTCTGGCTGGTGTCACCTTGGCCATCAAGCGGTCGGCGGGCGCGTCCCCGCTCGTCGATCTGGTCCTGTGCGCGCTGCTGGCGGCGTGGATGCTGGGGGTCTTCACGTTCCGTCCCGCCTGGCGCGAGCGTGTGCCGGTGATGGCCGTGTTCTTCACCGTGCTGATCCTGCTCACGGCGATTCTGGTGGTCAGGGACCCGTGGTTCGGGTTTTTCACCCCTGTCGGATACATCTACGCCTTCCGGGTGCTGCGCTGGCCGTGGCAACCGGCCGGCGTCGCGGCGGTGGCGATGGTGGCGGGCACGGCGCAGGCGTACGACGTGGACAAGACCACACCCGTGGGGCTGATCACGTATGTGGCTGTCATGGCTGCGAATGTGATCCCTATGTGTGGCTTCGCCTGGTTCGCTCGGCGTAGTGCCCAGCAGAACGACGAGCGCAAGCGGGCGCTGGAAGAGGCGCGCGAAGCGAACCGCAGGCTGGAGACGACGCTGACAGAGAACGCGGCCCTGCACGAGCAGTTACTGGCGCAGGCCAGGCAGGCCGGCGTGCACGACGAGCGGCGGCGGATGGCGCGGGAGATTCACGACACGCTGGCGCAGGGTCTCACCGGCATCATCACCCAACTGCACGCGGCCGAGCACGCCGGCGACGACCCGGCGGAATGGCGCCGGCACATCGAAGCCGCGACCAGGCTGGCCGGGGAGAGCCTGTCCGAGGCGCGGCGATCGGTGGACGCGCTGCGTCCTGAGCCGCTGCGGACCGCGCGGCTGGGCGAGGCGCTGGCGAGCGTGGCCAGACGCTGGTCGGCACTGCACGAGATCCCGGTCCAGGTCACGACGACCGGCACGGCGCGGCCGATGCGCCCGGAGGCCGAGGTCGCGCTGCTCAGAACCGCGCAGGAGGCGCTGACGAACGTGGCCAAGCACGCGCGGGCGACCCGGGCGGGGGTGACACTGTCGTACATGGAACACGAGGTCGCTCTGGACGTGCGCGACGACGGTGTCGGCTTCGATCCGGCCCACCTCAGGGACAGCGACGGCGGCGGCTCCGGACCAGCCCGGCCCGGAGATGGCGGTGGAGGCTTCGACGCGGGCCGCCTGAAGGACAGCGGTGGCGGGTTCGGTCCGGCGCGGCTCAGGGATGGCGGTGGCGATGGTCCGCGTACGGCTCACCTTGGGTTTGGGCTGATCGCGATGCGGCAGCGGATCGAGGGCCTGTCAGGCACGCTGCAGGTGGAGTCGGAGCCAGGTGCCGGCACGGGGATCTCGGCCCGCGTCCCCGCCGAGTGGGCCGAGTCATGAGCCGCCCGGATAGCGTGATCAGACTGCTGGTCGTCGACGATCATCCGGTGGTCCGAGATGGCTTGAGCAGCATGTTCGCCCGCGATCCGGACTTCGAGGTGGTCGGGGAGGCCGCCGATGGAGTCGAGGCGGTCCGGCTCGCCGAGACGCTACGGCCGGATGTGGTCCTCATGGATCTGCGGATGCCTGGCATGGACGGCGTGAGCGCGACAAGAGCGCTGGCCGGGGGCGGGACTGGGGTGCGCGTGCTGGTGCTCACCACATATGACACCGACAGCCACGTGCTGCCCGCGATCGAGGCGGGTGCCACCGGCTACCTGCTCAAGGACGCTCCCCGTGACGAGCTCCTGCGGGCGGTCCGGGCGACGGCTCGGGGTGAGGCGGTTCTCGCGCCGTCGGCGGCGGCTCTGCTCATGAGCCGGGTACGCTCCTCCGCCTCGGGGCCGCTCAGCCAGCGGGAGCTCGAAGTGCTCCAGCTGGTGGCGGCCGGTGGCACGAACCGGGAGGCGGCGGCGCAGCTGTTCATTACGGAGGCCACGGTCAAATCCCACCTGCTGAACATCTACGGCAAGCTTGGCGTCGGCGACCGCGCCGCCGCCGTCACCGAGGCGTTCAACCGAGGACTGCTCGTCCCCCGAGCACCGGAACAACCCTGAGGCGGTAGCGGTGTGGCACAGCTGCCAGGAGGGCACACGCCGGTGCGCGCTCCAGCGCACACCGGCGCGGCCCAGACGAGGCGGACCTGTCCGGGTGGCCCGGAAGGTTCACCTGCCCATGTGGGTGGCCGCCGGTCTCAGTTCATCCGCCCGGAGGCGGCAGAGCTCAGGTCGTTCCCTTCCTGTCGGTGGATTTCGCCACATCTTCGGCCATGAGAGCCAGGACTTTGACGTGGCCGATGAGGAAACGCCGGGCGGGCTCAGGCAGCGTGAGCCCCAGGCCCGACTCGGCCGCGGGGGCCAGTCGCTCGCGCAGGGCTCGCATGATCTGCGCGCGCCCGGCCTCCGGCAGCCTTCGCAGGTCGACGGCGCCAAGGGGGGCGCTGAGGACCAGTTCGAGCTGTTCCTTGGTGGCCGCGTCCTCGATGGATTCCAGCAGGAACGCGACCACCCATTCGAACGGCCCGGACGACGCGGTCCACGCGTACTCGTCGGAGACGAAGATGTCGCTCGCCATCAGGGACCACCCACGATGAAGACGTTGCGGCCCAGCGGTTCAATGAAGGCCTTCACCGTTTCGATCTGGGCGGGCGTGAACAGAGAGACGTCGACTGGCACGAATTGCGCCTTCCCCACGTGCGACTGAATCTGGGCCTGCAGGCCCGGCCATTGCTCCGCGAAGCGCTCTGCGGTAAGTCCGCTGCCCACCGCATCATAGGACCGCCCGTACTGGTCGAACCAGTCCTCGCTCGCGCCGCTCGACCGGGAGAGCCGCACCCCGCGCGCTTGCTCGATGCGGAGTGCAGTTTGCATCTCGGGTTTCCTGAATCTCTGTTGCGCCATGTCCCACCCCAGCGACCTGCGGCGCACCAACTCCACCAGCTGGGCTCTGAGGCTGTCGAGCGTGACCTTTGCGCCCTCGAGCGCCTCGAGATCGGCCACCGCCTGCGCTTCGAGCCCGCGCACCGTCCCCTGTTCGAGGCCCGTTTCGGCCTCCAGGCCCGCCACCGCCTCCTCGACACCGACTCCCGTGCGCACGGAGTTCCGGAAGGCGACCACGCTCTTGGCGATCTTGCCGATGACCAGCGGGCCCAGGATCTCGCCGGCGACCCAGGCGCAGCCTGAGGCCTTGAAGTTGGCGCAATCGATGACGTCGCCGAGCACGATGTGCACCAGGTTGTTGAACGACTCCTGGATCACCTTCCGCACGTCCATGTGCAGCGTGCGGTGCTCGATGAAGTCGACGTCCTTGGCGACCAGGTTGTCGCGGACGCAGTCCGCGTCGGACGCACTCGTCATCTGGCACGTGATGACGCTGTAGTACACCGTCCCGTGGATGTGCAGCGGGATGTCGATGTCGCAGGTCCCGTCACCGCCCCAGCCGGTGGTGCACGACCCGCTCCAGGAGTCGACGGTCAGGTCGGTCGCCACCTCCGTCAGCGCGAAGCCGCCCTCCCAGGTGGCGATCCGCTGCCTTTCCTTGGTCTGCTTGCGCGCCTCCGCCTCGGCCCTGATCGCCGCGGCTTGCGCCTCCTCAGCGCTCTGCCGCGCGTTCTTGGCGGCTTCCTCCGCGGCCGTCGCGTCGGCTTCCGCCTTGGAGGCGACGTCGCGGGCGGTGGCGGCGTCGCTCTCCGCCGCGCTGGCGGCGGCGCGGGCCGAAGCGGCGTCCAGTTCGGCCGCGTCGGCCGAGTCGCGGGCGTCGCTGGCGTACCCTTCGGCTGCGGTGGCCGCCGAGGCGGCGGCCGCGGCGTCGGCGGTGGCCCTGCGGTCGTACTCGACGGTGTTGGCCTCGGCCTTCACCGCTGCCTTGGCCGCGGCCGCCGCCTCCGCCGCCGAGGCCTGCGCCTGGGCGAGCGAGGCCACGGCCTTGGCCGCGGACTGCGCGGCTTCGGATGCCGCGACAGCGGCGGCCTTGGCGTCGGCGTCGGCCTGCTCGGCCAGGAGCGCGGCCTCCTTGGCGGCCTTGTTCGCCTGGGTGGACTTGGCCTGGGCGACGGCGGCCTGCTGGGCGGCGAGCGTCTTGGACGCCTGGGCGGTCAGTACGGCCAGGCCGGCCGAGGCGTCGGTCTCCTTGTACGGGGAGCCGAGCTCGATGGCGTCGTTGGCCGGCTTGATGACCTGGGCGGCCGAGTCGCGGGTGGCCACGGCCGCCTGGGCGGTGGCGTAGGCGAACCCCGCGGTGCGGACCGCGCTGACGTGCGCGGCGTCGGCCTCCTTGCGGGCAGCGAGGGCGTCGGTCCTGGCCTTGACCGCGTTCGCCACGGCGGTGTCGGCGTAGGCCTTGGCCTCGCGGGCGTTGATTCCCGCGGCCCACGAGGCCGCGATGGCGTCGGCCGCCGCGGCGTGGGCCTTCTTGACGGCCTCGTTGGTGATCGCCACGTCGCGCTGGGCCGCGTCGGAGGCGGATCGGGCGCGGGCGGCGGAGGCCTCGGCGCGCGTGGCCGCCTCGCGGGCGGCGGCCGCGGCCGCGGTGGCCTGGTCGGCGGCGGCGCGGGCGTTGGTCGCGGCGGTGGTCGCCCGGTCCGCCGCGGAACGCGCCTGCGTAGCGGCGGTCCTGGCGCCGTCGGCGGCATCGGTGCCCTCGGCGGCGGCGGCGTACGCCTCGCGGGCGGAGGCCTTGGCCTGCAGGGTGTCCCGGGTGCTCTCGGCCTCCAGGGCGGTGGTACGGGCCGCGGCCGCCGTGCGCTCGGCCTGCTCCGCCCTTTCCCTCTTCTCGGCGGCCGTGTTACCGGCACCTTGGGCGGCGCTGAGCGCGTTGGCGGCGTTGGTGCGTTCGGTTTGGGCTCTGGCCTCGGCGTTGGCGGCGTTGGTCCGCTGCTGGGCGGCGATGTTCTTCTGCCGCTCGGCGTTGTCGCGCTCGGTCTCGGCGATCTCCCGCTTGGCTTTGGCGTCGGCGGCGGCGTTCTTGGCCGTCTGCTCGGCGTCCTCGGCCCTGGCCTGGGCGTTCTTGGCCTTGGTCGCGTTCTCGGCCGCGAGTGCGGCCTGCGTGGCGGCGCCTTCGGCGGCGGCCTTGGCCTGCGCGGCGGCCTCCTGGGCGGCCATCCGCCGGAACTCCGCCCGTGAGGCGTGCGCCTGCGTCTCGGCCAGCGCCATCAGCGTCTTGCTGTCGGCGGCCGAGGCGCGGGTGGCGTTGGCGGCGGTCTCGGTGGCCTTGGCCACGGCCTGCGTGGCGGCGGCCGAAGCCCTGGTCACCTGGACGGCCTGCTGGCCGTAGAGCAGGCCGCGGCCTCGGGGCAGGCTGGCGGCGTCGGCGATGGCGTACGCGGCCTGCTGGGCGGCCACGGCCGCGGCGGCGTGCCGCTGCGCCGACTGCGCGGCCCGCGAGGCGACGAACACCCGGCCCAGCGCCATCGCCTGGGCCTTGACGATGTCGTTCTTGACCTTGGCGAACACCGCCGCGCTCGGATAGGACGGGGTTCCGGAGGGTTGCTTGAGCCAGTAGGCCTGCCAGTCGGCCAGCCGGACACCGATGATCGACTGGCCCAGCGCCTCGCCCAGGGCATGGGCGGCGACCTGGAGGTCGGCGGCGGCCTGGGCCTCCTCGGCAAGGATGCTGTCACGCTGGGCGCGCTGGCCGTCGACCTCCTGCTGCCACTCCGCCGAGGCCTTGGCGAACTCAGCGGTCAGCACCTCGTGCGGGTCTGGCGGGTTGTCGGTGGCGCAGGAGGCGTAGCGGGCCTTGAGGTTCTCGACGTCGACCCGGAACTCCATGCTGTCCGGATCGGGCGCGCTGGTCGGGAAGCCGCCGCGCTCCAGGAAAGCCCGCGCGTCGTCGGCGTACATGGGGTGCAGGAAGGACATGTCCTTCCACGCGTCCCGCCCCTTGTCGTCCTCGCCGTCTGCGGGGTAACGCTCCTTGGCGATCGCGTTGACCGCGTCCACGGACTCCTTGGCGGCCAGCGGGGTCTGGTCGGCGTAGAAGTCCTCCTCTTCCGTCCAGTACTGGCCGTCGACCCAAGAGGTCAGGCCTACCTTGCTGAACGGGTTGTCCTTCTGCTCGATCCACTGGAACGCGGCGTCCGTGTAGCCACTCGGGGGCGGGACGTTGAGCGACTCCTCCCAGACGGTGTGCCGGTCCTGAAGCTCGTTCAGCTTGACCGAGGCCCGCTCTTCGTCCTGCTCGTAGGCGGTGTGCAGCGGGGTCGACGGGGTGGTCTCGTAGTCGGGGGCGGCGTTGCGCAGCAGGACGTCGTCCGTGCCGCCCAGCCCGGCGCGGGCGACGGCCTTCAGGTCCTGGCCGCCCTTGCGCTGTACGGCGGTGAGCAGGCACTGGGCCGCGCGGACCGACGCGGCGTGCGCGAGGTCGTACTCGGCGGCGTCAGCGAAGGCGGCGTCGGCGAAGGCGAGCGCCGGGCCGGCGCCGGGCAGCGGCGCGAACTGCACGCCGGCGATGACGACGCCGACGGAGGTGAGGGCCGCGGCGGTGGCGCGCAGCCGTCCTAAAAGAGGGCGCCGGGTACGGCGCGATGAAGCAGTGGTGGTGTGCATGGTCAGCTTTCAGCCGCTGGTACGGGGATGGAGGTGCTCAGAAGAAGGCGTTGAAGGCGTTCCAGCCCGCGTTGCCGATCTTTTCTTTGGCGGCGAAGGGAGCCGAGGAGACGCCGGTGCCCTTGAAGAGCCACAGTGCGCCGGCGGAGTCGCGGGCGATCAGGTCGGCTTTGCCGTCCCCGTTGTTGTCGCCGGTGGAGACCAGGGCGGTGTAGGCGTCCCAGCCGGTGCCCGCGCTGATGCGGGCGCCCAGGATCTGGTCGGCGGTGATGCCGCCGGTCCCCGGATAGATGTAGAGGGTGCCGGCGGTGGTCCTGGCCAGCAGGTCGTTCTTGCCGTCGCCGGTGTAGTCGCCGTAGCCCGCCAGGGCGTCCATGCCGTTCCAGCCGGCGGTCCCGGCCTGGACGCGGGCCGCGAGACCGCCGTCGGTGCGGCCCGGGTAGAGCCACAGGGCGCCGGCCGTGTCACGTGCGATGATCTCGGGCGCGGCGCTGCTACCCATGTTGCCCGGGGTCATGATCAGGTTGTAGCCGTCCATGTTCGAGGCGACGGGCATGGTGGAGGTGCCGCGCTCGGCGGTGTAGTAGAGCTCGCCGCCCAGGCGGAAGAACAGGTCGTTCCTGGTGCCGTTCTCAGAGGTGTTGGCGCGCAGGATCGCGGTCGCCGCGGAGAAGCCGCCGCCGAGATCGACGGCGGTCTCGAGGCCGCCGGTGCTCTTGGGCTCATAGGCGAGCAGGTGGCCGTCGCTCGCCCTGCGTACGAACAGGGGCAGCATGGGCGCACCCGCCGCGGCGGACGCGGCGGGCGCGGTGAGCAACGAGCCCAGCACGGTGAACAGGACCAGCGCTGCCAGGGTTCTGGCACGGGCTAACGCCCGGTTTACGGGTTTGGACATTCGATGTGACCTCGTATGGCTAGGAGGGGTCGACCTCGCGGGTGGCGTACTCGCTCTGCCCGCGAGAATGTCTCCAAGATACACAGTTGCAGAGCACGTGCTCTGTTATTCTGGTTGGCGTGCCTCGCCCTCGGGTTCATGACCTGGATCACTTGCTGGATGTCGCCGAGCGACTGGTGGTCGACGGCGGTCCGGAGGCCTTGACGGTGCGCGGGCTGGCGGCGGCCTCCGGGGTGTCGAACGGGGCGATCTACCACGCGTTCGGGTCGCTGCCGGTGCTGCTCGGGCGGCTGTGGCTGAGGGCGGCGGAAGAACTTCTGAATCTGCAGATCGAGCTCGTCGACGCGGCGCGGGGCGACGGCCAGGAGGCGGCGGTCGAGGCGGTGGTGGCGGCGGCGAGCGCGCCCGCGGTGTTCGCCGACCGGCGGCCCATATCGGCGCGGCTGCTGATGACGACGCGACGTGACCAGCTGCTCGGTCCCCAGGTTCCGCAGGAACTGGCCGAGGCGATGTTCGCCCTGGACAAGCGGCTGATGATGTTGCTGTCCGGGCTGGCGCGGGCGCTGTGGGACCGGGCCGACAGGGCGGGCGTCGAGGTGATGACGCTGTGTGTGATCGATATGCCGACGGCGATGTTCCGCCGGACGTTGACCGCGCCGTCCGCGGACGGCCTGCCCGAGATCGGCGCCGACAGCCGGGAACGACTGAAGGCCGCGGTCCGCGCCGCCCTAACCCTTCCGCCACCGCCCCCGCACGTCGGCTAGCACGACACGGGGTGCTGGGACTATTTCCTCAGAGAACAACGCTAAGAACTTTCCCCAGGTCAGCACGGGTGCGCTTAGCATGGCTCGGGGCACCGTGCGGATGCTCGGCACGTTCCTGCTTGATCCGCGGGATGTTCCGCATGTGGCGGTGGACTATGTGGCCGAGCAGATCGGTGTGGCGGACCCGTCATGCATCAAGCTGTATCCGGAGCGGACCCAGACCAAGTGGGACCATCAGGGCGAGATCCGGGAACTGCTGGAGTACCAGGAGTTCGTCGAGGTCCAGGCCGGGTTGCTGATGGGATCGCGGGTGCGCCACTTCCGGGTCTCGCGGCGGGAGTTGTTCGATCGGGCTGTGGTGTGGCTGATCGACAACAAGGTGGTGCTGCCGGGGATGGCCGAGCTCGCCGCGTACGGGATGACCGCCAAGGCCCCGAAGATCAAGCAGTTGGAGGCGATGCGACGCTCTGCCACACTGCTGGCGACGGTCCGGCATCCCGGAGTCGAGCACATTCGCGAGCACGACGGATTGGTGAGCGGGTCGTAGCGGCGGCTGGTGTATCACAACCCGAACCTGCCAGACGGCTCTCTGGATCGCGCCGCCTACACCTTCTGCCTGCTGGAAGCCCTGCATGGGCGCTATGTGTACGCGGTCGGCGCCGACCGATGGGGCGATCCGCGCGGCAAGCTGATCCCGCAGCCGGTGTGGCGGGTGCACCGCGACAGCGTCTTGATCGCGCTCGGCCTGGAGACGGACCCGACCCGGCATCTGCAGGATCTCGCCGAGGACCTGGACGCCGCCTACAAGCAGGTCGCGGCCAAGGGTGGCCGGTTGAACCTGGAGAAGCTGGCGGCGTTGCCGCTGCCGGACGGCTACCAGGGTGCACGACGCCGTGCAGGCGATGCTGCCGCGCATCGATTACCCCGAGCTGCTGCTGGAGGTCAATGGCCACACCGGGTACTTCGAGGTGATGCCGCACCTGTCGGGATCGGAGGCGCGGCGCCCCGATCTGGACATCTGTCAGGCCGGCGTGCTGGTCGCACGGTCCTGCAACGTCGGGTTCATCCCCGTGGCCAAGGCGCTCACGCTGAGCCGCCTGCTCGGGGTGGAGAAGGGATACTTCCACCACGAGAGCATCGCCGCGGCGTCCGCCGGCTTGGTGGTGCCGGGGACGATGCGGGACTCGCTGTTCATCCTGGACAGTCTGCACCGCCTGGACGCCATCGAGCAGCCCGACATCGTCACCACCGACACCGCCTCCTACAGCGACATCGTGTTCGGCCTGTTCGCGATCTGCGGCTACCAGTTCGTCCCCAGGATCGCCGACATCGGCGACGCCTAGATGTGGCGGCTCGACATGGTCGACGTCGGCTTGGCCGGCCAGCCGGTCGCCAAGGCCGACAACGGCTACCTGCACCTCAACGATCTGGGCCTGCGCAAGATCAACGTACGGGTCATCCGGCACCACTGGGCCGACATGCTGCATGTGGCCGGGTCACTGGTGACGAACCAGGTGCGCGCCTACGATCTGCTGCGGATGCTGTCGGCCGATGGCCGTCTCACCGGTCTGGGAGCGGCGTTCGCGCACTACGGCCGCGTCTTCAAGTCGATCCACCTGCTGCACGTCGCCCACCTGGAGGACTACCGGTGGATGATGGGCGCCCAGCTCAACATCGGCGAGGGCCGTAACGGCCTGGCCCGCCGGGTCTTCTTCGGCAACCTCGGCCAGCTCCGCCAGGGCTATGCGAAGGGCATGGGAGACCAGCTCGGCGCGCTCGGTCTGGGTCTCAACGCGATCATCTACTGGAACAGCCTCTACATCGACGCCGCCGTGAAAGCCCTGCAGGCAGACGGGAACTTGGTGATCGGACCGGAGATCCGGGCCCGGCTGTCCCCGTTGATCTGGGAGCACATCAACTTCCACGGCAGCTTCCCGTTCACCCGGCCGGAGACGCGGTTGTCGCGGGCCTCGTTCTTGTCCGCGGCTGACTGGGCCCGGCGGTCGAAGTCGTCGTCGGCAGTGTCGCTGTCGGGGTTTTTGACCGCGGCGAACTGGATCCGGGCGGCAGCGTTTCTCTCGCAGATCCGGGCGCGTTGCCCGACCGCAATTCGTTCATATAGTCTCCTATATGAACGTATAGCGTTATGGGTGTGAGGTGCCTATGTTGGGTGAGCAGGTGGCAGAGGCAGTTGACCTGACGGCGCGTGCGCGGATGCGTGAGGCGGCGATGCGCTTGTTCGCCGAGAAGGGCTACGCGGCGACGTCGGTGGCCGACATCGCGAAGGCGGCCGGTGTCTCCGGAGGCCTGATCAGGCATCACTTCGGCTCAAAGGAAGGGTTGCGCCGGGCCTGCGACCAGGCGGTGGTCGCGGAGTTGGCCCAGATCAAGGAGCAGAACCTCGCCCGGATGGCGAAGGGGCTGGAGCCGATTCTGGATCGGCGCCGCGCCGAGCTCGGTCGCTACCTGGGACGGTCAGTGCTGGACGGGTCAGAGTTCGGGGCACAGACGTTCCGCAACGGCGTGGACATGCTCGAGGGGTATTTCCGCGCCAACCCGGTGGCTGGTGTGCAGGATGTGCGCGGGTTCGCGGCCGCGGTGCACGCGTTCACCGTCGGCACGGAAGCGATGTACGAGGTGATCGCGGCCGCTCTCGACGCCGACCCCGACGACCTGGCGACGTTGTATCGCGTCCACCGCGTGTCCGCACAGGTCTATTCCAGCCTGATAGCCGTGCCCGGTATTGCGGAGGTGCGGCCGAGCGTACCAGCCGACCAGGAAGGCACCGCGGGATGAGCGGCCATGTCCTTGACTTCGACGGCATCGGCAACACGGCGCTGCCAC
This sequence comes from Nonomuraea sp. NPDC049028, assembly GCF_043197735.1. NCBI lineage: Bacteria > Bacillati > Actinomycetota > Actinomycetes > Streptosporangiales > Streptosporangiaceae > Nonomuraea > Nonomuraea sp. NPDC049028. The sequence continues at coordinate 19,073 of NZ_JBICTR010000020.1, forward strand.
TGGTGGGCGGCAAGGGCGCGAACCTCGGCGAGTTATCCAGGATCGAGGGGATCGAGGTCCCAGGCGGCTTTTGCGTCACGACCGAGGCATACCGAGCGGCGACCGCCCGGATCGAGGGCCTGGCCGAGTCGCTGGCCCAGCTGGGTCGGCTCGAGGCTGACGATCGTGCCGCGGTCAACGCTCTCGCCGCGCGCATTCGGGCTCTGATCGACAGCGCCCCGATCCCAGAAGACATCCAAGCGGCGGTCACGGCTCGGCTCGCCGAGCGCGGGGAGTGCGTGCCGTACGCGGTCCGCTCCAGCGCCACGGCCGAGGATCTGCCCTACGCGTCGTTCGCCGGGCAGCAGGAAACCTATCTGAACGTCGTGGGCGCGGACGCCGTCCTGCGCCACATCAGCCGGTGCTGGGCGTCGTTGTTCACCGAACGTGCGGTGGTCTACCGCATGCAGAACGGGTTCGACCACCAGAAGGTGTACCTGTCTGTTGTCGTAGAGGAAATGGTGTTCCCCGAGGCGTCGGGCATCATGTTCACCGCGGATCCGGTCAACTCCGACCGCACGACGGTGTCGATCGAGGCCGGCTTCGGCTTGGGGGAGGCACTCGTGTCGGGTCTGGTCGACGCCGATCTGTACAAGGTCCGGTCCGGTGAGATCGCCAGCAAGAAGATCTCGACCAAGCAGGTCGCGATCTACGCTCGTCCCGAGGGCGGCACCCGCCAGGTGGAGCTCGACACTGAGCTGCAGCACGCCCAGACCCTGACCGACCAACAGATCCTGCGACTGGAGCAGACCGGCCGCGTCATCGAAGCGCACTTCGGTCGTCCACAAGACATCGAGTGGTGTCTTGCTGGCGGAAAGGTCTACGTCCTGCAGTCGCGTGCGATCACGACGCTGTTCCCGATTCCGCAGTCGGACGACAGCAAAAAGGACGGCAAGAACCACGTCTACATGTCGATGAGCCACCAACAGCAGATGACCGACGTGATGCGGCCTTTGGGCATCTCGATGTTCCAGATAGGGTTTCGCAAGCTCGCCAGCCAGCCCATCGTGGGAGCCGGTGGCCGGATCTACATGGACGTGTCTCGTGACCTGTCCTCCTCCTACGCGGCCAAGATCTTCGTCTACAAAGGTCTGGGGTCTGCGGACCTGCTGATCCAGAAGGCACTGGCGAGCATCCTGGACCGCAAGGACTATGTGCGGACGTTGTCTCGCGGCATGTCGTTCGGCATCACCGGGGGCTCGCTCGGTCAGATCTTGTCCGGGCTGCTCCAGGCCGTGTCGGTCTACCGTCGCAACGATCCCGGCCTGGTCAACCAGGTGATCGAGGCCAACACCAAGGAAGCCGCCAAGGTCGCGAAGGCGATCGCCGGCAGGACCGGTGCCGACCTCTTCGACTTCATCGTGCGTGACATGGACATCGAATACCGCCAGGTCGTGCTGGACAACTACGGCATCGGCTTCATCATGCTGTACGCACAGCACTGGCTGCACAAGACCGTGAAGAACATGCCCGGCGAGGAGAATGCCACAGACGTGCTGGCCCAGTCGCTGTCCAACAACGTGACCGCACAGATGGGCCTCGAACTGCTCGACGTCGCCGACGTCGTCCGCAAGCATCCCGCCGTCCTGACCTACTTCGAACACGCCAACGACACAACGTTCTTCGACGATCTCGCCGCGATCGACGGCGGTGCCGACGCGGCCACCGCGATCCACGACTACCTCGACAAGTACGGCATGCGCTGCCCAGGCGAAATCGACATCACCAAAACCCGCTGGGCCGAACAACCCACCATGCTGATCCCGCTCATCCTCAACAACATCAACAACTTCCCGCCCGCCTCACACTCCCGCCTCTTCCAGGAGAAACTCCAGCAAGCCGACACCACGGCCGAGCGGATCATCCGCCGACTCGAACACTCAAGAGGCCGGCGCAAGGCCAAGCAGGCCCGCAAGATGATCAGCCTCTACCGCAACTTCATCGGCTTCCGCGAGTACCCCAAGTACGCCCTCATGCAACGGCACCTGGTCTACAAGCACGCCCTGCGGCGCGAAGCCATGCGTTTGGCCAGCCTGGGCGTCATCCACGACCCCAGCGACGCCGACTACCTCAGCTTCGAGGAGTTCCGGCAGGCCGCCCACACTCACCAAGCCGATCAAGCTCTGATCGACCAGCGCCGACGCGACGACACCCTCTTTCAGCGGCTGACCCCACCCCGCGTCATCACCTCGACCGGCGAGGTCGTCACCGGCAGCTACGACGCCGGTGACCTGCCCGACGGCGCCCTGATCGGCGTACCCGTCTCCTCGGGCATCGTCGAAGGCCGCGCCCGCGTCATCCACAACCTCCAAGCGGCACAGACCGAAGCAGGCGACATCCTCGTCACCGCGTTCACCGACCCGAGCTGGACCCCGCTCTTCGTGACCATCGCCGGCCTGGTATCCGAGGTCGGCGGCATGATGACCCACGGCGCCATCGTGGCCCGCGAGTACGGCCTGCCCGCCGTCGTCAGCGTCGAGAACGCCACCCGGCTGATCCGTGATGGCCAACGTATCCGGATCAACGGCACCGCCGGCTACGTCGAGCTCCTCGATTGAACGGACACTCGACCAACGTGACCAGATCCTACTTCGAACTGCTGATCCTGCTGCTCAACCTCGCCAGCGCCGACGCACTCGCCGTGATCGCCGGAGTCCTACATCGGGGCGGCCGTGGTGGTCGCCGCGCTCGTCGTGGTCGGCCTGCGCCCGCGCCCCAGCACCCCCACGGCCGAGGGGAAGGCGCCCGGCTACTGACGGCGGAGGGAGCCGATGGCATCGGCGAGCAGGTCGATGCCCTCGACGACGGCCGGTTCGGTCAGGTTGCCGTACCCGAAGACCAGACCTTCCGGTCCCGCCTTCTCCACCCAGTAGGGGGCCAGGCCGTAGACCCCGAGGCCGCGTTCCAGCGCCGCATTCGTCACAGCGGCCTCGGTCAGATCGGGTGGCAGCCACGTCATCACATGGAGGCCCGCGGAGACTCCGATCGGCACGAGGTCCGGCACCCGCTCGGCCAGCCGGCCGACGAGCGTGTCCCGCAACTGCCGGTACCTCGGCCGCATCCGGCGCAGGTGCCGATCGAACTCACCCCGCGCTACGAAGTCCGCGAAGGTCAGCTGGTCGAACACCGGCGAGCCGCGATCGTCGGCCACCTTGGCCGTCGACATCGGCTCGACCAGACGGCTCGGCAGGATCAGCCAGCCGAGCCGGAGCCCTGGCGCCAGCGTCTTGCTCGCCGTACCGGCGTAGACCACGGACTCCGGCGCCAGGCCCTGGATGGCGCCGATCGGCTCGCGGTCGTACCGGTACTCCGCGTCGTAGTCGTCCTCGATGACCAGAACATCGTGCTTCGTGGCCCACGCGACCAACCCGGCCCGCGTCTGCGCCGAAGCTACCGCACCGGTCGGGAACTGGTGGGCAGCGGTCACCAGGACGACGTCGGCTCGCGACCGCTCGAGCGCCTCCACCTCCAGCCCGGTCTCCAGCACCGGTACGCCGACCGTCTCCAGCCCCGCCTTCGTCGCGACGTCGCGAACCTCATTGTCGGACGGGTCCTCGACCGCCAGCCGGCGATACCCGGCAGCCGCCAGCACCTGCAGGAGCAGCCGCGAACCTTGGGCGAAGCCGTTGCAGATCAGCATGTTCTCCGGCCGCGCCGACGTACCGCGAACCCGGTTCAGGTAGTCGGCCAGAGCCTCACGGAGTTCGGTGGTGCCGCGCCCGTCCAGGTAGGCCAGGCTCCTGTTCGGCGTCTCGTTGAGCACCTTGCGGATCGACCGCAACCAGGCAGCGCGAGGGAACTGGGAGACGTCCGGCTTGCTGTACTTGAAATCGATCCGGGGCGGCTCACCGGTTGCCGCGGCGCTCTTCTGCTCCACCTGGATCCCGGCCGCCGCCGGCGCCACCTGCGTGTAACCGCCGGTCCGGCTGACCAGATACCCCTCGGCCACCAACTGCTGGTAGGCCTCGACGACCACTCCCCTGGACAGCCCGAGATCCGTCGCGAGGGCGCGCGTCGCCGGCATCACCGCGCCGGCCCGGAGCAGCCCCTGCCGGATCCGGTCCCGGATGCCGCTTTCCAACTGCTGGTGCAGCGGCACGGACGAGTCGCGCCGGAGCTCGACGAGCAGCTCACCGGTGCCCAAATTGGTCCTGGATCGGCTCACAGAACTGGACCTTATCGAAGTACCGCTTCGCTGTCAGGGTGGTGAGCACCACCACTTGCGACAGGAGTACGACGATGACCACCACCGCTCTCACCCTTGAGCTGCTGCACCCGGGAGAGGCCGGGTACGACGAGGCGCGAACGGTCTGGAACGCGATGATCAACCGGCACCCGGCCGTGATCGCCCGCTGTCACGCCACCGCGGACGTCGCTGCGGCGGTCCGCTTCGCCCAGGCCGGGGACCTGGAGATCGGGGTCCGCTGCGGCGGCCACAACATCGCCGGACTCGCTGTACCCGAGGGCGGGATGATGATCGACCTGACGCCGATGAACGAGGTCCGCGTCGACCCCGAGCGGCGGCTCGCCTGGATCCAGGGCGGCGCCCTGCTCGGCGAACTGGATCGCGCCGCGCAGGAGTACGGCCTGGCTACCACGGCCGGCAATGTGTCGCACACCGGCGTCGGCGGCCTCACCCTCGGCGGCGGGATGGGCTGGCTCGCCCGGCAGTTCGGGCTCGCCTGCGACAATGTGGCCTCGTACGAAGTCGTGACCGCCACCGGCGACATCGTGACAGCGAGCGCGACCGAGAACCCCGAGCTGTTCTGGGGACTGCGCGGTGGCGGCGGCAACTTCGGCATCGTCACCGCGTTCGAGTTCCGCTTGCACCAGGTCGGCACCCGCACCCTCGTCGCCGAGTTCACCTACGCCTGGGAAGAGGCCTTCGCCGTACTGCGAGGTTGGCGCGACCTGAACGCTACCGCACCCCGCCAGGCCACCTTCACCGCGAGCATCAGCGGCCAGGAACTGACCATCGGCTTCGTCTGGGTGGGTGACCCGGACGAGGGTGCCGAGCTGATCGCGGCCTTCCGCGAGCTCGGCACGATAGTTGCCGAGAGCGTCGAGGAGCTGTCCTACCTGACCCTGCAGAGCCGCGAAGACAGCGTGCAAGGACATCGGTTCCGCCGCTACTGGAAAGGCCACTACTTCAAGGCTCTGCCCGACGAGGCGATCCGCGCTCTGCTCCGCAACCCTGGCATCGGCGCCAGCCTGCAGGCGTACGGCGGCGCGATCGCCGAGGTCGCGGACGACGACGCCGCCTTCAGCCACCGCGACACCCAGTTCGAGTTCGTCACCGCCACCCGCTGGGAGGATCCCGCCGACGACGCCGAACGGATCGCCACGATCCGCGCGTACGCCGCCACCCTCGACCCGTACGCCGGCGGCGCCTACGTCAACACCCTCAACGGCGAAAGCGTCAACCGCGCCTTCCCCCCGGCCAAGCTGGCCCGGCTGACCGCGCTGAAGAACAGCTACGACCCGGCCAACGTCTTCCACCTCAACCAGAACATCCGGCCGACCGTCTAGCGCCTCTTGTCCAACTGCTCCAGGCCCCAACCGGCCCAGTCCTGCGACGACATCCACCCGCCGAACTCGAAGCCGCCCACTACCGTCAAGGCTTTCGAGGAGGCTGAGTGCAGGAATTGGCGCTAGGAACTTGATCTTCGTTTCGGTTCGATGACGAGGACTGTTTGCCCTGATGAATGGTCCTACGGTCCTGGCTCATGCCATTCGAATTTCTCTCCGATGAGCAGGTAGCCCGCTACGGCCGCTTCCCCGAGGAACCGTCGGCGTCCGAGCTGGAGCAGTTCTTCCGACTGGACCGGGCGGCGCTGGACGCGCTGGCTGACAAACGCCGCCCGGCCACCCGGCTGGGGTGGGCCGTGCAGTGGGCAACCGTGCGGATGCTCGGGGTCTTCCTGACCGAGGACCCGCTCGCGGTCCCGTCCGTCCGGGGCGGTCGCCTTCGTAGCCGAGCAGCTGGATCTGGATCCGGCCTGCTTCGCCGACTACGGGCAGCGGCCCAAGACCGCCTACGAGCACGCGTGGCAGATCCGCGAACTGCTCGGCTACCGCGACTTCGGTGCGTGCGAGCAGGAGGTGCGCCAGTACGTGGCGGCGCGGGTGTGGGCGTCGGTGGAGGGACCACGGGCGTTGTTCGACCGGGCGCGGGTGCACCTGCTCAAGGAGCGGATACTGCTGCCGGGCATCACGGTCCTGGTGCGGCTGGTCGGTGAGGTTCGGCGGGCGGAGAACGAGCGGCTGCACGCGGCTGTTGTCGGGCCGGTTATCGCAGGAAATGCGTGCCGCGTTGGTGGGGCTGCTGGCGGTGCCGGACGGCAAGCGTCGTTCAGAGCTGGAGCGGCTGCGTACGCCGCCGAGGAGGGCCTCGGGCCGGGTGATGGCCGAGGAACTGCGCCGGGTGAGCGAGATCGCCCGGCTCGGCGCCAGGGTGGGCCGAATTCCTGGGCGGCGAACTCCACCAGGCCCTCGACGTCGTCGGGCCGGGTGACGTCGGTGACGCGGGCGGTGGCGGTGCCGCCGGCGTCCCGGATGCTGGTGACGAGGTCGTTGAGTTTGTCGGCGTTGCGGCGGCCAGGACGACGCGGGCGCCGCAGGCGGCCAGGGCGCGGGCGCTGGCTGCGCCGATGCCGGAGGAGGCGCCGGTGATGACGCTTACGCGGTCCTGCAGGTGGTCGGTGCGGCTGTTGGGCATGGTGGGGCTCCCCCTCGTTTTCTGCCTAAGTTCCGGTCAGTGGGTGCGGGCGCCCTCGTCGAACTCCAGGAACATGGTGGTGAAGTAGCCGGGGTTCTCCTCGGCGACCCAGTGCCCACAATCGGGGACGAGGCGGCCGGTGACGTTCTCGGCGATCTGGCGGCACATCGGCTCGTATTCCTTGGACAGGATCTGCGTGCCGCCGCCGGAGGCCAGAACCGGGATGGCGAGCTTGCCCTGGCGGGAAAGGTCGGCGCGGTTGAGGTCGGCGTCATGGTCGAGTTCGCGGTAGATCTCGCACAGGGCGCGCATCGCGCCCGGCGCTTCGAACGCGCGGGCGTAGAGGTCCAGATCGTCGTTGCCGATGGCGTCGGGCTGGTAGGCCAGGTCGTCGAAGAACCGGTTGATGTACCAGCGTTCACGCCCATGGGTGAGGTAGACGGCGATGTCGGGGTTGGCGTGGAAGTCGAAATGCCAGGCGCTCTTGGCGACCTTGCGCTGCTCGTAGTAGTCGGTGCCGGGCAGCGGAGCCTCCATGAACGTCGCGCTGACCACGTCGGACCGGTAGCGCAGCGCGTAGCTGAGCGCGAGCATCGACCCCAGGTCGTGGCCAACCAGCGACACCGGCCCCGTCACCGCCAGGACGTCGTGGACCAGGCTGTGCAGGTCGCCGGCCATGGTCCATTTGTCGTAGCCGTCGCGCGGCTTGGTGGAGGCGCCCGCCCCGCGGTAGTCGGGAGCGATCACCCGGTAGCCGGCCTCGGCCAGCGGGCCGATGACCTTGCGCCAGGCGTAGCGGGTCTGCGGGGCGCCGTGCACCAGCAGCACCGTCTTGTCGGGTTCGCGGTCGACCGGCACGGCGAGGATGTAGCCCAGGCGCACGTTGCCGTCCTGGTCGACCCACGCTTTGCCATGCCTGACGTGGACACTCTCTTCGGCCGCGTCGAAGCGCTGGTGCATGGCGCGGTGATCCTTTCCTGACCTGCGAGGTCGCGTGCGGGCCGGTCAGCGGCCGGGCGCGGCGGGCTCCCGGCGCGGCGCCGCGGGGCGGCCGGTGTCACGCGGGCGGGTGATGCGGGCCTGGCGGGCGGCCTTGAGCGGTTCGGGCAGAATCCGGTTGACCAGAGCGGTGAGCTTGGTGGCCAGGTCCCCGCCGACGACATGATGCTTGCCCGCCATGAGCGCGCGGAAGCCCTGTGCGGCGACCTCGACGCGGCTGTTCTTCTTGGCGCCGGGGCCCAAAGCGGTGTTGCTCATCCCGGCGTTGGCGTGGAAGTCGCTGTCGGTCGCGCCGGGCAGCAGCGCGGTCACGGTGACGCCGGGGGCGCGCTCCTTGAGCTCCTGGCGCAGCGACTCGGCGAAGGAGTAGGTGAAGGCCCGGGTCGGCCCGTACACGGTCTCGTACGGGGTCGGGGTGAGCGCCGAGATGGAGGAGGTGATGAGGATCCGGCCTCTGCCGTGCTCGGCCATGTGCCGCACCACGGGCTTGGCCAGCGACACCACCGAGGTGGTGTTCAGGGCGATGAGGTCGAGCTCGTCGTCCAGGTCGGTGTCGAGGAACGCGCCGCCGATGCTGCGTCCGGCGTTCAGGACCGCCGCCCGCAACGGCCGTCCGGTGTCCTGCACGGCCTGCCAGACCGCGCGCACGCCCTCGCGATCGGCCAGATCGGCTTGGACGGGAAAGACGCGGGCGCCATGCCGTTCGAAGTCGGCGGCGATGCGGTGGATCTTGTCGCTGCGGCCGGTGGCCACCAGGTCGTAGCCGTCACGGGCGAACAGCAGGGCCAGCTGGTAGCCGATCCCGCCCGACGCGCCGGTGACCAGCGCCAGCGGACGTTCGGAGGTGTGGTGGGTGGTGCTCATGAGGTGCTCCTATCGGTGTGTGCGGTGTCCGTGGCGGCGTCTGCGGTGTCGGTGGCGGACCGGGCCGCCGAGCCTGACGCCTTCTGCCTGCCGGTGGCGGGGTCGGCGGCCCAGCTGGCCAGCAGCCGCCAGGCGTCCTGGTCGGCCTGGTCGTCTGCGGGCAGGTACAGGAAGAGGGTCTGGTCTTCCTCGCCTGGTATGGCGAGGGCCTGGTAGTCGATGGTGAGCGGCCCGACGATCGGGTGCCGGAACCGCTTGCGGCCGAAGGTGCGGGTGAGCACCTTGTGGTCGGCCCACCAGCGGCGGAAGTGCTCGCTCTTCATCGCCAGCTCCCCGACCAGCTCCGCGGTGCGGGTGTCGTCGGGGTGGCGTCCGGCGTCCAGTCGCAGGATCGCCGTCATCTCCGCGGCGATCCGCTCCCAGTCCAGGTAAAGGTCGCGGGCGGCCGGGTCCAGGATGATCCAGCGGGTGAGGTTGCGCTCCCGATACGGCATGGCGTCGAAGTCGGCCAGCAGGGCCCGGCACAGGTGGTTGCTGGCCAGGATGTCCCCACGCCGGCCCAGGATGAACCCGGCCTGGTCGGTGAACGACTCCAGGAACCGGTGCAGCCCCGGCCGGACCCGCTGCACCATCGGCACGCCGGACGGTTTCCCCCCGCCCGTGTGCGCCCGCATCAGGTCCGACAGGTGAGCGCGCTCAGCCTCGTCCAGGCGCAGCGCCGCGGCGATCGCCTCCAGCACGCCCGGCGACGGGCTGATCGGACGGCCCTGCTCCAGCCGCGTGTAGTAGTCGGTGCTCACCCCGGCCAACTGGGCAACCTCCTCCCGGCGCAGGCCGGGCACCCGCCGGTAGGCGCCGCGCTCAGGCAGTCCGACCGATTCCGGACTCACCCGGGCACGGCACCGGCGCAGAAACTCACTCAACTCCACATTTCTGGCCATATCTCCATGCTGCCCCCGCCCGAGAGGCCTGACCCGCCCGCAACGTAGGACGCTGCGTCCCATGTATCCGCTGACCAGGAACAACAGGGACACTCATCGCGCCCCACCACCCCGCGACCGGGTCGTGTACTGGACATCGGGCCCGCCCGGAACACCGGCCGGACCCGCCTGCCCCGGCCGCGCCAGGCCCAGGGCACGCACCCCCGTCGCGGGCGTGGCGTCCGCGCAAAGAGGGGGAACCTTCGTCAACATTCGGGAGATCACACGTGAAGACCTGGCTCATCACCGGCTGCTCGACCGGGTTCGGCCGCGCCCTGGCGCTCGCCGTCCTCGACCACGGCGATCAGGCCGTCGTCACCGCCCGCCGCCCCGAACAGATCCGCGACATCATCGAACGCGGCGGCGACCGGGCCCTGGGCCTGCCGCTGGATGTCACCGACCCCGCGCAGGTGCGGGCCGCGGTCGCCGCGGCCGAGGACCGGTTCGGCGGCATCGACGTGCTGGTCAACAACGCCGGTATCGGCTACTTCGCGGCCGTGGAGGAGAGCACCGACGAGGAGATCCGCCGGATCTTCGAGATCAACGTCTTCGGGCTCTCCGACGTCATCCGCGCCGTCCTGCCGGGCATGCGCAAGCGCCGTTCGGGCACCATCGTGAACTTCTCCTCCATCGGCGGCCTGCGCGCCTTCCCGGCCGTCGGCTACTACGCGGCCACCAAGTTCGCCGTCGAGGGCCTCACCGATGCCCTGCGCCAGGAGGTCGCCCCGCTGGGCATCACCACCCTGCTGGTCGAGCCCGGCCCGTTCCGCACCGACTGGGCCGGCCGCTCCGCCAGCGAAACCCTGCCCGAGCAGGAGATCACCGACTACGCCGACATCGTCGGCGCCCAGCGCGCCACGTTCCGCGCCGAGACCGGCAAGGAGCCCGGCGACCCCGATGCCGCCGCCCGGGCCATCATCACCGCCCTCGCGGGTGACACGCACCCGCAGCGGCTGCTCCTGGGCGCCGCCGCTTACAGCATGGCGATCGAGCAGTGGGAGTCGATGCTCGCCGAGGCCCGTGCCCACGAGGCGCTGACCAAGACGGCCGACTTCGACGCTCCCGCAGCCTGATCCAGCCGCTGGGGGTGCGCCGACATATGAGATGTACGTGATAATCGTCTATTATCACGTACATAAGCGATCATGACGGTGCGGCGACCAGGCGTACCTCTCTCCGGGGCGGTGCGCGACTCCGGCACGTTATCCGGTACATCATCCGGGCCAGTGCGACAAGCGCCGCCGGGCGGCCGGCATGAGTAGCGCGCCGAAGGTCACCGCCCTGCGCGGCGAGCACGTCACCCTCGCCGCGGCCGCCGACGCCTTCCTCGCCACCCCGCGCACGGCCAACCCCAACACCCACCGCGCCTACGCCTCGGCCATCGACCGCGTCATCGCCCTGCTCAACCGGGACCGCCCGCTGGCAGAGGTGACCGACTCCGAGATCGGCCAGGCGCTCGCCGAGCTGTGGGGAGCGAGCGCGCCGGCGACCTGGAACCGCAACCGCGCCGCCGTCACCTCCTGGCTGACCTGGTGCCAGACCAAAAAGCACTGGACCGCCCCGTCGATCCCGGCCGACGCCGAACGCCGCAAGGAAACCGCCGACGAAACCCGCGCCATCGCCAAGACCACCATCCACCGGCTGCTGTCGCGCCGCGACATCCCCCTGCGCGAGCGGGCGCTGTGGCGGATGCTCTATGAAACGGCGGCCAGAGCTGCCGAGATCCTCGCGCTCAACGTCGAGGACCTCGACCTCGAGCACCGGCGCGCCCCCGTCCGGTCCAAGGGCGGCGCCGTCGAATGGGTGTACTGGGAAAGCGGCACCGCCCACCTGCTGCCCCGCCTGCTGCGGCTCCCCGACAGCAGCGCACGCACCCGCGGCCCGCTGTTCCTATCCGAACGGCGCCCCGTCCCGGCCCGTCGCCCGGCGGCCGCCGATATCTGCCCGCACACCGGCCGTGCCCGGCTCGGCTATGACCGCGCCCGCGTCCTGCTGGAGAAGCACGCCGGGCTCGACCTGCACCAGCTGCGCCATTCGGCGGCCACCCACCTCGGCGACGCCGAGATCCCGCTGCAGCTCATCATGGGCAAGACCCGGCACAAAAACCCCCGCACCGCCATGCGCTACGTCAAACCCGGTGCCGAGGCCATCGCCAAGGTCACCGAGGCCCTGGCGCCTCTCCGCCGTACCCACTGATCAACCGAGTGGCGGCCGGCCGTAGCTACAGGAATCCCGGCCCATCACAGACCACTAACAGGACCAAGAAGTCACAGGTCGCTACCGCCAATTCCTGCACTCAGCCTCCTCGAAGGCCTCAACAAGCCGCCCTCACCCAGGCTGGTCACGCACACCCATAGGTCTCCGGCCCGGCGGCACGGTTGCTCGCGGCGACCGGTACCGACACCCGGCCGCTGGTGGACGGCCGGCTCGCCCTGAGTTCGTCCACGATGCGGACCTGCTCGCGGCGGCCGACCGCCACGCAGCGTGTGTGCGCCGACTGCGGTGCCCAGTGTCAGCAGGGCCTCGCCGTACGTGGGCAGAGGCCGCGGTGCGTGGCCTGCAACCACATCGCCCTCCTGGTCGCCGAACAGATCAAGCTCCGCGAACGTCGCGCGGTGCTGACCACCTGGGGCGCGCGGCCTCCTGGACGCCCACGCCACGGCGGTGGTCTGGGCCCGGGTGCGGCCCCTCGACACTACAGCCGCCGCCGGGCGAAGATCAGAAGAGTTCGGTTTGCCTTTCTGCGGGAGGAAGAAGTGAGCGAGTACCCCCAGGATCGCCTGTACGCCGGTGAGCTGCACATGTGGGGCAACGGGGAGTGGTTCAAGCGCAACAGGAAGCTGGACACGCCTGGCGACCGGGTAAGGGTCGGCTTCACCACCTTCTTCATAGGTCAGATCCCCGACAGAGGGCTGCAGGTGCAGTTGCCTGAGGTAGGTAGCTACGTCGAGCTGGGTGACTACTTCGGTCGGGTCAGCTGGAGTCAGGAGGGGAATGCTGATTCTGACGAGGAGTGGGAGGACGGGGATGCTGCTCCTGACGAGGACTGGAGCGATTTCTGCGCACCAGTCGAGGCGAAAGTCGTCGCCGTCAACACCGAGCTCGCCAACACTCCGGAGCTACTCATCAGGGACCCCTACGGCGAGGGCTGGCTGTTTGAGATGGAGATCCATGACCACAATCCCAAGTCCGATTTCAATTGGGACGCGGACGGTTACGCCGAGTTCATCGCTCAGGACATCGACTAGACCGGCAATCTCCGGGAGTACCTTACGTATATGAGCCTCCATGAGGTGGCGCCTGTCCCGTGATCGCGTTCGCGCTCTCGCTGCGATAGCGCGCCGTCGCCCCGGCCTGCGTGACCGCCGCCACTGCCGCCAACAAAGGCCTGCTCGCCGGCCCGCTCCAATACGTCAGGGCGGCCGTGGTGGTCGCCGCGCTCGTCGTGCTCGGCCTGCGCCCGCGTCCCAGCGTCCCCATGGCCGAGGGGAAGGCGCCCAGCCCCTGGGCGGTGTTCGCCACGGTCGGCGCGCTGGTGGCCCGCTGGTCGCATCGCTCCGGCTGGTCGGACGCGCACCGGCTGGCGCTCGCGGCGGGGGCCATGCTCACGTACGCGTGGCACTCGTTCCCATGGGAGCCGGTCACGACCGAGCCCGTGAGCCAGGCGGTCGACCTGACCAGCAACGCATCTTGACGGTCGGCGCGATCGTCCTGCTGGTGATCGCGGCTCGCCGGGTCTCCACGTGACCAGCCGGAAGGACGGCTGACTCAGTCGTCGCTCGGGAGCCTGGCCGCCCCGGCCGGTTGGCGAACCGCGATCTCGACGAGCTTGCCGACCTGCGCTGCGGGAACGGCGACGCCGGGTGTCTGGACGGTCCAGCGGAGGAAGGCCTCAACGTTCATGGCGGGCGTCTCGCCGAGATAGGGGTGGATATATACCGGCGTGTTCGGTTCGCTGCGCCAGCTGTCGGCAAGCGGGCCGATGTCCACCCCGTCATAGCCGAGGACGTCCAGCAGCCGGATGGTCTCTGCCTTGGCCGCCGCGTCGTCGCCGGCGATGGGCAGGGCGCTGCGGTCCGGCGCTCCCGTCGGCCGGGCGAGGGAGAACAACTGGTGCGGGGTGATGGTGTTGAACACCTTGACCACCTGGGAGTCCGCGAGGTGGCGCTGGATCAGCGCGCTTGAGGTCAGTTCACCCGCGTCCAGCTCGGCCAGGTGGCCGTCCCGCTCGGGGTAGTAGTTCGCCGTGTCCAGCACCGTCTTGCCGGCCAGCGCTTCGGCGGGGAGCCGCTCGTAGGCGTTCAGCGGGATGGCCGCCACCACCAGGTCCGCGGCGCGTGCCGCTTCTGCCGGTGTGGCCGCACGTGCACCCCCGCCCAGCTCGGCGACGAGATCGGCGAGGGTCTCGGGCTCTCGCGAATTGCTGAGGACAACCTCGAGGCCGGCCGCGATGGCCAGGCGGGCAACGGAAGAACCGATCATTCCGCTGCCGATGAGTCCGAGCGTTTTGGACATGACTTGTCTCCATTCATTCGGGTGGATGCCGGGACAGGAGCTCGTGGGTGGCTCGCCTGACAGCGTGGAGCCGCCGCGATCGTCCGGCCAGGCCCGTGTCCTGCGTACTCACGGCGTGATCACCCGCCGCACGCCCAGACGTAGGGTTGTCGCGTGGACGACCGGATCGAGCTGAGCGAGTTCCTCAAGTCGCGCCGTGCCCGCCTGCGCCCGGAGGACGTCGGGCTGCGCGACTACGGCCGAGCGCGCCGGGTCGCGGGCCTGAGGCGTGAGGAGCTGGCCCGGCTGGCGGGCGTGAGCATCGCCCACTACACGCGTCTGGAACAGGGCAAAGGCGACAGCGTCTCGGACGAGATCTTGGGCGCCGTCGGCGCGGCGCTGCGCCTGGACACCGACGAACTGACGTACCTGCACCGGGTAGCACGGCGTCCCCAGCCGTGCGCGGGTGCCGGAGACCCGTCGGAGGTGCCTCTTGGCTTTCGTCACCTGTTGGCGTCGTTCGTGACGACGCCGGCGCTGGTGATCGGCCGGCACACCCAGATCGTCGGCTGGAACCAACTCGCCGTGGTGGTGTTCGGGGACTTCCCCGCGTTGGCCGAGAACCGCCGCACGCTCTCGCACCTGCTGTTCACCGAGCCCTCCGCGCGTGTGCTGCACCGCACCGGTTGGGAGCGGGCGGCGCGCGAGCACGTGGGGCATCTACGCGTTCTGTTCGGGCGCCATCGCGGGGACGCCGGACTCGCGGCGCACATCGGCGACATGCGGGAACTGAGCGCGGACTTCGCGCGGATGTGGGCCGAGCATCCGGTCGCGCGGCTGCGGTCCCGGACGTACGTGCTGCACCATCCGGTCGTGGGCGAACTGACCCTGCACCGCGAGCTCATCACGCTGCCCGACGAACCGTCGTGCTGCGGGCTGGACCTGTACGCCGCCGAGCCGGGCTCGGCAACTGAGCAGGCACTGAAAGAACTCGGGAGCTTGTAGGCCGCGTGCCTGTCCCCTCCGGCGCCAAGCGCGTATAGTTCGTTAAGATTCTTCTTAACGATCGATGCTATATAGGCGGTAGATGCGGTGACCGAGATCTCCCCGGACGAGGCCGAGTTCGTTGACCGGCTCGGGCTGTTCTTCGAGATGGTGGGCGGTCCCCGGACGATGGGACGGATCTACGGCTGGCTGATGATCTGTGATCCGCCGCAGCAGTCGCTGACCGAACTGGCGGCCGCGCTCGGGGTGAGCAAGCCGTCGATCAGCACCGTCATCCGGCCCATGCAGGAAGGCGGCCTGGTGGAGCGGCTGCCCTCCTCGACCCGCGAGCACCGTTACCGGCTCACACCCGGCGGTTTCACCCGCGTGCTGCAGGTCCAGCTGGATCGCATGGGAGCCGGTGCGGAGGCGGCCGAGTTCGGGCTGTCGGTGATCGGGGAGGGCCGCCCGGAACAACGGAATCATCTCGAAGAGCTCCGCGACTTCTGCGAGTTCTCCGCCACCGAGGTCCACGACGAATTCATGCGGCGGTGGGAGGACTACCGCGCGACAAAAAGGAGAGGGCGATGAAGGAGAAGATCGACTTCACCGGCGTGGAGCGGACGATGCTCGCCACCCTGTATCTCCGGGCCTGGGAAAGTCGTTCGAAGGACTCGATTCTCCGGGATCACGTCGCGGCCGGGGTCGTGGATCGTATCGACTACGACTTCGGCAAATTGATGCTACGCGGCGGGGCGGGCAACCGGTTCATGCTGGCATTGCGCGCCAGGCAACTCGACGATTGGACCGCCGACTTCCTCCGCCGGCATCCGGACGCCGTCGTGCTGCACCTGGGCTGCGGGCTGGACAGCCGGGCGTTCCGGCTCGACCTGCCGGTCGGCGTCCGCTGGTTCGACGTCGACCTTCCCGATGTCATCGACCTGCGCCGCAAGCTCTACCCGGAGCTGGACGGGTACCGCACCATCGGCTCCTCGGTCACCGAAACGAGGTGGCTGGACGAGATTCCCACGGAGTATCCGGTGCTGCTCATCGCCGAAGGGCTGCTGATGTACCTCACCGAAAACGAGAACAAGCGGCTGCTCCAACAATTAACCGACCGTTTCGGCAGCGGAGAATTACTGTTCGATGGATTCGCCCCATGGGTCGTTCGCCTGACACAACGGATGTCGAAGAGGCTGGCCCGCAAGGGATATCCGTCCTACTCGTCGGCGATTCGGGACCGCCGGGAGATCGAGCGGTGGAATCCGCGATTCAGGTATCTCGAGGACGTCCCCTTCGCCTCGCTGTACGCGAAGATTCCCGTGCGCGTTTACCGCGTCACGTACCGCCTCATGAACATGATCCCCGCGTCCAGAGACTTCTACCGGATGTTCCGCTTCGGTTTCTGACCGCGCCGGGCACCAGACCCGATTGATCGTTTAATCTTTCCGGGTGACGGACACACCTGAAGGTCTCGCGTTGCCCACTGCCCTGGCCGAGGTGGCTGAGGTCGGCTTCGAGTGGGAGTGGGACGAGGAGACCGACGAGACCCGCGGCTGCGACTTCGAGCCATACGATCACTTCGAGGAGCCTGACCGGACGGCGTGGTGGTTCCGCCTGTGGACCGGCAACCAAGAGGTCGACGGCGGCGAGTTCCGCTTCTTCGGCACGACCGGGTCGGGCGACTACACCGGCTTCTGGCTGGTACGGCCCGATGCCGCGATCACCGAGCAGCCCGTTGTCTACATCGGGTCGGAGGGTGAGTCAGGTGTGATCGCCCGGGATCTCGGCGATCTCCTCTGGCTGTTCGCCGCCGGGCTGGGCCCCGCCGAGGCCTTCACGGACCCCGGCTCCCCCACCGAGCCGAATGAGGCCTTCCAAACGATCGCCGAGCGACACGCACCCGGCCGCCGCCGTACCCCCAGGCAGATCGTCGCTGCCGCCCGAGCCGAGTTCCCGCAGTTCACGGATCTCATCGACGCGATGTGTCGCTGAGTGAGACTCACTTGGCCTTAGCTCGCCGGTCAAAGGGTCAGCAGCGACCCGTGCCGTGCTCTCCGTGTGGCGGCCAGTCCTCCGGCCAGGCCGCTCACAGCGCAGACCAGCACCAGCCCGGCGTACTGCGGCAGGGAGTAGGCGAACCACGCCTCGCCGGTCGCGGCCTTGCCGAGCGCGGTGAGCGAGGCGGCGGCGATGCCCGTTCCGAGCAGCGTCCCGGCGCACGTCACGATCAGCGTCTCCCAGCACACCGCCCTGACCAGCTGTCGAGGCTTGGTCCCCACGCTGCGCAGCAGCCGGATCTCTTCGGTCCGCTCGGCCATCGACATGGCCGTCGCGTTGAGCACCGAGATCACGGTGTAGACCACCGCGGACCCCACCAGCATCGGAGCCGCCCACGCCGACGCACCGGTACGGGTGACACCCGCCGCCGCGTCGGAGGTCGCCACGGCGAACAGGAAGGTGCACGCCAGCGCCACGGTCAACATCACCGGAGACGCCGCCGACATCGCCCGGCGCGGCTGAGCGACCAGTGAGGACCTGGCCAGCATCCCGGCACCCGGATCGAGCCGGGCCGCCACGGCTCCGAGCAGCCACCCCATCCCACGCAGCGCGACGGGGCCCAACGCGGATGCGGCCACGCACAGCACCATCGTCGCCCCCAGCGCGGTCGGCGCCGCGTCCTTCGGCCTGACGTGCGGTACGAGCCACAACAGCACGGTGCCGCCGGCCAACGCCGCCGCTCCGATGACGGCCCTGGTCCAGGGCAGCAGCCGCCGCTGCGCCGCACTGTCCCGTAGCACCTCCAGCGGGCCCACACCTACAGCCTTGCGCGCCGCGATCCGGGCCGCCAGCAGCGTCACCGCCAGCCCGACCACCAGCGCCACGATGAACGGCCCCGCCGTCACTTTCACCGGTACGCCTCCGGGCGCCAGTCCGGTCATCCGCATGAACGCCGCCATCATCACGGCGTACGGCACGGCCAGCGCGCAGCCCGCCGCACTCGCCAGCACGGCCACCATCAGCGCCTCCGCCGTGACCAGCCGGCTCACCTGCCGCGGCGTCATGCCGACCGAGCGCAGCAGTGCCAAGGTCCTGCGCTGCCTCAGCACGTGCAGACTCAGCATGCCCGCGACCACGAAGACCGACACGAACCCCGACACCACGGCCGACAACACCAGCAACCCCATGACGCCGTTCGACTCGTCATGTGTGGACGCGCCGGCGACCACTAGGCCGCTACCGCCCACCAGCATCACGGCCAAGGCCACCGCCGTGAACGAAGCGGCGAAGCCCATCCGATTGGTTCGTACGTTGTTCCAGGCCAGCACGAGTGTCACCGGCGACCACTCAACCGCATGCCGATCTGGTCCGCCGAGGGCCGGTCCAGGACGTCGACGATCATCCCGTCGGTCAGGAACAGCACGCGGTCCGCCCGGGCCGCCGCCTCCGGATCATGGGTGACCATCACCACCGTCTGGCCGAATTCGTCGACCGCCTCCCGCAGCAGTGCCAGCACCTCGTGCCCGGTGCGGCGGTCCAGCGCTCCCGTCGGCTCGTCGGCGAACAGCACCTCCGGCCTGCCGAGCAGGGCGCGGGCGATCGCCACCCGCTGCTGCTGGCCACCGGACAGCTGCGCCGGGCGATGCCCCTCCCGCCCGGCCAGGCCGACCCGGTGCAGCAACTCGCGCACGCGTGACGGGTCGGGCCGCCGCCTGGCCAGGCGGCGGGGCAGGATGACGTTCTGCCAGGCAGTCAGCGAGGGCACCAGGTTGAACGCCTGGAAAATGACGCCGACCCGGTCGCGGCGGAGCACCGCCAGCTCCTTCTCCCCCAGGCGGGTGATGTCCTGCCCGGCGATCAGGACCGCGCCCGAGTCCGGCCGGTCCAGCCCGGCCGCGCACTGCAGCAGCGTGCTCTTCCCCGACCCCGACGGGCCCATCACCGCGGTGAAACTGCCGCGCGGGAACCCGACACTGATCTGCCGCAGCGCGGCCACCTCGGCAGCACCTTTTCCATATGTCCTGGTCACTCCCTCAAGGAGAACCGCGTGATCGCTCATGATCGGCAAGCGTGCCGCAGCGCGTCGATCATCGCCCATCAGGTATCTCCCTGATCGGTCCCTGAGGCTCGCCGCACGCCTCCTGAGGGTGCGTCGTTCGTCGCGACAAGACCGGCCTTTACCCGCTGCTGCTGGACGAGCTCCGAGACGGCTCCGGACGACCGTGGCACGACGGCGAACTCAATGCCGCGCCGATCGGTGCCATCGACGCGCTGACCGCCGAGAACGTACTGGTCGGGTTCTGGACCGATGGCTCGCTCGGCCCTTGGCCCGGACTGGCGCCGCCGGGCGTGCCGGGCCGGGATCCTGACACGGCTGCCGCGCTGCTCGCCGAGTCCCTCGGCGCGGCCCGCCCTCGGCTGCTCGGCCTGGTCCCAGCCACACGCGGCGCGGACACGCTGACGCTGTGCGGATGGACCGGGCCGCTCAACCACACCAACGAAACGGAGGAGATCTCGGCCGTGGTCCGTTCGTGGGAAGAGCGGTTCGGGGCTCGTGTGGTGACCGTGGGTTACAGCACGCTTGAGCTGTCCGTGGCCGCACCACCGACCACGCTCGAGCACGCCCGCCAGGTGGCGGCCGAGCATGAGGCGTTCGCCCCGGACACCATCTGGCAGGGCTGCGGAGACTTCGAGGACTATGCCGAAGCGCTGGTCGGCTCCGGCGATTGGTCCTTTACATCTCGGCCGGTGACCCTCAAGCTCCAGAGGCAAGCGATGGCGGAACAGGTGAACGGACCGGTCAGGAATCGAGAAGCACGGGCAACCGAGCCGTGCCTAGCCTGACCGCTATGGGTATCACCATTCACGCGAGCTTCCTGCCGCACGACGACCCCGATCTCTCCCTGGCCTTCTACCGCGACATCCTCGGCTTCGAGGTGCGCGATGACGTCGGATACGACGGGAAGCGCTGGATCACGGTCGGCCCCGCCGACCAGCCCGGCACGTCCATCGTCCTGGAGCCTCCGGTCGTGGACCCCGGCGTCACCGACGACGAGCGCCGCACCATCGTCGAGATGATGGCCAAGGGCACCTATGCCGGAATCCTTCTGGCCACCGCCGACCTGGACGGTGCCTTCGAGCGGGCGCAGGCCGGCGGCGCCGAGGTCGTCCAGGAGCCGACCGAGCAGCCGTACGGCGTCCGCGACTGCGCCTTCCGCGATCCCGCGGGCAACCTCATCCGCATCCAGGAGTCGCGCTGAGCCTCGACCGGGCCGGGCCGGCTGACGACCGGCGACGGCAGTTCGCTGAGCCGACCGGAACGGTGAGATCATCGACCCGGCACTGACCGGACGTTCGAGACGACTCTCAGACTCTGAGGAGGAGACCAGCCCACATGCCCACCGGAGCGACCCCTGAGGCCAACCGGTCCTACCGCGCGGTGCTGCGCGACCGCCAGATGGCCGGGCTCCTGCTGGGCGACCTCCTGGCCAACGCCGGTACGGGCATGATCATCGTGGCCATGCCCGTACAGACGCTGTCCATCCACGGCAGTGTGCCGAAGGCGATCGCCATCGGGCTGGTGGAGGCGGCGCCGTTCGTCCTGTCCACCATCCTCGCCCTGGCCATCGGACTGGGGCGGGTGAGGGTGCCGCCGCGAACCCTCCTGCTCGCCGACTGTGTCTTACGGTCGCTGACCTTCGCCTTCCTCGGCGTCTTGGCCGTCACCGAGCGACTTTCACTGCCCGTGCTCATCGTTGGTCTCCTGTTCGGCGCGACGTTCCGGATGGCCGGCTCCAGCAGCCGGCGTCTGCTGGCGACGTCCATCGTGGGTGAGAGCGGGCGGTTCGCGGTCAACGGCTTACTCGGGCTGAATTCCACGTTCGCGCTCTACATCGTCGGCCCGGTGCTGGGCGGAGTGATCGTGGCGTCCACCGGCGCGGGCGTCGCGCTCTTCTTCGACGCGTGTGGTGCGCTGATCCTGCTGGCCGCCGTCCTGATATCCGTTCCCCGAGCCACCAAAGATCGTGACGCGCCTGGTCGCGCGGGAGTCCGCGAATCGGGCTGGCGGATCCTGCGTCGCCGACCGGTCGCCGCGCGGCTGCTGGTGGTCGAGTTCTTCTTCAACTTCTTCTACATGCCGATCGAGGTGGCGCTTCCCCTGTACGTACGCGGGACGCTGAACGCCGACGCGTCCGCTCTGGGTCTCATGTGGGGCGCGCTGGGCATGGGCGCATTCGTCGGCGCCGCTCTCGTCAATCAATTGCGCAACCTTCCACAGCGTCATGTGCTGATCGCCATCATCGGCCTGTGGGCGATGTGCCCGGTCGCTCTGGCGTTCGTCGGCGATCTCACTCTCGCGCTGATCGTCTTTGGCCTGGGCGGCCTGGTGTGGGCGCCGTTCACGCCTGTCGCGTACAGCTTCCTGCAATCGGGGCTCGAGCCCGACGAGCAACAGCAGGTCGTCACGCTGTGGACGACCGGCTCCACGGTGGCCGCCCCGCTCGGCCTGATCGTCGGCGGACCACTGATCGAGCTGGCCGGGAGCACCGGAGGGCTGGTGTTGTCCGGTGGGCTGACACTGCTGCTGCTCCCGATCGCGGCATTGGCTGTGCTCAGGCGCGCACCCGGGTCGATCGCACATTCCACGCGCGATCGGGTGCGGTAAACGGACCTGTCACCAGTGTCGAGAGGTCAGACGCGGAGCAGATCGGTCGAGACCGTCCAGAGGCGCTTGGCGGTGGTGGGATCGAGCGCCCATTCCTTGACACCGTGGGGGTGCTGTGCGAGGTCGGCGTCGTCCGGCACGGTGTAGGCCTCCTGCGCGTCGTCGAGGTAGTGGCCTCCGGAGTGAGCGAACTCCGGGGTGACGGCCGCGACGATGCTGGTGGCGGCTCCCTGCTCGACCGTTTTGTAGGTGAAGACTCCGGCGGCCTCGGCCGCATCTAGCGACGCCTTCTGCCGCGCGGTGAAGTTCCGCTGCAGTCCCGTCGCGACACCGCCGGGGTTCACCGTATTGGTGATGATGCCGTCGGATGCCCAACGGCGGGTCGCCTCGACAGCGAAGAGAGAGTTCGCCGTCTTCGATTGGGCGTAGGCGATCTGCGGGTCGTAGTTGCGACGCTCGAAGTGGAGGTCGTCGAAGTCGATGCCGGAACGCATGTGCGCTGTCGAACTGACCGAGACGATCCGTGCTCCGTCGCGGTCGGTCGCTCCCATGGCCAGGGCGTCGTGAAGGCCGGAAGCCAGGGCGAAGTGGCCTAGATGGTTCGTCGCGAATTGCAGTTCCCAGCCCTCGGGCGTCCGTTCGAGACCACCGGTGACCACGCCCGCGTTGTTGATCAGCAGGTGAAGCGGGCCGTTCCACGCGTCGACGAATCGCGTGATGGTGGTCCTATCGGCGAGGTCGAGCCGGACGACTCGGGGCCGGATCCCGCCGGTCGACTTCGCGATCGTCTCGGCGACGGCGTCACCCGCGGTCGTGTTTCGGACAGCGAGCGTCACTTCCGCTCCGGCAGAGGTCAACGCACGAGCCGTCTCGGTCCCGATTCCAGAGGAACCTCCGGTCACGATCGCGCGGACGCCGGTGAGATCGACGCCCCGTAGCACCTCGGCGGCGGTGCTGGAAGAGGTGAAGGGCGTGGAAATGAGTTTGGGAGTGGTCATGGCGGCGACTATACAGACTAGACAATATTTGTATAGTTAGCTTCTCGCTCGTATGCTCGCTTCATGAGCAGTCCCGAGGTTGGTCACCCGCCGCCGTCGACAGTCGCCAATACCGACCGTCGGTCCATAGTTCTGGACTCCGCCATGGTCACGTTCGCGCGATTCGGTTACCGGAAGACCTCGATGGAGGAGGTGGCGCGGGCGGCGCATATCTCCCGGCCTGGGCTCTATTTCCTCTTTTCCGCGAAGGAGACTCTGTTCCGTGCCGCAGTTGCCCAGGCATTGGATCGCGACATCACAGCGGTCGAACGCGTCCTGGCCGACACCGGCCGACCCCTTCTGGAGCGTCTCGTCGAAGCGTTCGATCAGTGGGCCGGCCGCTACATCGGCCCGCTGACGAGCGATGTCGCGGTGGTCATCGAGGACAATCCCGACCTCCTCGGAGAGATCATCGAGACCCCGCGGCGCCGTTTCGAGGAACTGATCACAGACGCGATCGCCATAAAGTCGGGACGAGAGGCGGCTTCCCCGGTCGCGCAGACGATGATCAGCGCATCGATCGGCATCAAGCATCAGATCGCATCACGAGAGGCCTACCTCGAACGACTGGAGGTAGCCATCGATCTCCTGCTGCGCTGAAGACGCTTGCCGAAGCCGCGCGAAGGGCCACCCGATTCCCGTCACCGCCTGCCATACGACGGTGGAAGTGCGAGACCTCAAGCCGCCGAACGTGATCCAATCCGGCGGGCTTGAGCTGGTGAAATTACCTGTCCATCTACCGGCTGATCTGACGCGGAACCGCCACCGCGAGAAGCTTGTCTGGGTTGCGGATGGCGTAGAAGTTGGTGATCTTCCCGTCGGCGATCTCGATCAGGAAGACGCCTTCCAGGCGCTCACCGCGGAGTACCAGTGCGGCCGTGTGGTTGCAGTTGACCATCTCGATCCGCAGGTCCCCCAGCCGCTCCTGGCGGAACAGGCTCATCAGGACCGCGGCCACCTTCTGCGCGCCCACCACCGGCCGGCGCGCCGCGGTGGCCTTGCCGCCGCTGTCGGCGGTCCAGATGACGTCCGGCGCGAGCAGCCAGAGCAGCCCTTCCAGGTCACCGGTGGCCGCCGCGGTCATGAACTGCTCGGTGACCCGCGCGCTGGTCGCGGCGTCGACGGGCTCGAAGCGCTGACGGCGTGCCTGTACGTGCTCGCGGGCGCGGTGCGCCACCTGCCGCACCGCCGCCACGGACTTGCCCACCGCCGTGGCGATGTCGTGGTAGCCGAAGCCGAACACCTCGCGCAGCACGAACACCGCGCGCTCATCGGGACCGAGTGTTTCGAGCAGTACGAGCATCGCCATCGACACCGACTCGGCGAGCACCACATCGGTCGAGGCGTCGTTCTCGTCGAGCAGCAGTGGCTCGGGCAGCCACGGGCCGATGTAGTCCTCGCGACGGCGCGCGCTCGCTCGCAAGGCGTTGAGCGCCTGACGGGTCACCAACTGGGCCAGATACGACTTGGTGTCGCGCACTGTCGAGAGGTCCACGGTGGCCCAGCGCAGATAGCTGTCCTGCAGCACGTCGTCGGATTCGGTCGCCGAGCCGAGGATCTCGTAGACGATCGTGAACAGCAGCGGCCGCAACAGGGTGAACCGCTCGGCATGCTCATCGGTGCTCACGGGGAGGTGACCACCCGCGCGGCGGAGGCCGGTTGCTCGGGACGCGGGCCGCCCTTGGGCCAGCCCATGGAACCCGGCTTGCGGGCCTCGCCGCGTATCCGCTTCGACACCACGAACTTGCAGGTCACCTCCTTGATCGCCGCACCCATGCGGCCGCCGATGTAGACGTTGATCGCGGTGTCGTCCTTGCGGGCGAGCTGCCGTATGCCGGCGCGCCGGCCGAGGCTGACGCACGCCCCGGTGAAGGCCAGGTCGATCACCGCCGGTGCGGTCCCCGCGATGCGGCTCAGCACGGTGTCGGCGGCCCGCGCCCCGAGCGGCCCGGCGGAGTAGCCGCTCATCCGCAGCGGCCGGCCCGACGGCGCGGCGGCGTCGCCGGCCGCGACAACGCGGTCGTCGTCGAGGCTGGTCAGCGTCTCGTCAGTGAGCAGCCGGCCGAGCGCGTCGGTGCGCAGCCCACTGGCCGCCGCCAGCTCCGGCACCCCGAAACCGGCCGTCCAGATGGTCAGCGCGCTCGTACGCACCCCACCGTCGGCGACGACGACCGCATCCGGCCGCACCTCGCTCACCATGGCGCCTTCGAGTACCACGACACCATGCCGCGACAGCCATCTGGCGATGTATCGGCGACCAGACGCGCTGAATGTCGGCGCCAGGGTCCGGCCGCACACCAGTGTGACCCTGCGTCCTTGCTCGGCCAGCTCGGCGGCCGTCTCGATGCCGGTCAACCCGCCGCCGACCACGGTGATCGGAGCATCGACGGGTAACTCCTCCAGCCGGGCGCGCAGCCGCTGCGCGTACTCGAACTCCGCGATGTCGAACGCGAATTCGGCCGCGCCAGGCACCCCTGACGGTATGGCCCTGGTGCTGCCGACCGCGTAGATGACGTAGTCGTAGTCCAGGGTACGGCCCGACGCCAGCCGTACGGCGCGGGTGGCGGCGTCGATGCGCGTGACGCTGTCGACGACCAGGCGAACGCCCTCGCCGAGCAGCGTGCGATAGTCGATCGTGGCGTCGCCGGTACGGGCCACGAACTGGTGCAGCCGGATGCGTTCGACGAACTCCGGGCGTGGATTGACCAGGGTGATGTCGACGTCGTCGCGCGTCCGCAGACGGTTGGCCGCGAGCGTACCGGCGTAACCACCGCCGATGACCACGACCTTGTGGCGTGTGTTGTATTCGGTCATGCCCTCAGGACACCGCCGGCCACTGGGACGTGACAGCACGCGACGTGACACGCGTCACTCCGTTCGCCAAGAACGTCGATCCGGCCAAGGCAGAACACGGCACAGCCGTGTTCTGCCTTGGCCGGGAGCGTCGCACCGACGCCTGGACCTACTGGACCGGCCACACCAGGACGAAGGAGAAATCCAGTTTCGTCCTGCGGTTCAGCGGGATATCGATCTTGACCCGGCGAGCGATCTCATTGCGGCTGATGCCCAGTCCATGAGCGATGAGCCGTCCGGGACGGACCGGCACGGGATCGTCGAAGGTGACCGTGATCTGAACGGGCCACGGATCCTCGGGAACGGGAGATGCGTGGAGTTCCCAGCACCCGTCCCAATCGAGCCCGAATCGGTTGCGCCGGGCGATCAACGGATCGAGAAGGGTATCGGCGACCAGGGACGGCGAGTTGTCCGAGTAACCGGCCAGAAGGCCGGCGGGCAGTGAGCGGACCGGGACGCGATCGTGGACGGTGAGCTTGCTGGTCCGGTCACAGGAAACGCAGTTGACCAGGAGCCAGACGTCGAGAAGTTTGCCGTTGGCGTTGACGCGGAACCTGCCGTCGCCGACGGTGGCGCGGCCGGAAGGGCAGGCCACGCACCGGAGGGCGAGCAGAGGCAGGCGGGTACGTCGTACGGCCCAGGGCAGCACGATATGAGGATGTGAAGACATGATCTCTCTGAAGACCTGACGAAGAGCACGGAAAACAGAGCCGACGGCGTCCGTCGGCGACCGATGCGCAGGGAAGTGTCAGGTCTAAAGAGCAGGCGGCGTCATACGCGCGAAGTCCTCACGTAGGGGTGAGAGCCCAGCCTAGGCGACCACCATCTACAAGATCCACCCGTTTTCGCGACCCCGTCAGCAGACAGCTCTTCTGTCAGGCGGCACTCGCTTTACTGCTGTTCCGCACTCGCGAATGGCTGAATACGCCGCCAGGCCTTGCCGCAGAGTCATTATTATCCGGAGGCCCCACACGATCGCCATAAATTCGCCATAATTTCGCTATACAACCCCACCACCTGCGTGAACGCATAAATAAGACGCAGCTGAGGCGTGGCTTCAATGGCGATTTAACACCGGTCTATGGAATTGTCAATCTCTTGTCAAAGTGATTTATCCATGCTTATCCTCCAGGTGATCAAATCTCTTTCTCGGTTTTCCTGGAGGCACCACTTGCGCCGATTAGCGCTCCCAGTCGCCGTCACGGCGATGCTTATCCCCTTCCTCGCCCCCGAGGTCTCCGCCGCCACGCAGACCTCGACGGCCTCCGCCGCCCTGCTCGCCGACCCGCCGCCGGCCGACGTTCAGGAGATCGGCCCCGGCCAGTACTCCGCCGACAACCAGACCTTCAAGCTGACCGAGCTGGACGTGTCCGCGGGCGCGATCAGCCGCAAGCACGGTGTGGCTCTGGCCGGTGGCGACCTGGCCCGGCCGCAGTCGGCCCCGGCGACCCGCCCTGAGCTGGGCGTCTTCGGGCCGAGCTGGCAGGCCGAGTTCGCCGGTGGTCAGATCAACCGGAAGCTCGAGAACCAGAACGGCACCCTGGTCGTCACGGAACTCGACGACGGGACGTCGACCAGCTACCCGCTGAAGAGCAGCGTCTCCACCCCCGACGGCGGCGGCATCCAGATCTACCAGGCCGCCAACGGATCCAAGATCACCGAAACCACCAAGTGGGACGCGGTCGTCGGTGCGATGCGCACCACGACGATCGAGACGCTCGTGTCGGACGTGGGCGCCCAGGAGGCGGGCGACGACGGCTTCACCAACGCCGACGGCACCCCCGTCAGCGCCACCGACCTCCAGCCCACCTACACCTGGGCCCGGCCGGCCGGCGCGCCGAGCGCCGACCCCTGGCGGGTGACCGACGTGGGCAACACCGCTTTCGGCAAGTCCACGATCACCTACGACACCCAGGGCCGCGTCAGCACCGTCAAGGAGCCGGCCGGCGTGTCAGACCCCGCGTCCGTCACCAAGTTCACCTATGCCACGGCCACCACGGCCACCAGCACCTCCAACGGCGACTTCGCGGGCCGGCTCAAGGAGGTCTCGGTCACCTACGGGACCGAGACACCGCAGACCGAGGCGAGCTACGCCTACGACCCGAACGGTCTGCTGCGCACCGTGACCGACCCCAGCGTCGGCGCAGTACAGGGGACCTACTCCTACGACCCGGTGGGACGCCTGTCGTCGATCGACTCCGTCACCAACGGCGGTTGGCAGCTGTCCTTCCCGGCGGGCGTCGCGGCTCCCCAGGTGACCGCCACCGGCACCGACACGCCGGCCAACGGCGGGACGACCACGGGCGCGGCCGGGCTCGACGACCCCAACGCCACCGAGCCGCCGGCCGGCGACTTCCTGCCGGAGGGCGTGGACCCCCCGCAGTCCTACCCGGCGAAGTGCAGCACGGCCGCGACCTGGATGTGGTACACCAAGTCGGGCTGCTCGGCCTGGGCCTGGCACGGCGGCAAGTGGCGCAAGCCCGACTGGAAGCGCACCGCCAGCGGCTTCAAGGTCAGGGGCATCTACTACGACCACTGCACAAGCTCTCCGGACAAGCCTCACAACTTCGACTTCCGGCCGGCCTGTGACTCCCACGACTACGGGTACGGCCTGATAGCCAACAAGAGGAAGCATTACCGCTACTACCTCTCCAACGCCCATTCAAAGGCTGACGTGGACAACCGGTTCTACATCACCATGCGCGACAAGGTGTGCGGTGGCTACTTCATCCTGGTGCGGCCCGACTGCCGGGCATGGGCCTGGGTCTACTACAAGTTCGTCAAGAGGTACGGCAATCCCTGATAACCGCCCGAGCTCAACGTGACACCTGAGCTCTGACCTTTCCGGGGGACCTTCCTCCGCCGGACGGCGGCCTCGGCCGCCGTCCGGCCACCCCTCATGCCGGCGTCGTCTCCCTGCACCTCCTTCATGTAAGGCGCGGTACGTCATGAAATTGCGAGTCTTATCCTGTGTCATCGCGGCGCTGGCGACCACGGCGCTCGCGACCGGGCCGGCCAACGCGGCAGAGGCCCCGCCCACGACTCCCGCAGCGTCCGCTTCGGCCACACAGCAGACCACTTCGACCGCTCAGCAGGGCACTTCGGCGGCCCCCTATGTCGAACCCCAGCTCAGCGCGCGGGTGGCGGCCGCGGGCAAGATCCGAGTGAACGTCGTCAGCAAGACCCGCGCCGACCTGCCGGACGCGGCCTCCAGCGGTCAGGTCGTCCAGCAACTGACCCGCTTCCCCGTGGTCACCCTGCACGTCGACCAGGCCGGGCTGGACCGGCTGACCAAGCTGCCCAGTGTGGTGAGCGTGACCGAGGACAAGCCGGTGCGACCGGTGCTGGCCGAGAGCGTCCCGCTGATCGGCGCCGACAAGACCAGGGCCGCGGGCAAGACGGGCGCCGGCAGCGTGGTGGCCGTGCTGGACACCGGCGTCGCGGTCAACCACCCCTTCCTCAAAGACCGGGTGCTGGAAGAGGCCTGCTTCTCCCCCATCGACGCCGACTACTCCTCCACCAGCCTGTGCCCCGACGGCACCGCCGAGCAGGAAGGGCCCGGCGCCGCCGACGCCGACCAGGGCCCCTGCGCCGACGTGGCGCTGGACTGCGACCACGGCACCCACGTGGCCGGCATCGCGGTCGGCAACGGCACGGGCGTGACCGGCGCTCCGCCGGCCGGCGTCGCGCCCGGCGCCGAGCTCGTCGCGATCCAGGTGTTCAGCAAGTTCTCCTCCGAAGACCTGTGCGGCGCGGGCGCCGCCCCGTGTGTGCTCAGTTTCACCAGCGCTCAGCTCGCCGGCCTGGAGAAAGTGCTGGAACTGAAGGACGAGGGAGTGCCGCTGGTGGCCGCCAACCTCAGCCTGGGCGGCGGCCAGTACACCGCCGCCTGCGACGGCGACCCGCGCAAGGCGATCATCGACAGCCTGCGCACCGCCGGCGTGGCCACCGTGGTCGCGGCCGGCAACGACGGCTTCGGCACCGCCGTGGCCGCCCCGGCCTGCGTGTCCTCGGCCATCACCGTCGGCGCCACCACCGACCAGGACGGCGTGGCCGCCTTCAGCAACCGCGGCGCGCTGCTGGACCTGTTCGCCCCCGGTGTGTCGATCATCTCCTCGGTGCCCGGCAACAAGTGGGCCTCCTTGAACGGCACCTCGATGGCCGCCCCGCACGTCACCGGCGCCCTGGCCGTGCTGCGCCAGGCCATGCCCGACGCCCCGCTGGCCCAGCTCGAAACCGCCTTGAAGACCACCGGCAAGGCCATCGCCTACAACGGCGTGACCACCCCACGCATCCAGGTCGACGCCGCCGTGCTCGGAAAGGCCCCTGACACCGGAGCCTGGCCCGTCCCGTACTACGAGAACATGAAGGACACCGCGATCCCCGACCACGGCACCGTGACGTCCTCCATCGCGGTCGCCGGCCTGCTCGGCAGCGCGCCCGCCACCACCGAGGTGTACGTCGACATCCACCACACCTGGCGTGGCGAGCTGAAGATCGACCTGCTCGCACCGGACGGCAAGGTCTACCCGCTGCAGGCCAACGACCCCAACGACAGCGCCGACATCCTGCACGAGACCTACCAGGTCAACGCCAGCGCGTCGCCGGCCAGCGGCACCTGGAAACTGCGCGTGCAGGACGTCGAATATCTCGACACCGGCTTCATCGACGGCTGGTCGATCCGGCTGCCCTGCTTCGGCAACTGGGACGACACCGCCATCCCCGATCCCGGTGTCGCCGAGTCCAGCATCGTCCTGGCCTGGATCAACGGCAACGCTCCCACCCGCTCCCGGGTCCACGTCGAGATCGACCACACCTGGCGCGGTGACCTGAAGCTCGACCTGGTCGCGCCGGACGGCAAGGTGTACCCATTGCGTGCCGCCGATGCCAAGGACGGCACCGACAACATCAACGAGAGTTACTGGGTGAACGCCAGCGCCTCAGCGGCCAACGGCACCTGGAAACTCCGGGCGGAGGATTTAGCCAAGGGTGACAAGGGCTTCATCAACGGATGGACCCTGACCCTGTAGAGGTACTCGCGGAACGGGGTTCGGCCAGGAACGCGGACGCGCTCCTGGCCGGACTCGACTCTGCCGCGGCTAGTCGTTGAGGAACAGCTCGATGACCGGTACGACGACGTCGGGGCGCTGGACCGGCAGGTCGAGGGTCAGGGTGTCGGGGGTCAGGGCGCCGATGGCCGTGTTCTGGGCCGTCTGGCTGGGGTCGATCACGCGCGAACGGATCTCCGAGGCGTCGTGCAGGAACTGGGCGTACTTCACGCGCCCGCCCAGCCCTGGGAGGTGCAGGTGGCGGAACGGCCAGCCGAACACGTGCAGATAGAGCCGGTTACCGCGCTGGGTGTAGCGGCAGTCGGGAGGCGCGGTGAAGCCGCTGGGGCCGGCGCCGTAGATGGAGCGGGAGTTCAGCCGCATCCATTCGCCGATGTCGGCGAGGCTCTGGCGGGCGCGCGGATCGATCTGGCCGCGCCCGTCCGGGCCGACGTTGAGCAGCAGGTTGCCGCCCTTGGCGACGCTGTCGATCAGCATGCGTACGAGCAGGTCAGGGGTCTTGTAGTCAAGGTTGTCCCGGTCGTATCCCCAGCTGCCGTTGAGAGTCTGGCAGGCCTCCCACGGCACCTCCTGGCCGTCGACGGTCATCGGGGCGGCGGGCTGGTACTGCTCGGGGGTGACGAAGTCACCGGGGATGCCGAGCCGGTCGTTGACGATGATCCCCGGCTGGAGCTCGCGCACCATGTCCATCAACTCGGGTGAGCGCCAGTCGTCGGCGCCCTTGCCGCCCCAGTAGCCCGTTCTGCCGGCGTAGGAGAAGTCGAAGAACAGGTAGTCGATCTGGCCGTAGTCGGTGAGCAGCTCGCGTACCTGGGCGTGCAGGTAGTCGGCGTACTTGGAGATGTCGCGGCCCTTGGCGGCGGCCTTGAACTCCTCATCCTCGCGCTGCGGGTGGAGGGAGTCGACGGGGAACTCGGGGTGGTGCCAGTCGATCAGCGAGTGGTAGAAGCCGACCTTCAGCCCTTCGGCGCGTAGGGCCTCCACATGCGGCGCGATCAGGTCCTTGCCCCAGGGGGTGCGCGTCACCTTGTAGTCGGTCTGCGCGGAGTCCCACAGGCAGAAGCCGTCGTGGTGCTTGGTGGTGAGGACGACGTAGCGCATGCCGGCTTCCTTGGCCAGCCGTGCCCACTCCGCGGGGTCGTACAGGTCGGGGTCGAAGTGGTCGAAGTAGCGCTGGTAGTGCTCGTCGGTCATCTGCTCGCGGTTCTTCACCCACTCGTGGCGGGCGGCCAGGGAGTACAGCCCCCAGTGCACGAACATGCCGAAGCGGGATTCGGAGAACCAGGCGTGGTCCACTACGTTCCTTTCGAAAAGAGATTTGGCGAAATGAGATTTCACGAAAAAGAGATTTCATCGGCCGCCGAGACCGCTCGTGGCGATCCCGCGAATGAGATGTTTCTGCAGGAGGATCAGGAGCGCCGCGGTCGGCGCCATGGAGATCACCGAGGCCGCCATGATCAGGTTCCACTGAGTGCCCTGCTGGCCGACGAAGAGCGACAGGCCCAGCGGGACAGTGGCCTTCTCGTCCACCGTGTTGATGATGATCAGCGGCCACATGAAGCTGTTCCAGTAATTGATGAACGTGAAGACCGCCAGCACCGCGAGCGCGGGCCTGATCAGCGGCAGCATGATGCTGGAGAAGATCCGCACCGATCCCGCGCCGTCGATGCGGGCGCTCTCGGAGATCTCTTCGGGGATGGTCAGGAAGAACTGGCGCAGCATGAACGTCCCGAAGGCGGTGAAGGCCCAGGGGAAGATCAGCGCCTGGAAGGAGTCCACCCAGCCGAACCATTTCATCAGCATGAACATCGGCACGACCAGCACTTCCTGGGGGATCATCAGCGTGGCCAGGAAGACCAGGAAGAAGCCGTCGCGACCGCGCCAGCGCAGCCGCGAGAAGGCGTACGCCGACATGGCCGACGCCACGAGCACCACGACCGTGCCGCAGATGGCGACGGCGAGTCCGTTGACGACGAACTTCCCGAACGGCAGGAACTCGAACGTCTCTTTGTAGTTCTCCCACCGGATCAGCGATCCGAACAGGCTCGGTGGCGACTGGAACACCTCGTCGGCGGGCTTGAGCGAGGTGGCCAGCATGTACACCAGCGGCGCCAGGAACGCGGCGGCCACCAGGTAGAGCGCGACGTGTGAGATGACCAGCCGGACGCGGCGGATGGCGTGATCAGACATCGTAGGTCACCCATCTGCGCTGGCCGGCGAACTGCACCGCGGTCACGCCCAGGATCAGCACGAACAGGATCCAGGCTCCGGCGGACGCGAGTCCGTACTGGTAGATCGAGAACCCCTTGTCGAAGACGAACATCATGAGGGTCTCGGTGTCCATGCCCGGCCCTCCGCCGGTCATCAGGAACGGCTGGGTGAAGACCTGGAACGAGGTGATGAGCGTCATGGTCGAGGCGAAGAACAGCGCCGGGGAGATCATCGGCAGCATGATGCGGAAGAACTGCCGCCACGGTCCCGCCCCGTCGATCTGCGCCGCCTCCAGCAGGTGCCGCGGGATGGCGTCCAGCGCGGCCGAGAAGACCAGCATGTTGTAGCCGAACCCCTGCCACACGCTCATCGCGACGACGGCGAACATGGCCCAGCCCGGCTCACCGAGGAAGTTCGGCGCGTGCGTGCCGGTGGCGGCGTACAGCGAGCCGTCGATCAGCCCGTTCGGCTGGTAGATCATCCGCCAGACGATCGCGTTGGCCACCATCGGCGTGACCACGGGCAGGAAGAACACCACCCGCAGTGCCTTGCGGCCCTTGATGCGCGGGCCCATCCACACCGCCAGCCCCACCGACACGATGAGGTTGAGCGGCAAATAGAGCACCACGAACAGCAGCGTGTTCAACAGCGCCCGCCGGAAGACGGGGTCGGTGAACAGCGTGGTGAAGTTCTCCAGTCCGGTGAAGGTTCGCTCGCCCACCGCGGGCCACTGGAAGAAGGCCATCACCAGAGACAGCACGATCGGGAAGAGGGTGAACACCGTCAACCCGATCATGCTGGGCGCCGCGAAGAAGGCCGCGGCCCTTCCGTCGCGGCGCAGACGGGGGCGCCGTCTGCCCGCTACCGCCGCGGGGCGGGCTATGGCGTCGTCGGACACTTCGCTCCTTAGGCCGGTGACTGCTGCTGCACCTGGTCGAGTGCGTCCGCCGCCGTGGTCTGGCCGTTGAAGGCCTGGATGCCGTACTGGGCCAGCAGCTTCTCCACCGGGTCCCAGTTCTTGGTCGTCCGGAACGGCTTCGCGGAGGCGTTGGCGGCGTCGAGGACCGGCTTGGAGCCCTCGAAAGCGTTCTCGTACCACTTGTTCTGTACGGACTTGCGCGCCGGGTAGGCGCGCCCGACCGAGCCGAGCTGCCCGAGCACCTCGGCGCTGGTCATCGTGCTGACCGCCTTGAACGCCTCATCCGGGTACGGGCAGGACTGGGAGATGCCGAAGCCGGACCCGGCCGTGTAGCTCTTGGTCCCGTCAGGACCGGCGGGGATGGTGGCCAGGCCGACACCGAACTTGGCCTTGGCCTTGAGCTCCAGAACGGACCAGGGGCCGTTCACCGACATCGCCGCGTTGCCGTTGAGGAACTGGGTCTCGGTGAAGTTGTTGTCCACGCCGGGAATCTTGGGCGAGACTCCCTGCTTGGCGGTCAGGTCCGCGTACCACTGGAAGCCGGTCTTCATCTGCTCAGTGGTGAGGGTGAGCTTGCCGGACTCGTCCATCGGCTCCGCGTTGCCGGTCTTGGCCAGGATCATCGAGAACATCCCCAGGGCCGAGGGGTAGCCCACGAAGCCGTACTTGCCGCCGGTGGTCAGCTTCTTGGCCGCCGCCTCGAAGTCGGCCACGCTCCAGCCGACCTTCGGTTCCGGCACGCCGGCCGCCTTGAACATGTCCTTGTTATAGGTGATGATCAGCGAGCCGACGTCGTACGGCAGCGCGTACTGCTTGCCGCCCGAGGCCAGCCCGGCCATGATCGACGTGTCGAAGTCGGCGGTGTCCAGGCCGTTCTTCTTGATCAGGTCGTCCAAGGGACGCATGCCGCTGACGTAGCCGCCCGTGCGCAGGCTCTGCATCGAGACGACGCACGGAGCGCTGCCACCGGCGAGGCGGGTGCCGAGCTTGGTGAAGTAGTCCTTGAAGGGCGAGGTCTCGAGCGTGATCTTGATGTTCGGGTACTTCTGGGTGACCTGGTCGGCCACTTTCTGCCAGGCGTTTCGGTCCTCGGTTCCGGACGCCCACATCCCCCAGGTGAGCGTGACCGCGCCGTTGCTCGCCTTGTTGCCTCCCGCCGATTCCTGGCCGCCGCCTCCGCATCCGGCCGTTAGTCCCCCCGCGATGACCACCGCTGTTGCGACCGCCAGCGATCTCCGACCGCTATACATCTGCCTGCCCATCGCAGCTCCACTCAATAAGCTCGGGGCCGAGTTAATTGATCCGAAACTAGGGCGTAGCAATCCGTAATGTCAATGAGCTCGTGATAGGAAATATCCGATGACTGCTCGCCGAACAGCCGGTCGTGGCGATCTGACCCGCGTCGAGATCCTGGCGCTTCTCGGCACTGCGGGCGCCCTGGACCGCCGTCAGATCGCGGCCCGGCTCAAGCTCGGCGACGCGACCGTTCACGAACACACGCGACGCCTTCTGGCCTGCGGTTATCTGCGAACTCTGAGCCCACAGGCCGGGGTGGTCGGCCGGCCGCGCATCCCCCTGCAGGTCGTACCGGAGGCCGCCGCGACCATCGGCGTACGCGTCGCGACCGACCACCTCGTCACGGTGGTCGCGGGGCTAGATGGACGACTGCTCACATCCGATGTATCGTCCTTCGACTGTCACGCAGACCCACTCCCCCAGCTACTCACCGTCATCGGCCGGCGATTGGCCGACCCTGTCATGGGCCCCAGGCTCAAGGCCGTGGGCGTGGCCGTGCCGGCTTCCGTTGATGCGGGCTATATCCGGTTCTGTCCCCGCTTTGGGTGGAGCAACCTTCCCCTTGGTGAACGGCTGCGCGCCGAGCTGCCGATCCCGGTGCTCGTCGACAACGACCTCACGGCCAGCACCACCGCCGAGCTCCTGTATCGGGCGGGGCTTGAGCACGACGACTTCCTGGTGCTCGGCATCGGCGACGGGGTGGGGGTCGGCGCGGTCCTGCGGCGGCGGGTGCACCGCAGCCCGGGCGGGCTGTCCGGCGAGTTCGGCCACACGCCGGTCGCCGCCACCGGCCCGCGCTGCGCCTGTGGGGCGCGGGGCTGCCTGGAGACGTTCACCAGCGACGACGGGATCCTGCGCGCCGCTCGTCGCGAGGGCCTGGCCGAGGCGTCCACCACCATCGAGGAGCTCCGCTCACGGTGGGTCGCCGGTGAGCGGTCGCTGGCCCGGGTGCTCGCCAAGGTCGGCGCCATGCTCGGGCGGGCCGTCGCCGGCGTCGTCAACCTGCTCGGCACGCCCACCATCGCGATCATCGGCGAGAACCATGTGCTCTGGCCGGGCCTGGAGCCCGGGTTCTCCGTCGTGATGCGGACCAGTCAGGTCACCGCGGCCTACCGCGTCCAAGTGATCGTCCGTCCGTGGAGCGACGCCCAGCACGCGCTCGGCGCCGCCGGTCTGGCGCTCGCCGCTCCGGAGACGCTCTTCATCTGACGAGTTTGCGCCCTAGCTATTCAGCGATACTATATACTAGTAGTCAGCATTGCTGAGTAGTTGAAGGGTGTTCCATGGGCAAGCAGGCGACGGAGATGCTCAAGGGGACGCTGGAGGGCATCGTCCTGGCGATCCTGTCCAGCCGGTCCGCGTACGGCTACGAGATCACGGCGTGGCTGCGGGAGCAGGGCTTCTCCGACATCGCCGAGGGCACCATCTACGCGCTGCTGGTCAGGATCGAGCAGCGCGGCCTCGTCGACGTGGAGAAGGTCCCGTCCGAGAAGGGTCCGCCGCGCAAGGTGTACTCCCTCAACGCCCAGGGACGGGCCTACCTCGAAGAGTTCTGGAGGACCTGGAGCTTCCTCACGGAACGGCTCGAACAGCTCCGCGAAGGAGGAAAGCAGACATGACCACAGAGCCGAACGAGCCGAAGCGGCGCTACCTGCGCTACCTGGAGATGGTCACCGGACCGATCGAGGACAAGAAGCGCTACTGGCAGTACAAGGCGCGCGCGGAGCGGCTTCCCAGTGGATCAGCCGGGAGCGGGAACGGCTGACCAACGCCATCGATCGCGCTGCCGGCGAAGACGCTGCCGTCTGATGTCGGCTGAACATCAGGCCGCTATCCCTGGCCGACCACCTTGTCCAGGAAGGAGTACAGGTTCGCCCGGGTGCGCGCGACCTTCTCCCCCAGGCTGAGGGACTCATCGATGGTCCCGCCCCCTGCCGCCTCCTTCTTCCCGCGCGTGTAGAGGGAGCAGGCCAGGTCGGTGCACAGGTAGTGCCCGACCGAGTTGCCCTGGCGGCCGGCTTCGCCGGTTCGGCGCGCGGTCATCAGCGCTACGCCGCCGTTGGTGTGCGTGGTCAGGCACAGCGAGCACATGCTGCGCGAGGTGAAGCCGCGCGACGCGCCGGATGTCACCCGCAGCGCGATGCCAACGAGGGGACCGTCGCGTTCGGCGACCAGGTAGGCGCGTTCGGGCGCACCCGGATCTCGCCACCCGAGGAAGTCGAGGTCTTCCCAGGGATGGTCCGCGAGGTCTTTGGGGACGCTCAGCCGCTTGGTCTCTCCCTTGGAACAGTTCACGAATGATGTACGGATGTCGCGCTCGGTTATTGCTCTCATGGGCGGGGAGGCTAGCTTCCTTACAGGTATTATGCAAATACTTAAAGCATGTAAGTTAGCGGAGAAGGGCGGCACATGGCACGCGCGGGATTGACCGCCGAACGCCTGACCCGGGCGGCGGCGGACCTGGCCGACGAGATCGGCTTTCAGAACGTGACCGTCTCGGCCCTCGCGCGCGGTTTCGACGTCAAGCCCGCGGCCCTGTACTCGCACGTCAAGGACGTGCAGGATCTCAGGGCCAGGGTGGCGTTGCTGGCCCTGGCGGAGCTCGCCGACAGGGCCGGCGCCGCCCTGGCCGGCCGCGCGGGCAAGGACGCGCTGGTGGCCTTCGCGAACGCCTACAGGGGCTACGCGAAAGAGCATCCGGGCAGGTACGCCGCGATGCAGATCGAGCTCGACTCGGACAGAGTGGATACCAGCGCGGGGCGTCCGCACGCCGACATGACTCGCGCGATACTGCGCGGATACGCGCTGTCGGAGCCCGACCAGACGGACGCGGTACGCATGCTGCACAGCACGTTCCACGGCTATGTGAGCCTGGAGACGGCGGGCGGGTTCCGCCGCCACCCTCGTGACGTGGACGCTTCGTGGTACAGAGCGCTGGACGCCCTCGACGCCGTTCTCCGCAACTGGCCGCCAACCTGAGCTTTTTCGCTGGCTGCTTCAGTGCGCGGGGTGCGATCATGGAGCGATGGCGACGACCTGGGACGAAGCATTCGCGAACCGGTACCAGGAATGGTCGGGTCACATGACGGCCGACGTGGACTTTTACCTCGATCTCGCACGCGAGGCGGACGGGCCGGTGGTCGAGCTGGCGATCGGGGACGGGCGGGTCGCGATCCCGGTGGCGCGGGAGACCGGCCGGCGGGTCGTCGGGATCGACGTCTCACCGGCGATGCTCGCGCAAGCCCGTACCCGTGCGGCCGAGGCCGGTGTGGAACTCGACCTGCGCGAGTGTGACATGCGCGACTTCGTCCTGGACGAGCCCGCGGCGCTGATCTACTGCCCGTTCCGATCACTCCAGCACCTGCCGACCTGGGCCGACCGTCGCCGTACCTTTGAGCGGGTCGCCGCCTCGCTCCGGCCGGAGGGGCGGTTCGCCTGGAACGCCATCGCCTTCGACCATCGGATCGCGGTCCAGCTCGACGGCGCGCGGCAGGAGAAGCCCGTACCGCACACTGTCCGTTACGCGGTTGGAGACAACCGCGTCGACCTTGTCCTCGACGACGGTGCGAAGAGCTCCTTCTGGTGGGCGACGAAGAACGAGTGGCTCGGGCTTCTGGATGTCGCCGGTCTTGAGGTGGAAGCGCTCTACGGCGGGTTCGCCCGCGAGCCGTTCACCGAGGACAGCCGAGAGTATGTGTTCGTCGGCCGCCGCCGGCCCTCCTAGGGCTCTTGTAGTCGTGGAGACCGGCGCGCGAGCATCGTGCCCATCGCGAAAGCGCTGAGCACGCAGCCGATCTGCGCGACCGCGAGCACGGGCAGGGGTCACGCCATTCCCCCTCCTCACGATCCTCAGCGATCAGGCCCTCTTCCTGCAGGCGATCGAAGGCGGCGTAGAGGGTTCCGCGCGCAACCGGACCCGGCCCTTGGAGATCCGCGCCGTCCATGCCACACTCACTGTTATAGAACTCTATGAAGAGTTATAGAACGAGGTGAGCGTGAGATGCGAGAGATGTCGCCATGGCGGGAGCCCGTCCCGGTGGGCGGGACGATGGGCGAGCCCCAAGCGCGGGGCCGGTTCGGCGAGTACGGCGGGCGGTACGCGCCGGAGTCCCTGGTGGAGGCGTGCCGCGAGGTGGACGAGGCGTTCCGGGAGGCGCGGGCGGATCCGGGCTTCCGCAGCGACTTGGCGGAACTGCTCGCCTTGCACGCCGGACGGCCGACCCCGCTCACACCGGCCCGGCGCCTGTCGCAGGAGCTGGGCGTGCGGCTCTACCTCAAGCGCGAGGACCTCACCCACACCGGGTCACACAAGATCAACAATGTGCTGGGCCAGGCCCTGCTCGCCACCCGGATGGGACGGCGCAGGCTGATCGCCGAGACGGGAGCGGGTCAGCACGGGGTGGCCGCCGCGACCGCCGCCGCGCTGCTCGGGCTCGAGGCCACGATCTTCATGGGCGAGCGCGACATCGAGCGGCAGGCGTTGAACGTCTTCCGGATGCGCATGCTGGGCGCCGAGGTGATCCCGGTCACCACGGGCAGCCGTACGCTCAAGGACGCGACCAGCGAGGCCATGCGGCACTGGGTGGGCGTCACCGGCGACTCCCACTACTGCGTCGGCTCGGTCATCGGGCCGGATCCGTACCCGTGGATGGTCAGGGAGTTCCAGCGGGTCATCGGCGACGAGGCCCGCGCGCAGTGCGCCGCCGAACTGCGGACCGGCGTACCGGACCACGTGGTCGCGTGCGTCGGCGGCGGCTCCAACGCGGCCGGTACGTTCGCCGGCTTCGCCGACACCTCGGCGCGCTTCGTCGGTGTCGAGGCGGAGGGCGGCGCCGGTGCGGCCCGCGGCAGGCTCGGCGTCCTGCACGGCTGCCGGTCGCTGTTCCTGCAGGACGACGACGGGCAGATCGTCGAGGCGCACTCCATCGCCCCCGGCCTCGACTACCCGGGGGTCGGCCCGGAGCACGCCCACCTGCGCGAGCTGGGCCGGGCCCGGTACCTCACGGTGACCGACGAGGAGGCGGTCGGCGCGGCGCTACGGCTGGCGCGCACCGAGGGCATCGTCCCGGCGCTCGAATCGGCGCACGCCCTCGCCTGGGTGATCCGCGCGGCGGGCGACGGCGAACTGGCCGCCGGATCGACGGTCCTGATGACGCTGTCCGGCCGGGGCGACAAGGACATCTCTACCCTGAAGGAGCTGCTGTGACGGACATCCTGGCCCCGGGCGAGGTCGAACGCCACCTGCGTGGCCGCCGGGACACCGGTCGGGGTCTGCTCATGCCGTACATCACCGGGGGCGTCACCCCCGGCTGGACGGCATACCTGAAAGCGTTCGCCGCGGCCGGCGCGGACGCGATCGAGGTCGGCCTGCCGTTCTCCGACCCCACGCTCGACGGCGTCACCATCCAGCAGGCGAGCAACGTGGCGCTGGCCCGGGGAGCGAGCACCCGCCGGATCCTCGCCGACCTGGCCGAGGTCCAGAGCGTGGGCGTACCGCTGGTCGCCAGCACCTACTACAACCTGGTGCTGCATGACGGGCCCGAGGCGTTCTGCGCCGCGCTGCGCCGGGCCGGTGTCGGCGGCCTGATCGTGCCCGACCTGCCGGTGCACGAGGCGGACGAGCTGACGGACGTGGCCGCCGCCGCCGGGATCGAGCTGGCCCTGCTGGCATCGCCGTCGACGCCGCAACCCAGGCTGGCGGAGATCTCGCGCCGCAGTCGCGGATTCGTCTACGCGGTGTCGGTGATGGGCACCACCGGCGAGCGGGCCGACCTCGCCGCCTCGGCGGCCGAGCTCACCGCGCGGATCAAACGCGGCACCGACCGGCCGGTCTTGCTAGGATTTGGCATTTCCACGCCTGACCAGGCGCGGGAGGCAGGCCGGTACGCCGACGGCGTGGTGGTCGGCGCCGCGGTCATGCGGCGGGTGCTCGACGGGGCGGGGCCGGACGACCTGACGGCCTTCCTCGCGGCCCTGCGCCGGGCCCTCGACCAGGAGTGACGCACCAGGATGACCCCCGACGCCGGGCATGAGGCGAGATACCGCGCCATCGCCGCCGACCTCGCCGCGAAGATCCGGTCGGGACACTACGCCCCCGGTGAGGCCCTGCCCCCGCAACGGGAGCTGAGCACCTCCTACGGGGTGACCCTCATGACGCTGCGCCAGGCGTTGCGGGAGCTCAGCGACGAGAGGCTGATCGTGCAGCGGCCCGGCAAGGGCACGTTCGTGGCCCCGGCCCATCTGGCGTACCAGCTCGGCTCGCTCCGCAGCCTGGCCGACGATCTGCGGGAACAGGGCCACGATGTACGCACCGTGGTGGCCGGGCGGGCGATGCGCCGGGCCCCCGCCCGGATCGCCGCGGAGCTGCGGCTGCCTCCCGGCGAGACCGCCCTGCGGCTGGAGCGGGTCCGCGAGTTCGCCGGCCGTCCCGCCGTACACCAGGTGTCCTGGGTACGCCGGCCGGCGGCCGACCAGATTCGCGACCGCGACTTCACCGCCGTCTCCCTCTACACGGCGCTCGCCGAGGCGGGAGTGGCGGTGGCCCGGGCGTCGGAGGTGGTCCGGCCCGGCCTGCTCGACCCCGCCGCCGCGCGCCGCCTGCACGAGCCCGAGGGCAGTGCCGTGCTCGTCAGCACCCGGATCGCCTATACGCCCGACGCCGTGCCCGTCGTGTCCGATCATGCCACCATCCTGGGCACCATGATGGAGATCCGCACCGAACGCGCCGCGACCGGCCTCTCCCTCACCTGGCGCGCCACCAGCTAGGCGGCGGCGCGACGGCGAGAGTATGAGCCCGAGTATTACGACGGGTAGCACTCTCGGCGCATCGGCCGTAGCATACGGATCATGGCCAAGGAGAGAACGTCCGTCAGCATCGCCCCGTGGATCCTGGAGGCGGTACGCAAGCACGCCGAGGCGAACGGGCTCAGCGTTTCCACCGTCTTGGAGCGCGGAGCCCTTCGCGAGATCGCCGCCACCCACAGCGCTGCCGCCCGCGCCAAGGTCTACGGCGAAAGCGCCCACCAGGAAGCCGACGAGCGGATCGTCGCCGACGACACCGCGCGGGCCGCCGACGAGCACCGCGGCGAGGCCGCGTGAGCCACCGATTCGGCGAGCTGTGGACCGTCCAGCTCGGCGACCGTGAGGAAGTCCGGCTCGTCGTGACCGGCGACTTCTACCACACGCTCTACAACGACAACGTGCTCACCGCGCACGTCGAGGCCGCCGACCTGGCGCACGCCCTGACCGCCTTCGTCGTCGACGTCGGCGACGACCGAGCCGCCATGATCGACCGCATCAGCACCGTGGCGGCCACCCGGCTCAAGAGCAAGGTGGGCGACCTGCCCGAGGCCCAGCTCGCCGCCGCGCGCAGCATGCTGGGCACG
Source organism: Nonomuraea sp. NPDC049028 (assembly GCF_043197735.1). NCBI lineage: Bacteria > Bacillati > Actinomycetota > Actinomycetes > Streptosporangiales > Streptosporangiaceae > Nonomuraea > Nonomuraea sp. NPDC049028. Next base: position 61,588 of record NZ_JBICTR010000020.1, read on the forward strand.
ATCTTCTCCGTCACGGGATGACCCGCCGACGCCGCCAGCGCGTCGCGGACCGCGGCGGAGGCCGGCCTACCTCACCCGCCGCGCGAGGTCGGCGACAGGGACCCGGCTGAGCTGCACATCCTCCTTGTTCGTGCCATACGCCGCGTACAGGGAGCCCTTCCACACGATGCTCTTCGGGTAGCTGTATCCGGCGTTCTTGTACAGGCCCTCGTAGCGGCGCGGCTGCAGGTCCTCGGCGGTGCGCAGGTTGTACGCCTTGTCGAAGGTCACCCCGTCGGCGCTGGTCAGCACCGTCAGCGGGTACCTGTTGCGGGTGCCGGTCGGGTTGCCCACGAGGTAGGCGGTGCCGTCCGGCAGGTTCCCCGCGCTCTGCTTGGTGCGCGAGTCGGGCACGTTGGTCTCCACCGATGCCGACCAGGTCTCGCCGTCGTCGGTGCTCACCGCGGCGAGCTTGCGCAGGGTTCCGCCGCCCTGGTCGCGGAAGACCATCACGATCGAGCCGTCCGGGCGCCGGTACCAGCTCGGCTCCAGCTCGCGGCTCATCTCCGGGGTGTTCGGCTGGTTGGTGAAGTCGCCCTGCTTCCAGCCGGAGACGCCGAGCGGGTCGTCGGTGTAGTACGGCTTGACGAACAGGCCGGGCTGCATGTGGAACGCGGTCAGCACCCGCCCGCCTGGCAGTGCCTTGACGTCCTGCTCGATGATGCCGTTCACCGGCTGCCCGTCGGCGCCGGTAACCCGGCGGGGGCTGCTCCAGTGCCGGCCGTCCTTGCTGGTCACGTACTCGGTGTAGCCGCCGCGCGGGGTCAGGCCGCGTGGCCAGACGTTGAGGTAGGCGACGAGGGTCCGCCCGTTGGTCCACCAGCCGCCGCTGGAGGTGTAGCCGTCGGTGCGTGGCGCGGTGAGCGGGATCGGCTTCGACCACCTCTTCCCGTCTTTGCTGGTGGCGTAGGTGACGATCGTGTCGGGCGCGTCCTCGTCCACGGCGGAGCTCTGCCACTGCGCGTACAGCCGTCCCTTGAACGGCATGAGCACGACGCCGTGGTTGTACTTCCGGTCTTCGGCGCCGGGCGCGAAGACCGTGATGGTCTCGGCGCGCGCGGCGCGGTCCAGGCCGAGTGTGGCGGTGTTGGAGGTGTCGATGAGCCCGTCGGGCACCTTCAGCGGCGGGCCGTCCACGGTGGCGTGCGCCGGGGCGGCGGACAGGGCGAGGAGGGCCGCCAGGGCGAGGGCGGCGGTGCGGACAGGGGGGTGTGAACGCGTACGCGTCATGGCATTCTCCATTTGGCTGGATGCGAAGCGATCAAGGTGGTCAGTGGTGGAGCGGGAGGTCGCGGGCGAGCCGCCGCAGGGCTTCCTGGTCGGGTTCCGGGATCGGCATGCGGGAGCGGCCGACCGGCCGTCCGGCGAGGCGGTGCACGGCGAGCATCCGCGTCGGCTCGCCGCGGATCGCGTCCACCACCTCGTCCACGTCGCCCTGCAGGCGCGCCACCGCGCCGGCGTCCGCGCGCTCCAGCGCGGCCCGCATCGCGACGAACGGCTTGGCGAACGCCGACGCCACCCCGGACACGATCCCGTCGGCGCCCGCCGCGGCCGCCCCCGCGTAGTCGGCGTCGCTGCCGGTGTAGATGAGGAACCCTTCGGGCAGGCGGGCCCGGTACGAGGCGATCGTGTCGAGCGATTCCCCGCTGACCTTCACCCCCACGACGTTCGGCAGGCCCGCGAGCCGCACCAGCAGTTCCTCGTCCACCACCACTCCGGTGCGCGCCTCGAAGAGGTAGACGAACACGTCCAGCCCACCGGCCTCCGCGCCGACGTCCCGGAAGAACGCGTAGACCTCTTCTGGTGGCGTCGGCAGGTAGAACGGGGTGAGCACGGCGATCTCGCGGGCGCCGGCCGCCCGCGCGCCCGCGATGAGTCGCGACACCTCGTACCGGCTGGCGGCCCCGACGTGCACGATCACGCGGATACCGGGCAGCACCTCCACGGCGAGCGCCGCGACGGCGTTGCGCTCCTCTATCGACAGGGCCGGGAACTCGCCGGTCGTGCCGAGCACGAGCGCCCCCTGGACCCCGGAGCCCGCGACGTACGCGAGGATCTCACGGGTCCCGGCCAGGTCGAGTGCGCCGTCCTCGGCGAACGACACGGGTACGGCGGCGATGATGTCATGGGACGAGGTATCAGTCATGGATCTTTCGCGGGAGATGGGGAGATTGAGGGATTCCGGGGGCAGATGAGCGGGTCACCCGGCGCCGTACGCCTCGTCCATCGAGGCCAGCACCTGCTTGGCGTCCGCCTGTCCGGAGAAGAGCTGCTGGATCCCGGTGAAGTGAGCGGCCTGCACCTGCGCGTTGGGCCAGCCGGAGTCCGGGAAGGGCGCGGTGTGACCGGCGGCGATGATGTCGATCGCCGCCCGCACGGCCGGTGCCGCCTCGACCTCGGCCCCCTGGATCGCGGGGATGCCGGGCGCGGTGTCGAACCAGACCTTGATGGCCTCCGGCGTGGCCAGCCAGTCGACGAAGCCGAGGCCGTTCACCCTGTTCTTGGCCTTGTCGTTGACCGCGAAGCTCACGCCGATGCCCCGCGGGACCGGATTGGTGCCGCTGTCACCGCCGGGCAGCGGGAAGAACCCGAACTCCGCGTCCTTCGGGGCGGTCGAGGTGATCTGCGAGTAGGAAGCGAGCACCTGCACCACGCCGACGGCCTTACCGGTGTTGACCAGGTTGTAGGAGGCGGTCACGTCGGTGCCGAGCGGATCGGTGTTGAAGCAGCCCGCCTTGTTCATCTCCAGGTACTTGGTGAAGGCGGCCTCCCAGCCGGAGCCGGCGAAACGCGCCTGCTGCTTCGTCATCTTGTCGTTGAACGACGGGTCGGCGGCGTAGACGGTCGAGGCGACCAGCGCGTACGGGATGAGCTGCGTCACCCAGTCGGTCTGGATCCCCAGCGCGAAGGCGACCTTGCCCTTGGCCTGGACGTCCGCACAGAACTTGAGCAGCTCGGTGTAGGTCTCCGGCGTCTTCAACCCGATCTCCTTCAAGGTGGCGACGTTGTAGATCGCGCCGATGGCGTCGAGCTTGGACGGCAGACCGTAAGTCTTGCCGCCGATCCGCATCGTCTCGGCGGTGCCGGGCTCGATCTTGGCGGCCCACGGCCGGTCCGACAGGTCGGCCAGGTAACCGGCCTTCTGCAGGATGGAGATGGCGCCGGGATTGCCGCTGCCCGGCCACACCGTGAACACGTCGGGCGCCGTCCCCGACGACAGCTGGGTACGCAGCGTCGTCTGGTACTGCGCGGTGTCGGCCACGGTCACGTTGATGTCGAGGCCGGTCTTCTTCTTGTACGCCTCGACCACCGCCTGCATCGGCGCCTGGTTGTTCGACGTCGTGGCGATGGTGAGCGCGTTGGTCTTGTCGTTGCCCGGCGCCTGCGGCTGCGACCCGCAGGCGGTCAGGGCCAGCGCCGCCGCGGCGAGAGCGGCGATCTTCCGGTTGAACATGCTGGTGGTACTCCAAGGGGGTCGAAGGGAAATCAGTGGGTCGGCGTCGCGGCTCCGGCCGGGAAGCGGAAGGTGTAGCTTCCCGACGCCAGTCGCAGCTGGGTGCACCCCGGCCGCTCCGCCTGGAGGGTGACCCCTTCCGATCGGGTGACGGCCTCGCCGCCTTCCGTGATCGTCGCCGCCGAGGGCACCGGGAGCACGGCTACGGCGGCCGCTCCCGGCGGTATCAGGACCGACCATTCGCACCATCCCGCCTCGTCGCGGCGCCAGGAGCTGGCGACGCGCCCGCGAGGGGTGTCGATCGCGCCGCGCGCCCAGTCGAGGGAGGTGTGCGGCTGCGGCGCGAGCCGGATGTCGGCGTACCCGGCCGAGCCGGGCGCCTGTCCGATGCCGAGCACCCCGGTGAACAGCCACTCGCCGACCGCGCCGAGGGAGTAGTGGTTGAAGCTGTTCATCCGCGGCGACTGGAAACCGCCTTCCGGCGTCCAGCCGTCCCAGCGCTCCCAGATCGTCGTCGCCCCGTTGCGCACGGAGAACAGCCACGACGGGTACCGGTCGTCGTTGATCAGCGCGTACGCCAGATCCGAGCGGCCGATCGCGGTCAGCACCGGGCATAGCAGCCCGACCGTGATGAAACCCGAGGTGAGGGAGACGCCGCGGCGTTCGATCGCCGCCACGAGCCGCCCGGCGACGGCATCGCGCTGCTCCGCCGCGCACAGGTCGAAGGCGAGGGTGAGCAGGTAGGCGCCCTGGGTGTCGCCGTGCACCCGGCCGTCGAGGCCGATGAACTCCGCCCGGTAGGCCGCGCGGACGCGCTCGGCGAGGCCGGCCAGTTCCCGCGCCTCGGCGTCCCGCCCGAGCACGGCGAGGCTGCGCGCGGTCAGCTCGGCGCTGTGCGCGAAGTAGGCGGTGGCCAGCACGTCCTTCGGGGTCTCCGCGCCGACCTGCAGCCAGTCCCCGTAGTTGTTGCCGACGCGCTCGCGCCAGATCAGTCCGGGATTGTGCCGTTCGATGTGCCGTACCCAGGCGACCATCGCGTCCACGGACTCCCGAAGCACGTCGGCGTCGCCGCTCGCGCGATAGAGGTGCCAGGGGATCGTCACCCCGCCGTCGCCCCAGGCCGGCGCGCCTTCCCGCAGGTGGATGAGGCGGGGCGAGAGGTCGGGGAACGCGCCGTCCGCGGACTGGCCGAGGCGCACGTCCCGCAGCCAGCGGCGCAGCAGCGGGGCGACGTCGGCCAGCAGCAGCGCGGTCGGCGTGAACACCTGCGCGTCGGCCAGCCAGCCGAGCCGCTCGTCGCGCTGCGGGCAGTCGGTCGGGATCGACACGAAGTTGCCCCGCAGGCTCCAGGTGATGTTCGAGGCCAGCGCGTTCAGGTCCGCGCTGGAGCTCTCGAACGCGCCGGTCAGCGCGAAGCCGTTGTGCAGCACGACCGCATCGACCTGCTCGGGGCCGAGGTCCCCGGTCAGGCCGGAGACCTCGGCGTAGCGGAAGCCGTGCAGGGTGAAGCGGGGCTCGAACACCTGCGCCGGCGAGCCGTCGGTCCAGAAGACGTCCACGGGTTCGGCGGTGCGCAGGTTCGCCGTGTAGAGGTCGCCGTGCTCGTCGAGCACCTCGGCGTGGGTGAGCTGGACCCGGGTGCCGGCGGGCTGGCCCGTCAGGGTGAGGGCGACGCGGCCGACCACGTTCTGCCCGAAGTCGACCACGAACCGCCCGTCGCCCCGCGGCGTCACCGCGACCGCGGGCACCCGGCCCATCACCCGGACCGCCGGGTCGGCCTCCGGGACCAGCGTGGAGGTGTCGCGGGAGGTCACCACCGCCGCCGACCAAGTCGAGGTGTCGTGTCCCGGCAGCTCCCAGCCCGGTTCGGCGCGGCGCGAGTCCTCGTACTGGCCCATCAGCAGGTCGGCGTAGAGGATGTCGCTCGGCGACTCCTTCCACCCCTCGCCGCTGACGATCGACCGGCGCGACCCGTCCGCCCCGTCCATGTCGAGCTGCACCAGCAGCGCGGGCTCGGTGCCGTAGTGCTGCGCTTGGTGGCGCCGGTCGGTGCCGATGAAGCCCACGTACCAGCCGTCGCCCAGCAGCGCCGCGACCGTGTTGCGGCCGGGCCGCAGCAGGGCGGTCACGTCCCAGGTCTGGTACGTGATCCGCTCCCGGTACTCGGTCCAGCCCGGCACCAGCTCGTCCCGCCCGACCCGGCGGCCGTTGACGTAGAGCCGGTACACGCCCTTCGCCGACGCGTGCACCCGGGCCGACGCCGGCACTTCGGTCAGGTCGAAGCCGTGGACGAAGCGGCGCACCGGCTGCAGCTTGTTCACCGTGTAGCTGATGTCGGTGTCCTGTGGCGGCGAGGCCGCCTGGCGGTAGATCGGGTTGCGGCCGATCCACGCGGCCCGCCACTCCCCCGCGTGCACCACCCCGGTGCCGAACCGGGCCCGCGCCATCGCCCGCGCGCCCGTCTCGTCCTCGACCTCGACCTCCCATTCGTAGGCCGACGACGTCACCAGCGGCCCGCCGCCGTAGCGGGCGCCGACAGTGCTGTCCGACTGCACCACGCCGGAGTCCCACACCAGCACCGCGCCGCCGGTCGCCGGCAGGTGCCGCACCCGGACGCGGTAGGAGCGCTGGCGCGCGCCACGCCGGTCCGACTCCAGCCGCCAGGAGAACGAGGGCGCGGCGACGACGCCCAGCGGCTCGTGCTGCCCGCCGGTCCGCAGCTCGTAAGGTCGCAACCCGGTCATCCCTTCAGCCCTCCCGCGAAACCGCTGATGATCCTGCGTTGCAGCAGGAAGTAGACGACCAGCACCGGCAGGATGCTGATCACCAGGCCGGCGAACACGATCGGCCAGTTGGACACGTACTGCCCGACGAAGGCGTACAGCGCGACCGTCACCGTCTGCCGCGGCGTCCCGCTCAGATACAGCAGCGGGACCAGGAAGTCGTTCCACACGGTGATCGCGTTCAGGATGACGACGGTGCCGGTGACCGGGCGCAGCAGCGGGAAGACGACGCTGCGGAAGGTACGCAGCGCGCCCGCGCCGTCGATCGAGGCCGCCTCCTCGTACTCCCTCGGGATCGCGCGCAGGAACCCGGTGTAGAGGAAGATCGAGAACGGCACCTGCATGCCGACGTAGAGGATCACCAGCGCCCACAGCGAGCCGAGCAGCCCGACGTCGCGCATGGTCTGGTAGAGCGGGATGAGCGCCACCTGGAACGGGATCAGCATGCCGGCCAGCACCAGCCAGAAGACCGTGGACGACAGCTTCGAGGTGATCCGCGCCAGCGGGTAGGCCGCCATCGAGGAGATGACCACGATCAGCACCACGCTGACGCCCGTCACGATCGCGCTGTTGACCAGCGCGCCCGCCAGGCCCGCCTGCTCCCAGGCGGCCAGGTAGTTGTCGAAGGTCGGCGCCGTCACCGGCCGCAGCGGCGAGGAGGCGTCGCCGGCCGGCTGCAGGGACAGGTTGACCAGGATGTAGACCGGCAACACGAACACGAGGGCGGCCAGGAGCATGACGACCTCGCGCGCGAACACGCCCTTGGTGTAGCGCAACATCAGCTCACCGCCTGCCGGTTGGACATCCGGTACTGCGCGACCGAGAACACCGCGACGATGACGGCCAGCACGAGGGCGAGCGCGATGCCGTACCCGAACTGGTCGAACTGGAAGGCCGACTTGTAGAGCAGCGTGGAGAGCGTCTCCGTGGCCCCACCCGGTCCGCCGCCCGTGAGCACGTACACCTCGGTGAACATCTTGAATCCGCCGATCAGGGTCAGCATCACGTTGATCGTGGTCGCCGTGGCCAGCAGCGGCCAGGTCACCGACCAGAAGCGGCGCCACGCGCCCGCGCCGTCCACCGCCGCCGCCTCGATCACCTCAGGCGAGATCGACTGCAGGCCCGCCAGGTAGATCACCATTGAGTAGCCGGCGTGCTGCCACACCACGATCATGACCACCGACACCGCCGCCCACGTCGGGTCGCCGAGCCAGCTCTGCCGCAGCGCGCCCAGTCCGACCGCCTCCAGCAGGCCGTTGACCGCGCCGTCCGGCGTGAGCATGAACTTCCACAGGTACGCGACCACGACCGGTGTGATCACGACCGGGGCGAAGAAGACCACGCGCAGCACGTTGCGCGTCTTCAGGCCCGTGTGCAGACCGATCGCGAGCAGCAGCCCGACTCCGTTCTGCAGCACCGTGATCGCGAGCGCGAAGATGAGCGTCATGGTCAGCGCTTCGAGCGAACGGTCCGAGGAGAAGATGCGGGCGAAGTTGTCGAAGCCGACAAAGTTGTAGTCCGGGGAGAGGCCGTCCCAGTCGGTGAAGGCGAGCGCCCCGCCGCGCAGGGTCGGCACCACGACGGCGAACCCGTAGAAGGCGAGCGCGGGCAGCGCGAACCACAGCAGCTTCCGCGACGGTGCCGCCGGCCCGCGCCGCCCACCGCCGTCCGTTGTGGGTCTCTTCGACGTGAGCACTCCGAAACCTTCCGTTCACCGTTAACGGTGGTCAGTTAACCGTTAACAAAGAGCGCGCGTCAAGACCGGAAGCCCCTGGGCCGGACTCCTGCGATACCTTCGGCCGTAGCCGAATCCAAGGGGTCTCTGGCATGCTCACGGTGGCGTTCTCCGCCTACGACCTGACCTCCATCAGGTTCGCGTACTCCCCGCTCAGGGAGGTCTCCGCCGGTATCCAAGCGCTGCGCACCCCCGCCGGGCGGCCCCTGCATCTGCCGTGGTTCAAGCAGGTAGGCCCCCTGATCGGCGGCGATCTGGCCCCGCTGCTCGACCTCATCACCGGCGCCGGTTACATCCCCGACTTCCTGTGTCCCGTCCCCACCAGCCCGACCCCGGACCTGGCCGGCGAGCTGGCGGTCCTGCGCGCCACCCCGCACGAGATCATCCGCACGGACCTCGACCGCATGGCCGCCGAGATCCCCGGCTCGCTGACCGGCTGCGCCATGGAGCTGTACCAGGATCCGGGCCCAGGCCTCGAACGGCTGGCGCACGTCATCGAGGCCTTCTGGCGACTCGCCATGGCACCGCACTGGCCGCGCATGCGCAATCTCCTCGAAGGCGACCTGCTCTACCGCGCCCGGCAGTACGCCGAACGCGGCCCCGCCGGCGTGTTCGCGGACATGCACGCGGCCATCCGCTGGGAAGACCGCACCCTCTACCTGGACGACCGCCCGAAAGAGCTGTCCCGGACGCTGAACGGCGAGGGCCTGCTGCTGGCCCCGTCCGTCTTCGTCTGGCCCAGACTGCTCTACCGCACCGACTCCCCCGGCCAGGCGGTCATCACCTACCCCGTACGCGCCGTCGCCACGCTGTGGGAACGCGGCACCGCGCCCGCCCCCGACGCCCTGGCCGCCGTCATCGGCCGCTCCCGCGCGCTGCTGCTGGCCGAGCTCGACACCCCCGCCTCCACCACGGACCTGTCCCGGAGCACCGGCCTGTCCCCCGCCAACGTCTCCGAGCAGCTCGCCCTGCTGCTGTCCGCGGGCCTGGTCACCAAGCACCGCGTCGGCCGGGCCATGCTCTACGTACGAACCCCGCGCGCCCAGGCCCTGCTGGACGACTGATTCGGCGCACGCCGAATGTGTCGCCCCGCCCCGAGGGCCGCCCGCACCATGCACTCATGACGATCACGGCTCCCGCCCCCACCCCTGTATTCCAGGGGCTGCCCAAGGTGTTCTGGCTGCTGTTCTCCGGCCAGCTGGTCAACAGGTTCGGCGGGGTCGTGCTGCCGTTCCTCGTGTTCTACCTGACCGGGCGGGGGTATGCGGCCGCGCAGATCGCCGCCGTCATCTCCGCGTACGGGCTGGGCGGCCTGGGCGGGCAGCCGCTGGGCGGCTACCTGGCCGACCGGTTCGGCCGCCGCGTCACCCTCATCGGCGGACTGCTCGCCACCGCGGCCTGCCTGATCCTCATCGCGGCCGCCGGCAGCCTGGCCTGGCTGATGACCGCGGCCCTGGCCATGGGGCTGGCGGGCGACGTCTACCGGCCGGCCGCCTCGGCGCTGGTCGCCGAGACCACACCACCGCACCTCCGCGCGAAGGCTTTCGGGCTCATGCACTGGGCGGTCAACGTGGGCACCGCCGCGGCCGGCGCCGTCGCCGGACTCCTGCTCGCCCATGGCTTCTGGCTCCTGGTCATCCTGGACGTGACCACCAGCGTCGCCTTCGCCGTGATCGTGGCCATCGGCATCCCCCGTGGCCACGACAAGGCCGCCGCCAGACCCGCGCGCAACGGCTACGCGATCGCGGCCCGCGACCGGGTGCTGCTGGCCGCGCTGGCCTTCCTGCTGCTCGGGCTGATCCTGTACGCGCAGGCCTCGTACGCACTGCCCCTGGCCCTGGCCGCCGACGGGCTCCCGGCGTCGCTTTACGGGCTGCTCATCACCGTCAACGGCGCGATCGTCGTGATCTTCCAGCCGCTGTTCATCTCCTGGCTGTCGCGCCTGCCCCGGCTGCCGGTCCTCGGCGTCTCCATGACCGTGGTGGGCCTCGGCCTGGCCTTGACCGGCCTGGCCAGCCAGCCGTGGCACTACGTGGTCACGGTGGTGCTGTGGTCGATCGGCGAGATCGGCATGGCGGGCTTCGAGGCGGCGCTGATCGCCGACCTCACCCCGGACGGCGCCCACGGCACCTACCAGGCCCTGTACGGCTGGACCACCGCCATCGCCCGCTTCGCCGGACCGGCCGTCGGCGCCGTACTGTTCCAGGCGGGAATGCTGTGGTGGGCCTGCGCCGCGACGGGCGTCGTGTGCGTGGTGTTCGCCTTCACCCTGATGCCCGCGGTCGCACGGCGGGAAAGGCCGTAGGGGGCTCAGACCTGCGGCTTGCGCCAAACGATGCTGTAGCGCAACAGCAGGTGGCGGCGGTACAGGGAACCGGGCAGGATCTCCGCGGCCAACGCGCGCATCTGCGGATATGTCACCGGCGGCGGCCACACGGTAGGGGACGAATGCTTCCAGAGGCCCTTCCTGGCACGGTGGAAGGTGCCGACCGCGACGCCGGCCAGGTCGCGCGGCAGGTCCCTGGGCATGGTGCTGCGGGCGAGGCCGACGATGGCCAGGACGCCACCGGGACGCAGCAGATCGCGCATCCGGGCCAGCCCGCTGGCGGCGTCCAGGTGATGCAGGGTGGCCACCGACGCGACGACATCGAACGAGGCGGGCTCGAACGGATGAGTGAGGAAGTCGCCGAGGACATACTCGACGTCGTCCGATTGCTCACGGGCCTGGTCGATGCTGGGCGCGTCGAGATCGATACCGATGACCTCCGGCACGGCCCGCCGCAGTTCACGGGCGAGCATGCCTTCGCCGCAGCCGACGTCGAGAGCCCGCCGGGCGCCATCGGGGACGGCGTGGAGGATGCGGGGGTGGTAATGAATGTTGTGATTCCATCGCTTGCGGCCCTTATCTGGCATTTGATCATTTTGCCACAATGACGCACGCCTGATGGGTCAGCGTTGGCGCTCTTCGGCCGTCTGCGGAGCGTGGTGGGGGGTGGCCAGGTCCAGCAGGACCATGGCGTCGTAGTCGGGGGTGCCGGGCTCGGCGACGTACACGGCCAGGCGCTGGCCGGGAGTGCCTTCCAGGTGCATGCTCTGGACGTCGAGGGTGATCGTCCCGACGTGGGGGTGGCGGAAGGTCTTGCGGGCGTTCTTTCGGCCGGTGACCTCGTAGCGTTCCCAGAGCTTGGCGAAGTCGGGGCTCTTGAGCAGGAGCTCGCCGACGAGGTTGGTGAGGTCGGGGGCGTCGGGGTCGGTGCCGGCCTGGGCGCGCAGCCGGGCGACGCAGCCGCGGATCTGGTTCTCCCAGTCGGGGAACAGCCCGCGGGCTGTGGGGTGGAGGAACAGGTAGCGGGCCAGGTTGCGTTGCTTGGCCGGCCAGTCGTCCATCCCGGCGTACAGGGCGAGCCCGCCGGGGTTGCAGGCAAGCAGGTCCATGCTGCGGCTGACGATGTAGGCCGGGTTCGGGCGCATGGTCTGCAGCAGGAGCTTCAGGTGCGGGCGGACCGTACGGCTGGGCGGGGGCGGCGGTTCGGGCGCGTAGCGGGCGGCCCGGGCGGCGAGGCTGCGCAGGTGCTCGTGTTCGTCCTCGTCCAGGCGCAGGGCGCGGCCGAGGGCGTCGATGACGGCGGGGCTGGGCCGGGTCTCCTTGCCGCGCTCCAGCCTGGTGTAGTAGTCGATGCTGACGCCGGCCAGGGTGGCGAGTTCCTCCCGGCGCAGGCCCGGAGTGCGGCGCAGGCCGGGGCCGGCGGTCAGGCCGACCTCGGCGGGGGTGATCTGGGTGCGACGGGCGCGCAGAAAGCGGCCCAGCTCGCTGCCTCCGGCGTCGTTGTGCTGCTCAGCCATGCTTTCAGTGTTACAGCCGCCGGCCGCGAACCGTGTGGCCGAGGGGGGCCCTGTCACACCCCTGAACACGGCTCCCCGGCACAGCACGGTCTGCCATCGGGCGAATGCGCAGAGCACGATGGCTGTTGGTGACGATGCCGCGCCGCCCGCGATTGGACGCGGCATGACGCCTCGTCAGGGCCCTTGTGTCCCTTCGGTACCCGCCATCAACGTATCGATCCATCGGAGATAGCAACGATGAAGCACATCAAACTGCGTGACCTGGACGTTTCCCGCATCGGGCTGGGCGCGATGGGCATGTCCCACGGCTACACCGGCTCCGGCACCGACGAGGCCGAATCCATCCGTACCATCCACCGGGCCCTGGAACTGGGCGTCACCTTCATCGACACGGCCGAGATCTACGGGCCGTACACCAACGAGGAACTTCTCGGCCGGGCCCTGAAGGGCCGCCGCGAGGAAGTGGTGCTGGCGACGAAGTTCGGCCTGATCGCGCACGCCGGCGCGGGCCCGTGGAACCTCGACAGCAGCCCGGCCAACGTCCGCACCTCGGTCGAGGGATCGCTGAAGCGGCTGGGCACCGACTACATCGACCTGTACTACCAGCACCGGGTCGACCCGAACACGCCGATCGAGGAGACCGTGGGCGCGCTGGCCGAGCTGGTGGAGCAGGGCAAGATCCGCCACATCGGCCTGTCGGAGGCCGGGCCGGACACCATCCGTCGCGCGCACGCCGTGCACCCGGTCACCGCCGTGCAGTCGGAGTACTCCCTGTTCACCCGGGGCCTGGAAGAGCGGGTGCTGCCGCTGCTGCGCGAGTTGCGCGTCGGCCTGGTGCCCTTCTCGCCACTGGGGCGCGGCTTCTTGACCGGGAAGATCCGTTCCACCGACGGCTTCGCCGAAGGCGACTTCCGGCACGGCAACCCGCGCTTCACCGGTGAGAACTTCCAGCACAACCTGCGCCTGGTCGACGAGGTCCAAGCCATCGCCGCCGAGGCCGGCGCCACCCCGGCGCAGGTCGCGCTGGCCTGGCTGCTGGCCCAGGGCGACGACATCGCTCCCATCCCCGGCACCAAGCGCGTGAGCCGGGTCGAGGAGAACACCGCCGCCGACGGCATCCAGTTGTCGGATGAGCAGCTCGCGGCGCTCTCCAGCCTGCCCCCGGCCGCCGGCGACACCCACACCGAGGCCGGCCTGCGGATGCTGGAGCGCTGACCCGCCTGCCGTCAGCTGGGTTCACCACCCTTTCCCGAAATCTAAAGGAGCACGTCATGCGTGCAGCCGTGATGTACGGTGCCGGCGACGTCCGCGTCGAGAACCGGCCCGACCCGAAGATCCAGCGGCCCACCGACGCGATCGTCCGCGTGGTCCTGTCGTGCGTGTGCGGCAGCGACCTGTGGCCGTACAAGTCCATGCCCACCACCGCCACCGGACGCCCGATGGGGCACGAGTTCCTCGGCGTGATCGAGGACACCGGCTCCCAGGTGAGCGCCCTGAAGACGGGCGACCTGGTCGTCGCACCGTTCACCTACTGCGACAACACCTGCGATTTCTGCCGCAAGGGCCTGCAGTCCTCCTGCCGCCACGGCGGCCGCTACGGCCTGGACGGCGTGGACGGCGGCCAGGGCGAGGCAGTGCGGGTCCCCCAGGCCGACGGCACCCTGGTCAAGCTCCCCGTGGAAGAGAGCAGCCCGCTGCTGCCGTCCCTGCTGACGCTCTCGGACGTGCTGGGCACCGGCCACCACGGCGCCGTCACCGCCGGCGTGACCCGCGGCGACCGCGTCCTGGTCATCGGCGACGGCGCGGTCGGCCTGTCCGCCGTGCTCGCCGCCAAGCGCCTGGGCGCCGGACAGATCATCCTCATGGGCAGGCACACCGACCGCACCGACCTGGGCCGCGACTTCGGCGCCACCGACGTCGTGGCCGAACGCGGCGACGAAGGCGCGACCCGGGTGCGCGAGCTGACCGGGGGCGACGGCGTCGACCGCGTCGTGGAGGCCGTCGGCGCCCTGGAGGCCCTGCGGACCGCGTTCGCCGCAGTCATCGACGGAGGCACGATCAGCCGCCTGGGCGTTCCGCAGTACGAGGACGGCCCCATCGGCCCCGCCATGATCATGCGGAACATCACCCTGACCGGCGGCGTCTCACCGGCCCGCGCCTACATCGAGGAACTCATGCCCGACATCCTGAACGGCGTCATCGACCCGGGCCGCGTCTTCGACCGCACCATCGGCCTGGAAGAGGTCCCCGACGCCTACCGCGCCATGGCCGACCGCGAAGCCCTCAAGGTCCTCATCCGCCCCTGATCTTCGACAGAGCGCCGGACAAAAGCAGCCGCGCCGTCCTTCCCGGCATCCCCCTTATGGAGGCATGACCATGCCCACGAAGTACCCCGCTCCGGCGACCGGTACGGCGCAGGGCGGCGGGCCGGCCAAGGCGATCTGGGCGTTCGACGCAATCGGCACGCGCTGGGAGATCGAGACCCGCCAACTGCTGGACGGGCGGGTGCGGGCTGAGATCCAGGACCGGATCGAGCGGTTCGATCTGGCCTACTCACGCTTCCGGCCGGACTCGCTGGTCTCCCGGATCGCCACCGCGCAGCAGGGTGGCCGGTTCGTCTTTCCCGAGGACGCCGCCGCCCTGTTCGACCTGTACGACCGGCTGGCCGCTGTCACCGGCGGCGCCATCGACCCGTTGGTGGGCCGCGAGCTGGAACTGCTCGGCTACGACGCGGCCTACACCCTGCGGCCCGTCGCCCCCGCGGCCTGGCCTGCCGGGCCGCGGCCGGTCTGGGGACGCGACACGGTACGGGAGGGGACGGTGCTCACCACTGGCCGCCCGGTCGTCGTGGACGTCGGGGCCGCAGGCAAGGGGTACCTGGTCGACCTTGTCGCCGCTCTGCTCACCGAATCCGGGATCGGCGCATTCGTGGTGGACGCGGGCGGGGACCTGCGCCATGCCGGGCCGCAACCGATCCGGATCGGGCTGGAGTACCCCGCCGACCCGTCCCAGGTGATCGGCGTCGCCGACCTGCGTGATCGGGCGCTGTGCGCCTCGGCCGTCAACCGGCGCGCCTGGGGGGACGGCCTGCACCACATCCTGGACGCCCGCACCGGGATCCCGGCCGCGGAGGTGGTGGCCACCTGGGTCGTCGCGGACGACGCCGCCCACGCCGACGCCCTGGCCACGGCCCTGTTCGTCACCGACCCGCGCACGCTGGGCCGCTCGTTCGCCTTCGACTATGTCCGGCTGCTAGACGACGGACGCGCTGAGATCTCATCCCGATTCCCCGGCGCCCTGTTCGGCCCCGAAACACAGGAGGACCGCTCATGACCGCCCCGAACCGCACCGCCACGGCACTGCTCACGATCGCCGCCTCGACCTTCGCGTTGACCGGCGCAGGCTGCTCGGCCGGCACCGAACCCGAGGCCGGTACCGCACCCCCAAGGCCACCCTCGTCGGCCCCCTCGTCACCATCACCGCCACCGGCGTCCGCGTCGGCGCGAGGAGATTCCCAGTACCGCGACGGCGCCTACACCGCCACCGGCACCTACGGCGGCGGGCCCTCCCACATCACCGTGACGCTCACGATCGACGACGACGTGATCACCCGAGTGGCCGTCGCACCGCACGCTACCAATCCGACCTCCCGCGACTACCAGGAACGGTTCGCCACCGCCGTAACCCAGATGGTCGTCGGCAAGGACCTCGATGACGTCCGTCTGTCCCGCACGGCCGGCTCCAGCGGCACTCCGGTCGGTTTCAACGACGCCTTGGACCAGATAAAGCGGCAAGCGGCGAACTGACCCGCTCGGGCGCCGGCGGAGCGGCCTTTGCCGAACCAGGAGCCAGGGCGATCCGGCGCAGCCAGGCGCCAGGAAGATAACGCCGCCAATGCCCCAGCCGGCCCAACCAACAACGCTGCCGGCGTTCTTCTCTCACTGCGGAGAGAACCCCGATAACAGCGGTCGTCGCACGCTCGCCGTCGGGAACTCGGTGTCCGTATCGTGAGCATCGGGCGCGTCCGGCGGTCCGTTTCTCATATGGAGGGGTAGCGATGTTGCGTGCGGTGTTCGTACGAACCTTGAAGGCGGGTGTGACGTATGAGCAGTTCAAGGAAGCTTGGGTTCCGGAGGATACGGACGGCTATCCCGCGAAGGTCAGCGTCTCGCGCAATGTCGCCGACGACCGGCAGGTGATCACGGTCCTTGAGCTGGACATGTCCCTGGCCGAGTTTGAGGACAAGCGTGCGGCGCTGACCCGTCCGGACGCACTGGAGCGGCTCGCCGAGATCGTGGAGACGACCGAGTTGGCGGGCCTGTATGAGGGTGTACTCGATGAGAAGGATCTGTGACGATCGGGGGTGAGTGATGTCGTTCAAGGCCGAGCAGGTCGCGCGGCTGGCCGAGTCCGGGTGGTCGTGCTGCGAATCCGTGGCCGAAGCGGTGGCGCGGGCGGGGCTACCGGCGGTGACGCCTGACTACCTGGCGGCCGCGTTCTCCGACGATCTGTGGGAGGCCGCCGGGCGCGCGGTGCTGGCGCTTCGGAACCACTTCGCCTCGGCTCGCTTCGCGGAGGAGACGACGTACGGGATCCTGCTGATACCCGACCCCGACCGGCTGGACACCCGGCGCCCGATGACCGCGGCCATGCGAGCGGATCAGCTCGGCACGCCGACCGAGGACGTGTTCGACGCGCGGCTGCCGGCAGGCGTCCTCGGCGTCCGGCCCGGCAGGCCGTGGACCATGGTCGCCACGGTCACCGGGGTCTATGGGCCGTCTCTGGGTAGTCACCACCAGATCGTGGACGGGCCGGCGGCGTCGTTCACGGTGGCGGGCACGGACACCAGGGCGCTGATGATCCGTCAGCTCTGGGGCGCGCGAGTCCTGCAAAGCGGGCGTGACCTGCCCGACTGCGAATCGAACGCGAGATGGACGTTCACGCTGTTCCCCGGCGAGGGCCTCACCGAAGGCCAAGCCGAATCCGGCACCGTACTCAAGGGCAAGGTGCGTTTCCGGCTCGGCAAGCCCGACCGCGGCATCGGATCGGCGCGCGTGGCTCCCGCCATCGCCGTCACCTAAGGCGCCGGCGGCCCATAGTGACGCATCACCATATAAGCGTCAAACTAGACATATGGGACGTGAGTCGCGGAGTCGCCATGACGCGGTGCCCGACGTCGAGAGTGGGCTCGGATCGTATCTGCGAGCCAGGCGAGCCCAGGTCGCACCCCAGGACGCCGGACTCAGCTCCTGCGGCCCGCGCCGGACTCCGGGTCTGCGCCGGGAGGAGCTGGCCGCGCTCGCCGGCGTCAGCATCGACTACTACGCGCGTCTCGAACGCGGCAAGGAGACCCATCCCAGCACCGCGATCCTCGACGCCCTCGCCGGAGCCCTGCGCCTCGACGCGTACGGGCACCAGCACCTGTACGATCTGGCCGCACGAGCCACCCGCGGCACGTCGGAGGCGCCGCCCACCCCCACGTCGCGCGAGGTTCGCCGAGGCGTCCTGGTGCTCCTCGAGGAACTGCGCCCCAACCCGGTCTTCGTGCTCAGCCGCACGCTGGACGTGCTCACCTGCACCCCGAGCGGGCTCCGGCTCTTCGCCGGGCTGGACGCGCAGCCGCCGCAAACACGGAACATCGCCCGGTACGTGTTCCTCCATCCCCAGGCCCCCCACGTGCTGGACGACTGGGACGAGCAGGCCCGCGCCTGCGTGGGCCGACTGCGGGTGCTGGCCAGCACGGATCCCACCGCCCCCGGCCTGACCGGCTTGGTCGAAGAACTTCTGGTGAAGAGCCGGGAATTCGCCGACCTATGGAGCCGCTACGACGTCAAACCGCACGCCCAGGGTGTCAAGACCTTCCACCACCCCGACGTCGGTGACCTTCGCCTCGGTTACGAATCGATGCCGCTGGACGGCACCCTGGCCCAGCGTTTCGTCATGTTCTACGCCGAGCCGGGGACAGCCGATCACGACAAGATGGTTCTGCTCGACATGGACAGGTCCGAACCCGTGACGGCCGACCCGTAATCCGCGCGCGCCCTTGCCCATGACGGCCGACCCGTGATCATCACGCCCCCTTGCCCGAGCCGGACGGCAGGTGGGTCTAAGCGTCTCCGGCCAAGGTGTAACCGCGGGTGACCGCGATGAGGCCGCCGTCCTCTCTGGTGGCCGCGACCAGGTGCGGTGGCCTGGGGATGAAGCCAGGCACCGCGGTCAGCCCGTCGGTCTCGCCGATGACGGTGAGGCGAATCCGGTCCGCTTCCTGTATGCGCAGGGTGATCTGGACTCCCTGGGCGGGGATGCCACGGAAGCGGATCTCTGAGGGCCAGGTTCCGGCTCGCGTACCGGTCACGGGCACGCTCGCCGACCCGAACCGGCCGGCTGAGGCGGTGGCCCGGGTGATCGGCTGGTCGAGCCTAAGCGTCACCGAGCGCGCGCCCTTCCCCGCTGTCACCTGCAGCTTGAGCGTGCCCTCGCGGCGGGCCAAAACGGTGGCTCGCGGGCCGTCGGCGGCGATCGCGGGTGCGGGGCCGGTCCACAGCGTGCCTCGCGCGTACCCGGCGGGCAGCCCGGAGGTGTCGTGGCCGGACACATACTGCTTGGTCCACTGTGGCGGGTCCGTGTCGGCGCTGACCCAGTGAGCGGTGCGGGTGTCGGCGTCCATGACGTAGGCCAGGTGCGTGCGCTGCGGCTGGCCGGCGTCGAAGTCGTCCGCCGCGAGCCCGGTGGCGACCAGTCCCGTCGTCAGGAGAAGGGCCACCAGAGACACGGGGAGGAGGACGGCGCGTTTCGGCCGGATGGCGAGATCGGGCAGGAGCCGGGCCGCGGGGTCGGGCAGGAGCCGGGCGGCGGGATCCGGCAGGCGCTGGGTGGCGGGATCGGGCAGGCGGCGGGTGGCGGGATCGGGCAGGAACAGTTCCGCGATCGGCACCACGGTCAGTCCGAACAGTGCCAGTATCAGCGCGCTCACCCCGCCGAGTGCCAGCCCCATCCCGTCGAAGACGTCCCCGGCCAGTGACGGCAGCAGCATCGCGGCCGTGACCGGGCCCAGCATCGCCGCGGCCGCCCGCGCCCAGGCAGGTCCGCGCGACAAGGCGGCGGCCAGGCAGCCGAGCGAGCCCAGCAGCGCCGGCAGGGCGAACAGGAAGGACGCGCCGGGAGCGACCTGAGCGCACAGCACGCCCAGCCCGGCGAGCCAGGTCAGCGCCCCGACGGTCAGCGCCGCCGGACCGAGCCTGCGCCGCAGCATCAGATACCAGCCGAGAACCGCCAGCGCGCACAGGACCGCGATCGCCGCCTGGTACGGCCGCGGACGGTGCAGCAGCCCGCCCATCAGGTCGTAGGCGGGCCGCCAGGCCACCAGCAGTTCCCACAATCCCTGCGCCAGGGCGGCCGACAGCACCAGGGGCACCACGGCCGAGACCGCGGCCATGATCAGCCGGGGCAGGCTCAGCAGCCGCCTGAGGCGGCCCAGCAGCGCCAGGCCCGCCACCGCGAGGAGGGCCAGCGCCGCCAGCGGCCAGACGAGCCGGGCCGGGTAGGTGATCATGGTGCCGAGCGCGCGGAAGTAGGTGACGTCCTGATCGGAGGTCAGCGTCCGCAGGTCCGCGTTGCCGAGGGCGCGCGTCAGCGCCAGCATGTTGGTGCCGTGGTGTTGCAGGCTGCCCCGGTTGAGGTTGGCGATGGAGTCGCCCGCGGTGTGATACAGCGAGGAACGCTGGATGTAGGCGAAGTTCATGCCGGTCAAGCCGGCCTTGGTCAGCGGGGTGAAGTCGGTGTTGTTGGGCAGCAGCCGGTACACCTCCACCATGGCGGAGTGACCACGCGGCGCGGGGACGGCGTGGACGAAGGTCTCGACCAGGCGGGAGTTGCCGGCGGTGGTCTCGAACATCAACGAGGGGCCGCTGACTCCGCGGGCTTCCCAGTTCAGCAGCACACCGCCGGCTTTGCCCAGGGGGTGGTCGCGGACGAAGGCCTCGGCGCCGAGCACGCCGTCCTCCTCGCCGTCCGACATGAGCAGCACGATGTCGTTACGCATGCCGGGACCGGTGCGCAGCGCCCGGACGGTCTCGATCATCGCGGCCACCGCGGCGCCGTCGTCGGAGGCGCCCGGTCCCATGGCCGCGGAGTCGTAGTGCGCGGCGATGAGCACGGTGCCGGTCGAGCCCGTCCCCCGCAGCCGGCCCACGATGTTGTCGACCTGGCCGAACGTCGCCAGCCCCGCGGCGGACCGGCCGCCGACCGAACGCTGGATCTCGACCTGAAGCCCCGCCGCGCGCAACTGCCCGGCCAGGTAGTCCCTGGCCCGGCCGCTCGCCGGGCTGCCGATGGGCCGCGGCTCGGCGGCGAACTCTTTCAGGTGCGCCAGCGCGCGTTCGGCACTGAACTGCGCGCTCGGGGCGGTGGCCGGCAGGGGTTGCATGGTGCTGTCGGCCATGGCGGACAGCGTGATCACCGCCATCAGGGTGAGCAGGGCCGCCAGCCCGGCCGGCAGCCGCCGTGGGACGTCGAACAACTTTCCGATCATGGCCAGGAAGGCTAAGCCCGGCCACTTGCCCCGCGGAATGAGGCGCTCACCCGCCCGTACCTGCGGTTTTCCGCAGCCCCCGGTCGAGCAGGGCAAAGCCACACCGGTGACCTGGAGATCGAGGACCGCATCGTGCCCGCCGATCCGGACGTGCCGGTGCGGATCTACCGCCCGCACCACCCGCAGGGCGCAATCGTCTGGTGGCACGGCGGTGGATTCGTCATGGGTGACCTGAACACCGAACACCCCTGGGCCGCCCGGCTCGCGAACGTCTCCGGCTCGGTGGTGGTCTCGGTGGGTTACCGGCTGGCCCCCGAGCATCGGTTCCCGGCCGCCTTGGACGACGTCTACGCCGCGCTGACCTGGACGGCCGAGAACGCCGCAGACCTCGGCGTCGACCCGGAACGGATCGCGGTCGGCGGCCACAGCGCCGGCGGCGGACTCGCCACCGCGGTGGCGCTGCGAGCGCGTGACGAGCAAGGGCCGCCGATCCGCTTCCAGCTGCTCAACCAGCCTGGACTCGACGACCGGCAGGAGACGTGGTCGGCGCGGCACTTCACCGACACCCCGTGGATGAATCGCGACAAAGTCACCGCAATATGGGGGCACTACCTGGGCTCCGCACCCGCCACG
The DNA here is from genome assembly GCF_043197735.1 of Nonomuraea sp. NPDC049028. Classification (NCBI taxonomy): domain Bacteria; kingdom Bacillati; phylum Actinomycetota; class Actinomycetes; order Streptosporangiales; family Streptosporangiaceae; genus Nonomuraea; species Nonomuraea sp. NPDC049028. The sequence goes on from NZ_JBICTR010000020.1 coordinate 82,605, forward strand.
CCGTACGCCGCCCCGGCGCGAGCCTACGACCTGTCCGGCCTGCCACCCGCCTACATCGCCACCGCGGAATTCTGCCCGAACCGCGACGAAGACATCACGTACGCGCTACGGCTGCTGCAGTCGGGCGTGTCGGCCGAGCTGCACCAGTGGCCCGGCACCTTCCACGGGTCACAGGCGATCCTGTCCGCCGAGGTGTCGCAGCGGCAGATCGCCGAACTCGGCGCGGCCCTGCGCCGCGCCCTGGCCGAGTGAGGTGGCCCGCTCGGGTGGCCGATCGCGGACGGGAGAGGCATCGCTCCGTCCGAGTGACCTGCTCGCCTTGACGTACTCGATTCCGAGGACATTCAGCAGAGCCAGGGCTTCGGCGCCGGGGGATCCCGGCGGCGCGCTGTAGAGGCCCGTCCGTAGTTTCCAGACCAAAAACAACGCCAGGCAGTTGATCTAGGGCCGTACCTGGGATGACTGCCCTCAAGATGGCGGGTTGCCGGGAAGCACTTCGCCGTTTTCCGTGGTCCTGGCAGGTGGGATGCGAGATCAGCGCCGGTGCTGGCGGTGGTGCTCGTCGTTCTCGGCGGTGATGCGGGCGGCGGTCTCCTCGCCGAGCCGGACGTAGAGGCCGAGGGTGGCCAGGTGCCGGTGGCGGGAGTTGGCCTGTAGGTCGGCGGTGCCGCGGCCCTTGACGGCCAGGTGGGTCAGCCCGGAGTGGCACAGCTGGTGCAGGGTGTATCCGGTGCTGTGCGGGTGGTGGAGCTTGGATGCCTGTTTGAACAGGTACTCGGCGCGTGGGTAGGACAATCGGCCTCGGCCGGTGTCCGGGCAGATGTCGCCCAGGGCCGGCGCGCGGCGTCCGGCGGCGGGAGCGCGCCGGCCGGCGAGGAAGAGCGGGCCGCGGGTCCGTCCCTTGAGCAGGCGGGGCAGCAGTTGGGCGGTGCCGGGCCGGTCATGTCCGAGCGGGATCACGTCGGCGGCGATCAGGCTCACGCGTCCGCCCCGCCTCTGCCGCAGTAAATCCGGTATTTACCGCGGTCGCGATGGGGGCCGTTGCACTGAGGGGAAGTCGCAGCACGAAGCAAGCCCCGCCGCTTGGGGACTTCCTGGCGTGGAGGGTGCCCATGTGCGCCTGGGCGATGTCGCGGGCGATCGCCAGACCGAGGCCCGTGCCCTTGCGATCCAGGCGGCGTGCGGCGCCGAGGCGGGTGAAGCGTTGGAAGATTCGTTCCCGCTCGCACTCCGCGATGCCTCCTCCGTCGTCGGCCACCGTCATCTCGGCGTTGTCGCCCGCGCGGCTCACCCGGACCTCGACGATCCGCTTGGCGTGCCGTTGAGCGTTGTCGAGCAGGTTGGTGAGCAGCCGGGAGATCCGGATCGGGACGGCCTGGACGGTCACGCCCCGTTGCAGGCGGAGCTGGACCGGGAGGCGATCGACTCGTCGACAGACCTCGTCCCGGACCAGTTCTGCGAGGTCGACCTGCTGCGGCTCCACGGCCGGACCCGCCTCCATTTCGCCGAGCACTCGCAGATCGGTGAGGATCGCATCCAACCGGTCGACGCCTCTCAGCGCCCTGGCGAGAAGGTCGTGGAGATCGGTCTGGTCGGGATACAGGTGGGCCGCCTCCAGCTCCACGCGCAGTCCCGCGAAGGCCGCGCGCAGCTCGTGTGAGGCGTCGGAGGCGAACTGCCGGTTCTTCTGAAGCTCCTGCTCCAGCTCTCTCAGCATGTCGGGAACGATCGGGATTGTCGTAGTTCGGCGCGCACAGAGCGAGTGTGGATCCTCGCAGCCATGCCGAGATGTTGGACACGTGATGGCGGTCGATCCTTTGTCTCGATCAGGATCGGCGAAATCGGGGCTGTTGGCGGGCATATTCACCGGCAAGCTGCTGCCGCACACCGCGCATCGTCCAGGTGCAGTACCGCTTTCATAGATGTCCGGGGCGGTTGAGGAATCGGGGTTGGTCATGTCGCTGTCGTTTCTCTTCGGGCGCTCGGGAAAATGACAAAGGACGAGGCCCGCCCCCACACGTGCGCGGGCCGGTCGTCCTCTGCCGTCAGGGAACGAGGATGAGTCGGATCGGGTCGCCGATCTTGTGCTCCAGCCGGTGGATCGCCTCGGCGGCGTCAGCGAGCGGGATGTGGTCGGAGATGGAGGGAGCCAGGTCGAGCCGGCCGTTGGAGGCCAGCCGCACCAGCTCGGAGACGGACCCGGGGGTGCCGCCGTAGTGGCCGCGTATCTGCTTGCCCATGTAGTTGAAGGTCAGGCCTTCGCTGAGGGTGAGCGGCTTGGGGGTGATGCCGACCAGGATGAGGGCTCCGTTGAGGCCGAGCACCGCGGCGGCCTGCTCGCGGACGGCGGCCACGCCGGCGCAGTCGAAGGCGAAGTCCAGGCCGCGGCCGGCGGTGGCCGCACGTACCTGGTCGGCGAAGTCCTCGGTGGCCGGGTCGAGCGCGATGTCGGCTCCGAAGCCCAGAGCGCGTTCCCGGGCGCCGGGCAGGGGGTCGACGGCGATGATCGGGGCGGCTCCGACCAGGCGGGCGACGCGGAGGCTGTGCGCGCCCACTCCGCCCACGCCCCACACGCCCACGGCCTGCGCGGGGCGCACCCCGGCGGTGGCCACGACGGCGGCGTAGGAGGTGGAGACCGCGTCAGGGATGATCGCGGCCTGGTCGAACGGCAGCTTGTCGGGGATGGGGACGAGGGTGTCCTCGCGGGCGATGGCGTACTGGGCCCAGCCACCGTCGTAGTCGATGCCCCGGGTGTGGACCTGGGTGCAGGGGCGGCGGCGCGCGCAGTCCGCGCACTGCTCGCAGCTCTGTCCGGCCTCCAGGATGACGCGGGTGCCTACGGTCAGGCCACGCCGGAGGCCGGGGCCGAGGGCGTGGATGACACCGGAGACCTCGTGGCCGATGGTGACGGCGTCGCGGGCATTGGGGTACAGGGGGACGAGGATTCCGTCGATCAGGTGGAGGTCCGACAGGCACACGCCGGCGGCCTTGACCTCGATGATCCTCCCCTGACGGCGCTCCTTGATCACGGTCTCGACCAGCTCGCGCATCAGCTGGATGTTTTCGCGGTACGTCTTGTCGCCGGTTTTGCGGAGCTTGGTCATCACCGGAAGCTCCTGCGAGCGCCGCATCGACTCCACCAGCGCGTGCAGCAGCGCCGTGAGAAAGGGGTGCAGTTCCTCGTCGCGGAAGGAGTCGAACCGGTAGCCGAACCCCGACAGGGCGATGGTGTCCAGCGTCAGCCGGGTGTAGTCGTCGGTCACCTTGACCAGCCGTCCCTGCCTGCGCTCCCACTTGCCCACCAGGTTCTGGGCGATCTCCAGCATCTGCCCGAAGTAGCTCTTCATGGCCCGCTGGCTGAAGGCCGGCATGAGGATCCGGTGCGCCATGCCCCAGACCTCCTCATCGTCATGGGCGGTGAACAGGCCCGCGCCGGCGTAGTCCCGGACGTGGCTCAGCGGCGGGAGGATCGGCTTGCCGAAGCGGGTCTCGTCGCAGACCTCCGCCACCAGGTCAGGGTCGTAGACGAAGACGTTGTTCTGGCCGGCGATGTCCATGCTGAAGAGGCCCTCGGGGAACTGCTTGGACAGCTCGCCGAAGTAGGCGACTGGATTGGTGCCGGGAATCTGGGGCGTGTGGCCGAGGATCGGGATCCCGCGCGGGGACCGAACGGGACGGAGCCCGGGCGCGGGCTGAGCGATAGGCAAGGACTTCTCCTTTCTGACGATTTCGTCATTTATGGACACTACCGTCAGTCATGTAATGACTTGTCAAAACAGAAGTGAGGAATCCGTCACTGTTGACGGTCTCTACTACAGTGGAACGCGCACCACCGCCCAAGGAGACATACAGATGGCCGACCCCGCACCGAGCCGCCTGGACCGGCGCAAGGCGCGCACCCGCGCCGCGCTCATCCGCGCGGCCCAGACCTTCATCGCCGACGGCAGAACCAACACGGCGATCCTCGACCTCACCCAGGCCGCCGACGTCGGCATGGGCTCCTTCTACAACCACTTCTCCAGCAAGGACGAACTCTTCCGAGCCGCCGTCGAAGACGCCCTCGGCCGACACGGCGCCGCGCTGGACGAACTGACCCGCGATATGGACGACCCCGCCGAAGTCTTCGCCTTCAGCTTTCGGCTCACCGGCCGCCTGCACCGCCGCCAGCCCCAGCTCAGCAAGGTCCTCCTCAACACCGGCCTGGCCATCGCCACCTCAGAACACGGCATCGCCCCACGCGTGCGACGCGACATCCAGGCCGGCGTCCAAGCCGGCCGCTTCACCGTCGGCGACCCCGAACTCGCCTTCACCATCGCCGCGGGCACCGCCTTGTGCCTCGGCCAACTCCTGCACACCCAGCCGGACCGCGACGACGCCCAGGCCACCGACCAGATCACCGAAGACCTCCTGCGCACCTTCGGCATCCCCGCCGACGAGGCGCACGAGATCTCCCGGCGTCCCCTGTCCGACCTGGACCGGCTCCTTCCCAGCGTCGTCGCGTAACCGGGCCCGTCCGCGGCATGTGCGCCGCCGTTCGGCCGTCGTGCCTGCTGTCCCATATCGGGCGGCATGCGCCGCAGGACCTGCTCGGCCTCCGCCGTCCCGAGCCGGAGAGCAGTGGCGTACTTGACCATCTGGTCGTACTGCTGCTCGATCAGGTCCCAGCGGATCGGGCGGGTCAGTGAGGAGCCGAGGGGGCCGGCCAGCCGGGCGGGGTGTCGTCAAGGCGGTACCAGCGGATGCTGCCGATGTTCTTCAACCGGGGCAGCAGCCGGAATTCGAGCAGCTCGGTGAAGGCGAACCCAACCACGCTCGCGCCGTGCGTGTCGACGTAGTTCGACTCGATCTCAGCGTCCGTGCAGCGCCGCAGCAGGCCCTCGATCATCGCCGCGACCTCGGACGACGAACAGCTCTTGAGCTGGGAGTAGATGCAGACCTTCTTGCGCTCGACGTCCCAGTAGATCATCACGCCGTTGCCGCCGTAGCGAGCGTGGTATTCGGTCATGAAGTTCGAGGACCAGGACCCGAACTTCTTCGAGTCCGACGCGCACGCGGTGCCGCGACCCCACCATGCGGTGGCGCGGGCGGCGAAGGTGGCGTTCACCAGCCTGGTGACGGCGGCCCTCAGGTTGTCGACAGTGATGAGGTGCCGACGCACATGCCGCAATGCGGCCTCGCCCTCGCCGTGCTCGCCGGTCGCCACAATCGCCCGGATGCCCATGTTCGTGCCCAGGGCGAAGAAGGCCAGCAGCAGGCGGCGCTGGAGGACGTCACGCTCGATGGTGATCCACGCTCGCCCTTGCGACTAGTGACCTTCACGCCGCCCGCCGAGCCGTCCGCGAGCGCGCCGGACAGCTGGTCCAGGCCCGCGGTCATGCGCTTCTTCAGATCTGCGATAAACGCCCTCGGGTTCAGCGGCTACCGGATCGCGGCGTAGTGCACGACTCGGGTGGCCTCGAAGTCACCGGGCAGGTCGTCCTCCGCGACGACCGCCTCGCGCCAGTCCTTGCGCACCACGCCGTCCATGGGCGCTTCGTCACCGGCGTCGTAGAAACGAGTCTTGCCGTCGACATCGGCGTACTTCTTCAGCAGCCTCATCGCGTCCATCACCGGCCGATACGCGGTGTTGTTGCACTTGAAGCCCAGCGTGTTCAGCAGCGGCGGCAGCATCTGCCGGTAGTACGAGCTGTAGGAGGAGCGCAGGGTGGTGCGGACCTTGGCCTAGAAGACCTTCTCGTTCGCCTTCGCCTCGGCCACCAGCTCGCGCAGCGTCTTCTCCCCGGCCACCGGGAACAGCGCCCGGCGTACGACCTCGTCGGGCTTGTCGACGGCGGCCGTCACCAGCTTGAAGAGGATGCCCTCCTTGCCGCGGACCTTCTTCAACTCGGCAGTGAGCTGCTTCTCCACCCGACGCTCGGCACGGGCGTTGATCTTGTGGACCAGGGCGTCGGTGATCTCCGCCTGCCGGGACGAGCACAGCGCCGCGAGCAGGGTGATCCGTACGTCCTCGCTCGTGTCGCGGAAGTCCGAGGGGTACATCTTGATCGCCAGTGCCCGCCAGGCGGCCACCAGCTTCTCCGAACAGTCCGTGAACAGCCCGTCGGGCAGCCCGAGCTTGCGCGCGTCGTTGAGCTTGGTGATCTCCGTCAGCAGGGAGTCCAGACCGACCGCGCCCGGGTCGCGCTTGAGCGCGGCCAGCAGCGCGGTACCCGCCTCGTTGTCCTCGGCCACCAGGGACAGCAGCTGAGCCGTGCCCGCCTCGCCGAGGCGGCCGATCGTGCGGGCGCAGAACGTCCTCTCCCACTTGCCGCGCGCCGCGACAAGTACCTTCTCGACCCGGGTCCGGCCCGGCGGCTCGATCTTCCGGGCCCGGCACTCGACCAGCAGGGCATCGCGCTGCCGGTCCTCCACCAGCTCGACCGGACAGACCTCCACGGCCAGCCACTCAGCCAGCACCTTCTCATCCGCGACCGTCGACGGCCTAAATCCCAGGGCCTCACGGATCTGCTTGCGGTGGTACTCGGCAGTCCGGCCGACCAGCGTGTACTTCGCGAAGTCATCCTTTGAGACGCGGGCAGTCGACGGTCAGAGGAGTCGCTGCATCCACAGCGAACTGATGTACTGGCCGTTCTTGGTGGCGTACTCGCGGAAAGTACCGACTTCTGTGAAGCCGAACTTGCGATGGAGGGCGACCGACGCGTCGTTTGGCATGGCGATTCCCACGACGATGGCGTGGATCGGCTCGTCGGCGATGCTTTCGAATAGGGCTCGATACAGCGACGTTCCCACGCCCCGGCTTCGGCAACCAGCGTCGAGAGAAACGCTGAGCTCAACAGTGTCCCGGAACGCCTCGTGATTCCGGTAGGGCTGACTGCAGGCGTAGCCGACTATCCGACCGTGACGCCGAGCGACCAGCAGCCGGTAGGGGCCTGTCGAGGAGAACTGCTCGAACCAGGCGCGCCGCTCGGCCACGCTGGTCGGTCGGGTATCGAAGGTTGCGATCGAGCTTGCCGCCACGTCGTTCAAGATGTCGACGATCCCGGAGAGATCGGTCTCATCCGCAATGACGATCTCAACGGGCTCTTGATCCGCAATCATGCGCACAGTGGTTATTCGTCACATCATGTCTGACTAGCCACCGCCCCGCTACCGCTGAAGCAGAAGCGCAAACCGATCGCCGCGCTCCCCGCATCGTCCGGCTATGCCCGAGCGGCCGCGACCTGGCGGGAGCACGGTTCCGCTCACCCCGTACCCGGACGACCACGGCCCGCAGACCCCGCAGTCCCGCAGCCGCATCCTGCAGATCCTCATCGGCGATCGGGGAGGTGGCCGCGTCGTCGGTCCGGTGATCGGAGTCAGCCGCGGGTTCGGCGTCGATGACGGCCAGGTGCTCGATGAGTACCTGGGCGCTGGTCTCGGCGACGGCACAGATCGAGCCCAACGCCATCATCGTGGTCTCGTGCCGGCAGGAGGCGACCACACGCCGGCGGGCCTTGTCGTCACGATGTCCGCCGGCACCTTCGACCAGGCCAGCCGCCAGGTTGCACAGGTCGACCGCGCAAGCCCACTCGCGTGGCTCCCCGTTCGGGTCGGAGCGACCAGCCCTCAAGTAACTTTGGGTAACGTCTCAGAATCGCCACGTAGCGGTAAGTCGGGCTTTTCCACCGACTGCCCCTCATAGACGGTGTAGCCGGCCGCGGAGGCGGCGGCTGCCGTCATCCCGCCGCACGTGGGCGCGGGTGGGACGGTGGCGTGGGCGGTCTCGGCGCCCAGGAGGGCTCCGGCTCCAGTCAGGGCCAGGCGGCGGTAGATGTCCAGGCTGGTGCGGGAGTCGTGGCCGCTGTAGGGCTGGATGAGGGCGTCGATGCCTTGGGTCTTGAGCCAGGTGAACAGGAAGTGCCCCAGCCGGTGCGGCGGCATGGTGTGGGTCAGTCCGGCGCTCTGGGCGGGGCGGGTGAGCATCGCGCGTACGCCGCGGGTGGAGTAGGGGGTCAACCAGCATCGAAACGAAAAGTCACGGTAGGCGGTCGCCTGCATTGACGCTGGCGTGACTTTCGTTCCGATGCGTCCGGGGGTTCCCGCGTTTCGAGGCTGATGTGGCAGCCGAACGAATGTCCCGCTCAAGGCGCCGGGTGGTCCGCCTTGCGGGACTGATCGTTCTACGTGCCCGGTAAGGGTCCTTGGGGCGCGATACGGCGGTGGTCTGAGGGCTTTCAGGCCAGCAGGGTGCGCAGCGCCAAGTCACCGATCTGCCGCAGCTCGTTGTGGCTGCGGCCGGCTGCCGCCTGGACGGCGATGCCGTCGGAGATCGTGTGAATGAGTGCGGCCAGGGCGGCCGGTTCGTAGCGGGAGGGCAGATCGGTGGCCTGCTCCAGCCGCCTGCGCAGCGCCGCCTCACCGGCTTTGCGCACCGCGATGGCGTCCTGGCGTACGGTGTGCGCGTCGGGTCCGCAGGCGTGCACGCTGTTGACGCACAGGCAGCCGTGGGGCGTGTTCTCGCCCGCGGTCAGGTCCACCGCTCCGTGGATCAGCCGCTCGACGACCTCGCGGCCGGTGGGCGCGTCCAGCGCGTCGGCGGTGTAGCCGCCGGGGCCGTCGAGGTAGCGGGCCAGGACCTTGCCGAACAGTTCCTCCTTGTTGCCGAAGGCGGCATAGAGGCTGGGCTTGTTGATGCCCATCGCGGCGGTCAGGTCGGACAGCGAGGTGCCCTCGTAGCCGTGCCGCCAGAACACCTCCAGCGCGCGGTCGAGTGCGGCGTCTGCATCGAACGAGCGTGGGCGTCCGCCGGGCATGCCGTCCTCCATGCTCTCTCCCGAATTTTATACCTCTCGGTACGTTACCTCTTGCCGGAGAGCGTCACGCTGCCCTAGTTTCATACCGAAAGGTACACAACTAAGGAGTGACGCATGATCCGAGTCGGAGTTGTCGGGGCCAGCGGTTGGGCGGACGGCTCGCACCTACCCGCGCTGGCCGCGCTTGAGGAGTTCGAGGTGACCGCGGTCGCGACCACCAACCAGGCCAGCGCGGACCGGGCGGCCGCCGCCCATGGCGTGCGGCACGCCTTCGCCGACGCGGGCGAGCTCGCCGCGCACCCCGATGTCGACCTGGTCGTCGTCTCGGTGAAGGCCTCCGGGCATGCCGCCGTGATCAGGGCCGCGCTCAAGGCCGGCAAGCACGTCGTGTCCGAGTGGCCGTTGGGTGTCGACGCCGACGAGGCGACCGAGCTGACCGAGGCCGCCACCGCCGCAGGCGTCGTCCACGCGGTCGTCCTCCAGGGGCACCACTCGCCGAGCGCCCGCTTCGCCGCCGACCTGCTGGCCGCTGGCCGGATCGGCACGCTCGAATCGGTCGTGCTGGTGGCGGAGGGCGCCCCCTGGGGCGGCAGTCGAATCTGGCCGAACCTGGTGTTCGGCCTCGACCCCTCAGAGGGAACCAACATCCTGACCATCATGGCCGGCCACTTCCTGGCCACCCTCGAACGGGTCGCGGGCCCGCTGGCCGAGGTCTCCGCACGACTGCCCCGCACGCACGACCGCGTGCTGGTCGACGGGACGGAGCGGACCGTGCCCAACGCCACACCCAGCCACGTGCTGCTACACGGACTGCTGACCAGCGGCGCCACCGCATCCGTCGCCGTGCACGGTGGCAACGGACCCATCCAGGACGCGTTCCTGCTCAAGCTCGTCGGCAGCGACGGAACATTGACCGCCACCCCGGCCCAGCGCGGGACGTTCATCCACTGGGGCGACTGGGACATCAGAATCGGAGACGACGTCCTAGCCATGCCCGACGCCTACCGCACCGTCCCCGCCAGCGTCCGGTCCGGCCCGCCGGCCAACATCGCGGCCCTCTACCGGGAGGTCGCCCAGGCCATCGCCGAAGACCGGCAGCCACACCCCAGTTTCGAGACCGCCCTGCGCCACCACCGGCTCCTTGCCGCCATCGAACGGTCCGCAGCCGATGGAATCGCCCGGGAAATCTCGTAACTCGCTCGGCTCGGCGCACACCGGCAGCGGCGAGGGCGACGGCAGCTGGGCGCAGATGCTCAACCCTGGACGGCATCGAGTTCTTCGTGCAGGACCCGGTAGCGGGCCTGATGTTCGGTGGCATGTGTTTCATAAGCGTTCACCTACGAAACAGCGACCCGGCGTCCGACCGTCCAGGGCGTTCCCGCCCCGATCCTGTTCCATGAGGTGTCGATTTCCGAAGTCGACTGCACGGATTTCCGGAGTCTTCTGCACAAGCACTCGCATGGTCGGACCAACCCGCCGGAAACGGAACACCGGCCAGGACCGAGCTCGGCCAGTCCCGTCACCGTGCCGGACCGGCTCAACCCACTCGCGCCGCCTGGCCGACCCCTGATGGGCTTCGTCGCGCGCCGAACCAGCATTCCCGGCGGCCTCGAACCTTGCCCCGGACAGAAAGCCGCCGTCCGATCCGCTGCAGCCCGGACCGGGCGAACGTTGCCCGACGCGGCATTAGCGTTCGTCGATGATCTCGGCGGTCTCAGCGGTGGCGTCCGTGGTGACGGCGAACGCCGCCCCGGCCTCCGGCCAGCTCGGGGCGATGGCCATGACATTTTCCAGGTCCTGGATGCTCGACCAGTGCCAGATGTCCTGGTAGGTCCCGTCTTGGAACCGGGTCAGCCGAGTTTCGGTGAGCTCGGGGTGGTCGGCCCGGATTCGGTCGATCAGCGCGGCGCGCCGGGTGAGCAGTTCGGCGAGGTCGACGGTGGCGGTGTAGCGGGTGGTCCTGATGACCGGCATGACTGACTCCTTGCCGGTGGCGATGAGCTGGAAGCCGAGCACCGACTCGCTGTCATAGAGCGCGTTGTTCTCCAGGTAGCGGTGGAGGTAGGGGACCCGGCTGAGGGTGTCGACGGTGAAGCGGCGCGTGATGGCGTCGATCATCGTTGCGCCCGTGTGGAGGTCGCGGTGGTGCTCGCGCCAGCGGGCCAGCGACCCCGCAACGCCGAAGTAGGTGTCGGCGATGGCCGCGTCGGCGCGCTCGTAGGCGAACTCGTCCACCAGAAGCGTTCCCCCGGGCTTGAGCAGAGCGGCGGCCCGGTCCAGGGCCATCTCCAGAGAGTGGACGTGGTGGAGGGAGAGCGAGAAGACGACCACGTCGAAGGGGTCGTCCTGGTAGGTGCAGATGTCGGCGACGCAAATCGACGGCCCCTCCAGGGCCGGATCGATGTCGATCGCGGTGACGTGATGGCCTGCGCGCCTCAGGCGGTCGGCGAGTTCGCCGTTGCCGCAGCCGGCGTCCAGGATCCGAGCTGGAGCAGGTGGAAGGTTGTCGTCGATGAACTCCATGCGCTCTACGGTCGACCACGAAAGCCATAAGGACAACTGCAGGCTTTGCAGATCTGGTATACGTTCAGTGCATGCCTGAAGCGTGGTCATTGCGAGTGCTGGTGCAGGTCGCGGAGCAAGGCTCGTTCTCGGGCGCCGCACAGGAGCTGGTCATGACGCAACCCGCCGTGTCCCGGCAGATCGCCTCGTTGGAGCGAGAGCTGGGCGTCGATCTGTTCCGGCGGGTCCCGCGCGGGGTCACGGCGACGGCCGCCGGGGACGCGGCGATCGAGGAGGCGCGGGAGATCCTCGACCGGCTGGACGGGTTGAAGGCCCGGATGAGCGCTTTCACCGCACTGCAGACCGGCCGCGTCCGGATGTCGGCGTTCCCGTCCGCCAACACCGCGTTCGTCCCGGAGGCGATCCGCCGGTTCCGGGCGGCGTACCCGGGCATCGAGGTCAGCTTGATCCAGGCCGGCGCCGAGGCGATCCGGACCGGCGATCTCGACCTGGCGCTGGTCACCGACTGGGACGAGATCGGCGACGAGATCGACCTGGTCCCCCTGCTCGAGGAGGAGCACCGAGTAGCTCTGCCGTCGCGGCATCCGCTGGCCCGCCGGTCCACCGTGCCCCTCCGGGAACTGCGGGACGAGACCTGGATCGAAGGCGCGCACCCCGACTGCCTCGGGCCGCTGCACCCCCTCGCCGAGGCCCTCGGAGGCCCACCGCGCATCGGCTTCACCTGCGACGACTGGACCGGCAAGCAGGCCCTGGTCGCCGCCGGGCTGGGCATCACCATCATGTCCACCCTCGCCGCGGCCGCGGTCCGCCCCGACCTGACGCTACGCGCTACCGACCCGGAACTGCCCCGGCGCCACGTCCTGGCAGCGGCGGACCCGCCGCGACTGCGCACCCCGGCCACCGCCGCCATGCTGACCCTGCTCACCACACTCGCGGCCAGGCGACCGCGTTCCGAGCAGGCCCTACCGCCAGAAACCGATGAAATCGGCCGGTAAGGCTCCCCACACCTCCACTCCAGCCGCGGCCCCAGCCCCTGGCGAACCGGGGCGATAGACAGACCGCACAACCGGCCCACCGCCGTCAACCGCTGGACTGATCAGTGGGCCGCCGCTGATGATGCCTACTTTGACTGCAAGGTGATCTTTGGGTTGACCTCTGTATCAACAGGCGGACGGGCACGCCTGAAGACCGCCACAGCGACGGGGACGCCTGGAAGCTGGCTGAGGTGCTGGCAGGGGCGGGCCGCATCGAGGAGCTGCAGGCGCGCCCACCGCAGCGACCAGCTCGCCAAATACGGGACGGTCGGTCTACCAGTTCCATGTCATGCGAGACACATCCGGCCGTGGGCTCATCCTTCACCCCCGTTTGCCCTTGGTATCGGTTGGCGTTGGTGCTTGTCAGCGTCCGACCGGCTCATCGCCGTTGTCAGTGGCGGCGAGGTAGCGGTGATGCCGAGGGAGTCACCCTGGGCCTTCAGTAGCCGCGCGTATTCGATTTTGTCTTCCGGGTGGGCCACCGGCCGGCCAATCTGACGGCCGCTGGCCTCGGCCACGGCACGGGCGTGAGCCGCGCGTTCGGCGGTGAAGGTGCGTTCCATCTCGGCGAACAGGGCTAGCAGCAGGAAGGCGAGTAGTCGGCTCAAGCCATCGCGGTCGATGGTGGTGCCGGTCTTCTTGTCCATGTAGATCCGCTCGACAGGGATCCCCGCCGAGGCGAGCGCGTCGAGTTGCCGTTCGAGGGATTGCTTGCCGACGATGCGAAGCAACGGCCGTAGTCCCTGGCCGGTACCCGAGCCGCGAACTGTCCTTAGCCATGATCCAAAACCGTGATCAAACCGAGACGCCAGTCGGCGGCTCCTGCGTTATCGCAGGTCAGACGCAACTTCGTGGAAAATTTCTGCATTGCTACCGGGACCCCTGAGGGCGCCACGACGGCACCGCCGGAGCCCAGTCAGGTTGCCGCACCTCGATGGGGAGGTGCCAGGTCCGCACAGCATGGCGTTGTGCCGGAAAAGCGGCAGGTCTTGCGGTGCCGAGGCGGGGATCAGCGCTCCAAGTGAGATGTGGGCTTCGATCGGCTCGCGGAACCGTTTCGGGTCGCGGTTGCCAAAAGCGAGCTTGAGTACCAGGGACGCGCCTTCGGGGAGAGGCTGAGGCTAGTCGGTGGCCCGCGCTCGCCACGTCCAAGATTTGATCAGCGGAACGGACTCCCCGACCGAGCGCGTCGCAGTCAACGGTGATCTCCCCGACGACGACCTTGGTGCCGGAACTCCGTGGCGTCGGAAAGCGGCCGTCTGCGGCAGCCGCTCGAGGAGCGGGAGGATGCTCGGGCGGACGTCGCGCCGGTGCATTCCGGAACGGCTCGGCGCGATTCCCGCGAGGACGTGGAGGTGGTCGGAGTCGGCGTACGTGAACCCGGCGAGCGGTATGCGGCCGATGTCGCGCTACTTCGCGATCGCCTCGCGGACGGCCGGGACGATCTCCTGCGCCCAGCGGGCCAGGACGGTGAGGTCAACGGCGCCGTGGCCGTCGGAGAAGAGCGTGAAGCCCGACGCGCCGTGCTCCAGCACGGCTCCGGTCAGCTCCTCGACCCACTGGCCGACGGAGCCGCCGAGCCAGCGGCCGTCGCGGTCGCGGGTGGCGGGCAGCGGCCGGTCGGTGATGCGTCCGGGGAAGTTGAAGACCGTACGGATCTCGCTCGGATCGCGGCCCACGGATGCCGCCGCCTCGTCGATGATCGGCCGGGAGGTTCGGTAGCGTTCGCTGAGCCAGTCGGCCGCGTGGCCGGGGATCCAGCCGTCGGCCACCCGGCCGGTGGCGGCCAGGGACTTCGCGCCGACCGAGCCGGTCCACACGGGCGGCGCGGCGACGGGAGCGGGCTCGATCTGGTGCACCTGGTAGTGGTTGCCCTCGTAGGTGACCGGCGGGCCGCCGCCCGACAGCAGCTTGACCAGGACGATCGCCTCCTCGAAGGCGTCCACGGCCGCGCCGGGCGTCAGCCGCGGCACTCCCATGTCGGCGATGCGGTCCCACAGCCCGCCCGCGCCCATGCCGAGCACGATCCGGCCGTCCGACAGTGCCGACAGCGACGTCACCGTCCTGGCCAGCATGGCGGGCGGCCGGGTCGGCAGGTTGGTGACGTTGGCGAAGCCGGCGATGTGCCGCGTACGCCCGAGGATGAAGCCGAGCGCGGCATACGCGTCCAGACGCTCGCCTATGTAGGGATGGTCGGACAAGGTGAAGATGTCCAGCCCGTCCTGGTCGGCCTGCTGGACCATGCGCAACAGCTCAGGCATGTCGTCAATGCTGGAATGCGCGCCAAAACCGAAGACGACGTTATGTGCGGACAACGTTCCGCCTTTCTCTGCGAATGATCGTCAGCGCGCCCTGATGGGCCGCGGCGAGTTGAGTTCGTACTACGAACCATATTAGTTCGCAGTACGAACTGCAACTCCCCCGCAGGGGTTCAGCGCGGGCGATCCGGTTCCACGAAGACGGTGGGCACCTTGTTGTCCGCCACGATCCGGCCGAGCAGCGCGGCGAGCGTGTCGCGTTCGGCCGGGGCGAACCCCGAGGTCAGCTCCTCGACGCGGCGGCAGGTCTCGGCGTAGAACTCATCGACCAGCTTGGCGCCCCGTGGGGTGAGCGCCACCCGTACCGCGCGGGAGTCCTGCGGGTCGGGCCGGCGTTGGACCAGGCCGTTGCGTTCGCTGCGGTCCACCAGGCCGGTCAGGCTCGACTTGGCCAGGCCGAGCATCGCGCCCAGTTCGCTCATGCCGTACGGCTGCGGCATCAAGACGCACAACAACTGGCCCTGCTGCTGGGTGAGGCCATACTCGCGGGCGGAATTCGCGTACACGGCATTCACCAGAAAGGTAGACCGTACGAGTGCGGCCACCGTCCCGATCTGGCCGTCGACATCTTTACTCACCGGCCCAGGCTAACAAACTTCGTGGGACGAACTACCGCTACGGGCGAGCCGCCTGGCAATCGGGAAGTGCGGCCGGGGTGGTCCGGGTCGCCGGGCGCATGGTCAGCATCAGTACGGCCAGCCCGGCGAAGATGACCGCGGCGATGACGCCGGTGACGTGCACGCAGGTAGTGAACGCCTCCCGCGCGGCGTGCAGCAGTTCCGCGCCCTGGCCGGCGGGCAGGTGCCGGCTGGCGGCGACCGCGCCCGCCAACGAGTCGGACGTGCCGTCCATCCGGCCTCGGTAGACCGCCGCGGCCACCACGCCGAGCAGCGCGAAGCCGAGCGAACCGCCGAAGTAGTTACTGGTCTCCGACATCGACGCCGCCGATCCGGCGCGCTCCGGCGGTACGGCCCCGACGACCAGCCCCGTGCCCAGCGCGAACAGCGGACCGGTGCCCAGCGCCAGCACGGTGATGCCGATCATCACCAGCGGCAGGGCGCTCGCCCCGCCGACGCCGACCAGCAGCAGGCTGCCCAGCGCTGACACCACCAGCCCGCCGGCGATGGCGGTCGGCTGCTTCATCCGCCGGGCCAGCGCGGGCGCGGCCATGGTGCCGACCGCCGTGCCCAGGCCCATGGGCGCGAACAGCAGCGCCGACGCGACCGGCGAGAAGCCCAGCACGCTCTGCAGGTACTGGGTCACCAGCAGGCCCGTACCGGCCATGGCGATGCCGGCGAAGACCAGCGCGATGAGTACGGCCGTGAACGGGCGGTTGCGGAGCAGCCGCAGGTCCAGCAGCGGCGTCTCCAGCCGCAGCTGCCGGCGGACGAACAGCACTCCGACGGCCGCGCCGACGACGAGGGCCACCGCCGGGACGACCGGCACGCTCTCGACCGGCAGCTGCTTGATCCCATACACCATCAACAGCACCGCCATGAGCGACAGCCCCACGCTGGTCAGGTCCAGCCGGCCGGCCTGGTCGGTACGGAACTCTGGCAGCAGGACCGGCCCGGCGAGCAGCAGCAACGCCATCGCCGGCACGGCGACCAGGAACACCGATCCCCACCAGAAGTGCTGGAGCAGGAATCCGGCGAGCACGGGCCCGAGCGCGCCGCCGGTGAACTGGCAGGTCGCCCAGATCGCGATGGCCTGCCCGCGCTGCCGTTGATCGTGGAACATGTTGGTGATCAAGGCGAGTGTGGACGGCATCAGGGTCGCGCCGGCGCCACCCAGCAGCGCACGCGCGACGATCAGCATCAGCGGGCTGACCGAGAAGGCGGCGACGACCGACAGCACCGCGAACGCCGCTCCCCCGATCATCAGCAGCCGGCGGCGGCCGATCCGGTCGCCGAGCGTTCCCATCGTGATGACCAGGCCGGCCACCATGAATCCATAGCTGTCACTGATCCACAGTTGCTGGACGTTGGTGGCGCCCAGTCCGGCGCTCAGCTGTGGGAGCGCGAGGAGCAGCGCCGTCATGTCCATCGCGACGAGCAAGGTCGGCAGCACCAGGACGATCAATCCCAGCCACGCCCGGTTGACTCGCATATCCGAAACTCCCTGATTGTTCGGTCGACGTTTCGCCGGGTGGTCGGAGCGGTCGCGAGCTTCTTGACATCGCCGCGGTCGCGCGCCAGTGAAAAACTCGCGGGTAAGTTTTGGCGGGGGATGTCAAGACGACGGCGGCGGCTCCGACCAACCGGTCGAAGGGCCCCGGCCGGGGCTCGCGACCACAAGGAGTACGAGATGAAGTTCCTGATCAGCATGCACATCAACCCGGCCGTGCTGGACGCGCTGACCGACCCGGAGAAGGCGGCGATCGGCGACGGCCACGGCGCGTTCATCGAGGCGCTGAAGAAGTCCGGCGAGCTGATCACCACCCAGGCGCTGGTCGACCCGTCGCAGGCTGCCGTGGTGTCCGTACGCAACGGCCAGCCGGTCGTGACCGACGGCCCTTTCCTGGAGGCGAAGGAGTATCTGGGCGGCTTCTACCTGATCGACTGCGAGAACAAGGAGCGGGCGATCGAGCTGGCGACGCAGATCCCGGACACCGCGATCGAGGGTCTGGGGGTAGAGGTGCGGCAGGTGATGTTCGCTGACGGACAATTGGAGGCATGACGACATCGGCCATCGAGGACCTGCTGCGTGAACTCACGCCGCAGGTCCTCGGCATGTTGGTACGGCGGAACGGGCAGTTCGAGGCGTGCGAGGACGCCCTGCAGGAGGCCGTCCTCGCCGCCACCGTGCAGTGGCCGGCCGAAGGGCTGCCGGAAAACCCGCGCGGCTGGCTGATGACCGTCGCGTCCCGGCGGCTCATCGACCAGATGCGCAGCGACCACGCGCGCCGCGAACGGGAGTCGGCGACAGCCACCGAGGTGGTGCCCGAGGACGTGCCGGACACCGACGACACGCTCGTCCTGCTGTTCCTGTGCTGCCATCCGACGCTGACCGCGGCCTCCCAGACCGCCCTGACGCTGCGTGCGGTCGGCGGCCTGACGACCGCTGAGATCGCCCGTGCGTTCCTGGTGCCGGAGGCCACGATGGCGGCCAGGATCAGCCGGGCCAAACAGCGCATCAAGGCGGCCGGCAGCTCGTTCAGCCTGCCGGAAGGCGCGGAGCGCGAGGAGCGGCTGCGGGTCGTCCTGCACGTGCTCTACCTGATCTTCAACGAGGGTTACACCGCCTCCTCGGGCAGCGAGTTGCACCGCACCGACCTCGCGCACGAGGCGATCCGGCTGGCCAGGATGGTGCACGCGCAGCTGCCCGAGGACGACGAGGTGACCGGGCTGCTCGCGCTGATGCTGCTGACCGACGCCCGCCGGGAGGCACGTACGACGGCGACCGGCGACCTGGTGCCGCTGGACGAGCAGGATCGTACGAAGTGGGACCGCGCGCTGATCGACGAGGGCACCGAGCTGGTCAAGGCGTCACTGGCCGGCCCGGCGCTGGGGCCCTACCAGTTGCAGGCCGCCATCGCCGCCACGCACGACGACGCGGACACGGCCGCGGCGACCGACTGGGCTCAGGTGCACGCGCTGTACCTGGTCCTGGAACGGATCGCGCCCAACCCGATGGTCACCCTCAACCGGGCCATCGCGCTCGCCGAGACCGAGGGCCCGCAGGCCGGGCTGGCCCTGCTGGCCACATTGGACAGTGACGAGCGGATGGCCGGGCATCACCGGTTGCTGTCCGTACGGGCGCATCTGCTGGAGAAGGCGGGAGACGCGGCGGGGGCGTACGAGCACTTCCGGCTCGCCGCGAAGTCCACGGCCAGCATCGCCGAGCAGCGCTACCTGGAGTCCCGGGCCGGCCGGGTGCGCACGTCCTAGGCGGCATGTCACAGATGGGCGGGCTGTCTCGTCTCGGGTTCCGAAGACAAGCTCTGGGATCCGGAAGGTGATGGTCATGCGGGTGTTCGTGGCGGGCGGGGCCGGGGTGTTGGGGCGGCGGCTGGTGCCGCAGCTGGTGGCGCGTGGCCACGAGGTGACGGCGACGACGACGAGCACGGCCAAGCGGGGCCTGCTGGAGCGGCTGGGCGCCGAGGCGGTCGTGATGGACGGGCTGGATGCGATGTCGGTCGGTGAGGCGGTGGCCCAGGCCCGGCCGGACGTGATAGTGCACCAGATGACCGCCATCTCCGGCAAGCCGGATATCAAGCACTTCGACCGCTGGTTCGCCACCACCAACCGGCTGCGCACCGAGGGGACGGACCACCTGCTGGCCGCCGCCGAAGCGACCGGCGTGTCCCACTTCGTCGCGCAGAGCTATGGCTCCTGGAACGGCATCCGCGAGGGCGGATGGGTGAAGACCGAGGAGGAGCCGCTGGACCCGACGAGCACGGGCAAGGGGGCGGCGGCGATCCGCCACCTTGAGGACGTGGTCGTCAAGGCCGGCGGCGCGGTCCTGCGCTACGGCGCGTTCTACGGGCCGGGCGCCACCGATGATCAGGTCGAGCTCGTGCGCAAGCGGCAGTACCCGGTCGTCGGGAACGGCGCCGGCCACAGCTCATGGGTGCATCTCGACGACGCGGCGAGCGCCACGCTCCTGGCCGTGGAGCGCAAGGTGAAGGGCGTGTTCAACATCGTCGACGACGAGCCGGCCCCGGCCCGCGAGTGGCTGCCCTACCTGGCGGCGTGCGCGGGGGCGAAGCCGCCGATGCGGGTCCCGGTGTGGCTCGCGCGGCCACTGGCCGGGAGTACGGCGGTGGCGATGATGACCCAGGGGCGCGGCTTCTCCAACGCCAAGGCCAAGCGGGAGCTGGGCTGGCGGCTGCGCTATCCCTCCTGGCGGCAGGGCTTCAAGGAGGAGCTGGCGTGACGCGCGCGGAGGAGTTCGTGGAGCTGCGGCCGCTGCTGTTCTCCATCGCCTACCGGATTCTGGGCAGCGTGAGCGAGGCCGAGGACGCGGTCCAGGAGACCTGGCTGCGCTACGAGGCATCCCCGACGCGACCTGCCTCTACCAAGGCGTTCCTGTCGGCCACGGTGTCCCGGATCGCGATCGACGTGCTGCGCTCGGCACGCGTCCGGCGGGAGGAGTACGCCGGGCAGTGGTTCCCCGAGCCGCTGCTCGCCGACCCGTACGAGGATCCGGAGCGGTCGGCGGAGCTGGCCGACTCCGTATCGATGGCGGCCCTGTTGCTGCTGGAGCGGCTCAGCCCGCTCGAACGGGCGGTCTTCGTGCTGCGGGAGGTGTTCGGGTTCGGCTTCGGGGAGGTCGCCTCGGCGGTGGGCAGGTCGGAGGCGGCCTGCCGCCAGCTCGCCGTGCGGGCGCGCCGCCACATGGACGCGGGCCGCGCCCGGTTCGCGGCCGATCGACGGGAGCGGGCGGCGCTCGCCGAGCGATTCTTCGACGCTTTCCGGGAAGGGGACGTCGACGGCCTGCGGAAGCTGCTCGCCGCCGACGTACAGATGATCGGCGACAGCGGAGGCAAGGCCCCGCTGTGGGGCAAGGGCGTCTTCGGCGCCGCGAACGTGGCCCGGACGCTGGCCGCGATCGTCGCGCCGTTCGCCCGGATCGGCGGCGTCGTGGAGCCGCACGAGGTGAACGGCCGGCCGGGCGCCATCTTCCGCGACCGGGACGGCAACGTCGTCAACATCCTGGCGCTCGACACCCTCGACGGGCAGATCCAGACGATCCGCGCGGTGCTCAACCCCGACAAGCTGCGGCACCTGGGCCCGGTGGCGGACGCCTGGGCGGTGGTTCGCGAGGCGAACCAGGCCCGCCGGCCCACGAACTGACCATACGCGCCGACCTGATGCTGTCGTAACCAAGGAAGGACAGCCGTCATGTTCATCACAGTCTTCGGAGCCAACGGTCCGACCGGCCGCCTGCTCACCGGCCAGGCACTCGCGGCCGGGCATCGGGTCACCGCGGTCACCCGGCAGCCGGGCTCCTTTCCGCTGCGCCGGCGCCGCGGGGACCCGGCCGCCGGGCAGCGCGTGGCGCGGGACGGCCACCTCCGTGCTGGTCGCCGCCTCGCCCCTGCTCGACGGGGTCAGCGGCCGGTACTTCGAGGACTGCGAGGAGGCCGAGCCCCGCCACCCGGACGACCCGCACGGAGGCGTCGCGGACTACGCGCTGGATGCCGACCAGGCCGCCGGCCGGCGGGAGGTCTCCGTCACGTCGCCGGATTCCCGGAAGAATGGCCCTGACCTGCGGGGGAAGTGGGTTCCTAAGGCTGTACCGCGAACGCCCGAAGGAGTACATCGTGAGCGCCACCACGCCCCGCTCGTCCGGCCGACCGCTGGCGCTGGTGACCGGCGCGTCGGCCGGGATCGGCTACGAACTGGCTCGGTTGTTCGCCCGCGACGGCTACGACCTGGTGGCCACCGGCCGCAGCATCGGCGCGCCTTCCTCGACACCGACCTGGACGACGAACTGGACCTGATCTCCCTGAACATCGCCTCGGTCGTCCACCTGGTCAAGCACGTGGCCCGGCACATGGCCGCCAACCGCAACGGAAGGATCCTGATCGCCTCATCCCTGCCCACGCCGTACGAGACCGTCTACGGACCCTCCCGCGCCTTCACCTACATGTTCGCCGAAGGCCTGCGTGAGGAACTGAAGGAGCACGGCGTGAGCGTGACCCCCCTGCTGCCCGGAGCCACCGACTTCGCCGGTGAGGCCGACGCCCAGGACGCCAACACCTTGTCGCGCTACGACCCAGTCAAGCAGGTGGCGTTGCTGGCCTGTCTGACGCACACCGCCCGGATGCGGGCCCGCGACGACCTGGCCGAGATGTTGTGCAAGCGGATGGCCTCCCACGTCAAGCGGGCCAAGGGGGAGCTTGAGGAGATTCGCGCCCGCCAGCGCGCGACCAGCGAGCGGCTGATCGGCACCTACCGTCAGGTGCTGCAACGTCTCGACCCCGGCAGCGAGACCTCGGCCGCCGGAGTCGAGGCGGTGGCGCGGGCCATGGAGGCGGTGACCTCGTGCGCCGGTAACGCCGGGCAGGTCCAGGCGCTGGGCGAGATGCTGTCGGCGCTCGTGGTGCAGACCCACAGCGTGCAGGCGGTGCGGGCGGCGGTGGAGCAGGCCGGCGGGTTCGCCGCGCAACTGGCCGACATCGAGGAGGTGGCCGCCTTCCACGGCGAGGCGCACGAGCTGCTGGTGTACCGGTTCTTCAAGAAGGACCGGCCGGCGCTGTTCGAGCTGGCGGGTAAGCTGCGGCTGAAGGCCACCTCCAGCGACGATTCGGTGCTGGCCGCGCTGGCGCACGCCCGTGAGCACTCACCCAAGCGGCGCGACTTCATCCCGCTGCCGCCCCCGGTGGAGGAGGATGAGCCGGAGTCGGGCATCGCGTTCGCCTCGGGCAACTGGCGGCGCGCGGTGACCGACCGGCGCCGTCTCGGCAGGGTGGCGCGGCGGCACTTCGAGGCGATGGTGTTCTGCTACCTGGCAGAGGAACCGCGTACCGGTGACGTGGCCGTGCTCGGCTCGAACGAGTACGCCGACTGGGGTGCCCACCTGCTGCCCTGGGAAGAATGCCAGCCGAAGCTGGCCGCCTTCTGCGAGAAGGTCGGCCTGCCCGACACCCCCGCCGGCTTCGTCGCCCACCTCAAGGACGCCCACCTGAGCGCGGCCGCGCACCTGGACGCCGGCTACCTCGACAACGCCGACCTGGTCATCGACGAGGGTGGTGTGCCCACCCTGAAGCGCCGCCGCGGTAAGGGCAGCGATGCGGAGGCCGAACGGCTGGCGGCCGCGATCGAACGGCGGATGCCCGAACGCTCGCTGCTGTCCATCGTCGCGCGCACCGCCCACTGGCTCACCTGGTATCGCCACTTCGGCCCCGCCTCCGGCTCCGACCCCAAGATCAAGGACAAGCTGGGGCGGTACTCACTGGCAGTGTTCGCCGGCGGCATCAACATCGGCCCGTACGAGGCGGCCAAGCACATCGCCGGCGTCACCGCCCGCGAGCTGTCCATGGTCCGCAACCGGCACATCACCCTGAAGAAACTGAACGCCGCGATCGCCGATGTGGTCAACGCCTTCGCCGAGCTGGACGTGGTCAAGGCCTGGGGGGACGGCAGCACGGTGGCCGCCGACGGCACCCAGGTGGACACCTACATCGACAACCTGCTGGCCGAGACCAGCATCCGGTACGGAGGATTCGGCGGCATCGCCTACCACTACATCTCCGACACCTACGTGGCGCTGTTCTCCCGGTTCATCCCGTGCGGGGTGTGGGAGGCGGTGCACCTCATCGAAGGGCTGCTGGCCAACACCTCCGACATCCAGCCCTCCACCGTGCACGCCGACACCCAAGGCCAGAACTTCCCGGTCTTCGCCCTGGCGACCTTGTTCGGGTTCGACCTGATGCCGCGCATCCGCAACTTCAAGGACCTGATCTTCTTCCGCGCCTCTGAGAAGATCGTCTACCCGCACATCGACCAGCTGTTCGGGGAGAGCGGCCGCAACGTGATCGACTGGAAGCTGATCGACAAGCACTGGATCGACCTGATGCAGGTGGCGATCTCCATCAGCGAGGGCCGCCTGTCCTCGGCCACGCTGATGCGGCGCCTGCGGTCCAACTCCCGCAAGAACCGCATCTACAAGGCCTTCCGCGAGGTCGGCCGCAGCGTGCGCACCGTCGCCTTGTTGCGGTATCTGGCCGATCCGGCGCTGCGGGCGCGGGTCACCGCGGCGACCAACAAGGTCGAGTCCTACAACGGATTCTCCAAGTGGCTCGGGTTCGGCGGGGTGCTGGCCGACAACGACCCCGAAGAGCAGGAGAAACTGATCAAGTTCAACACCCTGCTGGCCAACCTGGTCGTCTTCCACAACGCGCTGGACATCTCCGACATCGTGCGGCAGCTGGTGGCCGAGGGCTGGAGTATCACCGCCGATCAGCTCGGCCAGATCGCTCCCTACCTGCGGGCCCACATCAGCCGCTTCGGCGCGTACGCCACCGACGAGCTCCGTCAGCAGCCGGATCCGTTCGACCCCCTGCTGAAGGAGGTCGACTTCACCGACGTCGAACTGGCCGCTTGATCACTGAGGTGTTGGTGTCGGTTGGCGAACTGTCTCTGTGTGGTGAAGAAAGGGCGGGCGGTCTTGTCGTCCCGATCGCCGCCCCGGCCCGATCTCCTTGGGAGGGCTAATTGGAGCGCTTGTTCTTCTTCCTGGATGCGGCCGCGTTGGAGACCGCGCGTCAGAAGCGTCGGCGGCACAATCGGCTGGGCTTCGCGGTGCAGTGGCGGACGGTGCGGATACTCGGCACGTTCCTCGAGGACCCGGTGGACGTGCCGCGTGTGGTGGCCGAGTACGCGGCGAGCAACTGGGTGTCGATGATCCGTCGTGCTTGAAGGAGTACAGGGAGCGGCTGCAGACCCACTATGAGCACGCGTGGGAGATCTGGGACCTGCTGGGATTTCGGGACTTCGCCGATGCCGAGGCGCAGGTCACGGCGTTCGTCGCCTGGCGGGTGGCCGCGACGCGGGACTCGCGACGGGAGCTGTTCGATCGGGCGGTGCTGTGGTTGATCGAGGAGCGGGTTCTGTTGCCGGGGATCTCGACGCTGGCGCGGCTGGTGCGGGAGGTCCAGCAGTCCGGCCTGGAGAACATCAACGCCGCGGTGGTGGCTCCGGGTCCCGGCGCACATGCGGCGGGAGTTGATCGGCACGCTGGAGGTGCCGGACGGCAAGCGGGTCTCGACGCTGGAATGGATGCGCACGCCGGTGACCGAGCTGTCGGGGACAGGGATGAGCGACGCGCTCGATCGCACCTCCTACGTGCTGGGGCTGGGCGCCGGGGTGGTGGATCTGTCGGCGGTGGCGCCGGTGAAGCTGGCCGAGCTGGCCTCTTATGGACTGCATGCCAAGGCCGCGAAGATCAAGCAGTTGCAGGGTGAGCGGCGGGTGGCCACGCTGGTGGCCACCTCCGGGCGATGGGAGGTGACACGCATCCCATCGCCCGGAGGCCCTCGTCAGGTCAAGCACTCAGCGGAGTGTCACCAACCTCCGGCCTCGATGCGAAGCGGCCCGCGACGATGAAGAGCGCCTTGCACACGGAGAGCAGGCGGCGCCTACGGCAGGGAACGCTTCGTCTGGGTGCGCGAAGTGGCCTCCTCCAGCTCACCTTCCACCACCTCCAGGTCCTTCAGCGCAACCGTCGCTCGCAGCGTCTTGCTGCCCGTCTCCGGGAGCGTGAAGTAGACGGCGAGGCAGACAGCGACGACCACGATCATGTAGAGAGCGACGTACTTGGGTTGCCCGGCGCCGACGAACGCGGCAGCAATCAGAGGGGCGGTGCCGCCGAAGATAGCGATCACCAGCTGGTGGGAGAAGCCGATGCCGGCCACCCGGACCGACGCGGGGAACAGCTCCGCCTGGATGGTCGGGTACACCGCCTGCCAGATGCCCAGGACGAGCCATCCTGATGCGGCCACCACGACGTAGACCCAGAAGCCCGGCCGGTCGAGGAGGAGGAGCAGAGGGTAGAAGAGCACGATCATGCCGGCCGCACCCACGATGGGGAAGATCTTGCGCTGACCGAGCCGGTCCGACAGCGCGCCGCAGATCGGCACGACGATGACCAGAAGGGTGAGCCCGATGACGCTGCCGACCAGGGTGGAGCTCTTGTCCCGTCCGCTGGTGAGCTCGGCGTAGGTGGGCAGGAACGTCGCCCAGGTGTAGTAGGCCACGGCCGGCGCGGACAGCGCCGCTGTCTGCAGCAGGGCCTTCGGATGCTCACGGAGCAGAGCCAGCATCCGTGCCGGTGCCGACTTCTTGTCGACGAGGGAGCTGGCCTCGAACTCGGAGGTCTCGTCGGCGCGGGCCCGCAGGACGAGACCGACCACCCCCAGGAGGCCGCCCACGAGGAAGGGGATGCGCCAGCCCCAGGCCTCGAGCTCGTCCGGAGCGAGGACTGTGGCGAGGATCGCGGCGGCACCGGTCGCGGCGAGGGTCGCCAGGCCGCTCGCCATGTTCGAGATGGACCCGAACAGACCTCTCCTGTTCGGCGGGGCGTGCTCGACCATGAACGAGATAGCGCTCTGCTGCTCGCTGCCGGCCGATATACCCTGCAGGATCCGGGCCACCACGAAGAGGATGGGCGCCGCGTAGCCGATCGTGCCGTACCCGGGGGTGAGCGCAATGATCAGGGAGCCGAGCGCCATCCCGGACACGGACAGGGTCAGGATGGCCCGCCGGCCGTAGCGATCGGCTAGCGGCGAGACGATGACCCCGCTGAAGGGGCGGATCACGAACCCGATTCCGTATGTGAGCAGCGCCGCCATGAGCGAGGCGAACGGGGAGTGGCTCGGAAAGATCTGCGGGGCGAACACCGCACTCAGCAACCCGTAGAGGTACCAGTCGTACCACTCGACGAAGTGGCCGATCGTGCCCGCCACCATGTTGACCGGGCGGCGAGGGCGATCCAGAACTTCAGAGGGCCCCGGAGGGCTTGAAGGCCCGGAGCCGTCTGGTGAGTTCGTCGTCATTGAGAGCTCCTTGGAGGGTGTGATGCCGTGCTGGGCATCGTCAGGACTTGTTCGTCGAGGACATCGCCGTTCCCGTCAGCAGGCCCCTGTCGAGGGGGGCGAAAGTCAGCGGTTGGGCAGCGCCTTGGTGTTCCTGGACCGGTCGAGCTCGTCGAGCCTGGCTCCGGCCGTACGAGTCGTCATCGGCACCCGTCCAGGTCAGCACAGGCCGCCTGGCACCGATCTGCCACGAGACCCGTGCCGGGGGTGCGGAACCCGGCGAGGCGGATCTCAGGGGCCGAAGGTTCTGCGAGCTCCATGAGCGTCTCCGATGAGATCGGTTGCTGAGATCGGTTGCAGAGACAGTAAGGAGCATGCGACCATTTGTCAATCACACTCTCGGCCAAGGGAAACAGGTGTTCACCAAGCTTGCGACACTGCGCACGATCGACGAGTCAGGCGCTGTGCTCATCGTTCGGCTACCCGACGCGGACAGCGCGGAGCGCGTTGCGCACGCCGCGATCGAGGGCGGATTCCGCGCCCTGGAGATCACGCTCTCCATCCCAGGGGCCGTCGAGCTCATCCGACGGTTGGCCACCCGGTACGCACCGGACGGTGTCGCCGTGGGAGCGGGAACCGTCCTCGACGGCCACGCCGCGTACGAGTGCATCCGAGCCGGTGCTGCCTTCTTGGTCAGCCCGCAGCTCAACTCGGAGATGATCCGGGTCGCCAACCGCTACCAGGTGCCGACGATCAGCGGGGCCTTCACCCCGACCGAGATCCTCGAGACCGCTGAGGCGGGTGCGGACATCGTCAAGATGTTCCCGACCGAGAACGCGGGTATCCCGTACGCCAAGGCCGTGCTCGCGCCGCTGGCGCACCTGCCGATCATGCCCGCCGGTGGTGTAACTGTCGAGAACGTCAAGGAGTGGTTCGCCGCCGGTGTGGCGGGCGTCGGTGTGGGCAGCGCCGTAACCAAGGCGTGGCAGCCTGACGGCGACTTCACCCGGGTGACCGCCGCCGCCCGCGACCTCCTGGCAGCGGTGCGGGAAGCGCGCGGATGAACGCGCCGATCCTGCGCATCGTCATCGGCACGGCGGGCTCCGGCAAGTCGACGATCGCCCAGCGCCTCGCCCAGCAACACGGCGCCGCCTACCTCGACAAGGACACGATGAGCGCACGGTTCGTCGAGTCCGCCCTGGTGTCGGCCGGGTACGACCCCGGCGACCGCGAGGCCAACCAGTTCTACCGCGACAACATCCTGCCCCTCGAGTACGACTCGCTGCTCGACGTCGCCGGGGCCAACCTTCGCCTCGGTTGCCCCGTGGTGATCGACGCACCCTTCAGCCCCTACCTGTCCGACCCCACCTTCATCACCGCGGCCGCGGAGCGCTTCGACTGGCCGCCGGTCGACGTGGAGGTGGTACGGGTCCGCGTCTCCCCGAGGACGCTGCAGGACCGACTGCGCAAGCGTGGCCTCAAACGCGACCAGGTCAAGCTCGCCCATTGGGACGAGTACTGGGCCGTGCACGGCGGGCTGCGGTGCGCGTGGACCGGCGTACGGCTGTCAGAGCTCTCCAACGACGCGCTGGAGGCAGGGACCGCCTCGGACGTGACAGCCCCCTCGGTTGACTTCGAGCACGGAGGACGCGGCACGGACGGAGGCACCCGATGATCAGCGGAACTACCACACTCATCGCGCACCTGGGCTACCCCACGCACACGTTCAAGTCGTCGCTGATCTGCAACCCCTGGTTCGAGAAGAACGGCATCGACGCCGTCGTCGTCCCGATGGGGATCAAAGCCGAGGACTACCCGGACTTCTTCCGATCGATCTTCACCCTCAGCAACATCCGCGGTGCGCTGGTCACCATGCCGCATAAGGTCACCACCATGGAACTGGTGGACGAGATCAGCCCGGCCGCCGCAATCGCCGGCGCGACGAACGCCGTCCTGCGACGGGAGGACGGGTCGCTCATCGCCGACCAGTTCGACGGCGCCGGCTTCGTCCGCGGCATGCTGCGCAAGGGGTTCAATCCGAGTGGGAAACGCGCGCTGATCGTCGGCAACGGCGGGGTCGGTTCTTCGATCGCTGCGTCGCTGGCCAGCCTCAGCGTGGCCGAGATCGGCTTGTTCGATCCCCACGCAGCCGCCTCTGAAGCGCTCTCTCAGCGCATCGGCCTGCACTACTCGGACGTGAAGGTCGTGGTGGGGTCGAGGGATCCCGAGGGCTACGACCTGATCGTGAACGCCACCCCCATCGGAATGGAGGACGGCGATCCTCTGCCGGTCGACGTCGACCGCGTCGCCCCCGGTTCGTACGTCGGAGATGTGGTGCTCAAGACCGACATCACGCCGTTCCTGCAGGCAGCCAAGAACAAGGGCTGCACGATCCAGGTCGGCAGCGACATGTTGTTCGAGCTGATTCCCGCCTATCTGGAGTTCTTCGGCTTCGACGACGCCGCACCGGACGACCTGCGCAGCCAACGGTGACGACCACGGCTTATGGAAGGTGCGCGTTGCCAAGGAAATAGGGGTGTAACCAAGGTAAGCCCAAAAGCCACAATCGTCGTATCAGCGGATGGGCTGCTTTCCCAAGCTGGCCGATGCCCCGGAGATGGTGGCGGAGTTCGTCCGGCGCGTGGTGGAACTGCCGGAGGGAACCATACCGGTGCATGCTCGCCGCGCACCAGCGAACAGCACCGGGCGTTGATCCGCCAGCGAGTCGGTCTCACCTACGATCAGGCTCAGGCCCGCAAGGTCGCCGACGAGGTGATACGGACCGAGGCCGCGGCGAAGAACGACCCGGCCGACCTGATCGACACCGCGTTGGAGAAGCTAGTCGAGACCGGGCTGGAGCTGCCCGCGTTCTCGACGCTGGATGCGATGGCGTCGGCGCTGCGCGCCGAGGTGAACAAGGTGATCTGCGGGATAATCTACGAGCGTTTGAGCGAGGCGCATCGCGAGCGGCTGCTGAAGCTGCTGACTGAGCGTGGCCTGGACGGCAGACGCTGTTCAACCGGCTCAAGCAGAGCGCCGAACGGGCCAGTTGGTCGCATTTCAAGGACCTTGCCAAGCATTTGGCCTGGGTCGATGGCCTGGGCGACAGCACGGTGTGGGTGCAAGAGATGGCCGCGGGCAAGGTCGCCGACTTCGCCGGGGAGGCAGCCGCGGCCGATGCCGGAGTGCTGGGCGATTACGCGGTGATGAAGCGGGCGGCGGTGCTGGCTTGCCTGGTGCACAAGGCGCGGATGCGAGCCAGGGACGAGCTGGCCACGATGTTCGTCAAGCGGGTGGCGGCGAAGGTCAAGCGGGCCAAGACGGAACTGGAGGAGATCCACCGCCGGCAGCAGTCCCTGGTGGAGACATTGATCGCCAACTACCACACGCTGCTGCGGCAGGTCGATGACGGCGGTCCAGTGCAGGCCGGGCGTGCCGAAGCCGTAGAGCTGAGCGGTGAGGTGGTGCAGGCGCTGGCCGGACTGGACGATGGGGCTGACGTGGCCGAGGCCGCGCGCCGGTTGAACGGCCGGCTGGTGGCGGCCCTGATGGCGTTGACCGGCGCGGTGCGGGTGCAGGCCGGCGCGCTGGGCGCGGTGAGCGCCGCGGTGGACGGGCTGGGAGGGTTCGCCCAGCAGTATGAGCAGATCGAGAAGGTCTCAGCCCATCATGAGGACAACTGGGAGGTGCTGCTGTACGGGCAGCTGCGCAAGGACCGGGCGGTGATGTACGAGCTGACCGAGCTGCTAGAGCTGCGAGCCACCAGCGCCGATGACCGGGTGCTGCGGGCGCTGGAGCACGCGCGGCGGCATCGCACTGCCCGCGACTATCTGCCCGAAGTGGACGCCGACGGCCAGATGATCGACGTCTCCTTCGCCACCCAGAACTGGCAGAAGGCGGTGCGGGACCGGCACCGGCCCGGGATGCTGGTGCGCCGCCATTTCGAGGCGATGGTGTTTTGCTACCTGGCCGAGGAACTGCGCACCGGGG
Source organism: Nonomuraea sp. NPDC049028 (assembly GCF_043197735.1). NCBI lineage: Bacteria > Bacillati > Actinomycetota > Actinomycetes > Streptosporangiales > Streptosporangiaceae > Nonomuraea > Nonomuraea sp. NPDC049028. Next base: position 112,744 of record NZ_JBICTR010000020.1, read on the forward strand.
ATGTGGCGGTGATCGGGTCGGAGGAGTACGCCGACTGGAGCCGGCAACTGCTGAGCTGGGAGGCGATAGAGGCCAAGCTGCCGCAGTACCTGGTGGACGTGGGCCTGCGCGAGGCCGGCGATGCGCGGCCGTTCGACGCCGCCGCCTTCACCGCCGAATTACGCGAAAAGCTGACCGCGGCGTCGGCCGCGGGCGACGGTGGCTATCCCGATAACGAAGACCTGTTCATCGACCCCAAGACCGGCGTGCCCACGCTGGCCGCCCACCGAGCCGACGAGCAGCGGCCCTCGGCCCGCAAGCTGGAGCAGGCGATCAAGGCGCGGATGCCGGAACGCTCGCTGCTGGGCATCGTGGCCCGCACCGCGTACTGGATCGAATGGTGGCACCGCTTCGGCCCGGCCTCGGGCAGCGATCCCAAGCTGACCGACCCGTTCGGCCGGTACGTGATCACCACGTTCGTCAAGGGCACCAACATGGGCCCGTACGAGGCCGCACGGCACATCCCCGGGGTCAGCGGGCACGAGCTGTCCATGGCCGCCAACCGGCCGAGACCAGCGTCCGGTACGGAAAGCCCGGCGGGATCGCCTACCACCACGTCGCCGACACCTACATCGCCTTGTTCACTCGATTTATCCCCTGTGGGGTGTGGGAGGCGGTCTACATCATCGACGGGCTGTTGCAGAACGCCTCGGAGGTCAAGCCGACCACGATCCATGCCGATACCCAAGGCCAGACTTCCCGGTCTTTACTCTGGCGCACCTGCTCGGGTTTGAGCTGATGCCGCGCATCCGCAACTGGAAGGACCTGACCTTCTACCGGCCCGGCCGCGCCACCCGGTACCGGCACATCGACGCGTTGTTCGGCGAGCCGGGCAAGAACGTCATCGATTGGACGCTGATCGAGACCCATTTCCGGGACCTGCTGCGGGTGGCGGTCTCCATCCGGGAGAACGCCATCTCCTCAACGCTGCTGCTGCGCCGGCTGCGCTCCGGCTCGCGCAAGAACGCCCACTACGCCGCCTTCCGCGAGGTGGGGCGGGTGATCAGGACGGTGCAGTTGTTGCGGTACTTGTCGGACGCCCCGTTGCGCCGGCGGGTGACCGCGGCGACCAACAAGGTGGAGGCCTACAACGGCTTCGCCGAGTGGCTGCATTTCGGCCAGCGCGGGGTGATTGCCGACAACGACCCCATTGAGCAGGAGAAGGCGATGAAGTTCAACTCGCTGCTCACTAATTACGTGATCTTCCACAACACGCTCGACATCGCCGACGTGGTGCGGCAGTTGCAGGCCGAGGGGTGGAAGGTCGAGCCCGAGGACCTGGCCGAGGTCTCGCCCTATCTGACCGAGCACATCATGCGGTTCGGCGAGTACTCCACGCATGAGCTCGCCATCACCCCGGAGGCGTACGAGCCCCGCCTGGACATTGACTTCACCAGGTTGCATGACGTGGCTCAACCCGTCGGGCGCCAGGCCGCGCACAGCCCTGGTTGATCCCACGGCCTCCACGATCGCCTGCACAAGTGCGGTGCCAGGGCGCGGCAGGTGGAGGCGATCGGCAACGGGCGGGGTTCGGACGTTCAGCCGAGGTCGGCCGGGTGGATGGCGCCCGCGATGGCTCGATACCCGGCGTCGTTGAGGTGGAGGTGATCGCCTGAGTCGTAGGCGGGGTTGAGCCGGTCGCGGTCGGCGGGTGAGGCGGTGACGCGGTCGAGATCCACCACCGCGTCGAACGGGGCAGAGGTGCGGATCCAGGCGTTGATGGCCTCGCGCTTGGCCTCACTGCGGGCGGTGTAGTAGGCCGATCCCTTGACCGGCATCACCGTCGCGCCGATCACGCGCAGGTGCTTAACGTGGGCCAGCTGGATCAGTTCGCGAAGTCCCGCGATGACCTGGCCGGCGGAGACGTCGGGGTAGGGGGCGAAGATCGGGGAGGGAGGCGCCGCCGCCAGTTCGCCGATGCCGATGTCGTTGATGCCGGCCAGGATGATGACAGTGCGCACGCCTGGCTGGCCGAGGACGTCTCGGCGAAAGCGGGCGGTGGCCTTGTCGCCGAACCATGCCGAGTCGACGGTAACGCGGTTGCCGGCGATGCCTTGGTTCAGCACGGCGCGGGGCGTGCCGGCGGCGGCCAGGCGTTCGGCAAGTTCATCGGGGTAGCGGTTGTTGGCGTCGGTGCTGCTGCCGGCTCCGTCGGTGAGGGAGTCGCCGAAGGTGACCACGCCGCCGCGACGCGCCGTGGGGATCATGTCCACGCCGGTGAGGTAGTACCAGGACTGCGAGGTGTCGGTGAAGGCGGCGGCGCCGACGTCGGCGGCGTGATCGCCGGCGGCCCGGTAGGTGGTGGCGAGGGCTTGGGCGTGATATGTGGCCGGGCCGGTCGGCTGGGCCGCGAAGAACGTGATGGTGACCGAGTCCAGGGCGGCCAGGTGCAGTGGCACCGGGTCGGTGACGAGGTCGGTCCCGGCCGGGACGGTGAAGGTGCGCTTGCCGCGGACGGTCAGGTGACGCAGCGATCCCGGCTCGATGGCGGCTCCGCGGTCGGTGCGGGCGATGGTGGCTTGGTCGACGGTGAGCGGGGTGGTGCCGTAGCGGTTGGACAGCCGGATCCGGGCGGCTTTACCGCCGGCGCTGATCCGGACGATCTGGCGCACTGTCTGTCGGGTGAAGCCCTGCTGTGACCAGTTGGGGGCGAAGCTGGTGCTGGGGCGCTGTGGCGCGGCGGTCCAGGTCGCGCTCCAGCCGGGTCCGGTGGCGGCTGAGGGCTGCCGGGCGGTGTCCGGAAATGCGGCAGCGGCGCCGGTCAGCAGGGCGCAGACGGTGATGGCCGTGACGGTCAACAGCCGTCGGGTGGCGGAGGACATGGTTCTTCCCGGGTGGTGGGGTCAGCTGTTGGTGGCGTCGAAGAAGGCGTACAGGTGGCGGATGCGCCCGTCGGCGAAGACGGCGACGTCGGAGCCGGTCGCGGCGGTGGTGCCGGCTTCGGGATTGCCGAACCGCCAGAAGAAACGGGCCTGACGATGGTGCACGTCGACCGGGGCACTCAGGCCGAAGCGGAAACCAGGCGGGATCCGCTGCTGCAGGTCGACGAACGCCGAATCCAGCGCATCGTGTCCTTCAACGGCGATCTCCGGGTCGGTGTAGGTGCAGTCGGGGGTGAGGATCTCCTCGATGGTGGCGCGCCGGGAGGCGGCGTCGGTGTCGTTGATGGCCTCGATGAACCGGTGGATGAGCTCGGCGTAGTTCATGGGTTTCTCCTGGTCAGTGCCGGACGGTCACGACGATCTTGCCGACCTGGGTGTTGGACTCCATGTAGCGGTGGGCCTCGACGATGTCGGTCAGGTCGAAGGTGCGGTCGATGACCGGGGCGAGCGCTCCGGCGCGCAGGCCATCGGTGATGAAGGTCTCGGCCCGGAGGACCCGCTCCTCATCGGCGAACAGGTGGAAGATGGCGTAGCCGTAGACGTTGATCGGCCACCACATCGGCAGAGGGGTGGGCCGCCCGTCCAGGGAGCCGTAGACGATCAGCATGCCGTCGGGGGCCACGGCCTGCGCCAGGTCGGGCAGGTCGGGCCCGGCGACGCCGTCGAAGATCAGCCGCGCGCCGCGCTCGCCGGTGAGGGCGTGCACCTGCTTGACCACGTTGCCGTCGTCGGCGGCGATCACGTGCTTGGCGCCTGCGGCCAGAAGCCGGTCGGTTTTGGCGCCGGTCCTGGTCACCGCGATGGGCGTGGCGCCCAGGTGGGCGACGATCTGGACGGCGGCCAGGCCGACGCTGCTGGAGGCGGCCGTGACGACCACATCATCGCCGGGCTGCAGTCTGCCGACCTCGACCAGTGCGCCGTAGGAGGTGAACGCGGGCACCCAGATGGCCGCGCCGGTCACCGCGTCCATGTGTTCCGGACGGCGGATCAGCCGCTCGGCCGCCACGATGGCCCGGTCGGCGTAGATGCCGTGGACGGACATTCCCTCGTCGTTCGGCTTGGCCACGATGCTGACCGCTTCTCCGGCGGCGTAGCCGGTCACGCCGGGTCCGACGGCCTCCACCACGCCGGCGGCCTCGGTTCCCAGACGCGAGCCGGGCAGCACCGCGTCGTAGTAGTAGCGGCCGGTGCGCAGGAACACCTCGCCCCGGTTGAGTCCGAAGGCGTCGATGCGCACCCGCACTTGGCCGGGGCCGGGTTCACCGATTTCCACGTCGGCGAGGTAGAGCACCTCGGGACCGCCGAGCTCGTCGAACAGGACTGTCCTGGCTTTCATCACGAACTCTTCTCTCAGTTACACGTATCCTGTCGCCGTTCAAACTCAGAACGGCGTTCAAACTTGGTGCGCCGTACTCTAACGTAGCGGTGTAAGCTGTCAAGCGTGCAAGAGCAGACAGTGGGCCGGCGGGCACGGTTGCGGGCGCAGACCACCGCGGAGATCAAAGCCATCGCGCTCAAGCACCTCAGCGAGGGCGGCCCCGACGCGGTCTCGCTTCGGGCGATCGGCCGCGAGATGGGGATGAGCGGCAGCGCCATCTACAGCTACTTCGACACCCGCGACGCGTTGATCACCACGCTGATCAACGACATCTACACCTCGCTGCTGGACCAGGTGGAAACTGCACGCGACGCCGTCGCCCCCGACGACATCGCCGGCCGGATCCTGGCCTGGGGGCAGGCCCTACGCGTCTGGTCGCTGGCCAACCCCGAAGGCTTCCGGCTCATCTACGGCGATCCGGTCGCCGGCTACCACGCGCCGACCGGAGGACCGGCCCCCGAGGCCGCCAAACGTGCCTGCTTGGGACTCACCGAACTGGCCGCCGCCGCCTGGCCGTACGCGAAAGCCACCCAGGCATCCACCGACCACCAGTGGTCGGACTTCTCACCCGGCCTGGCCGACACCATCCGCGAACACTTCCCCGACCTGCCCCCGGCTGCCGTTGCCCTCGCCCTGCGCATGTGGGGCCGCATGCACGGCCTGATCTCCCTGGAGGTCTACGGCCATCTCGGCACGCAGACCGGCGACCCCGCCAAGCTCTACCACGCCGAACTGCTCGACCTGCTCAGATCCCTAGGGCTCGACGTGGAGCATGCGCGCCGCGCGAGGACGCCGCACTCCTCGGCCTGAACCTTTGGACGATGTGCCGCACAACGAGATGTAGCACGCCACAGATAACACTCTGTTATCTGTGGCACCGCTGATCACGACCTGCGGTAACGAAAGCGGGCTGCTGCGTGAAGCGGCCCTGTTATCTGCGGCAAGGAGGACGCCGTGCCCGCCGTGACGCCGCTGCCAGCCGCCCAGCGCCTGACGGTCCGCGCCGCGGCCGACGCCTTCCTCGACACCGTGCCCAACCCCAACACCGTGCGCGCTTACGCCGCCGGCGTCGGCAAGATCGCGCAACGGCTCGGCGAGCACCGCCTCCTCGCGGCGGTGGCCGACGACGAGATCGGCGAGGCCCTGGAAGCGCTGTGGGGCGGTGCGGCCGTCAACACGTGGAACGCCCGCCGCGTCGCCGTACTGTCCTGGCTGGCCTGGTGCCGCAAGCCACACCGCACCAGCCGTACCCGCCTGGGCCAAGCGGCTGACCGCACCCGACAGCCAGACCCCCGCCCGCTCCAAGACCGCGATCGACCGGCTGATCATCCGCCGCGACGTCGGCGTCCGGGAGAAAACCCTCTACAGGCTCCTGTATGAGACGGCCGCCCGGGCCGAGGAAATCCTCACCCTCAACATCGAGGACCTGGACCTGACGGCCCGCCAGGCACGGGTCAAGGCCAAGGGCGCCCACGCCAAGACCCGCCGCCGCGGTCAGGCCCGCGAGGACTTCGTGCTGGAGACCGTCTACTGGGACGCCGGCGCCGCTCGGCTGCTCCCTCGCCTGCTCAAAGGCCGCACCCGCGGCCCGGTCTTCGTCACCCACCGTCGCCCCGGCCCCGGCAAGGTTGTCAGCCCCCGCGACGTCTGTCCCGATACCAGCCTGGCCCGCCTGTCCTACGGCCAGGCCCGCGCCCTGCTGGACGAGCACACCGCGCTGAACGGCCCCGGCACGGGGTGGGACCTGCACGAATTCCGCCACTCGGCGCTGACCCACCTGGGCGAGGCGGGCACCAGCCTGCTGATGCTGATGGCCAAATCCCGGCACAAGAAACCGGAGAACCTGCGGCGCTACTTCAAGCCCTCACCGGACGCCATCGCCGAGATCACCAGCCTGCTCGCCCCTCGGACCAGCGGCTGACCCGCTCGACTTGCTCAAGCAAGATCGCGATTGTGGGTTTTGGGCTTACCTTGGCTACACCCCAAATAAACACGCAGAAGGCTGAACGACCTGATCAAGCCGGTAACGACGTCAGGTCGTCGCCGTCACTTCTTGGCGTGGCTGCTCCAGGCCCGTCCGGGTTGCTCTTCGGTGGGGAGCCCGGCGGCGGCGAGGATGCGATCGAGGAGGAGCTGGGTCTTCACCGCGTCAGCCCCAGACGTCAAGGGCTCACCGCGGTCCCGTACACGGTCCAGGAAGTGGTGAACCGCTCCGGCGAAGCCGAACGTCTGCGTTGCCGTCGCCCAGCCGAAGGCCTCGGGCGACATCTCGCGCACGGTCGTCCCGTCGGGTCGGCTGATCGAGATCCGGTCGGGCGCGGTGACGTTCGCGCTCGCCCCGTCTCCGTAGGCGTCGAGCTTCTCGCTCCAGCCGCCAGCGTCGCGGGCCCCCACGAGTACGCCGGAGTGACCGTTGTCGAACCGGACGAGCGCGGCCACGCCGTCCTCCTGCCAGCGATCCTCACCGGCCGCGTGCGCGCTGACGTCGACGGGCTCGCCCCCGCAGTACCAGCGCAGCAGGTCGACCATGTGGATCGCGTTCTCGAAGGTGGCGCGGTACTCGGAGCCTGCCCGGTTCTTCTGGGCGACGCAGAAGCTCGCGCCGCTCTCCCCGAAAGCCGCGCGACCGGCCTCGTACACCGGAGCGAAGCGGCGGTTGAACCCGACCATGAGCACCCGTTCTCGTACGGCGGCCAGCTCGGCGAGGGACTGCACGTCGGACGCGCTCGTCGCCAGCGGCTTCTCGCAGAAGACGTCGACGCCGGCCTCCAGCGCGAGTCGCGTCGCGTGGACGTGCTCCGACCGGGGCGTGAGGACGAACAACGCGTCCAGTTCCTCCGCCTCGAGCAACGCCTCGACCGTCGGATAGGCACGGCGGAAGCCCCAGCGCCGCATCAGGGGCTGCGGGTCATCCTTGCGGGTGACCAGGCCCCGCAGTTCCACGTCGTCGCGAGTGACGAGGGTCGGGAGCTGAGCGATGCTCGCGATGTTGCCAGCGCCCGCCACACCGATGCGCAGCACGTCTCCACTCGTCACGCGGGCACCACCGTGGCGAGCATCTTGCGGAGCGCGAGCGCGGAGTCCTTGAAGCCGATCGCGGGGTCGGGCAGGTCCTGAGGATGCCACCGGTACTCGTACTCGAGTGAGAGCACGTCGTCGTAACCGCGGCGCACGAGCTCCTCGAGGATGTCGGGCCACGGCACGACGCCCGTACCGACGACCCGGGACCTGACAGCGCGTTCCTCAGCCTTGACCCGGGCGGTGTCCGAGGCCCGGAAGGGCGCCTCCGGGTCTTTGAAGACCAGGTCCTTCACGTGCACGTGGCCGACGAGCTCGCCCTGGACGGCAAAGGCCTCCTGCCAGGTCTCGTCATGGGTGAAGGTCAGGTTGGCCTGGTCGTACAGGACGCGGACGGAGGGGAAGCCGACTTCGCTGACGAGACGGGCGGTATCGGCCGCGGTCTGCGCCATGGTGCCGAAGTGGTTCTCGACGCAGAGCACGACGCCCGCGTCCGCGGCCTCGGGCGCGAGGACGGTCAGCGCGCTCCGCAGCTGCTCCCAGTGCCGGGCGTAATCGGTGTCCCCCGGGTGCCAGGCGCCGGCGTACACCCGGACGCGGGTCGCACCGACGGTGTGCGCGGCCTGGAGGCATGCGCGGAATTCGTCGATCCCCTGCTGCCAGCTCGCCGCGTCGACGCTGTTGATGGAGGTCGTGTACGGGGTGAGCGCGACGATCGGGACACCTTCGGCGTCGGCGATCGCGGCGGCCTGCTGCGCAGACCGCGGGTCCGACGGGCTGATGGCCGCCGGGTAGTCGTCCTGGTAGATGACTTCGGCGGCGTCGAGACCTGCCGTGCCGAAGAGGCGCAGCGCATCGGCGAGGTCACGGCCCGGGGTTCCCAGCGTGTGTCCGGCGATGATCATGAGAGAGGGGTGCTCCTTCTTGGCGGGCGGTTCCAGTCCGCCGGGCCGACGAGGTTCGGGGGGTTCTGTACTCGGGACCGGTCCACGAGCTCCATCAGCAGGCCCCAGGGGGTGACGAAGTACGTCCACCGGTTGCCGGCCACGAGGGGGCTGTCGGGACCGACTTCCTTGCGGCCGCCGAGGACCCGAACGTTCGGGATCGTGCCGAGGTGCGCGATCGCCGCGTCGACGTCGTCGACGACGAAGCACAGGTGATGACCGCCCCGGTCGCTGTGTCGAGGGTGCTGGGTCCGCTGGTCCACGGACTGCCACTCGAACAGCTCGACGTTCAGGTTCGGCGGGAGCCGCAGCATTGCGAGCTCGAGGACAGCGTCCGACGGGACGTCGAAGTGCGCCGGCATGAACGACGGGTCGGGACCGCGCTGGGAGCGGTAGAGTTCCTCCGCCCCGAGGACCTCGACGAAGAAGCGCACCGCCTCGTCCAGGTCGGGGACCGTGTACGCAGCATGGTCCACGTGACGGAGCCCGGGCAGCAGCCGGCCAGTCACCGGACCGGCCTGGTCGAGGAGCGGACGAGTAGCTGCGGCTGGAGCACCACGTGCTCGACCGGGCCGCCGTTCGCCGCTTGCTCGGCGAGACGGATCGCGATGCGGCCCATCTCGGCGATGGGTTGCTGCACCGAGGTCAGCGGCGGGTTGCTGCGGGCGCCGAGCGCCAGACCGTCGAAGCCCACCACCGAGACGTCGCCGGGGACCGACATCCCCCGCGAGCCGAGCGAGCTGATGAGTCCGAAGGCGACCAGGTCGTTGCCCGCGATGACAGCCGTCGGCCGCTCACGCAGGCTCACGAGCTCTTCTGCGGCACGTTCGCCGGCGCCGACGCCGATCCCGCTGCTGTCGAGCTCGATCGGCGTCATCCCGTGCTTCTCCGCCAGCGTCCGGTAAGCCTGGCGTCGATCTGCGGCGGTGTGCGTCCCCGCGATCCCCGAGACGTAGGCGATGGAGGTGTGCCCGAGCTCGAACAAGTGGTCCAACGCGAGCGCGATCCCTGTCGCGCTGTCGATGGTCACCGTGGATGCCTGGTCGCCGGACTCGACCCGGTCGATGACGACCAGCCGCTTTCCGAAGCCCCGGGACTCGAACTCGGCGGGAAAGACCCGGGTGTAGGGCGCGATCACCGCGAAAGGCGCGTACATCGCCTGCATGGCGTCGAGGTACCGGGCCGTGGCGTCCGCGTCATTCTCCGTCACGCACAGCACCAGCTGGTAGCCACGCTCCCCCGCGGCGGCCGTCATGGCCTTCGCGAGCTCGGCGAAGTACGGGTTGGTAATGTCGGGGACGACCAGAGGCACGAGGGTGCTGACCTTGGTGCGGAGCGCCTGGGCGAGCGGGCTCATCCTGTAGCCCATGGAGGCCGCCACCTGGCGGACGTGGTCCAGGGTCTCCCGCTTGACGGCCTCGGGGCGGGAGAACGCCCGCGAGACCGTCGACCTGTGGACCCCGGCTGCCGCCGCTACCTCATCGATGCTGGGTGTGGACACCGGTTCTCTCCTGTCGGCTGTGCGCGTATGCGTCCCAGATGACGGCCATCGTGGTCTCGAGATCGCTGATCCGCGGGAGCTCCACGAAATCACGTCTCAGCCGCTCGGCCACCTGGTCGACGAACAATCCGTACAACGGGTCGCTGTCCACGTCGATGAGTGCGGTCTCCGTGACGCCGTCGACGGAGGTGAACGACGCGTTCCCGTCAGACCAGATGGTCGCGGTCCCCGCGGCGCCGATCCGCATGAAGGAGCAGTGCCGCTTGAGCGGCGACCCGGGGAACGCATATCCCACCTCGATGGTGGCGATCCGTCCGTCGGCCGTGGTCAGCGTCATCGAGGCGTAGTCCTCGACGCTGCGGCGGTGCAGCTTCGACGACAAGGCTGCCGTCACCGCTACTTCCTCCGCACCGGCCGAGCGGAGGAAGAGATCCACGAAGTGCGGGGCGAGGTTGACCATGCACCCGCCGCCGGCGCGCTCGACGTCGACCATCCACGGACTGCCGTTGACGAGGTAGCGGTCGGGCGGGCCCGCGATGAACTGCACGCTCTCGTACACCGAGCGGCCGGCTCTCGCCAGCCAGCGGTCGGTCGGGCCTCCCCGCTGCACGAGAGGCACTGCAATCGGTATCCCGGCAGCGTCCGCGGCCGCCCGGACGTCGACCAGCTCCTGCAACGACACCCCGGCCGGCTTCTCCACGACGAGCGGGATGCGCCGAGCGACGAGAGCGAGGCAGACCTCGCGCATCACGTCGTGCGGGACGAAGACGTACGCCAGCTCGGCGTCCCCGTGGGCCGCAAGCACTTCCTCCCAGGACTGGTAGAGAGGCGCGTCCCAGAGACGCGCAAGGTGCTCCGTACGCGACGTGTCGGGGTCGCTGACCCCCACGACGTCGTGCTGCTCGGCGACCCGGTCTGCGCACAGGTGCACATGCCAGTGCGACGCGCCGAGGATGATCGTCTTGGCTTTTTTCATGTCTGCGGACCACTGCGGCCGAGTATCCCCTCGGCGAGCTCGCCGGCCCGCAGGGCCTGGCGGCGCCCGACCAACGCACGATCACCGGGGCCATCGACGACACCAAGAGCCCGGTCATCAGCGTCTCCGTGCGACGGCCGGAGCAGCGCGTCGCACCGTACGCTGCAGACATGCAGAGCGCTGGGGTCAGCGGTCATGAACTCCCCACTGAGATCGGTTGCTGAGATCGGTTGCAGAAAAGTTAGTGGAGGACCACCCAGGTGTCAACCACGGATCGATCCAACGCGGCGTGTCAGCTCTCGGACCAACTCTGGACCAGCTGACCCGCATCGGCCGGCGTTCAGCAGCAAATGTGGTCAGTCTTGCAGGTCGCTGAGAATGCGGGCGAGGCTGTCGCGGTCGCCTCGATACAGCACTTCCTTGCCGTCGCGGCGGGAGGCGACTGCGCTGGTGGGCGGCCTGTTCCCGGCACCGCGCCTTCCCGTCCCGGAGTAAGGGGGCCCACGCCGTGCTGGAGGAGTATTACCAGTTGCCCGACACCGCCGACCAAAGCCCCGACGAGATGGAGAAGCGCCTGCCGCCAAGGGCCTGCACTTCCACACCGAACCGGGCGGCGACGTGCACCGCATCGTCCACGATCCCGCCTGACCACGGACCCTCGATCAGGTCGGCGGCCTCGCTTGCCCGACAGGCCGGGCCGTCGGCCGGTTCGGCGCAGGATGGAGATCCGCCCGCCCGCCGAACCCAGGATCCCGCCTTCCCGGCCTTACGCGCCGCCCTCCAGATGTACCTGATAAAGGAATCACGTACATGAGCGATCATGACGGCGCGGCGACCAGCAGAACCCCTCGACCGGGCCGTGCGCGACTCCGGCACGTTATCCGGTACATCACGCCGGGCGGCGCACGGCGGTCAGCGTGAGCGCCGCACCGAAGTCGCCGACGCCGAGATCGGCACCGCGCTCACCGAGCTGTGGGGCAAGTCCGCGCCGGCGACCTGGAACCGCAACCGCGCCGCCATCACCTCCTGGCTGACCTGGTGCCAGACCAAGAAGCACTGGGCCGCCCCCTCGGTCCAGGCCGAGGCTGAGCACCGCAAGGAATCCGCCGACGAGACCCGCGCCGTGGCCAAGACCACCCTCCACCGGCTGCTCTCGCGCCGCAACATCCCCCTTCGCGAGCGGACGCTGTGGCGGATGCTCTACGAAACCGCGGCCAGAGCCGCGGAGATCCTGGCTCTGAACGTCGAGGACCTCGATCTGGAGCACCGCCGCGCGCCCGTCCGCTCCAAGGGCGGCGCCATCGAATGGGTCTACTGGGACAGCGGCACCGCCCACCTGCTGCCCCGCCTGCTCCGGCTCCCCGACGGCAGCACCCGCACGCACGGTCCCCTGTTCCTGTCCGAACGCCGCCCCGTCCCGGCCCGCCGCCCTGCGGCCGCCGACATCTGCCCGCACACCGGCCGCGCCCGCCTCGGCTACGACCGCGCCCGCGTCCTGCTGGAGAAGTACGCCGGGCTCGACCTGCACCAGCTGCGCCACAGCGCCGCCACCCACCTCGGCGACGCCGAAGTCCCGCTGCAGCTCATCATGGGCAAGACCCGCCACAAGAACCCCCGCACCGCCATGCGCTACGTCAAACCCGGTGCTGAGGCCATCGCCAAGGTCACCGAGGTCCTGGCACCCCGCCGCCGTACCCACTGACCAGCAGTTTCGTCAGCGCGGAATGGGCCACTGTCCCTTTCTCCCGTACTTGGTCTGCACAAAGGCCAAACCTCGCGCGTAGGAAAGTCAGACGACCTCAAGGTTGGCCATCATGCCCATGTCCTCGTGTTCGGCGTTGTGGCAGTGAAAGAGGTAACGGCCGCGGTAGCCGTCGAAACGGGTGATGATCTCCACCGATTCGCCCGGCCGAAGTGAGACGGTGTCCTTGAGTCCCGCGTCGTGCGGCAACGGCGGCCGGCCGCCGCGCGAGAGCACCCGGAAGCCGACCAGGTGCAGGTGGACGGGGTGATGGACGTCGGCGACCAGCCGCCACACCTCGACCTCGCCGAGACCGACGGTGACATCGGAGCGGGCGGGGTCGAACGGCAGCCCGCCGATCAGCCAGCCGTGGTCGCCGCCCATTCGCCCGGTGCGGAAGGAGAACTCGCGCGTCCTGACGGCCTGCGAGCGGTGCCAGTCCGGCAGGTCCGTGGAAAGGATGCCGGGGATGCGGCTGTCGTCGGTGGCCTTGCGCGCGACGCGGAAGGCCATCACGTCGCGGGTACGCCCGGTGCCCAGCCGGTTGACGATTCTCACCCGGCTGCCGACCGGCAGGTCCGTGAAGTCGATGATCACGTCGTAGCGTTCGGCGGGCGCGATCGGCAGGAGCCGGTGGGTGACCGGCGCCGCGAGCAGTCCCTGGTCGGCGCCGATCTGGACGAAGTCGAGCGGGCGCCCGTCGTCGCTGACCGCTTCGAGCTCGTAGTGACGGGCGTTGGAGGCGTTGAGGACGCGCAGCCGGTAACGGGCCGCGTCGACCTCGTGCACGGGCCAGGGCGCGCCGTTGACCAGGATCACGTCACCGAGGACCCCGGCGAGATACGGCTCCTGTACGCCCGGCCGCCCGCGCAGGGCGGGGTAGGCGAGGCCGCCGTCGGCGGCGAACGCCCGGTCGGCGATCATGAGGGGCAGTTCGCGCCGCCCCGAGGGCAGGCCGAGGGCGTCCTCGGCGTCGTCGCGGACGATCTGCAGCCCGGCCAGTCCGCGCCAGATCGCGGGGGCGGTGAAGTCCATCCGGTGGTCGTGGTACCAGAGCAGCGTGGGCCGCTGGTCCAGCGGGAAGGTGTAGTCGCGCGTCAGCTCGGTCACTGCCGCCCGCGGATCGCGGCCGTGCCCCATGTGCGAGGCTGCCTGCGGCCGGCCGTTGGGCAGGACGAGGTCGGTCGGGTACCCGTCGGAAGCCGCAGGGGTCCGTCCGCCGTGCAGGTGTACGACGGTCGGCACAGGTAGCTCGTTGTGGTGCGTCACGGTGATCGGCCGGCCGCGGCGCGCCTCGATCGTCGGCCCGGGGAAGGTGCCCTCGTACGTCCATAGCGGTGTCCTGACCCCGGGCAGGATCTCCGCGCTCGCTTCACGCTGGGTGATCTCGTACCGGTCGGCTCCGCCCGAGGTGCCGACCGGCGCCAGCACGGCGGGAATCGGCAGCGGCACGTGGAACGGCGGCGGCAGCGGTACGGCACTGCGCAACTCGGCACCGGTGATCGACGGCCGGCGGGCCAGCGCGGCCGAGGCCGACAGCCCGGTGGCCGCCATCAGCCCGAGCGCCCCGCCGATGCCCAGAACCCGGCGCCGGGTCACACCCTCACGCATGGTGGACCTCCCGCCGCGGCGCTTTGTCGTCACGTACGTAACCGCCGCCCAGCCAGACGGCGATGAACAGTACGACGAGCGCGGCGACGGTCATCACACCCAACGGGATGTGCAACCACAGCGCGCCGTCCAACCCGGCGAAGTACTGCACGGTCTCGGCCGCCACCACCGCCATCGTGGCCAGGAACGGCCAGACCCGGCGCAGCCGAATCCACACCACGATCGCCACGGCCACCTGTAGGTAGCCGATGGAGGTGACCACGTCGGCGCCGACCGCGTGCCAGCGCAGACTGTCGAAGTCACCGGTCAGGTACGCCCCGGCGAACACCGGCTGGCCGACGACCGCCACCACATGCGCGCTGACGACGGCCCGCAGTGTCCACCCCGTCGGTGTCGTCCGACGCGCGGGCATGGTGAGCATGGGATATCCCCCCTTTCGTTGTTCGGCATCGACGCTATGGCTTGTGGGTTATCTTGTCTAAGATCAATATCGCTATGCTGTTATGCATTGAGAGGCATGATGGAGCTGAACACGCTCAGGCAGTTCCTGGTGGTGGCACGGCTCGAACACCTCAGCCGCGCGGCCGACGAGCTGCGCGTCGCCCAGCCATCGCTGAGCCGTACCATCGCCCGCTTGGAGAGCGAACTGGGCACACCGCTGTTCGATCGCAGCGGCCGGCTCCGGCTGAACGACACGGGCAGGCTCTTCCGCGACTACGTCGAACGCTCTCTCGGCGAGCTCGACGCGGGCCGGCGAGCGGTCGCCGAGGCCACCAGCGAGGGCGTGGGCACGGTGCGGCTGGCGTCGGAGACGTTCCTCACCCTCACTGGGCCGCTGGCGGCCTACAAGCGAGCTCATCCCACCATCGAGGTCGAACTCCGCTGGGCGGCGGCCGAGGACATGGCCCGCCACCTGCGGGCCCAAGAGGTCGATCTGTGTGTCGCCTCGCAGCCGATTCACGCCGAGGGCTTGGAGGCGGTTCAGCTGCTCGATGAGGAGGTGTGGGTGGCCACGTCACTCGACCATCCCTTGGCGGCCCGTACCTCGGTGAGCATCGACGAACTCGCCGACCAGCCCTTCGTCGCCGCCCGCAAGGGGCACTGGCAGCGCCGGCTCCTCGACCGGCTCTTCGCCGCCAGAGGCCGCACACCGAAGATCGTCTGTGAGGTCGACGAGCCCAGTGCCATCGCCGACCTGATCGGGGCGGGGCTCGGCATCGGCCTCGTCCCCTCCTTCGCCCGGCACACCTCGGTCCGCGTTCCCCTCGCCGCGATCACCGTCGACAGCCCTGACTGCCGTCGCGCGATCACGCTGTACTGGGGCGCCGACAGCCACCTGTCGACCGCCGCCCGCCTGATGCGCACCACGATCACCAGCTGGAACTGGGTCACCGGCGAACCGCGGGGCGGCCACACCACGCGCGGGATGCCAGGCCCCGGATAGCGCGGCATCCGGGCCTTGCCGCGTCACCCCCGCGGCGCCTGCCACCGGGTGTCTAGCAGCCTACGGGGGGCTGATGACGGTGAGCATGGCGGAGCAGGCAACGGGTCAAGCCGTCGCCTGCTCCCGCCTCCACTGCTGATCGGCCCAGGCCGGATCCAGCGGAGTGTGGGCGATGTGGTTGGTGTAGTTCGACAGCGTCTTCATGCCGACGCCGAGCATGATGTCCAGCACGTGGCGGCGGGTGTGCCCGGCGGCCAGGAACGTCTCGATCTCGGCCTCGGCCACCCAGCCCCGCTGCGCCACGACCGCTTGGGTGAGGCGGCGCACCGCCTCCAACGCCTGGTCAGCGATCGGCTGGCCGGCGCGCAGGGCCTGAACCACCTCGGCAGGCACCCGGGCACGCAGCGCGAGCGTGGAGTGGGCGGCCACGCAGTACTCGCAGCCGTTCTCCACGCTGGCGGTGATCAGCACCACCTGCTTGGCCGCCAGGGGTAGTGACGACTTGCCGAACTGCTCGGCCAGCGCGTTGTAGCCGGCCAGCAGTTCCGGCGACTCGGCCATCACCCCGTTCAGCGTGGTCACAAACCCCATCCGCTTCTTGGCCGCCTCCAACATGGGACGGGCGGCCTCGGGGGCGTCGGTTTCGTCATAGGTGCGAAAACCGCTCATCATCTCTCCTCGGTAGTGGTGAAACCGTCAATTACGGCGTGCACGCCCGCCAGCAGGACGGCCGGCTCGGCGCCGGCTCGCGAACGCAGGTTGACCGCGTAGGCCTGCAGAGTCAGCGCTTCGGCGGCCGCCTCCACATTCAGGTCGGCCCGGAGTTGGCCGTCGGCGCGCGCGATCTCCAGCGCGGCGCGCATCGCCGCCCGGAGTGCGTCGTGGTGGCGATCCAGAACCTCGCGGATCTCCGGCAGGCCACCGCTCGCCGTAGCGTGGCTGTTGGTGACCAGGCATCCCCAGCGGGCGTGCTCCCCCGCACACCGCGCCGCTACCAGCCGCTCGAAGAACGTGACGATGGCCGGCACGCCCCGGGTGTCGGCGGCCAGAGCCTCGAACACCGGCCGCGACTGCCGCTCCAGATAGCGGTCCAGCGCGGCGGCCTGCAGCTGCGCTTTGCCGCCGAAGGTCGCATACAGGCTGGAGCGGCTGAGCCCGGTCGCCTGGACGACATCGGCGATGCCGGTGCTGTCGGTCCCACGTTGCCAGAACAGGTTCACCACCTGGTCCAGAGTCGCGTCGGGATCGAAATGTTTGATGTCGGGCATCTGACCACCTCCTATCTTGGAACGACTATTCCAAGATAGGAGGTGGTGGCGTCCCGGCGCAACTTATGACCTCCGAGATTGCGCAATCTGGGTCGCTGAGGTCGACATCCACCCCACGCTCCGCGTCGAACCGCGGTGGTCGGAGGTCAGCCGGCCCGCACCACTTGCAGGGCGTTGTTTCCGCCCCCCGCACGGTCTCAGAACCGGTAGCGGAGAATGCGGGCCCCTTGCCGCGACAAGGCCGTGCTGCGGGCGGTGAGACGGGTCAGCGCGCGTAGGGGTTGCGGGAACCGGGCTATTTCCGGTGCGCGGGTGAGGATCTGCTCCTCGATCAGTTCGAGGCCGGCGTCCCAGGACTCTGGTTCGTGTTGGTCGTCGAAGCCCTGGGCGGCTTTGATGCCGAGCGCCTTGATGGTCGGGTGGTACTTCATGGCCCAGGCGGCGAAGCGGGTGTAGCCGTTGAGCGCGAGCTCGCCTGAAGGGAAATGGCCGGCCAGCGCGCGGGTCATCGCCTGGAAGGAGTCGCCGGGCATGAAGGGCAGCAGCCCTTCGGCGACGATCATCGCCGGCCGGTCACCGGGGATGGCTGTGAGCCAGTCGGAGCTGGTGAGGTCGGCTCCGACCAGGTGGGAACGGCCGGGCAGACATTCGGCCCGCAGGTGCACCACTTCCGGGAAGTCGATGTCGTACCAGTCGACGCCGGGCGGAGGATCACAGCGGAACACCCTTGTGTCCAGGCCGCAGCCCAGGTCGAGCACCACGCATCCGGGATGAGCGGCGGTGTAGGCGCGTACGACGTCGTCGAGCTTCTTGGCGCGCAGTGCCGTGGTGAGGACGAGGTTGGGCTTGACCTTCAGCTTGCCGAAGTCGTAATCGATGTCGCCGGCCAGGTCGGCGGAGAGCGTGTCGCCGAGGATCGGGCTGGGCTGCCCGGCGTCCAGGGCTCTGGCATAGAGGGTGAGCAGCAGCGTTTCCTGGATCAGCCCGAGCTTGGGTTGCCAGCGGTGCATGGGGATTCCTTAACGGCGTAGCGGATGACGGGCCGCGAGGTTCTGCAGCCACGTCAGGGAGTCGTGGGCGGCCTTGATGCGCTCGGTGCGGTGCCCCTCGCCGCCCGCGATGTCGAGCCCTTCGTCGGCGATCTCGCCGAACGCGCTCAGGCTTTCGAGCTTGCGCTGGATGACTTTCTGCCAGGCGTCGTCTTCGATGCGGTAGTAGGAGACGCGATCGCCGGGCCTTCTCACCTTCTTGACCAGGCCGATGGCGGTGAGAAACCGCATGTTCGAGGTGAGCGAGGCCCGGCTGGCCTGGATGACCTCCGCGATCTGCCCGGCGGACTGCTCGGCCGGATCGCAGATCATGAGCCAGCCGAGGATGCGTCCGGTGATGGGCGGCAGCCCCCACTCCTCGACGCAGAAGGCGGCCACCCGTTCCACCCATCGAAGCAGCCGGTCCTGCTGTTCCTCGTCGCTCATCGTCGGATCCTCCTCCGTTGTTGATCGTGTGCCGGTTCACTGTGTCATGGCGGCCACCGACTCGTAGGTGGGTGTCGGGGTGATGTCCGCGAGCCGGGTCCTGCGCAGGTAGAGGTCGAACCAGTCGATCGCGAGCGCCATCGCCTCCTCCAGGCCCGGGCCGGTGTAGAGGCCGAGCACGTCGTAGGGCAGCACCGCGAGCCGCTTGGGCTCGGCCGCCTTGGAGAAGGCGCTTTGCGCCTCCTCGAGCATGTGGTACGGGTCCCAGCCGCCGTTGGCGATCATCAGCAGTGGCGTCGGCGCGAGCCGGTGGATGAGGTTGTCCGGTGCGAAGGTGAGCAGGTGCTCGGCCGAGTCGAGGGTCTTCTCGTTGCGGTAGGTGGGAAACAGGCGGGTCGACATGTCCGGGGTGTCCTTCACGCTGTCGCCCTCCAGCGTCAGGTGCGGCACGCGAGCGCTCTGCCCGCCTTCGTAGCGCCGCTGCCAGTCCTGCTGCAGTTGGTCGCGCAGCGCGTGGACACCGGTACGGCCCAGGAGGCGTTCCAGGTAGCGCCATCCGTTCCACACGCTGGGGCTCTGCACGACGACGCACTTGATGCGCCGATCGAGCACGGCGGCCTGGGCCGCCACCGAGCCGCCGATGCTCACCCCCCACACCCCGATCCGCTCCGGCTGCACTTCGGGGCGGGTCTGCAGGTAGGACACGGCGCTGCGGAAGTCCTCGGCCTGCCGTTCCGGGTAGTCCAGGCCGCGCGGCTCGCCTTCGCTGGAGCCGACCGTGCGGTAGTCGATGGCCAGCACCGCGAAGCCGGCCTTGACGAAGTAGGGCGCGAAGAACGCCAGCGCCTCTTTGACCATCACCCCGCTGTGCCCGAGCACCAGCCCGGGGACCGGGTCGCTCGTCTCGGGCAGGTAGAGATCGCCCGCGCAGCGGGTGCCGAGGCTGTTGAAGGTCACGTGTTCCATGGCTTGCTCCATACTTGCTGCTAGTTATTTCAAACATGACTGAAATATCTAGCAATGTCAATCTGGAAGGCGGTACGGGGAGAAGCTTGCGCACCGCCGCTCACTCCGGCGCATCGGCGGCATCTACGAGTGACAGGGAATTTCCAGCACCGGCAGCCCGTACTCGGCGGTCCAGCCGGTGATCTGGGCCCGCAAGATGTCCTTCTCCGCGGCCAGGTATAGCGCCACCGGCCGGTGTTCCATCCGGTCGCGCCGGTACAGCTCGGGCACGTCGGCGAGGATCTCACCGGGGTCGGTGTAGGCGAGCGGGGCGTGGATCGCGCGCACCGCGTCGATCAGGTCCGGGAAAGCGCCGCGCCGACGCGCCTCGGCCAGGTGAGCCGACAGCTTGCGGTAGGCCGCCGCGGTGTTCGGGATGACGCCGGCCACGGCCAGGCGGTAGAAGCACTGCCGCAGCGTCACCCCGCCCTCATAGGCGGCGATCACCACTCGGGCCTGCTCAACGACCTCGGCCCACCGGATCCGGCCCGGGTACATATGTACCCGTTCTTCCCCGCATCGGGGCCGTACGCCGCGGCCCGGCGCCCTTTCCCGTACAGGCGCGCGAGCGGACACCGACGATGAACGCGGACGTTACCTGTGTCGGCAGCAGCACGCGCCCGGGTCGCTGACACCCGTGGGAGCCGGTTCCGGGGTCAGGTCGCCGACGGGTTGATACCTGCTACCCGCCTGTTCAGCGGGGGCGTCGCGCTGCTAGCGGCCCTGCTTCCGGAAGCAGGGCCGGTCACTGCGCGACGGTCAAACTGCTGCCCGGGGTGGGGCATACGCCGATCGTGGAGGATCCGCCGCGAACCGCCGCACTCCTTCTGTCCTTCACCGCGCTCGCGGCAGGACCACGGCGCCCGTAACGGCGGCGAGGGCCGCCACAGTGACGCGATCAGATCGTGCCGGCGCGATAGCGTCCGACGAGGCGCAGGCCGATGAGAGCCAGCGGCGAGAAACCCACCAGCACCGCGGCTGCGGTGGCCAGAGGGAGGTCGGCCGGGATCATGATGAGGCCGGCGACGCCGGCGACATACAGCGGCACCGTCCACCACTGCACGACACCGGCGCGGAGGAGCCCGACGAGGACCAGGACCGGGCCCAGCAGGTTGAACGGAGTGGTGCCGTCCCACAGCGCCAGCAACGACGACTGCTGGAATCCCTGGAACACGGTTGCGGCCTGGTCCGGAGTGAGGTGCGTAGCGGCCGAGAGGTTCCACCAGTCGCTGAGCAGCATGCCGGAAAGGTTGGCGAAGCCGATGGCGGCGAGCACGGATCCGGTGAGTACCGGCCAGAAGCCCCGGCGGCTGCGCACGAGTGCCGGACCGGCGAGGATGCCCAGCCCGAACAGCAGGTTCGCGTAGTGCAGGAACAGCGCGGAGACCTGGGTCTGGGTGGCGTCGCGCCCCAGAGAGGCGATGTACACGACGCCGTCGAGGTTCTCGGCCGCCGGTGTGGTCGCCATGCCGGCGGCGAACAGGACGGGGCCTGCGATGAGAGCGGTCCCGGCGAGGAGATGCAGAGCCCCTCGCCGGCGGGTGCTGAGGGGTGGTTCGGCGGTTTCGATGGCGGCGGTGGACTTCCTGCCGTGGTCCATTCCGGGAACGAACGGGCTGGTGGTCATGGTTTACATCCTTTCGAGGATCGCCCCGTGGCCGTTGGCGGGCCGGTCGGTGATGTGATCGATCGTCACTCACCTCGTTCTCAACGCGCCTCCGCAGTCAGGTGCCTGATCCGCCTCCGCCGGGAGGGGGAAGACGGTGGCCGGTCCCTCCGTCGCAGGGGGGAACCACCAGCGCCCCGTCACGCTTAGCATTTGCAGCATGCGAGGACGGCGACCGGGTGACCTGCGGCTTCTGGCGTGGCTGCTGCCGCCGACGATGGGGGTGCTCGCGGTCGTCGAAGCGCTGTCGAACGAGCGTTTCGACCCGACGCCGGTTCACCTGAGCGTGGTCGCCGCCTGGGTTCCGATGGGCCTGGTGCTGGCCCGATGGCGGCCGGCCATCGGTGCCGTCGTCGTCGCCGCCTTCTACCCCGTTGTGATCCTGTTGGACATCCCCGGGCCCGGCGGGGTCGGACTCATCTCCACGCTGCTCGCCGTCGGCTGGGCCGGCTTCGGGGAGCCTCTCCGCCGGTCGCGCTGGGCTCTCATCGCCGCCATGCTGATATACGCGGCCTCCGACACGATGCGTGCCGGGTTCTCCTGGGTGAACGTCTTCTTCCCACTGATCTTCGTTGTGGGCTGGTGGAGCGGCGTCCTGGTGCAGCGCGAGCAGGGACGCAGCCGTGCCTTCGCCGAGATGGCGGCAACCCTGGACGCCCAGCGGGAGGCGGTGGCGCACGCCGCTGTCATAGAGGAACGGACCCGCATAGCCCGGGAGATCCACGATGCGGTCGCCCACTCGGTGAGCATCATGACGCTGCAGATCGGCGGCCTGCGGAGTCAATTGGAGGACGTACTGGAACACCGGCCGGCCGAGCGTGAGGTGATGCTCGGGCTTGAGCGGCTGGGACGCCAGTCCGTCGAGGAACTGCGGTCACTCGTCGGCATCATGCGCAAATCAGGTTCGGAGTCCCCTACAGCGCCGACGCCGTCACTCGCCCTGGCCGAGCAGTTGATCGCCGATGTACGTGCGGCGGGTCTGCCCGCCCAACTGCGGGTGGAAGGCGTGCCGACGCCTCTGCACCAGGCGCTGGACGTCTCGGCATACCGGGTGCTCCAGGAGGCGTTGACCAACGTCCTGCGGCACGCGCCCGGCGGCCACGCCGAGGTGGCCATCCGGTACGCGGCGGACACCGTGACGATCGAGGTGCGCGATGACGGGGCAGGCGAGGCGACAGGCGAGGGGGCGGCGCTCTCCGGAAGCCGGGCCGACCACCCGCCCGGTGCGGACCGCACCGGCGGGCACGGTTTGATCGGTATGCGCGAACGTACCGCGATATTCGGCGGAACCCTTCAGGCGGCCCCCCGCGCCGAGGGCGGGTTCGCGGTGACCGCGTGCTTCCCGATCCGACGGAGGTGGCCATGAGCATCCGGGTCGTGCTCGTCGACGACCAGGCGATGGTCCGCGTTGGTCTGCGGATGATTCTCACCGCCCAACGCGACATCGATGTCGTGGGTGAGGCAGAAGACGGAGCGTCCGCCGTCGAAGTCGTCCAACGGACGCGTCCGGACGTCGTTCTCATGGACATCCGGATGCCGGACGTCGATGGCATCGAAGGCACACGGCGTGTTCTCGCCGCGCACCGGGAGGTCAAGGTAGTGATCTTGACCACCTTTGACGAGGACGGCTACATCGAGGGAGCGCTACGGGCCGGTGCGAGCGGGTTTCTCCTCAAGGTCTCGCCTCCGGAACAACTGGTCGAGGCGGTGCGCACCGTGGCGTCCGGCGGCGGCCTCCTCGACCCCTCCGTCACGCTGCGGGTCATCGAGTCGTTCGCCGCGGCTACGCCCACGCGTACGCCCCGCGCCGAAATACTGTCCACGCTGACGGAGCGCGAGCGAGACGTTCTGAGCCTGATGGCTCGTGGCATGTCGAACGCCGAGATCGCCGGCCGGCTGTACCTGGGCGAGGCCACGATCAAAACACATGTGTCCAATGTGCTCGCCAAGCTGGGCGTACGAGACAGGGTGCAGGCGGTCGTCGCTGCCTATGAGACCGGCCACGTACGACCCGGTGAAGACCCTCACCCTCCGAGGTGATCGTCGAGCGCCTCGGGGCTTGAGCAACAACCGAACCGTCAGTGGCGTTAGCGAGCCGCCGAGGGCTGGCTGGTTATGTCGGTGGAAACGAGAGCCGAATGTCGGCTTTTCCGGGAGCCGTTTCAGATGCTTCCGAGCTGCGCGCCTGTCATTTAGTTCGGGAGCCGCTCGGCCTGCGTGAGGGGTGGGGGCGGACATGAACACCAGCCCGTGTCTCGGTCGATAGCGAGCGGGTGGGTGCTCAGCGACAGTGATGCTGCGGCGGGCTCAGCGTCGGCGGTCGGTCACGGTTCAGGCGCCCAGTGAAATACAGGTCGGAGGTGATGACGACGTCGTGGCGGGCGACCCAGGTGACCAGGGGCATGAGGTGGTCGACGAGGTCAGCGTCCAGCGGAGTGAGGGCGTATTCGATGCGGGGTCGGCCTGCAGGAACTGGTCCGCCCCTTGCGGAACGGATGCGGCGGTCCTGGGGCGAACCCAGCCGGAAAGGAAGAAACGCGATGACCAACCCCTTCGAGGACCCGGGCGGTCCGCTACCTGGCGCTGGCGAATGACGAGGGCCAGCGCTCGCCCTGGCCGGTGTTCATCGACGTGCCAGACGGCTGGACCGTGGTGCACCCGGAGGGACCTGATCTCTGTCGGCCGTCATCTTTGGTTGACGCGCGCCGGTCGTCAACCTAGGATGACGGTACGGAGCCCGACCGCATCACAGTGCTCGCCCAGGCGGTGAACGCCGGCAACCCGATCGACTCGCTCGCGACCATCGCCGAGCTCCGCCGTGAGATGGCGCGCCTGGAGGCGGTGACGGTCCGCCGAGCCCGTGCCCAGGGCAACAGCAGGACGGAGATCGCCGCCACTTTGGGCATCAGCAAGCAGGCGGTGCACAAGAAGTACGGCGGCCGGGGCCTGTTCCGCAACCAGGAATAGCCGACAGACACCACACCGAACGTCAGCGTCACGGCTCGACGTTCCGATACATGCTGCCCGGAAACGGTTTGGGCGGCCGACGAGGAGGACGACAATGGCGGCACCATCAGTGACACGAGAAGCTCTCGCGGTCGCGGTGACGGCCAATCTGCCGGTCATCGTATGGGGTGCGCCGGGTACCGGCAAGACATCCGTGGTGACCGCGCTCGGCTCGACCGTCGGCCTGCCGGTCGAGGTGGTGGTCGGCTCGATCCGCGAGCCCAGCGACTTCTCCGGGCTGCCGGTGCTGCGTGACGGCAGCACCTGGTTCGCGCCGCCGCGATGGGCCGAACGGCTCGCCGCCGAGGACGGCGGGCTGCTGTTCCTCGACGAGCTGACCACCGCGCCGCCAGCCGTGCAGGCCGCCATGCTGCGGGTGGTGCTGGAGCGCACGGTCGGTGACCTGGTGCTGCCGGACGAGGTGCGGATCGTGGCCGCCGCCAACCCGCCGGAACAGGCCGCCGACGGCTGGGACCTGTCCGCGCCGCTGGCCAACCGGCTCATCCACTTGAACTGGACGGTCTCGGCCGAGGACATCGCCGAGGGCTTCGTCGGCGGGTTCCCCGTGCCGGAGTTCGACGTGAAGGACACAGCCGGGCCCGCCGAGGTCGCCGGCGCACGGGCGCTGGTCGGGGCGTTCCTGCGGGTACGGCCGGAACTCGTGCTGGCGGTGCCCGACAGTCCCGACCGGGCGGGCCGCGGCTGGCCCAGCCCGCGTAGCTGGGAGATGGCCGCACGGGCGGTCGCCGCGTGCGAGCACATGGGCGCCGGCGAGCTGGTCCTGGCCGAGCTGGTGCTCGGCGCGGTCGGTGAGGCGGCCGGGTTCGAGCTGCTTCTCCGAGGCCGGCGTCTCACGCATCGCCCGGGACACCGGGATGTCGAAGAAGACGATCTACGCACGCTTCCCGAACAAGGACGCTCTGCTCGTCGCCGTGGTCGAGGACCTCGTGGGGGGAGCGCGCGAGGCCGTGCTGAACGGCATGACCGCCATGGCGGATCCGCCCGCGCAGGTGCTGACCCGATTCGGGATGCAGATAGCCCGGGACTGGACCGCACCACGCGTGGTGGCCATCTACCGGCTGATCGTCAGCGAGGTCGGTCGCTTTCCTCGGCTCGCGGAAATCTTCACGACGACGATGGAGATGATGCGCTCGACGCTCACGACGTACCTGCGCGAACAGGCCGACGCCGGCACACTGGCGATCATCGACCCCGATGCTGGTGGCGCTGTTCCTCGACGGCTATGCGGTCGGCGCACCCCGACAATGCTGACCGCGGAATGGTCAAGCGCTAGGCATGGCTCATGGCGCGGCGCTGCGTTGAACCCATGAACCGGACGACGACGCGCCGCGGCAGGAACTTGCCGGCCAGCGCCAGCGGACGACCGTTGGTGATCACCGACGGCGGGGCGGAGCGGCGGTCGACCGTGTCGAGGGCGATCCTCACGACGTCCTCGGGGGTCGCCCGCTTCGCGCCGTAATCGGCCGACTGGCTGCCGGCGGCGTCGAAGAACTCGGTCTGCATCGCACCCGGGCACACGGCCAGGACGCGCAGACCGGTGCCGCGGGTCTCCTCCCACAGCGATTCGGTGAAGCTGAGGACGAACGCTTTGGTGGCGCCGTAGACGCTCAGGTACGGGGTCGGCTGGAAGCCCAGCAGGCTCGCCACATTGATCAGGGCGCCGGAGCCGGCGGAGGTCAGTGGACCGATGTAGGCGCGGCTGAGGTCGACCAGCGCGCCGACATTCAACGCGATCATGCTCTGCAGACGTTCCGGGTCCTCCTCGGTGAAGACGTTGTGGGTGCCGAAGCCCGCGTTGTTGACGAGCCCGGTGGCGTAGATGCCGCGCGATTCGAGCTCGGCACGCAACGTGCGGCCGGCGTCGGGCAGACCGAGGTCGCGGGCGATAGTGGTCACCGTGACGCCGTGGGCGCGGGTCAGTTCGCCGGCCAGGCTCTCGAGCCGGTCCGCCCGGCGGGCGACGAGCACGAGATTCGAGCCGCGGCGGGCCAATTGGCGGGCGAATTCCGCACCGAGACCGGAGCTGGCTCCGGTGACGATCGTGGTCTGGTTCGAGTAGTCAATCTTCGTCATGCACAACACTGTATGCACGACCCTGCACGCAGTGCAAGTTGCTATATCACGTGAACCACTGTACCTTCGGTGCATGTCCCAGAAGCCGGTACCCCTTCGTGAGCAGACCCGCTCGGTGGTGCGTTCGCTGCTCGCCCGCACCGCTGTCGAGCTGTTCACCGTCAAGGGGTTCGATGACACGACGGTCGAGGAGGTCGCCGCCGCGGCGGGTGTCTCCCGGCGGACGCTGTTCAACTACTTCCGTAACAAGGAAGACCTCGCGCTCAGCGGCTTGGACGAACAGGGCGAGCTGATCGCCGCGCGTCTGGCCGAGCGGCCGGCCGACGAGGATGCCTGGGCGTCGCTGCGGGCGGCGTTCCAGGTCCTCGAAGAGATCCAGATGACGGCGGAGCGGCGACTCGAGCTGATCACGTTCCTGTTCGGCAACGACTCGCTACGCGCCGGCCACGCCGAGAAGCAGGCCCGGTGGCAGGACCTGCTCGCACCGCTGATCGAGCCACGACTGCCGACCTCCGACCGCCGCACCCTCGAGGCCCGCGCCATCGCAGCCGCGGCGATCACCTGCCTGCAGGCTGCCAACGAGGAATGGGTGCGCCTCGGCGGGCAGGTGGACCTGTTCGACCTCTACGACACGGCCGTGCGGGCCATCCGCCGCAACGCCTGAAACCCGACCGCACCCGCCCATAGGGCGCACCGCGCGAAACTTCTACACGCCCGCCGGGCTCCGCACGGTCGGCGCGCTCGTCTTCGACCACCACACGCACCTGCGCCACGACATGGCCCCAGCACTCGGCCGGCCCCTGCCGCCCACCGAGGCCGATCGGATGCGGGCGGTCCTGACGTGGATGATCGCCGTGGATGGCGAGATCCTTGATGCCGAACACGATCGTCAAAGGAGTCAGCAGCGACAGGACCACACTGACCGCGTCCAGCCGCCCGGAAGCCGAAGCGCGAGATTCAGGGATCAGGAAAGGGCCGGTGACCAGCAGCAGGGCCATGGCCGGAAGGGCGAGCAGGAACACCGCCCCCACCAGAAGTACTGCAACAGCACACCGCCGACCAGCAGGATCCGGCGGTGCCCGAGACGGTCGCCGAGCGTACCCATCGTGACCAGCGATCCGGCGACCATGAAACCGTAGATGTCGGTGATCTACAGCAGCTGGGGACCGTCGAGCTCCAGCTCGGCGCTCAGGCTTGGCAGCGCCAGATAGAGCACCGACATGTTCATCATGACCAACACGGCGGGAATGCCCAGAACCGCCAGGGCGATCCACTCCCGGACTCCGGCTCTGGCAGAGGGCTTGCGAGATATGTGGGTTCCGATCTCAGCCACGCGCATCGCCGGCGGGAATGAGCAAGGTCTTGCCGGTGGTGGTCCGCGACTCGATCGCTCGATGCGCGGCGGCTGCCGACTCGAGCGGGAAGGTCTGGCCGATGACCGGCCGCAATCTCCCGTCGGCCGCGAGGTTCAGCGCGTCGACGATGAGCGCGCGCATCTGGGCCGGGCTCGGCGCGGCGGTGCGGCCGATGACGCCGATGGAGCGTGCCCGGAGCCGACCTTCGTCGAGTTCGGCGTCGGCGCCGCTGGCCATTCCGTAGATGCTCACGCGTCCGCCTTCACGTAGCGCCCCGATCGCCTCGGTGCCGATCCGGCCGCCGACCCCGTCGAAGACGAGATCGAGTCCGACGCCGCCGGTCGCCTCCATCACCCGATCCAGCCAGTCAGGCCGGGAGTAGTCGACATAGGAGGCCGCGCCCAGCGAGGTGACCAGCTCGGCCTTGCCGGCGCCGCGGGCGGCGCCGATCACGTGGGCATCCGCCGCGGCGGCGAGTTGCACCAGCAGGCTGCCGACACCTCCTCCCGCGGCCTCCACGAGGATCCGATCGGCTGGCTTGATCTCCGCCTGTCGGTGCAGCAGCAGCGCCGTACGCCCATCGGCCAGCAGCGCGACCGCATCCTTCAGCTCCAGACCCGCGGGAACCGGAACCGCATCCTGTGCCCGAGCCAGCGCCAGCTCGGCGTAACCGCCCTCGCCGCCGGTGGTGGTGACCACGACCGTCCCCATCAGGGCCGGGTCCACGTCCGGTCCGGTAGCGACGATGCGACCGCCCACGCCATTGCCGGGGATGCGGGGTAGCGCGGGCCTGCCGAACGGCCCGTCGCCCGAGCGCACCTGCGTCTCGACGAACGTGATACTCGCGTACGCCACCGCGACGAGCACCTGCCCCGGCCCTGGCAGGGGATCTTCGACCTGCCGGATCCGCAAGACCTCCGGCCCTCCGAACTCTTCCATCACCACAGCTCGCATGACACTCCTTCAAACGGATAAATTCGCTTCGTTTGGGAACGCTATAACGGAGTGAATCGCTCCGCAAGGCGACTACAGTGAGCGCATGGCCCGCAAAGCTCCCCGGCACGCAGAAGCGGAACGCAACGACCACGCCCTTCTGGAGGCCGCCAAGAAGGTCCTAGCCCTGGACGGAGCGCATGCGTCGGTGGCGACGATCGCCGCACGCGCCGGAGTAGGCATCGCCAGCCTCTATCGCCGCTACCGTTCCAAGGACGAGCTCTTCCAGCACCTGTGCGCGTTGTCACTCGACCAGTGGATTTCGGCCGCCGAACGCGGCCTGCAGCATGACGACCCCTGGGCGGGGCTCGCTCACTACATCGGCGCCTGCGTGGAGTTCAGCGGCGGCTCTCTCGGGCCGCTGGCCGGCACGATCGCTGTCACCGACGAGATGGCCGCCAAGTTCACCAGGTCCGATGAGCTGATGCGAGACCTGGTGGCCCGCGCGCACGCTGCTGGAGTGCTCAGACCGGACGCCACGGCCATGGACATCTCGCTACTGATCGAACAACTCGGCAAGTCCCCCCTGATCGAACAGCTCGACCGGCAGGGCCGCGCCGACCTGATCGAGGCAGCCCACAACGCCCGAAAGCGTACGATCGCCATCGCTCTCGACGGCCTGCGCCCCCGCCACCCCCAACTGCCCGGGATCGCGCCCTCGCCCGCCCTCCTCACCGAACGCTGGGAGCACACCCCCACAGACTCGACGAGGTCGCCAGAACGGTCATAGATCAAGAGGGCCGGTCGACACAACGCTCGATTGCGAGAACCGTGTCCCTGGCTTCAAGGGGACTCGGGGTCGGACTCGGTTGAGTTTGGCTAGTGAACGAACTGCTGGGTGAGGTCGTGGTGGCCAAGGACGCGCACGCCGGTCGTGTCCAGCTGGAAGTTGACCTGCCAGATTTCGACTCCCTGGCGCAGGGCCTCTGCGACGTGGGCTGCTACCTGGTCGTGCCGTTTGCTCTTGAGGACGTCGCGGTCACCGAGGCGGCCGACCCCGCGCGGTCACATCTGGCCTGGGCGCATGAGGAGCTTCAGCGCCGTCCCATCACGCCGGTGACCAGACGCGAGCTGCACCAGTTCGGGCTCATGCTGCGGGGAAAGCCGCCGACGAAATTCTTCCACCGGTCACCGACCGGCAACTCATTGACTTCATTGGACCGTCCTGCTGTCCTTCACCACGCTGTCAACGGAATGCCGCACGTCGCTCAACGTCACTCGGCACTGCTCTTGAAATCACCGCCAAAGGCGCTCTAGGCCGAGGGGGATCATGGAACCCTCCCCGCGAACGAGTGACGACAGGTCCATCCTCGGCCAAAGAGACCGAGAACGCAGCACCGCACCTTCCGCATTCGTATGTATGATCGCAGGCGAAGTGGAGGGGAGTACTCCTTCGCGGCCACGTCGTCATCACGGACCCGCCTCGGGGCCCGGCGCGGTCGGTCCGCGACGCCGCGGGCGGAGAAGACCTCCGACGGACGTGTCAACGCCAAGTCGGAGGAGCGCTATGCCCCCACCTATGTCCGTGCCCGCTTGGCTGTGGGCGGCCACCATCGCCGCCCTGCTCGGGCTTATCCTTCTCGACCTGATCATCGCCAACAGGAGACCCCACCAGGTCACGCTCGCCGAGTCGGCCCGGTGGATCGCCTTCTACATCGGCTGTGCCGTCGCTTTCGGCGCAGGCGTGTGGATCTTCGGCGGCGATGACCACGCGGCCTCGTACATCACCGGCTACATCACCGAGTACACGCTGAGCGTCGACAACCTGTTCATCTTCATGCTCATCATGGCGAACTTCGCCGTGCCCGCGATCCACCAGCACCGCGTGCTGCTCATCGGGATCATGATGGCGCTGGTCATGCGCGGGATCTTCATCAGCGTGGGCGCGCAGGCCGTACAGCACTTCAGCTGGGTGTTCTGGCTCTTCGGCGGCATCCTCATCTACACCGCGTGGAAATTCGCCTTCGACAGCAACGACGACGAGGAGTACGACCCCAACGGCGGCGTCGTACGGCTGGTGCGCAGGCTGTTCCCGGTCACCGACGACTACCACGGCTCACGGCTGACCATCAAACAGGACGGCCGCCGCCTGCTGACCCCGATGTTCATCGTCGTCATCGCCATCGGCGGCGCGGATCTGGTCTTCGCGGTCGACTCGATCCCCGCGATCTTCGGCATCACCCAGGACGCCTACCTGGTCTTCGCGGCCAACGTGTTCGCACTGATGGGGCTGAGACAGTTGTACTTCCTGCTCGGCGGGCTGGTGGAGAAACTCGTCTACCTCACCTACGGCCTGGCGGTCATCCTCGGCTTCATCGGCGTGAAACTCATCCTGCACGCCCTGCACGAGAACGAGCTGCCGTTCATCAACGGCGGCGAGCACGTCACCTGGGTCCCTGAGATCAACAACTGGATCTCGCTGGCCGTCATCGTCACCGTGCTTGCCGTCACGACGGCGGCCAGCCTGCTCAAGTCCAGGCGCGACACACGACAGGCCGCCGAGCCGTCCGCGTCCGAGCCCGCCGACCAGGCGCGCGACTAACCCCGAGGCGGGCTCGCCGACCGGCGGTGAAGCATGAGCCAGCCGAGGGTACGCTCAGCCGCCCAGCGGCGCGGCAGCGGGGTGCGGCCTCTGGTGGCCTGCACGAAGGACAAACGACGGGCCTACGAGCTCGGCTTGACCCCGCACTCATCGGCGACGGGTGTCATCTGAGGTCTTGTGACCGTTGGGGTCGAGCGCCGTCCGTGCCCGGACCGCGTGCCTGAGCACGTGGTCCGGCCTGTGTGGCGTCGCGTCAGGCGGAAGCGTTGTCGGATTGGCCTCCCTGGTCCAGCAGCGCGTTGATCATCTCCTGAACAGTCAGGAGGCGGATCATCACTCACGTGCCGCGCCGCTGGCCGGCGTTGGCGTCACAATCCGAGGAGCTATCTCGTCGGTAGCTACCGAGGCGCCGATTTCATCGCCAGGCGTCCATGACCGCATCATCTCGATCCAAGGAGAAGGCGACATGTCGACAGCTCAGGAAGCACGCAACAAGGAGACGTACCACCGGTTCCACGAGGCCATCAACAGTGGCGATCTGGAGGTCATCTCGAAGGCGGTCGACGAGCTCATTCACCCGGACGGGCGGTTCCACACGGCGGAGCGGACTGACGCGAACGCGGTGCAGGCGCAAAAGCGCATATGGGAGGTCCTCCTGCGCGCGTATCCCGACATCCGCATAACGCTTGAGGACCTGATCGCCGAGGAAGACAAGATCGTCGCTCGGCAGACGGTCACCGGGACCAACTCCGGTGAATACCGGGGCATGCCCCCGACCGGCAAGTCCGTCACCTACCACGAGATCTTCATCATCCGCTTCGCCGACGGCCAGATCACCGACATCTGGGGAGTCGTCGACCTCTATTCACAGCTGCGGCAACTCGGCCATATCCCGGCATAGTGCGCCCACCGCTAGAAAGCCCGGTGACAGCCGCCGAGCCGAGAGCCCGGACCGTCCTCAGCTCATGAAGACGACCTGAATGAGTACGGCGACCGCCGCCCCGGCCCCCGTGACGGTGCCCACGACTGCGAAGGGGAATTCTTCGGTTCGCCGGTTCCTGACGTACCCGGACAAGCCACTGGCGAACTGCGCGGCGAACGCGCAGGCGGCGGCCCCCAGAACCCCGAGAACGCTTGTACCGCCCAGTTTGTCGGCGAAGACGGTGTAGTACAGAAGCTCGAAGGTGATCACCACGCCGGCCGCGGGCAGCCCCCAGGTCAACCAGAGGTTGTCGGGGGTCTGGATCCGAGGTCGGCGCGGTGCGTTGGCCGGGTGCGGTGCTCTGCTGTCGCGTCGGCGATCCCGTTTCCGCTGGCGTCTTTTACTGGCATTGCTCCCCACTCCCCATCAACGAACCCGATGATCGCGAGGTTCCACGAACTGCCCGCCGCCTGAGATTCTAAGCAACCGGCGTTGACTATCGGACGATTAGTCAACTACGGTTGCTTATATGCCGGTCGAAGACGTACCCGTTCCCAAGGATCCCGCCGACTCGCTGGCGGCCGTCGTGGCGCTGCGGCTCTTGGCCGATCGGCTGGAGGACGCCGCCGTGGAGCAGGCCATGCGCGCGGGCTGGAGCTGGCCGGATGTCGCCGAGGCCCTCGGCGTCACCCGTCAGGCGGTTCACAAGAAGCACGTCAAGCGGCTCATCGCCGCCGGAGTCGCGCTGAGGAGACGACAGTGAGTGTGATCGATCACTACATCAACGCGATCATCGAGCAGGGGGCGGCGGAGGCGCAAGAGGATGGGTCCTCGGCGATCGAGGCGCACCATCTTCTGCTGGCGATCGCGGCCGGCGAAGGCACCGCCGCCCACCGCGTCCTGACCGCTGCCGGGCTCGGGCGGCAGGCGATCCGGGACGCGCTCGACCGGGAGTTCGAGCACAGCCTGAGCGCGGTCGGCGTGAGCGTCGCCTCCTTCGACCTCCCCAAGCCCGCCGCCGCCCCCGAGCCTCCGAAGCTCGGCGCTTCGGCGCGGCTCGCGATCGAACGCGGCTTCACCGCCGCCACCGGCAAGAAGGACCTGCGTCCGGCGCATCTGCTGCTCGGCGTGCTGGACACCGAGATCGGCACGGTCCCCCGCGCGCTCGCCTTGGCCGGTCTGGACCGGGCGGATCTGATGGCACGCGCTCGGGAGGCGCTCGC
Organism: Nonomuraea sp. NPDC049028; assembly: GCF_043197735.1. NCBI lineage: Bacteria > Bacillati > Actinomycetota > Actinomycetes > Streptosporangiales > Streptosporangiaceae > Nonomuraea > Nonomuraea sp. NPDC049028. The sequence goes on from NZ_JBICTR010000020.1 coordinate 145,827, forward strand.
CGGAAACAGCTGGTAGGCCCACCGCCTCGCCTGCCCGTCTGAACCGTCCCGTTCTGCACCGTCCCGGTCTGGCGTTCCTCGACGCCACCTGATTCTCATTGTCCGGCCTGGGCCGCAGCCGCCCGCGCAGCGACGCGGGCCCCTCGGCTCAGGCCGTGATCTGGCATGCCCTCGCAACGCCTCACGCAAGGGCCCTCAATCCACGAAGAAAGGTCATCGCATGACGACGAGCGACAAGGTCGTGCTCGACGTCGGCGGGCTGTGCATGCGCTACGGCTCGGTCGACGTCCTGCACGACGTCACCTTCCACGCCCGCCACGGCGAGGTGCTGGCCCTGCTGGGCCCGAACGGTGCCGGCAAGACCACCACGATCGAGATCCTGGAGGGCTTCCGCACCCGCTCACAGGGCCAGGTCAAGGTGCTCGGCACCGACCCCGCGCACGGCGACGAGCGGTGGCGGGCCCGGCTCGGGGTCGTGCTGCAGTCCTGGCGCGATCACGGCAAATGGCGCGTACGCGAGTTCTTGACCCACCTCGGCACCCACTACGCCCCGTACACCACCCCGCGGATAAAGCGGCCCTGGCACCCCGACGAGCTGATCGAGGCGGTCGGCCTGACCGAGCACGCCGGCAAGAAGCTCAGGACGCTGTCCGGCGGACAGCGGCGCAGACTGGACGTAGCGATCGGCCTGGTGGGCCGTCCCGAGCTGCTGTTCCTCGACGAGCCCACCGCCTCGTTCGACCCGCAGGCCAGACACGAGTTCCACGATCTGGTACGACGCGTCGTCGGCACCGGCGAGACCACCGTCCTGCTCACCACCCACGATCTGGACGAGGCCGAGAAGCTGGCCGACCGCATCCTCGTACTCAACGGCGGCCGGATCATCGCCGACGGCACGGCCGGCGAACTCGCGCAGCGGATCACCGGCGAGGACGAGGTGCGCTGGCTGCGCGGCGGGCAGCGCTTCACGGAGCGGACCACGGACTCGACCAAGCTCGCCCGCGAGCTGTTCGCCCGATACGGCGACGACATCCACGAGCTCGAAGTCCACCGTGCCTCGCTGGAGCAGACCTATCTCTCCCTGGTCCGCCAGGCCGAATCTCCCCAGGAGGCCACTCGATGAACCCGGCCACGACCGTACTGCGCACCGGCTGGACCCGCGGCCGCATCGAGCTGCGGCAGTCGTTCACCAACGGCGCCGACCTGTTCTCCCACTTCCTCTGGCCCGGACTGATGGTGGCCACCATGTTCTTCATCCGGGACCTGCCCTTCGGATCCAGCGGGCTCCTGCTGGGCACGCTGGCGCTGCCGAGCATCCTGGGCATGAACGCCGCGACCGGCATGATCAGCATGAGCCAGCAACTCACCGCCGACCGCGAGGACGGCACCCTGCTGCGCGCCAAGGCGACCCCGCACGGGATGCCCGCCTATCTCATCGGCAAGGTGATCTCGGTCTCCGGCGGTCTCTTAGCCGATCTGGTCATCTTCCTGGTGCCTGCCATGCTCCTCGTCGAGGGCCTGCGGATCGGCCCCGGCTCCTGGCCCACTCTGGCCTGGACGCTGGCGCTCGGCCTGGTCGCGACCCTGCCGCTCGGCGCGGTCCTGGGCTCGGTGTTCACCAGCGCACGCGCCCAGGGGCTCGTCCAGCTACCGTTCCTGGCCATGATCGGCATCTCCGGCATCTTCTACCCGATCACCGCGCTGCCCGAGTGGCTGCAACGGATCGCCCAGGCCTTCCCGATCTACTGGATGGGCCTGGGCACGCGGTCAGCCCTGCTGCCGGACTCCGCGGCGGCCATCGAGATCGGGCAATCCTGGCGACACCTGGAGACCGTCGGCGTACTCGGCGCCTGGGCGGTGCTCGGCCTGCTCCTGGCGCCGGTGGTGCTGCGCCGGATGGCGCGCGGCGAGTCCGGCTCAACCATGACGGCACGCCGCGAGCGCGCCCTGCAGCGGGTCGGATGACGCCATAACCGGCAACCGACCGAAGCGATAGAACCCCATGTGACCGGGTATGCGGAGCTCATGCGGGAGCACAGCGAAATCGAGCCATTAGGCGACCACGGATAGCCCGCGCGCATCCGCCTCTTCGGAGCGATCCCCTTTAACAGACCCCCACCATCAACGATGTACGACTCCGGGCTGTCATACCGACGCCCGCGATGACGAGCATCCCGCGAAAAGAGCAGGGGGTGGGCCCGTGACTGGGGTGACCAGCAGGGTGGCATTGGTGACCGGGTCCAGCAGCGGAATCGGTGCTGCCACCGCGCGCCTTCTGGCCGCGCGAGGGATGCGCGTGGTGGTCAACTACCTCCGCAGCGGCGCGGCGGCCGAGGAGATCGTGTCCGGCATCGAGGCCGCGGGCGGCCAGGCCATGGCCGTGCAGGCCGACGTACGCGAGGTGGCGGCGGTCGAGAGCCTGACCGAGCGGGTCAGGGTGGCATGGGGCGGCATCGACGTGCTCGTGCACAACGCGCTCACCCCGTACGCGATCAAGCCGTTCCAGGACATGACGTGGGAAGAACTGGGCGGCAAGCTCGACGACGAGATGCGTGCGGCGTACGTGATCACCAAAGCCGTCCTGCCCTCCATGACCGAACAGGGCTGGGGACGCATCGTCTACATCAGTACGGGCCTCAGCCACCGGCCCCGGAAGAACATGATCGCACTGGGCACGGCCAAGGCCGCACTGGTGCAGTTCGCCCGGTACCTCGCCCAGGAGCTGGGCCCGCAGGGCATCACGGTCAACGTCGTCGAGCCCGGCCCGGTGGAGGACACCCGCATTGCGGCGAAGGCGCTCGACGAAGAGCAGAAGAGGCAGCAGGTGGCCGCCACTCCCCTGGGCCGCCTGGCACAGACGGGCGACGTCGCCCAAGTGGTCGCCTTCTACGCCAGCGAGGACAACGGCTTCATGACCGGCACGACGGCCGCGGTCGACGGCGGGATGTCCATGTAGTGAGGCCGTCAGTCTGGCCGGCATCCGGTACACCGTCACGGCACGCGCGACGACATGATCAAGGAAAGACGTCCATGGACACGATCGATCTCACCTTCGTCGGGCGTGGCCTGCACGAGGAACTGGCCGCCTACATCGCCGACCAGCAGGACTATTACGCCGACGAGGGCGTCCACGTCGCGCTGCGTGACGGCTGCGCCTGGGACAACGAGCGGGTGCGCCACGGCGCCACCATCGGGCTCGGCCGGGCACTGCTGACCCGGCTGGCCGATGGCATCCCCTGGGTCGCACTCAATGTCAACACCCATCGCCCGCTGTTCTGGTTCCTCGCCCGCTCCGGCCTGACCTCACTGGCCGACCTGGCCGGCCGGCGGCTGGCGATCCACGCCCCCCACACCGCACCCGGCTGCTTCGCCCGGATCGTCCTGCGCCAGGCCGGCCTCGACCCGGACCGCGACATCCAGACCATCGTCCGCCCGCCCGGCGACTACGGCATGGACCTGCGCCGGCTGCGCGACGGAAAGATCGACGCCGCCTTGGTCGGCAGCACCATGGCACCGGAAGCGGTGGCCGCCGAGAACGGCTGGCAGGTGCTTGCCTGGATCGGCGACCACTTCCAGATCCCCACCGTGGGCGTGGCCGTCGACCCCACCTACGTCCAGCCGGACGACCCCGCGGTCCAGGCGGTCGTACGAGCCCACCGGCGCGCCCTGGAGACGATCCGCAACGAACCCGAGATCACGCTGCGACACATGCGGACGTTCATCGGCCGACACACCGCGGACGAAGTCCGGGCCCACTACGAGACGTTCATCGCACCGTATTTCCACACCGACGGCCAGGCCGACCTCGACGTCGGCGCCGCCGCGATCACCGCGGTCGCCGCCGAACTCGGCATCCCCGCCACCGTCACCGCGGCCGAGTTCTACCGCACCGCACCCTAGGCAAGACCGCCACCCGGCGCTGACCCGCCTGGCCGAAGCCCGCGCGGCCGCGTGGTGGGAATGGTCCGTCCTATAGTTCATGACCGCCGACCCTGCTCAGGCCATCCGCCGTCGCGTCGAATCCGACGAAGAACAACTCGCCGTTGACCCGATCCCGTTCTTCGAGCACGGCGGCCAGGAGCGCTTCCTTCGTCGGAAAGTGATGCGCCAGGCCATCCGTGACACCCCGCAGTCCGCGGCGATCCGCACCATGCTCGCGTCCCAGGTTGACAACGGACGGTCGAATCCAACACCCTTTCACTATTCGAATAGTGAAAGGGTGCTTTCGGTTGATCGAGTTCAACCTGGACCGCGGCTCGGGGGTTTCGACGTACCTGCAGCTCGTTCACCAGGTCAAACAGGCGCTCCGGCTCGGTACGCTGCGGCCCGGCGACCAGTTGCCGACCGCTCGCGAGGTGGTCGAGACCTTGGCCATCAACCCCAACACCGTGCTCAAGGCGTACCGGGAGCTGGAGCGCGAAGGGCTGGTCGAGGGGCGGCCGGGGATGGGGACGTTCGTCCGGCAGGGCATCGCGGGTGCGACGCTCGCCGAGCACACGCGGTTGCGGCGCGGCCTGGAGGCGTGGGTGCGCGAGGCCCGCGGGGCCGGGCTCGATCAGGAGGATCTGCGGGCGCTGTTCAATGTGGTCCTGGCCGACGTCGCGAAGGAGGGCGTGGCATGAGTCCCAGACTGGAGGCCACCGGGCTGGGAGTCCGCTATCGCCGTACGTGGGCGTTGCGCGACTGCTCACTGTCCGTGCCCACGGGACGTGTGGCGGCGCTCGTCGGGCCCAACGGCGCGGGCAAGACCACGCTCATGCACGCGGCCGTCGGCCTGCTGCGACCCGCGCGGGGAAGCGTCCGCGTGGCCGGCGAGGCGGCGTTCGTGGCGCAGGACAAGCCGCTGTACGACAGCTTCACCGTCGCCGAGATGCTCACCTTCGGCCGCCGCATGAACACCCGCTGGGACGACGCCGCCGCGGCCGGCCGGCTCGCCGGGCTGGGCATCCCGTTGGAGCGGAAGGTGAGCGGACTGTCGGGCGGACAGCAGGCGCAGGTGGCGGTCACGCTGGCGCTGGCCTGCCGGCCCGACCTGCTGGTGCTGGATGAACCCCTGGCCAACCTCGACCCTCTCGCCCGCCACGAGGTGATGCGCTCGATCATGGCGGAGGTGGCCGAACGGGAGCTGACCGTACTGCTGTCCTCGCACGTCGTCTCCGACCTGGAGGAGACGTGCGACTGGCTGATCGTGCTGAACGGAGGCCGGCTGCAGGTCAGCGGTGACATCGAGGACCTGCTCGACGGGCATCTCGTGCTCACCGGGCCGGAGGAGGCGTCGGCGGCGGGGACACGGGTGGTGGGCGCGAGCCGTACCGGCAGGCAGGTCAGCATGCTGATCAGGGGCGCGCCCCCGCTCGATCCGCGCTGGCAGGCGCGGCGCCCCGGACTGGAAGAACTCGTCATGGGCTACCTGCGCAGCCCCGAGTCGGCGGCACTGCCGGGCCTGACGGGGGTGGGCGCGTGATCTGGGTGACGTGGCGCCAGCACCGGGCACAGCTCCTCGTGACGGCGGGCTTCCTGGCGCTGCTGGGAGTCCTGCTGCTGGGCTCGGCGCTGGAGGCGAGCCGGTACGTGGCCGAGCACGCCCCGCCCGGCTGTCCGGGGCCCGCCGTGGCGTGCGGAGACCTGGCGGTGGCGCTCGGGCAGCGTTACGACGCGGCCTACTCGGTGTTCGGCTGGATGCCGCTGGTGGCGCCGGCGCTGATCGGGGCGTTCTGGGGCGCGCCGCTGCTCGGCCGCGAGTACGAGCGCGGCACCCACCGCCTGGCCTGGACCCAGTCCGTGCCCGTGTGGCGGTGGCTGGCGGTCAAGCTGTCGATCCTGGGCGGGGCGGTCGTGGCGGGCGGGCTGCTGCTGTCGCTCATGGTCAGCCTGTGGCGGCCGGTGTTCAGGGCGGGCGTCGACTCCACGTTCGGCAACATCGGTGTGTTCAACATGGTCGGCGTGGAGCCGGCGGCGTGGTGGCTGTACGCGTTCGCGCTCGGCACCGCGGCCGGCACCCTGTTCCGGCGTACGCTGCCCGCGATGGCACTGGTCGTGGCCGTGGTGGCGGTCACGATGGTCACGCTGTTCAAGCTGAGCGACTTCTACGCCGAGCCGGCGCGTACCGAGCTGTCCGGCACCGTGCTGTTGGACGATCCCGACGCCCGGCTGGTGAGCGCCGCCTGGGTGGAGCCGTCCGGGAGAGAGGTCGCCGAGCCGGCTGGCAGTGGCTGCCCGCGGCGGGTGGATGCGGGGCAGAGCAACAAGAACGCCGAGGCGTGGCAGGCGTGCCTGTTCGGCAAGGGTTACCGGTACGCCGTCTACTACCATCCGTCGTCCAGATTCTGGCGCTTCCAGTGGACCGAGGCGGCGATCCTGACGCTCGCGTCGGCGGCCTTCGGCGGCCTGGCCGTACGCCGCACCCTCCGCCGCCCCGGCTGACAGGCCTCCTCCGTCAGCGGGGGCGATCCAGCGGCAGTCAGGACGGCTGGACTTGGTCGAAGACAGCGAGGGCTTCGGCGGGGTCCGGGCTCACGAGGCGTTCCAGACCGGCCGTCGTGATCTTCGCCCACTTGCCGGCCCGTACCCACATCTGTTCCTCGAAGGCGCGGACGACCTCGTCCAGGTCGCCGGGGGCGGCGGCGATGGACTCGGCGAGTTCGGCGCCTTCCAGCATCGCGAGGTTCGCGCCCACCCCCAAGGGGGGCATCAGGTGGGCGGCGTCGCCCAGCAGCGTCACCCTGGGGACGTGATCCCAGGTGTGGGAGACGGGCAGGACGTAGAAGGGGCGGTGAACGAAAGCGGTGCCGTGGCGGAGGAGGTCGAGGACGGGAGCGGCCCAGCCGTCGAACAGAGCCAGCAGGCTCGATCGCATGGCCTCGACGTCGGCCGGGTCCAGGCCCGCATGCCAGTCCAGCGGCGCGCGGAACTTGGTGTAGACCTTGACGTGGCCGCCGCTGTTGCGCTGGGCGACGAGGGAGCGGTTCACGCCGTACACGGCCACGGAACCGTCGCCGATCAACCGTGCGAGGTCGGGGTAGCGGGTGTCGACATCGTCCAGGGAGGTCTCGACCGAGCTGACGCCGGTGTAGTGCGGCGTCACCGGCGAGAGCGCCGGGCGGACCCGGGACCAGGCGCCGTCCGCGCCGACCACGAGGTCGAACGCCTCCTGTCGCCCGTCCGCGAAATGGACCAGCACGCCATCCGGGGTCCCCGGCACCACCTCCGTCACACCCCGCCCCCACTGAACGTCGAGGGGGCCGAGCAGCAGGTCACGGAGCTGCCCGCGGTCGATCTCGGGATTGGCCCGCTCATCCGGACCGGGTCGCCAGTCGCGCAGGACGGTCCCGTCCATGTCCAGGATGCGCATGGCCTGCCCCTCGGGACGGGACAGCGCCTGGTACTCCCCCAGCAGCCCCGCCTTGTCCAGCGCGAGCTGGCCCAGCCCTTCGTGCAGGTCCAGCGTGCCGCCCGGGGGACGGGCGTCGGGCGCGGGATCGCGTTCGAAGACGGTGACGGGGTGATCGCGGCGGTGCAGGACACGGGCGAAGGTAAGGCCGGCGGGGCCTCCCCCAATCACGGCGATACGATGTCTCATGTCGATACACTGTATTTAACAACTACAGTGTATCGCAACAGTACGATGTACCCATGACTGTGTGGGACCGGCCGGAGCCGCCGACACGACCCGTGCCGCTCGACCGGGAGCGAATAGTCGCCGCCGCCATCGCGCTGGCCGACGAGGGCGGGCTGGAGGCGGTGTCGTTGCGCAAGGTCGCCGCCCGGCTGGACGCCGGCCCGATGCGGCTGTACGGATACATCTCCACCAAGGAGGAGCTGTTCGACCTCATGGTGGACGAGGTCCACGCCGAGATCCTCCCCGAGGAGCAACCCGGTGACTGGCGGGAGGCGCTGCGCGTCCGCGCCCACCGCACCAGGCAGGCCACCCGCCGTCACGAATGGCTGGCCGACCTGCTCGGCGGCCGCCCGACCCTGGGCCCGAACGCCCTCGCCGTGACCGAGGCCACGCTGGCCGCCCTCGACGGCCTCGCCGACGTCGACACCGTCAGGCGCGCTGTGGAGACCGTCAGCGCCTACTTCACCGGCGCGATCAGGCGCGAGATCGCGGACGTACGGGCCGAGCGCGCCACGGGCCTGTCCAAGCGCGACTGGCAGCGCGCCTCCGGCCCGCATGTGCGCAGGATGCTGGCCACGGGCCGCTTCCCAACGCTGGCCAAGGCCGTGCGCGACGGCGCCGAGGTGGATGCCGAGGAGTCCTTCGCGACCGGCCTGGAATGGGTCCTCGACGCCGTGGCCGCCAAACTCGCCCGGCCGCCGGCGTGACGCTCAGAATTTCCAGGTGACATCCGAGGCGCCCGCATCGGTGGTCAGTTCGGGGTTCCGTTGCCCTTGCAACCCGTGTCGATCCGGCCCGTCTCGAAGTACTTCACCACGTCGGCGGCGCACTCGGGCACCCGAGTGGCCGAGACGTGCACGTCGTCGGCGATCGTGTAGACGGTGCCGCCGATGGCGCGCCGCGTCTGCAGAGTCCAGTCATAGACGGACATGAACTCATACAGGTGCCCGGCCAGCACCAGTGACCCGCTCCCCCGCTTCAACGTGGGCCGCTGTACGGGTAGCGGCCACCCCTGGCACAGGGCACCCCCGAATCCCCCGGACCGGCCGGTCGCCGGATGGCGCTTCACGAGCTGCTGGTAGGCACGCCAGGCGGTGCCGAAATCGGGCCGGCTGCTGTCCTCGTTGCACTTGACCGCCCAGTTCATGGTCATGTTCAGCATTTCGGGCGCGCCGGGCAGGGGCGTCCCCATCATCTGACCGCCGCTGAGCATCTCCTTGACGGTGGGCGGGGCGGTGGTGCCCGTCGCCGTCCGCAGTTCGGCCAGTGCCTTGCCCGCCCGTACCCACTCGGTCGAGTTGCGCTTGGCCAGGTCGGCGACGGCCGAGCCGTCGATGGGCCGCGGCAGGTCGGTGTAGGTTTTGGGGCTCTTGTCGTAGTCGCGGACCAGCTGGGCCACCTGCTCGCGCACCTGCCGGGCGGTGGCGCCGAGACCGTAGGTGTCGTCGCGGCGGCTCAGCCAGGCGGCCATGCGCCCGAAGTCACGCTCGGCCGCCTGCGCGCTGCCCTTGGTGTGCTTCATGAGATTGGTCCACGGTGGCGCCACGCTGTCCAGGAAGGCCCGTCCGATGTGCTCAGGGAACAGGCTGCGGTACACCATGCCCAAAGAGCTGCCCCAGGACAGGCCGAGCAGGTTGAGCTCGCGCTCACCCAGCGCCGCCCGCACCAGGTCCAGGTCCTTGGCCACGTTGCCGGTGGTGAGCTGACCGAGGAAGGCGGGGTCGGAGCGTCCGCACTTCTGGTTGGCCGCCACCTGGCTGTCATAGATCTTCCTGGCGGCCTTCTTGGTCAGCGCGCCCGGCCCCTGCGGGCCTCCTGGCGGGAGAGGGCAGTCGACCTTGGCGCTGTAGCCCACTCCGCGCGGGTCGAAGCCGATGATGTCGTATCGCTCGTTGAGCGCTGCCGCCTCCTTGTTGAGCGTGGACCGCACCGGGTCCAGATAACCGCTTTGGCCGGGCCCTCCCGGCAGGACGGCGAGGGCGCCGAGCCGGTGGGCCTTGTCGGTGGCGGCCAGCCGGGTCACCGCGATGTCGATCTTCCGCCCGCCGGGATCGCGGTGGTCCAGCGGGACGCCGACCGTCCCGCACTCCAGCCGCTTCATCAGCGTACGGAAGGCCGGAACCTGCTCCTGCGTCACGCGCAGACTCCGGATCACCTCATCGGAGTAGTCCGGGCAGGATTTCCACTGAACGGACGACGTACCGGAACTCGGGCCCGCATGTACGGCGGCCGTCGCGGGCGCGGGCAGGCTCAACGCCAGTACCGCGCCTGCCAGCCCGGCCAGGCCCATATTCATTGTCATGATTTCTCTTTCGGGGATTTCACCACCGGCCGGCCGGCACCGATCAACGGCCTGCCGTCGGTGGATGGTGTCGGCTATTGGCCGGGGCAGAGGACGGCCTTCGCGGCCTGGGTGACGGCGTCACCGACGGCCATGGCCTGCTCGTTGTCGATCTTCAGCGTGGTGGCCACCGCGAACTGAATCCGGCCGTCGGTCGAGGAGAAGGTGGTGGAGCCGATTCCGGGCATGCCGCCCGAGGCCGCGGAGACCGTTCCGCCGCACAGTTCGGGGAAGGGCCGGGGCATGTGTCGTTGCAGGTCCGCAGGCAGCAGCTTGCCCTGGTTGAGCGCGCGGTAGTAGGCGCTGACGTCGTGCGCGGTGGAGATCGCGCCCTCGGCGCCGATGGTGGCGTTGAGCCGGTCGACGTCGCGTGGCTTGCCCTTGGCGTCGGGGTGGTAGCCGTGTCCGTGCGGGCCTTTGATCTGGTCGGAGACCTTGGTGGCCAGATAGGTGTGCTTCATGCCGAGCGGGGCGAACAGGCGCCGCTTGAACTCGCCGGCCCGGTCGTGGCCGGTCAGCTTCTCGATGATCATGCCGAGGAGGACGTAGTTGGTGGTGGAGTAGAGGTACTGTCCCGGCTCGCCCTTGCGGGGCACGGTCCGTGCGGCCTTGACCAGGTCGATCAGCTTGTAGGAGGTGGTGAAGTCGAAGACGTCGAACTTCCCGCTCTCCATGAAGTCGGGAATGCCCGAGGTGTGGCGGATCAGCTGCTGCACAGTGATCTCACTGGCCCGATCCACATAGTCGTGTTCGGCCATCTCGGGCAGGACGGCGCTGAGCTTGTCGTCCAGCTTGAGCTTGCCTTCCCCGACCAGCTGCAGGATGACCGTGGCCTCCATGAGCTTGGTCTGGGACGCGATGCGGTAACGGGAACCCGGGGGGATGCGACCGCCCTTGCCATCGAGCAGCCGCGAACCCGCCGTACCCTGGGCCACCCGTTTGCCGTCGACGTACACCTCGCCGATGACGCCCACCACGCCGGCGGTCTTCGCCACGTTCTCCATCGCCTGCTGGACGTCGCCCAGCGTGACCTTGCCGTCGGCGGTCGCGGGTGCTTGGACACTCAACGCCAGCATGGCGGATGCCAGCGCGGTCATGCCGACCGTTCGTGCACGGCTCATTTCCGGTGATCCTCTCTACGAGACTTCGAGGGTGATCACATCTACCGGCCGGCGCTTATCGACGGGCGATCGGCGGACTATATGTGTTCCATATGCGGGGGTTGCGATACTGCCCGGATGCGTGTGCTCTTGGTCGAGGATGAGCGGCCCCTCGTCGGCTACGTCCAGGCCGGGCTGCGTAAGCACGGCTTCACCGTCGACGTCGCCCTGGACGGCCAGAGCGCGCTGGACAAGTGCGAGATCACCCCGTACGAGGTCGTGGTCCTGGACCGGGACCTGCCCGTCGTGCACGGCGACGCGGTGTGCCGCCGGCTCGTCCAGCGGGGCGAGTCGCGGGTGCTGATGCTGACCGCGTCCGACGCGGTGGAAGACCGGGTCGGCGGGCTGATGCTGGGCGCGGACGACTACCTGGGCAAGCCGTTCGCGTTCTCCGAGTTGGTCGCCCGGGTGCACGCCCTGGTGCGGCGCAGCGCACCGGCCCGCCCGCCGGTGCTGCGCGCCGCGGGCGTGGTCCTGGATCCGGCCCGGCGCAGCGCCGAGCGGGACGGGCGGCTGCTGCGCCTGACGCCCAAGGAGTTCGGCGTGCTGGAGCGGCTGCTGGCCGCCGGCGGTGACGTGGTCAGCGCGGAGACGTTGCTGGAGAAGGTGTGGGACGAGTACGCGGACCCGTTCACCAACGCGGTCCGGATCACCGTCGGCACGCTGCGCCGCAAGCTCGGCGACCCGCCGCTGATCGAGACCGTCATCGGCGCCGGCTATCGGATCAGCGGGTGAGGATGGTCCGGCTGACCGCGCGGGCCAGGCTCGCGCTGCTGCAGACCGCCCTCGTACTGACCGCCGGCGCCGCGCTGACCGGGCTGACCTACCTGCTGATGCGGCGCCGCGCGCTCTTCACCTACCTGGACCCGACCGGCTCCGACCCACCGGAGGTCAAGGAACTGCACGCCGTTGTCGACCGGGTGCAGGCCGACACCCTGTCGGCGCTGCTGCCCCAGGCCGGTCTGGCGCTCGTCGTGGTGACCGCGCTGGCCGCCGTGCTGTGCTGGGCGGTGGCCGGACGGGTGCTGCGGCCGATCCGCGCGATCTCCTCTGCCGCCCGGCGCCTGTCGGCCGAGAACCTCACCGAGCGGGTCCCGGTCACCACTCCTGCCGACGAGCTGTCGGCGCTGGCGGGCACGGTCAACGACATGCTGGACCGCATCCAGCGCGGCATCGCCGAGCGCGACGGGATCCTGGACAGCCAGCGGCTGTTCACCGCCAACGCCGCCCACGAACTGCGTACCCCGCTGACCACCGCCCGCGCCGCGATCGATGTCACCCTCGACGGACACCCCAGCCGCGCGGAGCTGCTCGCGATGGCCGGCGACGTACGCGACGCCGTCGAGCACATGCAACGCGTCCTGAGCGGGCTGCTACTGCTGGCCCGCAGCCAAGCCGGCCTCGCGGCGCGGCAACCGGCCGACCTGACCGCCCTCGCGGCCGCCGCCCTCGACGCCGTCCAAGCGCGAGCGGCGGCCGCCGACGTCACGGTATGGCCTCGGCTCCGGTCGGCACCGGTCACCGGCGAACCCGTCCTGCTGGAACGGATGATCGGCAACCTGGTCGACAACGCGATCCGCTACAACCGGGCGGGCGGCCACCTGGCCGTCGACACCGACACCGCGGGCGGACGCGCCGTCCTGCGGGTCTCCAACACCGGCCGGCAGATCCCGCCCGAAGAGACGGAGACGCTGCTGGAACCGTTCGTGCACGGGCAAGGCACCCGCGTCCGCACCCACGGCCTGGGGCTGGGACTGACGATCGTCCGCGCGATCACCCTCGCCCACCAGGGACGCATCGCGGTCACCGCCCGCCCCGGCGGCGGCCTCGACATCACCATCGACCTCCCGCGCGACCCGACGGCGACAGCGGATCGGCCGGCACGATGACGCGATGCGCTCGCTGCTCACACCCGGCGTGAGAACGTTCTTGCGTGTCGGCCCGGCCGTGCCCGCGCGTCAGCCGCCGCCTGATGATGCTGATCGGCATCGTGTACGCCCCGTAAGACGTAAAGCGGTCGCCGTCGCGGTCGCCCTGGCCAACGGCAAGCAGTACGAACAGGTGGGACAGCCCGGCCCGGCCGACCGGGCGATGGTCAAACTCAACCGCGTCCTGCCCGCGTCGCTGCGCCGGCGCGTCACCGCGTTGATGCGCCGCCACCTCGGCGACGGCAGGCCCGCTGACCCCCGAACCGCACCTGGCGCTGACGCTGGCCGCGGCCGTCCACGCTCGCCACACCGTTCGGATCGAGCACACCCGCGGCGTGCGCGAGGTGGACCCCTGCGGGCTCGTCGTGCACGCACGCCGCTGGTACCTGGCCGGACGCGACCATCTCCGCGCCGCCATCCGCATGTACCGCCTGGACAGGATCAGCGGCGCGACACGTGGTTCGAGCACACCACCGATAAGACCGGGAACGGCGAGTTCAGCGCCCGCGACGCGATGTCCGCCGCACGCGCGGCAATAACGTCGGTCAAGGACATGCATCGCGCCACCACCTTCGAGGCCGGCAACCCCACTCGATCGCCCGCAAGGAGTTCGCCACCATGGCCCAAGCCGCCGACGAGTGCATCACCAAGGTCGCCGGCATCGACAAGGTCGGCGAGCAGGTGGTCCGGCGCGAGAACACCAGCCTGCTCACCCAGATGATCGCCGACCTCGAAGCCCGCCTCGTCGAACCGGCGGGCTGACGACGACCGTCCCGCCCTTCCGAGGGGCAGGAGCCCCACCATGACTGCCCTCGAGCTCACTCTCGCCAAAAGCGCTCACCGAGATCATCGGACTTAATCACAGCGACGATGCCGCCATAACGCTCGAGGCCACGATGGAGGTGCTCCTCCGCGCACCAGCGTCGCATCGACGGAGCCGCTCGCGGCGTGGGTGACGACGTCCATGTGACGGAGTACGCCCACGTCAGGCACCTATCCGATCAGGCCGCATTCTTCGCGTAAATCTATTTTGCCCGATATAGGGGACGATTCTGGGCTGTCGCGGGGAAAGGCGTGACAGGGGCGCCCGGGGTGCCTCGCTGGAAGGGGATCCTGATGTCACCTGGTAAGAGGAAGCCGGATCTAGCAGGTCCGATGTTCGCCGAACAGGCCGATGGAAGTTATGTCTCGTCGCTGCGCGGCCTCGCGGTGCTGCGCGAGCCGCTGCTGAACAAGGGCACGGCCTTCTCGCCGCAGGAGCGGGCCGACCTGGGCCTGGAGGGTCTGCTGCCGCCGGTGGTCGAGACATTGGACGAGCAGGTGAGCCGGTCGTACGCGCAGTATCGTGCGCAACCGACCGACCTGCTCAAGAACGTCTTCCTGGAGGGCCTCCGCGACCGGAACGAGGTGCTGTACTACCGGCTGCTGGGCGACCACCTGCGCGAGATGCTGCCCATCGTGTACGACCCCACCGTCGCCGAGGCGATCCGTACCTACAGCCATGAGTACCGGCGCCCGCGGGGAGTGTATCTGTCCGTCGATGACCCGGATGGGATCGATCGGGCGTTCCAGAACCTGCAGCTGGGGCCGGACGACGTCGATCTGATCGTGGCCTCCGACGCCGAGGAGATCCTGGGCATCGGCGACTGGGGCGTGGGCGGTGGGGCCGGCATCGCGGCCGGCAAGCTGGCCGTCTACACCGCCGCCGCGGGGATCGACCCCGGCCGGGTCGTACCCGTCGCCCTGGACGTGGGCACCGACAACGAGGCGCTGCTGAACGACCCGGGCTATGTCGGCAACCGGCACGCCCGGGTGCGGGGCAAGCGCTACGACGACTTCATCGACGCCTACGTGAAGACGGCGTCGCGGATGTTCCCCGGCGCGATGCTGCACTGGGAGGACTTCGGCCCGTCGAACGCCCGCCGCATCCTGGAGAGGTACACCGATCGCCTCTCGACCTTCAACGACGACATGCAGGGCACCGGAGCGATCGTGCTGGCCGCCATGCTCAACGCCGTCCGGGCCTCCGCGACCCCCATGGACGAGCAGCGGATCGTCGTCTTCGGCGCCGGCACCGCCGGCATCGGCATCGCCGACCAACTGCGTGACGCGATGGTCCGCGCCGGTCTGGACGAGGAGAGCGCGACCCGGCGGATCTGGCCGGTCGACAAGCAGGGCCTGCTCATCGACGGCATGAAGGACCTGCGTGACTTCCAGCGGCCTTATGCCCGCTCACGGGCCGAGGTGCGCGGCTGGTCCAAGGACGCCGCAGGCATCTCGCTGGCCGAGGTCGTCAAGCGGGTCAAGCCGACCATGCTGCTCGGCACCTCCACCGTGCATGGCGCGTTCACCGAGCAGATCGTGCGCACGATGGCCGCGGGGGTCGAGCGGCCGATCATCTTCCCGATCTCCAACCCGACCGAGCGGATCGAGGCGATGCCCGCCGATCTGATCCGCTGGAGCGACGGCCGGGCGCTGATCGCCACCGGCATCCCGGTCGAGCCGATCACCTACAACGGCGTCACCTACGTCATCGCCCAGGCCAACAACGCCATGCTCTATCCCGGGCTCGGGCTGGGCGTCGTCGTCGCCCGGGCCCGCCGGGTCAGTCCCGGCATGTTGCAGGCCGCCGCCGAGGCGGTGGGCGGCATGGTGGACATCTCGTCCCCCGGCGCGTCGCTGCTGCCGCAGGTGGACAACCTGCGCGAGGTCTCCGCCTCGGTCGCCGTGGCCGTCGCCGACAAGGCGGCCGAGGAGCACCTGGCCCGCACCGACCTGCGCAACACGATCCAGCAGGTCCAGGACACCATGTGGCAGCCCACCTACCGGCCGGTCCACGCGAACGGGAATGGGCACGGGCGGTGAGCGCGCCCCGCGTCCAGGACGTGCCGATCGGACTCGCGGACACCGGCGCCCGGACGGAGAGCGACTCTCTCGGTGAGGTGGAGGTACCGGCCGAGCACTACTGGGGCGCCCAGACCCAGCGATCCCTGATCCACTTCGACATCGGCGACGATCGCATGCCCAAGGCCGTCTACCACGCCTACGGCTACATCAAGAAGGCGGCGGCGATCGTCAACGCCCGCGCGGGCCGCCTGCCCCACTGGCAGGCCGACCTCATCAGCCGGGTCGCCGACGAGGTCATCCGCGGCGAGCTGGACGGCGAGTTCCCGCTATACGTCTGGCAGACCGGCTCGGGCACCCAGTCCAACATGAACGTCAACGAGGTGATGTCCAACCGGGCGATCCAGCTCGTCAGCGGCCGACTCGGCAGCAAGGATCCGATCCATCCCAACGACCACGTGAACATGGGCCAGTCGTCCAACGACACCTTCGTCACCGCCATGCACCTCGCCGCCGCCGAGGCCATCGACGAACACGTGCTCCCCGCCGCCGACCGGCTGCGTGACAGCGCCGAGGCCAAGAGCCGCGAGTGGGAGCACATCGTCAAGATCGGGCGTACCCACCTGGAGGACGCCACCCCGCTGACTGTCGGCCAGGAGTGGTCCGGCTACGCCGCCCAGCTCGGCGCGGCCATCGACCACCTCGAACGCACCCGTACCGGGCTGTACCGGCTGGCGATCGGCGGCACCGCGGTCGGAACCGGGCTGAATGCGCCGCCGGGTTTCGGCGAGGAGATGGCCCGGCAGATCGCCGAGCTCACCGGGCGGCCCTTCACCGGCGCGCCGAACAAGTTCGCCGCCCAGGCCTCGTGCGACGATCTCGTCCGGGTCTCGGCGGCGCTGCGCGCCCTGGCCGTGCCGCTGTTCAAGTTCGCGAACGACCTACGCTGGCTCGCCTCCGGGCCGCGTACGGGGCTGCGTGAGCTGATCCTGCCGGCCAACGAACCGGGTTCGTCGATCATGCCGGGCAAGGTCAACCCGACACAGGCCGAGGCCATGCTGATGGTCGCCATTCAGGTGACCGGCAACGACACCGCCGTCTCCATGGCGGGCGCCGAGGGCAACTTCGAGCTGAACGCCTTCCGCCCGGTCATCATCAAGAACGTCCTGCATTCGGCGCGCATCCTGGCCGACATGATGGATCACTTCCGCACGTATCTGGTCGAAGGAGCCCGGCTGAACACCGAGACCCTGCGCCACAACATCGACCGCTCGATCATGATGGTGACCGCCCTCAGCCCCGTCGTCGGGTACGACCAGGCCGCCCGCATCGCGCACCACGCCCTCGACAAGGGGCTGGCGCTCAAGGACGCCGCACTCGAATGCGGCGTCGCGGAGGACCTGTACGACAAGATCGTCGACCCCGAACGCCTCACCAGACCAGGGGTGCCCAGCCCGAACGGCGGCAACCGACGCTGAACCAAGGCCCACAACCCTCGACCCGGTGGCGGGCGGGCGGCGAGGCTGTAGCGGCCCAGGCAGTTGAGGTTGGCGTGTTTGAGCGGGGAGAGCCGGGTCACATCCTCCTCCAGGGCGTCGTGCTCCCGCAGGTGCTCGCCGGCGGCGTCCAGGTAGCGGGTCGTCCAGAACACGGCGGCTGAATAGATCGCGATGCGCGGTCACCCTTCGGCGAAGGTCTACGCGGGGCATGCGCGCGCCGTAGTTGATCTTCACGGTCCCCGCCGATCGCCACCGCCTGTTCGCTCACGATCCATGGATCGGCGCCGCTGCCGGACAGCTCGATCATCTTCGGGCCCACCGCGGCCAGCAGGCGGGCCGGCCTGGCGGCGCCTGGCTCTATCGCCGGCGAGACGGCGTCCATACGCTCCAGGTAGCTGCGCATCATGCTCAGCTGCTTCACATAGGTTCCGCCGGTCGCGTGCTTCATGAATCCGGCGTGGCTGATACCCAGGCCGAGCACGGACCGTCCTGGATGGAGCGCGCTGAGGATTCGGCCTCCGGTCTCGGCCGCCGAGGGGATCCGCGCGTGGATGTTGGCGATCCCAGTGGCGACCACCAGTCGCTCGGTCGCGGCCAGAACAGTGGGATGGCGCGCATAAGGTTGCGGCCGATCGTCTGTAGGCCGGTTGGTCGTCCTCGCGCCAGACGGTGTCGCGAGTCACGCCCTCCTTGCTGACGGGCCGACCGGCGGAAGGCCGGCCGGACAGGCGTCGGTGCCAGTGGCTGCTCAGTGGCTGATGACGACCTTGCCGAAGTGAGCACAGCTGGCCAGGTAGGACGCGGCGTTGAGCGCCTGTTCGAAGGGGAAGACGCGGTCGATCAGCGGCCGCAGCTTGTGCGCCGCGATCACCCTGTTCATGTCTTCCAGGTCGCTCTGGCGGTGGCGGCGGGCATCGACGCCCACCACATCCCCTTGCTCGCCCGGCCCGCAGCGTCCTGCCCATCGCCGGCGATGACGCCAACGCCAAGGCCCGGGCCGCCGAGCTGATCGACCGGCCCGGGTTCGACACCGTCCACGCCGGAACTCTGACCGAGAGCCGGCGCTTCGAGCCCGAGTCCGGCGCCTACCCCCAGATCTACCTCGCCGACCCCGACGTACCGGTCGAGCGCATACTCCAAGCCCCCGCCGCGCCGCTACCGGCCGACAAGCTGCGCGCCGCCTTGCAGGCGAGCCAGCAAGTCAAGGTCGCCGAGCGCACCTTCTAACGCTCGCACCGAGGCCTGCGGCCGTCAGGCGCGGGCCGTCGCGAAGGCGGCGGCGCCATCGCGGTCGAGCCAGGTGGCGAAGTCCATCAGGCCCGGGTGCTCCTTACGTAGCGCGTCGATGTCGGCGTGCCAGCCGCCGCCGTGGTTGGCGAAGTCGTAGCCGGCCACGGCGTCGGCGCCGCGGTCGGCCAGTGCCTCGCGCGGGATGTTCCGGTAGGTGATGGGCTGCCGCAGCGCCCGCTCCATGGCTCGGGCGATCTGCGGCATGGTCAGCTCGTCACCGGCCAGTTCGATCGTCCGGCCGGTGTATTCGGCCGGACGGGTGAAGGCCAGCGTGGCGAACGCGCCGATGTCGGTGGCCGCGATGAGCTGGACCGGCACGTCCGGCAGGACGACGTCGGCCAGGACGCCATCGCGCACGCCCATCTGCGGGTGGACCTGGTTGTCCATGAAACGGACCGGCCGCAGCGCGGTCAGGGGCAGACCCAGGTCGCGGGCGTACCGCTCCAGGGTGTCCTTGGTCTGCCAGCGCGCGATGCCGTGCGAGGCGTCGGCTGCGCCGACGGAGGCGTACACGAAGCTGCGGATGCCGGCCGCCGCGGCGGCGTCGGCGACGTTGCGGCCGTAGCGGAGCTCGTCGTCGATGGTGAAGCCGGGCGGCGTGCCAGGGTAGCCGAGGGTGGGCTGGACGCTGAAGACGCCGTCGACGCCGCGGGTGGCCGCGTCGAGCGAGACGCGGTCGCCCATGTCGCCGCGGACCAGCTCGGCGCCGGCGGCGGCCAGCGCCCGCGCGGCGGGAGTGCCGGGGTCGCGGACGAGAGCGCGGACCCGCTGCCCGGCGGCCAGCAGGCCGCGGGCCGTGGCGCCGCCCTGGGTGCCGGTGGCGCCGGTCACGAGAACGGTGATCATGTTTCCTCCTGATGGCGGGGTGTTCGAGAACGGGGTCAGGTGTTGAGCAGATGGTGAGTACGGCCGAAGGCCAGGTCGTCGACCAGGCGGCGCTGCCATGGGCGCTGGACAATGGCGTGGGTGAGCCGGCGGGTGGCGCGCGGCGCGGCCATGATCTCGGCGGCCAGCTCCCAGGCGCGCGGCAGCAGCCGCTCGTCCGGCACGACCTCGTTGACCAAGCCCAGCTCCAGCGCCTCGGTGGCGCCGACGCCGGCCCCGGTGTAGAGCATCCGCGCGGCCCGCTTGAGGCCGAGCAGCTCCTGGTAGACCAGGTGCTGACCATCGCCGGGTACGGCGCCGGAGCGGAAGTGGGTGTCGTCGAAGACGGTGCCGGGGGTGCACAGCGTCAGGTCGCAGGCCAGGGCCAGCTCCTGGTGGTAGCCGGGTCCGTTGAGCGCGCCGATCGTCGGCACGTCCACGGAGAAGACGAGGCTGCGTAGCAGCGCGATGCCATCGCGGTAGAGGTCGTAGCGGTCCTCGCCCCGCTGCGCCGGCGGCCGGTCGAGCAGGGCGGGGTCGAGCCCGCCGGTCCACGCTTCGCCGGTGCCGGTGAGTATCAGCACCTCGTTGTCCAGGTCTGCGCCCGCTTCCCGCAGCACCTCGCCCCAGGCGTGGTGCAGCGCGAGTGACATGACGGCTGGGCCGCCGCCGGTGTGCATGCGCAGCAGGAGCACTCCGTCGCGGCGCTCCATCGCGAAATGCTCGGCGTGCCGGGCGGCGTACTTCGGTGGCTGGGAGCTCATGGCACCTCCTAACCGGGGACTCTCCCCGGTTTCTGTTCGAGTACGATACGGGGATAGTCCCCGCTTAGGCAAACCCGGGAGGCGACGATGCGGGCCGACGCCCGGCGCAACTACGACCGACTGGTGGCCTGTGCGCGGGCGGCCTTTGCCGAACTAGGGGCCGATGCGCCGCTGGACGACATTGCACAGCGCGCGGGAGTCGGCAACGCCACGCTCTACCGCCACTTCCCCACCCGGCAGGCGCTGCTGGAGGCGGTTTTCCGCGACCACATCGACGCCCTGTGCCGCCGGGCCGAGGAGCTGATGTCCGCGCCGTCGCCGGGCGCGGCGCTGAGGGAGTGGCTGGGCGCGGTGATCGCGCAGGGCAGCACGGAGCGCGGGCTAGCCGCGTCGCTGCTGGTGGCGCTGGGCGAGGATGGCTCGTCGTGTCGCGCGGCGGTGTTCGGGGCGGCGCAGGGGCTGCTGGCGCGGGCACAGGAGGCGGGCGAGGTCCGGACGGGCATACCGGTCGAGCAGCTGTTCAGGTTGGTGAACGCCATTGCGCTGGTCACCGAGACGGAACCGGATGCGGCCGGGCATGCGGCCTCCCTGCTCGACCTGATCTTCCACGGCCTGACTCCATCATGGGCATCATGTTGATGTCGTCGGCCCGGACCAACACGATGTCAGCCTCCTTGCCCGGTGATCATGACTGGCGTGAGAATGACGCAATTCCGCACGTAATCGGGCACGTTGATCATCTGGCCTGACCGCTGCTGATATCCGAGGGCGCCCCCGCCGTGGTGTGCGAGGCGGGGGCGCCTTCTTCCACCTGGATGCCGACGACCGGCGCCAGACGATGGCCGCCAACGGCGCCCGCAACCAGCTCGGCTGGGCCCTGCAACTCGGCACCACACGGTCCTTGAACTGCTTCCTGGACAGTTCCCGCCGCGGTGGTCGACTACGTCGCCGAGCAGCTCGGCCTGCAGGCCGCCGACCTGAAGGGGCATGGCGAGAAGGAGGCCCGCTGGGATCATCAGGAGCAGATCCGCAGCAGCTATGGCTACACCGCCTTCGCCGGCGAACAGTGGTTCGCGCTGGCCTGCTGGCTCTACAAACGGGCCTGGACCACCGGCGAGCGCCCGATTGTGCTGTTCGACCTGGCCACCCACCGCCCGATGGAGGCCAACATCCTGCTGCCCGGCGTCACCACCCTGGAGCGGCTGATCGCCGCGCTGCGCGAGCGCGTCGCCTCCCGCCAGTACGCGCTGCTGGCCGCCGCCCCCAGCCCCAACCAGGCCGCCGTGCTGGAAGAGCTGGTCAAGGTCGAATCCGGGCGGCGGGTCTCCCGGCTGGACCGGCTGCGCAAAGCCCCACCGACGTCAGCAGCACCGGCCTGGTCAAGGCCCTGGATCGGCACGTGGAACTGCGCAACCTGGGCGCAGCCAGCGCCGTTCTTGGCGATCAGGTCGAGTGCCGGCCGTCGAGAAGGGCCCGTGCCTGATCGGATGGTGCAGCTCCGGGACGCCGGCCAGACATCAGCCTGCGCGTAGCTCCGCCGCGACCGCCCGCTCCCGCAATTGGGTAGCCTCCGCCCGAGCCGCCTCCAGCTGAACACGGGCGTCCTCCAGCCGAGCCCGCTCCAGCCGTAGTTCCCCCCGCAACCGATCCCGCTCCTCCACCGCACCCTCCGCCGTCGCGCGCGCCTGGGCGATCTCCGCGGCGGCCAGTTCCCGAGCCTTCGCCGCATCGTTCAGGGCGACGGCGCGGTCCCGTTGCGCCTCGGCCGCGGCACGTTCGGCGGTCTCCGCCCGGGCGACGGCCCGTTCCCGCTCCTGTCCGGCCGCCTCCGCCCTGGCCTCGGCCGCGGCCAGGTCCCGCTCTGCCAGCTGCCTGGCCCGCTTGGCTTCCGCCGCCTCCTCACGGGCGCGATCACTCTCCGCCCGCGCCGCCACCGCCTCTTTCCGGGCCTGTTCGGCTCGCGCCTCCCCATCCTTTTCCGCCCGTACGGCGCGGGCTTCGGCCTCCTTCCGCACCTGTACGACCTGCGCCTGCGCCTCCTTCTCGGCGCGTACCACCCGAGCTTCCGCCGCTGTCTCAGCCCGTACGGCCTGCGCCTCCGCCTCAGCGGCCCGCCCATCGGCGGCCTCGACCCGCTCCGCCAGCTCCTGGAGCGCCTGATCTCTGGCCCGCTCGGTCAGCTCCGCCCGCCGTACCGCCTCATCGGCCTGCCGCTCGGCCAGATCGGCCCGGCGCCCGGCCTCCTCGGCGGACTGCAGGGCCTGCCGCTCGGTGCTGGCCGCCTCCCGCAACGCGGCCAGCGCCTGCTCGCGAGCCCGCTCACCATCAGCCTGCGCCGTATCCCGCTCGGCCTCGGCCTCCTCCACGCGCAGCCGCATCACGCCAGCCTCCCTGCGCGCGTGCTCGGCTGCCTCCCGCGACAGCCGTACCTGCTCGAATGCCTGCTCCCGCTCGGCACGCGCGATGGCGACCCGCGTGTGCGCCTCAGCCTGTACGGCGCTCAGCTTCGCCTCGACCCCGGCCGGACTCAGTTCCTGGGCCAGCGCCCTGGCCAGTGGCTCGATGGCGGCGGCCAGCCCGTTCTCCATCCGGTCGTACAGCTGCTCGGCCCGCGCCAGCGCCCCCTCCAGCCCGGGCGTCGCGCGCCGCATCTCCCGCTCACGCTTGGCGGCGGCCTGGCAGTCGCCTTCCGGGCAGTACGCCTTGGGCCGCCCCCTCCCCCGCCGCTGCTCGATCGGGGCACCACAGTGCAAACACGGCGTAACCACTGTGGCTTCTGTGCCGATCTGTCGAGCGCTGCCCTGCGGCTCGCCCTGTGTATCCGGGATGGTCACTGGTCTTGCCTTCTCAGGTGAAGTGGCGGATTTCGCGGAACGGGACGCCGGCTGCGGCCTTGCGCGCAGGATCCCGCGCTTTCACGACGCGCCGCCGGAATGCCGCACGTCATCTGGCCCATGGGGCGCGTCTGGCGCGCCTGGCGCAAGGCGCTCGCGCCAGGGATGTGTGGTGTGCTCGGTCTCCAGCGCCTCGTGCAGCCAGCGCCGCTCCCCCTCGCTCAACAGCGGCAGGACCGCCTCGAAATCGACCTCGTCCTTCGGCCGCAGACCCTTGGACTTGTAGAGCAACTGCACCTCCGGGACAATCCTCCGGAAACCATCCTGCTCGACGGTCAACCCGGCCAGCGGGCGGCGGATCCGAGGGTCACGCCGGTAGATCCACTCCTCGTCGTCGGCCTCGTCCAGCATGAGCTGGAACCGCCAGGGGCCGTCCGGATGCTCGCGTACCCAGATGTCGTGCGCCTGCTCGGGCAGGACCTCGCCAACCGCCCATGGCCGTAGCGTCTGGGGCACGACCGCGGCGTGTACGTCCCAGCCGTCCAGCAGCCGCCGCGCCGCGAGTTGGTCCCGGCGCAGCAGCGCGATATCGACGTCCCCGTGCTCGCGGTACGCACGGCCCACGGCCAGCTCGATGGCGTAGCCGCCGGCCACCCACCACGGCGCCGCCAGCCCGCGCATCAGCGCAACGACTTCACCAAGCGGCGCGGCCTCCCAGGGACCCCACGGTGTCTCGATCCTCATCATCGGCAAATCATGCGCTATCACAGCCTCCGTCGTCAGCGCTCGTGGCGCAGCGCCACGCCAGGCTCCACTCGGCGTGCGCGGCTTCCAGAGAGACCGGACATCACGCGGTCATCGTCTCCACTTCGGATGCGAGCCCCTGCACAGTCGCTACGTCCGCCCATCTCAGCCGTCACGCTCAGACTCTAGCATTTTCGATTTTCTAGAAAATCAAATTCAATAATTAAGATCCGTTGCGTCGCGACGGGTCTCGACAACTTGCGAGAAGGCAGAATTCCCGCAAGTTTCGGCTGAGCTGGATCTCCCCTGGGGCGACCATGCGTGCGTGTGAGGCGCAGGCTGGATGTGAAGATTGCTGGGACCAGCCACGTAAATTTCATGGGCGTTCGCCACACCCTTTCAGTGGATTGGTCAGCTGATTGCAGCACTCAAGGCGGGACAAAGCCGCTCATGGCGGTTGTTTCCTCTCCTGCTCGGGCCTGCCAGTCGATCGCGGCACCGGTAGTCCACCGCCCGCGACGGTGAACGCTTTCCGAAGGGGTTCTGCGTCGTTCCGCATGAATTGCTCCTCCGGCCCCCTGCTGCGAGGGATGTGGCCAATGAAGTCTGACGATTTCCCGCCCGCTTGTGGACTGTGGGCACTGCAAGACTGTGACGCATCAGCACTGCAAGCCTCGTGACCAATGATGGCCCCACCAGCGGTTACGTCAGCCGATTGCAGCGGTTGGTCAGCTCCATTGCAGTGAACCTGGTCATGAACAGGGCCTGGTGCCTGCCGCCTCACAGCATGATCGGGGTTGCGCGCCAAGGCTGGCCGGTTCTGCGGATACTGGCTGGTCAGAGCCCTACCTTGCACATGGCGTTGTCTCGTCAGCGGGTCCACGGCTCTGAGAGTGCGTTACGCGAGCTGATGCCCCTTTCATCGTTGCGGTTGGATGAGTTCTGCGGGTCGGCGATTCACCGTTCGGCCTACGGGCGCGGCT
>NZ_JBICTR010000021.1:0-147825 GCF_043197735.1 Nonomuraea sp. NPDC049028
AGCACGACGTTGCGGCCCTTGGGACCCAGGGTCACCTTGACCGCGTCGGCCAGCTGGTTCATGCCGCGCTCGAGACCGCGCCGGGCGTCCTCGTCGAACGCGATCATCTTCGAAGCCATTCCTGCTCCTGCTCTCGATAGGGGCTGTCCGGGACGGCGCCCGCGACGGACGGCCCGCCGACAGGCGGACCTCGCCGTCCCGGCACACCCCGCCGGTTGGCACTCTCCAGGGGCGAGTGCCAGGCGTCCCGTCGCACTCTACCCACAACTTGCGTGGCACGCACCTAGTGCGTGCCACGCATCATCAGATAGAGTCGCTCCCATGAACGACGACGCCCTCGACCTCCGGGCGCGCAACAAGCAGGCCACCCGAGAGGCGATCAGCCACGCCGCGCTGCGCCTGGCCATCGAGCAGGGCCCTCACGGGCTGGCTCTGGTGCGCGTCCATGACATCGCCACGGCCGCCGGAGTCTCATCCCGTACGTACAACAACTACTTCTCCAGCAGGGCGGAGGCGATCTGCGCCTTCCAGGCCGACCAGGCCGGCCGCGTGGGGCAGGCGCTGCGCGCCCGGCCCGCCGGCGAGCCGCTCGACCAGGCCGTCATCGCGGCCGTGATCGAGCTCTACACCGACCCTGAGCCCGACAAGGCGGGCCTGCGCATGATCATGTCGACGCCCGAGCTGGAGGGCGAGGCGCTGAGGGCGTTCACCATGGCGGAAGGCCCGCTCACCGAGGCGATCGCGGCCCGCACCGGCACCGACCCCCAGCGCGACCTGTTCCCCGCCGTCACGGCCGCCGCGGTCGCCGCCGCCATCCGGGTGGCGGGGCGACGGTGGCTCGAGCCCGGCAATACGGAATCCTTCGCCGCGATCCTGCGCGGCGCCCTGTCCTGCGTCGTTCCCGCCGCGCCACCTGAAGGGACTCAGCCCTAAGGGCTTGAAGCCGTGCTTTCGAGCGCGTGGCCGGAGCTGACGTGGCAGCGACCCGCTCAATAACGAGGTGCGCCGAACCCGCGGTTCGGGCGAAGATGGCCGCGCCTGGCTGTGGGAGCCGGCACTCCCTGGATGAGGAGCGTGCCATGAGCGCCATCGGATCAGCGGACCCGGAGGTCCGGGTGAGCACGGGACGGCTGCGCGGGCGTATAGAGGACGGCGTGGCCGTCTTCCGCGGTGTCCCGTTCGGGCGCCCGCCGGTGGGCGCGCTGCGGCTGGCCGCGCCGGTGCCGGCCGAGGCGTGGGACGGGGTGCGCGAGGCCGGGGAGTTCGGTCCGCGGCCGCCGCAGTCCAGGTTGCTGGGCGCCTCCAGCGCGGACGGCGCCGACGGTGACTGGTTGACCGTCAATGTCTGGTCCCCCGACCTGGGCGCCGCCCGGCTGCCGGTGATGGTGTGGATTCATGGCGGGGGTTACATGTACGGGTGGTCCGGCGACCCCGTCTTCGACGGCCGCGTGCTCGCCCGGGACGGCGTCGTCATGGTCACCTTCAACTATCGGGTCTCCGCCGAGGGCTTCGGACATTTCCAGGGGGCACCGGCCAACCGCGGGCTCCTGGACCAGGTGGCCGCCCTCCGCTGGGTGCAGGACAACATCGCGGCCTTCGGCGGCGATCCGGACCGGGTCACCGTCTTCGGAGAGTCCGCCGGAGCCGGGAGCATCGCGGCGCTGATGACGATGCCCAGAGCCGCCGGCCTGTTCCGCCGGGCGATCGCGCAGAGCGTGCCGGGCATGTTCTTCTCCCCTGAGCTGGCCACCGACATCGGCGCCGCGGTAGCCGCTGAGCTGGGCCTGCCCCCGCTCGCGGGCGAACTCGCCCGCCAGTCGCCGGAGCGGCTGATCGACGCCGGGGACATGACGGCGGAGAAGATGGGCGACTACCCGCGGTGGGGCCACGCGGCGCACGTCCGGACGCTGTGCGCGCCGGTCGTGGACGGCGAGGTGCTGCCCGAGGTGCCGTGGCGGTCACTGGCGGACGGGGCCGCGCACGGGGTGGAGCTGATCGTGGGTCACACCCGCGACGAGTATCGGCTGTTCATGGCCATCAGCGGCGACACCGGCCAGATCACCGCCGAACGAGCGGACACCGCGCTGCGGGCGCTCGCCCCGGATCCCGAGGCCTACCGGGATGCCTACCCGGGTGCCGACGAGGAGCGGCTGTACGAGCTGGTGCACTCCGACTGGTTGTTCCGGATGCCTTCCGTACGCCTGGCCGAAGCCCGCCAGAAGCACGGCCGCGCCCACCTGTACGAGCTGACCTGGTCGGCCCCCGGCATGGGCGGAGACCTCCTCGGCGCCTGTCACGGGCTCGGCCTGCCGCTGACGTTCGGCAACCTGACCGCCGGATCGGCGGGACTGCTGATCGGACAGGATCCGCCTCCGGCCGCGGCCGAGCTGTCGGCCCAGGTCCGAGCGGCATGGATCGCCTTTGCCACGACCGGAGACCCGGGCTGGCCGGCGTACGAGCCGCAGAACCGGCACACCTGGATCATCGACACCAAGCCCGACATAGCAGCGTATCCGGAGGAGACCTCCCGTGAGCTGTGGGCCGGACACGCCTTCGGCCCTCTCACGTTGCAGACGAGTCCGTAACCGTTCCAACCCAATCAATACATAGGCCGACCACCGTCCAGGCGCTGACGACGAAGGCGCCTGGTGCGGCGCGTCGTCGTACCACATGTGCTTGTAGCTCGTCGCGGCCCTGAAGCAGGTCCAGGAACGGGACCTGGCCGTCAGGTGCTGTGATGCTGGCGGCGGGCCGGTCCAGGAGATCACCAGATGTAGCGTTTTGACACCTCCCACGGGTAACCGCTATCTATTGGCTAACCGTTAGGGGGATGGAGTGCAGGACGCAGTGCTGGCGATGCTCGCCAAGGAGCCGTCACACGGGTACCACTTGCACGCTCGGCTGCAGCGAACTCTCGGCCCGCTCGGCGAGTCGATGAACCGCGGTCAGATCTACGTGACGCTGGCCCGGCTGGAAAAAGCCGGGCTCGTTGTCTGTGAGCGGACGGACGGCCTGCCCGAGCGGCCCGAACGCAAGGTCTATGAGCTGACGCCGGCGGGGCAGCAGCGGGTGGCCGCCTGGCTGGCCGAGGTGGGCTGGCCGAAACCGGACCTGGCGGAGTTCCATCTCAAGCTCGCCGCGGCCGCCGCGGCCCGGCTCGCCGACCCGGTCGAGCTGGTGGCGGCCCAGCGCCGTGAGTTGCTGCGCCGCTTGCGTGAGGTGCAGCAGGCGGCGCTGGCCGAGCCGCCGGGGTCGGGCGCCGGCCTGCTGCTGGAAGGGGTCGTGCTGCGGTTGCAGGCGGACCTGCGCTGGCTGGATTCCTGTGAGCGGGCCTGGTCCAAGGCCGATGACGAAGTCGAGGGTGGATGAACGTGTCAAGTGCCGTGGTCCGGGTCTGCGGCCTGGTGAAGACGCATGGTCAGGGGCAGAGCCGGATCCGCGCGGTGGACGAGGCCGACCTGGAGGTGCCTCAGGGGGAGACGCTGGCGGTGATGGGGCCCAGCGGCTGCGGGAAATCTACTCTGCTGCACCTGCTGGGTGGCTTGGAGCGGCCCACCGATGGCGAGGTGTGGGTGGCCGGGCGGCGCATCGACACGCTGAGCGAGCGGGCTCTGGCGCGCCTGCGGCGCCGGTCGGTGGGGTTCATCTTCCAGGCCTTCCACCTGGTGGAGGAGTTGTCCGCGGCCGAGAACGTGGAGCTGCCCGCGCTGCTGGCCGGACGCTCGCGCCGCCAGGCCAGGCGGCGCGCGAGCCTGCTGCTGGAACGGGTCGGGCTCGCCGACCGTGCCCGGCATCTGCCGTCGCAACTGTCGGGCGGCCAGCGCCAGCGTGTCGCCGTCGCTCGCGCGCTGGTCAACGAACCGCTGGTCGTCCTGGCCGACGAGCCGACCGGCAACCTCGACACCGCGGCGACCCTCGACGTACTGAGAATCTTCGAGGAGCTGCGTTCCGCGGGCCAGACCTTCGTGATCGTCACGCATGACGAGCGGGTCGCGGCCACCGCGGATCGGCTGATCTCGATGCGTGACGGGATGTTCGTCGACGACACCCGGCTGGCCGGCTCCCACCCGCGCGGGCTCGGCGGGCTGATCGGGCTGGAGGGCTGAACGGCATGGGCTCCATCGTGCTCGTCGTCCGCCTGGTGCTGGCCGACGTGCGGCGGCACAAGGTCCAGGCCGCGATGCTCCTGCTCGCGGTGACCGTGGCCACCGCCACGATGGCACTGGGCCTGTCGCTGGGCGGCGTGAGCGACGCGCTGTACGAACAGACCCGCGCGGCCACCGCCGGGCCGGACGTGGTGGCACTCTCCGGCGACGCGGGCCCCGCCGAGACCGCGGCTCTGGCCGCGCTGGCGGATGCTCCCGAAGTAGTCGCCCATCATGGCCCCTATCGCATCGTCTACGCCGACCTCACCACGCGCGATTCCACGACGTCCCCCGTGGTGGTGCACGGCTTCGCCGAGACGCCCGGCCCGGTCGACCGGCCGCTGGTGACCTCGGGTCATTGGGTGCGCTCCGGCGGCACGGTCCTCGAACGCGGCTTCGCCACCGCGCTGGGCGTCGGCGTCGGCGACCGCGTCACCATCGCCGGCCGCTCGTACCCCGTCCTCGGGATCGCCGTCACCGCGGCCACCTCCATCTACCCCTGGGCGGCGCAGATCGGCCCGGGCGGCGGCCCCAGCGACGCCAGCGGCCTGGCCTGGATGACCCGATCGGATGCCCGGGCCCTGGCGGCATCCCATGATCTCTCGGTGACCACGGCTGTCGACCTCAAGCTGCGCGACCCCGCCGCGACCGAGGCCTTCATCGACGCCCACAGCGACACCACCGTCAGGGTCAACTTCCACTCCTGGCAGTTCAAAGAGACCCAGGACCTGGTCATCCTCAGGAACAGCCAGCCGATCCTGGTCGTCGGCAGCTGGCTGCTCAGCTTCCTGGCCATCACCGGAGTGGCGGCGCTGGCCGCGGGACGCGCCGTCGAGCAGACGCGCCGGGCCGGGCTGCTCAAGGCCGTCGGCGCCACCCCGGCTCTGATCGCCACCGTCCTGCTCACCGAGTACCTGGCGCTGGCGCTGGTCGGCGACACGCTGGGGCTGGTGATCGCCCGCCTGACCGCGCCCGCCATCGCCAGCCCCACCGCCAGCCGGATCGGTGACGTGGGCGGGCCCGACGGCGCCACCCTCGTCACGGCGACCGCCCTCGCCGTAGCGGTGGCGGTGCTGTCCACACTGCGTCCCACGCTGCGGGCCATGCGTACGGCGACCGTCACGGCGCTGACCGCCACCGCGCGCCGGCCCCGTCACCGGCCCCGGCTCACCGCGCTGTCCGCGCTCCTGCCCACGCCGCTGCTGCTCGGGCTGCGGCTGACCGCCCGCCGGCCGGGCCGCGCCGTACTCCAGGCGTGCTCCACCGCCACCACAGTGATCGCGATCGTCGCCCTGCTGACCATCTACGTCCAGCCGGAGCGGGGCTACGGCCTGGACGGCTCCTCCGTCCTGCCCAACCTGCGCGGCGAGCACGACCGCCGGCTGATGCTCGCCGTCACCATCCTGCTGATCGCGCTCGCTATCGTGAACACCCTCACGTTCACCTGGACCACGGCCATGGAGGCCCGGGCGAACATGGCCATCGCTCGTACACTCGGCGCCACTCCCGGGCAGATCACCGCGGGTCTGTCCACTGCTCAAATGCTGCCCAGCCTGCCCGGCGCCATCGTCGGCATCCCTCTGGGCATCGGCCTGCTCTCGCTCTTCACTGCCAGGAACGCGGTGGAACCCCCCTCCTTCTGGCTGCTCGGCGCCGCACTCGCGACTCTCCTGGCGACGGCGGCACTCACCGCCCTGCCCGCACGCCTGGCGGCGCGCCGGCCCGTGGCGCGGGCCCTCAGCGCCGAAACAGCCTGACCGGCCCCGCGCAGAGGCCTCATCCGATGGGCGCCCCGGAATGAATCGATTCGATCGACGGAAAGGAAGCACGAAGTGACGTCTGACGCGGTCGGCATTCGGCGATTAGTGGTGGACACGGGGGAGCCCCGCGGATGGGTGTCCTCCAGGACAGACCTGGTGACGGCGCTGCTCGGCACCTGGTTCGGAGTCGGGCTGATGATCGACGCCTGGGCGCACAGCAACCTGGCGCAGCTGGAGACGTTCTTCACTCCATGGCACGCGGTGTTCTATTCCGGCTTCGCCGTGGTCTCCGGCTGGATCATCTGGCAGGTGTGGCGCAACGTGCGCGCCGGGCGGCAGGGGCCGGCGGCCGTCCCCACCGGTTATCTCGCCGGGCTGGTGGCGATTCCCGCATTCGCCGTCTTCGGGTTGGCCGACATGATGTGGCACACCGTCCTCGGCATCGAGACGACCATCAACATCTTCTTCAGCCCGTCGCACCTCGGCCTCGTCGTGACGATGATGCTGATCATCACGACACCGCTGCGCTCGGCATGGAACGCCCCCGACGTCGGCGCCCGGCCGTCGCTCGGCCGCCTGCTGCCGGCGCTGATCGGGCTCGCGTTCGCCACCACGTTGGTGTCGCTGTTCCTGTCGTACGGCGGCGCCATGAAGTACCGCCCCGAGGGCATCGTCCGGGCTTTGTCCATGTTGCAGAACGCGGGCGGCGGTGCGGGGGGCGCCGGCCCCGTGGCGATGGGCCCGGGCGCCGAGCAGGTGGCCGTCGCGATGGTCGTCACCAACGTCGTCGTGCTCAGCCCGGTGCTGTTGCTGGTGCGCCGCTGGCTGTTGCCGTTCGGCTCGGTGACCGTCATGTACGCGGTGATGGCGCTCATGCCGGCTGCCCAGACGGGGTTCCGCAATGTACCGATCCTGTTGTCGTTCGTGGTGGCCGGGTTCGTGAGCGACCTGCTCATCCGCCGGCTGCGGCCGTCGGGTGAGCGGCGCGGCGCCTACTGGGCTTTCGCCGGGCTGTCGGCCTTCGCCACCTGGTCGCTGTACATCGGGGTCGCCTCGGCCATCGGGGGCGGCCTGCCCGCCGTGCCCGAGCTGTGGACCGGAGCGCCGGTCGTCGCCGGGCTGATCGGGCTGGCGCTCGGGGCGCTGCTCCTGCCCAACGCCGTCTCTGTCAGTGGACGTGGGGTTCTCCGAGATCAGGACTGAGCGCCGACAACAGACAACGATGCATCACGGCGACACTAGGTAATCGTAGCGCTACGGACAGTCACCGATCGGGTATGGTCGCGTTGATCACGTGCTCTCCCTTAAGGCGTTCACATGACTGTCACCAAGCTCGACGTTGCCGCACATCGCCGCTGGCTGGGCAAGTCCATGGCGCTGAGCTGCGGGCTGTGGGAGGGGACGAACGACCTCGACACCGCCCAGCTCGCGAAGTTCCGGCTGCTGAGTGACTGGGCGGAGGTGAGCGCCCAGTCACGCGTCCTCGACGTGGGCTCGGGCTATGGCGGCTTCCTGAGCTATCTGAGCCGCGAACGCGGTGTGGCAGCCGCGTGTGGTGTCGACGCCTCCGATCACGCATGCCAGGAAGCCGAAGGGTTGCGGCTGCGCGGGGTGACCATCCATCAGGGCGATTACCGCGCCTTCACCCCCGACCGGCCCTATGACGCGGTCGTCAGCATCGGGCTCCTGGAGAACCTGGAGAACGTGGACGGCACGCCGGACACCTACGCGGAGTTCTTCGCCCACGCGCACGCGTGGACCAGGCCGGGCGCCCGCCTGGCGCTGGAGAGCACGATCCGGGGGCACAGCGAGAGCTGGCCGGCCGAGGCCGCACGATACGTCGAGGCGATGCGACGCCTTCGCCTGACCGGCACCGTTCTCACGCTCGACCGGCTCCTGACCGCCTGCGGGCGTTGGTGGGAGCCGATCCACGTACGGACCCACCGCGACGACTACGCGCGCACCTTCGCGACCTGGGCCACCCGGCTGGGCGGGTGCGGGAGCGCCGAGCGCGATGAGACGGCACTCGCCGACTGGCTGGAGTTCACCACGACGGGCACGGCGCTGTTCCAGCAGGGCGCCCTGTCCGTCGCGCACCTCGGACTACGCCGAATAGATCAACCGACGCGCCCGCCGACCGCACCAGGTCCGCAGGTGTGAAGACACCCGGGCCCCGGCCCGGCCCACGAGCCCCGCGATCAGATATCGCGAGGATCCGGTGAGGCACTCAGTCCGCACCGGCAGCACCCTCATGCACGAAAGGAGAGAGAAAATGCTTTCGACGAGCACCTCGACCGAAACCCTGAGCGCCTGCCCGATCGAGATGGAAGACGGCAAGCTTCTGGTCGCCCCGATCACCAGCAGCAGCAGTTCAGCCGCCGTCGCCATGGAGGAGTAAACGCGAGAAGCGGGTGCCGTGTCCCGGTCATCGGACCGGGACACGGCACCCGCCGAATCCGGCCCACCCCGTTCAAGGATCGGTGCAGATGGAGAACACGCCGGTGCTGCGCTCCGCGCTCGGCACCAACTTCTTCCGTGCGGTCAGCCCATGGCTGGACAGCACGGCTTTCCACACCAACCAGCTCCGGCACTCCCATCTCGGGATCTCCCGGTCGGCCTCGCCCGCCGAGGAGTTCCTGTACGCCAGCCGGCTCCGCCGCCACGACCGTGAGCTGCAACGCTCGGTCGCCGACTACCTCACGACCGCGAGCATGGAGACGCTGAGCCACACCGATGAGGAGACCATCCCCGCGGCACGCCGCGTCGAACTGCCGGATCCGGCCCCGGCGCGGATGGCGCTGGATGAGGTGATCGCGGCCCGGCGCAGCACCCGCTCGTTCAGCGGAGACCCGGTGACGCTGCCCGAGACCGCCGCGCTGCTACGGGCCGCCGGAGCGTGCTTCGGCCACGAGGCGGGCCGGCCGCACCGAGCCGTCCCCAGCGGCGGCGGACTGTACCCGGTCGAGCTGCACCTCGCCGCACGCGAGGTGACGGACCTGGAGCCGGGCCTGTACCGCTACGCCCCCCGCCTGGACTGCCTGGCCCGCCACGGCGGCCCTCAGCAACTGGCCGCGCTGCTGCGCTGCGGCCTGGACGAGCTGCCCGACCTACTGCCGATCGACCGAGCGGCGCTCGTCGTGCTGTTCGTCGGGCGCCCATGGCGCTCGATGCGCAAGTACGGCCCGCGCGGGCTGCGGTTCGTGCTGCACGAGGTGGGGGCGATGGCCCAGCATGTCCATCTCACCGCGACCGCGCTCGGCCTGGCCGGTACGGACTGGTCGACCTACTACGACGAGGAGGCGCACGAGGTCCTCCGGGTCGACGGGCTGCGGACCGCCTTGCTGCATCTGATCGTCCTCGGCCGGCCGGGCGGCCGGCCACATCCGCAGAAGAAGAGCCGACCGCGTCTGCAGGAGAAGATGTGACCGCGTCCGCAGGAGAAGCTGTGACACAGCCCGCATCACCCCGTATCAAGCGGTCGTTCTCGGTCATCGGGCATGATCCCGACACGGTCGAGCTCAGGCAGGGCGTGTGGAGTGCCACCTCGCACACCATCACCGACGAAGCCCGGCGCGGCTGGCTGTTCTCGGTGGTGAACGCTCTGGACGGCTCCCGGGAGGTGGCCGAGCTGGCCGCGCGGGCGAACATCGGTATGGAGGAGATGTCCGCGCTCCTGGAGCAGTTGCGGACACTAGACGTGATCGAGGACACCGCGACGAACGCACTCGACCACTACCTCGACCACTACGCCGACCTGCTCTCCGGGCCACCGCCGCCCGCCCGTCCGATACGGGTGATCGGCGACGGCGGTATGGCCGCCCGCGTCACGGAGCTGATCGCGGCCAGCGATCCGAAGCTCGACGTGACCGACTCCAGCGACGATCCCGTCCTTGAGGTGCTCAAGGACGCCGACACCGGCTGGACCACGCACGGGCTGCGGCTGCACGAAGTCGCCGAGACGTTCGCCTCCTGGGAGGGCGGCATCACCGTGTGGGCCGGTGTCCGGGTGGATCCGGTGGCGGTGAGCCTGTTCAACAGGGTCGCCCTGGAAGTCGGCATGTCCTGGCTGCACGGCACGATCGATGGGCCGTTCCTGTTCGTCGGCCCGACCTTCCACCCGGGCCGCGGGCCCTGCTACGCCTGTCTGGAAACGCGCATCACGATGAACCTCGCCGACGGCGCGGGCTACCGCCGATACAAGAACGCGCTCACCACCGCACAGGCGTCGGGCGGACGTCCGCCCATGCTGCCCGCGCTGTCCTCGCTGCTCTGCTCCCATCTCGCCTTGGAAGCGATCAACCTCGCCCATACGGGCGCCTCCTTCACCCATGGCAAGATGCTGTGCGTCTACCTCCCCACCTGGGAGACGACCGTCAGCGAGGTCCTGCAGATCCCCGGCTGTCCGGCCTGCTCGCCCGTCGCGCAGCGCGACGAACCCGAGCTCTACTTCCAGGCCAAGGAGTGGCTCAGTGGCTGACCAGGGCTCCGCCGCGGGCCTCGTACCGCGGACCACACCGTTCGACACCGGCACCCGGATGCTGGCCCGGCGCATGCTGAACCCCGTGTGCGGCCTGATACCGCGGTTGAAGTTCAGCGCCCGCTCACGTGGCGAACCACGCATCGCCATCGCGGGCGCCGAACTCACCGGCGTGCACGTCCTGTACGACGCCCGGCCGATCCCCGCCGAGCGCCACCACCTGGGCGGGGCCGGCATCCTGCTCGACGAGCCCCTTATCAAGTCACTCGGGGAGTCGGCCGAGCGTTACTGCCACCACTCGTTCCTCGCCCTGCACCGCGACCGGCTCCGCTTCGCCAGTCACCGCGCCATGAGCAGCGGTGGCCGCGCGATTCCGGCAGATCAGTGCCTGTCGTTCTTCTCCGACGAGCAGCTCGGCCGCGACGGCTTCCTTTTCGAGCCCTTCGACCCCGACGCCCCGATGAGCTGGCTGCCCGCCGACTCGCTCACCTCGGACGACACCTACTGGATGCCCGCCCAGCTCACGCTGGTCGGCTACCTGCCGCGGCGTAAGGAGGGCGAGCCCTGGGTGAACGCCGCGGTGACCACCGGCACCGCGACCCACAGCGACCCGGGCAAAGCCCTGCTCGGCGCGCTGGAGGAGCTCATCCAGCTCGATTGCGTGATCGGGCACTGGTACGGCGGTCAGCCCTCCGTCAAGATCCTTCTTGACGGCCGCCTGCGGGCCCTCGCCCGGTTGATCGACCGCCACTGGTCGCCGGGCACACCGCCCCCGGAGTTCCACCTCCTGCCCAGTCCCGACCTACCCGGCTTCACCGTCGCCTGCGTCTACCGCGATGACCACCCCGGCAACGCGCCGGTCGTCGCGGGCCTGGGCAGCGACCAGCGCCTGGGCCACGCGATGTACAAGTCCCTCCTCGAAGCCGTCGCGGTGTTCCGCTACGCCAACTGGATGGCCGCCAAGGCCGCCATCGAGGACAGTGACGTCACCGACAAGGACCGCTTCTTCGATCTCGACGACAACGTGGCCTACTACACAGATCCGGCCAACGCCGCGATCATCGACAAGCGCTTCGCCGTCCATGTGGAGGTCTCGGCGCGTGACCTGCCCCCTGACGCGGCCCCAGACCTCCGCAGCCGCGTGAGAGGGCTGGTGGCAGCCTTCGCCAAGACCGGAAAACAGCTCGGCTACCTCGACCTCACCACCCCGGACATCCGCCACCTCGGGCTCACGGTCTGCCGCGTCTGGTCCCCGGACACCCTCAGCCTGTGCCCGCCCAGCGCGCCGCCCCTGCTTCACAAGCGATTCGCCGACTACGGCGGCGCGACCAATCCCGAGCCCCATCCCTACCCTTGATCACCCCATGACGGGAGGACGTCACGCGAGGTCACAGCGCCTGCGTGGCGTCCTTCCGGGCTGGCAGGCGCCGCGCGGGCGGGCTGGAGAGCTCTGAGAAGGCCGGCGGAACGTCGGCGTCAGAGCTTGCCGAGTCCCCGAGCCAGGATGGTAGCGGTCTTCGCGATGGTCTGGTTGTCGGTGGGGAGGCCCGGGGTGCGGTTGGTGTAGATCGCCATGACGATGGGAGCGGCGCCCTGCTCGGAGCGGATCACGGCGATGTCGTTCCCGCCGCCGAATCCGTCGGAGTTGGTGCCGGTCTTGTCGGCGATCGTCCAGGTCTTGGGCAGGCCCGCGCGGATCCGCTCGGCGCCGGTCTTGTTGGCGAGCAGCCAGGCGTTGAACTGCTCCCGGTCCTTGGCGTCCAGCGCGTCGCCGATCGCGAGCGCGCGGAGATCGCGGGCGATGGCCGCGGGCGTGGTGGTGTCGCGCTTCTCCTTGGGCGTCCAGTCGTTGAGCTCGGGGTGCCAGCGGTCCATCCGGGAGGTCGAGTCCTTCAGCGTACGGAAGTACTTCGTCAGCCCGGCGGGCCCGCCGATCAGCTTGAGCAGCAGGTTGGCCGCGGTGCCGTCGCTCTTGGTGATGGCCGCCTCGCACAACTGGGCGACCGTCAGGCCGTCCTCGACGTGCTTCTCGGTGACCGGCGAATTGGGCGTCATGTCGGCGGCCGTCCACTTGATGAGCTTGTTCATCAGGCCGGGCTCGGAGGTGCGCGCCTTGTTCAGCACGGCCGCGCAGAGGGGCGCCTTGAAGGTGGACAGAAACGCAAAGCGCTCGCTCGCCCGGTACGTCACCGTCTTGCCGGTGGCGGTGTCGATGGCGTACGCCCCGATGCGGCCCTTGAAAGACACCTCCAGCGCCCGCAACTCCTTCCTGACCTGAGCCTCGCCCGAAACGGCCGGGGACGCCGCGACGGTAGCGGCCGAGGCCGGGCCCGCGCCGAGAGCGCCGCCGGACAGGAGGGAGAGCGCCAACGAGGTCGCGGGGAGCGCTCCGGTGACGCGGCGGACGCGGAAGTGTCGCATGCCGAAATCCTTGCTTCTCATCTGTCAGAAGCTTGGAGCAAAGCAGATGTGATCATCCGCTGTCTAATAGCGATATCGGTGATCTAGCGATATCACATCCAATATCACTACAGGTCAGGCACCAGGCCCAGTTCCCGCATGACGAACGCCAGCCAGAAGCTCTGCTGCAGAACGATCGTGCTCCAGCTCGTTCCCCCATGGCCCGCGTCGGACCAGACGCGCAGCAGGACGGGATGGCACGAGGTGGTGGCGGCCTGCGTTCTGGCGGCGAACTTGCGGGAGTGCCACGCCGGGCAGCGAGGATCGTTGGCCCCCGCGTCCAGCAGGATCGCCGGGTAGGCCGTACCCGGTTTCACGTTGTGGTACGGCGAGTAGGCCATGAGCACTGGGGCGTCGGCCGGGTCGTTGGGATTGCCGTACTCGGAGAGGGTCGCGGCGGTGCCCAGCGGGTCGCGGGCGACGCGCATCAGGTCCAGCTTCGGGGCGCCGCAGACCACCGCCCGCCACAGCTCCGGCCGCTGGGTCACGGCGGCGCCCGTGAGCAGCCCGCCGTTGGAGGCGCCCTGGACCGCCAGCCGGTCGGGCGTGGTGACCCCGTCGGCGATCAACCGCTCCGCGATGGCGTACAGGTCATTGAAGGTGTTCTGCTTGGCGTGCAGCCGCCCGCCCTCCCACCACTCCAGGCCGAACTCCCCGCCGCCGCGCACATGGGCGTGCGCGTAGATCCCGCCCGCCTCCACGAACGCGGCCAGGGGGCCGAGGTACGACGCCAGCACGGCGACGTTGAACCCGCCATACCCCTGGATCAGGGTCGGCTGTGGCCGCGAGCGGTCCAGGTCGGCGCGGTGGACCAGGGTGCAGGGCACGCGCGTGCCATCGGCCGACGTGGCCCATACGCGGGTGGTGACCAGCCCGGTGAGGGTGTGGCCCGACCCCTGCAAGGCGGTCAGGGCCCCCGACTCCAGCTCGTAGTGGTAGACCGTGGGCGACTGGGTGTAGGAGGTGTAGCCGAAGGTGATGGCGTCCTCGCAGCCCACGACCTGGTCCATCACCCCCAGGGCGACGACCCCCTGGGCGATGGAGCTGACCGAGCCCTGGCCGGGCAGCGGGACCTCCCCGAGGTCCGCGCCGTCCAGGCCGAGGATCCGGACGCGGGAGACGGTGTCCACCAGCTCGCCGAGCACCAGCCGCTCGCCGACGAGGGTCACGCCGGTGAGTACGGCGTCACCGCCCGGCACCAGCTCGGTCCAGGTGTCCGGGTCACCGGGGCTGTCCAGCGGGATGCGGACCAGGCGGCCTCGCGGGGCGCCCGCCGTGGTGACGGCCACGTAGGAGTCGTCGACGAGCACGCCCTTGTACAGGTGCTCGGCGTCGGTGATGAACTCGCGCCACTCCCAGGGGCCGTCCAGGCGGGCGATGAAGTGCGGCCGGGGCCGTAGATGGTCGACCTGGACCAGCGCCCAGCGCCCGTCCCGGGAGATCTTGGGGATGGCGAACATGTGGGGGATGTCCAGCGGCTCTGGCTGAGTGGGCGCCGGCTGCCCCAGCCGGTGGAAGAACAGCCGCCACCGTACCTGCGCCGCCCCTGATTCGTTGGCCATGTAGAAGAATCCGCTGCCGTCGGGGAGCCAGGCCACCAGCCCCGGCCGCTGCTGCGGTACGCCGTCCAGCAGCACCTTCCCGGTGTCGATCTCGATCACCTTGAGCGCCGGCAGCTCGCGCCCCCCGGCGTCCAGGGAGTACGCCAGCAGGCTGCCGTCGGGGGAGGGCTGCGGGCTCATGCGCAGTGGCGTACCGTCGGACAGCTCGTTGAGGTCGATCACCATGCGCCATGGGCCCGTGGGGGCGTCGGCCGTCTCGAAGACCATCAGCTCCCGGCCGTCGGGGATGCGCGCGCGGAACCACCGCGGCCCGTATCGAACGGGAACCACCAGGTTGCGGGCGTCCATCTGCTCGACCAGCTCATTGACGCGGGCCGCGAGCGCCTCATGGTGCGGCCAGCCGTGTACGTAGGAGCGGGCCAGCTCGTCCTGGGCCTGCTGCCAGGTCGCCACACCCTCGCCGTCGTCCTCCTCCAGCCACTGGTAGGGGTCGTCGAAGACCAGGCCGCCGACCTTGTTGTGCTCCGGCCGTACCGGTGCGTCGGGGTATCGCATTCTCGCGTCACTCTCCTGATTCGTGTTCGCGGGCCCAGAGCACGGCCCGCTGGAGGTAGTCGAAGATGGCGGGCAGGCCGTCGGCGTCCAGCCACTCGATCTGGCGGCTGACCTCCTCGCTGACCCCGGCGCTGTTGTCGCGCCACCACGCCGTTCCGGCGATCTTGAGCCGTTCGTCGAGCTGCTCGTTGCCGCTCTGGAGTGCGGCCGCCATCGCCGTCCAGCGGGCGGTCACAGCCCGCACCCGGGGGTCGTCGACGGGCGTGCCCGCCAGCATGTGCTGGTGGGCCTCCTTGAGGAGGACGAGCCATTCGGCCCGTAGGTCCCGCAGCGTGTCCTCGCCGAGTTGGATCCGGCGCTGGGCCAGGTGGTCTCGCAACTCCTGGGCGAAGTACGTCTCGTACACCGAGATCTCTTCGAGGGTGGTCATGAAGTGCTCGGAATCGGGCATGACCGACTGGTTGAGCAGCCCGAGGAGCCCGCCGATCTTCGTCTTGAGCTGCGCCATCCTGGCCGATTGCAGCTCCAGTTCGGCCAACTGGGCGCCGAGCAGGTCGCGCATGGCCGTCAGGTCGTCGGCCGGCCGCTGGAGGACGTTCGCGATCTCCTCCAGCGACAGTCCCAGTCCGCGCAGGGCGCGCACGCGATAGAGCTGCCGCAGATCGGCCTCGGTGTAGCGGCGGTGGCCCGACGCGGTCCGCTCGCCGGCCCGAACCAGGCCGATCTCGTCGTAGTGGTAGAGCGTACGGATGGTGACCCCGGTGGCCTTGGCCAGCTCCCCGATGGTCCATCGACGCTCGATACCGTCGTTTCCGGTCACGGAGTCGACGGTAGATCCTCCCGCCACGGGAGGTTCAAGCCAGCGCTCCCGCCTGTCTCATCGTGGCCGGTGGCCGTCGAGGCGGGGGGACGCGGCTACGTGAAGCGAGGACGGCGGGCCATGTAGACGGTCGCGGGCGGCAGGTTCTGCCAGACCGTCATGGTCGTCACGACCTCCTGCGCTCCGGGAGGCCCGCCACCATCCGCGCCGCCAGCCGCGCCGAGCTCGGCAGCACCGAAGCCGTACGCATAGGCGACTTGCCGAATTCCCACATGAATCGGCTGCTGCCGAGGCCAAGGCGTTTCTGATCGGTCGTCACGGTTTCTTCTCCCCGAGCCTGTAGGTAGACCATGTCGGGTTGAAGTGAACGACTCAGGTAGGTCAGGCGAACGACAGGGTGGCAGCACGGGTCTACCGGCGTCGGGCCGCGGGCCGCAGGGCCGGGCTGGCCCATCCGTTGTCGGCCGGGTTGATCGTCACCCCGGGCGGCACGATCTCGTCGATGCGGTCCAGTACGTCATCCGGCAGTTCGACGTCGAGCCGCTGGCGCGCCACGGAGAACGGCCCCGACTCCGAGCCCTTGCGGTAGCGCCCGGTGAGCCAGCCGCCGGCCAGCGGGCTGTACGGAATCACGCCCATCCCGTACCTCGCGCACGTGGGGAGCGTGTCGGCCTCGATCCCGCGCACGAGGATGGAGTACGGCGGCTGCTCACACGTGAAGCGCTCACGGCCGCGCTCGCTCGCGGTCCACTGGGCCTCCACGATCGCCGAGACCGGCCAGGTCGAGTGGCCGGCGTAGCGGACCTTATGTGCGCCTTGGTCGCGAGTACGACCTCGTCGCGCCGCCCACCGGCCAGCGCCTTGCCGACGATGACCTCGGACTCGCCGGCTGGTGGCTCAGGCCAGGGTCGAGATGTCGATCACGAACCGGTACCGCACGTCGGAGGCCAGGACGCGCTCGTACGCCTCGTTGATCTTGTCGGCCGAGATGACCTCGATCTCGGCCCCGAGGTGGTGCTGGGCGCAGAAGTCGAGCATTTCCTGGGTTTCGCGGATGCCACCGATCGCCGAACCGGCGAACGACCGGCGGCTCATGATGAGGGGGAACACGTTGAACGCCAGCGGTTCGGCCGGGGCGCCGACGTTGACCATCGTGCCGTCCACTGCCAGCAGCGACAGGTAGGCGTCGAGGTCGACCTTCGCGCTGATGGTGTTCACGATGAGGTCGAAGGAGCCGGCGAGCTGCTCGAACGTCTCCGGGTCACTCGTGGCGTAATAGTGGTCCGCGCCCAGGCGCAGGCCGTCCTCCCTCTTCTTCAGCGACTGCGACAGGACGGTCACCTCGGCGCCCAACGCGTGCGCGAGCTTGACGGCCATGTGACCGAGCCCGCCGAGCCCGACGACCGCCACCTTCTTGCCAGGGCCGGCGCCCCAGCGGCGTAGCGGCGAGTACGTCGTGATGCCGGCGCACAGCAGCGGCGCGGCGGAGTCGAGCTCGATACCTTCGGGGATTCGTACGACGAAGTCCTCGGTCACCACGATGTGGGTGGTGTAGCCGCCCTGGGTGATCCGCCCGTCCTTGTCGGTGGAGCCGTAGGTGAGCGTGTTGCCCTTGAGGCAGTACTGCTCCTCGCCCTTGCGGCAGCTGGAGCACTCGCCGCAGGAGTCGACCATGCAGCCCACGCCGACCCGGTCTCCGACGGCGTACTGAGTGACCTCCGGGCCGACCGCGGCGACGATGCCGGCGATCTCGTGACCGGGGGCGACGGGATAGGGGGCCGTGCCCCATTCGCCGCGTACGAAGTGGATGTCGGAGTGGCAGATCCCGCAGTACTTGATCTCGATGAGGACGTCGCGCGGGCCGACGTCGCGACGGTCGACCCTCGCCGGGGCGAGCGGCTCGGTCGCGGACGTGGCGGAGTAGGAGTT
The DNA here is from genome assembly GCF_043197735.1 of Nonomuraea sp. NPDC049028. Classification (NCBI taxonomy): domain Bacteria; kingdom Bacillati; phylum Actinomycetota; class Actinomycetes; order Streptosporangiales; family Streptosporangiaceae; genus Nonomuraea; species Nonomuraea sp. NPDC049028. The sequence goes on from NZ_JBICTR010000021.1 coordinate 17,709, forward strand.
GACGGTGAGCATGTTTCTTCTCCGTGCTGAAGCTTCTATGACTGCTTTGACGACTGCTTCTATGACTGACGGCGGCGCGTGGCGGCGCGGCCGAAGCGAGCGTGTTCCGAGCTGTTCTGAAGCTGCTCTGAGCAGGGAAAACGTCTCTTTCCCCCATCAACTGTGCCACCGCCGCGTGCTACGCGGCAGGGCGGGGTGTGCCGGGGAGCGGTGTTCAGGGGTGTGACAGGGCCCCCCAGGCGCCGGGTCGGCGGCGCGGGTTTGGGTATCGACGATGCGGCCGCGGCACTTGAGACTGCGGCGATCACCGATATGACGAAGGAGACAAGCCGATGACTACGTGGACGAGCGACGAGCTCAGCAGGATCGAAGCGGCCGACGAGTTGCGGATCGAGCCCCGGCGCGGCGACGGCACGCTGGGCAAGCCGGTGCCGATCTGGGTCGTCCGCCATGGCGACCACCTCTATGTCCGCTCCTACAAGGCGGGCGCGGGTGCCTGGTTCCGCACGGTCCAGGAGACCCACGAAGGCCATATCCGGGCCGGCGGCGTCGACAAGGACGTCACCATCGAGGCGGAAACCGATCCTGACATCGGCAACCAGATCGACGCCGCCTACCGCGCCAAGTACGGCCGCTACGGTCCGACGTACATCGACGCCATGGTGGCGCCCGAGGTGCGAGCCACGACCCGTAAGCTCGAGCCTCGCTGAACCTGGCGGCCCCCAAGACTTGCCTTGACGCTGGCGGCAACGTTCTAGTGTGTCGGCGACAGGCGGGGGCGCATGACGATCCTCCGTGCGCCGATCGGAGGAATGACGATGAAGTTCGGGATCAGCTACAACACGGCCTATTTCGGCGTCGACCCCGAAAGGATCATGGCCTTCGCCCGGCATGCCGAGGACAGCGGCTTCGAGTCGCTGTACCTGCCGGAGCACATCGCGCTGTATCCCGGTGCCACGGTCGGGACCATGGAGCTCCCGCCGTCGCTGCCTTACGCCGATCCGCTCGACTGCCTGAGCTTCGTCGCCGCGGCCACGGAGCGGATCCAGCTCGGAACGGGTGTGCTGCTGCTGCCGTACCACCATCCGGTGGTCCTCGCCAAGCGCCTGGCGACGATCGACGTGCTGTCCAAGGGGCGGATGCGGCTGCTGACCGTGGGGCTCGGCTCCCTGCCGGGCGAGGCGCGGGCGGTGGGCGTCGACTTCAGCACCCGCGGCCGGCGCGCCGACGAGGCGATCGATGTCATGCGCCTGCTCTGGGCCGGTGGCGAGGACGGCGTCAGCTTCGCGGGGGAGTTCTTCACCTTCGACGACCTGTGCCAATTCCCCAAGCCCGTCGGTGTCACCCACCTGCCGATCCACATCGGCGGATCGAGCCGGGCGGCCGCCCGCCGCGCCGGGCGACGCGGCGACGGCTACTTCCCCGGCGGCGCGCTCGGTCCGGACGAGCGCGCCCTCCAGCTGGACCTCGCCCGCTCGACCGCCGTCGAGGCGGGGCGTAGCCCGGAAGCGCTGGAGTACACGCGATGGGGATCGATCGACATGTCCGCCGAGCAGGTCGAAGCCCTCGCCGCGCAAGGCGTGACCCGCCTCGTCGTAAACCCCACCGCCGCCGACCTGGACCGCCAACGCGATCAGATGTCCGCGTTCGCCCAGCGCTTCGCCCTCCTCGACACCTCCCTCAGCGGTCCGGCTTGATTCCGCTGGACCTTTGATCCCGACGCCTCGTAACGTCGCCGCATGACGACAGCCGCCGACCCCGGCGAGGCCGAGACGATCCGCCGCCTGGGCGGGGCGCTGATGCGCTGACGGTCGAGTAGGCGACGGGACGTCTGCGGCGCGGCGTGCACCCCGCCACATGGCCTCGACAACACTCGACATAGGCTGCTTCGAGGGAGGGCCTGAGCCAACCGCATCAGATGCAGACGGGGGGCGGTTGCCCGATGGCGAAGCTACTTTTCGTGATGACCGGCACGGCGTACTGGACGCTCAAGGACGGCACCAGGCATGCGACGGGTTACTGGGCCGAGGAGTTCGCGGCCCCGTACAAGGCGCTCACGGAGGCCGGCCACGAGGTCGTGGTCGCCACCCCCAATGGGGTGGTCCCGACCGTGGACATGATGAGCCTGCGCCCCGAGATGGCGGGGAGCGCGCAGATCGCTCTCGATCTGGAGGCGATCATCCGTTCCGCGGAGGTGATGCGGCGGCCGATCCACTTGGCGGACGCCCGCCTGGAGGACTACGACGCCGTCTACTGCCCAGGCGGCCACGGCCCCATGGAAGACCTGTACATCGACGCGGACGCCGGCCGCCTGCTGACCGCGGCGCTCGCCTCCGGCAAGCCCCTCGCGATCGTCTGTCACGCCCCCGCCGCGATGCTGGCGACCAGGATCCATGGCGTGTCGCCCTTCGCCGGTTACCAGATCACCGCGTTCACCAACGAGGAAGAGAACGCGGTCGGGCTCGCCTCGAAGGCCCGCTGGTTGCTGGAGGACGAGCTCATCGACCTGGGCGTCGACTTCACCAAGGGCGAGATGTGGAAGCCTTACACGGTGGTGGACCGCAACCTGTTCACCGGGCAGAACCCCGCGTCGGCGGCCGTCCTGGCCGAACGGCTGCTCAAGGTCCTTTAGCTGGATGCCTTGCCGATCATGTCGAGGGACAGCTGCCAGAGGCGGGCGGCGGCGTCGGGGTCGACGGCGTAGGCCGCGAAGCCGCGCCGGAGTCCGGGTGTGTGCGGGACTGCTGGTTGGCAGTCCTCGAAGTACTGTCCGGTCACGCCTTCGACGAGCGGCGAGGCGGCCAGCAGGGTCGAGGTGGCCGCGCCCTGCGGGATGTCCTTGACCGTCACACCGTCGCTGGATTCGGGCTCGAACGATGCCGGTGGGGCGGTCATGTGCCGCGACAGGCCGGTGCTCCAGATACGGCCGGGGTTGAGTGCGTTGACCGTGATGCCGTCGCCGGCCCAGCGCCTGGCGGCTTCGACGGCGAACAGGATGTTCGCGGTCTTGGATTGGCTGTAAGCCTTCCACTCGTCGTACGGGTGGCGCTCGAAGTTGATGTCGTCCCAGATGATGTCCCCATTGAGGTGGCCCACGGAGCTCACGACGACGACCCGCGCGCGCCCGGCGGCCGCGAGGGCGTCGTGCAGTCCGGTAGTGAGGGCGAAATGGCCAAGATGATTGGTGGCGAACTGCATCTCCCAGCCCTCGGCGGTACGCCGCTCGGGGGTGGCCATGATGCCGGCGTTGTCGACCAGGATGTCGAGCGGTCCCCGCCATGAGGCGACGAAGGCGTCGATCGAGTCGCGGACCGATAGATCCATAAAGGCCACCTGTACCCGCGCATTGCCGGTGGACGCCACGATGTCGGCGGCGACCTTCTCGCCCGCGGCGGTGTCGCGGACCGCGAGGGTGACGTCGGCGCCGGCCTTGGCGAGCGCCCGCGCGGTCTCCACGCCGATCCCCGACGACGCTCCCGTCACGATGGCCTTCTTGGCGGACAGGTCGACGCCCTCGACGGTTTCCTCAGCGGTCGTGGCCGGTCCGAAGGCAATGGTGATCATGTTATGTTCCTCCACGCAGGATTAACCGGACTCGGCTCCGGTTAGCCTCACTATAAGCGGACCCGGCTCCGGTTTCGCCGGCGGTACAGGAAGGCACATACGGACAACAGCATCGGTGTGCTGAGAAAGCCCGTCGCGAGGTGTCCGCCGTTCTCCTCGATGAGCGCGGCCAGGCGTGCGGCGGCGCGGGGTTGTTCGACGGGTTCGAGGAGGCCGAACGCGAGAGCGCGGACGTAGTCGTCCTGCCTGTCGGCGCCGATTCGAGCTCCGCCCTCCTGGACGAAAGCGGCTCGGTAGGCGCTTCGCGCTTGCTCCGCGAGCTCCGCGTCGCTGTGGTGATCCAGCTGTTGGGCGGCGCGCGCGAGAAGGCGGGAGGAGTGAGCGAAATAAGCGGTGGCGACTTCTGCGGGCGGGCGTACTTTGTTGCGCATCATCTGCGCGACCATGTTCTCACCGGGCCGCAACCACTCTCCGAAGTGCATTCCCGTGTCGACGACGTAGCGCTCCAGGTGGCCGGCGCGTCGGCCGAATCGGCGCACGAGTCCCGAGGACTCTGCCGCGATGCGGGCGATGCTGTCTACCCATGCGCACATGGATGGATACTGGCGCCGCAGGATCTCTAAGTCCTCGTAGTAGGTGTGCAGCGTCCAGGGGAGCATGACGGCGGTGTCCCCCCAGCCGGCGGCCGCGCGGAAGGCGTACTGCTGGTCTCGTCCGCCACTGAACTCTGACCATTCGCGCCCCGTACTGACCGGCCGGAAATTCCGGTGAGCGATGACGAAGCCTTAGTCGATGATCGCGGTGACCTCGGCTTCAACGAGGATGCCGGGCTCGAAGAGGACGTCGACCCCGATCAGCGCGGCGGGCGGCGTAGCGAGATCGAACTCGCGGGCCGCCTGGTCGATTCCCGCGGCGAAGGCGTCGTACATCTCTCTCTTCCAGCCCGCGGCGTACCACGTGAAGCGGACGACGTCGTGGAACGTCGCTCCTGCCGCGTCGAGCGCCTTGGCGACGTTTCGGTAGACCTGGGCGACCTGTCCGGCGAGGTCGCCCGGTGCCACGAGTTCGCCGTTCTCGTCCCAGGCGACCTGTCCCGCGATGTGGACCTGCCTGCTACCCGTCGCCACCGCGACGTGGTGGTAGAGCGGGACTTGGACATGCTTGTCAGGGTTGATGAGCGAGACGGTCATGAGATTTCCTATCAGTCTTTCGTTCGGTCGGCTGAGCGCGAAGGCAACAGACTGGTTGACCTTCCTGTGGTCTCTTGCGGTTACTCAGAAACCATAAGAGAGTGTGCGCTGACATGGAAGAACGAACTTTTTAGTGACTGGGGAACCAGATGGTGACCAAGCAGCTCAGCGACTCGTCCGACGAAGCCGATCTGCGGCGCGCGGACTCCCTCGCGCGGGAGATCTTCTCGGATGTCGCCAACAAGTGGGCGTTGCTGATCATCGAGGCCCTCGGCCAGCGCACCCTGCGCTTCAGCGAGCTGCGGGACGAGGTCGAGGGCATCAGCCACAAGATGCTCACCCAGAACCTGCGCATGCTGGAGCGCAACGGCCTGGCGGAGCGAAAGGTGCACCCCACTGTGCCGCCACGGGTTGAGTACACCCTTACCGAGCCGGGTCAAGCCTTGCGAGCGACGGTCGACCTGATCTGCGACTGGACCCACCAGTACTTCGGTCACATCGAAGCCGCCCGCCGCGGCTTCCACGCCTGAGAGCTCACGTAGCTCGCGGCGTGGCCTCGGTTCAGGCGACGTGGGTGTCGTACGTCGCGCGGTTGGCGAGCACATCGTCCATGTGCGCCTCGGCCCAGGACTTGAGGCCGCGCATCATTTCCTGCAGTGAGAGACCGAGGTCGGTCAGCTCGTAGGTGACCGTGACGGGCACGGTCGGCGTCACCGTGCGGGTGATGAGGCCGTCACGCTCCAAGGAGCGCAGCGTCTGAGTGAGCATCTTCTGGCTGACGCCGGCCAGCAGGCGGGACAGCTCCGAGTAGCGCATCGACCTGGGCCCACCGGTGCAGTCGGCGCCGAACGGATGCGGGCCGTCGCTGCCCAGCGCGGCCAGGATCAGCGCGACCCACTTGTCGGAGATGCGATCGAGCAGCTTGCCGGCTAGGACACGCCGCCAGGAAAGCGTCATATTCCGCCTTGGCCTGTGCCTTCTTCTGGGCCACCGTCTTGGTTGCCATCGACCGCTCCTCTCACCCGTGGGCGACTTACGCACTTTGAGGTGCCTACTTCCTATCAGGAAGTTACATCCCCATATATAGAGGCATGAGGATTCTCTCCACTTCACTCCCTGGCGGCACCTGGACGCTGGGCGACCTGAGCGTCACCCGGTTCGGCTACGGCGCCATGCAGCTCGCGGGCCCCGGGGTCATGGGGCCGCCCGCCGACCACGACAGCGCACTCGCCGTCCTCCGCGAGGCCGTCGACCTCGGAATCACCCACATCGACACCAGCGGCGCCTACGGGCCGCACGTCACCAACCAGCTGATCCGTGAAGCTCTGCACCCCTACCCCGAATCGCTGCACATCGTTACCAAGGTCGGCGCGATCCGGGACCAGCAGGGCGGCTGGCCCCCGGCCCGACAGCCCGACGAGCTGCGCCGCTCCGTCCACGAGAACCTGGAGACCCTCGGCCTCGAGGTGCTCGACCTGGTCAACCTCCGGCTCGGCAACGCCGAGGGACCCCAACCCGGCTCGCTCGCCGAGCCGTTCGAGACGCTCGTCGACCTCCAGCGGCAGGGCCTGATCCGGCACCTCGGAGTGAGCAACGCGACCGCGGAACAGGTCGCCGAGGCACGGGCGATCGCGCCGATCGTGTGCGTGCAGAACATGTACAACCTCGCCTATCGCCAAGACGACAACCTGATCGACACGCTCGCCGAAGCGGGCATCGCCTACGTGCCCTTCTTTCCCCTCGGCGGCTTCAGCCCGCTCCAGTCCGCGGCGCTCTCGACCGTGGCCACCCGGCTGGACACGACGCCGAAGGCTGTCGCCCTGGCCTGGCTGCTGCGGCGCTCGCCGAACATCCTGCTGATTCCTGGCACCTCGTCGCCGGCGCACCTGCGCGAGAACGTCGCCGGCACGCGAGTCTCACTCTCCGACAGGGAGCTCGCCGAGCTGGACAAGCCGGCGACCGAGGGCTAGGGCGGCGACCACGGCGATGAAGGGGGAGTGGGCGGAGACGGCGACGGCCAGCAGGATCATGCCGGCCGTACCGATCAGCAGGCCGGTGGACAGGGCGGCGCGCATGCCCGCGCGGGTGACCGGGCGCTCGGCGACCTTGGTGCCGACGATGTTGAGCAGCGTCAGCGGCAGGTAGGCCCGCCCCGAACACCGCCGTGATCGCCATGGCCGCGACCAGGCTGCGATTGGCGAACATGCGCAGCGGCATGAGCGGATCACGGCTACGGGATTCGATCACCGCGAACGCCACGAGCAGCGCGGCGCCGAGACCGAAGGCGGCGAGGATGGACGGAGAGGTCCAGCCCCACTCGGGGCCCTGCGCCAGGACGAACACCAGCAGCGTGATCCCGGCGGTCGCGGTCAGCGCCCCGGGCAGGTCGAAGCGGCGTCCCCGTGCCGCGGCACCGTCTTGAGCGGTGCCGTCTTGAGCCGCGCCGTCTTGAGCGGTGCCGTCTCCGGCCGCGACGGTTCGGGCCGGGTCGGCGGGCAGGAGCGGAAGCGCCGCCAGCAGAGCCGCGCAGCGCATCCAGGAGCTCTTCGTCGCGGGCCTGCACAGCGAGAAGATCGCCCAACTGCTGCCCTGCATGCGGGACGCGGACGGCGGTCCGTCCGAGATCGCCACTCCACGGCTGGTCACCGAGCTCGCCACCGAACGGGACCGCATCAATCGGATGATCATCGACTTGGTCCGCTCGCGCGACGTCCTGGACGAAGTGATCGACACAGCCTCAGGCCAGACGACGACATGATGATCGAGCCCAGCCACTACTGACGCGTCTTCGGAGGCTCGGCCGTTGACGGGAGGGCCGCCGCGATGCAGTTGAGGACGCGCTCCAGCCCGTACCGGAACCGCTCGTCACGGCTCAGGTGCGTCTGGCGGGCCTGCGTCGCGATCTTGGTGAAGATCGGGTACTGGCCGCCCTTGAGCAGCTGCTCGACGTACGGGTAGGTCCGCGCCAGCCACTGCGGCTCGGTGAGCCCGCTGCGGCGCACCTCCTCGGCCCAGCTGACCTCGTCGCGGACGGCGCTGTCGATGTAGCCGTTCAGAATGGCCATGAGGCCGAGATTCTCGTCGATGGAGACGTAGGCGTCGAGGGCGCCCATCACCCGTTCGATCAGGCGCAGCTGGTTGGGGCCGAAGCCGGGGAGTGACCGGTGGACGGTGGCGATCCACGGGTGTCGCAGCCACATGGCGCGCATCCCGTCGGCGTAGCGGGTCAGGTCCGCGCGCCAGTCGCCGGAGGGCATGCCCTCGACGTCGATCTCGCCCTGCAGCCGGTCGGCTACGAGCTCGATCAGGTCATCGCGGCTGGGGACGTAGCGGTAGAGGGACATCGCGCCCGCGCCGATGTCGGCGGCGATCCGCCGCATGGTGGCGGCCTCCAGCCCCTCGGCGTCGGCGATCCGGATCGCCGCCTCGGTGATCTGGGCGCGGCTGTAGGCCGGCTTCGGCCCGCGGGCCGGGCGCTCGGGCCGCATCCAGATGTTGACGTACTCGGCGTCGCTCACCGTTCCACCCCCAACTTGCGTACATAGTACCCAGTGACTTAGCCTGGCCATCGCAACTGCGTACGAAGTACCCAATGGAGGGACCATGGATCCGATCGTGGTCAGCGAAGACGACCGCGACACGGCCGTGCGGCGCCTTCAGGAGGCGTACGCCGAAGGGCACCTCTCGTACGAGGAACTGGACGAACGCCTCCACCAGGTGCTCACCGCCAACACGCACAGCGAACTCGGGCCGGCTCTGGCCTCGCTCCCGGAGGAGGACGCGGGCACCACGACCACGATCGCCGCCGTCAGCGGACGGATCCAGCGGCGCGGCGCATGGCGCGTACCTCGGACCCTCAAGGTTGAGACCGCACTCGGAAGGGTGCGTCTGGACCTGTCCCGGGCGATCATCGACCACCCGGTGGTCGACATCGAGTTGCACCTCGGCACCGGCAGTGCCGAGATCACGGTGCCTCGCGACGCGCTCGTCGACGTCGAGGGCTTGCGCGCCGGGTGGAAGGCCCCGCTCTACAAGACCCGGCGACGCGTACGCCCCGGCGGGCCGCGAATCCGGATCTCCGGGGCCATGGGGACAGGACGGTTGAAGATCCGCCACGCGCGGCGCTAAGCTACGAGCCGACTTCTCACCGTTGGGCTTTCCGCCCCGCTTACCAGCTTCACCCGGGTCCCGATGACACGGGGAAGGTGGAAGTCGCTCACCACATCCTGGACAAGGGTGTTCTGCATGGTGGCGACGCGCGGCGGCCCTTCTGGTCTCCTCCGAGGTTTGCGCCGTTCTGGCATCAGTGGCGCGTGTCATCACCCAGCAGACGGTTGCCCTCAGAGAGGTCTCCGGAATGCCGGAAATCAAATCCACCGAACAACCGGTCACGCGGCGTCCGTGGCTGGTTCTCGCGATCATGTGCGTCGGCTTCTTCATGTCGTTGCTCGACGGATCCATCGTCAACGTCGCCATCCCCACACTGATCCATGGCATCGACGCCTCCTACGACCAGGTGCTGTGGGTCATCGACGGCTACCTGCTCGTCTTCTCGGTGCTGCTGATCACCACCGGGCGACTGGGGGACATCTTCGGATACCGCCGGCTGTACGTGATCGGCATCAGCACCTTCACCATCGCCTCGGCGCTGTGCGGGCTGGCCGACTCATCGCCGCAGCTGCTGGCCGCCCGGCTGCTGCAGGGACTGGGCGGGGCGCTGCTGTTCCCGCAGGTCATCTCGTCGATCCTGACGATCTTCCCGCCACGGCTGCGCGGCCGCGCGTTCGGGCTGTTCGGGTCGATCGTCGGCTTCGCCCCGATCGTCGGACCGGTCATCGGCGGCTTCCTGCTCGCCCATCTCAACTGGCGCTGGATCTTCTTCATCAACGTCCCGATCGGGATCATCACCGCCGTGCTGGCGCTGGCCTTCGCGCCGCCCATGCGCGCGGGCCGTCAGCACCGGCTCGACCTGGTCGGCGTCGCACTGGCCACCGCCGGGCTGAGCGGCATCGTGTTCGGCCTGATCGAGGGGGAACGCTACGGCTGGGGCACCATCACCGGGCCGATCAGCATCGCCTCGGCGATCGTCGCGGGCGTCGCGTCGCTGGTGGTGTTCGTCCTGTGGCAGCACCGGCAGCGGGACGAGCCCCTGATGCCGCCGGCCCTGTTCGGCGCGCGCAACTTCGCGGTCGGTAACTGGGTCGGGTTCGTCTTCCAGCTCGGCATGATCGGCATCATGTTCGTGGTGGTGCTGTACCTGCAGATGGCGCGGGGGTATTCGGCGCTGGAGACCGGACTGGTGGTGCTGCCGAGCGCCGTGCTCACCGCGGTCGGCTCGGCGTATGCCGGGCGGCTGTCGGACAGGTTCGGCGGCAAGTACATCCTCACGGCCGGCCTGACGCTGCTGGCCGTCGGACTGCTGGTGCTGGTCGCCATGGCGGGACCCGCCGGCGGCGCGTGGAGCCTGCAACCCGGCTTGACCATCATCGGAATCGCCGGCGGTGCCACGTTCGTACCCCTGCTGCAGGCCACCATGGACGGTGTCGATCCCCGGCTGGCCGGGGCGGCCTCCGGCGTGTCCAGCACCACCCGGCAGATCGGTGGCGTTCTCGGCACCGCCGTGCTGGGCGTCCTGCTGTCGGCCCGCCTCTCCTCGACCCTGCGTGACGAGGCCGAGAAGCGCGCCGGTCAGCTGCCGGAGTACCTGCGCGCCCAGTTCATCGACGACAGCGCCACCGCCGCGCACGACTACAGCCCGCCCATGCCGCCCGGTGGCCTGAGCCCCGCCACGAGGAGCCTGTACGAACGCGTCACCGCCGACACGTTCGCCACCGGCTTCGTCCACGCCATGCAGACCACCCTCGTGATGTGCGCCGTGGTCCTGGTGGTCGCTGTCCTGTCCTGTCTGCTGTTCAGCCCGCGCAAGAAGCCGGCGACCGAGCCCGCCCGGCAGTTGACCTAGCGCTCGTTCGGGCATATATATCGAGAGGTAAACATATGTAGTAGACCCGATATCAGACGGGAGCACCCCAGTGGCGCGTACCCAGGATCAGCGGCGAGCCGAGACCCGGGCCCGGCTGATCGACGCGGCCGCTGACCTGTTCGCCCGCAAGGGGTTCCACGCGGTGTCCGCCGAGGCGGTGGCCGATGCGGCCGATCGCACGACCGGCGCGCTGTACAACCACTTCGGCGGCAAGGAAGGGCTGCTGCTCGCGCTGCTGGAGGTGTGGAAGGACCAGACCGCGGCCGAGCTGCTCGCCGGGTTCGAGGAGGTCACCGAACTCGACGAGCGGCTGGCCGCCCTGTTCGAAGCGCTGACACGTAAGGACGAGGATCGCGGTGCGTCATGGCTCCTGCTCGAGCTGGAGCTGTGGCTGCACGGCGCGCGCGATCCCGTCATCGCCGAGCCACTGGCCAGGCGTTATGCCGACATCCGTGCCCGGCTCGCCGGCGGGCTGTCCGACTGGGCCGAGACGGCGGGCGTGCCGCTGCGCCGATCGCCGGAGCGGACGGCCACGGCCGTGCTCGGGGTGCTGATCGGCTGCGCGGTCCAGCACCGGCTCGATCCCGCCGCGGTCGAGGAGCGCGCCGTCGTGGAGAGCCTGCGCGACCTGCTCGGACTGCCCGACCCCTGAGTCCTTCGACGTCCCGGGCCCCGGGCCGTCCCGACCGCTCGACCTGCTCGACTCCTAGATTCTCGCGCCGAAAGGGAGCCCATGCGGATCAACCTGCTCGAAGAAACGTGGGAACGCGAAGTTCCGCACGACCAGTTCGCCTACCTGCGCCGGAACGCGCCCGTCCACTGGCACGACGTCCCCGACGACACCGGCTTCTGGGCCGTCACGAAATATCAGGACATAAAGGCGATCAGCCGGGACGTACAGACCTGGTCGACCGAGATCGGGACCGCGTTCATCCGTACCCAGACGCCGGAGTTCATCGAGATCGCCAGCATGATGCTGCTGAACATGGACCCGCCCAAGCAGACCCGCTACCGCCGGCTGGTGAGCGCGGGCTTCACGCCCAGGACGATCGCCCGGCTGCGGGGCACCATCCAACGGCGCGCCGAGAAGATCGCGGAAGCCGTACGGGAGCGGGACGGCGAGGTCGAGTTCGTGACCGACGTGGCCGAATACCTGCCGCTGCAGATGATCTGCGACCTGATCGGCGTACCCGAGGAGGACCACCACCTGATCTTCGAGTGGTCCAACCGCATGGTCGGCTTCCAGGATCCCGACTTCCGCACGACGCCCGAGGACGGCGAGATCGCCGGGGCCGAGATCTTCTCCTACTGCGACGGCCTGGTCGACGACCGCCGCCGCAACCCGCGTGACGACATCCTCACCGCGCTGGTGGAGGGGGAGGTCGACGGCGACCGGCTGACCAGGGAAGAGATCGACTCCTTCTTCGTGATCCTCTGCGTCGCCGGGAACGAGACCACCCGCAACCTCATCGCCCACGCCATGAACGCCCTCATCCTCCACCCGGACAGCTACCGCGACCTGGCGGCCGGCCTCGACGACGAGGCCCTGTGGCGCAGCGCCACCGAGGAGTTCCTGCGCTGGGGCTCCTCGATCCACAACTTCCGGCGCACGGCCACGCGAGACACCGAACTCCGCGGCCAGAAGATCGCCGAAGGGGAGAAGGTGGTGACGTTCTACATGTCCGGCAACCATGACGAGGACGTCTTCGCCGACCCGTACACCTTCGACATCCGCCGCAGCCCCAACGACCACATGACGTTCGGCGGCGGCGGCCCGCACTTCTGCCTGGGCGCCAACCTGGCCCGGCTGCAGATCAACTGCATGATCAGGGAGCTGCTGCGCCGCTTCCCCGAGGCGGAGCACGCGGGGCCGGTCAAGAGGATGCGGTCGGATTTCATCAACGGCATCAAGCACATGCCGGTGCGCTTCTCCATGGCCGGGCCGAGGTAGGGGATCCGAACGTACGTGGCGGTCAGTGGCCGCCGAGGGCGTGCCAGACGAGGACCGCGGTCCGCTCTGGCCAGCGGGGCGGCGGCGAGTTCGGCCTTGCCCGGCCACCTGCGATACAGGGCCGGGCGGCTGGCGCCCGCCTCCTGGGCGAGGCGCCACGCCGCCGCCGCACATGCCGGTGCCCCAATGGTGGGGGGTGTGCGAGGCCAAGCCCGGCTCCCGCGCCTCTGCCCTGGCACCACCCGCGCGACCGGCGCGGGTGCGGCTTCCGGCGCCTGGTGAGCCGGTCGGTTTCGCCGACCACGTCAAGCCGCTGTTCCGGGAGGTGGACCGCAAATCGATGAGTTTCGCCTTCGACCTGTGGTCGCGGGAGGACGTCGCCCAGCACGCCGACGCGATCCTGCACCGGCTCCGCCAGGGCACCATGCCGTGCGACGGTGCCTGGTCCGCCGAGCAGGTCGATCTCTTCGCCCGATGGATCACCGAAGGAACCGCACCGTAAGCCGTAAGCCGTAAGTCGTGGTCCGTGTGGCCGTACCTCTCAAACAGGTCGTTCAGGATCGGGTGCGCGAGCTAGCGGAATCAGCGAAGCGGCGTCGGTTGCTAAATGGGGACTTCCCCACTTAGTCTGACCGGCATGACACTGAGCGCCGACGACCGCGCGGCCATCACAGAGCTGATCTCCCTGCACGGGCACCTGTTCGACAACGGCGAGTTGGATCGGCTGGACGAGCTGTTCACCCCCGACGTCGTCTACGACGCCACTGACTACGGCGTCGGATCGCTGGAGGGCGTGGCGGCGATTCTGGACGCCGCGCTCACGCTGGGCGCGCGAAACCCCGTGGGCCATCACGTGACCAACGTCGTGCTCACCGAACTCGCCGACGGCAAGGTGCGCGCCCGGTCCAAGGCGATCTCCATCATGGCGGGCGGCACCTGCGGAAGCGCGACCTACGACGACGTCATCTCGCACGGCGACCAGGGGTGGCGGATCAGCCACCGCAAGATCATCGCGCGGCGAGCGCCTCTCGGGGGTCTCGGTAGCGATGGCGGCCAGTAGCCGTGGAGCTTGTCCGCCGTAGTGTGACAAGGTGACCGTTCCTGCCGATCAGATCTCCACCGCCTTGGCGCCGTTCGTGGCGACACTGGCCGCGTACGATCTCGGGCCGGGTTCGGGCGGCGTTCATCGCGGGCTTCCCTCGTCCACGGTGTCGATCACGATCCCCGAGGAGGACCCGCTGGAGATCGCCTGGGTCGGGCGGCCCGGTTCACGCAGACGGCTCCGGGCCGTGGTGGCCGGACTCCATCTGAGCGCGGCCGAGCTGCGGCAAGAGGGGTGCACGCGCGGCGTGTGGCTGACGCTCAGCCCGCTGGGTGCCGGCGCGCTGCTGGGACTTCCCTCGTCGGCGGTGGCCGGGGACATCGCCGATCTCGCCGACGTCGTCCCGGCGATGGCGGACCTGCCGGAGCGCTTGGCGACCTGCCGGTCCTGGCCGCAACGTCGCGCCCTCGTCGAACGCTCGCTGCTCACCGGCCTGGCCCGGCACGGCGAACGCGCCAACAGTCGCGAGCTGCGGGCCACTCTCGCGGTCCTGTCCGGGACCACCCGGGTACAGGAGGCGGCTCGGCTGCTCGGGTGCTCCCGGCGGCAGCTGAGCAGCACGGTTCGCACCGAGTTCGGGGTGACGCCGAAGGAGTACCAACGGCTCGTCCGCTTCGAGGCCGCCCGGAGCCGGCTCGTGGCCGCCGCCGGTGGGGGAGGGGACGGCCTGGCGGCGGTGGCCGCCGCGTCGGGATTCGCCGATCAGGCGCACTTCACCCGGGAGTGGCGGGCCATGGCCGGGTGCACGCCCACCGAGTGGCTGCGGGCCGAAAGCCTGGCCGTACGGGATTCGCCCGCCCGCGACCGGCCACCGGGCGAGGAGCGCGCGTCGAACCGGCTGCCGGGCCAGGAGCGCGCGTCCAGGTGACGACCGATGCGGGCGCGTTCCTTCCCGTATGTTCAAGACCCCTACGCCCGCCCGACCGCACCATGGGCACATGACGCCAGATATCCGCATCACCCCTCGTCTCATCGTGCCCGACCCGGACCGCGCGTCGGCGTTCTACCAGGACGCCCTGGGCGCCGAGCAAGTGTTCCGTGCTCCGCAGGGCGACGACGGACGGCCCGCCGTCGTCGACCACCGCATCGGTGGTTCGTCCTTCCGTGTCTCGCCGGCCGTCACCTCGTGGGGCTGGCTCTCACCAAGCGATCTCGGCGGCTCCGCGGTACTCCTGGAGATCGAGGTCGGGGACCCGGACGCGGCCGGCGAACGCATGGTCGCCCACGGCGCCGAGGTGCTCGTGCCGATCGAGAACCGGCCCTACGGCAAGCGCTCGGGCCGCGTCCGTGACCCATTCGGCCACCTGTGGATCATCACCGGCGAGCTCCGCTGAGCCTTACCCGGAGAGGCCTCAGCCCTCCTGTCCGCCCGCACTGTGGTCGGCGAGGGGGAACGAGTGGTGCTCGTGCGCCACGACCCATCGCCCGTCCTTCTTGCGCAGGCCGAGCGTCAGCCGCAGCCGGTGCCGCGCCACGTCCTCGGGCATGCCGCAGCGAAGCAGGGCGTGGGCGAAGGCGACGTCGTCACCGGCGGTGACCTCCAGCGTCTCGATCTCGAACAGCGCTCCTTGCGCCTGCCACTCGAAGAACGGCGGCCACGCCTTCCGGTACGTCTCGATGCCGCGAACCTCCCCGGGCACGTCGAACATCACGATGTCCTCGGCGTGGTCGGCGACAACGGCCGCCAGCTCACCACGGTGCACGGCCTCGGCCCAGGCCTCGATCAGGCCGCGAATCCGCTCTTCGTTGATCGACATGGAGGCTGCCCTTCGGGTTCAGATGTATCCGTCAGGACTACAACCCGAGCCATCGGCGAAAATCATCGGCTCGAGCCCGAACATGGCGAAATCGGCATCCAGGAACGAGACCACCTGCGCGACCAGCGAGCCGCGTAGGACGAGCAGATCCAGGCCGGCCGGAACGTAGGCGGCTCTGTGCTCTTCCCACATGTACGTGCCGAAGGCGAGCTGCCCGTTCGCCCGCGCGGGCAGCAACCGCCACCGCCGCTTGAGCGGCCCCTCGAGCAGGAAGGCCCGGATGGCTTCGTGGCCCGCGTACCAGGCGGTCAGCGGCGGCATCGAGTACTTCGCGTCCTCGGTCAGCATCGCCACGATGGCCTCGACATCACCGCTCTCCCAGGCGGCCGCGTACCGGAGCGCCACCTGCCGCTGCTCCGCCTCGCTCGGCCGGGTGGCCTCGGGGAGGAGGCCGGCCAGGGCCTTCCTGGCCCGCTGGAGCGCGCTGTTGACCGCCGGAACGGTGGTCGACAGCAGGTCGGCGGCATCACGGGCGGCGTAGCCGAAGCTCGATGAGGGTTAAGGCCCGATTGGTAGCGATTTTGTACAGCCACGGCCGGATGCCCCCTCGGTCCTCGAACCTCGCCAGGTTGCGCCAGGCACGATCCAGCGTCTCCTGCACGGCGTCGTCGGCGTCGTGAACGGAGCCGAGCATCCGGTAGCAGTGCGCGTGCAGTTCGCCCCGCAACGGCCCCACCAGCCGGCCGAAGGCACTCTGATCCCCGGCCTGGGCCGCGGCCGGCAACCCCTCCGCGGTGGTCTCCATCGACCGTCCTTTCCCAGGTCACTGCGTGGACGAAGGGGAGGTTCAGGGCATTCGTCCCCAGAAGTCGAGGCCGTGCTCGGCCACGTAGTCCGTACCACCGATCCGTTCGGGTGCCAGGGATTGAACGTAACCGGTGCTGACGTCGGGCCAGTCCGGCAGGTCCGCGCGGGCGGGATCACCGTGGCGGGCGAAGGTCGTCCAGTACTGGTTCATCCGGTCGGCGAACTCACGTTGTGCCGCCGACAGCGACGTACCGCCGCCGGGAAAGTCGAATTGGTACGCGAGAGCGCTCGAATGCTGGGCGCCGGCCGGGAACCCCGGGAGAGGTACGAGCGATGGGGCGGCCCGATCGGCGAACTCGTAGAACCAGGTGGCGGTGTGCGCGGCGAAGGCGCGGCCCAGCTCCCAGGCCGGTCGCGCCCAGGCCCGGTCCGTGGCGATCTGGGCCCAGGCGAGGCTCGGTGTCGGGAAGCCGTCGAGAGGGTAGCGGGCGGCGACCTGATCGGCCGAGTCACCGAACGCCTCGGCCACCAGTCGCGGGTAGCTCTCGGCTGTGACCGGGTTGCCGACGAGGTCGGCGAAGAGCCCGACGAAGAAACGCGCCTCGTCGCGCATGGCGCCCAGCATCAGCGGTATCCGGTGAAAGCGTCCGGCGGGTATCGCCGTCGAGGGCGACTCAGGCAGGGTGATCCCGCCGAAAGCGGGCCGGATGAAGGAGTCCGACGCCTGGAGCAGATCTGTCGCCGGGACCCGCCGGAGCTGCGCGAGCGCCGACTCGGGATCGACGCCCGGCGTGACCCAGCCGCGCTCGGCCGCGACCGCGGCGCCGAACTGCTCCAGCTCGGCCACTGGGGCCCATCTCGGTGGGAGCTCCGGAACACCGGGAATGAAGGTGTGCGTCGGCGTCGTGCCCAGTACCGAGAACGCGCTCTGCAGGATCGCTCGGTGGAACAACCCCGCCGACGCGGGTGACACGAGGTGCGCGGCGATCATGAGGGCCCCGTACGACTCTCCGGCCAGGGTCACATTCGCCGGGTCGCCGCCGAACCGCGCGATCTCCCGCCGCACCCAGCGAAGTACCGCCTGTTGATCCCGCAGACCGAAGGTGCCGCCGTCGGCGAGACCCGGGTGGCCGAAGCACCCGAACACGCCGAGCCGGAAGTTCGGTGCCACGACGACGACGTCGCCGGCGACGGCCAGCCGCTGAGCATCGTAGGCAGCGGCACTGCCGTTCGTCCCGCCGCCGCCGTGCAGCCATACCAGCACCGGGCGCCCGGTGCCCTGGGCGGCCTCCGGCACGGTGATGTCGAGCGTCAGACAGTCCTCGTCCACGGAGGTGACGTCCGCGAACGACTGAGCCAGCTGCGGCGCCGGGTTTCCGGGCACGGTCGCGTCCCGGATCCCGGTCCACGGCTCGACCGGCACGGGCGGCCGCCATCGCCGGTCTCCGATCGGAGCCGCGGCATAAGGGATCCCCTGGAACGAGAGATGGCCGTCAAGCCGGCGGCCACGGACGGCACCGCTGCTCAGCCGTACGGTCACGTGCTGGGTCATGGTGCGAACTCCGTGGTCAGTGTGCGCGTGGCGGGTTCTCGGTCAAGTGGCGCAGGCCCACCGGGCTTCCGTAGCAATATGTTCATATTGCTACGATAATAGTATGACCATATTGCGAGGGAAAAGTGCCGCAGTCAGGCGAGTGAGCGATCGTGACGCCCGGCGAACACCGTGGCGACGACCAGGCGCAACACGTCGCGCGCCGAGAACGCGTCCGCACCCGAGAGCGCGACCTGATCGGCCAGGCCCTGCAAGGTCGCGAGGATCATGCGGGCGGCGAGCACGGCGTCCACGCCGGAATCGACCTCACCACGCTTCCTGCCGTCCTCGACCGCCATCGTGACGTATCCGAGCAGGTCACCGCCCGCCCGCCGGGCAACCTCGGCGAGACCGGGGTGATATGGCGCCTGAGCCGAAAGGCACTGCCGGACGCGATACTCGATCTCCCGCTCCTCGTCCAGCGGCAACAGCTCGACAAGACTGTCGAGCAACACCCGCGCGACCTGGAGACCGGCGTCCGAACCCTCACGGACACGCGCCCCCACCCGCTCGCTCATGCGACGCACGGCGTCGTCGTAGGCGAAGCGGAGCAGCTCGTCCTTGCCGGCGAAGTAGTGCTGGATGAGCCCGACCGAAACCCCGGCCTCCGCCGCCACGCGCGAGAACGAGACGCCGGCCAACCCCTCCGCGGCGAGCAAGCGCTGGAATGCCCGTGCGATCTGGACACGACGCTGGTCGTGATCGGCAACCCGCGGCACCCCGCTATCGTACCGCCGTATTGTTACCCTCACCCCGGATCAGGAGTTCGGCACATGCGCGCCAACCTGCGCGACGACCTGAAAACCGCCCTCAAGGCCCGCGACCGCGTCGCGATCACCGCACTCCGCTCCGCTCTGGCGGCGATCGAGAACGCCGAAGCCGTCCCAGTCGACTCCCCGTCGCCCGGCGGCCCGCAGTACAACGAGCACTTCGCAGGATCGACCGCCGGCCTGGGCGCCGCCGACGTGGAACGTCGTCTCCTCACCGAGGCCGATCTGCTGTCGATCGTCGAGAAGGAAGTGCGGGAGCGCTCGGTCGCCGCGCGGGAGTACGAGCGGCTGGGCCACGACGACCACGCCGAGCGGCTCCGCGCGGAGGCCGAGGTGCTGAGCCGGTACCTGGAGCCGACCGTCTGAACACAGCACAACCGCCCCATAGGGCTGTCACAAATGGGGCGGCCGTCTTGTCCTCACTCCGGACAATCCCCGTTTGGATGGAGGAACACATGAGCGCACACCTGCCCCCAGGCGTTGAGGTGATCGCGACCCTGCCGGAGGCGGCGGCCCGGATCCCGGCCGGCGCCGAGGCCAGGACCGTCCGGATCACCCTGCCGCCCGGCGACCCCGGCGCGCCGCCGCACCGACACCCCGGGCCGATCTTCGGCTACGTGACCGAGGGCGAGATCCTCTTCGAGTTGGAGGGGCAGCCGCCCCGGGCGCTGAAGGCCGGTGACGCCCTGTTCGAGCCCGGTGGCGACGTGATCCACCTCCAGGGCGCCAACAACCTTCCGGACGCGCGGTCGCAGATGGTGGTGACCATGTTCGCGCTGCCGGGCACCCCGATTCTGACCATGGTCAGCGCGGAGGAGCTGGCCGAACGACGGCACCTACGGGTCACCCCGACCATGAGGGCCACCAGCATCTCCTGATATACGAAGAGTCCATGTCCCATCACGTTGGGTGACGGTAGATTTCCCGTGTGGCGAACGCAGCGGATTCTCGTGAGGCCGAGTTCGGAGCCGAGCCGCGGCGGCGGGTCGAGACGGGCCGTTCGCGGTCCCGGCCCGCGGCCGGCTGCCCCTATCCGGGGCTGACGTCCTTCCGCACCGGGGACGCGCGCTTGTTCTTCGGCCGCGAGCGGGCCGTGGCCGATCTGGTGGCCCTGCTCGCCGACCCCGATACGGCGGGTCATCCGGCGATCGTGATCGGCCCGTCGGGAGTGGGCAAGTCCTCGCTGCTGCGCGCCGGTCTGGCCCCGGCCGTGCTGCGGGGCGCGCTCCCCGGTCGCCGGCCGGGCCGGCCGAGTGTGGCGTACCTGACGCCGACCGCCCAGCCGATGCGCGAGCTGGGCGGCGTCGACTCCCGCACGCTGGTGATCGTCGACCAGTTCGAGGAGCTGTTCACGCTGTGCGGCGACGAGGCCGCCCGGCAGGCGTTCATCGCCGAGCTGTGCCACCGGGCGGCCGCGGGCCTCGCGGTGGCCCTGGGCGTACGCGCCGATTTCTACGGCCAGTGCGTGGCCCACCCGCCGCTGCTGGCGGCGCTGCGGGCGCGTTGCCTGCCGCTCGGCCCGATGGCGGCCGGGCAGCTGCGCCAGGCGATCAGCGAGCCGGCCGCCGTGGCGCAGCTGGACATCGAAGCCGGCCTGGTCGAGCTGCTGCTGCGCGACGTGGGCGCCCGGACCAGCGGCGCCTGCGATGCCGGGGCGCTGCCCCTGTTGTCCCATGCGCTGCGGGCGACCTGGCAGAAGCGGACCGGCAATCTGCTCACCGTCGCGGGTTACGAGCGTACGGGCGGCATCCGGGGGGCGATCGAGGTCACGGCCGAGCAGGCGTACGCGGAGCTCGACCCGGCGCAGCAGCAGGTGGCCCGGCACATGCTGCTGCGCCTGATCCAGGTCGGCGACGGGACGGCCGACACCCGCCGCCGGCTCGCCCGCCAGGCACTGACCGACGACGGGGACGAGGCCGTCCTGGAGGCGTTCATCCGGGCCCGGCTGCTGACGGCCAACGCCGCATGGGTGGAAATCAGCCATGAGGTCCTGTTCGACGCCTGGCCCCGGCTGAAAGGCTGGATCGACGCCGACCGGGCGGGGCTGCGGATCCGGCGGCAGCTCGCCGACGCCGCCGAGGCGTGGGAACGCGCGGGCCGCGACGACGGCCTGCTGCTGCGCGGTCCCCAGCTGACCATGCTGCGCGAATGGGCCGACGCGGCACTCGCTGTCAACCTCACCCCCGCCGAGTGCGCCTTCCTGAGCGCCAGCCGGCAATGCGGTGAGGCCGAGCAAGTGGAGACGGTGCGGCGTAACCGCCGGCTACGCCGCCTGGTCCGCTGCCTCGGAATCACGCTGGCGCTGACCGCGGTCGGCACGGGGGTGGCGGTCAGGCAGGCGGCGGAGGCGCACCGGCAGGAACGGAGCTCCCTGGCCGGGCGGCTGTCGGTCGAGGCGGCCCGGCTGGCCGGCCACCGGCCGGAGGTGTCGGCGCTGCTCGCCTCGGCGGCCGTCGAACAGGACCGCACCCCGCAGTCGCTTAGCGCGCTGATGAGCACGCAGGCAGGAGGGTTCGCCGGGCGCCTGGCCGGGCACGGGGCGGCGCTGTGGGGAGCGTCCTTCAGCGCCGACGGCTCGACGCTCGCCACCGTCGACCACGGCGGCCGCGCCCTGCTGTGGGACGCCCGCCGCCGGACCGTGACCCATACGCTGGAAGACCTCTCCGCCCGCCTCACCGCCATCGCCGTCAGCCCGGACGGGCGCCTGGTCGCCGGGGCGGGCGACGACAGGCGGCTGCGGATGTGGGACGCCGGGACCGGTAAGAGGCTGGCGACGCGCGAGCTGCCGGGCGGCGCGGCGATGGGCGGTCTCTCCTTCGATCAGAAGGGCTCGATCTTGGCCGTGGCCGGGACCGGGGTCGTGTTGTGGCGGGTGAGCGACCTGCGGGCGCTGCCTGCTCCGCCGTGGGGGTCCGATGCGATCGAAGGTGCCGCGTTCAGCCCCGATGGCACGCTGCTGGCCGCCGCCGGCCACGACGGGAAGCTGCGGCTCTGGCGCACCGACGGCGCGAGCGGGCCGCCGCCGGCTCTCTCAGCGGGCGCGCACGCGTTGCACGACGTCGCCTTCAGCCCGGACGGCACGCGGCTGGCCGCCGCCGGTGACGATGGCGCCGTACGACTCTGGCGTACCTCCGACTGGCACCCGTCGGGCGTGCTCACCGGGCATCGCGGCGCCGTGTGGGATCTCGACTTCCGCGGTGACGGCCAGCTGCTCGCCACGGCGGGTGAGGACCAGCGGATCCTGCTGTGGGACGTGGCGGCGAGCCGCCAGGTCGCCGAGCTGACCGGCCACAGTGCCCCCGTGCACGCGGTCGCCTTCCCGCGCAGCGGGACGCTGCTGGTCAGCGCCGCCGCCGACACCACCGGAGCCATCTGGGACACCGCGGGCTGGGAGATCCGCGGCTGTCCCGAGCCGGAGACGGTCGCGGCGACATGGGGCCCCTGGGGGCTGGTGACGGGTGCCGCCGACGGCGTCGTTCGCTACGGCGGACCCGCCGCCGCGACCGGGCAGTGCGAGCAGCTGTCCCTGCCCTACCCACGCATCCGCGCGCTGGCCAGGGGCGGGAAGGACGGAGACCTGCTGGTGGCCGGCGGTGACAGGGGACGGATTCGCGTCTGGAGTCTCCGGCGCCGCGCCGAGCTCTACCGGCTCGACTCCGGAGCCGGAGACCAGCACGGTGTCGCCGTCGATCCCGAAGGCGACCTCGTGGCGGGCGGCTATGGCAACGAGATCCTGGTGTGGCACATCACCACGGGTCAAGTCGGCAGAGTGGACAAGTGGACGGCGAGCGGGACAGTGGGCA
Organism: Nonomuraea sp. NPDC049028; assembly: GCF_043197735.1. Taxonomy (NCBI): domain Bacteria; kingdom Bacillati; phylum Actinomycetota; class Actinomycetes; order Streptosporangiales; family Streptosporangiaceae; genus Nonomuraea; species Nonomuraea sp. NPDC049028. The sequence goes on from NZ_JBICTR010000021.1 coordinate 40,227, forward strand.
CGCTCGCGTTCGACCCCGGCGCGGGGACGCTGACGACAGGCGAGGACCGGTCCGTATACGTGCGGCGACTGGGCGATCCCGCCTCGCGACGGCTCCTCATGGTCGCCACCGCGCCGATCACGGCGCTCGCCTACAGCGCGGACGGCACCGTGCTGGCGATCGGCTCCGATGACGGCACGGTGCGGCTCTGGCAGGTCCAGGGGCGCCGCGAGCTGTTCGCCCTGTCCACCCGTCAGGGCTCCGTCCGGGCGTTGGGCTTCGCCTCCGGCCATGGCCGCCTGGCCGTCACCGGAGCGCTCGGCACGGTGCGCTGGTGGGATCTGGACGAGGGGGCGGCGCTGCGCCACGCCTGCGACATCGCCTCCGTGCCCCAGCCGCAGGAGTGGGTGCGGCTCGTACCGAACATGAAACCCCTGCCGCCCTGCGCCTTCAGCTCTTCAGGCGCTCCGGTGTCAGCGCCGCACGCGGCGCCGGGGCGCGTCATCGGCGCGGCCGAGCACCCCGTCGTGGCCGGTCCGGGGCCGACCAGTGGGCCGGGCGCGTGAGCGCGGACGGCAGCTTGGTGGCGCTGTCGCCTCTGGCCGCGTTGAGCTGCGGCTGGGTGAGGAAGATGCTGCCCGTGAGATCGGCGCCGGCCAGCTCGGCGCCTCGGAGGTCGGCGCCGATCAGGTCGGCCAGCCGCAGGTCCGCGCCGCGCAGATCGGCGCCGATGAGGAAGGCCCCGCGTAGATCGGCGCCTCGGAGATCGGCGCCCTTGAGCTTGGCCCCGATGAGGTCGGCGCCCCTGCGGTTCTTCCGGCGCGAGGTCTCGCCCCGGACCAGCTCACTCGTACGCAGCAGCAGGGTGTTGACGCTCTGCCGGTGCGCGGGCACGTCCACGAGCAGCAGGGTGTCGGCGTCGGCGCGGCTGAGCCGCCCGGTCTCGTCGAGCGCTGCGCGGAGGTCGTCGTGGAGCTCACGGGCCGGGTCGAGGGTCAGCGCCTCGGTCAGGTACCACAGCAACTCGTGGAGCTGGCGCACCACCGGGAACACCGCGAACATCCGCGTCGCCGTCTCCGGAGCCCGCCGCCAGTCCTGCCCGGCGAAGGTGACCTGGGAGACCTTCTGCCCCGCGCCGAAGCAGTCATAGACCGTGCAGCCCGGGAAGCCGCGCTCCCTGAGATCGCGGTGGATGCCGCAGCGGAAGTCCGCCTCCAGGTTGGGGCACGGCCGTCCGGCGTCCTTGTCGATCGCGAAGTCGGCCGAGGCGGCGAAGGGCAGCGCCACGCAGCACAGACCGAAGCAGCTCTCGCAATCGGCTTTCAGGGATTCGGACAAGAGCAGAGGTCTCCTTCTGGGGCACCGAGTCTCCGAACATTACCCCAGCTCCGCAGCCGAGAATTCGGGAGCGCGTCACACTCCGGGGCCCGGCACCGCTCTTGGCTCGAAAACCGCTCAGCATCGATGGGACATCTCATGATCTTAGTAACCGGCGCCACCGGCCTCGTCGCACGCCCCCTGATCGAGCCCCGCGCGCGGTGGCCCGCCTTCGCCGAGTGGGTTGCCGATCATGCCGCCGAGTTCGGGGAGTGAGCGCTCCTTAGGGCTGGCGAGTTCACGACAAGTCGGGATCTGGCCACACCTTTCGCATGGACAACGCTAGATCATGACCACTAGGAATTCGGTAGCTTCTCTTACCGATTCGCTGGAGGTCGTCAATGCTGCGTGGGCTGCGTGGGCGAAGGGCGGTGGCCACCGTCGCGGCGGTGCTGGCCGTCTCCGCGCTGTCGGTGCCCGGTGCCCAGGCCGGCGCCGAGGTGGCGGCCCCAGGACTCGCGGCGGGTACGGCCGGCGGTGAGATCACCCTCATCACCGGCGACCAGGTGCACCTGCGCGCCGTCGACGGCGGCCACCAGGCGGTGACGATCACTCCGGCCCCACGCGCGGACGGCTCCGTACCGAACTTCCAGGTGCTGGAGACCGACGGACAACTGAGCGTCATCCCCGACGACGTCGCCGCCCTGGTCCCGCAGCGTCTCGACGCGGCGCTGTTCGACGTCTCGGAGCTGGCCGAGGACGGGTACGACGCCGCGATCCCGCTCATCCTCACCTACGAGGGCAACACCACCAAGTCCGCCATCCCGGCCGTCAAGCAGCTCCGCACGCTGGAGAGCATCGGCGGCGCGGGGGTGTCGATCGCCACCCATGACGCGGCCCGTTTCGGCGCCGCGCTGGCCGGGCTCGCCGCCGGAACCGCAGCCCGCGCGGCGAGCCCGTTGGCCGGGGTGTCGAAGATCTGGCTCGACCGCAAGGTGGAGCCGGTGCTGGAGAACAGCGTGCCCCAGATCGGCGCGCCCGAGGCGTGGGCGGCCGGGTTCGACGGCACGGGCACGACCGTGGCGGTGCTCGACACCGGCATAGACGCCACCCATGCCGACCTGGCCGGAAAGGTGACCGACCAGCGCGACTTCACCGGCGAGAACGCGACCGGCGACCCCAACGGCCACGGCACCCACGTCGCGAGCACCATCGCGGGCTCCGGCGCCGCCTCGGACGGCCGCCGCAAGGGCGTGGCGCCCGGGGCGGGGCTGCTGAACGGCCGGGTTCTGGGCGGCGACGGCAAGGGCCAGCTCTCCTGGATCATCGACGGCATGGAGTGGGCGGCGGGGGAGAAGCACGCACAGGTCGTCAACATGAGCCTGGGCAGCCGCGTCGCGGGCGGGCCGCTCTCCTCGGCCGTGTCGCGGCTGTCCCAGCAGTACGGCACGTTGTTCGTGGTGGCGGCGGGCAACGACGGCTGCGACGGCTGCGTCGGAGCCCCCGGCGACTCCGCCGACGCGCTGACCGTCGGCGCGGTCGACCGCGCCGACCAGCTGGCCACCTTCTCCAGCAGGGGCCCGATCGCCGTGGACGGCTCGGTCAAGCCCGACGTCACCGCGCCGGGCGTGGAGATCACCGCCGCCAAGGCGGGCGGCGGCTACGTCACGATGTCGGGCACCTCGATGGCCACCCCGCACGTCGCGGGCGCCGCGGCGCTGCTGCGGCAGGCCCGGCCCGGCATCACCGGGCCCGAGCTGAAGTCCTTGCTGATGGAGAGCGCCAAGCCCATGCCGGGCACGCCCGCCGACGCGCGGGGCACCGGCCGGATCGACGTCGGCGCGGCGCTGAAGGGCGCCGTCGTCGCGTCGGCCGGCTCGGTGAACTTCGGCGGCCTCGTGGAAGGCGCCGACAAGAGCGTCACGATGACGTACCGCAACCTCGGCAAGGAGCCCGTCGAGCTGGACCTGAAGGCCGGCGGCCCGTTCACCGCCGAACCCGGCGAGGTGACCGTGCCCGCCGCCGGGCAGGCCGAGGTGAAGGTGACACTCAAGGGCGCGCCCTCCGGCCGGTTGCGGGAGGAGTTGTCGGCGAGCGTTCGCGGCGGGGCCACCGTACGGACCCTGCTGACCGCGAGCGTCGAGCAGCGGCTCGTCGAGCTGCGGGTACGCGGGGTGGCCAGGGACGGCCGCAACGCGCGTGGCGGGTTCACGGTACTGAACCTGGACGAGGGCACCCTGGTCGGGCGCGTCCTGCCCGGCGACCCGGCCCAGCCGTGCACCGAGCAGAAGTCCGGCACCGGCACCTGCCTGCTGGTCAAGCCCGGCACCTACTCCGTGCTCGGCCACATCTTCACCATGCCCGCCACCCAGGACAGCACGGCGACGGGCAAGCCGCTGAACGAGAGCCTCGTCGGCGATCCCGAGATGAAGATCACCGGGGACACCGAGATCGTGCTCGACGCCCGCAAGGCCGTCGAGGTCGAGATCCGGACCCCCGACCACAAGACCAAGCGGAACATGGGCGCCGCGGCGCAGCTCGCCTGGTACCGCGCCGGCGAGAAGGGAACGGCGCTGCGCGGCGGCACCAACATCTCGCCCGGCGGGCAGGTCGAGGAGCGGCTGTTCATCCAGCCGACCAGGAAGGTCACCAAGGGCACCTTCACCGTCGCCACCCGCTGGCGGCTGGAGGCACCCGCGCTCACCCTGACGGCTCCGGGCCTCGACCTGAACCCCCAGTACTATGACCCGGTCTCCTTCAGCGACTACGCCACGGAATACCCGAAGCTGGACGGCACCGCTCTGCTCTCGGCGGTCGACGCCGGACGTGGCACGCCCGAGGAGATCAAGGCCCGCGACCTGCGCGGCAAGCTGGCGGTCATCCGCCGTACCGACGGCGTGCCCGTCTCGGCCCAGTCCAACGCGGCGGCGGCCGCGGGAGCCAGGATGGTGGCGATCTACAGCGACCGTCCGGGGGCGGACATCACCTCGGGCGGCACCGGCGTCAAGCTCACGGTCCCGACCGTCCGGCTGACGCAGGAGGAGGGCCTGAAGCTGGTCGAGCGGCTGCGGCGGCTGCCCGTGCCCGTCCTGGCCAAGGGGATCGTGGCCAGCCCCTATGTGTACGACCTGTACCTGCGCGAGAAGGGCCGGGTGCCGGACTCGCTGCGGTACGTGGTGCGCGACCGGTCCCTGGCCAGGACCGAGGCGGGCTATCACAGCCAGCTCGCCGACGACGTGACGGTGAACGAGGCGCGGTTCGTGTTCGAGCCGTGGGACACCTCGTCGATCTCCACGAACCGGCCACTGGCCAAGACGCCGCGTACCCAGGTCCAGTACTTCACTCCCGACCCCGACCTGCGCTGGAGCTCCTCGGCGGGCAGTCCCGAGCGGCACTACAACACGATGTGGCCGCACGTGGACACTCCACGCGTCGCTCTGTCGTCACCGGAGTTCCGCAGCTATGAAGCGGGGGAGCGGGTGGAGCGCAGCTGGTTCAAGCAGCCGCTGCTGCCGGGCGTCAACCCGCGCAATCCGCTGCGCAGGGAGGGCGACAAACTGCGTATCTCCATGCAGGGCTTCGTCGACGCGAGCGGCAACTACGGCGACACCTACACCAGCACGTTCGAGCACGGCATGAAAACCGATTTCCGCCTCTACCAGGGCGACTCACTGCTCCAGCAGACCAACTACCTGCCTTCGGGCAGCGTGCCCCTGCCGGTGGAGAAGTCCACGTACCGGATCGAGTACGACGTGCGCAACGAGGCCACCTGGGCGAAGCTGTCGACGCGTATCCGGTCGGTGTGGACGTTCGGCTCGGAGCACGTGGACGCGGGGGTCGCCACGGTGATCCCGCTGATCCTGGCCGGGATCGACGCGCCCGTCGACCTGAAGAACCAGGCCCGCTCGGCCAAGCTCGGCGTGTCCTTCCATCGCCAGGAGGGGGCGGCGCGGAGCGCGCTGAAGGAAGTGTCCCTGGAGGTGTCCTACGACGACGGCGCCACGTGGCGGGCGACCCGCCTGCGCGCGAAGGGCGGCACGGACTCCTACGAGGCCACGCTGGACCGACGGCCTGGGAGCTTCGTCTCGCTGCGGCTCAAGGCCGCCGACGTCGACGGCAACACCTTCTCCCAGGAGGCCATCCGCGCGTACGCGACACGGTGACGGTCATCCCCGCCTCCATGGGACGGTGACGGTCATCCGCGCCTACCTGGCGCGGTGACACTCAGACCCGCCGGGCGGATGGGTCATCCCCCTCCGGTCCCATCCGCCCGGCGACCAACCTGAATATCAAGATTGACTTATATAAGTCCAGCTTGAAATACTCCGTCATGTGCATGCATTTGACGTCCTCGGAGACCCGGTCCGGCGCCGGATCCTGGAGCTGCTGGCCGATGGCGAGCTGAGCTCCGGCGAGGTCACCGCGATCATCCAGAGCGAGCACGGCATCTCCCAACCGGCCGTCTCACAGCATCTGCGGGTGCTGCGGGACAACGGGTTCGCCAGCGTGCGAGCCGAGGGCACCCGGCGGCTCTACGCCGTCGAGCCCGGGCCGCTGCGGGAGGTCGACCTCTGGCTGGAACGCTTTCGCGGGTTCTGGGAGCAGCGGCTGGACGCGCTGGCCACCGAGCTGGCTCGGGGCAAGCGGGAACGCCGCGCTCCCGGCCCATCATCGAGAAACGAGCACACATGATCGACATCATCAAGCAGATCGAATACGTCCACCGGCAGCTGGAAGACGGCGACGAGCTCAAGACCGTCGTGCTGCGCCGCCACTACGACGCCGACATCGAGGACCTGTGGGACGCCTGCACGTCCGCGGAGCGCATCAGCCGCTGGTTCCTGCCCGTCAAGGGGGACCTTCGGCTCGGCGGCCACTACCAGCTCGAAGGCAACGCCGGTGGAGAGGTGCTGGAGTGCGAGCCGCCGCACCGCTTCAAGGTCTCCTGGATCTTCGGCGACGCCCCCGGGCTCTCCGAGGTCGAGGTACGGCTGTCGGCCGACGGCGCCGAGCGCACGCTGTTCGAGCTCCGGCACACCGCTGCCATGCCGCCCGAGATGTGGGACCGGTTCGGACCGGGCGCCGTGGGCGTCGGCTGGGACCAGGGGCTGCTCGGCCTGGCCCTCCACCTGACGGGCGGATCCATCGGCGATCCGATCGCCTGGCAGGGGAGCGAGGAGGGCCGTACTTACAGCAAGACGTGCAGCCGGTTGTGGGGGGAGGCTCACGAGGCGGCGGGCGCCCCCGCCGACCAGGCGAAGGCCGCCGCGGACAACACCAGCGCCTTCTACGCCCCGCCTGCCTGAGCATCCGTGCCCGCGCGGTGGAGGCCCTGGCCCGCTCCGGTTGTTTGATCGGGGGCACGATGGAAGCCGGTCGGCTTATGGTCAGGCGATGCGGACGATGCTCTTGCCGTGGGTGTCGCCGTTGGCCAGCCGCTGGATGGCGGTGTCGAGGTCGGCCATCTCATACTCGGCGGTGACGTCCACGCGGACCGTCTGGTCGGCCAGCAGCCGCAGTGCCCTGGTGGCGCTGTCGGCCAAGCGTTGCGGGTGGGTCTGGCTGAGGAGGTTGCTGTTGTAGGTCAGGGCTGACTTTCCGCTCATGAGCAGGTCGTTGGTGTTGATCTCGACAGGTTCGAAGGTGGCGATGTTGCCATAGATCGCCAGGCGGCCGTGCGGCGCGAGCCGCTCCAGGTTGGCCAGGCGGGTCGGCCCGCCGATGGGGTCCAGGATCACGTCGAACCGCTCGTCGGCGAGGGCACCGGGGAACTCCTCGCGTGTGAGCAGCAGGTCGTAGCCGAAGCGCGTGGCGTATTCGGCCTGGGCGGTGCCGCCGACCACTCCCACGATGCGGGCGGCTCCGGCGGCCTTGGCGAACTGGGCCGCGAGCGTGCCGACGCCTCCCGCCGCCGCGTGGACGAGCACGCTGTCACCGGGACGTACCCGGCCGACCGTGTTGATCAGGTCGTAGGCGGTCGGGGTGACCCAGCCGAACCCGGCTGCCGTCCGAGGGTCCACACCGCCGGCGTCGAAGGCGAGGAGATCTGGCGCCACCACGACCTCGGCGTATGCCCCGGCGCTGGTCAGGGCGGTCACGCGCTGCCCGACGCGGCCCGCGTCCACGCCTTCGCCGACCGCGACGACGCGGCCGGCGGCCTCGAAGCCGGGCACGAAGGGGCGCGGCACCGGGAAGTGGCCGCTGCGGACGAGCACGTCACCGTACTGGATTCCGGCGTATTCCACCCGGATCGCGACCTGCCCCGCGGCCGGGACGGGCTCGTCGATGTCGGCGAGGGTGAAGCGGTCGTCGGTGTCGAAAACCACGGCCTTCATAGTTACAGCTCCCTGTGTTGACTCAGTATCCTGATACCGAGGACCTTATGAGTATCAGGTACCTGAGTCAACACAGGGAGCTGTTGATTGATGACCGACGTCCCCGCCGAGGAATACCTCTGTACGCGCATCCGCCGCACCGAGCAGGCTCTGATGGGCCACCATGAGGCTGTTCTGCGCGGCTACGGCCTGACCATGACGCAGTACACCGTGTTGCTGACGCTGTCGCGCGAGGACGGTATGTCCGGTGCGCAACTCGCCCGCTCCTGTGGCGTCACCCAGCAGACCATGGCCTCCGTCCTGACCGGCCTCCAGAACAAGGAACTCATCGTCCGCGAGGCCTCGCCCGTACATTCCAAGGTCCTCATCGCCTCGCTCACCGAACAGGGGCGGCACGTGCTGGACGGCGCGTACCGAGAGGTCATCGTGCTGGAGCGTGCCCTCGGCGCGGCTTTCACCCCGGCCGAGCGCGACGCGTTGTGCGCGCTCCTCGAACGCGCCACCACGATCCTGATCCAGCAGACGCCCAGCGCCGAGTCGTCCCGGGCCGGTTAGCTCACCAGCGCCGACGGGTCGCGTTCCGGCGGGCCGGCGGGCCACCACTGGCCGTCGCGGTCGGTGAAGGGGTACCAGCGGCCGTCGCGGCCGTAACGCAGTTGCCGGGCGCCGATGGTCCAGCGGTTGCGCCAGGCCTCGACCTCCGGCGGGCGCTCGCCCTCCCAGCCGGCCCGCAGGAGTGCCCCGGCTCTGGCCAGGTCCTTCCTGGGCGGGGTCCAGGCCGTTTCGAGCGCCTCCAGCCCGTCGGCGCCGCCGTACCGCCAGGCCTGTACGGCCGCCTCCAGGCCGAGGTCGAGGTCGTGGGCGGCGGCCAGGCGTACCCGGTCCTGATATTCGGTCAGTACGGCCGGCCGCCCGGTGAGCAGCAGCTCGCGGGCCCGGTCGGCGGCCGAGGCGGCGAGCACCTCCAGGGCGGCCACGTCGACCCCGGGTGCGGGCTCCAGCCCGAGCGGCGTGTACGCGACGTCGAGCGGCGGCGGACCGGGCAACGGCGGCACGCCCAGGCTGAACGCCACCGCGGCGGACGTACCGGTCTCGGCCGGGGCGGGGACGTCGCGGCCCTGGAGCGCCTCGATCAGCTCCTGCTCGCCCCGGCCGCGCATGAGCAGCAGGACGAACGGATCGGCGTCGAGCAGCCACGACGCCTGGTAGCACAGGGCGGCGGCGTGCTTGCACGGGTGCCCCCAGTCGGGGCAGGTGCACTCCGGTTCGAGGTCGCCGACCGTCGGCAGCAGCGGGACTCCGGCGTCCTCGGCGGCCTCTACCAGGTCGTGCGGCATGTCGCGGTCGAGCAGCGCCGCGATGTGCCCCGCCTTGGCGGCGACCTGGTCGAGGAAGCGCTCCCAGTCGGGGGCGGCGAGCTGTTCGACGTGGACGACGGTGTCGTACTCGCTCTCGGTGACGGCGGCGATGCGGCCCGGGCTGACCGTGATGGGGCCGACCTGGCCACTCTTGGCGTAGGTGCGGCCCTTGCGCAGGAGCGTGTGGTCGAGGGAGGTGTCCTCCATGGCCTGGATCCAGGCCCCACCCCACCAGGAGGTGGCGAAGCGGGCACCGGCCCGTTGCGCGGGGAACGCGGGGAATCCTCGGACGGCGTTCATCGTAGCTCCACGAGTGCGGCGAGTTCCGCGTCGGTCAGTTCGGTGAAGGCGGCGTCGCCTCCGGCCAGTACGGCGTCGGCCAGCGAGCGCTTGGCCGCCAGCATTTCGGCGATGCGGTCCTCGATCGTGCCCTCCGCGATCAGCCGGTGCACCTGGACGGGTTTGTCCTGGCCGATGCGGTAGGCGCGGTCGGTGGCCTGGTCTTCGACGGCCGGGTTCCACCAGCGGTCGTAGTGGATGACGTGGTCGGCGCGGGTGAGGTTCAGGCCGGTGCCGGCCGCCTTGAGCGACAGCAGGAACACCGGCGCCGCCCCCTCCTGGAAGCGCCGCACCATCTCCTCCCGCTTCGGCACCGAGGTGCCGCCGTGCAGGAACTGGGTGGCGACGCCCCGATCCGTGAGGTGCCGGTCGAGCAGCCGCGCCATGGCCACGTACTGGGTGAAGACCAGCACCGCGCCGTCCTCGGCGACGATGGTGTCGACGAGTTCGTCGAGCAGTTCGAGCTTGCCGGACCGGCCGGTCAGCCTGGGCGCGGCCTCGTGCAGGTAATGGGCCGGGTGGTTGCAGATCTGCTTGAGCCCGGTCAGCAGCTTGACGATCAGGCCGCGCCTGGCCATGCCCTGGGCGCTCTCGATCTGCCGCATGCTCTCCCGGACCACCGCCTCGTACAGTCCGGCCTGCTCGGTGGTCAGCGCCACCGGGCGGTCGGTCTCGGTCTTGGGCGGCAGCTCGGGCGCGATGCCGGGATCGGACTTGCGGCGCCGCAGCAGGAACGGCCCCACGAGCCTGGCCAGCCGCTCGGCCGCCACGGTGTCGCCGGACTCGACCGGTTTGGCCCAGCGCGAGCGGAACCTGCCCAGCGAGCCGAGCAGCCCCGGCGTCGTCCAGTCGAGGATGGCCCACAGCTCCGCGAGGTTGTTCTCCACCGGGGTGCCGGTCAGCGCGACGCGGGCGGCCGCCGGGATCTCGCGCAGCGCCTTGGCCGTACCGGAAGAGGGGTTCTTGACGTGCTGTGCCTCGTCGGCCACCAGCAGCCCCCACGGGTGCTCGGCGAGCCGCGCCGCATCCATCCGCATGGTGCCATATGTCGTCAGTACGAAGCCCTCATCGACCAATGTCCGGCTATTTCCATGAAATCGGCGGACAGGGACGCCCGGTGCGAACCTGGAGATCTCCCGCTCCCAGTTCCCCAGCAGCGAGGCGGGGCAGACGACCAGCGTGGGACCGCCGCCCCGGTGCAGGTGCAGGGCGATCAGGGTGATCGTCTTGCCCAGGCCCATGTCGTCGGCCAGGCAGGCGCCGAGCCCGAGCGAGGTCATCCTGGCCAGCCAGCGCAGGCCCTGCAGCTGGTAGTCGCGCAGCCGCGCGTCCAGACCGGCGGGCACGGTGATCTCCTCGGGCTCCGACAGCCGGTCGCGCAGCTCCCGCAGCCAGGCGCTCGGCTCGATCGGCACCTGCTCGCCATCGACCTCCACAGTGCCGGTCAGCGCGGCGCCGAGGGCGTCGAGGCCGGTCAGCGGCTTGAGATCGCGCTGCCGGGCCTTGCGGGCCAGGTCCGGCTCGATGAGCACCCACTGGTCGCGCAGTCGTACGACGGGCCGGTGCGCCTCGGCGAGCCGGTCCATCTCGGCCGCGGTCAACCGCTCGCCGCCCAGGGCGAGCTGCCAGTCGAAGCTGGTCAGGTGATGGCCGCCGAGGAAGGACGGCAGGTCGGACGGGGCACTGTCACGCTCGCCGACGACGGCGCGGGCGCTCAGACCGCGTACGAGCTCCCTCGGCCAGTGGACCTCGACACCGGCCGCGCCCAGGCGTTCCGCGGCCCCGGCCAGCAGGTCCTCCACGTCCTCGCCTGACAGGGTCAGCTCGTCGGGGACTGCGCTGTCGAGCAGGCGTTCCAGCCGGGCCCAGGCGCGGGCGGCCCGCCTGATGGCCAGCGTGGCGTCGATCCGGGCCCGGGGGCCGAACCCCGGGTCCGTGCCCGCCCACAGGTCTGCGGCGTCCACCACCAGGGACGGATCGGCCAGGCTGTGCAGCTGGACCACCGCCCGGAACTCCGCCTGCTCCAGACTGTCGGCCTCCAGACGCAGCGACAGGCGTACACCGGAGTCCAGCCCCGCCGACACCTCGTCGGCCCAGGCACGCAGCCGGGGCACTTTGACCGGTTTGACGGCCGCGAACGCCGAGGTGCCGGTGGCACGGACGGCGCCGGGGGAGCGCGGCATCGCGTCGGCCACCGCGTCCAGGAACGCCCGCACCAGCGACTCCGCGTCCCTCAGCCGCACCTCATCCGCGCCGCGTCCGTCGCGTCGCCGCGACTCCGCGTCCCTCGGCGTCGCTTCCCCCGCGCCATGTCCGCCGCCTTGGACGGTCTGCCCGCCGTTCTCGGTGGTCCGGTCTTCTAGAGGTACGGACCGTGCGGCGGCGGGCATGGCGTCGGCCAGCTCCCGGATCCGCTGGACATCGGCCGCGTCGAACGGCCCCGCCCGCCACGAGTCGAAGTCGCCCGCCGAAACCCCCGGCAGGATCCGCCCCCTGGCGACCAGTTGCAGCGCGACCAGCGCCACCGCGCCCCAGAAGCGCGCCGCCGGATCGGCGCCCGCGTCGCTCCTGGCTCTGGCCAGCCCGGCCACGGCGTCGGCGACCGGGACGCGAGTGGCCCGGGCCTCCAGAACCCGCAGCTCACCGCCATGCTCCTCGACCACGGTCACCGTGGCGTCCCCGTCCGGGTCGAGGAAGGCCATCCGCCCCTGCCTGGGTGGGTCGCCGGGCTCGAAGACGACCGCTTGCCGTACCAGATCCGTCATTGGGCTCACGGCCGTACAGTGTACGGTACGAATCACCCTGTGGTTTACCACAGCCCAGATCTGCCGCCCACCTCATTACCACCACTTTGGATCTTGATTAGCCTCTACAACATGACTGAATGGCTCATCGCGCTGATGGAGACTCTGGGCGCCCCTGGGGCGGGCCTGGCGATCGCGCTGGAAAACCTGTTCCCGCCGCTGCCCAGCGAGGTGATCCTGCCACTGGCGGGCTTCACCGCCAGCAGGGGCCAGATGGACCTGCTCGAGGTGCTGGTGTGGACCACGGCGGGGTCGGTGTCCGGCGCGCTGGCGCTCTACTGGGTGGGCGCGCTGCTCGGCCGCCGCCGCACGCTGGCCATCGCCGCCAAGCTGCCGCTGGTGAAGGTCTCCGACATCGAGAAGACCGAGGCGTGGTTCCTCAAGCACGGCCAAAAAGCGGTCTTTTTCGGGCGCATGATCCCCATCTTCCGCAGCCTGATCTCCATCCCGGCGGGGGTGGAACGGATGCCGCTGCTCACGTTCACCTTGCTGACGACCGTCGGCAGCCTCATCTGGAACACCGTGTTCGTGCTCGCCGGCTACTACCTGGGCGAAAACTGGTCACTGGTGGAGGCATACGTAGGAGTCGGCACCAACGTCGTGATCGGCGTGGTCGTGCTGGCGGTGCTCGTGTTCATCGGCGTGCGAGTGGCGGAGCGCCGCAAGGGGCGGCATGCGTCCCGTCGCTGAGGGCCTGCGGCTGCTGGCGGCGGTGTCGCTGGGCGCCGCCACCGCCCTGGTCGACATGGTGTTCCTGGTGGTGGCGCTGCCCTTCCTGGGCACTCCCAACACGCGGGCGGCGGCCAGGCGGCTGGTCCTGCTGGAGACACGGCGCCTGCGCCTGGACGCGACGGAGTTCGACGTGAGCGGGCGGGCCCCACGCTATCTGGCGCTCCGCGTTCCGGCGGGCTTGCTGGGCGGGCTGGTCGTGGGGCTGCTCCTGCTCGGGGTGGTGATGGTCGGCCGGCTCGCCTGGGCCTGGGCGAGCGGCGACACCTTCGACGGCATCGCACCCACGCTGCCGATCCTGCTCTATTTCACCCTGGCCGGGTTCCTGCTGCTCTTCCTGAACCTGTCGGGCCTGGTGGGCGTTTACTCGCTCGAACGGCGGCTGGCCCAGCGCGTGCTCGGCCCCGACCCCACCGAGAGACTCGAACGCAGGATCGTCGAGCTGGCCGAGAGCCGGGCCGGGATCGTGGCGGCCGTCGACTCCGAGCGCCGCCGGATCGAACGCGACCTGCACGACGGCCTCCAGCAGCGCCTGGTCGCCCTGTCGATGTTGATCGGCCGATCCCGGCGCGGCCGTCCCGAGCTGCTGAACCAGGCTCACGAGGAAGCGCAGCAGGCGCTGGCCGAGCTGCGCGAGGTGGCCTGGCGGGTCTACCCGAGCGGCCTCGACTCCCTCGGCCTCGGCGAGGCGCTGGCGGGGGTGGCCGAGCGATCGAGCGTGCCGGTCAAGGTGTCCTGCGAGCTGGCCGCGCGCCCGCCGATGGGAGTGGAGACGGCCGCCTACTTCGTCGTCTGCGAGGCGGTGACCAACGCCGCCAAGCACGCGGGAGCCACGCTCATCACCGTTGACGTGCACCGGGAGGGCACAATGATCGTCGTGCGGGTCGAAGATGACGGCCGGGGCGGCGCGACCGCCTCGGGAAGCGGGCTGTCGGGCCTGGCGCGCCGGGTGGCGGCGCTCGACGGCAGGTTCGAGCTGGTCAGCCCGACGGGCGGCCCGACGACGATCGTGGCGGAGCTGCCGTGCGAGTGATCCTGGCCGAAGACTCGACGCTGCTGCGCGAGGGCCTGCTCCGGCTGCTCGTGGAGGAGGGCCACGAGGTGCCCGCCGCCGTGGGCGACGGTCCCGCTCTGGTCGAAGCGGTGGCCGCGCACGAACCCGACATCGTGGTGGTCGACGTACGAATGCCGCCGACCCACACCGACGAGGGCCTGCGCGCCGCACTGGAGATCAGGCGCCGCTGGCCCGCCGTCAAGGTCCTGGTCCTTTCGCAGTACGTGGAGAAGAAATACGCGACGGAGCTGATGAGCGGCGACGTGGAAGGCGTCGGCTACCTGCTCAAAGACCGGGTGGCGCAGGTGGCCGACTTCCTCGACGCGCTCGACCGGGTGGGCGCCGGGGGAGCGGCGTTCGATCCCGAGGTCGTACGCCAACTGCTGGCCCGCACCACCCAGCTCGATCCGCTCGCCCGGCTCACCCCTCGGGAGCGAGACGTGCTCGAACGCATGGCCCAGGGCCTGACGAACGCCTCGATCGCCCACGCCATGCACGTGTCACAGAGTGCTGTGGAGAAGCACGTCAATTCACTCTTCGACAAGCTCGGCCTGTCACACCACACCGGCTACAGTCGCCGCGTGCTGGCCGTGCTGCGTTTCCTGGAGTCGTGACCTGCCTCGTTCCCGGCCGGCTGAAATGGCGGTCATCTAACGATCTTTAAGACGACCCCTGGGTGCGGGCGGTCACCACCGCGCCGGCGTACGAGCCGATCAGGGTGGCCTCCTCGCGGGTGACGTTGTCGGCCAGCCGGTAGCCGAGCTCACGCTGGAACTCCTCGAAGGAGGCCAGCTCAGGCAGGCCTTCGCCGTTCACGACATGGACGAAGGTGACTCCGTCGGCCAGCCGGAAGCTGGTGTAGCGCAGCCCGGCCGGCGCCGCGGTGGCCAGTTCGGCGAAGACGTTCTCGATCAGTCGCTGGTTTTCCTCGGCCGATTCCGGCTTGGTCTGGTAGCGGATCACTGCTGAGCTCATCAGGCTCTCCTCGATTGGTTCGCTGTCACTGGTGTGGACAACACGGGCGCCGACAACTAATCGCCGCGATGAGCCGGGGCCTTCGCCGTTGTCAGTACTTGTGACAGCGACTTTCTGGAGGACCTCTCGTGAGCTGCAAGAGTCGGACGACCGTCGAGCAGCGCTGGGTGCGACGTAGCGTAGAACCCGGCGCTCCGAGCGCTCGGCCGGAGCCAGTCGAGGAGCCGGTGTGAACCTGGAGGACGAGTTCGCGCAATACCGAAGTGAGCTGGTCGCGCACTGCTACCGGATGCTCGGCTCGCTGCACGACGCAGAGGACGTACTACAGGAGACATACCTGCGCGCCTGGAAGGGATTCGCGGAGTTCGAGCAGCGCTCGTCGGTCAAGACGTGGCTCTACAGGATCGCCACACGGCTCTGCCTGAACGCCTTGCGGCACAGCAGTCGCCGCCTGGTGCCCTCAGCGCTGGGTGCTCCCGGCACCGATCCGGACGATGTGGACGCGCCGGCGCTGGAGACGAGCTGGCTCGAGCCGTTCCCGGATCACCTGCTGAGCACTGACCCGGCTCTGGTCGTCGGGACTCGGCAGAGCCTGAGGCTGGCGATGGTCGCCGCGTTGCAGCACCTCCCGCCGCGACAGCGCGCAGTCCTGATTCTCCGTGATGTCCTTGCCTGGCAGGCGTCGGAGGTGGCCGCGCTGCTCGACACGACAACTGCGGCGGTCAACAGCTCGCTGCAGCGCGCACGTGCGGAGCTCGCCAAGATCACACCCGCCGAAGACCAGTTCAGCGAGCCAGATGAGCCCGGGCGCCGTGCTCTGCTCGACCAGTACGCCAAAGCCTTCGAGCAGGCGGATCTGGTCGCTCTGGAAGGCCTCCTGACTCAGGACATCAGGTGGGAGATGCCCCCGATCCCCACCTGGTTCAACGGCCGCGAGAACGTACTGCGCCTGCTTGCGGCGAAAGTGGCTCCTGGCGAGGGGCTGCGGATCATGGTGGAGACATCGGCGAACGGCCAGCCCGCGTTCGCCCTGTACGCCCGCGGTCGCGACGGTGGCTTTCATGCGCGCTACTTGCAGGTGCTGACGCTGACCAAGGCGGGAGTCTCCTCAGTGCTCGCATTCCACCGGGCAGACCTGTTCCCCTCCTTCGGCCTGCCGATCGACCGCCCTGCCTAGGATGCGTTTCTCGCCGTGGATGCGGGCCCGCTCGCGCCGTTGGGCGGGCCCGCACCTCGGGGATGACGGGCATCGCTGCGACCTGGTCGCCAACCCCTCACCTCTATGCCGACAGGCGATGCCAGGCCGCGGAGACCTCGCCCGTCGCGCCGGCTGGGCGCCCTGCTCAGGGCACGGGACCGGAGCCGCAGGGGTCGAGCAAGACG
Organism: Nonomuraea sp. NPDC049028; assembly: GCF_043197735.1. Classification (NCBI taxonomy): domain Bacteria; kingdom Bacillati; phylum Actinomycetota; class Actinomycetes; order Streptosporangiales; family Streptosporangiaceae; genus Nonomuraea; species Nonomuraea sp. NPDC049028. The sequence goes on from NZ_JBICTR010000021.1 coordinate 56,500, forward strand.
ATGATGGTCTGCAAGACGATCCAGGCGAGAACCGCGGCGTGAGGAGCCGGCCCAGCGAGAAGCTGGCGGGTTTCACAGCCACCCGCTCTTGCGCAGCAACCGGTGGACGATGAACGTGGCGATGACCATGAGGCTCAGGCTGAGCGGGTAGCCGAGCAGCCAGTGCAGCTCGGGCATGTGGTCGAAGTTCATGCCGTAGATCCCGGCGATCATGGTCGGGACGGCGATGAGGGCCGCCCACGAGGAGATCTTGCGCATGTCGATGTTCTGCTGAATGGCCGCCGCGCTCTGCTCCCGGCTCACCAGGGCCAGATGCGCGCTCAGGGCGCTGGTGAGCAGTTCATTGTGCTCGTCGACCTGGGCGTCCACGCGGAGCAGGTGGTCCAGGACATCACGGAATTGGTCGCGGACGGCGGTGCACAACTCCACCCGGCCTTTGACGATCTCCTCCAGCACCGGCACCAGCGGATCTTGGGCGGTGCGGAACTCCAGCACCTCGCGCTTGAGGGAGTAGATGTCCTCGGTGACATCGGCCTGCTCGCCGCTGAAGACACGTCGCTCCAGGACGATGAGGTCGTGTTCTATCTCGTGGGAGATCTGTGAGTAGGTGTCCACGACCTGGTCGCAGATCGCGTAGAGCACCCCGGAGGGTCCGGCGGCCAGCAGTTCGGGATCGGATTCGATGCGCCGACGCACCCCGGCCAGCGGGTTGGCCTTGCCGTGGCGGACGCTGATGACGAAGTCGCTCCCCAGGAACAGGTTGATCTCGCCGACCTCGATGTCAGAGCTCTCCTCCACGTACAGCAGCGGCTTGAGCACCACGAACAGGGTGTCGTCATAGCGTTCGAGTTTGGGCCGCTGGTGGGCGTGGATGGCGTCTTCCACGGCCAGCGGATGCAGCTTCACCTCGCGGGTGATGAGGTCGAACTCCTCCTGGGTGGGCTCGTGCAGGCCGATCCACAAGAAGCAGTCGCCTCTGGCTCGGGCGTCACCAAAAGCATCGCTGATGTCGCCGCTGATGGTCTCGCGCACGCCGTTGCAGTAGATCGCTTTGTCCACAATCACATCAGGCATTCTGACCTATCCCAACAACCCTCCCAACGTCTTGGCCGAGCCCGGGGCCTGCCCTACGGTTATCGCCGCTCTCAGGCGTATGAGGGCGCCCAGTTCTGCGAGCTGGGCAGAGCCCGCCTCGACGCACAACGCCGATCTCCCTGATGACGATCTCCTTCCGGCAGCCCTTCTCCTGCCTTGCCCTGAGGGAAGGCCGCCGCCGAGCTTCGTGTACGTTTGTACATGTACAAACGTACACGAAAGGTATCTGATCATGGTGATGTACGCGTTCCTGGCGTTGGCGATCGCGGCGGAGGTGGTGGCCACCAGCCTGCTGAAGAGCACGGAAGGGTTCACCCGGCTGTGGCCGACGGTGGCCTGCCTGGCCGGCTATGCGGTGTCGTTCGTGGCCCTGGCGCAGGGGATCGCGCGAGGGCTGCAGATCGGAGTGGCCTACGCGGTGTGGGCCGGGCTGGGCACGGCGCTGATCGTGATGATCGGCGTACTGCTCCTGGGTGAGCCGATCTCGGCGACCAAGGTGCTCGGAGTCGCGCTGGTGATCGCCGGAGTGGTCACGCTGAACCTGGGAGGGGCGCATTGAGCGAAACCGGGAGCGGCACGTCGAGCCGCCGCGATCCATCCGGCCGGCGTCGCGCCATCGTCGAGGCCGCCGCCGGACTCATCGCCGGGGAAGGCGTCAGCGGCCTCACCCATCGCAAGGTCGCCGCGGCCGCCGAGGTCCCCCTGGGCTCTACCACCTACTACTTCACCGACTTGGCCGACCTCGTCCAAGCGGCTCTGGAACACATCGCCGCCCTTTCTCGCCAGGGCCTGGAGGAGATGGCCGGTGACCTGCGGGAGGCCACCGATCTGGCCGCCGCCCTGGCCGAGCTCACCACCGCCTACCTCGCCGCGCCCCAGCGCCACCGCATCCAAGACGAGCTGTATCTGGCCGCCAGCCACCGGCCCGAACTCCGGCCCGCCGCCCGCCTATGGTTCGACGGCCTGACCGACCTGCTCGCCCCCCGCACCGGTCATGCCACCGCCCAGGCCATCGCCGCCTTCATCGACGGCGTCCTCCTCCACGCTCTCATCCACGACCAGCCCCTCGACACCGCCACCCTCACCACCGCCTTGTCCGCCCTCATCGCCACCGGCGACCACGCACCCCGATAGAGGGCAGCCCAAGGGCGGCGGCGCCGCCGAATTCAGGGTGTGCCGAACCAGCCGTATAGTGCTTCGCGCAGCGCGGGAACGGCGTCGCCGGCGGGTTCGTCGAGGGTCGCGGCCCAGGCGATGTGGGCGTCCGGCCGGATCAGCAGGACATCGGCGGGTCTCTGATCGGTCTTGGCGGTGTGGATGTCGACGCGTTGCCGCCAGTCCTGGGCGGTTTCGCGGAGTTCGGGGCGGTCGGCGAGGTCGAGCAGGATCGGCCGGGCAGGGTGCAGGAGGTTGGCGACGCTGGTCATGCCCTGGTCGGTGTGCAGGGTGAGGTTGGGGGCGAAGGCGGCCTCGATGCTGTCCGGCTCGGGCGGCCGCAGCGCGGTGTCGTCGATGGCGAAGCCGAAGCGCCACGAGGTGCTCGTCCACCTGTACCTGGCCCTTGGGCGCCACCTCGCTCAGGACGTCAACGCCTCGCGAAGCCGCTCAGGCCGGATCGGCTGGGCAGAACTCCGACTGAAGCACGTCGGTGAGTGTGCCGATCGGATTGTTCCAGTCGCCGTTCACGTTGCTCGCCACCATGCGCTTGCCGTCGCGGCTGCCCATCGCGTACGAATACGAGCCGCTGATGGCGCCCGCGGCACCCCACACCGTCACGCCGCACGACAGCTTCTGCGAGAAGACGCCGAGCCCATACGTCGTGTTGGGGATCCATCCGCTCCCTGTCGAGACGGTGGTGAACATCTCCCGCTGCTCGGCGGGCGCGAGAAGCCGGCCGCGCAGCAGCGCGCTGACGAACCGGTCGAGATCCCCGACCGTCGACACCATGCCGCCGGCCGCCCAGCCCGTGGACGCGTTCATCTCGGTCACGTCGTAGACCTTGGCGTCGGGGCCGGTGACGAACAGCGTCGAGTAGTGCCGCGCGTGTGGCCCGCGGATCACCGTGTCGTCGCCCGGCAAGTACGTCCCGGTCAGAGCCAGCGGGCGGACGATCCGCCGCGAGATCTCGCCGGCGAGCGTCCGGCCGGTCACCCGTTCAATGATCATCCCGGCGAGGATGTAGTTGGTGTTGGAGTACCCGAAGCCCTGGCCAGGCCCGAAGTAGGGCGGATGGGACATGGCGATCTCCACGAGTTGTTCCGGACGGTACTTCTCGTAGCGGTGCTTGAAGAACTCCGGACCCACGAATTTGGCGAACGCTTCCTCGTCATTGCCGTAGTTGAAGATCCCGCTGGAGTGGTTGAGCAGCTGTCTGATGGTGATCTCGCCGCCGTCGTTGCCGTTGCCTTTCACCACCCCGGGCAGCCACTTCTCGACCGTGTCGTCGAGGCTCAGCCTGTGTTCGGCCGAGAGTTGCAGGATCACCGTCGCCGTGAACGCCTTGCTGGCGCTTCCGATGCGGAACCGCTCCTGCGGCAGGCGCTTTCGACCGGTTCGGGTATCGGCCACCCCCGCCGAGCCGAACCAGGACCGGTGGCCGTCACGGACCTCGGCGAGGATGCCGGGAAGACTGCCTTCGGTCACGGCCCGGTCGAGCGCACGCTGGACCTCGGCATGGCCGGGGGCGATGGCCGCTGAGGACGCCTCGGGGGCCGCCATGATGCTCGCCGCTACTGTCGCCATGCCGGCGATCACGCGGGCCGTGCGGGTGAGCGAGAAGATCTTTTCCATCGGTCAGGCCTCGTCCCAGGTGACCGGTAGCCGGTGCACGCCGTACACATCAGAGTGGTCGCGCAGCGGCACGTCCTCCGGCGGGATGGCCAGGCGCAGCGTCGGGAAGCGGGTGACCAGCGCGGGGAAGGCGACCCGCATCTCGACGCGGGCCAGTTGCTGACCGAGGCACTGGTGGACGCCGTGGCCGAAGGAGGTGTGCCCGGCGGCGTCCCGGCGCAGGTCGAGGAGGTCGGGGTCGGCGAACTTCGCCGGGTCGCGGTTGGCGGCCAGAGCCGAGACGACGATCGTGTCACCCGCCTTGATCAGGTGACCGTCCAGCTCGACGTCTTCCAGCGCCGTCCGCATCCCGCTGTGGACGATGCTCAGGTAGCGCAACAGTTCCTCGACGGCCTGGTCGGTGATGCCCGGGTCGGCGCGCAGGGCGGCGAGCTGGCCGGGGTGGGACAGCAGGGCGAAGGTGCCCAGGGCGAGCATGTTGGCGGTGGTGTCGAGACCGGCGCCCAGCAGCAGCGCCCCGATGTTGGTGAGCTCCTCATCGGTGAGGTCGCCGGTGGTCAGGTCGCTGAGCAGGTCGTCGGTGGGTTCGGCGCGCTTGGCGAGTACGAGCTCGCGCAGGGTCTCCTGCAGCGCGGCGAAGGCGCCGTAGCGCTCTTCCAGCGTGGTGTCGTTGTCGTTCACCGTCGCCGCGTGACGCTGGAAGGACTCGCGACCGGCAGAGGGGACGCCGAGCAGCTCGCAGATCATCAGCGCGGGGATGGGTTGCGCGTACGCCGTCACCAGGTCCACCGGCGGGCCTTGTTGCTCCATGGCGTCCAGGAGCTCGGCGGTGATCTGCTCGACGCGCTCGGTGAGCAGGCGCATCCGGCGGACGGTGAACTTCGCGGTGAGCAGGCCGCGGTAGCGGGTGTGCTCGGGCGGGTCCATCCCGATGAACATCCCAGGCGGCGCGGCCGGGGGCTGGTCCATGGTGCCCGCTTCGGGCATCGGGGAGCGCATGAGCTCGTGCCGTGAGCTGAAGCGGGGGTCGGCCAGCACCGCGCGGACCAGGGAGTGGCCCGTGACCAGCCAGCCGATGTGCCCGTCGGGGAAGGCCAGCCGGCTCAGCGGCTGCCGCCGCGTCAGCGCCTCGGGCGGGTCGAAGGGACAGCCTGCGGGGCGCGCCATGGGAAGCCCTGCCAGGTCGGTCATCTTTACTCCTTCAAGTCGCGATAGTACGCCTTCAGAACTCGCCAAAAGCTACGTTGCATTCATATAAATGTCAATGTGTTCCATCGGGCATTTTGGCGTTCTTACTGGTGAAAGGCGACAAGAGTTGCAATGGATCTGCGCCTGAATGCAACTACTAAGTTGCAATGGAGTGGAGGCGAACGCAATAATGTCCACCGGATCGAGCCGCAGGAGGCGAAGACAGATGCCAGGAGGCAGGCTGACCAACCAGGACCGCCGGCAGATCGCCGCGGGACTGGCCGATGGGCTCACCTACGCCGAGATCGCCAGGAGCCTCGGCCGGCCGACGTCGACCATCACGCGGGAGGTCATGCGCAACGGCGGGTCGGGCGGCTACCGGGCCGATCAGGCGCATCAGGCGACCGAAGGGCGCGCGCGCCGTCGCCGGACCCCCTCGGCGCCGGCCGCGCCCGCCGCCACCGCCGCATACGGACGCGACCCCAAAGCGGTGCACGACTTCACCGAACGCGTCACGGCGCTGCTGGTCCAGCAGGGACTCCCGCGAATGATCGCCAGAGTGCTGAGCTGCCTGTACATCACCGACAGCGGCAGCCTCACCGCCGCCGAGCTGGTCCAGCGGCTACGGGTCAGCCCGGCGTCGGTCTCCATGGCCGTCGCTTACCTCGAGGAGCAGGGGCTGATCAGGCGCGAGCGCGACGCCCGGCGGCGGCGTGAGCGCTACATCATCGACGACGACGTCTGGTACCAGGCGTTCCTGATGAGCGCGCAGAGAAACCTCACGCTGGCCAACACCGCCCTGGAGGGAGCCGAGATCCTGGGCGCCACCACACCCGCCGGCTCCCGGTCAGAGTATGTGGGCCAGTTCCTCAAGCACACGAGTGAGGACATGGTTCAGCTGGCCGAGCACTGGCGCAAGACGCTCGCGGCGAAGCAGCGCGCCGCGAGCACATGACGCAGACCGTTCACTTCCCGGTGGGCTGGGCGCGGACGTGGAGGCGTTCGCCCTGCGGGCCGAAGAGGGACAGCAGCTCGACCGGCTCGGGGCCGGCGTTGCCGAACCAGTGCGGGATACGCGTGTCGAACTCGGCCACCTCGCCGGGCGTCAGGATCACGTCGTGCTCGCCGAGGACCAGGCGCAGCCGCCCGGCCAGGACGTAGAGCCACTCATAGCCCTCGTGTACGCGGGGATCGGGCTCGGTGCCGGGCCAGTTCGGCGGCATGACCTGCTTGAACGCCTGAAGCCCGCCGGGCCGGCGGGTGAGCGGGATGAAGGTGGAGCCGAAGCGCTGGAACGAGCGCAGCTGCACGCGCGGGTCCCCGGTGGGCGGCGCGTCGACGAGCTCGTCCAGTGTCACCTGATGGGCGCGCGCCAAGGGCAGCAGCAGCTCCAGGGTCGGCCGGCGCTGCCCGGACTCCAGCCGCGACAACGTGCTGATCGAGATGCCGGTCGAGTCCGACAGCTCGGTCAGGGTGGCTCCGCGCTGCTGGCGCAGGGTCCGCAGCCGCGGCCCGACGGCATGCAGAACATCGTCCAGGGCCGGCCCGTCATCGTCCATGAAATCCACCTTGCCACAACGGCAAACGACTCAGCCGCCTGACTGCGCGCTCACCAGCGCCTGCCCGGTGTCCGTACGGTCATAGAACACCGACCGTCCGGCCCGCCGGCGCCGGACCAGCCGCGAGTCGAGCAGGACCTTGAGATGACGGCCCACCGAGCCCAGGCCCTGACCGGTCAGCGCGACGAGCTGGGTCGTGCTCTTCGGGGTGTCGAGCAGCATCAGGACATTGGCCCGCGCGGGCCCGAGCAGCCTGCCCAGCGCCTCGGGCACCGGCGCGCCACCGGCTTCGGCCAGCGCCCCGGAACACGGGTACACCACGGCGTGCCGGTGCGCCGTGTCCCACGAGACCCAGGTCTGGCTCGGGGTGACGGGGACGAACATCAGCCGCGCCCCGGACAGCTCGCGCGGCGGGTAGTCGTAGGTGCTGATCTGCAGCCGGCTCTCGCCGAGCCAGCGCATCCCGGGGCGCATGTCGTCGAGGGTCGCCGCCCAGCCGCCCTGGCTCAGCCGCGCGGTGCGGGCGATGACGTCGGCCTCGATGATCCGCCGGCGGCGCGGCCAGTAGGGGAGCACCGTTTGCCTCCACACCCACTCCAGCACGTCGGCGGTGCGTCGCGGCAGGTCGGCGCGGTGGAGCCGGGCGGGCAGGGGACCGCCGAGCGACACGGTCAGGTCCGCGCGGGCGGCCTCGGGCGGTGTGTCGCGGATGCGCGCGAGCTCCTGTTCGAAGACGGGCTCGGCGTCGTCGGAGGGGGTGGGGGTGAGGAAGTCGGCGTTCCAGTTGCGGCCCAGGGCGGCCTGGATGAGCAGCGCGGCGATCGGGTCGCGGGCCTGCCGGGCGCGGTAGGCGGGCAGGTGGGCGTCGAGCCACGCGCGCTCGCCCGGATGCGCGGCCGTGCCCCGCTCCAGGGTCTTCAGGCTCGCGGTGGCCTCGGCCAGGGGTGAGACGACGAACCGGCTGCCCGCCAGCGTGTCCGCGTTGACCTGCCACCAGCCCATGGTTTCGCCCCCCTGCGAAACATTAACGCCTCGCCGGGGGAGCCCCCGACACTTTCCGCCATGCGCACCTATCGCGATCTTTTCCGGACGCCCGAGTTCACGCCGCTGTTCCTGACCGCCGCCGCGCAGGGGGCCGGCCACACGGTGAGCGGGCTGGCCCTGGGAACGCTGATCTACTCGGCGACCGGGTCGCCGCTGCTGTCGGCTCTGGCCATGTTCGGCCCGGCCCTGGTTCAGGTGATCGGGGCGGCCACGTTGCTGTCGGCGGCCGACCGGTTACCGCCGCGGGCCGCGCTGACGGGTCTGGCGCTGGTCTTCGGCCTGGTCACCGCCGCGCAGGCCGTTCCGGGGCTGGCGGTGTGGGCCGTCTTCGCGCTGCTGCTGGGGCAGGGGTTGATCGCCTCGCTGGGCGGGGGAGTGCGCTACGGGCTGCTCAACGAGATCCTCACGCGGGAGGGGTACCTGCTCGGCCGCTCGATGTTCAACATGTCCGACGGCGCCGTGCAGATCTGCGGGTACGCGCTGGGCGGCGTGCTCGTGGCCGTCCTGTCACCGCGCGGCGCGCTCCTGACCGGCGCGGCCCTGTACCTCACCGCGGCGGCCGTGGCCCGCTTCGGCCTCAGCCGCCGGCCGCCGCGGGCCGCCGGACGGCCGTCGATCACCGACACCTGGCGGGACAACGCCCGGCTGTGGTCGGCCAAGCCGCGCCGCTACGTCTACCTCGCCATGTGGGTGCCCAACGGGTTGATCGTCGGCTGCGAGTCTCTTTTCGTGCCGTACGCGCCTGAGCAGGCGGGACTCCTGTTCGCGTGTGCCGCGCTCGGCATGCTGGCCGGCGACGTCGTGGCCGGCCGGTTCGTGCCGCCGCTGTGGAGGGAGCGGCTCCGGGTGCCGCTGTGCCTGCTGCTCGCCCTGCCGTACCTGATTTTCGTCCTGCGCCCGGCGCTGCCCGTCGCGGTGGCGGCCATCGTGCTCGCCTCGGCGGGGTACTCGGCGAGCCTGCTGCTCCAGGAGCGCCTGATGGCACTGACCCCGGAGGAGCTGAGCGGGCACGCCCTGGGGCTGCACTCCTCGGGGATGGTCACCATGCAGGGCGTGGCCGCCGCGCTCGCGGGTGCCGTCGCGCAGCTGACCTCGCCCGCGACGGCGATAACGGTGATGGCGGCGGCCTCGGTCGCGGTCACCCTGACGTTGGCCCCCGGGCTGCGGCAGCCCGTACCCGTGTGACCGCGTCACCTCTGCTCGTAGGTACGGGCCACGGCCCAGCACACCAGCAACGCCGCCCCGAACACCGGCAGCCAGCCCAGCCGGGCGAGCACCCAGCCGAAGCCGTCAGGGGCAGTGTGCAGACCGGGCAGCGCGTCGCTCACGAACAGCCCGGCCACGGTGACCGTGATCAGCGCGGTCTGGTGCCACAGGAAGATCGTCATCGCCGACTGGTTCACCAGCGCCACCGCCGCCCAGGCGGCCGGGCGGCGCAACGCCCGCCGTAGCGGGCCGAGCAGCAGCAGGGCCGCCCCGCACTGGGCCAGACCGAAGCAGACGGCCGCGAGGGAGGGCGGGTCGAGGTTGGAGACCGGGGCGCCGGGCACTCCGACCATGGCGGCCGGATACCCCGCCCACAGGACGAGCCCGGCCGCGGTGGCCGCGCCGCCGAGCAGCAGCGCCCAGCCCATCCCACGGCCGCTTAGGTCGCCGCGGGCCCAGGCCGCGCCGAGGCAGTACGGCACCAGCCACCCGGCCACCACGTTGACCCAGCCGAGCCAGGCCGGCCCGTCCAGGCAGTACAGGATCAGGTCGACGAGCAGGACGGCGGCGAGCGGCCACAGCGGACGCAGCCGGGCCGCCAGCGGGGTCAGCGCTGTCAGCACCGCGAACACCAGCAGGAACCACATCGGCGACAGCACCAGCTTGACCAGCACGCGCACGGTGTCCAGGGCGACCCCGGAGGCCAGCAGCGCGCCCGCGACCACGGCCCACACCACCAGCACGGCCACGACCGGCCGGAACAGCCGGGCCATCCGCCCGCCGAGCCACCGCCCGTACGTCATGCCGCGAGCGCGGGCGCTCGTGTAACCCTTCGCCCCCACCTGCCCACCCACCAGGAAGAACACCGCCAGCGTCTGGAGCACCCAGGAGACGGGGGTGAGCTCGGGCAGGTGCTTGAGCGGGCTGGCGGCGCGCACCGTTCCGTCGCCGACGACCACGGCGGTCACCAGCCAGTGGCCGAGCACCACCCCGAGGATCGCCAGGGCGCGCAGCGCGTCGACACCCCGGTCGCGGCCGGCCGGTGTCGACGCCTCGATCCGCTGGATGAGCTGGGAGGATGACATGGCGGCGAAGCTACGGATCGCCCCTTGTGGTCGGCTTCCCTCTGGGGAGTGCACCCTTGGCGTAGCTCCGAAGTACCAGGTGGGTCAGTCCTCCGGCCGGGAGGCGAGCGCCGCCGCCACCGCCTACCTGCGAGACGACCAGGCGCCGCTGCGACGGCCGGCCGTTCTCCACCCCTGGCATGTGATCCACTCATAGCCTGACCCGCATGAGCGAGGAAACCGATCTGGTCCGGCGCGGCTACGACGCGCTGTCCTACCGCTACCGGGGCGACGAGGACGACGACGGCCAGTACGCGCCGTGGCTCGAAGAGCTCCATTCCCGGCTGCCGCCACGGGCCCGCGTGCTGGATCTCGGCTGCGGCTGCGGGGTTCCCGTCGCCCGCTCGCTGGCCGCGGCCGGGCACGACGTGACGGGCGTCGACCTCAGTGACGTCCAGATCGAGCGGGCCCGGCGTCTCGTGCCCGCCGCCACCTTCGTCCGGGGCGACGCCACGGCCCTCGACCTGCCGGACGCCTCCTTCGACGCGGTCGTGTGCCTGTACGCCCTCATCCACATGCCGTTGGAGCACCAGCCCGCGCTCATCGGGCGCGTCGCCGCCTGGCTGCGGCCCTCGGGCCGGTTCCTGGTCACCACCGGCTGGGAGTCCTGGACCGGTACCGAGGACGGCTGGCTCGGCGGCGCCACGACGATGTGGTGGAGTCACGCGGACGCGGCCACCTACCGGACCTGGCTGCGGGCGGCTGGGCTGGAGGTCACCTCGGAGGCGTTCGTCCCTGAAGGAGACAGCGGGCACGCCTTGTTCTGGGCCCGCAAAGCGGGTGGGTGACGAGATTTCGGGTGGGGTGCGGTAATCCGGGAGCGGCCGGAGGGACTACTGGGTGTGGACGATCCTCAAGAACGATTCACCGACCTCTACGACCGGCACTACCGGAGCGTGCTCGGCTACGCGCTGCTGCGCGCCGAGCGTGATGCGGCCGAGGACGTCTCCAGTGAGACGTTCCTCGTCGCCTGGCGGCGGCTGGACGACCTGCCCGAGCCGCCGCTGCCGTGGCTGCTCGGCGTGGCGCGCAACCTGCTGGCCAAGCAGCGCGACTCACGCCACCGCCGGCAGGCTCTGGTCGACCGGATCACGGCGCTGACCACCTCGCGCGACCATGTCGGCTGGGACGTGGCCGACCACGTCATCGACAGGGAGAGCGCGCTGGCCGCGCTGTCGGCCCTGCCGGAGCAGGACGTGGAGGCGATGGTGTTCGCCACCTGGTACGGCCTGCCGCCCGAGCAGGCGGCCGCGGTCATGGGCTGTTCGGTCCGGACGTACAACGTGCGGCTCCATCGCGCGCGCAAACGGCTCGCCACCGCGCTGCGCCTGGAGCCGGGCGGCACGCGCCCGCAAGGCCGTACGACCTCTGCGACCCGTACGGCCGGTGGCCGGTTCCAAGAGCACCCAGAGACCTGATCGGAGAATGATATGACCGACCGCTTGTTCGCCCAGCTCAAGCCGATGGAGCTGGACGAGATGACAGAAGAGGCCCACCGGCGGCGCCGCGCGGCCGACCTGGCCGCCGCCTTCCGGACGCCCCGCTCCGCGCGCCCGTCCCGGCGCCGGATCCGGGCCCCGTTCCTGCTGGTCGCGGGCACGGCCGCGGCCGGAGTGGCCGCGGCGGCCGTGATCGTCGTGACCGGCTCAAGCACCGCGCCCCCGACCGCCACCACGTCTCCCACCCTGCCGCGCACCGCGCGGACCGCGATCGCGGACAAACCGGTGGACGCCCGCACGTTCCTGCTCGCGGCGGCCGCGACCGCGGTGCGTGAGCCGGCCACGTCCGGCCGCTACTGGTACCTCCGCGAGCGCACCTTCGCGAAGGTGCACGTCGTGCCGGGCGATTACCTGACCCAGGTCAAGGCCCTGCTGGCCGAGCAGCAGCGGAAGGAGAAAGAGCTCAAGGACAAGCCGGGCGAGCTCGCCGCCCTGCGCAAGGAGATCACCGGGAAGATCACTGAGCTCAAGCAGTCCGAGCTTCCGTACCTGGCGTTCACCACCGACACACAGGACACCTGGCGCGCGATGAAGCCGGGCGCGGCCAGCCGCTTCGTACGAGACCCGGACGTGAGCGTCACCTTCGGCTCCCCGCAGGACGAGGCCGACTGGAAGGCCGCCGGCTCACCCGCCCTGACGGAGAAGCGGCCCACCACTCGCGACGACAGCAGCGAGCGGATCCTGTCGATCGACAACCCGACTCTGACGATCCAGAACATCGCGCGGCTGCCCACCGACGAGAACGCGTTGCGGCGCCGCCTGGACACCCTGTTCAAGCAGAGCCCCAACAGCGCCCGGCTCGACAGAGGCGTCTACCTGTGGCAGACGGGCGTGGACCTGATGACCGCGCCGATCACGCCCGGCACCCGCTCCGCCCTGTTCAAGGTGCTGGCCGGCCAGGACGGCATCACCTCGCGGGGCCGGGTCACCGACGCGGTGGGGCGTACCGGGGTCGCCCTGTCGACGGCGGGGGACGACGGGGTGGAGTTCCGGATGATCATCAATGAGGACACCGCCGAGCTGCTGCAGTACGAGGTCGTGGAGAAGGGGCAGCCGCTCCTGCGGGTGGCGCTGGAGCGGATGGGCTGGGCCGACCGCCTGGGGGACGTCCCGGCCTGACGCGAGTGTCGAGGCCCGCATGGGGGCAGATGCGGGCCTCTAGCTCAGGGTCGGTACGGCGCCGCCCTCGGCCCGTTCGACCGTGACGCCGGACATGTGCCTGGCCCATCGGCCGGTGATCTCGCCGAGCTGGGTGGCCTGCGGAGGCGTGTGACCCAGGCCGATCGCGTAGCGGGCCTGTCGGGGGCCGCGCTCGAACGGGCGCGGCCAGGCGTGTACGTCCGGCACCCCGGCCTCTTCCAGGCAGGTCAGCAACTCCAGCATGCGCCCTCTGACGCGGCCGAGCGCCGCGTCGAGCTCCTCGGAGCGTACGGTCAGCACCGCCCAGGCCGCGTGACGGCGGTGAAGGGGCGGTGGGGCGGGCAACTCCGTGAACCGGCCGCTCTCTGTGAGCTCCCATGCCTGGTAGAGCTCCCGGGTGAGCAGGTCCAGGCCGCCGGAGGTGACGTGGCGGGCGCAGTTGCGTACGGGAGCGCTGGGCGTCATCACCGTCATCGTGGTGGGGGTCGGTGGGTTGGCGGCGGGGGTGAGGGTGACCGGTTCGTGCCAGTCCCAGGCGGCCCACGTGCTGAAGAAATGACGTAGGAGGTCGGTGTCGGATCCGTCCGCGACATCGAGGACGGTGCGGGCGGCCAGCACCGTCCAAGCCAGACCGGGCAAGCCACCGAACGGGGCCGCGTCCAGGCCCTTCGCCCGAGCCCACGCCTTCACCCGGCGGGCGAGGCGGGCGAAACGCTCGTGCGCGGCGCCCACCGCGGCGCGGATCGCGTCCGCGTCGCTGACGGCGCTCAGGGCGATGGCCGCCGCCTCACCCAGTTCGGCGCGGCGGGACACCAGCTGCGCCGGAGGGAGCTGGCCGGTTGCCACCACGATCAGGTCGACGTCCAGGCCGGACACTCGCAGGCGCAGGCCCGGCACCCGTGCGCCGACCACCTGCCGCAGCCGGACGGCCTCAGGCAGCGCCGCCCGCACCCGCGCCGCCACGTCCAGGCCGGGCTCTTCCCCGTCGGGGAGTGCCGCCACCAGGTCCAAGTCGGCTGCGGGGAGCGCGCAGCCCATACGTCGGGAGCCCGCGACGTGGACGATCCCGGAGCGCAGCGCCTCCGCCAGTCGGCGAGTGACGCGATCGGCCAGGCCGTCCAGGTCCGGAACAGGCTCGGGGTCGAGCGCGGACGGGGCGGAGGTGGGCTCGGGTACGAGTTGGGGCGCGGCAGCAGCAGGCTCGGGCGAGGTGGGTTCGGGTACCAGCGCGGGCGCGGCGGCAGTGCGCTCGGGGACGGTGGGTTCGGGCAGCCAGCGGAATTCGCCCGTACCCAGGGTGATCACCGCGCGCGGGCGCATGGGTTCGTCCCCGCGCCGCGACAGCAGCACGACGGCCCCGACGCGGGCGGTCATCGCGTCGAGCCGGATGCCCGCATGGTCGGGCGCGTTCACGCGGCCCAGGGTCAGGTGCGGTGTGAAGCCCTCCGCGCGGCCCACGCAGCGGGGGAAGCGCTGGTGGAGGACCTGGCGCAGGCGGGCCCATGGGGCGGGGTCGGCGGCGGCCGGGTCGAGCCAGACGGTCGCGTCCTGGCGGTGCCGGAAGGAGCGGATCCCCTCCAGCCGTACCGCGAACGGCTGGACCTCAGCGGCCGCCTCGGCCAGCAGCGGCGCCGCCGCGTCGAAGGCCGGCTCCGGTACGAACCCGAAGAGCAGGTTGACGTGCGGCGGCCACCGGTGCACCTGCGGATCGTGCGTCCGGCGCACCGCCTGGATGGGTGCCCACAGCTCTTCCGGCGGAATCCAGGCCACCGCCGTACGCGCGGTCGGCGCCATGTCCAGCACCCCGGCGGGCGCGCTGCCCGTGACGTCAAGGACGGCCTCCACCCCGTAGTGGTCGGAGACGTACAGCCCACCGGGATCGGGGCTGTCTCCGCGCAGGACGGCCGCGACGGTCCGGGAGCGGCCGCGCACCAGCACGCGGTCCAGCCGGGCGGCCCGCCCCGACAGCGAGGACAGCGCCGCCAGCGGGTTGGCGCGCGGGTCGAAGGTGGGCGTGTCGTCGCCGGACCCGTACGCCTCCCTCCAGGCGTCGCGCAGCCCCAGCGCCGACGCGGAAACGTCCGTGCCGTCGTTGAAATCGCCCATCAGGACCAGGTCACCCTCTACGCCGGCCAGCCCTTCGGCGATCCGGGCGAGCTCGGCCCGCCGCCGCGCCGCGCCGTCGGCGGTGTGGTCGCTGGTCAGATGGGTGGTGGCGACGACGAGCGGGCCGGCGGCCGTCTCGGTCGCGAGGGCGGCGACCGCCTTGTGCGGGCCGAGCCGGTGCCAGGCCGCCTCCCGTACGGGCAGCCGGCTGAGCAGCAGCAGCCCGCTGTCGGCGACGTCCTCGCCGCCCGGGTCGGTGCCGACGGTGTAGCGGGCCCGCACCCACGGGGCGGCCAGCAGGAGCGACAGCAGCGCGGGCTCGACTTCCTGCAGCGCGATGACGTCGGCGTCGGCCGCTTCCAGCGCCGCCAGCAGCAGGGGACGGCGCCGCGCGGTGTCGATGCGGTCGCTGTCGTAGCGGTCCCACAGGGTGTTCCAGGTCAGGACGCGCACGGCCGCACCTGTGGACGCCCGCGCCGCTTCCTGCCCCGAGCCGGGCCGCCAGCCGGCGGCCGAGTCCCAGGTGTGCGGGGTTCTGGCGCTGAAGACGGGCGCGCGCAGGCGGCGCGGGGCGCGTACCCGGCCCGCGTCGCAGGTGTCGATCCGGTCCAGTCCGGTGGCGCGGTCCCAGATCAGCTCGCCGTCCGCCTCGACGAACAGCACCCGGTGCCACGGGACGTCGCCGCCGGGTACGAAAGTGGGCAGCGGGATGCGCTTGGGGGCGGCGTCCCGCTGGCCGACGCCGAGCACGAAACGCGAGGGGTCGAAGCGGCGGTCCCAGCGGACCCAGTGGTAGATCTCCTCGCTGGTACGCATCACGCCTCTTCCCCTTCCAAGGCGCCGTCCACGTCGTCGACGGTCCCGGACGCTCCGACGTACCAGGTGTGATGGGCCTGACCTGGATACGGCGGGACGTACCGGCGCACCTGATCGTCCAGCACGTGCGGCGGCACCGGATGGGCGCGGCGGGCGTTGCGCCGGTGCAGTTCGTCCGCCTCCACCAGCGCGACCACGTGCGTCGTCAGCGCGGCGCGGCGGCGCGCCACGGCGTGGACCAGGGAACGCTGGTGCTGATTGAGCGAGGTGGCGTCCCATATCACGGTGCCACCGGCCGCCAGGGCGGCATCGAGGCGGTCCAGCCCCTCGCCGAGCACTTCCCGGTTGGCCCGCTGGTTCGCCCGCGAGCCTCTGGCGGCACGCAGATCGTCCAGCGACAGGTACGCGGCCTCGTCGACCTCCCGCAACCCGGCTGTCTTCGTCAGACCGGCCGCGAACGTGCTCTTACCGCTGCCTGACGGTCCGACCAGATGTACCAGCCGGGGGAACCGCCCCGACCGCCACCGCCAGGTCGCCGCCACGGCCTCCTCAACCGTGGTGACCTTTCCCCTGGCCCAGGCGTCGCGCGCCTCCGCCCAGCAGCGCTCGGCCGCCTCCCCGCCGAGGCCGGCCAACGCCTCGCGCAGACCGGCCCGCAACGGCTCCAGCGGATCGGGCCCGAGCAGCCCGGCGTCCTCGGCGTACAGGGCCGACCATTCGACCTGCTCACGTTCATGGTCGGCCTCATCGTCCACGCGCGCCGCCGCCACGGCGTGCAGCACCCCCAGATCGGCGGCCAACGCCATGCGTCCCAGCCCGGCCCGCCGCTCCTCGTCCGGGTACGGCCGGCCCAGCGTGCCGTGCAGCCCGGTCAGATCCGCGACCCGCCGTGCCAGCCGCATGCCCAGCGGCCTGGCCAGCCGGGCCGCCAACCGGGCCCGCGGTACGGAGTGCAGCACCGTGGCCAGCACGCCCGCCAGCCGGGCGTCCCCGGACCGGCCGATCGCGTCCAGCCGAGCCGACACCTCGGCCACCGCCTCCGGGGCGATGTGCCCTGCTTCGGCTGGGGCGAGGTCCACCGCGGCCAGCAGCGCGCCCACCTCGCAGTCCGCGCCCGAGCGCACCGACCACAGGGCCGCACCCGGGCCAAGGGTGTTGGGTACGACGGTCGCGTGCATCCAGTGCGTACCGGTCTGGACGTGCCCCCGGCGCACCCACTTGGCCACCCGCCCCGCGAACTCCGCCCGCCCGAATCCTTCGACGGCCCGCACCACGTAGCCCTCCTGCCGCTCCGGGTTCAGCCGCAGCCCCCGCAGCGCCCGCTCGTCGAAGGCGCCGCGCCACAGCACCGGCGGGACCGGAATCCCCAGGCCGCGCAGGAAGGCGACCGTGCGGTCCCAGTCCAGGCAGCGGTCGTCGTCCCAGACCGAGAAGCCGTAGAACCAGCTGTCCAGCTCCTGGTAGGCGATGGAGTGCCGGGCGTACATGTTCTCCCCGCACACCCGCCGGCCCGCCGGGATCCGGCCACCGATCCGCCCTTGCAGGGCCTTGACCCACGCCCGGGAGGGATGGTGGGCCGAGTCCAGCGACCGGGCGTGCATCCCGTCCGTATAGAGGGTGGTGTTCTCGCCGTCGAGCTTCTCCGTGACCACGACCTCGCGCCCGCGCAGCCCGGACAGGTCTCCCACGCGAACGTCGTCCGGCGTCACCCCAGGCGACCAGGGCAAATGAGGAGTGCGCGGATAGTGCGCGCGCATGATCCCTCCCCCTGACAGCTGTGGATCACTGTACAAGCGGCAAGAAAGCGCCTCCATCGAATAAACGCCTGCCGACCATTGCAGGATTCTTGACAATTATATTTTTCGGTGGGAGGCTGAGGACACCTCGGACAAGGAGCACAGCGATGAGAAAGATCGTGGCGGGCCTGTTCATCTCCCTGGACGGCGTCGTGGAGTCCCCGGAGAAGTGGCATTTCCCCTACTTCAACGATGAGATGGGGGAGATCGTCGGCTCGCAGATGGAGCAGTCCGACGCCATGCTCCTGGGACGGCAGACCTATCAGGAGTTCGCCGCCCACTGGCCGCACCAGGACCCGGCCGACAACCCGTTCGCCGACCGCATGAACAACACGCCCAAATACGTCGTGACCAACACCCTCGACACCGCCGAGTGGCAGAACACGACGATCATCAAGGGTGACGTCGTGGCCGGTCTGACCGAGCTCAAGGAGCGGCCCGGCAAGGACATCGGCATCACCGGCAGCGCAGCCCTGGTCCGGTCGCTGCTGGCCGACGGCCTGCTCGACGAGCTGCGCCTGCTGGTCCACCCGATCGTGGTCGGCTCCGGCAAGCGCCTGTTCGAGGAGGGCACCGGGCAGCTCCCGCTCCAGCTGGCCGACTCCCGGACGCTCAGCACCGGCGTCCTCTCCCTCACCTACGGCAGGGCGTGACATGGCTACCAAGACCGTCGCCGACAAGCTGCTCGTCAAGCCGCGGACCGCCGTCTGGATCTCCGACGACGAGCACCGCCCGCTCGTCGAGCCGCTGCCCGAGGGCGCGCGGCACGTCGACGACCTGGGCGAGGCGGGCGTGGCGGTGCTGTTCGCCGCCGACGCCGCCGCGGTCCGCCGGCTCCTCGACGAGCACCGCGATCGACTGGCTCGGCCCGCGGCCCTGTGGGTGGCCTACCCGAAGGGCAACAAGGCCGACATCAACCGCGACACGCTCTGGCCCATCGTCGCCGAGTACGACCTGCGGCCGAACGGGCAGGTGGCCGTGGACGAGGTCTGGTCGGCGCTGCGCTTCCGTCCGCTCAAGGAAGGCGAGCCGCCTTTCACCGGTGGCCGGTAGCCCCAGGGGGCCAGGAGGCCCACTCGGGAGTGCCGGTCGGCTCAGAGATGCCGGTCGGCGCGGGGGGCAGGCGCATCAGCAGGCCGTCGCAGCGGCAGGGCGAGCCGCACCGGTGGCAGTGGCAGTCGCCCACCACCGAGGCCTGTTCCCAGTATCGGCGGACGGTGGTCACCGGCTCCCAGCCGGCCGCCTTCAACACCCCGTCGGCGCGCCCGGGCCGGTCGCGTAGCCACACCATCGCGTACGCCTCGGTGCACCGCTCCCTCAGCCAGGCCGTGCGCTGGAGGGCGAGGGCGGTGCCGAGGCCACGACGGCGCACCGACGGCACCACGGCCATGGTGCTCAGGATGCCGACCCGGCGGCCGTCGGCGGACGGCGGCGCGGCGGAGAGGATCCCTTGTGGCATCGGGGCGATGAACGCGCGATATTCCTCATCGTCGATCACCTGGGCCAGGGCCGCTCCCACCGGCGTCATCGACCCCTGCGGGAAGGCCGCCAGGAACTGCACCCTCTCGTCATCGCGCATGTGCCGCAGGAGCCGGTCGACGGTGAGCACGCCGTGGCCGAGAGCGGCGTTGACGACGGCGGCGGCCGCCGCGACCCCCCGCTCGTCCCCGAGATGAAGCCGGGCGATGAACCAGCCGGGCGGCGTGGTGGGCGAATGCATGCGAGTCACGGTCCTCGTTATATCTGGGTACCGTTCTCGAATTCAGGTGAACGAAATTCACGTATCTCCAGCTTAGTACTATGATCGGAGTGGTTTGAATTCCGATCCAGGAGATACGCATGCGGCAGAACCCGGCACGACGGGCGGCGCTCCTTGACGCCGCCATCGAGGTACTGGCCCGCGAAGGGGCGCGCGGGCTGACCTTCCGTGCCGTCGACGTCGAGGCGCGGGTACCCAACGGCACGGCCTCCAACTACTTCGACAACCGCGATGACCTGCTCACCCAGGTCGGTCACCGCTTCTACGAACGGCTGGAGCCCGAGGCCACGATGGTGGCCGCCGCGCTGGAGGGACCGCGCGACCGCGACCGGGTCACCGAGCTCATGCACGACCTGGTGGACCGGATCAGCCAGTTCCGCTCCGGCTACCTGGCCCTGCTCGAACTCCGCCTGGAGGCCACTCGCCGCCCCGAGCTGCGCCGCCTGCTCACCGAACGCATCCGCGCCGACGTCGACGCCAACATCACCGCCCACACGGAGTCCGGCCTGCCCGGCGACGCGACCACCGTGGTCCTGCTCTACCTGGCCCTGAACTGGCTGATCCTCGAACGGCTCACGCTGCCCGACGTCTTTCCCGAGAGCCAGATCCACGACCTGGTCACCGACGTGGTCGAACGCGTCCTGCCCGGCCCGGGACGTTAGCCACTGGTTCCAGGCCCAGGCGGCGCGTCAGCCGAGCCAGTGTCCGTCACGCATGAGGTCGCGGCCCTCCAGCTCGTCGGCCTCGCGCCAGGCCTGCAGCCGCTGGGGCTGGATCCGGAAATAGAGGTAGGGGCTGCTGAGCCGGCGCGGGTCGAAGCCGGTCTTGGCGGCGAAGGCGTCACCGAGCTGGTCGGAGAGCTCGCCGGCCGGGACCGTCTGGACGCTTCCCTCGATGAGGACCACATCGCGGGTCGGGCCGATGCCCAGACGGACCTTGCCGGTGGCCTGAAGGTTACGGCTGGTGGGGCTGGCGGCCGGGGTGGAGATGAGCAGGGTGGCGCCGTCCCAGAGGAAGGACAGCGGCACCATGTAGGGCGTCCCGCCTTCGCCATCGGCCGTGGCCACCCAGGCGTCGACGTCCTGGGCGAGCCGGTCGAGGGTGTCCTGCTTGCGCTGATGCAGGGTACGGGGCGAGTCGCTCATCGGAAGTGGGTCCCTTCATGCTCCAGATCGATGCTTGACCCTACAGAACCACCCGACAGCCGCTTCTCCGCGCTGCCCACAGGGGCGACCCTGGCAGACTGAGATGGGCCGGAATCCCGCCATCCCACCATCCCGAGGAGGACCGGTGCGTTACGTGTTGATGTTGTGCAGCGACGTGTCCGACGAGACGGTCGCCGGGCAGGATCCGGACATGGTCGGCTGCGGCGGCTGGACCGAGGACATGGAGCGCCGCGGGATCCTGCGGGGTGCGATGGGGCTGCGGCCCAGCAGTGACGCGACGACGTTGCGCGTACGCCGTGAGGAGGTCCTGCTGACCGACGGGCCGTTCGCCGAGACGAAGGACCAGATCGGCGGGTTCAGCGTGATCGACTGCGCCGACCTCGACGAGGCCATCGAGCTGGCCGCCGCCCATCCGTGGGCGCGCGTCGGACAGATCGAGATCCGGCCGGTCTGGCAACCGTGACAGGCACAGATCGCGACCAGGCCATTCTGGCGACCGTGACGGACCAGGTCACCGCGGCGGTCGCGACCGCGTTCCGCCAGGAGTGGGGGCAGGTCGTCGCCACGCTCATCCGGATGACCGGCGACTGGGACCTGGCCGAGGAGTGCGCGCAGGACGCCTTCGCCGCGGCGCTCGAACGGTGGCCGCGCGACGGAGTGCCGCGGCGGCCGGGCGCGTGGCTGACCACGACGGCCCGCAACCGCGCGCTCGACCGGCTGCGCCGCGACGCCGTGGGGGCCGAGAAGCTGCGGCAGCTGGCCCTGCTCGACGCCCGGGATGGTGAGGGGAATGGCGACGAGAGCGGGGTAGGTGATGACCGGCTGCGGTTGATGTTCACCTGCTGCCATCCCGCGCTCGCCCTGGAGGCGCAGGTGGCGCTGACCCTGCGTACGCTGGCGGGGCTGACGACGGCCGAGATCGCGCGGGCGTTCCTGGTCACGGAGCAGACGATGTCCAGGCGCCTGGTCAGGGCCAAGTCGAAGATCCGCAACGCGGGCATTCCCTACCGGGTGCCGCCCACTCACCTGCTGCCCGAGCGCACGACGGCTGTGCTGGGCGTGGTGTACCTGCTGTTCAACGAGGGATATTCGGCCAGCGCGGGCGCCGATCTGGTGCGGCGCAATCTGTGCGGCGAGGCCATCCGCCTGGCCAGGGTGCTGGCGCGGCTGATGCCCGGGGAGCCGGAAATACGCGGGCTGCTGGCGCTGATGCTGCTGCACGACGCCCGGCGGGCCACCCGGGTGGACGCCGCCGGTGTGCTGGTGACCCTCGAGCACCAGGACCGCGGCCGCTGGGACACCGGCGAGATCGCGGAGGGCGCCGAGATCCTGGAGCGGGCGCTGCTCGAGGGCCGTCCCGGCGCGTACCAGGTGCAGGCGGCCATCGCGGCCTGCCACGCCACCGCGGCCAAGGCCGCCGACACCGACTGGGCGCAGATCGTCGCCCTGTACGACCGGCTCGCCCTACTTGTCCCCTCCCCGGTGGTACGCCTGAACCGGGCGGTGGCCGTGGGCATGGCCGATGGCCCCCTGGCCGGGCTGGCGCTGGTGGACGGCTTGGCGGAGTCGGGCGAGCTGGACGGCTACCACCTGCTGCCGGCGACGCGCGCCGACCTGCTGCGACGTCTGGGACGCGACGGCGAGGCGGCCGACGCCTACCGGCAGGCGCTCGACCTGGCCGCCAACGACTCCGAACGCCGCTACCTGGCCGGACGGCTGGCCGAGGTCAGCTGAGGGAGGGCGGGTGTCGGTTCCGGCTTGTCCCGTTCGTCGGTGAGGCGAGATGACCGGCAAGGGAAAGAAGGAGTCTCATGCACACCGTGCTCTCAGCCGACGGCACTCGCATCGCGTACGACCGGTCGGGCAGTGGCCCGGCGTTTGTCTATGTGACCGGCGCGCTCTGCGACCGCTCGACGGGTGCGCCGCTGGCCGCGCTGCTGGCGCCGTACTTCACCGTTTTCACCTATGACCGGCGCAGGCGGGGAGACAGTGGCGACACGGCGCCGTACCAGGTCGACCGCGAGGTGGAGGACCTGGCGGCGGTCATCGCCGAGGCCGGTGGGGCCGCGGCGGTGTACGGCATGTCCTCGGGGGCGGCGCTGGCGCTGCGGGCGGCCGCCCAGGGGGTGGCGATCACCAGGCTGGCGCTGTTCGAGCCGCCCTACAGTCCCGACGAGGCGGACCGGCCGGCGCGGGCCCGTGCCTACGAGGCCGAGCTGACCGAGCTGCTGAGCGCGGGGCGGCGTGGGGAGGCGGTCGCGCTGTTCATGACCACGGTGGGGCTGCCGGCGGAGCTGATCGGCCGGATGCGGGGCGCGCCGATGTGGCCCGCGCTGGAGGCGCTGGCGCCCACCCTCGCCTACGACGCGGCCGTGATGGGCAACGGCTCCACGGGCGGCGCGTTGCCCACCGAGCTGGCGGCCAAGGTGGGCGTGCCCGTCCTGGTGGCCGACGGCGGGGCCGGTCCGGCGTGGATGCGCGACATGGCGCGGCGCCTGGCCGCCGCGCTTCCGGAGGGGCGGCACCGCACGCTGGAGGGTCAGACGCACGATGTGGATCCGCAGGTGCTCGCCCCGGTGCTGCGGGAGTTCCTCAGCGATCCCACCTGACGGCTGCCCGCCGGGCAGCAGGCGCGTGGGCAGCAGCACGTCGGCGCGTAGGTAGCAGGCAGGTCGGCGCGTCGACCTCGACAGGGCTCATCGTGGCAGGGCTGACCATCGATCCAGTACCGGCCCACCATATGATCGCCTGATGCCCAAGGACCTGCTGGACGGGACGGCCCGATGATCACTGCCAGGGAGCTCAACCGGGCCACGCTGGCCAGGCAACTCCTGCTCCAGCGGCACGCGATGCCGGCGATACAGGCGGTGGAGCACCTGGTCGGCCTGCAGGCGCAGGCGCCGTTCCCGCCGTACTTCGGGCTCTGGTCACGCCTGGCGGGGTTCCGGCCGGAGGAGCTGGCGGGGCTGCTGACCGGGCGTAAGGCGGTGCGGATCGTGCTCATGCGCGGCACCGTCCACCTGGTCAGCGCCGCCGACTGCCTGACGTTACGGCCGCTGACGCAGCCGCCGCTCACGAAATACCTGCACAGCGCGTACGGCCGGCAGCTGGCGGATCTGGACCTGGCGGCGGTCGTCGAGGCGGGCCGCGAGGCGCTGACCGGCGCACCCCTCACCGCGGCCAAGCTCGGAACCCTGCTGGCCGGGCGCTTCCCCGGCACGAACGCCGCCGACCTGGCGCAGGTCATGCGCCTCCTGGCGCCGCTGGTCCAGGTACCGCCCAGGGCGGTGTGGGGCAAGGCCGGGCAGACCGCGTACGCGACGGCCGAGTCGTGGCTGGGCCGCGAGCTGCATCCCTCGCCGTCGCTGGAGGAGCTGGTCGTGCGCTACCTGGCCGCGTTCGGGCCCGCGACCGTGGCCGACGTACAGGCGTGGTCGGGGTTGACAGGGCTGCGCGAGGTGGTCGAACGGCTGCGTCCACGACTTGTCGAGCTGGACAAGGGGCTGTTCGACCTGCCGGACGCGCCCCGGCCGGGCCCGGAGGTGGAGGCGCCGGTGCGGCTGCTGGCGCCGTTCGACAACGTGCTGCTCAGCCATGCCGACCGCACGCGGATCATCTCCGACGAACATCGCAAGCGCGTCATCACCGTCAACGGGCAGGTGCTCGGGACGGTTCTCGTCGACGGGTTCGTGCGAGGGGTGTGGAAACGGGACAAGCGGGTGGTGAGCGTCGAGATGTTCGCGCCGGTCTCGCCGGGGCAGGCCCAGGAGATCCGGGAGGAGGCGGCCGGGCTGCTCGCCTTCGCCGAACCGGGCCAGGCCGGCGAGGTCAGAGGGATCTGATGGCGGTTTTCCGTAAGGGATGATGAGGGTTTCCGCGATGTGCCGCGGCGGGCGCGGTCCCTAGCGTTGACGGGTGCTCCTGAACACTCTCGCGGCGCTCTTCCTGGCCGTACTTCCCGCGCTTCCCGCCCCACCAACCCCCGCCTCGATCGACGGGTTCATCGCCCAATATCGTGAAGCGACCGGATTGCCGGGCGTGGCGGTGGTGGTCACCAAGGGGACGCGGGTCGTCCATGCCGCGGGCTATGGCCGGACCGCTACCGGCGAGCCCGTGACCGCCGACACCCCCATGGCGCTCGCGTCGCTCAGCAAGTCCTTCACCTCGCTGGCCGTCCTGCAACTGGTGGAGAAGGGCCGGGTCGAGCTCGACAAGCCGGTTCGCGGTTACCTGCCCGAGTTCCAGATGGCCGATCCCCGGGCGGCCGAGATCACAGTGCGCCAGCTGCTCAACCAGACGTCGGGCATGGCCGACTCGGCCTTCCACGAGAAGAGCCTGCCCCAGCCCGACACGCTCCAGGGCTCGGTGCGCCGGCTCAAAGACGCGCGGCTCGCCTCGAAGCCCGGCACCGCCTACAGCTACCACAACACCAACTACCAGGTCGCCGCCCGGCTGGTCGAGGTGGTGAGCGGCGAGCCGTTCGCGGGCTACCTCAAGACGCACGTGTTCACGCCGCTCGGCATGCGCAACAGCAGCACGATCGACACCGATCGCGACCTGCCGGGCAGCGCCCGGGGCCACCTCTACCTCCTCGGCCAGGCGATCGCCGTGCCGGAGCCGCCCGGGTTCGGCAACGGCTCCGGCGGCGTGCTCAGCAGCGCCAACGACATGGCCCGCTGGCTGATCGCCCAGAACAGCGACGGCGGCATCCTGTCTCCCGCGAGCGTCAAGGAAATGCGCACGCCCTCGGTCCAGAACCCGGACTACGCCCTCGGCTGGGAACTCGACCGGACCGCGGGCGGCACCCCCGTCGTACGCCACGGCGGCGACCTGTTCACCTCCACCGCCCAGCAACTGCTGATGCCCGGGTCCGGTTACGGCGTGGCGGTCATGGCCAACACCGGCATGGCCTTCGCCGACAGCGCCGCGCTCATGGACGGCCTGGTCGCCCTGATCGAGGGCCGGCGGCCGGAGGCGCCCTCCTCTCCCTTCCTGGCCACCGACATTGTGTTCACGCTGCTGACGCTGGCGACCGTCGCGCTGGCGGTGCGTGGGATCACCCGCTCCCGGCGCTGGGCCGCCCGCCGGACGGGCTGGCAGCGATGGCGGCTGCTGCCGTACTTGTGCCCGCTCATCCTGTGTACGGCCATCGCCCCGGTCTTCCGGGTGCTCGCCCGAGGCAGCGACATTTCCTGGATCCAGGTGGTCTACCTCTACCCGACGTTCATGATCTGGCTGGTGACGGCCGCGGCGGCGGGGACGGCGCTGGTGGTCGCGCGCCTCTGGAGGGGCGCGACCAAGTAGACATAACGACTTTCGTTATTTACGATTATCGTTATGTCTACGAAGTGGCTCAACCGACTCGAGATCCTGCTGACCTTCTCGCTGATCATCAGCTGCCTGGGCGCCCTGGCGCTGCTGGCCTTCACCTTCATGATGGCCTTCTTCGGCACGCCCAACGGCGTGGGCGTCCCGCTGCACGTCTACGACGTGCCGGTCGCGGGCATGGCGGCGCCCGACACCACGATCTCCGGCGCGAGCGCCGACGTGACCGTCGGCCCCCAGGGCGCCGCGCCACTCGTCGGCCTGCTCTACCTGCTCTTGTGGGGACCGGGTGTCGCGACCACTCTGCTGGCCCTGTTCACCGTCGTGCGCGCGATACGCCGGGCCAGGTCGGGGGACAGGGCGCTGTTCTCCGCCGTCACCGCCGCCCACCTGCGCCGCCTCGGCTGGATCCTGATCATCGGCTCGCTCGCCACGGGCGCGCTCGGCATGGTGGCCGAGCCGATCCTTTCCTCGCTGCTGCTGGCCAAGAGCTACCCGTTCCACCTGGAGGTGGGCGAGGTGCTGGCCGGGGTCGTGACGGGAGTGGCGGTGCTGGGCGTGTCGGAGATCGTCCGGCGCGGCGTCGCCCTCCTCGAAGAGGTCGAGGCCACCATCTGATGGCCGAGCCGTCCATCCGCGTACGACTGGACGACGTGCTCAAAGAGCGCGGCATGACGCTCACCGAGCTGTCCCACCGGGTCCAGATCACCGTCGTCAACCTGTCGATCCTCAAGAACGGCCACGCCAAGGCGATCCGCTTCTCCACGCTCATGCGCCTGTGCGACGCGCTCGACTGCCAGCCGGGCGACCTGATCACCTACGAGCGGTCGTAGCCCAGCCGGAGAGTCGGACTCAGTTGCCCACGCCGAGGTAGGACATGAACGCGGACGGATACCGGTCGCCCCGCGCCGCGCCCAGCGGCACCGCCTTCTCGATCTCGGCGAGGTCGTCCGCGGTGAGGTTCACCTCCATCGCGGGCAGCGCCTCGGCCAGCCGCTCGCGGGTACGAGCGCCGACCAGCGGCACGATGTCGGCGCCCTGCGCGGCCACCCAGGCGATGGCCAGCTGGGCGACGGTGCGGCCCTTCGCCTCGGCGACCCGGCGCAGGGCCTCCACGAGGACGAGATTGTGTTCCACGTTCCCGCTGGAGAAGCGCGGGCTGAAGCCGCGGCTGTCGCCGGGGCCGGCGGTGTGGCCGGCCGTCCAGTGCCCGGAGATGAGGCCGCGGGCGAGGACCCCGTACGCGGTCAGGCCGATGCCGAGCTCCCGCAGTGTGGGCAGCACGTCCGCCTCCACCGCGCGGGAGATCAGCGAGTACTCGATCTGCAGGTCGGCGATCGGGTGCACGGCGTGCGCCCGGCGGATCGTCGCCGCGTCGACCTCTGAGAGCCCGATGTGGCGCACGTATCCGGCGTCGATCATCTCCTTGATCGCGCCTATCGTCTCCTCGATCGGTACCGCCGGGTCCAGCCGGGCGGGACGGTAGATGTCGATGTGGTCGGTGCCCAGCCGGGTCAGCGAGTAGGCCAGGAAGTTCTTCACCGCCTCGGGACGGCAGTCATGCCCGCCGAACTCCGAGCCTGGCCCCCGCAGCATGCCGAACTTGACGCTCAGCGCGTAGCTGTCGCGATCGCGGCCGCGCAGCGCCTCGGCCAGCAGCGACTCGTTGTGGCCCATGGCGTAGAAGTCGCCGGTGTCGATCAGTGTGAGGCCGCTGTCCAGCGCGGCGTGCACGGTGGCGATGCTCTCCGTGCGGTCGGCCGTGCCGTACGCGCCCGACATGCCCATCGCACCCAGGCCCAGCGCGGAAACGGCCGGTCCGGTGCGGCCCAGGGTTCGCATCTGCATCACGTTCTCCCTCGTTCTCGATGTCGTCCCCAACCTTGGGCCCTGGCCGGGACGGGCGGGAGCGGAGCGTTCATCGTGGGAGAGCCGCTCCCTGGCTCGGCTCGGCCGCCGTGAGAGACCATGGGGTCATGCAACGTGACCAGCTCGCCGACTTCCTGCGCCGCCGCCGGGAGGCGATCCGCCCGGCCGAGGTGGGGCTCGCCGACGGCCCTCGCCGCCGCGCCGTCGGGCTGCGCCGGGAAGAGGTGGCGATGCTCGCCGGCATGTCGGTGGACTATGTCGTACGTCTCGAGCAGGGCCGCAGCAGTCAGCCTTCGACCCAGCTGCTCGGCGCGCTGGCCCGGGCGTTGCGCTTGTCCGACGACGAGCGCGACCACCTGTTCCACCTGGCCGGCCACCGGCCCCCGCCCGCCGATGGGGTGGCCCGCCTGGCTCGCGCCGGCCTGATGCGCATGCTCGACCTGCTCGGCGACACCCCGGCCCTGGTGCTGTCGGACCTGGGCGAGGTCCTTGCCCAGAACCGGGCGGACGTCCTGCTGATGGGCGACCACACCGGCTTCTCCGGCGACCGGCGCTATGTCGCATTCCGCTGGTTCACCGAGCCGGCCGCGCGCGCCGTTTGCCCGCCCGAGGAGCAGGAGCGTCACTCCCGTCAGCTCGTGGCCGACCTGCGCGCGACCGCCGGCCGCCGCTCCGGCGACCCCACGGTCGCCGGGCTCCTTGACCGTTTGCGGGCCGCGAGCGCCGACTTCCGGCGGCTCTGGGCCGAGCACGAGGTGGCGGTCCGGCGCGCCGACCGCAAGACCATGCTGCACCCGCGGGTGGGCCGCCTGGCGATGGACTGCGAGACGCTGGTCACTCCCGACCAGGGGCAGGAGCTGCTGGTGCTCACCCCGGCGGACGCCGAGACCCGCGAACGGCTGGAGCTGCTGCGGGTGCTCGGTATCGAAGAGTTCCCCACGAGGGCAACGGGCACGCCCGCGCGGTAAAGCGGCCGATCAGAGCATGCCGCTGTCTGGCGCCGGGCCTACTGAGGCCGGACGTTGTGGTTGCGGGCGAACAGATTGCCGGGGTCGTACTGACGCTTGACCGCCGCGAGCCGCTCGTAGGTCCGTGTCGGATAGATCGCGGCGACATCCTCCTCGCCGGCAGAAGTGAGGAAGTTGGCGTAGGCGCCGCTGAGGTGAGGCGCGAGTCTCGCCCAGACCGCGTCCAGAGCGGGACGCGCGGCCTCGACGACCGGCTGCGGCCCCAGGATGGTGGTCACGATCATCAACTCCGCCTGGCGATGCGCGTAGGCGGTGGCATCGTCGGGGACTCGGGACACCGCGCCGCCGACGCTGCGAACGGCGATGAACGGCGACCCCTGCGCTGCCCCGACCTCAACAAGCATCCGAAGGACATCGGGCACCGATGCCTGGTCGACGAACGCGCTTCGGGTCACCAGCTGGATGCCCGGCGGCGGGGTGGCGGCGTCCACGAGCGCGTCCGCGTACGGTCTCAGCGCGACATCGTCGCCGATGACCGTGCCGAGCCGCCGGATCGGGTCGATGGCCCGTGCCGCGAGATCCGGGTCATCGCCGTCGAAGGCGAGGCGGATCTCGACCGGCGCTTCGGGCCCGCCCGCGAAGGGATTGGCGAACTCCGCGACGGAGGTGAGCTCTTCGGGGGCGGTGCGCAGGTGGTCCGCCCAGCCCCGGAGCACGGTGGCCGCCTCCGACGCCGGGAAGCTGATCTTGCCGTAGAAGATGTCCGTCGTCGGGTGGGCCGCGAACTCGAAGGCGGTCACGATCCCGAAATTGCCGCCACCACCGCGAATCGCCCAGAACAGCTCCGGGTTCTCCTCCTCGCTCGCCTGTACGACCTGTCCGCCGGCCGTGACGACCTCGGCGGTGACCAGGTTGTCCAGCGCGAGGCCGTACTTCCTGACCTTCCAGCCGATGCCACCGCTCAACGTCAGCCCACCGACACCGACGCCCTTGGTGTCGCCCGAGGAGATCGCCAGGCCGTGCGGGGCCAGGGCGGCCACGACCTGACCCCAGGTGGCGCCGCCGCCGATCCGTACGAGGTGCCGTTCCTTGTCGATGACCTCGACGTTCGCGAGCTTGCCGAGGTCGATCACGACGCCGTCGTCCAGGGTGCCGAAGCCCGCGAAGCTGTGGCCGCCGCCTCGTACGGACAGCGAAAGCCCCGCGCCGGCGGCGAATCTGACACCCGCTTGGACGTCTTCGACGCTCTTGGGCCGCAGAACGTAGGCCGGGCTGCCGGAAGCCAATATCGAGCGGCTGGCCGATGGGTACTCGGCCGCGCCCGGTTCGATGATGTCGCCGCCGAAGTCACGGCGAAGGGTTTCAAGACTCATGACGTTCCTTCAGAGATAGTCGCCCCGGAGGAGGGGGCGGTGAGGTGCCGGGGCCGGCCCGGATGGGGGGATCCCGGACCGGCGGGGATCGGCCTGCCGGTCAGTTCGCCATGCCGTCGAACATGCCGGGCTGGTAGGAGCCCCCCGGGTTGCGCACGATCACGTTGAGCCGGTTGTTGGCGTTGATCATGGCGATCACGGAGACCAGCGCGACGATCTGGTCGTCGTCGTAGTGCTTGCGCACCTGGGCCCAGGTGTCGTCGGACACGCCGTGGTGGGTGTCGGCGAGCCGGGTACCCTCCTCGGTGAGCGCCAGCGCGGCCTGCTCGGCCTCGGTGAACACGGTGGACTCGCGCCAGGCGGCGACCAGGTGGAGCCGGACCGCGCTCTCCCCGGCGGCCGTGGCGTCCTTGGTGTGGTAGTCGACGCAGAAACCGCAGCCGTTGATCTGGCTGGCGCGCAGCATCACCAGGTCCTGGATGGCCTGGGGGAGCGGCGACTGCTGGATCGCCAGAGCGACGTTGTAGATGCGCTTGGCGATCTTGGCGCCGAGCTCGTTGGCCATCAGATCCATACGCTGTTCCATGATGTGGTCCTCATTCGTGGTGGTACGTGCCGCGTCAATCGTTGGCGCGGCGTCCTGGCGAACAAGAAGATCCCGGCGACCAGATCCTTGTGACAGCGGAGTGATGTGACGTGCATCACCGATCGTCGGTGTCACAAAGCGGGGGTTACCGGGATCTCATGCACGCCACGGTCGAGAACGAACAGGCGGGAAGCAGCGATGAGCGAGCACAACGAGAAACCGACGG
Organism: Nonomuraea sp. NPDC049028; assembly: GCF_043197735.1. Classification (NCBI taxonomy): domain Bacteria; kingdom Bacillati; phylum Actinomycetota; class Actinomycetes; order Streptosporangiales; family Streptosporangiaceae; genus Nonomuraea; species Nonomuraea sp. NPDC049028. The sequence goes on from NZ_JBICTR010000021.1 coordinate 87,135, forward strand.
ACGCGGCAGGGCCCCTCGTTCGTGACAGCCACGTGGACCCCGCCACCGAGGCGTTCCTCACCCACCGCAACCTGCTCTTCACGGTCGCCTACGAGATGCTGGGCTCGGCCGCCGACGCCGAGGACGTCCTGCAGGAGACGTGGTTGCTGTGGGCGGGCGTCGACCTCGGCACGGTACGGGAACAGCGTGCCTACCTGGTCCGGATCACCACCCGGCAGGCGCTGAAACGGCTGCGTACGCTCGGCCGCCGCAAGGAGTCCTACGTCGGCCCCTGGCTGCCCGAGCCGCTGCTGACCGCGCCCGACGTCGCCGAGGACGTCGAACTGGCCGACAGCGTCTCGACGGCGATGCTGCTGGTGCTGGAGACGCTTCAGCCGACCGAGCGGGCGGTGTTCGTGCTGCGCGAGGTGTTCGATCTGGACTACGACGAGATCGCCGACGCCGTCGGCAAGAGCCCGGCCGCGGTCCGCCAGATCGCCCACCGGGCACGGGGACACGTCGCCGCGCGCCGGCCACGCGACATTGTCTCCCCGACCGAGACCCGAGCCGCGATCAAGGCGTTTCAGAGGGCGATCGAAACGGGCGATCTGCAGCGCCTGCTCGACATCCTCGCGCCGGACGTCGTCCTCCTGACAGATGGTGGCGGACTCAAGCAGGCCGCGCTGGCGCCCGTCGTGGGGGCCGATCAGGTGGCCCAGGTGCTGGGCAACCTCACCCCTGTGGCGTTGCTGCAGCCGGCCCAGGTCAACGGTCACCCGGCACTGATCGTCCGGCTCGACGGCGCGATCGACACCGTCGTGACGGTACGCATCGACGGCGGCCTCATCACCGGGCTCTATGCCGTACGCAATCCCGAGAAGCTGTCGCACATGGAGTGGGAGACCACGGTGAGCCGCTGAGCCGGTCGTACCCAGACCATCCATAATGAGACATCAACATCTCATAATGAGTCGCGTGCGAGTTATAACCTAGCACCGCACCCCTGACGATCTATGCGAGCGATCTGGTTGACCGAGTTCGGGGCTCCGTCGGTGCTGGTCGCCGGGGAGGCCCCTGATCCGGAGCCCGGCGACGGTCAGGTTCTGGTGGACGTCGAAGCGGCGAAGCTGGGTCGGCGGGTGATCGCCCCTGTCGCCTTCGGCCATGGGGTGCACCATTGCCTGGGGGCGCCGCTGGCGCGGATGGAGATGCGCCTCGCGTTCCCGCTACGGGCCGACGCTGCCCGTACCTACGAGCGGATCGTCGGCGCGACGGCGGGCGATGATGGCCTACTCGGGCTTCCGTGCGCCGTTGAGAAAAATCGTCACGGCCGCCTCGGTGGCTTCCTCGGGCGTCATGACCTCGCCGACGGTCAGCCACAGGGTACGTTCCACGATCGCGGAGAACATGGCGAGCACGACGTCAGGGCGCAGGTCGTCGCGGAGCACCTTGTCGCGCATGCCGCGAGCGATGACGTCGCGGATGGGCCTGACCGTACGCTCGATGGCGTCATGGTCGCAGAACTGGTCGGCCTGGCCGATCACCGCCGCGTATTTGGCACCGTTACGCAGGTACACGGCGATGATCCTGGTGATCGCCCGGTCGGCCGGAAGCTCGTCGAGGTTCGCGGCCGCGAAGGCCTCCACGAGTTCGGCCATCCCGACCTCGGCCACACCGCACAGCAGCGACTCCCGCGTCGGGAAATGCCGGTACAGCGTCGCGCGTCCCACACCGGCCTCGTCGGCGATCTCCGCCATCGCCGCGTCTGAGCGCCGGCCCAGCGCCCGGGCGGCGGCGTCGAGGATCGCCGACCTGGTCCGCTGCATCCCGGCATCCGATTTCACCACTCGACCATGTTAACGGCCCATTATGAGACAATGATGTCTCACAAGCGGTCCTAGGCGACTGTGAGCACGATCTTGCCTTGGATATGCCCTCGGGCGGCGCGCTCGTGCGCCGCACGCGCATCCGCGAGTGGAAACGTGCTGTCGATCGCGACGCGAACCGTGCCCGCGTCGAGCAGGCGTCCCAGCTCAGCGAGTTGCGCGCCGTTCGAGCGGACCTGGGTGGCCGAGACCATGACGCCCAGCTTCGCGGCCTCTTCGTCATCGAAGTCGCCGGGGAACACCGGATACAACGCGCCGCCGCGCTTGAGCGTGCGCAGGAAACGACCGCTGTCGCGACCACCGACGCTGTCGAGCACGAGATCAAGGTCGTGCGTGAGTTCCTCGGGACGGCTCTTGGTGTAGTCGATGAACTCGTCGGCGCCGAGATCGCGCAGGAACGACTCATGCGCGCCCGATGCCACCGCGATGACGCGGGCACGTTTCCACTTGGCGAGCTGCAGCGCGAAATGCCCCACGCCACCCGCGGCGCCGTTGATGAGCACCGTCGTCTCGGCGTTCAGTGCCATCGGGCGATGCCGCGCCGCTTGGAAGGGCGACTGGTGATCGTGTCCGAGCTCGATCAGGAACTGCCACGCGGTGAGCCCTGCCATCGGCGCCCCCGCGGCGTGCACGTGATCGAGGCGAGCCGGCTTGCGGGCGAGGTCCGACGCGGGCGCGGCGACGTACTCGGCATATGCGCTGCCGTCGAGACTGGGAAAGCGAAGCAGACCGAAGACTTCATCGCCGACGGAGAGGCCGTCCACATCCGCGGCGACGGCCGCTATGACGCCCGACACGTCCGTCCCCGGAATCATGGGCAAGCTCAGCTTCGGCCTCATCTCCGGAGGCACGTTGGACATTCCTTCGCGCACGTACCAGTCGGGGGGATTGACGCCGACCGCGTGCACGCGAACGAGCACCTCACCCGGTTTCGGCTCGGGAATCGGCACTTCGTCGTAACGCAGCACCTCAGGACCACCGTGCTCGTGCAGCCGGATGGCCTTCATCGTGTTCGCCGGCATTGTCTTCGCCTTTCACCGCAGATGGGTTATCGTTTCCGGAGCAGTGCTCCAAATATAAGCGGGGCACTGCTCCGCTTGTCAATTCAGGAGGCATATGCGAGCCGACGCCAGGAAGAACTACGACCAGCTCCTCGCGGTCGCGCGTGCCGTCGTGACCGAGCAAGGCGCCGACGCGTCGCTGCGCGACGTCGCCCGCAGGGCCGGCGTCGGGCTCGGCACGCTGTACCGTCACTTCCCGACGCGCGAGGCGTTGCTCGAGGCCATACTCCGCGCGAGCTTCGACGAGCTGGCGGCACAGGCCGTCGAGCTCGAAACGTCGAACTCGCCCGGGGATGCTCTCGTTTCGTGGCTACGCGACTGCGTCGCCTGCACCCATGAGTATCGGGGCGTTGTGGCGCTGATGGTGGCCGCCATCGAAGACGCCGAGTCCGCACTCCATGCTTCGTGCGTCACGATGCGCGCGGCGGGCACGCGGCTCCTCACCCGCGCTCAGGCGGCGGGCTTAGCACGGACCGACATCAACGGCACCGACCTGTTCGCGCTGGCCGGGGCTCTCGCGTGGCTCAACGATCAACCCTCGCTCGCGCCCCGCGCCGATCATCTCTTCGCCGTCATCGCGAGCGCGATTCTGACGAGCGCGGGAAGGTGATCGCCTCTGCGGGCTCCAAACGCGCTTGACCGCGCCGACGCCGCCATCGGCCTTCTGCCGCAGGCCGGAACATGATGGATCAAGAAGGTGACGTCCGGGCTTTGTGCAAGGATTCGGCATGAAGCGTCTCGTACTCTGGCTGGCAATGATCTGTCTCGGCGGCTTGTGTGTCGTGCTCGCCGTACAGACCGGATCTGAGGGAGATCCGGATCCGCGGCCAACGGTACGACCGGCGGCGGGGCTGCCCGAGTTACCGGCCAAAAGGGCGCCGCGCCTCGATTACGCGGTGTTGTACGACCCGGAAGTCATCCGGGAACCCGCGGCCGCGCACCATCCCTGGCGGGTGGGGAGCGGTTCCGGCCAGGAGTGGCGGATCGAGGACGCGCTCGGCTTCGTGCCCAAGGACGGCGAGCAGGCGGTCTCACCTCTCGCCATCAGTGACGATGGCCGGCATCTCGCCTATATCAGGCGTTTCGACCGTGTCCTGGTTGTCAGAGACCTCGCCAACGGGACGACCGAACGGGTCCCTACCGGGGTGTATCAGCCCGATGACGACTCATGGAACGTCGCGCTCGTCTTCCAGGGGGAGGGCGAGCTGCTGTTCGTGTGGAACGCCGAGCGCGGGAGCGAGCTGATCGATCTGTCGTCGAAGCGGCGTCTCCGTGTCGGCGCAGACTTCGATCGTGACCTTCTGGACGCTCGCGCCGGCGGCGGTCGCGTCATCGTGGTGACGGGCAAGGAACTACGGGTCCGCCAGAGCTGGAGGTCTCCCTTCACCGTGGCCCACCGTGAAGGTGATGCCGAGGACGGCACGCACCCCGTGGTGCTGGGCGATGAGGCAGTGAGCGTTGTCCGGCTGGGTGAAGTGGAAAACCTGCGTTACCAGCTGAAGAGAGTGGATCTCCGGCGCTCCACCCACCGGGCCACGTTCGCCGATCTCGCGCTGCCGTACGACCTGGAGACCGTCAACGCCGTCCGCCCTCTGGGTCGCGACAGCGTGCTGCTCCGCGCCGAGCGGAGCCGGACCTGGCCCGACCACGGCTACCCACCTGGACCGTGCGACTGGGAGGAGTTCTACGTCGTCAATCTGAAGACCGGGGCCGTCAAGTGGGCCGATTACCGGGCGGCCGAGATCTGGGGAACGGAAGGAAAACACATCAAGAGGCAGGCCTACGCACGGGACTTCGTGCCCGAGCCGATCACAGAACGCCCCGTACCGGCCCGGGATCGCGAGCGCTGCCTCTGATCAGGACCGGCCGCGACCTCGGCCACGCCCTGCCCGACGACCCCACCTGCGATCGCATCACCACCATCGACGGGCACCTGGTCGTGTGCGGAGCGGACCCACTTGCGCCGGCGAGATCATCCCAGTAAACATTTACTTGTGACTTCGAAGAGCAAACAGGCGCTGCTCGACGCCGGAGCCGAGGTGTTCGCCCGCCACGGGCTGAAAGGCACCCGGGTTCGCGAGATCGTCGAGCGCGCGGGCGTCAACGAGCGGATGATCTACGACCACTTCGGCAGCAAGGAAGGGCTGTACCGGGCGGTCCTGGACGCGCAGAGCAGCGACATGGGAGTGGCGTGGCGGCCGGTTCTGGACCGGTTGACCGGCCAGGATCCGGTCGCGGCCACGCGCGTCGCGTTGCGGGCGTACTTCGACCTGGTCTGCGAACGTCCCCTGCTGGTGCCGCTGCTGCTGCACGAAGGGCTGGGCGAGGGGGAGATCCGGCCGCCGATCGAGCCCGCGGACCTGCCCGCGCCGCTGCGCGAGGTGTTCGAGCGCGGGCAGCGGGAGGGGGCCTTCCGGGCCGACGGCGACTTCGAGCTGTTCTACGTCACCGCGATCTGCCTGCTGACGGTGCTTCCCACCCTGCCGGGGCGGCTGACCGCCCTGGCCGGCGGCACCAGCGGCGAGCAGGCACGGGCGCGGCTGCGCGACCAGGCGGTGGACCTGCTGCTGGAGGGCATCACGGGGCCGGCGGGAGCAGGCCGGTGAGCGGCATACGGGTGCTGGTCGCCGAGCCGGCGGGAGCGACCCGGTGAGCGACTTACAAGTGCTGATCGCCGGGGCCGGGCCGACCGGTCTGACGCTGGCCTGCGACCTGGCCCGCCGCGGCGTCGCCGTACGCGTCATCGACCAGGCCCCCGGACCGTTTCCCGGCTCGCGCGCCAAAGGCGTCACCCCCCGCACCGTGGAGGTCCTCGACGATCTCGGCCTCGCCCAGGAGGCCGCGCGGGCCGCCACGCCGGTCGTCATGCGGCACTACGGGCGCGACGGCACCTTCACCGACCAGCGTCCGGCGTCGTACTGGCAGACCAGCCCGGCCGAGCCGCACCCGCAACTGCTGCTGCCGCAGTGGCGCACCGAGGCCATCCTGCGCTCCCTGCTGGGCCGCCTGGGCGTCACGGTCGAGTACGCCACCCGGCTGATCCGGTTCGAGCGGGACGGCAAGTCGGGGGCCACCGTGCGGCTCTTCGACATCTTCCGCGGCCCGCACTTCACCCTTGTGGGCTTCGGCCAGAGCAGCCGAAGCTCGCTCGACGCCGTACGCGATGCCTGGCCCGGCCCTCTACGTACGTGCCTGATCGCCGAAGCAGGCACGCTCACCGACGCCGACGGCCACGCGGCCGACGGCTACGGCGTCACCGGCGAGGCCATGGTGCTCGTACGTCCCGACGGCCATCTCGCCCTGACCGTCGAAGCCCACGACACCGTCACCGTGCTGACCTACCTTGAGGCATTGAAAAGGCTGCCGCCTGGGCGCTTGCTCAGTTGATCGACGGCGGGTACGTCACCTCCAGCGAGTCTCCGAGCGCCAGCCGCCGCCACGCCGCGACGGCCTCCCGGATCCTGGCCCGCACGGCGGGCAGCGTCGTGGTGGTCAGCACGTCCGGCCGGGACAGGTGCCGACCCCGGCACTGCTGATCCACCCAGGTCAGACAGTGCTGGTCATCGGCGTCGACCCAGCTGGCGGTGCCGATGCCGGCGACGACGCACTCGGCGAGGACCACGTGACCCTCATGCCTGGCCGAGGTCGGTGCAGTAGGTGATCGTCGCGTCGTCCGCCGCCACCGCGTGGCGCGTCTCCGCCTGCCGGACACGATGGATGATGTCGGCGGGCCCGCTCGACGCCAGTACGGCCATGACCCCCGGCCAGTCGGCGAGCTGGAAGGGGTCCACGATGCGGCCGGCTCCATTGCTGAGCAGGACGGCGCCGCTCAGCTCGGAGATCGCACAGCTTCCGGTGATCGCCTCGTCCGCCGCGCGCGGGTCGTCCTTGGCCACCCAGAAGCCGCCCGGCTGGTTCCGGTTGGCGCGCAGGTCCCGCAGGAGGCGGTGGTAGTCCTCGCTGCCCTTGGCGGCGGCCTCGAGCGCGGGCTCGTACGACCGGCTGATGATCACCTCCCGGGGATCGGAGACGACGAGCGGCGCGTCGTCAGCTCTGTCGAGCACGAGGAACGCGTCACCGAGCACCAGGTACTCGAGCAGGCCGCCGGACAGGCGCAGGACGGCCACGGCCGCCGACGGGCTGATGGGGTTGGCGACGTCGCAGGTGTGGCGGTGCTCGTCGGTCACCTGCTCGACGGCTTCGGCGAGCAGCGCCGGAAGGCCGCGGTCCCCTACGAGTGACAGGAGGTTGGCTCCCAGGCGGCCTGCGTACCAGGCAACGCCGTGCCGGCAGGTCGCTTCGCCGCCGGGGATGCCGGCCCCGTCGACCAGCACCGCCGCCGTCGGCACAGCGCCGGTGAAGTCCTCGTTCGCGCGGGTGGTCCCTTTCGCGACGCTCGTCATCGTCACCCGCATGTCCTCGCGCCGCCTTCCCGTCGCTCGGTTTCCGCTATGAGGTCACCTGAGGTGGGGCAGGCCGCAGGCGAGGTCGTGTTCCAGGGTGCGGGCGTAGGACTCGACGGTGGCGACGATGTCGACGGCGTCGGGGTCGAGCAGCCACTGGGTCTGCAGGCCGTCGAGGGTCGCGATGATCTCGGTGGCCTTGGCCACCGGGTCGATGTCCGGGCGGGCGACGCCGTCGGCCTGGGCGGAGCGGATGTTGTCGGCCACGATGGCGCGCATCGCGCGGTAGCGTTCGACGAAATGTTCGTGGCCGGGCGAGCCCGGCTCGAGGCTCTCCGCCACCAATACCGTGAACAGTTTGGCCAGCCCGGCCCGCTGCTTGTTACGGCGCGCGAACTCCGGCAACGCCCGAAGCCGCCCGGAGGGCTCCATGCCGAGCAGTTCCAGGGCGAACGCCTCACTGTCCAGGTCACGCCGCTCGATCACCGCCAGCAGCAGGCCCGCCTTGCTGCCGAAGTGGTGCAGCAGACCGGGCTCGGTGATGCCGGCCCGGGCCGCGACGTCGGCGAGCGAGGTGCCGCGGAAACCGCCGCGGGCGAACATCTCGCCGGCCGCCGTGATGATCTCCTCCCGCCGCAGGCGAGCGCGTTCCTGCCTGCCGGATCCTTGCCTGCTCGGGGTCACGGTGTTAAACCTAACGCAACTCACTTACCGAGCACTAGGTAAGTGAACCCCCCTTCGGTACGAGTAGCGAGGTGCGACGATGCCGCCCAGACCCCACCGCATCCGGTCCTTACTGATCATCGCGGTCGCCCTGCTGGGCGGGCTCTGCCCCGGTTCGCCGGCCCAGGGCGCGCAGCGGGAGCCGGTCATCCTGGTTCACGGCTGGAACGGCTCGCCGACCGAGTTCGCCCAGATGCAGACGGCGCTGGAGCAGGCCGGCTACCCGACGTACGCGATCGACCTGCCCGGCGAGGAGAACCTCGCCAACGCCCGGGCCATCGCCGACCTGGTGGAGCAGGCACGCGGCGAACACGGCGGCGGCAAGGTCAGTCTCGTCGGGCACAGCATGGGAGGGCTGTCCGCGCGCTACTACCTCAAATCCCTCGGCGGCGCCGCCAAGACGCTCAGCTACATCTCGATGGGCACCGGGCAGCTCGGCTACTGGCCCGCCTGCCTGCTGCCGGCCGGTCAGGGCGGGCAGATGTGCCCCACCAGCAGCTTCATCACCCAGCTCAACAGCGGCGACCCCACGCCGGATCCGGTCAGGTACACGTTGCTGACGAGCTCGCTCGACGAGACGCGCAACGACGTCATCGCCGGCGTCTGGTGCCGGGCCGAATTCGCCGGCGTGGCGCATGCCGACGAACCGGCGTCACCGGTGTTCATCGACGCCGTCCTCAGCGCCCTTGACGGGCGATGCCCGTCCTAGAGGCCTCGTAGAGGGCGAAATGCGATCGCCGATCGCGCGGGCGACCAACTACTGTCGCGCGGGTGGGAAGCGATCTTCTGCCGTTGCTGTGGCTGTGCGGGCCGTCAGGTGTCGGGAAGTCCTCGCTCGGCTGGGAGGTGTTCGCCCAGCTGAGCCGGGGCGGCGTCCGGGCGGCGTTCGTCGACGCCGACCAGATCAGCCTGTGCTACCCCCTGCCGGAGATCGGCACCCATCGGATCCGGGCCCGGAGTCTGGCCGCGATGTGGCCCAACTTCCGGGAGCAGGGGGCACAGTGCGTGGTCCTGTCGGGTTTCGTCGACACCGCTGAGGAGATCGGCGAGTACGCGAAGCGTCTCCCGGACGCCGCCTTCACCGTGTGCCGGCTGCGCGTGAGCACCGGTGAGCTCAAGGAGCGGTTTCTCGGCCGGGGATGGCGTCCCGACCTGGTGGCGCAGGCCGTCGCCGAGGCGGAGTCGCTGGAGGGCAGCGACTTCGCCGACCTGTGCCTGGATACCGACGGGCTGACCGTGCCCGAGGCGGCCCGGATGGTCCGCGAGCGAGCCGGTGGCTGGCCGCGTCCCGGCCCACCCGTCGGCTTCGTTTCCCGATCGGCCGCGCCTCTCGCCGTTGACCCGGTTCCGGTGCTGTGGTTGTCCGGGGCCACCGCGGTGGGGAAGTCGACCGTCGGCTATGAGGTCTTCTCGCGGATCGTCCGGGCCGGCGTACGAGCTGCTTATGTGGATCTGAAGCAGATCGGCGTGTTACGTCCCGCCACGGACGACGACCCGGACGGCCATCGCCTCAAGGCGCGCAACCTCGCGGCCCTCTTGGCCGGATACCGCGCAGCCGAGGCCAGGTGCCTGATCGTCTCCGGGCACGACGACCGGGACGACACCGTCCGCGCCTACGCCGAGCTGCTTCCCGGCGCGGCGCTGACGGTGTGCCGTCTGCACGCCGGGCCCGCGACGCTGGCCGAGCGCGTCACGCGGCGCGGCCGGGGAGGCGGGCCGGCGATACCGGGCGATGAGCTGAAGGGACTGGACCCCGAAGCCCTGCGCCGCGTCGCCGAACGGGCGGCACGCGAGGCCTTGGCGCTCGACCGCGCCGGAGCGGGTGACCTGCGTATCGACACGGACGACCGGTCGGCGCAAGAGGTGGCCGACGAGATAAGGGCGCTCATCGGCGACTGGCCGAACTAAGCCAAAGCGAACGGTCCCGCGCTCAAGGCGCCCGGCCGCTTGACAGTCATGCCCTTCATAGGATAGTTGTGCTATCCAATAACTAGATAGCGCGACTACCCAACAGGGAGACGTGATGGAGACGAGCATCGTTCTGGTGGTGGCCCTGCTGGGCTTCCGCGCGCTGGGGGCCTTCGGGGTCGGCCGGTTCGCCTCATGGCCGGTCAGCGCGGCGCACGCCCTGGCCGTCATGCTCTTCATGACAGCCAGCGCGCACTTCGTCCCGGAAAGCGTCACGGTGATGCCCACCCACGGGGATCTCGTACGCATGGTGCCGCCCTTCGTGCCCTTCGCCGACGCGGTGGTCTACCTGACCGGCGTGCTGGAGCTCATGGGCGCGGTGGGGCTGATCATCGCCAGGACACGCTGGTCGGCCGGGATCGGGCTGATCGCGCTCTTCGTCCTGCTGCTGCCGGCCAACATCTACGCCGCGCTGGCCGACGTGCCGTTCAACGGCGGCGAGGCGTCCCCGTTGTGGCTGCGCATTCCCGAGCAGGTCCTCTACATCGCCGTCGCGCTCTGGGGCATCCGCTCGGCGCCCCGAGTGTGGCCGCTGCCGCTTCGCGAGGGTTACGGCTTCATCGACATCGCCCTCGACGGCCGGCGAGGCCCGGCCCGCGATCGGCCCTGATCGGTACGACAGCTGGCGGGATCATTCCGAAAACGTGCCCAATACCCTGTTGACCGTGTAGGGAATTGGTGGATACGTGAAGGGATGAGCCTCTGGACCCCGGACCCCACGTTCTATCCTTCGCCCAGGGACGCGGCCGGCGCACCCGCCGAGAAACTGGCCTATGTCGTCGCCTTCGACCGGTCGGCGACCAGGCCGGACGCGCTGGCCGTACTCGACACCGATACCGCCTCGCCGCACTACGGCCAGGTGGTGGGCTGGAGCGACCTGCCCAACACCGGCGACGAGCTGCACCACTTCGGCTGGAACGCCTGCAGCACCGCCCTGTGCCCCAGCGCCCCGCACCCGCATGTCGAACGCCGCTACCTCATCGTGCCCGGACTGCGCTCCTCACGCATCCACGTCTTCGACACCAAGGACCGCCTCAGCCCGGAACTGGTCAAGGTCATCGAGGCCGACGAACTGGCCAAGCGGGCCGGCTACTCCCGGCCCCACACCGTGCACTGCGGGCCCGGCGGGATCTACCTGTCGGCGCTCGGCGGCGCCGACGGCAACGAGGGGCCCGGCGGGATCGCGCTGCTCGACCACACCACGTTCGAGGTGCTGGAGCGCTGGGAGGTCGAGCGGGGGCCGCAGTACCTCGCCTACGACTTCTGGTGGCACATCAACCATGACGTGCTGATCACCTCCGAGTGGGGCACCCCGTCGATGGTCGAGAACGGCGTGGTGGGAGAGCTGCTGCTCGGCCGCAAGTACGGCCACAAGCTGCACTTCTGGGACCTGCGCAAGCGCAAGCACCTCCAGGAGGTCGACCTGGGCGATGAACACCAGATGGTCCTGGAGCTGCGCCCGGCGCACGACCCCACCCGCACCTACGGCTTCGCCGGGGTCGTCACCAGCACCGCGGACCTGTCGGCCTCGGTCTGGCTCTGGTTCCACGAGGACGGCCGCTGGCAGGCCCGCAAGGTGATCACCATCCCCGCCGAGCCCGCGAGCGCCGACCTGCTGCCGCCCGTCCTGCGGCCCTTCGGCGCCGTGCCGCCCCTGGTCACCGACATCGACCTGTCGGTCGACGACCAGCGCCTGTACGTCTCCTGCTGGGGCACCGGCGAGATCAAGCAGTACGACGTGTCGGACCCGGCCAACCCCGCCGAACTGGGCGCGCTCAGGATCGGCGGCATCGCCCGGCAGGCACCCCACCCCGCCCAGCCGTCGCTGCCGCTGCGGGGCGGCCCGCAGATGGTCGAGGTCAGCCGCGACGGCCGCCGCGTCTACCTCACCAACTCCCTGTACGGCGCCTGGGACGACCAGTTCTACCCCGAGGGCGTCGGCGCCTGGATGGCCAAGATCGACACCGAGTCCTTCACCTTCGACACCGGCTTCTTCCCGCACGGCGAGGCGTTCCGCGGCCTGCGCCCCCACCAGGTACGCCTGCAGGGCGGCGACGCCTCCTCCGACTCCTACTGCTACCCGTGACGATCGCCACCGTGCTCCTGCTGGGCGCCTTCCACGGCCTGAACCCGGCCATGGGCTGGCTGTTCGCCGTGGCCCGCGGCCTGCAGGAGCGCAGCAGGGACCTGCTGCTGCAGTCGCTGCCGGTCATCGCGCTGGGCCACCTGGGCTCGGTCGCCGTGGTCGCGATCGTCGTCGGCCTCACCGGCTCGCTGGTCACCGGCAGGGTGCTGTCGATCGGCGGCGGGGTGGTGCTGGTCGGGTTCGGCCTGTGGCGGCTGCTGTCCAGGCGGCACTTCCGCTGGGTGGGGATGCGGCTGTCGCTGTGGCAGCTGGCCGGCTGGTCGTTCCTGATGTCCTCGGCCCACGGTGCCGGTCTGATGCTGCTGCCCGTCTTCACCGGCCTGCACGCCTCCGGCCACCAGGGTCACGCCCTGTCGGGCGGCCTGGCGGTGGCGGCGCTGCACACGCTGGCGATGTTCGTGGTGGCGGGCGTCATCGCCGTGGTGGTGTACGAGGTTGGCCGGGCTCACGGTGCTGCGGCGCGCCTGGTTCAACCTGGACCGTATGTGGGCGCTCGCCCTCGTGGGCGCGGGGGTGATCACTCTGGTCCAGGCGTGAGCTCGGCGAGAGTTGTCACATCGGTGGCGTCGGGTCGGTCAGTGCTATGACTTGCCTTGACGGAGGATTGTGACGATGAACATGGGGACGACGAGCGACGCGGAGTTTCTGGCCGGCCGGTTCGAGGAGCACCGCTCCCATCTGCGGGCCGTGGCCTACCGGATGCTCGGGTCGCTGAGCGAGGCCGAGGACGCCGTACAGGAGGGGTGGATACGGCTCAGCCGCAGCGACACCAGCGAGGTGAACAATCTCGGCGGGTGGCTGACCACGGTCGTGGCCCGGGTGTGCCTGACCATGTTGAGCTCGCGCGAGCGGCGGCGCGAGGACTCCCTGGAGGAGCGCCTGCCCGACCCCGTCGTCAGCCCCGCCGAGGGCGTCGATCCCGAGCATGAGGCGGTGGTGGCCGACTCGGTCGGATTGGCGTTGCTGGTGGTGCTGGAGTCGCTCGAGCCGGCCGAGCGGCTGGCGTTCGTGCTGCACGACATGTTCGCGGTGCCGTTCGAGGAGATCGCGCCGATCGTAGGGCGTACCCCGGCCGCGGCCAGGCAGCTGGCCAGCCGCGCCCGCCGCCGCGTGCGGGGCACGGCTCCGGTGCCCGATCCGGATCTGGGCCGTCAGCGCCAGGCCGTCGACGCCTTCCTGGCCGCCGCGCGCGATGGAGACTTCGAGGCGCTGATGCGGGTGCTCGACCCGGATGTCGTGGTCCGCTCCGACCGCGGCGCCGCGGGGACCGTGCTGGTGGCGCGCGGGGCGGCGGTGGCGGCCAAGCAGGCGATCACGTTCCGGCCGGCCGGCTCCGTGGGACATCCGGTACTGGTCAACGGAGCCGCCGGAGTCGTCGCCACGGTCGGCGACCGGGTGGTCTCGCTGGTCGCCTTCACCGTCAGCGGCGGCCTGATCGCCGACGTCGTCATCATCACCGACGCCGACCGGCTGGCCCGGCTCGACCCGATGTCGGCGGCGGGCTGATCCCTTGCCGTAGTGGCGCGGTCGGCTCGTCGCGGCTCTCGGGCGCGGATAACGTTGGCCTGATGGCCCGAACCCCGCCCCCGAGCCCCGACGGCACGCCGGACGAGGCGCCCGACGCGCCCGGCACAGGGGCGTTCCTGCCCTTCGTCCTGCTGGCCGCGGGCGCGATCTGGGAGACCGCCGACGGCTCGCTGCGGCCGGGCTGGCTGTCGTGGGCGGGCCTGGCCGCCATGTCCGCCCTGTACGCGCTGACAGTGATCATGGCCTTCCGGCGCCGTACGCTGCCCGCCCGGCTCGCGCTGACCGGGCTGGCGGCCGTGGTCTTCGGGCTGTCGATCGTGCTGGGCGGCGGCTGGTACTACCTGTTCCCGCTGCTCGGCGTGGCGTGCGGCATCACCCTGCGCGGCCGGGCGGTGCGGGTCGCCACGGCGGCGCTGCCCTTCGGCACGGCGCTGGTGGTGTGGGCCGGTGGCGGCAACCTGGAGTCGATCCTGGCCTTCTCGTGGGGGACCTTCAGCGCGGGCCTGGTCGTGGCCGTCATCCTGCACCTGCACATGGTCATCGGCGAGCTGAACCAGACCCGGCAACGCCTGGCCGAGGCGGCCGTCGCCGAGGAGCGGCTGCGCTTCTCCCGCGACCTGCACGACCTGCTCGGGCACACCCTGTCGGTCATCGTGGTCAAGGCCGAGGCCGTACGACGCCTGGCCCGCCGCGACCCCGGCCAGGCCGAACGCCAGGCCGCCGACATCGAGGCCGTCGGCCGGCAGGCACTGACCGAGGTACGCGAGGCGGTCACCGGCTACCGGGCGGGCGGCCTGGCCGACGAGCTCGCCCGCGCCCGCGACGCCCTGGCCGCCGCCGGCGTGCGCGCCCGCATCCGCCGCACCGGGCCGCCACCGGCCGCGCAGGCCGAGGCGCTGCTGGGCTGGGTGGTACGCGAGGGCGTCACCAACATCATCAGGCACAGCGGCGCCACCGAGGCCGAGATCGACCTGACCGGCCTGACCCTGACGATCCGCGACAACGGCCCCGACGGCCCTCACCCCACCGCGAGCGACAGCAGCCCCGACGGACCCGCAGAGAGCGGCAGCACCCCCGACAAACCCGACAAACCCGCCAAGGGCGGCAGCGGGCTGCGCGGGCTGGCCGAACGGCTAGGCCAGGCAGGCGGCAGCGTCGAGGCGGGCCCCCACCCGGGCGGCGGCTTCGAGCTCACCGCCACCCTCCCGCCCGGCGTTTAGGGGGCGCGGCCGGAAGGCCCGGACGGCGTCCAGGGGGTGCGGCCGGAAGGCCCAGACGGACACATGGCGCAAGACGGGCTCACAGTTCGGCACAATTGCCGCTGTGAGAGTCGAATTGCTGGGACCGTTCGAGGTCCGAAACCGCGATGGGGCCGTGGTGGAGGTTCCGGGGATTCGGCTGCGCGCACTGCTGGCCGCGCTCGCCCTCGAACCTGGCCGGATCGTCACGCGTGCGAGGCTGGTGGACTGGATCTGGGGCGAACAGCCGCCCGCCGACGAGGTGAACGCCTTGCAGGCGCTGGTGTCCAGGCTGCGCAGGGTGTTGCCGGACGGGGTGATCGAGGCCGATTCCGGCGGATACCGGCTGGCCGTGACTCCTGATGCCGTCGACGTATCCAGGTTCGAGCAGCTGGTCGGCCAGGCCCGTGCCGCCGAGCCCGCGGCGCGGGCGGATCTGCTGCGCTCGGCCTTGGCCTTGTGGCGCGGCACGGCCATGGCCGACCTCGCGCTGCACGGCAGCGACGCCTTCGACGCCGCGGTCACACGCCTGGACGAACTCCACGTCGCCGCGCTCGGCGATCGGGTGGATGCCGATATTCGCCTCGGCCGCGGCTCGGAGCTGGTCTCGGAGCTGACCGAGCTGGTCGCCGCGTACCCGCTGCGGGAGGGGTTCGTGGCGGCCTTGATGCGGGCGCTGGCCGAGGCGGGGCGGGGCAGCGAGGCGTTGACGGTGTACCAGCGCACCCGCGAGCGGCTGGCCGAGGAGCTGGGCGTCGATCCGTCGGCCAAGCTCTCCGCGCTGCACACCGCGCTGCTGCGTGGCGAGCTGGGCGAGCGGGCGGACAACCACAAGACGAACCTGCGCGCCGAGCTGACGAGTTTCGTCGGCAAGAAGAATGATGTGTCCGCGGTCGCCGCTCTGGCCGCCAAGCACCGGCTGGTCACCTTGACGGGGGCGGGTGGCTCCGGCAAGACGAGGCTGGCCACCGAGACCGCGCGGACGATGCTCGCCGACCTGCCGGACGGGGCGTGGCTGGTCGAACTGGCCTCCGTTGGGGAAGGCGGTGACCTGGCGCAGGCCGCGCTGACCGCGATCGGCCTGCGTGACCAGGCATTGCTCGGCGGCTCGCGGGGCGGGGAGCCGATGGACCGGCTCATCGCCGCGGTCCGCGAGCGCGCGATCTTGCTCATCCTGGACAACTGCGAGCACGTGATCGAGGCGGCCGCGGCTTTCGCCGACCGGCTGCTGGGGGAGTGCCGCAGGCTGCGGATCGTGGCCACCAGCAGGGAACCGCTCGGCATCACCGGGGAGGTGCTGTGGCAGGTCGAGCCACTCGCGCTGCCCGCCGGCGGAGCCGATCTCGCCGAGGCCGGATCCTCGCCCGCGGTGCGGCTGCTGCGCGACCGCGCGGACCTGGTGCGCAAGGACATCGGCTCCGACGCCGGCACCGTGGCGGCCATGGTGCGCATCTGCCGGGCGCTGGACGGGATGCCGCTGGCGATCGAACTGGCCGCGGCCCGGCTGCGCACCATGTCCGTCGATCAGCTGGCCCGCCGGCTCGACGACCGATTCCGGCTGCTGACCAGCGGCAGCCGTACAGTGCTCGCCCGGCACAAGACGCTGCGCGCGGTCGTGGACTGGAGCTGGGACCTGCTGACCGAGACCGAACGTGACGTGCTGCGGCGGCTGTCGGTGTTCTCCGGCGGGGTGAGCCTGGAGGCGGCCGAACAGGTCTGCGGGGAGGAGACGTCCGCCGGGGAGCAGGTGTTCGACGTGCTGACCGCGTTGATCGACAAGTCGCTGCTGCTCGCCGACGGCGAGGGCATGCCGCGCTACCGGATGCTCAACACCATCAGGGAGTACGCGGCGCAGCGGCTGGCCGAAGCCGGGCAGAGCGAGCCGGCGCGCCGGGCGCACCTGGCGTACTTCACCGAGCTGGCCGAGACGGCCGAGCCGCGCCTGCGCCGGGCCGAGCAGGTGGAGTGGCTGGCCAGGCTCGGGGCCGAGCACGACAACATCGTCACGGCCCTGCGCGGCGCCATCGCCGAGGGATGGGCTCAGGAGGCGATGCGGCTGGTGGCGGCCGCGGGCTGGTACTGGTACCTCAGCGGGCACCGGGCCGAGGGCGCCGAGCTGAGCATCGCGGCGGCCTCGCTGCCGGGGGAGGTGTCCGATGAGGTGCGGGCGCTGGCGTACCTCAATGTGACGATCTTCGTGACCGCCGGGGTCACCGGCGATCAGTATCAGGCGCGGGAGTGGATCGAGCAGGCGCATCGCTTCGCCCGGCGCAGCGGGTCTCGTCACCCGCTGCTGGGGTTCGTCGAGCTGCATGAGCGGATGCTGCGGGGCCCGGCGGAGTTCATGCCCGCCTTCGAGCCGCTCATCGCCGACGCCGATCCGTGGGTGCGCGCGCAGGCCAGGCTCAGCCGTGGCCGGCTGCGGCTCACGCTCGGCGGCGACGAGACCGGCGTGGACCTCGACGCCGAGACCGCCCTTGCCGAGTTCCGTACGCTGGGCGACCGGATGGGGATCTCGCTCGCGCTGACCTTCCTGGCCGACCGGCTGGCCATGCGCGGCGAGTTCGCCCGCGCGTGTGAGCACTACGAACAGGCGGCGCTGGCGCTGATGGAGGTGGGCGCGAGAGAGGACGTGGTCGGCTTTCGGGCGCGGCAGGCTCAGCTGTACTGGCTGCTCGGCGATGAGCGATCCAGCGCCCGCGCCATGGCCGAGGCGCGGCGGATCGCCGATGGGATCGTCTGGCCGGACGCGCTCGTCGAGCTGGCGCTCGCGCAGGCGCAGCTGGCGCGCTTGCGCGGCGAGCCGGACCAGGCGCGTGAGCACCTGGCCACGGTGCGGGCGGTGCTGGGCGAGGCGGACATGGCCGACTCCATCCGTGTTCACACCATGGATCTGTACGGCTACCTCACCGAGGATCTCGGCAAGGCCCGCGCCTACCGGGCCGAGGCGTTGCGCGCGGCCACGACCGTCGAGCACACCCATCCCCCCACGATCGCCCAGGTGCTGATCGGGATCGCGGATCTCGCGCTGCGCCAGGGAGACCCCGAGCAGGCCGTACGGCTGCTCGGGGCGAGCGACGGCGTGCGCGGCACGCCGGACCGTTCGCAGCCGGACGCCGCCAGGATCGCCGCGGACGCGCGCGATCACCTCGGCGAAACGGTGTTCGCCGAGGCGGTCCGTGCCGGGCAGCAGCGGGACTGGCGTGAGCTGGCCGAGATCACGCTCGCTTCGTGAACGTCGCACGAGCCCAGGGAAGCCGGCATGGCGTTCATCGCGCGCCGGCCTCCTTGTTCGCGTGAGCGGTAAGGGCGAGGAAGACGTCATCCAGGTCCGGTGTGTGCACCGACAATTCCTCGACTTCCAGGCAATGGGCGTCGAGCCGATCGATCAGCGCGCGCAAGGACCGCACCCCGCCGTCACCGGGAACACGCAAGGTCAGCTCTTCGTCGTCCCTGGTGGACTCGTGCAGGACCCGCGCCGCGGCGTCGAGTTCGTGCCGGGCGGTGAACCGCAGCCGGACATGGCTGCCGGGGATGCGGCGCTTGAGCTCATCGGCGGTGCCCTCGGCGACCAGCCGGCCCTGATCGATCACGGCGATACGGTCGGCGAGCCGGCCGGCCTCCTCCGGATACCGGGTGGTGAGGAAGATGGTCCTCCCCTCGGCGGCCAGTTCCCGGATGATGTCCCACATGGTGCGGCGGCTGCGCGGATCGAGTCCCGTGGTGGGCTCGTCCAGGAAGATGATCTGCGGGTCGCCGACCAGCGTCATGGCCAGGTCCAGCTTGCGGCGCATGCCGCCGGAGTAGGACACCGCCAGCTTGCCCGCCGCCTCGACCAGATCGAACCTCGCCAGCAGCCGGCCGGCGACGCGTTCGCCCTCCGCCTTGGGCAGGTGCAGGAGATCGGCCATCATCAGCAGGTTCTCCTCGCCGGTGAGCAGGTCGTCCACCGAGGCGAACTGCCCGGTGACCCCGATCGCCGCGCGCACCGCCTTGGTCTGCGTGGCCACGTCGTGCCCGGCGACGACCACCTTCCCGGCGTCGGGGGTCAGCAGCGTGGTCAGCACGTTCACCATCGTGGTCTTGCCGGCGCCGTCGGGCCCGAGCAGGGCGAAGATCGTGCCGGTCCGGACATTCAGCTCGATGCCGTCGAGCACGATCTTGTCTTGGTATGCCTTGCGCAGCCCCGAGGCCACAATGGCTGAACCGTTCATGAGATCCAACCTGGCCGACCGCTCTGATATCGGGCCGTCGCCGTCCTGACGTGGCCGCTGACACGACCCCGCGCCGTTCACCGGTCCTTGCGGACATGCGGTGTCAGCGGCCGTGTCAGCACGGCGACGGTCTCGTATCAGAGCGGTCGGCGAGAGTGGACGCCATGGAACACACCCTTACCGCGATGCCGACCGAGCGCCGGCCCGGCTGTCCCTTCGACCCGCCCAAGGAGCTCCTCGAGGCCCGCGAGCAGAGCCCGATCAGCCGCTTCCCCTTCCCCGACGGGCACCAGGGTTGGCTGGTCACCGGCTACGACCTGGTCCGGTCGGTGCTGGCCGACCCACGGTTCAGCTCCCGCAAGGAGCTCATGAGCCACCACCCGACCATCAACTACGGCGACATCCAGGTGCCCCCGGCGCCGCCCGGCGAGTTCCTGCTCATGGACGAGCCGCAGCACAGCCGTTACCGCAAGCCGCTGGTGGGCAAGTTCACCGTGCGCCGGATGCGGTTGCTCACCGAGCGCGTCGAGCAGGTCACCGCCGAGCACCTGGACGCGATGGAGAAGGCCGGGCCGACGGCGGACCTGGTGACCGCGTTCGCCAAGCCCATCCCCGCCATCGTCATCTGCGAGCTGCTGGGCGTGCCGTACGAGGACCGGGGCCGCTTCCAGGAGAACATCGACAAGTTCCTCGGCGGAGAGGTCAGCGACGAGGAGCTGTTCGCCGCCTACACCGCGACCCAGACCTACCTCGCCGAGCTGGTCGCCGCCAAGCGCGCCAACCCCACCGACGACGTGCTCAGCGACCTGCTCGACAGCGATCTGACCGACGAGGAACTGCAGGGCATGGCCCTGATCCTGCTGTCGGCCGGGTTCGACACCACCGCCAACATGCTGGCCCTGGGCACCTTCGCCCTGCTGCGGAACCCGGAGCAGCTCGCCGCGCTGCGCGCCGACCCCGCTCTCACCGAACAGGCCGTGGAGGAGCTGCTGCGGTATCTGAGCGTCGCCAAGCAGTTCTCCAGGGTCGCGCTGGAGGACGTCGAGCTGGGCGGCCACACCATCACGGCCGGCACCACCGTCATCCTGTCCCTCAACACCGCCAACCGCGACCCCGAGCGCTTCTCCGACCCCCAAACCCTCGACCTGCGCAGGCAGGACGGCGGGCACCTGGCCTTCAGCCACGGCATCCACCAGTGCCTGGGCCAGCAGCTGGCCCGCGTCGAGATGCGGGTCGCCTTCCCCGCGCTGCTCAACCGCTTCCCCACGCTGCGCCTGGCCGTACCGGCCGAAGAGGTCGCCCTGCGCCCGGAGGCCGCCGACATCTACGGGGTCAAGAGCCTGCCGGTCACCTGGGACGTGTGACCGCTGGCAGTTCGATCCGCACGGTTGCCGAAATCTGGGATAAATGACCGATTTGTGGCAATGAGTTTGACGCGTGGTGAACTAGCAGGCCGGGACAATTCCATATTTTGTTGAGATGGAAAAGCTGACAGGGATCATCAGGGCGGCTGTGTTCGTCGCCCTGACCTTGGCCGCTTCTGCCGCCGGCTTGACCGGGACCGCGCTGTTGACCCGCGACGAAGCGCCCCCGAGTCTCCCGATCACCGCGTCGATCTCCGGCTCCGGCTCAACCGCGCAGAAAGGCGCGATGGACGCCTGGCGGGCCGACTTCCAAGGGCTGCACCCCGACCTGCGGGTGGACTACAACGCCAACGGCTCCGGCGCCGGCATCCGCGACTTCATCACCGGCGCCACCGCCTTCGCCGGCTCCGACGTCGCGATGCACCCCGACGAACAACTGCGGGCCGACAGACGCTGCCACAGCCGCGCGATACACCTGCCCATGGTGGTGGGCCCCATCGCCCTGGCCTACAACCTGCCGTCCACGCCGGAACTGAAGCTCTCGCCCACCACCCTGACCGGCATCTTCAGCGGCCGCATCACCCGATGGGACGCCGCGCAGATCGCCGCCGACAACCGCGGCGCGAACCTGCCGGGCACCGGCATCCGGCTCTTCCACCGCTCCGACGACTCGGGCACGACCTACAACTTCACCGCCTATCTCAAGGAGGCGGGCCGCTGGCCGTACGAGCCGTCCAGGAAGTTCGCCGACACCGGGCAAGGCGTGACCGGCTCGGCGGGCATCACCGAGGCCATAGGGCGCACCGAGGGCTCCATCGGCTACGTGGAGTACGCCTACGCCGGCGACGCCGCCCTGCGCACGGCCAAGATACGCAACGCCGCCGGCCAGTTCGTCGCCCTCTCGCCCCAGAGCGCCACCAAAGCCCTGGAAGGCGCCCGGATCGCCGGCCACAACGGCGACCTGATCGTCACGTTCGACTACCTGACCAAGAACAAGGACGCCTACCCCATCATCCTGGTCACCTACGAGATCATCTGCTCCCGCAGCTCAGACCCGCTGGTGCGCACCTTCCTGGACTACACCGCCAGCGACGCCGGCCAGTCCTACCTGTCCCTGTACGGCTACGCCCCGCTCCCGCACGATCTCCTGGCCAAGGTACGTACCCAGCTCGGCGTCACCACCTGAACGGGAACCCCCGGCCGCTCACCGGTGTAGGGAAGACGTGAGCACCATCACCAGACGCCAAGCCCTGGCGCTCGGCGCGGCGGCCGCCGTATCGGCCTGCGCCACCACCCAGCCGCCCCCCAAGGCGGCGCCCCCGGCCCCGCGCGGCAGGCTGCTCGCCGAGACCGCCGCCGGGCTGTCCCTGGTCGAGCTGTCCACCGGCGCGGTGACGGCCACCTACCCCGGCGCGGTGCCCGGCCCCCGCTGGCTGCGCCTCTACCAGATCGACCACGACCGGCTGCGCACCTACGACGCCACCACGGGCCACCTCCTCGAGCAGCGCGACCTGGCCGGCGCCCCGGGCCGGCGCATCAAGGCCGTCTCCGGCCACCTCGTCGCCCTCGGCCCCGAACCCGGCCCCCGCAGCCGTACCACCCTCACCCTGACCGGCGCCGGCGGCAACCGGACGCTCCAGCTCGACGGCAACATCGAACCGGAGGCCTTCTCCAGCGACGGCCAGGTCATGTACGTCCTGGACCACCTGCCGCCCGAACACCCCGACCGCTACCGCGTGCGCATGTACGACCTGGCCGCCGGCCGGATGACGCCGCTGCTGACCCGCGCCAAGCAGCCCGTGCCGCTGTCGAAGGAGGAGGAGATGCGCGGCAAGGGCCGCCAGGCCGTGCACGACCCGGACCTGGCCACCCTCTACACCCTCTACACCCACCAGGACGAACACCTGCACACCCGCGACCTGATCGCCGGCCACGACCTGAGCCCCGGCGTGCACGCCTTCGTCCACGTGCTCAGCCTGGACCAGCGCTGGGCCTACTGCCTGGACCTGCCCGAACCGTTCGGCCTCGGCCCGCCACCGGCCCACGCGATGGCGCTGGACACCCAGGCCCGGCGGCTGTACGTCTTCGACGCCTCCACCGGCCGCATCGTGGTCGCCTCCACCGACGACCTGACGATCAAGCGCGGCGGCCTGCTGGGCCGGCTGGGCGACGGCGAGGCGTACGCGGTGGCGGCGGATGGCCGCGCCTATCTGGCGGCGGGCAAGCGGCTGCTGTCGGCCGACGGCCAGACCCTGACCCCCGCCGGCGTATGGGACCTGCCCGGCCAGGCACACGGCCTGGCCTGGCTGAACGGCGAGCTGCTGGCCGGCGCGGGGGAGCAGGTCCTGCGCTTGGAGCCGCGCACCGGCGCGCGGCTGGGCGCCATCACCCTGCCCGGCCTGCGTGAGGTACGGCACGCCGAGCCGTCCTACGGCTGATCGCGGCGGCGAAGGCGGAGATGACCGGGTGCGGGCGGCTGCCGTCGCCGGACAGCTCCGGCTGGAACAACGTGGCCAGGTAGAACGGGTGGCCGGGCAGCTCGGCCACCCGCACCATGCCCTCCTCGGCGTGCCCGGAGAAGACCAGCCCGTGCTCGACGAGCTTGTGCTTGTACGCCTCGTTGAGGCCGTAGGAGCAGCTGTAGGCCTCCATGGTGATGGGGGAGCCGATGATCTGCTCGATCAGCGAGCCGGGCCTCAGCCGTACCAGGCCCTCGTGGCCGGCCAGGGAGCACTCCAGCGGCAGCAGCAGGAACTCACGCGCGTCCGGCTCGTTCTCGGCGTGCGCCACGTCGAGCCCGCACACGCCGCGCGCGTACTCCAGCAGCATGTGCTGAAAGCCGCCGCAGGTGCCCAGCACGGGGATGCCGCGCTCGCGCGCGGTGCGCGCGGCGCTGATCACGCCTTCCTCGCTGAGGTACGGGCTGCCGGGCACGATCCAGATGCCGTCGAAGCGTTCGAGGGCGTCGTCGTGGGCGTCGGTGGAGGGGATCCAGTACGGGTCGAGCGCGATGCCGTCACGCTCACGCAGCGCCTGGATGATCAGCGGGATGCGGGCGTGCGCGCGCACGCTGGGCGAGCGGTCTCCGACCAGGGCGATTTTCATGCCTCCATGGTGCGGCGGACCACCGCTTAAGCACCAACGATGATGTCTGCACATGCTATAAGAAACACTGATGGACCCTCATCTGCTGCGTACGTTCGTGACCGTCACCGAGGCGGGCTCCTTCTCGGCCGCGGCCGAGCGGCTCGGCTACACCCAGTCGGCCATCTCCCAGCAGATCGCCGCGCTGGAGAGCGACCTGGGCCTGCCGCTGCTGCACCGCCGCCCGGTCGCGCCCACCGAGGCGGGCCTGCGCCTGCTGGAGCACGCCGGGCCGCTGCTGCTGCGCATCCGCGCCGCGCGGGCCGACGTGCTGCGCACCGCCGCACTGCCCGCCCACCGCCTGACCCTGGCCGCCACGCCCCTGGCGCTCAACTCGGTCCTGGCCCTACGACTGGCGGCCGCGCGGGCGGCGCAGCCGCGGCTGCGGGTGACGGTACGCACCTGCGGCAGGGACGAGGTGGCCAGGCAGGTGGCGGACGGCAGGGCCGAGGCGGGCCTGGCCGACGGGATCACCGCGCCGAACGACCCGCTGCGCCTGCCCGAGGTCGGCCCGATGACCACGGTGGGCGTGGCCGAGGAGGGCCTGGTCGTGGCGCTGCCCGGCGACCACCCCCTGGCGGGCCGGGCGGGGCTGCGGCTGGCCGACCTGGTCGACGCGCACTGGCTGCAGACCACGTTGTGCCCGCTGGAGCGGCTGCGCGACCTGCTGGGCGACGGCTTCCGGCCCGCGCTCGACTACACCGGCGACGACGTGCACACCGTGCTCAACCTGGTCGCCGCCGGCCACGGCCTGACGCTGCTGCCCGCCTCCGCCGGCCGCGGTGTGCCGCTGGTGGCTCCCCGGCTGGTGCACCGCGTCGAACTGCTGCACGCCACCCTGCCGCCGGGCCCCGCCGCCGACCTGGCGGCGCGCCTGTCACCGTGACAGCGATCTGTGCGCGAGCTGTCAGCGCCGCCGCCCACGATGTCGGGCATGAACGCATTCGAAGCCGAAGGGCTGGTCAAACGCTTCGGCACGACCACCGCCCTGGCCGGCATCAACCTATCGGCCCGCCGGGGCACCGTCCTGGGCGTGCTGGGCCCCAACGGCGCCGGCAAGACCACCGCCGTACGGATCCTGGCCACCCTGCTGCGCCCCGACGCCGGCCAGGCCCGCGTCAGCGGCGTCGACGTCGTCCGCCACCCCGCCCAAGTGCGCCGCATGATCGGCCTGACCGGCCAGTACGCCTCGGTGGATGAGGACCTGACCGGCACCGAGAACCTCGTGCTCATCGGCCGGCTGCTCGACCTGCGCGGCCCCGACGCCAAGGCCAGGGCCGCCCGGCTGCTGAGCGACTTCGGCCTGGCCGAGGCTGCCGACCGCCGCGCCGCCACCTACTCCGGCGGCATGCGCCGCCGCCTGGACCTGGCCGCCAGCCTGGTCGGCCGGCCCGACGTGATCTTCCTGGACGAGCCCACGACCGGCCTGGACCCCGCCAAGCGCGAAGACGTCTGGAACATCATCCGCCGCCTGGTCACCGACGGCGTCACCGTCCTGCTGACCACCCAATACCTGGAGGAGGCCGACGCCCTGGCCGACGACATCTCCGTCATCGACCACGGCAAGGTCATCGCACACGGCACCCCGGCCGAGCTCAAGCACGTCGTCGGCGGACAGACCGTACTGGTGCGGCCCGCCGACCACACCAGGCTGCGCGAGAGCGCCGAGATCATCTCGGCCGTCGCGGGCCGCCCCGCCGAATCACCCGGCCGCGACGTGACCACCGTGCCCGTCGAGGGCGACGCCGCCTTCACCGAGATCGTGGCCCGCCTCGACGCCGCCGGCATCGCGGTCACCGAGCTGTCGCTGCGCCTGCCGAGCCTGGACGAGGTCTTCTTCACCCTGACCGGCCACCACGCCGACAAGGAGGACGCGGCATGACCCTCACCGCCGAACGCACCGCCGCCCCCGCCCGCCTGGACGCGCGCCCTTTCGGCCTGGTCCGCCACAGCCTCGCGCTGGCCGGGCGCAGCGTCGTCAAGACCCTGCGCACCCCCGAACAGCTCATCGACGTCACCCTGCAGCCGATCGTCTTCCTCATCGTCTACGTGTTCCTGCTCGGCGGCGCCGTGTCCGGCTCCACCGAGGACTACCTGCAGTTCCTGCTGCCCGCGATCATGGTGCAGACGGTGATGTTCGGCGGGATGGCCACCGGCGTCAGCCTCAACACCGACATCAAGAAGGGCGTCTTCGACCGCTTCCGCAGCCTGCCGATCGCCCGCTCGGCGCCACTGATCGGCTCGGTCCTGGGCGACCTGATCCGCTATGTGGTGGCGATCGTGGTGCTGATGGGCGCCGGGGCCGCACTGGGGTTCAGAATCCACACCGGGCTGGTGCCAACGCTGGCCGCCTGCCTGCTGACGATCTTCTTCTCCTTCTGCCTGAGCTGGGCCTTCGTGCTGCTGGGCGTACTGATGCGCGAGCCCGGCGGGGTGCAGGGCACCTCGTTCCTGGTGCTGTTCCCGCTGACGTTCGGCACCAGCATGATCACCCCCAAGGACACGCTGCCCGGCTGGTTGCGGGCCTGGCTGGAGGTGAACCCGGTCAACCACGCCATGGAGGCCTCCCGGGCGCTGATGCTCGGCGGCCCGGCCGGCGCCTCGGTGGTGTGGACGCTCGTGTCGGGGCTGGTGTTCCTGGCGATCTTCGCGCCCCTGGCCGTCGCGGCCTACCGCCGCCGCGCCTGACCCAGCCGCTGTACAGGCGTCCCCGGCCGCTGCCCGCTGCGCTGAGCCGGCCGCTTCGATGCTCTCCGGCCGCTACGGTGGCGCGGCCGGGGCGTGTACCAGGCTGAGCGCGGCGGGCCGGTCCAGGCTCCGGCCCGCCGCGTAGGCGGCGTCGTAGCCGTCGCCGAGCTCGGCGCGCAGCCGCGCGGACAGGCGGGCCACCTCGGGGTTGAACGCGTCGGGCGCGCCGCGCAACTGCTCGGCCGCGCCCAGCGTCCGGGCGGCTGCGACCGGCTGGCCGCCAAACGCCCTCGACTCCGCCACCGCCACCGCCACCCGGGCCAGCACCGGCATGTCCCTGGCCGACAGACTCAGCTCGGCGGCCTGGCCGATGTAGCGCTCGGCCGCCGCCGGGTCGCCCACCGCCAGCGCCAGATGCGCCCGGCCGATCATCACCAGCGCCCGGAACTGCGGCGCGATCGCCGAGGCGTACTCCAGCGTGGCGGCCGACCGCTCGTACTCGCGCGCGGCCGTCTCGAGATCGCCCTCCAGCCGCGCCAGGTCACCGAGCCCGGAGTGGGCGAACGCGGCGTTGCGCGGCGACTGGTCGCGGTGCGGCTGCTCGGTCATCTCGCGCAGCTGGGCACGCGCCTGCTCCACCTGTCCCTTGCGCATGCGGATCGTGGCCTGCCACACCTGATGCCCGGGGTCGAGGTCGGGGTTGAGCTGCCGCACCAACGCCGTGGCCTCCAGGATCGAGGCGAGCGCGTCGTCGAAGTCGCCGAACATCGCGTGCGCCTCGCCCAGCGACATCAGCGCCATCGACAGCCCCCACCGCTCACCCACCTCCCGTAGCTGCGCGGCGGCGGCGATCAGGTCCTGGCGGGAGCCGCGCATGTCGCCGTCGTTCTCCTTCATGGCGGCCCTGACCGTCAGGAGCATCCCGCGCGCCCACTGGTCGGGATGGGACAGGCGCCGCTCGACCTCGGCCAGCCCCAACTCGCTGTCATCGGTGAACAGCGCCAGCGCCGGCCCGAGCATCGCCAGCACCGGATGGGACAGCTCCTGCTGCGACAGCTCGGTGATGCGGCGCAGCTCCTCCACCGCCGCCCCGACCGTGGCGTCGCCGCCGGCCAGCGCGCCGTTGATGAGGAAGGTGGCCGAGGCGATCAGCCTGGCCTGCCGCGGCGCGTCCCCGGGCACGTCCAGCGCCAGCTTCATCCAGCCAACCGAATCCTGCCGGTTGCCGCGGAAGGTCCAGAAGATGCCCATCGCCGCCGCCAGCCGTACCGCCGTGTCGGCATCACCCCGGTCGACGGCGAAGTGCAGCGCGGCCAGCAGGTTGTCATGCTCGGCCAGCAGCCGCGCGATCCACCTCAGCTGCTCGCGCCCGCGCAGATGCGGCTCGGCGAGCTCGGCCAGCCGCAGGAAGTAGGCGGCGTGGCGGACGCGGGCCGGGCCGATCTCGCCGCTGCCGGCCAGCCGTTCCAGGCCGTACTCCCTGATCGTCTCCAGCATGCGGTAACGGCCGCCGTCGGCCGCCTGCAGCAGCGACTTGTCCAGCAGGGCCGCCACCAGGTCGAGCGTGCCGCCCAGGTGCTCGGCCGCGGCCAGGTCGAACCCGCCCGCGAACACCGCCAGCCGCTCGGCCAGCCGCCGCTCCGGCTCCTCCAGCAGGTCCCAGCTCCACGCCACCACCGCGCGCAGCGTCTGGTGGCGGGGCAGCGCCGTACGGCTGCCTCCGGTCAGCAGCACGAACCTGTCGTCCAGGCGTACGGCCAGCTCGTGCAGGCTCAGCGCGCGCAGCCGGGCCGCGGCCAGCTCGATGGCCAGCGGCAATCCGTCGAGCCGGCGGCACACCTCCCGCACCAGGCCCTGATCCAGCACCAGCCCCGGACAGGCCGCCGCCACCCGGTCGCCGAACAACTGCACGGCCGGCTCGGCCGGCAGCGGCGGGACCGGGGTGACGACCTCGCCCACGATGCCCAGCGGCTCACGGCTGGTGGCCAGCACCCGCAGCCGCGGGCAGCGGCCGAGCAGCTCGTCGGCCAGGCGGGCGACGGCCTCGACGAGGTGCTCGCAGTTGTCGAGCACCAGCAGCACATGACCGGCCGACAGGGGCTCGACCAGGTGGTCGATGGTGTCGGTCGGCGCGGTGGGCCCGGCCGGCACGATCGAGCGGCCGAGCGCGGCCAGTGCCGCCTGCGCCACGTCGGCCGGATCACTCACGGGCGCAAGCTCCACCAGCCACACCGCGCTCGGCCCCGGGTACCCCGGCTCCCCGTCCGGCGTCGGCGGCCGGTCGCCGCAGGGGGAGCCGTTCGCGGGGCGGCCTCGGTGCTCGGCCTGGTTCAGGAGGGCGGCGGCGATCGTGGTGGCCAGCCGGGTCTTGCCCGCGCCGCCCGGACCGACGAGCGTCACCAGGCGGCTGTGTCCCAGCCGGGCGCTCACCTGGGCGATCTCGGCGGCACGGCCGACGAAGCTGGTCAGCGGAGTACGCAGGTTGGTACGGGGGCGGCGGACCGGCTCGGCCCGCAGCAGCCTCAGATGGATCTCGCGCAGCTCCGGCCCCGGATCGGCGCCCAGCTCATCGGCCAGAGCGCGCCGGAGGTCCTCGTAGGCGGCCAGCGCCTCGGCCCGGCGCCCGGCGGCGTGCAGCGCCTTGAGGCGGGTGGCGTGCAGCCGCTCGCGCAGAGGATGACGCGCGGCCAGCTCCCCGAGCTCCGCCAGCAGCCCGCCCAACTCGCCGTCCGCGCCCCCGCCTTCCGCCGTGCCTTGAGTGGTTTCGGCCTGGTCGGTGCGATGCCGGGTGACGCTGCCCTGCGTGGGCCCCGCGCCTTGTCGCGTGAAGCGTGTCAGGTCGGCCTGCGCGCGGTCCTCGATGGCCGTCAGCCGGGCCTCCTCCAGGCGTACCGCGTATCCGGTCGCGAACGGCGCCGTCGCGACCTCGCCCAGCGCCGGCCCCCGCCACAGGGCCAGTGCCTCGCGCAGCAGCCCGGCCCTGGCCGCCGGGTCGCTCTCGCCGCGCGCCCGAGCCGTCAGCCGGTCGAACTCCGCTACGTCGGTGACGGCGTCGAGCCGGTAGCCGCCGGGCTCCAGGACCAGCGCCGACGGGTCGGGCAGGGCCCGCCGCAGCCGGGAGACCAGCGACTGCAGCGCGTTGCCCGGGTCCGCGGGCCGCTCGTCGGGCCACAACGCCTCGGCCAGCTCCTCGACGGTGACGGTGCGCCCGGCCGCCAGCGCCAGGCGTACCAGCAGCAGGCGCAGCCGGGCGCCGCCGATGGCGGCGGACTCGACGTCCAGCGGCCCCAAGATTGCCACACGCACAGGAACCATGCTGCCACCTGACCGCCGTCACCTCGCCGAGCCGGCCGGACCGAGCCAGCTGGACCGAACCGGCTCCACCGAACGAGCCGGGCCGCAGCAGGAGCAGGCGCCCGCCCACGCCCGGCCCCGGCCCCGGGCAGGGGCAGGGGCAGGGGCCGGGGCTCGGGCGGCGCGGGCGGTAACGAGGTCAGGCGTGCCAGTCCGTCACGCCGCCCGGGACGGGCGCCTGCGGGTCGTAGGGCTCGCGGGTGAAGATGAAGGTGTTGAGGTCGAGGTGATCGGCCCCGACCCGCAGCGTCTCACCGGCGTAGTAGCCATCCAGCCCCAGCCAGGTCCCGTCCTCCTGCGGCACGAACCGGGAGGCCCGGCCCGCCCCGCCCACCGGCGTCAGCGCCAGGCCGCCGTCGGGCAGCAACCGCAACGCGTACGGCTTGGGGCCCCAGTGCCACAACCCGGTCAGCGCCAGCAGGGCGGGGTCGGCGGGGGCGGGCCGCCACTGCTCGGGCAGGCGGGGCTCGTGTTCGTCGAGGATGTCCAGCAGGTCGGTGGGCAGGCTGTAGCTGAGGCCGCTGGTGGTGTTGGCCAGGAACAGCACGCCCACCTGGTCGGCCGGGTCGGCCCACACGGTGGCCAGGAAGCCGGGCATGGACCCGGTGTGACCGGCCAGGCGGCGTCCGGAGTGCCGGGTCAGCTGCAGGCCGAGCCCGTAGCCGGAGGTCCAGGCGTCGCCGTCGTCGACGGTGGCGGGCTCGCGCATCTCGGCCAGCGTGGCGGGGGACAGGACGCCGCCGGTGTCCCCGGCCACGAACGCCGCCCAGCGGGCCAGGTCGGCGGTCGTGGACCACAGCTGACCGGCGGGCCCCATGGCGGCGGCGTCGTGTTCGGGCTCGGCCAGCACCACCTCGGCCCACGGGTGGACGGCGTAGCCGGTGGCGTGCGGGGCGCGCGGCCGCTCGGTGGTGGCCGACAGGCCGAGCGGCTGAAGGACCTCCTGCTGTACAGCCTGCAGCCAGGGCATGCCGCGCAGCCGGGTGATCAGCTCGCCGAGCAGGCCGTAGCCGATGTTGGAGTAGTGGAAGCGGCGGCCGGGCCGGTGCTTGGCGTGCTGCGGCCCGAGCAGGGCCAGCAGGTCACCGGCCGGCAGGCCGGGGGTGCGCTCCCACCAGCCGGTGGGCGGTTCGGCGGTCAGGCCGGCGGTGTGGGAGAGCAGCTGGGCGATGCTCACCTCGCCGAACGGGGTGCCGGGCAGGTGTTTGGCCAGGGGGTCGAGCAGGTCGAGGCGGCCTTCGTCCCGCAGCCGCATGACCACGACGGCCACCATGCTCTTGGTGATCGAGCCGAGCCGGTATTGCGTATCGGCGGTAGGGGCCGCCCCGCCGCCGGGGCCGGTGAAGCCGCGAGCGCCGAACCAGGCCAGCCTCCCCTCGCGTACGATCGCGGCCGTCAGCGACGGCACCCTGCACTCGGCCTGTTCGACGGCCAGCCTGCGCAGCAGCGCCCGCGCCGTCGTCTCACCCACCTGACTCATGGGCGCCAAGCCTAGTGCTCAGATGGGCAGCAGTTCCGGCCCGATCAGCTCGCCCTGGTGCGGCTGGGGGTGGGCCTGGTCGTGGTAGTAGTGGCCGGCGTACCAGACGACGACGTTGGTGGCGTCGATGCTCTCGCTGTTGAGGAAGCGCCCGATGGCGGCCCGGTCGCGCGGGCCGGGGTTGCCGTCGTCGAGCTCGGCCGCGTGGTGGCGCAGGAACCACAGGTCGGAGACGCCGTAGGAGTCGGCGGTGTCGTCGAAGGGGCCGGGGTGGATCTGGTAGCCGCGCCCTGAGGATTTGTCGCGTACCTGCCAGTAGCGGCCGGGGGCGCGGCGGCGGGTGGTCTCGCGGACGATCGGCACCGGCTCGGGGATGATCGGCCCCTGGTCGATCTGCTCGACGATGTCGTTGGCGGAGCCTTCGATGTCGAAGTCGAAGCGCCAGTAGGCGTGGTGGCGGTGCACCATGCAGGTCATCGGGTTGGCGGTGGCGGCGAAGCCGAAGCGGGGCCTGATGGTGCCGTCGTCGCCCAGCCGCCAGTCGCTGGCGTAGCGGTACCAGCCGGCCTGCAGTTCGCTGACGATGCGCAGCTCGTCGCCGTCGTGGTGGAAGGCCACGCCCTGGAAGCCGCCGGCGTCGGTGTCGGGCCGTTCCAGGATGGTACGCGGCGGGCTGTCGCACAGCCGCCAGCCCCAGCCGACCGGGTCGGTGCCGGTGGCCGAGAAGCGGGTCTCGGAGGAGGCGTCGTCGCGGAAGGTGGTGCCTTGTTCGTACTCGACGTTCAGGACGGGTACGTGCGCCTGGCGCAGCACCAACCGGCCCCGGTAGCGCACCTCGCGCAGCTCCACGCCCGATCCGGCGCCGGGGTTCTGCGGGGCAGAGGCGCGCGGCCGCACGACCAGCAGGTTCCACAGCTCGTCGGCGCCCCGCAGGACGCGTACCCGCACCTGGTCGGGGCCGCCGTGGTCGGCCAGGGGGGTGACGCCTTCGGGCACAGTGTGCTCGCAGTCGTGGTGCATGCGCACGTCGATGCCGGCCGGGGTCCAGTCGACGGTGCGGGCGGCGGTGTCGACGGCGACGATGCGGTGGCGTACCCCGGTGGGCTCGCCGGGGGTGTAGATGCCCAGGGTGGGGCGGCGCACGGTGGTGCCGTCGGGGTTGTCCAGGTCGGCCAGAGGCGGCATGGGCCGGTAGACGATCACGTTGTCGCCCGGCGGGAAGTGCGGGTCGGCGCGCAGGACGTCGGCGGCCGCGAGCAGTTCGTCGTGGCTGGGCGGCGGCCGGTGGGCGCTGGGCCGGACCTCGGCGCTTTCCGGCCGGTCCAGGGTGCCGCGCAGCTCGACGGCGCGGTTGCCCACTGGGTCGAAGACGGTGGCGCGGAAGGGGGCGTCCTGGCCGGGGTCGTGGCCGAGCGCCGGAGCCTGGCCGATGATCAGCCGGTCGGCGTCGGCGACCTCCAGCGCGGACAGGACGCCCGGGTGGGCGGTCACGGCCTGGCGCAGTTGCCCGGCGCTCAGCCCGGCGCGGGGGACCGCTTCGATGGTGACGCGTACATCGTCGCTCATGCATGGCTTCCTACAGGGCGGCGGGCGCGGCTGGAAGGCCCAGATGTTCTCACCGGTGCTCTGTGGCGACGGCGTGCGGCGGACCTGCGAACGGGCGGGCATGGGAACGGCCCCGGTCGGCGAGCGACCGGGGCCGGATGATGCGGCAGGTCAGTCGGCGCAGATGGCGAAGACGCTGATGCCGACGTCGTTGTAGCCGTCCTGGCGGCCGAGGACGATCCAGCCGCGCCCGTCATCGGTGGGGAAGGAGCCGACGAGGATCGCCCCGTTGCCGCGGGCCTCGCCGCCTCCGCCCAGGACCTTCTTGGCGCCGGGGCAGTAGAGGGTACGGCGCTGGAAGTTGGGCACGTTCGCGTTGGGCAGCGTCACCAGCTGGTATCCGGGCGGCAGCGCGGAGGCGTGGTGGGGCTGGCCGGCGGGTGCGGTGGTGGCGTTGGCTGCGGTGACGACGGTGGCTGTGGCCACGCACGCACCGGTGAGGAGGACGGCCAGGGCGAGGGACTTCTTGTGCATCGCTCTCCTTGAGTTGTTCCCTGGATCACCTCCGCTCCGCCCGCGGGCAGCACGAACCCGCGGTCGAAGTGGGGTGATCCAGGGAGCCAGGGCCTACACGAAGAGTATCCACAGCACTACCGTGAGTGTCGATGGGTAATCATGTTCGAGCCGCGGACCCATCAATATGCAGTTACATGCCTGCATGTCGGCGATGGCCTGATGTTAGGCTCGAAAGTGATCACTCCTCTGCGAAGGAAGGCCGCCATGAGTGACATACGGTTCCCGCTCACGCTGCGCGTCACCGTCAGCGGAGCGACCCCGGACGAGATCAGGGAGAAGGCCAGGACCCAGGCCCTGGACTTTTTCGGGCCCCACTCCGAACTGGACGTCATCAGCGCGGAGGCCGAGTCCGACACGGAGCGCGGCACCGGCTACCGGGCGGTCGTCGTCTTCCGGCGCGTCGCCTAACGAGAGCGGCAGATGCGCGTCAACGGTCAAGCCATCGCCAACAGCGATACTAGTGGGATAAATAATATACGCGTCGAGACCAAAATACGCCGGTCAACATCCCCAGCACCCCCGCAAGAAATACACATCAAATGTTTCATGTTCCGGAAAAAGGGTCCGGCCGCCGCTCGATAAATCTTGGCGCACGTCTTGACTATTGCCGAGCGCGCCATGTCACGATGGGAGGGAAAGCGAGAGACACACAATGGGGGTGGTCTCGTGCTCAAAGAAATATTCGTTACCGGGGCCCTGGTGGCGAGCGCCATCGTCCCTTCCGCGGCCGCACTGGCCCAGCCTGACAAGGCCCGCGCCCTCGGCGGCAACGCCACATCCACCTCGCTCACCCACTGCACTTCGACAAGCTCCGGCAAGCCGTGCAAATGGCTGGAGGGAAAGAACAAGAAGTGCCTGTGGTGCAAGTCGAAGAAGGGCGGATACACGCGTAGTTACTGCGAGGACAAGAGCATGGGCTCGCCAGGAAAGGCGCCCGAGAAGCCGAAGCAAGAGGGCATCCTCTGCAAGGGAGACCTCGACGAGGCCGCTACCGCCTGCACGAGGTGCGTCAACCTCAAGACCGGAAAGATATTCTCCAGCAGCTGCAAGGGAGAAAAGCCTGGAGACCCGGCTCCCTAGTTCCAGTCCCGAAGAGGATCCCTGGGCATAGGCGTCGCGACGCGCGGCCCCTATGCCCGCACGGGCACGAGGCCGCCCGCCCCTTGCCCTATTCTTGGGCCGGAGAAC
Source organism: Nonomuraea sp. NPDC049028 (assembly GCF_043197735.1). NCBI lineage: Bacteria > Bacillati > Actinomycetota > Actinomycetes > Streptosporangiales > Streptosporangiaceae > Nonomuraea > Nonomuraea sp. NPDC049028. Next base: position 121,619 of record NZ_JBICTR010000021.1, read on the forward strand.
GCCCAGGGACAGGGAGAGACTTCTTCGGTGAAGCAAGGTCCGGCCAATCTCCCCGCCACCCACCTCGACGCCGTCCTCGAACGCTTCACCTACGGCCCGAACGAGGAGACCGGCTACTCGATCGCGCGGGTGGCGACCGAGCGGTCGGGCGCCGAGCTGCTGACCGTGGTGGGACCGCTGCTGGGCGCGCAGGTGGGGGAGTCGCTGCGGCTGAGCGGCCGCTGGACCTCCCACCCCAAGTACGGCAAGCAGTTCGAGGTGTGGTCCTACACCACCGTGCTGCCGGCCACCATCCAGGGCATCCGCCGCTACCTGGGCTCCGGCCTGATCAAGGGCATCGGCCCGAAGATGGCGGAGCGGATCGTCGACCACTTCGGCACCGACACCCTCGAGGTGATCGAGCAGGCGCCCGAGCGGCTGGTCGAAGTGCCGGGCCTGGGCCCCAAGCGGACCAAGCTGATCGCCGCCGCCTGGGAGGAACAGAAGATCATCAAAGAGGTGATGATCTTCCTGCAGGGTGTCGGCGTGTCCACCTCGATCGCGGTGCGCATCTTCAAGCAGTACGGCGAGAGCTCCATCTCCGTTGTCAAGAGCCGCCCGTACCAGCTGGCCGACGACGTGTGGGGCATCGGCTTCAAGACCGCCGACACCATCGCCCAGGCGGTCGGCATCCCGCACGACAGCCCCGAGCGGGTCAAGGCCGGGCTGCGCTACACGCTGTCCCAGGCGGCCGACGACGGCCACTGCTACCTGCCCGCCCCCAACCTCGTCGGCGACGCCGTCAAGATCCTGGAGGTGCCCGCCGACCTGGTCGCCGGCTGCCTGGAAGAGCTGGTCGCCGAGGAGGGCGTGGTACGCGAGCAGATCCCGGCCGGCGACAACATCGTGCCGGCGGTCTACCTGGTGCCCTTCCACCGGGCCGAGCTGTCCTTGGCCTCGGCGCTGCTGTCGCTGCTGCGCGGCGGCCATGACCGGCTGGCCGCCTTCGCCGAGGTCGACTGGGAGCGGGCCGAGCAGTGGCTGCGCGGCCAGACCGGCGCGGACCTGGCCGCCGAGCAGCGTCAGGCCGTACGGCTGGCGCTGACGGAGAAGGTCGCGGTGCTGACCGGCGGGCCGGGCTGCGGCAAGAGCTTCACCGTGCGCTCCATCGTGACGCTGGCCCGCGCCAAACGGGCCAAGGTGATCCTGGCCGCGCCCACGGGCCGGGCCGCGAAAAGGCTCGCCGAGCTGACCGGCCATGAGGCGACCACCGTTCACCGGCTGCTGCAGCTGCGGCCCGGCGGGGATGCCACCTTCGACCGCGACAACCCCCTGGACGCCGACCTGGTCGTCGTCGACGAGGCCTCCATGCTCGACCTGCTGCTGGCCAACAAGCTCGTCAAGGCGGTCGCGCCCGGCACGCACCTGTTGTTCGTGGGGGATGTGGACCAGCTGCCCTCGGTGGGCGCGGGTGAGGTGCTGAAGGACCTGCTGGCCGCCGAGGACATCCCCCGCGTACGGCTGACGCAGATCTTCCGCCAGGCGCAGGAGTCGGGCGTGGTGGTCAACGCCCACCGCGTCAACACCGGCCTGCACCCCAAGCTGGAGAAGATGACGGACTTCTTCCTGTTCCCGTGCGAGGAACCGGAGGAGATCGCGGCGCTGACGGTCGACGTGGTGGCCCGGCGCATCCCGCGCAAGTTCGGCCTCAACGCCCGTCGCGACATCCAGGTGCTGGCCCCCATGCACCGCGGCGCCGCCGGAGCCGGCGCCCTCAACATCGCGCTGCAGGAGGCCCTGACCCCCTCGCGCGAGGACCTGCCAGAACGCCGCTACGGCGGGCGCGTCTTCCGCATCGGCGACAAGGTCACCCAGCTGCGCAACAACTACGAAAAAGGCGCGGCCGGGGTGTTCAACGGCACCGTCGGCATCGTCGTCGACATCCGTCCCGACGAGCAGAAGCTGATCGTCGCCACCGATGAGGACGAGCAGGTCGACTACGCCTTCGACGAGCTGGATGAGCTGGCCCACGCCTACGCCGTCTCCATCCACCGCTCCCAGGGCAGCGAGTACCCGGCCGTGGTCATCCCCCTGGCCACCAGCGCCTGGATGATGCTGCAGCGCAACCTGCTCTACACCGCGATCACCCGCGCCAAGCGGCTGGTCGTCATCGTCGGGTCCCGGCGCGCGCTGGCGCAGGCCGTACGGACCAAGGGGGCCGGGCGGCGCCACACCAGCCTGACCCACCGCCTGGCCCAGCACTGAGGGTTTCGCCCCTTTACTCCTGTTGCGCCCGGCTGACCTGGGGTTCCCAGCAACAAGTGATTTAAATGTTACCGAACTATCCCAAACTCCTCCGCGTCTTACATGCAGGAGCATTAAGGTCTTTGGCATTGAGTTTGCTGTTATGGGGGAGAGGACTGACTTGAACGTCAAGCCCGGTTGGAGGACGCCCGTCACGGGCATGGCCCTGCTCGCGGCCGCGGCACTGACCGCGTCCTGCTCGAGCACTCCCCCCGCCCCGGGCAACGCCGACGCGGCCAAGGCGACCACCTCCGCGACCCCGGAAGCGCCGACGATCAAGATCTCACCCGCCGAGGGCAGCTCGAAGATCAGCCCCGACAAGAAGATCGTCGTGACCGCCGCCGGCGGCACCCTGGAAGAGGTCACGGCCGAAGGCGGCGGCAAGAGCGTCGAGGGCACCTTCAACGCCGACAAGACCAAATGGGTCTCCAAGGGCACCCTGCTGCCCTCCAGCTCCTACAACGTCAGCGCCAAGGCCGGCGTCACCAGCGCCGCCAGCACGTTCAAGACGCTCAAGCCCGAGCGCGAACTGCAGGTCATCGACGTCACACCCAGCGCCAAGGGGGAGACGGTCGGCGTGGGGGCGCCGATCATCGTCACCTTCAACCAGCCCGTCAGCGAGAAGGCCGACGTCGAACGCGCCCTGGAGGTCGAGGCGCAAAAGCCCGTCGACGGCGCCTGGCGCTGGATCAACGACACCACCGTCATCTACCGCACCGCCAAGTACTGGCCCGCCCACCAGAAGGTCACCTTCAACGCCCGCCTCACCGGCGTCAAGGGCGGCAAGGGCATGTACGGCGTCAAGGACTCCGCCACCACCTTGAAGATCGGCGCCCGCGTGATCAGCAAGGTCGACACCAAAAAGCACATGATGTACGTCTACCGCGACGGCAAGCGCGTGCAGACGATGCGCATCAGCGCCGGCATGGCCACCACCCGCGAGTACACCACCACCTCCGGCGTCCACCTGACCATGGAGCGCGGCAACCCGGTCCGCATGATCTCACCCGGCCGCAAGAAGGGCGACCCCGGCTACTACGACGTCATGATCAACCACGCCGTGCGGATCTCCAACTCCGGCGAGTACGTCCACGCCAAGGACAACGTCTGGGCCCAGGGCCGCTCCAACGTCAGCCACGGCTGCATCAACTCCCGCCCCGACCAGGCCCTGTGGTTCTACAACCACTTCCAGCGCGGCGACGTCGTCGACATCAAGGGCACCACCCGCGACCTGGAATGGAACAACGGCTGGGGCTTCTGGCAGCTGCCCTTCTCCAAGTGGAAGAAGGGCAGCGCCCTGTAGGCGGGCCGCCTGGCTCATGTCGCCTTCTCGGCGGACAAGCGGGCCGCCTCACCGCCATCCCGCCGCTCCCTTTGCTCAGGCCCCGTCACGGCGGGCTCCGCCGGGGCCGGGGGATGCTCACGCAGCGGGGTTTCGCGGACGAGCCAGGACGCCGCGAAGGCGATCAACGCGAGAACGGCGGCGCCGATGAGCAGGCCGTGCAAGCCGCTGGTGACGGCTTCTCGCACGGCCTCGCCGGCCGCAGCGGGCAGGTCGGGCAGCAGGTGGGGCGTGAGTTCGCCCCCGGCGGTCAGCCGTTCGGCCGCCGCCGGGCCGAGGCGCGTGCTGAGGTCGGCCCGCATGTTCCCCGCGTACAGGCCGCCCAGCAGCGCGATGCCCAGCGAACCGCCGATGGTGCGCAGCAGGGTGAGCGTCCCGCTGGCGGCGCCCATGTCCCGGGGGTCGGCACTGTTCATCGTGATCAGCGTCGTACTCTGCGTCACCAGACCCATCCCGGCCCCGACGAGGAGGCTGAGCGCCGAGGCCGCCGCCGCCGCAGTGCCGGCCTCGAGCAGCAGCAGGGCCAGAGTCCCGGCGATCGTCAGTGCGCCGCCGAGGATCGGATAGCGGCGGTAGCGGCCATTTCGGCTGATGAGATGGCCGGTGATCAGTTGCGCGCCGAGCATGCCGAACATCAGGGGCAGCAGCAGCATGCCGCTGAGTGTGGGTGAGGTTCCCTGCACGAACTGCATGTACTGCGGCAGGTAGTTGGTCACGCTGAGCATGATCGCGCCGAGCAGGAAGCTGAGGATCTGGGCGAGGGTGAAGTCGCGGTCGTGGAACAAGCGGGGCGGGATGACCGGCTCGGCGGCGCGCCGTTCGACGGCCACGAAGGCGGCCAAGGCGAGAACGCCGCCGGCGGCGAGGGCCAGGATCTGGGGCGAGAACCAGGAGTAGGTGGTTCCGCCCCAGCTGCTCAGCAGGGTCAGGGCCACGATGGCGGTGGTGAGCAGGGCCGCACCGCCGTAATCGATGCGGACTTTGACGCGCTCGATCGGTGGCAGATGGATACGGGTGGCGATGATCAGCAGGGCGACGGCGCCGAAGGGCAGGTTGACGTAGAAGGTCCAGCGCCAGCTCAGGTAGTCGGTGAGCAGCCCGCCGGCCAGCGGGCCGCCGACGTAGGCGATCGGCATGATGACGCCGATCATCGACTGCAGGCGGCCGCTGTGACGTGGTGGTACGAGCACGCCGATGATGGCCAGCGCGCGCCCAGGCCCTGTACGGCGCGGAAGGCGATGAGCTGGCCCATGTCCTGGGCCAGGCCGGACAGGACGGAGCCGGCCTGGAAGAGCGCGATCGCGGCGATGAAGGTGATCTTGCGGCCGTACAGGTCGCCGAGTTTGCCCCAGATCGGGGTAGTGGCCGCGCCCGCGAGCATGTAGGCGGTCACCACCCATGGCAGGTGGTCCAGCCCGCCGAGGTCGCCCACGATCGTGGGCAGCGCGGTACCCACGATCAGGCCGTCCAGCATCGCCAGGAACATACCGAGCAACAGGCCGAACACCGCGAGGTAGGGCAAGCGGTCGTTCATCGCGGTTCAGGCGGCGTAGGGCCGGATGGCCTTGGCCTCGCGCAGGGCGTGCGCCCACCAGGCGAGTTGGTCGAGCATGGTCGTGGCGGCGGTGTCGGCGGCCGGATCGACGGCCCTTCCCTCCCCGTCGAACTGCTCCCAGGCGCGCTGGAAGCCGACGCCGTCGCGGATGGTGACCGCGTGCAGTTCGGCCAGCACCAGGCGCAGGTGCTCGACCGCGCGCAGCCCGGCGGAGAAGGCGCCGTAGGAGACGAAGCCGACCGGCTTGGCGTGCCATTCCCTGGAGTGCCAGTCGATGGCGTTCTTCAGCGGCGCGGGGAAGCTGTGGTTGTACTCCGGGGTGACGATGACGAAAGCGTCGGCCGCCGCCAGCCGTGGTGATACGGCCGCGAGCAGATCCTTGGCCTCCTGGGCGGCCGGCGGCTGCCCGAGCACGGGGAAAACGGTGGGCAGCGGGGTTTCGACCAGATCGATGAGGTCGGCGCTCATGTCGGCGCGCCGCGCGATGTGGTCGATGACCCAGGAGGCCACGCCCGTGCCGAATCGGCCCTCGCGGGTACTGCCGAGGATGACCGCGATCTTCAGGTGGTTGTCGTTCATGGAGGGGCACTTCCTTGTGTGTACGACGTATCCGAGCGAGATACAACGTACACATCTCTGTGTACGTTGTCTACTTTTGATACGTTGTATCGCACGACCAGCTGGAGGGAAGCCCCACACCATGGCCATCGAGAACGACAAGCCGCGCGCATCACTCTGGGAGCGCCTGGAAGCTCCCGCCCCCGCGCAGCGACAGACGCTCTCCCCGCAGCGCATCGCCACGACCGCGGTCGAGATCGCCGACGCCGAAGGCCTGGAGGCCATCACCATGCGCCGCCTGGCCACCGAACTGGGCGTCGCCCCCATGGCGCCCTACCGCCACGTGTCAGGCAAGGACGATCTCCTGCAGCTGATGGTCGACCATGTCTACGCCGGCTTTCACCTCCCAGCCGAGCGGGAGTGGCGCGAGAGCATGCGGACCCTGGCGCTGCGCACCCGCGACCTCATGCTCCGGCACCTGTGGCTGGCACAGCTGCCCCCACAGGCCAGGCTCTCGCTCACGCCCAACAGGATGAGAGTCGCCGAGCAGGCCCTGTCAGCGCTGGACGGCCTGGGCCTGGACGCCGACGCGATGATGAGCGTCTTCCGCGCCGTGGACGCCTACGTCCAGGGCGCCTTGAACGACGAGAGCGCCGTACGCAACCTCATGCACGAACAAGGCTGGTCCGACGGCGACGAACTGCGTTCCGAACTGGCACCGCAGATGATCTGGCACATGCGGACCGGCCGCTATCCCACTTTCCAGCGCTACCTTCAAACCGCCACCCGCAAGGACGACGCGCAGTGGCAGTTCGAAACCGGCCTCACCTACGTCCTCGACGGCATCGCGACCACCCTGGCCATCTGAGTCGCAGCTCAGCCGGCCCCGAGACCGTCAACAGGAGGCCGTCGGCTCTCCAGGCCGGGCAGAAGAATCGTGCTCTCCTGCTCGCGCGGATCCGTGCGCGCCAGGACGACCTCGGCGGGCTCGCTGTCACTGAGATTCACCGGCATGTGCGGCGTACTGGCGGGGATGTAGATGAACTCCCCTTGACGCGCTTGCAGGTAGTGCTCCAGATTCTCGCCGTACCAGGCACCTACGGCGCCCCTGATGACGTAGATGGCCGTCTCGTGATGGTCGTGCTTATGAGCCCGGCCGCTGCCCGAGGGAGGAATGGTCTGCAGGTGCATGCAGATATTGCGCGCACCCACGGTCTCGGCGGCGATACCGGCGAAGAACTGCAGATGCTGCTTGCCCTCATACATCAAAGCGGACCGGATGACACGGCAGTGACCGTCCGGCTGCGGGGGATGCTCCACCTCTGGCTCCTCAGAATCGGCCGAAGATCAGGTTGCCGGGCGCGCCCGGGTCGGTACTGGCGTAGAAGTCCCGCTGCGCGGCGTGGATCTCGCTGATGTCCAGATGCCCGCTGCCGTCGGTGTCGAGCCGGTCGAAGACCTCACGCCGCTCGGCCTCGGGCAGGGAGCAGATGCCGGGGATGGCGGCGAACTCCTCAAAGGAGATCCGGCCATCGCCGTCGATGTCGCAGACGGTCAGGACGGACTCGGCGATCCGGCCCGCGGTCGCCGCGTAGCCGCTGGTGCGGAACTCCTGGCCGGCCAGGTAGGCGGTGAACTCCGCGCGCGACAGGTGCCCGTCGTTGTCGTCGTCGGCACTGTGGATCAGGGCGTTCCACATGCTCGCGTAGGCGGCCACCACGTCCCGGCCCTTGGCGGAGTCGGCCGGCACGCCGAACGCCGCCAAGAACCTCGTGGCCGCGATCTGAAAGTCGTCCCTGGTGAGCACACCGTCACCATCGGCGTCGTACAAGGTGAATCTCTTGTCGAATTTCCGGGCGAGAACATCGGGCACGGACATGGCGCTCCTTCGGGAGGCGGTGAACCGGCACCCGCACTGTAACACTACTTAAAGTTATGAACAATCACTCTTTGCAATCGACCGGAGGAGGACCTTCAGAGCGCTTGCGCTGTGGGTGAAGCGGTTGCGCCGTGGGCGATGAGGGGGTGCCACGCAAGAGCAAGGACGACAGGGTGAGTCCAAGAACCACGACGAGCGGAGAGGTGGCCACCATGGCGATCGCACAAATGCTGGGGCCCGGCCAATGGCTGGCGGCGGAGATCCGCGACAGCGACCCATGGAGGGTCGCGCTCAGCGAGGAGCATCGGCACGAGGTGCTCGGCGCCGTACGAGCGGCGCAGGCGGCCGGGCCGGCGCCGCAGGAGATCACCCCGGACGGCTTCCCGCTGCCGACGCTCGGGCCGCTCCTGCGGCGAGTGCGCGAGGAGATCGTGAACGGTCACGGGTTCGCCCTGCTCCAAGGGGTGCCCGTCGGCCAGATGAGCGAGCGGCAGCGCGAGATCGCCGGACTCGGCCTCGGCTGCCACATCGGCGCAATCGTCCCACAAGGACCCGGCCCGGTGCCGCTGGTGCACGTACGAGACACCGGCGCCGACCCCTCCCAGCCACGCACCCGCAGCTACCAGCACAACGGGCGGCTCGGCTTCCACAGCGACCCCACCGACGTCGTCGCCCTGCTGTGCGTGCGGCCGGCCAAGTCGGGCGGCCTCAGCGTCATCGTCAGCTCCGTGGCGGTGCACAACGAGGTCGTCCGGACCCGCCCCGACCTGGCCGAGGTGCTCTACCAGCCGTGGTGGCACGACCGGCGCACCGGTGACGGCCCCGACAGCTTCTACACCAAACCGCTGTGCACATTGGGCCAGGACGGCAGGGTGTCGTTCTCCTACGGGCCCGACTACCTGCGCTCGGCCCAGCGCGGCGCCTGCGTGCCGCCGTTCACCCCGGCGCAGCGCGAGGCGATGGACCTGCTCGACCGGCTGACCAACGACCCCCGCTTCGTGCTCACCATGGACCTGCGGGAGGGCGACATGCAGTTCCTCAACAACCACCTCCTCCTGCACGGCCGCACCGCCTACGAAGACCACCCCGAGCCGCAGCGCCGCCACCTCATCCGCCTGTGGTTCACCACCGGCTGAGACGCCCAAGCAGACCGCTGGTCACCAGGTGACCCACACGTCCTGCAGCCCCCCGGACAACAACCCCGTACGCAGCCGCAGATCACCGGGAGCATCCCGCAGACCCAGCCCCGGCAGCCGCCGGGCCAGCGTGCCGAGCGCGACCTGAAGCTCCATCCGGGCCAGCGGCTGACCCAGGCAGAAGTGCGGCCCCGCGCCGAACGCCAGATGCTGGCCCGCGTTGTCGCGGCGCGCGTCGAAGTGGTCGGGATCGGCGAACTTACGCGGATCCCGGTTGGCCGCGGGCCGGCACGGGATCAGCGTCGTGCCCGCGCTGACCCGCACCCCGCCGAAGTCGGCCTCCTCGGTCGCCACCCGCGGCATGCCCACCACGCTGAGCGTGCTGTCCAGCCGCAGAACCTCCTCGACCGTGCCCGGGATCAGCGCCGGATCCTCGACCACCGCCGCGTAACGCCCCGGCTCCGACAGCAGCATCGCCACCATGATGGCGATCATGTTCGACGTCGTCTCGTGCCCGGCCAGCAGCAGCGCCTGCACGGTCGCGATCAGCTCCTCGTGGCTGAGCCGCCCGTCCTGGCTGTCGGAGATCTGCGTCAGCTCGCTGAGCATGTCATCGCCCGGCGCCGCACGCTTGTCATCCACCAGATCCGACACATACGCGCCGAACTCCTCGTACGCCTTCTCCACCTCCGACTGCTCATAGCGGGTCAGCGTCAGCATCACCTGAGACCAGTACGCGAACTTGTCCTGATCCTCACTCGGCGCCCCCACCAGCGCGCAGATGACCTGCACCGGCAGCGGCAGGCCCAGCTCGCGCGACAGATTCGCCGGGGAGCCACCGGCCAGCATGCCGTCCACCAGCTCATCGGCCATCCGCTGCACCCGCGGGCGCCACGCCTCGATCTTGCGGATGGTGAACGACGGGGTCAGCAGCCGCCGCCATCGCCGATGCCCGGTCCCGGCGATCATGCTCCCGCTCGCCATACCGCGGGCGAAGATCCCGCCGTCGGCGGTGGTGGACACCCGCGCGGCCTCGGCGCCGCCGCGGCTGAACCGCGGGTCGGTCAGCAGCGTGCGCACATCGTCATAGCGGGTCACCAGCTCGGCGGTGTCGCCGCTGGGCAGCTGTACGTGCGCCACGGGGCACCCGCTCTGCAACTGGGCCCACTCCCGCGGCGGCTGCAGGGCCTCGGTCCGGTCGAAGGGGTAACGGGGGACGGGTTCGGCGGTCATGGCGGCGCCCTTCTGCTCACTGATGGGACACCCAAGATTCTAAGGCGACAGCCTTAAATCTTGACAGTAGTCAGACCAGCGCGAGTTGCGGGAACCGCGGCTCACGCTCCGGCGGCTCCGGCGGCCCCGACCGCATGCCGTAAACCCGGCACAACTGCCCGATCTGCCCCGTGATCCGCTCCTCGTAATCGGCCGCCGGCAACCCCGCCCCGTCGTACAACTCCTCATAACGCGCCACCAGATGCGGATGCGCCTCACCCAGCCACTCCAGATACCACTGCCGCGTCCCCGGCGGCAGCCGCAACACCACCGGCTCCACCACCCCGGCCCCCGTGGCCGCGATCCGGCGCACCGTCGCCGACAACTGATCGGCCCCATCACTCAGCAACGGCAGCACCGGAGCCATCAGCACCCGGCACGACACCCCCGCCTCCACCAGCGCCGACACCAACTCCAGCCGCGCCTGCGCACCCACCGCGCCCGGCTCCACCCCACGCCTGATCCGCTCGTCGACGAACGCGATCGAGACCGCCACCTGCGCCCCCGCCCGCGCCAGCACCGCGGCATCCCGCAACACCAGCGGACTCTTGGTGTAGACGGTGAACGGCACCGCCGCCTCACCCAGCGCCTCCACGATGCCCGGCATCAGCCGGTAGGTCGCCTCCGCCTGCTGGTAACAGTCACCACTAACCCCGACCGCCAGCGCCTCACCACCCCAGCGCGCCAACTCCGCCCGCAACCGCGTCACCGCGTTGGGCTTGACCACGATCCGCGTGTCGAAATCCCGCCCCGCGTCCAACCCCAGCCGCCGATGACCCCCACGAGCACCACAGCCACGACAAGCATGAGCACACCCACGATAAGGAGAGACGGCCCACCGCTCAGCGATCCCCGCACTCTGCGGCACCCGCTCGATCATCGTACGGGCCTGCGTCTCGTAGAAGCCGTCACGCAGCACCGCCCGCCGCTCGATCAACGGACGATCATCTGCGGCCTCAACAAGCGAAAGCGCGTCCCAACCCACGGCCCCAGTGGAACACGCATTCGACTCCCTTTTCAAGCGCTTCCGCCTCACCGGCCCCCACCGACCGGAGGTTCGACACAAGCCGCCCCGGTCAGCACACTCATCCTCATGGCCCCGGCGGTGACCGGCAGTGGCTCCAGCGCTACCCACGATCACACCGAGGCCGTCTCACTGCCAATCACGAGGAGGGATCCACCATGGCCTGGTTGCTGCTCGCGATCGCCATCGCCGCCGAGGTCATCGCGACCACCGCGCTCAAACTCAGCAACGGCCTGTCCCACCTCGGCTGGGCCGCCATCGTCGCCATCGGCTACCTCATCTCCTTCGTCCTGCTCGCCCGCGCCCTCAAGATGCAGCTCGAAGTCGGCACCGCCTACGCCGTCTGGTCCGGCGCCGGCACCGCCGCCATCGCCCTCATCGGCGCCGCCTTCCTGGGGGAGACCCTCACCCCGCTCAAGATCGGCGGCATCCTGCTCATCATCGGCGGCGTCATCGTCCTCAACCTCGCCGGCGCCCACTGACCCCTGGTATGTCGAACGCCCGCCACCGCCCGCCAGGTTGTCTGCCCGCCCGCCAGGTTGTCTGCCTGCCTGCCCGCCTGCCCGCCTGTCTGCTCGGCGAAAACGCCTCGCGCCCCCGAAGACGGGTTATCTACACTGCCCCCGTGCTCAAACCCCACTACCCGATCCTCACCGACCGCCTCCTGCTGCGCCCCTTCACCCCCGACGACCTCCACGCGCTGCACGCCTACGAGTCCCGGCCCGACGTCGCCCGCTACCTCTACTGGGAACCCCGCGACCTCGACACCGTACGCACCTTCCTCGACAGGAAGATCACCCGCGTCGCCCTCCTCGACGAAGGAGACGCCCTCGACATCGCCATCACCCTGCGCGACACCGGCCAGCTCATCGGCAACGGCGTCCTGATCTGGACCAGCAAACAACACCGCCAAGGCGAGATCGGCTACATCCTGCACCCCGACCACCACCGCCGCGGCTACGCCCCCGAAGCCGGCCGCGAACTACTCCGCCTCGGCTTCGACGAACTCGGCCTGCACCGCATCGTCGGCCGCCTCGACGCCCGCAACACCGCCTCTGGCCGCGTCCTGGAAAAACTCGGCATGCGCCGCGAAGCCCACCTCATCGACAACGAGCACGTCAAAGGCGAATGGTCCTCCGAGGTCATCTATGCCATGCTCGACTCCGAATGGACACCATAGACATCCTCCACCTCGCCCTGGCCGCCGACTGGGCCGACGCCCAGCCGGCGGGGGAGTACCGCATCTCCACCCTCGGCCGCACCCTCGACCAAGAAGGCTTCATCCACTGCAGCCGTGACCTCGACCAGCTCCACGGCGTACACACCGCCTTCTACGGCCACGTCACCCAGCCGCTGCTCATCCTCCAAATCGACCCCGCCGGACTCGACATCCGCCTCGAAAACGGCTTCCCCCACCTGTACGGCCCACTCCCGCTCAGCTCGGTAACCGCCGTACACCCCTACGCCTGACCATCCAGCGCGCACAGCTCGACAACGATGGACCCGAACGCTTCACGGGAGGCGAGGCGGGCACAGCCGCGCTCGACGTCGTCCAAGCGCAGGGCACGGGCCACGACGGGAACGCAGAAACTCTCCAGTTCGGCGTTGTGCTCCATACCTCCAGCATTTCGCCAGGTCATCGAGCTTCCACCCGCAAGCGTGAACCAGCTGGACACAGGTACAGCGACGCGTGCGCCGACGACCCTGACGACCCGCCAGGCCGTTGGAGGCTCGACGGACCGCCACCCGGCGCCCAAGGCTTCAGCGCCCACGTTCGCACCACGCAAGGCTCCGGAACGCACCCGCCACGCCAACGCGGACACCCCCGTACACGAATACGGCAAAGGCCAGGTTCGCTCCGCCGACGGCACCACCATCGGCTACCGGCACCGCGGCCACGGACCCGCACTGCTCCTCACGCACGGCGGAATGCGAGCATCCCAAGAACTCCCCGCCTCGCCCTGGCGCCGCTCCTGGCCATCGGGACACGCCTACAGGGGGAGGGGCCCACCGACGAGGTGCCCGTCGAGACGCTCATCCCGACGCTCCACTTCGACATACAGGCACGTCGTCGCCCAGGCGCTGCGAGAACTCTTCGGCGCACACTCACGGGCTCGACATCGGGGCGACGGGTCCCGCATCGGGGCTCACGGGGTGTCGAATCAGCGGCGAGCAGCAGCGACTTGTCGATCAACGCGGTCAGCGCGTCGAAGACCTGCTCCCCGGCGCCCACACCTCGGCACGGCCGGCCGGCCGGTTACGCGCACAACACCCGCTGAATCCGCCCCGCCGCGAACCACAACCCCGCCACCGCCATCACCACCAGATAACCCGCATGCCCCAGCAACCCCCATTCCGGCACCCCCGAGGCCAGACCCCGCACCAACTCCACCGCGTGATACAGCGGCGTCACCCGCACCACCACCTCCAACACCCCCGGATAATCCGTCACAGGGGAGAAGGTGCCGGAAAACAAGAACAACGAAAACTGCGCCGCCGTCATCAGATCGAAATCCTGCCAGCCACGCAGCACCGTCGACACCGCCATCCCCAGCGCGCCGAACGACACCCCCACCAGCATCGTCGCCGGAAACGCCGCCAACGCCCACACCGGCTCGGCCAGCCCCAGCACCACCATCACCACCAGGAACAACGCCGTGTAAACAGAACTGCGCACCATCGCCCAGGTCAACTCACCCAGCGCCACCTCGATCGGCCGCACCGGCGTCGCCAAAACCGCCTCGAACGTCTTCGTATAACGCATCTTGAAGAAGAAGTTGAACGTCGTCTCCGACAACGCCCCGTTCATCGCCGAGACCGCCAGCATCGCCGGCGCCACGAACACCGCATAGGACACCACCCGGCCATCACCCAGCGGAATCCGCCCCACCAGCGCACCCACACCCACACCGATCGACAGCAGATACAGCAGCGGCTCGAAAAACCCCGACACCAGAACCAGCCAGTACGAAGCACCCGAACGCAACGCGCCCACATTGCGGCCCACCACCGCACCCACCCGGCCCGCCGAAACACGCCCCGCCCCAACCCGGCCGGACACCAGCCGCCGGGCCACCGCCAACGTCACCATCATCAGTCCTGAAGTCGCTTACGGAACGCGTAACCCGCCCACCACAGCCCGCCCGCCGCGAACGCCACCAAACACCCGGCATGCGCCCACAGCGGCCACGGGGGAGCGGCCCCCGACGTCGCCGCCCGCGCCAGCTCCACCCCATGCCACAACGGCGACACGTAAGCCACCGGCCGCACCAGCGCCGGCAACTGCTCCACCGGGAAGAACACCCCCGCGAACAACGTCGAAGGCAACATCACGAACCGAAACAGCAACGCGAAATAACTGTCATGATCGATCGTCGCCGAGAACGCCGTCACCGGCGCCGCCACGGCCACCGCCAGCAACGCCGCCACCAGCGGCGTCAGCACCACCCACGGCGAGGACAACGCCCCGAACGCCCCCACCACCAGCACGAACACCACCACCGCGATCTCGACCCTGAACACGATGTACAGCAGCCAGCCGCCGACCATGTCCCACACCGACACCCGCGTCGCGAACATCGCATGCGCCCCGCGATTCCACCGGAACTCCCCGAACACCGCATACGTGCACTCGCCGACCGCCATCTGGAACGCCGTCGACGCCAGCACCCCCGGCACGATCCACTCCACGTACGGCACGCCGCCCACCTCACCGACGTAACCGCCCACCCCCAGCCCGATACTGGCCAGGAACAGCACCGGCAACACGAACGACGAGAACAACGACGCCCGCCACAACCGCTTGTACAGCGTCAGATGCCGCTCCAGCACCGCCACCGTCGGATGCGCCATCACTCCACCAACGTCCGGCCCGTCAGATGCAGGAACACATCCTCCAGCGACGAACGGCGCACCAGCACACTGGAGGGCACCAGCCCACGCCGATGCACCTCCGACACCGCCGCGTCACCGTCCCCGGCGTACACCAAGATCCGATCCGGCAGCACATCCACCCGATCACCGATCCCGGCCAGCGGCGCCACGAAACCCGCCAGCTCCTGCCCACCGAAGCGCACCTCCACCACCTCAGGCGAGGAATGGGCCTCGATCAGCGAACGCGGTGACCCCTCGGCCACGATCCGCCCGCCGTCCATCACCACCAGCCGATCGCACAACTGCTCGGCCTCATCCATGTAGTGCGTGGTCAGCACCAGCGTCACACCCCGCTGCTTCAACCGGAACAACCGCTCCCACAGCAGATGACGCGCCTGCGGATCCAGCCCCGTCGTCGGCTCGTCCAGCAGCACCAGATCCGGCTCGTTCACCATCGCCCGCGCGATCGTCAGCCGCCGCTTCATCCCGCCCGACAGCGGCTCCACCCGGCTCGAGGCCCGATCACTCAGCTGCGCGAACTCCAGCAGCTCCTCGGCCCGGGCCCGCGCCTGCGCCCGCGACAACCCGAAATAACGGGCGTACGTCGTCAAATTCTCGCGAACCGTCAGATCAGGATCCAAGTTATCCAGCTGCGGGCAGACACCCAGCCGCCCCCGAATCCGCGGCCCCTCCCGCACCGGATCCAGCCCGAAGATCCGCAACTCACCCGCCGACGGCATCGACACGCAACTGATCATCCGCATCGTCGACGACTTACCCGCCCCATTGGGACCCAGGAAACCGAACGCCTCACCAGGCGCCACATCGATATCGATCCCGTCGACCGCGACGAAATCCCCGAACCGCTTCACCAGCCCACGCGCGCGGACCAGCGACTGCTCACCAGACACGAGCTCAGACCATAACCAACGCCACCGACAGAATCGAGCGGTTAAACGCCGCCACACTGAGACTCATGAACACCCGAGCAGCCGCCCAGCGCTTCGCCGACACCTGGCAACACGGCTGGACCCACCACGACACCGACCGCATCGCCACCCTCTACCACCACGACGCGATCCACACCTCCATGCCCTTCCGGCCACCACACCGGGGGAGAGGCGCCATAGCGGACTACATCCGCTGGTCCTTCAGCACCGAAACCGCGCCGCACGTCACCTTCGCCACCCCCATCGTGGACGGCGACCAAGCGGTCATCGAATTCCGCGTCCACGCCATCGACGAAGGCACACCCATCACCCTCGCGGGCTGCGTCATCGCCCGCTTCGACTCCGACGGCCTCGCCGTACAGACCCGCGACTACTGGCACACCACACAAGGCCACGTATGACCACGCACCGAGCGGCCAGCCCACAAATGCGACAAAACCACTACAACCCAGGTCCGGAGACCCACCCGGCACCCACACAGAACCAGGCACCGGCTACAAAAACGATCAGCCCGCCACCCGCGCCCGCGCCGGACCGGCGACAGGAGCCAAGGAAGGCGCGTGAGCCACCGGGGGAGCGGCCGGCACAACCGGGGCCGAAGGACGCGTCATCTGCTGCGTCCGCTCCATCTCGGCCCGCCGCTCGGCGCAACCACCTCCGCAGTAACCGTTGGTCACAATAAGACGACCACGCAGTGTCGTATAGGACTCCCGGCCCGTAGCGGGCAGAACTCCCTGACACACTGGACATAACACCGACTGGTTCCCCACGTGCTGCTCCTCTCGCGGCGCGATAGCAGATCTCCCACCCTAAGGCGATCCGGCCAGCCAGGACAGTGAATCAACCGAAGGTCAACCCATCGGTCAGAGCATTCCGGCCTCACGCAGCGTAATGATCAAGAACCGCGCCGGCCCACCGGAGGCGGCCGTCACCTCCCGTAACACCCCCTGACCAGGCCCCGACGATCACCGCTCGGCGGGGCGGCGGGCAGGGTGACCAACGTCACTAAGCGCACATGGGGCTCCACCCCGAGTCAGAGCCCCTTCCGAAGCGGCCTACTTGACATAATGTTCATTATCAAGCAAACGGCGACGTTCCGCACACGGCATCTTTTCGCCACCTACGCTGAGAAATATGAACTTAGGCCCCGTGGAGCTACTCATCTTCGCCGTGATCATCGTCGTGATCGCGATCATCGCCTTCATCGTCATCCGGGCGTCTTCCCGCCGCTGATCTCCAGCGGGCGGCGTTACGATCGAGAGATGCACAGCCTGGCGATCTCCACCACGGGTCTCGTCGCGCTCACCGCCGTCGTCACCGCCCTGGCCATCTACCTGATCATCCTGGCCGTCCGGCTGACCAGGAACCCCCGCAACCGCCCCACCCCCAGCCCCGACCTCGTCGACCAGGCGCGCGAGATGAAGGCTCACGGCCAGCTCCAGGAGGCCGTCTTCCTCGTACGCGGCGAGACCGGCATGAGCCAGCGCGCCGCCGCCCGCTTCGTCAACCGCCTCTAAATCACCCGAAAATACGCGATACCGGACAGAAGCGGGATTCTGTCCGGTATCGCGTACA
Organism: Nonomuraea sp. NPDC049028; assembly: GCF_043197735.1. Lineage (NCBI taxonomy): Bacteria > Bacillati > Actinomycetota > Actinomycetes > Streptosporangiales > Streptosporangiaceae > Nonomuraea > Nonomuraea sp. NPDC049028. Next base: position 139,066 of record NZ_JBICTR010000021.1, read on the forward strand.
GTTTCCTTTCGATTGCCGTCCAGGCGAGCAGGCCGGATACCCGGCGTTTCGTCGGCCTTCCCCTGATGATCGCGGCCGGGGCCACCCCTGCCGCGGTGCTTTCCGCCCCGCCCAACCGCCACGAGTCCATAAACCGGGCTGCTGGAGGTCACCGGTCCATATGCGGAACGGCTGCCGCTGCCCTTCCGCCTGGCGGCCGGCGACTTGGCCGATCGTCGGGTTAGCGCGGTGCTCGCGATCACGCTGGCGATGATGGCGAGCGCTTTCGGCATCGCCCGGACGGTGATCGCGGTCGGCCAAACGACGCAGAGCAGGGCCGAATACTCCCCCAGGGCCCGGCCGGGCACCTTATTGGTCCAGCCGAGCCTCTTGTTCGCGGGGCCTTTCTCGGCGGCGGTCGCGGACACCGTGCGAGCGGTGATCGAGCGCGATTTACCCGGGGTGCCGATTGCCCAGAGTGAGCGGCTTAGGCCGAGTCTCGGTTCTTCGACGTGAGCGCGGAGAACGTCGAGATACCGGAGGAAGTTGCCTATTGGGATCAGGCCATCGGTGACGAGAAGCTGCTGCGGTATCTGACGGGTGATCAGTCGACGCCGTACGACGAGGGCACGGCCGTGGTGATCACGTCAGCCGAGGTGAAGGTCGACTCGGTCGAGCTCTCCTACGAGATCAACGAGAACGACGCGACGACCAGGACCGTCCCGGCGGTCGGCGCCAGGGCCGCCGATCCGCACATGGAGGCGATCTTCGTCCCCTCGAAGATCGTCCGGGACCTCGGTTTCCAGCTCCAACCGGAGGAGTTGATCGTCGACCCCACCCTGCGGCGGGTCACGGTGCAGGAGCAGAAGCGTCTCGATGACCGGCTGGACGACGCGGTCGCCAAGGCTTACGTCGAACGAGGCTTCGACCGGGTGGCTGCCCGTCGTCGCGGTGGTCTTCCTTGTCGCCCTCGTGTGCGTGCTGACCGTCGGCTTCGGAAGGGCCGCGCGTCAGGCTCGGGTCCTGAGGCGGGCGGGTAATGGATCGGGCGCGGCCTTCCGGTGGTTCTGTGCCTTTCTTGCCGGTCTGAGCGCCCTGTGCGGAACGGTTCTGGGTGCGGTCGCCGGTTGTCCCGCCGGGATGTTGCTGCTGTGGCCCCTGACGGTGCGTACTACGTGGGAGGAGCCGGTACGGGTGCCGTTCGAGACTCCTTGGCCGGCGATCGTCGCCGTCATTGGCGGTCTTCCCGTCCTTGCCGCCGTCCTCGGTGTGCTGCTCGCACGCGAGCAATCGCACGTCCCGGCACCGTCGGCGTCTCGGCCCTGAAACTGGGTGATCCTTGCCCGGCCCGATCACCGCCAGGGTGGCGGTCCCGTTGTTCCCGTTGGGATCGGGTGACGGGTCACGGTGGCCGGTGAAGTTGGGCCCCTTTTGCAACAGGACAGAAAGCCAGACCGGAGGGGGCGGAATCACGGCGAGGCGCCGCAAGTGTCAAGCGGTCCGGGTCGGGGTTTCGGTCGCGCGGCGGGCGCGGCTGTCGGGACGCGGAGGGGGGTTTGGGGGCCGTTTCGGTGCCTCTCCCCCACATTCAATTCCGACAAATCTGGTCATTTGGGGCTGGTCCGGGCGGATTTTTGCCGAGATGTGTCATCAGCACTTGCAGGTTCGTGTCAGCATCGAGGGCATGTACGGGCCATATGGGACTGCCGTAAACATCTGGGACCGGTGGGGTCACCCGCGCCCAGGTGTGCCCGGCTGAGCCGGCCCCTCTCCCCCGGGCCCGCACACGGCGAGCCCCCGTACCCCTCGAACGACCCGCCTGAAAGAAGTTCTCCGTTGCGTATTCTGCTGCTCTGCTCCTCCTTCAACGGCCTGACCCAGCGCGCCTGGCTGGAACTGCGCCGGGCCGGTCACGACGTCACCGTCGAGCTGGCCGTCTCGGAGCAGGTGATGCTCGAGGCGGCCCAGCTGGCCAAACCCGACCTGATCATCTGCCCGTTCCTGAAGGAGAAGGTCCCGGCGCTGCTGTGGCAGAACCACCGCACGATCATCATTCACCCCGGGCCGCCCGGCGACCGCGGCCCGTCCTCGCTGGACTGGGCGATCGCCGACGCCGAGCCGGAGTGGGGTGTGACGGCGCTGCAGGCGGTGGAGGAGATGGACGCGGGGCCGATCTGGGGGTTCCGGACGTTCGCGATGCCGGCCGAGCCGCCGCGCAAGTCCGCCCTCTACAACGGGCCGGTGGCCGACGCCGCGGTGGAGCTGGTGGTGGAGGTGGCGGCCAAGGCGATGGACGCGGGGTTCGCGCCGGTGCCGCTGGATTATCGTTCGCCGCTGGTGCGGGGGCGGTTGCGGCCGGCGATGCGGCATGGCGACCGGGAGTTCTCCTGGTCGGAGCCGACGGACGCGGTGTTGCGCCGGGTGCGTTCGGCCGATGGGGCGCCGGGTGGGCGGGTGCTGCTGGAGGGGCGGATGATGCGGGTGTTCGATGTGTATCGGGGCCCGGTCGTCGTGGGGACGCCGGGGTCGGTGGTGGCGCGGCGTGAGGGCGCGGTGCTGGTGCACACCGGTGATGGCACGGTGTGGGTGGGGCATCTGCGGGCCGAGGAGCCGGGGGCGATCAAGCTGCCGGCGGCGATGGTGCTGGCTGAGCGGGTGGCGGGGCTGGAGGAGCGGCCGGGTTACAGCGAGGTGACCTATGACCGTAGTGACGCGGTGGGGGTGGTGAGTTTCGACTTCTACAACGGCGCTATGTCGACCGAGCAGTGCCGGCGGCTGGCCTCGGCGTTGCGGTACGCGGCGGCGCAGGACACGCGGGTGGTGGTGCTGCGGGGTGGTGAGGTGTTCTCCAACGGCATCCATCTGAATGTGATCGAGGCGGCGCGTCATCCGGAGCTGGAGGCGTGGATGAACATCAACGCGATCAACCAGGTGTGTCGTGAGGTGATCGCGTGTACGGGGCAGCTGGTGGTGACGTCGGTGGGCGGTAACGCGGGTGCGGGTGGCGTGATGATGGGGCTGGGCGCGGATCGGGTGCTGATTCGTGAGGGTGTGGTGTTGAATCCGCACTATCGGACGATGGGGTTGTTCGGGTCGGAGTTCTGGACGTACGTGCTGCCTCGGCGGGTGGGTGCGTCGGTGGCGGGGCGGCTGACGGGTGAGGCGTTGCCGGTGGGTGCGGCGCAGGCGGTGGAGCTGGGGCTGGCCGATCGGATGATGGCGGGGTCGCGGCTGGAGTTCGAGCGGTCGGTGCTGGAGTACGCCGAGCGGTTGGCGGCCGGGGATGATTATGAGCGGTTGCTGGGGATCAAGCGGGAGGTGCGGGAGGCCGATGAGCGGCGTAAGCCGTTGGAGGCCTATCGGGTGGAGGAGCTCGCGGAGATGAGCCGGGACATGTTCGATGACCGTAATGGGTTCCGGCAGGCGCGTCAGGCGTTCGTGCACAAGCGTAAGGTGGGGAGGACGCCGGAGCATCTGGCGGTGCATCGGGAGTTGTCCGGCGCGTCGGCGGGGTCGGGTGCGGCCGCATCTCATATGTGAGATATGTTGTCGTGTTATGACTGATGATTATCTCGTGCGGATCGGCCGGCTGATTCGTGACGCGCGCCAGCACCGTGGGTGGACGCAGCTGCAGCTGGCGGATGCCCTGGCGACGAGTCAGAGCGCGGTGAACCGGATCGAGCGCGGTAACCAGAACATCAGTCTTGAGATGATCGCGCGGATCGGTGAGGCGCTCGACAGTGAGATCGTGTCGCTGGGCTATGCCGGGCCGATGCATCTGCGGGTCGTGGGCGGGCGGCGGCTGTCGGGCAGCATCGATGTCAAGACCTCCAAGAACGCGTGTGTGGCGCTGCTGTGCGCGTCGCTGCTGACCTCGGGGCGGACGATTCTGCGTAAGGTGGCGCGGATCGAGGAGGTCTACCGGATCCTGGAGGTGCTCGCCTCGATCGGGGTGCGGGCGCGGTGGATCAACGAGGGCAGTGACCTGGAGATCGTGCCTCCGGCCCGGCTGGAGCTGGAGGCGATGGACACCGAGGCGGCGCGGCGTACCAGGAGTGTGATCATGTTCCTGGGGCCGTTGATGCATCGTACGGACCAGTTCCAGATTCCGTACGCGGGCGGCTGCGACCTGGGGACGCGCACGGTGCAGCCGCACATGTCGGCGTTGCGGCACTTCGGGCTGGACATCACGGCGACGGGCGGTTTCTACCACGCGCGGGTGGACCGGGGGGTGTCGCCGTCGCGGGCGATCGTGCTGACCGAGCGGGGTGACACCGTGACGGAGAACGCGCTGCTGGCGGCGGCGCGCCACGACGGTGTGACGGTGATCCGCAACGCCTCCTCCAATTACATGGTGCAGGACCTGTGCTTCTTCCTGGAGGAGCTGGGCGTGCGGGTGGAGGGCGTGGGCACGACGACGCTGACGGTCCACGGGGTGGCCTCGATCGAGCGGGATGTCGACTACTCCCCCTCTGAGGACCCGGTGGAGGCGATGAGCCTGCTGGCGGCGGCGGTGGTGACGCAGTCGGAGCTGACGATCTGCCGGGTGCCGGTGGAGTTCCTGGAGATCGAGCTGGCGGTTCTGGAGGAGATGGGCCTCGACCACGATCGGGGTGCCGAGTACGCGGCGGCCAATGGGCGGACGCGGCTGGTGGATCTGACGGTACGGCCGTCCAAGCTGGTCTCCCCCATCGACAAGATCCACCCGATGCCGTTCCCGGGGCTGAACATCGACAATGTGCCGTTCTTCGCGGCGATCGCGGCGACGGCGCAGGGTTCGACGCTGATCCATGACTGGGTCTACGACAACCGGGCGATCTATCTGACGGAGCTGACGCGGCTGGGGGCGTCGGTGAAGTTGCTGGATCCGCATCGGGTGCTGGTGGAGGGGCCGACGCGCTGGCGCAGCGCGGAGATGATGTGCCCGCCGGCACTGCGGCCCGCGGTGGTGGTGCTGCTGGCGATGATGGCGGGTGAGGGCACGTCGGTGCTGCGCAATGTGTACGTCATCAACCGGGGGTATGAGGATCTGGCCGAGCGGCTGAACGCGCTGGGGGCGCGGATCGAGACCTTCCGCGACATCTGATTCTGTCGGTGGGGCCCGCTACCGTCTGCCTGTGTGGATCTTCGGTGGATCTTGGGGTGAGGGGGGACGGTGCGGCCTGCTGAGCTGGATCGGCTGACGGTGGTGGAGGCGGCCGACCGCTATGTGGAGCTGGTGCGGGCCAAGACGTTGACGGGGGCGTTGTCGCAGGCGACGGCGGAGCTGTATGCGCGTGACGTGGCGACGCTGGTGGCGCTGGCCGGGGAGTCGACGGTGCTGGACGACCTGTCGGGTGAGGACGTCGATGCGATTTTGCTGGCGTTCGCGCGTAAGCCGGATGGCCGGCGCTCGGCGGGTGGCGGGGGGCAGAGTCCGTCGTCGCAGGCGCGGTTTCGGCGTTCGATCTCGGCGTTGTTCAAGTACGCGTCGCTGGCGGGCTGGATCCAGATCAATCCGATGGCGTTGTCGACGGTGACGGCCAGGGAGCGGGGCGGGCTGCGGCCCGAGCGGCGGGCATTGACGCGGGAGCAGGCGCAGGGGCTGATCGGGGCGGCGCGGTCGGCGGGCGAGGCGCCGGCGGCGGGGCGGCGTGATCAGCGGACGGAGTTGCGTGATGCGTTGATCGTGTTGCTGTTGTCGACGCTGGGGCCGCGGGTGTCGGAGCTGGTGCGGGCCAATGTCGAGGATTTCTACACCAATGACGGGGTGCGTTATTGGCGGATCTTCGGCAAGGGCGGCCGCACCCGGGATGTGCCGCTCCCCCGCGATGTGGCGCTGGCGTTGGAGGCCTATCTGGCGCGGGAGCGGGCGGAGGTGCCGGACAAGGCGTTGTTGTTGTCGTGGCGGGGGCGGCGGCTGGCGCGTGGCGATGTGCAGGCGGTGATCGATCGGGTGCAGCGGCGGGTGGCGGCCGAGCAGCGGCGGTCGGTGACGCCGCATGGGTTGCGGCATACGACGGCGACGCATCTGCTGGCGGACGCGGTGGACATGGACGCGGTGCGGCGGGTGCTGGGGCACAGTGATCTGTCGACGCTGGGGCGTTACCGCGATGAGTTGCCGGGTGAGCTGGAGGGGGCGATGCGGGCGCATCCGTTGTTGAAGCGGGCCGACCCGGATCGGTGAGCGGGCCCGCCTGCGCTTCGCCCGCTTCCGCCCAGCCCGCTTTGGCCTAGCTCGTCTCGCGTGGCCGGGGTGGGCTCTGGGGCGGCGGTGAGCGGTTGAGCGGGCGCGGTTTTGTCTCGCTCAGGCGGGTGTGGCGGGGGTGAGCCGCAGGGCGAGGTGGTCGAGGGAGACGCCGAGGACGTCGGCCAGGGCGGCGATGGTGAAGAAGGCCGGGGTGGGGATGCGGCCGGTCTCGATCTTGCGGAGGGTTTCGGCGGACATGCCGGCCGCGGCGGCGACTTCGACGATGCTGCGGTCGCCGCGCACGTCGCGGAGTAGCAGGCCGAGCTGCTCGCCGCGCCGTCGCTCTTCGGGGGTCAGCGAGGGTCGGACCATGAACCCAAGTCTACAGCTGGGATACAGATGCCGCCGGGATAAAAATACCGGTATAGTTATCGACATGGTGGAGATCAAGACATTGGCGGAGATCGAGGCGATGCGCGAAGCGGGCCGCGTGGTGGCGCGGGCGCTGCAGGCGATCGTCAAGCATGCCGCGGTGGGGGTGCGGGTCGACGAGCTGGACGAGCTGGCGGCCACCATCATCGCCGAGGCGGGTGCCACGCCCGCGTTCCTGGGCTATCAGCCGCACTTCGCGCCGACGCCCTACCCGGCGGTCATCTGCGCGTCGATCAACGACGTGATCGTGCACGGCATCCCGGACCGTTACCGGCTCAAGGACGGTGACCTGGTCAGCATCGACTGCGGCGCCTACCTCGACGGGTGGGCGGGCGACTCGGCGGTCAGCTTCGTGGTGGGGCTGCCGCGCGCCCGTGACGTGGCGCTCATCGAGGCGACGCAGGAGGCGCTGCGGGCGGGCATCGCCGCGATGCGGCCGGGTAACCGGATGGGCGACATCGGGCACGCCATCTCCTCGGTCGCGGTGGCGGGCGGCTATGGCGTGCCGATCGACTTCGGCGGGCACGGGATCGGGCGGAAGATGCACGAGGACCCGCACGTGGCCAACCAGGGGCGGCCGGGCCGCGGGCTGGTGCTGCGGACGGGTTTGGTGCTGGCGATCGAGCCGATGTTCACCGCGGGCGGCGACGGCCGCTACCTCACGGCCGCCGACGGGTGGGCGTTGCGGACCGTTGACGGCTCGCGCGCCTCCCACAGCGAGCACACGGTGGCCATCACCGACGACGGGCCTGTGATCCTCACCGCGGTTTAGCAGTCGCGGTTCAGGAGCCGCGCAGCCATGTCGTGCCGCTCTGTCGTGCTCGCCCCTCGTGCGGCTCCGCTCGTGCTCACCGCTCCGCTCGTGCTCGCCGCAGGGTTGGCGCCGCAGGGTGGCCTCCATGTAGTCCTGGGGAAATTTCCAACGGATTTTCCTGACCTGCGACGATGCCCTGCCTGTTCTGTTTGTTGATCACTTCCGCTACGGTTCGTACGGTCCTGACCGGTTGCGGTGTGGGGGTGGTCAATGTCGACCCGGATGTTCTCCGAAGACCAGCTGGAGCGGTTGCGGTCGTACCCCGACATCGGCCGCGACGATCTGATCCGGTACTTCACCCTGACGCCCGCCGATGTCGCCTTCGTCGACCCGGGCCGGGGTCGTGGCCCGACCGACCGATTGGGGCTTGCCGTTCAACTGGCCACCTTGCCCTGGTTGGGCTTCGTGCCGGATGAGGTGAGCTCGGCGCCGCCGGTGGCGGTGGACCGGCTGGCCGAGCGGCTGGGGGTGGATCCGGACGTTCTGGCCGAGTACGGTCAGCGGGAGCAGACACGCAGTGATCATCTGCGGTTGGTGGCCGGATATCTGGGGTGGAAGAGCGCCCCGGCCGGGAGCACGGCGATGAAGGAGCTGGAGCAGTTCCTGCTGGACCGGGCGATGGAGCATGACTCGCCCACGTTGCTGTTCAACCTGGCCACCGAGTATCTGATGGCGGCCAAGACGATCCGGCCGGGCGTGACGACGCTGGCCAAGATGGTGGCCACCGCCCGCACCGGCGCCACCGCGCTGACCTGGGAGAAAGTGGCGCACCTGCTGACCGGCGAACGGCGCGGGGATCTGGACCGGCTGCTGATGTATGACGCCGGGTTGAAGATGACCCGGCTGGCCTGGCTGATCAAGGCGTCCATCGATGCCAGCGCGACCTCGGTCAAGACCGCGATCGAAAAGCTCATCTACCTGCGCAACATGGACGCCCACACCCTGGACATGTCGGGGCTGGCCGCTGAGCGGCGCCGCTTCCTGGCCTCGGTGGGCCGCCGCTCGACGAACCAGGCGCTGGAACGTCGCGAGGAGCAGCGCCGCTATCCGATCTTGTTGGCGGTGGTCACCCAATCGGCGATCGACCAGGTCGACGAGGTCGTGATGCTGTTCGACCAGGCCGTGTCCGCCCGGGAGTCGCGGGCCAAATCCAAGACCGATGAGGCGTTGATCGAACGGGCCAAGGCCGGTGAGGCCCGCCAGCTGCTGCTGGACGTGATCTTGCCGGTGCTCGCCGGCCCGGCCATCCCGGACGAGCAGATCGGCGGGCTGCTGCGCAACACGATCGGGATGAGCAAGCTGCGCGAGGTCGTCACCGAAGGCTGGAAGAAGCTGCCACGCGATCACGGCCGGCTCTCGGCGCTGC
>NZ_JBICTR010000022.1:0-146889 GCF_043197735.1 Nonomuraea sp. NPDC049028
CAGCCCCAGCCGAATCGGCGACATCGCTCGCGCAGCGCTTGTCCTCACCCATTTCGAGCACGACTACCTACCGGCAATTGATTGAGATCACGTCATTGATCCCGCCTTTCTCGTGAACGATTGCAGAGAGCGTTCTATCATCCACGCCCGACAAGTATGCGCCACACCGGGGGTCGTTCTTGTCAGAGCGGCCCCTGCGCTGGCATTCGCAATCTGGCGCAAGTCCGTGTCAGATAAGTGCCATGTCGCCAACATGCTGTCCGAAATTGTAGACAACGGTCGGTCAAAGCACTTTTATGGTCACTCCATGGCGTGACGCCCACGAGTGACAAATGTCAATCGGTGTCCGCAATCTTTCCTTGTACCGATCCAACCCTGAAGGAGTTCCACCATGTTCATGGGAGCGCTTCCGCGCCTGACCAGGTACGTCCTCGCTTTCGTCGCTGCGGGCATGATCGCGTCAGCGTCCGGCGTCGCTTACGCTGACGACGTCACTCCGGCTCCGGAGCCGATCGTTACGGTCACCGAGCCGGCATCGGCGCAGGAGGTGGACCCTGCGGCCGAGGCGCCGTCACCGACCCCCACCACTATCGACATTCCGGTGGAGTCGGCGCCGAACTCGCACACGGGTGGCATGTAGTCGGGGCGTCGAGCCCGGAGGGCGGCAAGAACCTCAGTGAGTCTCGGAGAATCATGATCATCTGTCATGCCATCCGCACGTGGCTGCTCAGCCTGGCCGTGATGTCGGTCGCGGGCTGGGTGACAACCGCTCTTGCATTCCTCATCCTGCACGTCAACGAAGCCCTCAGCGTGACAGCCGTCGTCCTGCTGGGCTTGTGGACGGCCGCTGTACCCGTCACTGCCACGTTCCAGGTCATCCGGTGGCGGAAGTGGGTTCGTGTGGCTCAGCAGACGTTCCTTCTTGGGCAGCATCACAAACGTTTGTTCGAGAACATGCGTGGGGAGATCAGCTCTATCGCGCGCTGACAACGCAGTCACTGCGCCATCGGGGAGGAAAACGACGTGCCGCACCGGATCGCCGGCCTGAGCTTTGAGCAGGAACGCCTCTATCGGCACCTGCTGGCCACCGGGTCCGCCAGCATCGGTGAGCTGGAGGGCCAGTTCGGTGTACAGGTCCACGATGACCTGTACGAGCTGACGGTCCGGGGCCTCGTGCACGGAGACCCCCTGATGGCGCGGCGCCCATCCATAGCGTTGAACGGCGTCCTCTCCGCGCAGGAAGCGGAGCTTCGGCGGGTCCAGTCGTACGTGGAAGATCTGGATCGAATGTATGACAACGCCCACCAGCCTGACGGTGGGGACGCCATCTCCGTGCTGCCCAGCCGCGAACAGGTCCTGCACTGGTACGAGACCCTGAACGCCACGGCCGAGCACGAAATCATGCAGCTCGTCACGGACCCCTTCCTGTCGCTGAAGACACCCGAACGTACTGGCGAAACTTCAAGTCTGGATCTTGTAAACCACCCCGTGAAGTGTCGCGTCATCTTTGAGTGGAAAGCGTTCCAGAGCCAGTCGGCGATCAACGGCCTGTACCACTCCCTCGATCGGGGGTGCGAAATCAGGCTCGCTGACAGGCTGCCGCATAAGCTCCTGATCTCAGATCGGCGCATGGCGTTGACGCCCCGCTATCCACGGGATCGCGAGGGCGGCCACATGTTTGGTGCGTCCGGGCACGCTGGCGGACTTCTTCGTCCATGCCTTCGAGTCCGAGTGGGAACGGGCGTTGCCGCTTCAGCCTGACCCGGGGCAATTCGCCAGTTCCAGCGGCTTGGACGCTGACGAGATGGCGGTCCTGGAAATGCTGGTGGGCGGTGCTCCTGTCGAGCGCATCGCCAGCGCGCTCAGAGTGCATCCGCGTACCGTGAACCGGCGCCTTGACGGCATCAAGCGCAAGGCCGGGGTCACTACCCTGTTCCAGCTTGGCGCCTACGCGTCGCGCCACTGGCTGAACTAGCTACTCCGGCTTGAGGATCCGCAGTTGCGCATTCGTCGCGTCGAGGGTGGCCTCGATCTGGGCCAGCATGATCGCCTCTATTTGGCCGCGCTGATCGTGGGGAACGCCCTTCAGATTTCGTATCTGGAGGAGCATCGTCTGAAGCTTCTGCTGCACATGCTCGGGCGTGACGTCGGCGTCGATCGCGGCCAGCGCGGGATCCGCCTTCGTCCGCTCTCGGATCCACTCGCGGAACAGCTCGGCCGCCGCTGGCCGGCTCCGCTCCTGAAGGTCGTCCGGGGTGATGACAGGCTCGTTCGCGAGGTCGTTGATCGCGGCCGCCATGAGGACGAGTTCTCGGTCTTCAGGGATCTTCTCGCCGGACTCAATGCGTCGCCAGGTGGGCTCAGACAACGCATCGCCGGTCAGTTTCTTCGCGCGTGCGGCGGCGGCGCGGGTGGAGATGCGTCGCTTGAGCCCTCCTGGGGTGTTGCGGCGATCAATGAGGAGCTGGACCACTGCTGAGGGCTGGTTGAGGTCGGCCACGGCGAGTTGGGTGTCCCTTCACGGCATTTGATGCGTCATACGAGTCTGGCGCAACGGTATCAACTGAAGCGTCAATCGTCCTCTGTCATCGCAAAGTAAGCGATTACTCTGCGTGATATAAGCGAGGTGGCTGCGATGGCGCAAATGATGCGTCAGACGTTGCATGGTGCGTCATGACGCGATAGTGTCGTTATGTCGGTTCGATCGAGTGCGACCGAAAAGCAGCGCACCGGCGAAAAGCTCGGCAAAACCACCCTCGAACCACGGAGCGTCATATCGCCATGCCCACAGGCATCATCCGCTGGGAAGACCCAGCGCCCGTAAAAACCAGCACCAACAAGGAGTACGAGCCCGTAGCGGCCGAACTTCAGAAGAACCCCAGCAAATGGGCAGTCATCGCGGAAGCCCCCGACACACCTGAAGGCAGGCGTGACGCCAACCGCCTCTTCAACGCCGTCAAGAACGGCTACAAGGGGTTCCGCAACGACGACAGCGGAACGTTCCAAGCCACCACCCGCACCGTCACAAAGGACAGCGGGACCAAGGCCGTTCTAGTCCACGTCCAGTACGTCCCCGTCCGCTAACAGCGGTGCCGCACTCAGCATGACCAACACCACTCAAGCGCCGATCCCCGACGAACTGGTGCAGCTCATCGCCACAAGAGCTGCCGAGCACTGGAACCACCACGCCAAGTCCGCGCTCACTCGTCTGCTCGCCGACGTCCTCGGCGACTACGACGCCGCCTACCAGCTCATCGAGGAGACCGGCCGAAAGCTCCTGGCCGCCGAATGCGAAGAGGACACCCAGTGACCCCATCGACCACCATGCCCCCCACCGAAGCGGAACTGATCGACTACCTCGGCGCTCTCAAGACCGACGAACAGCAACACACCCCGCGCCAGCCGAGCGTGCGCGGCGGCGCCCAGCTCGACCCGATGACCGAGGACGAATACCGATTCGGCTGGTTCGGCCAGGCCGACTATGACGGGCACCTCGGCGGTGGTGCATGAGCATCACCATCCGCGAGGACGAGCGCGACGAGTACGACCCGAGCCACGCCGTCCCCACCAGCGCGGGCCGCTACTACTGCGACCCGATGCTTGACCCGGACGACCCCAACCGGATGAAGATCTCCGTCACCAACGCCATCGACCAGCACATGATCGAGGCCCTGGCCCCCGCCGCCGCGAGGGACACCGCGATCTGGCTGATGGACAACCTCCCCGACGCGATCCGTGCGGCCGCTGACCCCGACGACATGGTGGAGTTCATCAAGCTGGCCAAGGCGCAGTACCGGGTCCAGTGGGACAAGAAGGCTGACCTCGGCTCCCGCGTGCACGCCATCGGCGAAGCGATCAACCTCGGCGCCCCATACATCCCAGACGAGGAAGCCGAACCGTTCGTCAACTCCTACCGGCAGTTCCTCGCCGACTTCGGAGTGGACATCCGCCGCGACATCGTGGCGGCCGAGTGCACGGTAATCAATCGCACCATCCCCTACGGGGGCACGAGCGACATCTGGGCCAACCTCCGCTTCGACGGTCCGACGTCGCCGATTATCCCGAAGTTCAAGCCGCGCGCGGTCCCGCCCGACCCGATCCCCACCCCGTCCGGGTTGTGGCTCATCGACATGAAGACCTCGCTGACCAAGCCGGCCAGCGCCGTCTACGAGGACTACCAGCTGCAACTCGCAGCGCTGCGGAACGCGGAGGTCGCCCTGGTGTGCCCGCCGTCGTGCAGATACGGCGAGACGGACAACCACGATGCCAGCCACGAGTACCCCGTCCCGGAGTTCGCCGGGACGGCCATCCTCAACCTCCGTGAGACGGAGTACGGCTTCGTCCCTCTGCCCGCTGACCGGGACGCGTTCGACGCCTTCTGCGGGCTGCTCCCGCTCGCGCACTACGTCCACGGACTCGAAATGCGCGGCCACAAGCCCATCCAGCCCCCGAGCAAGGCCACCAGGAAGGACGCCGCCTGATGCCCATCGACCCCTCCGTACTGCAGCGCCGCCACTGGCAGGACGGCCGGATCCGTCTCGGCGTGAAGAAGATCAGCAAGAACGGCAAGGAGTACCCCAGCAAGATCGAGACTTTCCGGTTCACGAGCCCGTCCGAGGAGATGATCCAGGGCGTCGCGGAGCTGTACGGCGGGCAGGCCAGGCCGTGGAAGTCGCCGCAGGGCCCGCAGTTCGAGGTCATCACCGACGCGAAGCGCATCCCCGTGATCGTCCCGCCCAACGGCCTATCGCAGAACATGGAGCTCTGGGACGGCAAGCTGTGCGTCCGCCGCTGCACCGGCGTGGCGGCGCGACGGAGGTCGGGCAGTATCTCTCCGCAGCTCTCTACCTGTTGCAGGCCCTACGTCAGCACGCCCAGCGCCGCGAGTGGTCTTGGGTGGCGCGTGACCTGGAGAGTGCACGCAAGCTTGCGGCGCGCGTGGGCATTCGCGTCTAGCGCTTACCGCGCTGACCAGCGCCGGACCGCATCGCGCGGTTCGGCGCTTTCGCGTGCCCCCCAGGGCCCTTGGGTCGGGCCCAGCCAGGGCTGCATTTGGCTTGGTTCCTGCGAAAAGAATTTGATCTTGTAGCCGTGTGGGCGTTTCGTCTCGGGGTCGGGGGTGCCGTGTCTGGTCTTGCTTCTGGGGTGTCGGTGGTTCGGGGCGCGTGTGTGGGTCCGTGTAATGGCAGGTCGCGGCGTGCCTGGGCTGCTTTCGAGGCGGCTCGTGAGGAGCATGCGGATCTGGTGGACGAGTGGGCGCGCGGCGGGGAGGTGGGGGAGCCGCCTGCGGAGCCGGAGGTTCCAGAGCTTCGGTGGCGGCGGGGTGACCCGCTGGTGTGTGGCCGGTGCACGGCGACGACGAGGCGTGCGCTGCTGGAGGTGCGGAGGCTCGCGTCGGAGTGGGCGGCGGATGCGGACGGTTTGCGGCCGGCGTCGCGTTGGTCGCGGGTGTCGGGGACGCGTCCACATGGAAGCCCGTCGCCGGTGGGGGATCTGCTGGACGAGTTGACGGGGGAGCTGCTCTGGTTCGAGTCACGCTTCCTCCAGTTGCGGGGTTGGCCTGCTCCTGTGGGGCTGTCGCGGGGTTCGGAGGCGCGTGGTCGCGCGGTTGCGTTCTTGGTGGACAACTTGGAGAGCGTGCTTGTGGTGGGGGAGTTGACTGGTCTGGTGGAGGTGGCGCTTCGGTGGGAGCGGCGGCTGGGGGAGGGGCTGGGGTGGACGCCGGCGCGGTGCCGGTGTGGTGAGCGGAATCTGCGGTGGGACGCGCGGGTGGGGTACTTCGTGTACGGGGGCTGTCACGTCAGTGCGGTGGAGGAGCGGGGCTTGGTCGCTGACGAGGTCGGGGCGTGATCGCTCGTCGTGATGCAAGCTGGGGGTCAGGTGCATGGGACAATGGCGCGCTTGACGTGCAATGGGTCGACCGGTGTGTAGCTGTTGCCTGGATCTTGAGCAAGCCATTTCGTCAGATTGACAGGTTCACGGCTGTATCCCCCAAAATCATCGAGCACCCAAGCATCTTCTGGACCGCTAACGACAACAAGCTCGAAGCGCCCTGATACCCGCTTCTTGCTCTCTTTTATCGAGAGTGGAAAGTCCGGAAGCATCACGCTCTGACTGCAAGGTTCAGCTTCCATCTCCCAGACGAGGGCGGGGTTCGTCTCTGAGGGGGCCGGAACCGGAGTCCACCGGAGATACACCTCAACTGGTTGGCTGTTGGAGTTTCGTACGTTCCATTGATAGACGTTTGTGAGCACCTGGTAGTCGGGCCATATGTGAACGGCCCTGACGAAGGCGGTCCGCGCGAGCTCGTCGGCGTCGGCGCTGGCCTGTGCTCGTAGCTTCTGATCTTCTGCTCGCTGTGCACGCGCGTCGGCCTGCTGCTGTTCGCCGAGGGCCAACGCGTTCATGGAGATGATGAGCGCTGGCACGGACATGAGTCCAGCGATGACGCTGGTGAGGGCTGCCCACCATTGGACGTTCCAGCGGACATCGCGGAGCTTGCGGCGTGGGCGTGGCTTGAGGCGTTGGCGTGCGGCGATCACCTTCGTGGTGCGAGCGGAGGGGCCGGGCGGGAGCATGCGGGATGAGGAAGAGCGCGGGTGTCGTCGCACGGTCATGACTAAATATCGTGCGATGGTGCGGCGATGTTAATGGTCATGCTCCCGGGCCGGGCGCGGGTGGGAGGTGAGGAGGAGCCGCGCTGATTGCGGTTCCGCTGTCGGCTTGCGCTGGGTGCGCGGGGTGTGTAACACTTCCGGGCGACGGAGAGACATGTGCCCTCGGACTGGTTGACGGTTCGGGGGCTTTCCGCTGTTCGGGGGGTGTTGGTGTCCCCTGTGACGGCGAAGATTGCTGCGGCCCGGTTGGGCCGGGAGTCCCGCACAGTGAGGCGGGTCGCGTTCCGCCAGCGGTACCGCATGGTGATGGCGGCTCCGTTCGCGTGGCTAATAGCGCTACCGCTATCAGCAGGAATCTACCTGCTGCCGGTCCACCCGGTCGTGGCCGTCCTCATCGCGGCAGCCACGGTTGTGGTCCCGGTCCGAAAGGCAGTCCAGGCCCGCCAGAACGTCGCCGCCGCGGCGTTCGGCGCGGCCTGGCTCATCGCCACCGCCCCCATTGGCCCCACCGGATTGGTGGTCAAGGTCGGGGTGGCCGGCTGGCTGACGTTCGCGCTGTTGCACTGGCGGCGTCACCGCCGCCTGCCCCTGCCCGGCCGTACAGAGGCGGCCGAGGAGGCGCCGCGCATCACCGTCGAGCAGGTCGAGATTGATTCCGAGGTGGCGCGGATCATCGCGCGGTTCAACGAGCGCCTGGCCGCCAAGGGCAAGGCGCTGGACGGCATGACGCTGACGACGCCGAAGCGGATCGACGCCGGGTATCGCGCGGAGATCCGTGCGATCCCGGGCGAGAAGGAGACCAAGGACATCATGGCGGTCGCGGGGAAGGTGGCTTCGGCCTACCAGACCTCGACGCAGCTCGCCGTGCTGGAGCCGTCGCCCTCGGGCGATAACTCCCGCGCCCTGTTCACTCTGCTGGAGGATGACACGCTGGCTGAGGTGCGCCGATTCGAGGACATCCAGCCCCGCATCGGCAAGGACGGCCGCGCGCACGTTGGGTTCTTCTACGACCTGCAGCCTGCTCACTGGGCGTTCTTCACGGAGTCCGGCGGGATGCGGCACGGAATCATCGTCGGCGACTCTGAAGCGGGCAAGTCCCGGTCGGTGGAGACGCTGCTCGGCTTGGCCCATCTGTCCGACAAGCTCGCGACGGTGCTGCTCGACCCGCAGGGCGGCTCCATGCCGGACTGGAACAACAACACCCACCGCTGCGCCCTCGGCGAGGACGATTGCGCGGACGAACTGGGGCTGTGGCACTGGGTGATGCGCCGCCGTGTCCACCACCTCGCCCGCATCCCCTGGGTGGACGAGGACGGCGACGAGCGGATCGGCAAGACCCATCTCGTGCCTGGCGACCCCGACGCGGGCGGCATGACCGGCATCTTCTTCATCCTGGAGGAGGCGCCCGAGCTGCTGACGCACGACGTTCACGGCAAGAAGGCCGTGGCCACGCTCGCGTCCAGCGCGAAGACCTGGCGCAAGGGCGGCGGCGGAATCGTCCTGGTCGCCCAGGACCCGAACATGACCGAGCTGGGTGGGTCGGTGACGCTGCGGGCGCAGCTCCGTAAGAACGCATGCGCGCTGCGGACGCAGACGCCCGGCGCGGCCTATCAGATGGGGCTACCGCAGGACCCGTCGCTGCTCCCGGCGACGTTCAAGAACGGGAAGCTTACGCAGGGCCTGGCCTACCTGTCCGGGATCGACCGGCGGGCCGCTCTGATGCGGTGGCTGTACACCGAGAAGCCGAAGCTCCTCGCCCGCCAGCCGGCCGCGGGCCGGATCGACGACCTGACGATGGGCTGGATCGAGGAGTACGCCAGCGCGAGGAAGGATGGGCGCGAGCCGCGCACGGGCAAGCGCGCGGCCGCGAGGAACGAGCCGTGTTCGACGCCTGGTGACGTGAAGGCGGCGATTGTCGATGTGCTCGCCGAAGCGGAGGGCTTGCCGCTGGAGTTGGGGGAGCTGCTGCACCTGGTGCTCAAGCGGCGGGTGACGGCCCCGCCGAGCGAGATCCACACGCAGCTCAAGCGGCTCGTGACGGACGGACGGGTGTGGCCGGTCAGCAAGGACGGGGGAGAGGCTTACGCCTTGCCTGAGGAGATCATGGAGCGTCTGGAGACCTGATGAAGGCACTGTTCCGGGTCGAGATGGTGGCGGCGTGGCTGGCGGTTGTTTGGGCGGCCGCGCCGCTGGCGCAGGTGGCCAGCGTGGGTTTGGCGGTGACGATGCCGCTCGTTGTCGTGGTGGTCGGCGCGGCCCTCGAGGAGCTGGAGCGGCACGGGGCAGGCGTGGTCGGCATCGTGCTGACGGCCGTCGCGGTCTGGGGGCTGGCAGTCGCCACGTGGGGTGTGATCGGCGGAAGTGCGCTGGCGCTGTCGGCCGCCGTGGTTCTCGTCGCTGGTGAGGCCGTGCGCGGGTGGCCGAGAGACGCGTGACGTATGTGACGCGTCTGACGCGTCATATACTCGCGATGTCAGCTAGTGCGAAAGCATGACATATGCGGCTGAGGCTCAAGGGCGGCGGCCGACTGGCGGAGGGGCGACGGCGGCGGAGAAGCACCTGACTTCAGAGGATCTGGCAGAACGGGTGGGTGTGCCCGTCTCGACGGTGTACCAGTGGAACTCTCGTGGCGGTGGGCCGCGCTTCATGAGGATCGGCAGGTATGTGCGCTACAAGGTCGCGGATGTGAAGGCGTGGGAGGAGTCGATGTACGCGGAGCAGGTCGGCTGACTTGGCCACCTGCGGCCCCGGATCACTCTCTGTGATCTGGGGCCGTGGCGTTTCTGGCGGTCGCTGCCCTTCGTCTGGTTCTGTTCCAGTTCTGCCCGAGGGTGGCTAGCGATGACAAACGATGACAAACGAAGGCAAGGGTCTGCCCAGGTCAGCGCAGCTTTGCGGGTATTAGCTGCAGGTGGGCCTTTTGGGCGCCGAAGATTTACACCATTTTTGAGGGTACGTCGGAGATCCAGCGGTTGATCATCGGCAGAGCGGTCACCGGCCTGCCGGTCCGCTGAGGACTTGGCACGTCAAAGGGGTGGCGTAACCCCAGAACCGTCACTGCGGCCGCGGGGCGGCAGGCAGCGGAAGGTTAGCTGATGCTGTTGATCCAGATGCCGATCGGAATGGAGATCAGGGCGCCGGCGATGAGGCCGACGATGGTGAGCATCCATTCGCGGCGTCGTTGGCGCGGGCGGTCGAGGCGGGCGGCTTCCTCGATTTGTGCGGTGACGGCTTGAGCGATCTGGCTGACTTGCCAGTTGCTGAGCACTCTCGGGTCGGGGATGGTCTCGCGGATTGATCGGGCGACTCGGTCGGAGAGATACTGCGAGGTCCACGTGATCAGCGGCACGATGTCCATGGCTTTCATTCTCGCCGTGCGGACTGGTTTTGAGGAGCGGTGATGATGGGCCTGGACATGGTCGTTCCCCTAGATGGTGAGAGTGGAGACGGCGTCCCCGTGGTCGGTCTTGGTGCCGAGCCCTTCCACCCACGATCGGTAACCGTCCAGAACGAGGCCGTGGAAGTGATGTACGCCGTGCTCGGACAGCCCTGAGCCGGACGGGTCGCAGACGATGCGGCCCTGGTCGAAGGCTGGGGGCGCATGCCGCGCTGGACGCTCTCCACCAGCGCGATGTCCCTGTCGCTGCAGCACCTCGTCGATGTAGCGCACCGACTGCGCCTCGGTGTCCTCGAGGTCGGCCGTCTCGAAGTAGAAGTCCCAGGTCTCCAGGGTCCGGTCGACACCGACCGGAACGGCCTGGAAGACCAGAAGTTGCCGCGGCCGGGGTAGCGCAGCAGACGGGTGTTGGGCCACAGCCACCACACAGCGTGCTGCTTGACGACGCGCCCGGGACGTCGTACGCCGCGTTCCCGTGCTTGCCGGCCTCGGCGAAGTGGCTCGACCAGATGCCGTGGGTCTTGACCTCGTAGGTGTCCATGTCGACGAGGTCGACGAACTGGGCGAGCACGCTGGCGATCTGGCGGCTGAGATCGCCAGGTGGGCCCCGACGTCGCCCGGCTGACCCACGCCAAGCGGCTGACCTGCGACGTTGCCACCAGGGGCAGACGATGTTGCGTGTGGTGCCTGAGCCCATGAGCAGCTCATGGGCGCGGTGCTTGCAGACGTTTTGACGTGCTCCTCGCCCCGAAGAGGCGAGGATTCCCACGGGCCTGCACCATCCCGCCTGAAGACGGGAGCACTGGCCCGCTCTGGACGCCTTCCGTGACGGTCGTACGGACCAGATCCGTCCGTGTGTCGGGGCCAACATGTGCATCGACGGCATCTACGGCTCCGGCGCGCACTGGCCTGGCTTCTGGCCAATCCTGTCGTCACCGCCACGATCGTCGGACCACGGTCCACGGAGCAGCTCGGCCGCGGCCAACGCGCGCTCGAGATCTCCCTCCCGGACGAGACACTCCGCGAACTCGACGCCATCTGGCCTGGCCCGGGAGGAGAAGATCCGCAAGCATACGCTTGGTGACCGACGGCTCATGGTGGGTCGCGAGGCAGGGTGAGGGTCAGGATGGCTCCGCCGTGAGGCGCGTTGGCCGCGGTGAGGGTGCCGCCGTGCAGGCGCGCGTTCTCGGTGGCGATGGCCAGGCCCAGGCCGCTGCCGTCGGTTCGGGTACGGGCGGCGTCGGCTTTGGTGAAGCGGTCGAAGACGTGGGGCAGAAGGTCGGCGGGGATGCCGGGCCCGTCGTCGGAGACGGCGATGATGATCTGCTCGAAATCGGCCCGCACCTGAATAAGCACTGACACCGCCGCGCCGCCGTGCCGCAGCGCGTTGCCCACGAGGTTGGCGAGGATGACATCGACGCGGCGCGGGTCGAGGCGGGCGCGCAGCCCCGGGGGAACATCGGTGCGGACCCGGTCCCGCCAGTGCCGCAACGCGAGCGTCTTGGCGATGAACTCGCCCAGATCGACCTCGTCGAGGTTCAGTACGGCGGCCCCGGCGTCGAAGCGGGATACCTCGATCAGGTCCTCGACCAGGCGGGTGAGCTTGCGCGTCTCGTCGGAGACCAGGTGCAGCGCTTCGGCGGTGAGCGGCGCGAGGCGGCCGGAGGCGGCGTCGGCGTCGAGGACTTCCGTCACGGCGGCCATGGCCGCCAGCGGCGTACGCAACTCGTGAGAGACATCGGCGGCGAACCGGCGCGCCCGCGCCTCCATGGCGCGCAGCGCGGCCGCGTCGGCCTGGAGCGTGGCCGCCATGGTGTTGAAGGTACGGCCGAGGTCGGCGAGTTCGTCGTCGCCGGTGACGTACACGCGGGTGTCCAGACTGCCGCCCGCCATCCGCTCGGCGGCCGTCCGCAGTTGCCGGACCGGTCGCAGCAGTCTGCGCGCGGCCAGCAGCGCGAGGACGATGGAGGCCAGGGCGACGGGCAGGGCTCCGGAGCGAGCGGCTGCCGCCAGGGTGTCCACGTCCTGCTGCTGGGAGGCCAGGGAGAAGGAGGCGAAGACGGTGAGCGGCGGGGGATCGTGCGGGCGTGCGGTGGCGACGACGGGAAGGGCCACGGCCAGCCAGGGCGTCTGGGCGTGGTGGAAGCGCTGGGCCAGCGCGGTGGTCGCCGAGGCCGCCTGGGTACGCAGTTGCGCGGGCAGCGGCGGCGCCGGCGCCCCGGCGGTGATGAGCGGGCCGCCGCGATAGGACAGGGCGGTGCGCCAGCCGCGTGTGCCCGCCGCGCGGTCCAGTTGCAGCGCCAGCGTACGCAGGTCCGCCTCGGCGGGGTCGGCGGGCAGGTCGGGAGCCCGGGCGGTGAGGTGGGCGCGGAGCCCCTGCAGGGCGTCGGCCTGGACGCGCTCCACGATCGCGGTACGGCCCTGGCGGAAGGTGAACGCGGCGGCGGTCAGCGCGCTGAGCGCCGAGACCAGCAGGAACACCAGGACCAGCTGGGCTCGCAGACCTCGGGCGAGGGGCGGGCGGATCACAGCGGCGGCCCCGACCAGCAGCCGAGGCCGCGTACGGGGTGGATCACCCGGCAGCCGAAGCCGCGAACGGCGCGGATCACAGCGGCCCGAACCGGTAGCCGAAGCCGCGCACGGTCTGGATGTAGCGGGGCTCGCGCGGGTCGTCCTCGATCTTGGCGCGCAACCGCATCACGCACGCGTCGACCAGCCGGTAGTCGCCGTGGAAGCTGTGTTCCCACACCAGCTCCAGGAGTTGCTGGCGGCTGAAGGTCTGTTCGGGCGTGCCTGACAGGAACAGCAGCAGCTTCAGCTCCGTCGGCGCCAGCGCGAGTTGCGCGCCGTGCTTGAGCACGCGCAGGGCGACCCGGTCGACGAGCAGGTCGCCGTGGATGGTGCGGGCGGCCTGGCCGGGGGAGGCGGGCTGGGTGGTACGGCGCAGCACCGCGCGCATGCGGGCTTCGATGACCTCGCTGCTGGCAGGCTTGATCACGTAGTCGTCCGCGCCGGCTTCCAGACCGACGACGACGTCCACGTCATCGTCGCGCGCGGAAAGGATCACGATGGGCACCTGGCTGAAGGCGCGGATGCGGCGGCACGTCTCCAGGCCGCTCATGCCGGGGAGCATCAGGTCGAGCAGTACGACTTCGGGAGCGCTCGCGATGAGTTCGGCCAGCCCGTCCTCGCCGGTCGCCACCAGCAGGGTTTCGTGGCCTCGGTGGCGCAGGCCGAGGCTCACGCCCCGGCGCACGGCCGGGTCGTCTTCGATCAGCAGTACGCGGGTCACGAGGGGGCTCCCTGTTTGGCGGGGACGGCCGACCCGCTCTCATCGCACCTGACCGGCCACGGGTCGCCCGCCATGCCAGGCTCGAACACCTCGACGACGGGGTCGGTGCCGATGCCTGGGGACGCGGCGGCCGTACACACCAGCTGGCTCACCGCCACCGGCCGCAGGTCGCGCACCAGCCACGGTAAACGCAGCTGCACCCGGCCCTTGGTCGTCCTGGCCCGGATCGGCTGGGTCACTGCCGGCAGCCGCGTGATCAGCCCCCGGGCCCGCTCGGCCGCTGTGGGGCCGGCGAGCAGCGCGTCCATGGCCTGTCGCAACCGGTCTCCGTCCGATGCCGGCCGGGTGACCGGCCAGGTGCCCTCGGGCGTGACGAAGTACACCCGCAGCAGGCGGCTGCTGTTCTCGGTCAGGCCGCCTTGGGCGGGCTGACCGGCGGGGAGCGCGCCGGTGTCGGTGATCCCGCAGCCCGCCAGCGCCGCCGCCGCGCTCAGGCCGGCCGCCACGCGGCACAGTATCCCCGGCAGGCCGGTCGTCACACGGCACAGCGCCCGCGGCATGACAGTGGCCACCCGCCAGAGCACTCCCGGCATGTGTTCGCTCTCGTTCTTCGGCATGGTCTCTCCGGCTACGGCTGGTTCAGCATGCTCACATCGACCGTCCCGGCGCCGGGTCGCGGCCGCGGTATCGCCGCCCACAGCCCCACCGCCGTCACTCCCGCGACGGCCAGCGCCGCCCATCCGCGCCGCCCGGTGGCCCACCGGGCGCGCAGTCGTACCGGATCCTCGACCACGGCCTTCGAGACTAGCGCGACCAGCAGCGACAGTCCGACCGCGGCGATCGTCCAGCCCCAGCCGTCGAGCCCGGCCACCGGCCGGGGCAGCAGCAGATAGACCGGCCAGTGCCACAGGTACAGGCTGTAGGACAGCTCGCCCAGTCGTCGCGGCGCTGCGCTGCCGACCACCCTGCCCACGAGACCGTCCGGCGTACGGGCCAGGAGCGCGATCAGCACGGCGCTGCCCAGGGAGTGCGCGAACATCCCGCCCTGGAACAGGCCCGGGGTCTCTTCCCCGCCGGTCAGCAGCCATGAGGCGGACAGCCCGCACAGCAGCGGGACACAGATCGCGTCCACGGCCAGGCGCGGCAGGCCGGCCACGGCGTCTCGGACGGGCGCCGTGGCGGCGGCCGCGCCGAGCAGGAGAGAGAAGGCCCGGGTGTCGGTGCCCTCGTAGGCGCGGGTGGTGTCCACGGCCGCCCCGAGCTTGATCATGACCAGGAGCGAGATGAGCGCACCGGCGACCGCGACGAGCGCCACTCGCCGCTGCCCGCCGGGCCCCTTCCCGGCCAATGCCACCACCAGGGGCCAGGCCAGGTAGAACTGCCATTCGACGCCGATGCTCCACAGATGGGCGAACAAGCGGGTGCCGGCAGCATCCCAGTATCCGAGCTGCTCGTGGATATAGTGCCAGTTCACGCTCTGGGCGGCCACCCATGGCGCGTCCTGGAGGGCGAACCTCAGCATGTCCGGCCTGGCGAACGCCCAGGCCAGCGGCAGCGTCGACGTGACCATGACGGTCAGCGCGGGCAGGAGACGGCGGGCCCGGCGCCCCCAGAAGGCCGTCAGGTTGAGCCGGCCGCCGCCGAGCTCCTCCAGCAGCAGGCCGGTGATCAGAAAGCCGGACAGGACGAAGAACAGGTCGACGCCCAGGAACCCGCCACGCATCTGCCCGGCGTGAAACAGCAGGACCGCGGTGACAGCGAGCCCGCGCAGCCCGTCAAGCGCGCCGATGTGCGCGCGTCGCGGAGCTGAAACCATCAACCCCTCGCCGCGAGAAGCCGGCACCATCAGCCGCAGCCGAGTTTGGCGAAGCGCTCGTCGCCGGTCCACGGCCCGGTGGCCCAGACGCTGGGGGCGGCCGGGGTGAAGCCGGCCAGCTCGCCGAGCCGCTTGGCGAACCAGGTGGCGAAGGCCGCCGACCCCTGCTGGCAGGAGTGGATGCCGTCCTTGGCGCGCTGGGCCTTGCCGGCGGCGTAGTCGCTGCCCCACAGCTCGGAGGCGTCCAGGTAGCTTGCGTGAGCAGCCTTGGCGGCCATCGCGGGCGCGCTCTTGATCGCGTTCTCGTGCGGCCTGAAGAATTCGTCGATCTTGAACGGCGGGGCGGACACCAGTACGAGCCGGGCGCCGGCGTCCTGGGCCGTTCGGGCGAGCTTCTGGTAGGCCGACAGCTGCTGGCGGGCGGCGCCCCAGTCGTAGCTGGTGATCTGGTAGGCGATCACCGTCGGCCGGAAGGAGGCGAGGTTCGCCTTCAGGGTCTTCCAGGTGTCCTTGGCCGCCATGGCCGTCACCGGATGGTCACCGGCGACGATGTTGCCGCCGCCGTCGGACGTGGCGTTCTTGAACGCCACACCGCCGGCTTTCAGCGCCGCTTCCAGAGCCGGGGCCTGCGCGCCCGCGATGGAGTCACCCATCCATAACACCCTGACGCCGGCCGCGGCCTGCGCAGTCTGCTGTCCATCGCTGGTGGAGGCGGTGGAGGCGGTGGAGGCGGTGGAGGCGCCGCAACCCGCGAGCGTGGCCCCGACCGCGACGGCCACGGCCAGGAACGCCCCGGTACGACGGAGGTCAGTGGAGAAATAGGGAGTCGCTTGCATGACCATCAGGCAAGCAGACGATTCCGGAGGTCAACCGCGTTGTCATCGTTTCATCACACAACGGGGGATGGGCTGTCACGAAGGCAGCGCCCCTGCGTCTGGGTGGAGCGGTTCCCAGCGTCGATCAGCGGTGTCGATCAGCAGTGTCGATCAGCGACGTCGCCGGAAGCGGCGCGCGGTCAGCCAGCGGGGAAGTCTGAGATGGAAGCCGGTGGCGTCGAGCACGGCGTCGAGGAGGGCCAGCAGGACGCCTGCTCCTCCCGCCAACCCGGCGGCGCGGAAGTCCTCGGCCGGAGTGTCGCCGGGCGCGGCCGGGCGTGGGTCGATCCGTCCGGTGGGGTCCCAGAGGACCGCGAGGGTGGTGCCCGGCCGCGCCACGGAGATGCGAGTCGTCATCGAGTCCGGACCGCCCTGCGAGCAGGCCAGGCGGTAGTCGTAGTAGGTCTCGCTGCGCGTGGACGTCCACGTGGTGCCCGGGTCGCCGGGTGAGGTGCCGGGCTGGTAGTGGGTGTCGGTGACGGTGCGCTGTTGCGGGGTCTCCTGGCGTACCAGGCAGTCGCTCACCTGGCCGCGCTGGGCCAGCGCCTGCCGCGCCACGGCCTCGTCGGCCAGGTTCAGGCAGTAGATCAGCGCCATGCCCATCGCGAGGCTCAGTAACACCCGGGTGCATCTGAAGAACGCCAGGCCGATCGGTGCCACCGCGACGAAGAAACCGATGATCGCCAGGACGACCCCGACCCAGCCCGCTGGGCCGTAGGCGTCGAGATAGCCCCTTCCGAAGGCCAGCGCGATCGCCAGCACGGCCGGCCACACGCGCGGCAGAATGCCCCGCACGTCCGTGGAGCGTGTGTACCTGCCAGGCATCTGATCACCCTCGCCATCGGTGCCCGCGCCGCTCACGACGTAAACGTCATCCCGTCTCGCGGTGATTTCCCGAGGCGGGTGGAGGTCATGGCGGCGTCCTCAGGTCAGGGACCGGCGGCGGAAGCTCACCATCCCGATGGCGGTCAGCACCACGCAGGAGCCGGTGAGCACGACGATCGAGATCCACGGCTCGATGTGCGGCACCTGCGGCTCCAGCGCCGCCCGTACTCCCTCGCTCGAGTACGTCATCGGATTGAGCGCCGTCAGGACCTGGAACCAGGGCAGCTCACCGAGCGAGGGCCACGGGTATTGGGTGCCGCCGGTGAACAGCATCGGCGCGATGATGAGGGCGAACATGATGCCGACCTTGCCGGGCGGCAGCAGCGTACCGATGATCAGCCCGATCGCCCCGGCCGCCCAGCCGCCGAGCAGGACCGACAGCACGAGCAGCGGAAGGCCGTCGACCCGGAACGACGCGTCCTGGATGATCAGCATGCCGGCGGGCAGGGTGACCGCGGCGGCGAACAGCGCGCGCAGCGCCGCCGCCAGCACCTTCTCCAGGCCGACCAGGGAGATCGAGACCGGCGCCAGCAGGCGGTCCTCGATCTCCTTCGTGTAGCCGAACTCCATCATCAGCGGCAGGGCGACGGCCTGGAGCGCCGCCACGAAGCCGCTCATCGCGACCACGCCGGGAAGCAGCACGTCGTTGTAGGAGGGGTCGACGTAGGCCAGGCGGCCGAGCACGCCGACGAAGATGAAAAGCATGACGAGTGGCTGGAGCACGACCTGGGCGAGCACCGAGATGATGTCGCGCCAGGTCACGACGGCATCGCGCCACAGGATCGCGAGGACCACGCGCAGCGGGCTGACGCCCCCGCGGACGGCCGTCTGGGCCGGCACGCTCATCGCAGGCTCCTCCCCGTGAGGGTGATGAAGACGTCCTCCAGGCTCGGCTCGCCGATCTGGACGTTGGTGATGGGGCAGTCGCGCTTGGCCAGCAGCTGCGCCACCGGTCCGAGCACGGCGGCGGGATCGCGGCTCACGTAGAGCCGGAAACGCGTCTCGCTCGAGGCAGGCCCGGCGGGTGCGGACTGCACGCTTTCGACGCCGTCGACACCGGCCAGGACGTCCGGCAGCTCCTGGACGGCAGGCCCGGGGACCTGCCCGAGAGTGATGTCGAGCAGGCTCTTCCCCTCCAGGCCACGCGTGAGCGCGTGGACCGTGCCGAGCGCGAGCAGCTTGCCGTGGTCGATGATGCCGACCCGGTCGGACAGGTCGGCGGCCTCGTCCATGTCATGCGTGGTCAGGACGACCGTCACCCCCGCGGCGCGCAGCTCGCGGATCCGGTCCCACACGAAGAGCCGCGCCTGCGGGTCGAGCCCGGTCGTCGGCTCGTCGAGGAACAGTACGCGAGGGTCGTGCATCAGGGCTCGGGCGATCAGCAGGCGCTGGGCCATGCCGCCCGAATAGGTGTTGACGCTGTCGCGGCCCCGCCCGACGAGCCCGAAGGACTCCATGAGCTCGGTGGCCCGGGCCTTGCGGACCGCTCGCGGCACGCCGTGGTAGGCGGCGTGAAAGACCAGGTTCTGCCAGGCATTGAGGGAGCGGTCGAGGTTGTTGACCTGGGGCACGACGCCCAGGAGCCGGCGCGCCGCCACGGGGCGGGCCACGACGTCCACGCCCAGGATGGTGGCCGTGCCTCCGGTGGGGATGACGCGGGTGGTGAGGATGCCGATCGTGGTGCTCTTGCCCGCGCCGTTGGGGCCTAACAGGCCGAAGATCTCTCCTGGGCGGACCTCGAGAAAGAGTTCGTCTACGGCGTTCGCCGGAGCCCCGGGATATCTCTTGACCAGGGCGTCGATGGCGACGGCGGAGTCATCGACCTTCGCCGCTCTCTGTGTCTGCGATCCGGGCACGAGTGGCCTCCCGTTCGTCGAATTCGATCGTGCCGATGAGGAACGTGCGGATGATCGCCTCGTGCTCGGGATCCGGCAGGCTGGGGGTGAGCGGGGGCGCCTCGCTCAGGACGTGCCCCACGCGCTCGGTGATCTTCTTGCCGCGCGGCGTGAGCACCAGCAGGACCTTTCTTCGGTCCACGGTGTCCCGCAGACGGTCCACGAGGTGATCGCGGGCGAGCGTGTCCACGATCCCGGTCAGTGTGGAGACGTGCACCCGGCAGCGCCGGGCGATCTCGGTGTGGGTGCCCGACCCGCGGCTCAGGGCCAGCAACACGTTCATCCCCGCGACGGACACGCCGTGCTCCTGGCTCAACAGAGCGTTCCAGCGGCTGTTCAGCACGTTTCCCGCGATCGACACCAGATAGGGGAGTGGCGCCTGCTGGAGGTCGGACTCCGCTGAATGGCCAGATGTCATGTTCGTCAGGATAGCGACTTTGTTTGGTGCCATACATTACGAGCTCATATATTTTTGCCCCATAGCTTTTGGGGTCGGCCGGCTCGTCGTCCGCAGCCATCAGGTGACGTCTGCCCGGCGGATCTGCTGGAGGATGGTCTCGTCGGTGATCTTGCTGTCGTGGGCGAGGAGGAAGGCCTTGCTGAGGATGAGAGCCAGGCGGCCGTCCTCCTCGAAGGGCAGGAACAGCTTGGCGTCGCGCTTACGGGCTGTGACGATGCACAGGTAGATGTCGCTGGGGCTCATGAGGATGTTGCCGCTGCCCAGGTGGATCCGGTAGGTGCGCAGGTCACCGCGGACGACGAGGTAGCGGTCGGTGAGCGTGCAGCGGTCGGCGATCGCCGTACGGGGGAGGATCCGGGCCAGTGCGTCGCGGCGGACCTCGGCCGACGGCGGCAGCGTGCCGAAGGCGGCCTCTCGCACGTACCCACCGAAACGCTCGTCACCGCCGAAACGCTCCTCACCGCCGAAACGCTCCTCACCGCCGAATCGCTCTCCACCGCTGAAACCGTCCTCGCCCCGGTCGATCCAGTCCGGGTCGGCGGCGATCGAGGTGATCGCGATGAACAGGTCCACGTCCCGCATCGCCTCGCTGAACACCAGCGGCGGAACCCACGCCAGTGGCGTCTCCCGCCAGGCGCGCCCGTGGCGCCGGTCGAAACGGACCTGATCGGTGGCGGCAAGGGTCACCTCGTGGTCGGCCACCGCGGCGGTCTCGTAGCGGAAGCGGACCCGCCAGGCGCCCTCCGCCAGTTCCTTCTTGGCCACGGCTTCCTGCTCGCCGTGGAAGGCGCGCAGCCAGAGCGTCTGCCAGCCGCGCTCCTTGAGCAGCGCGTACAGCCGCGGGTGGTCGACGATGTGGGCGGCGAACCGATGGGAGTAGACCCCTGTGCTCTCCTCGGCGGGGGTGAGCACGTAGACCTCCCGGAAGGCCTGCTTGTACGGCTGGCGCAGCCGTCGCCCGGTCACCGTCTCCCGCCAGGCCGCCACTTCCGCCGGCGCGGCGCGCGCGGGATGCCACAGCCGGACCTCGGCCCCGGGCGGTGCGTCGCCGGGCAGGAAGGCCGTCCCATCCGCCTCCCAGATCAGCCCGCGCGCCACCACCCCGGTAATCGGATGATTCAGGTAGTGACGGGCCCACTCCTCGTGCGACCAGGTCCGGTCGACGGTGAACAGCCCCTCCAAGCGGGCGCGCTCGGCCGCCAGCGTCTGGCGGACCTCCTTCTGGACGGCCTTGATGGCCTTGAGCTCCTCAGCATGGGTTTCCTTCACCGCCGCGGGAAGGGCACGGACCGCGGTGCCGTCGGCGGCGGTGAAGCCGAGTCGTACGGTGACCGCGTCCCGGACGGTCAGCACCACGGTGTGGTCGCCCAGGCGCCACGACCGGGTCCCGTCGGTGGCGAGTCCGTGGGTCGGCACGCCCCGCTCCAGCAGCTGGGCCGGTGTGATCCCGGCGTGTCCGGCGGCCGTGGCGAGCGCGGTGTCGACCTGCTTGCGCAGCGCCCGGTGCTTGATCGAGGTCTGGAGCCGCCAGAGCGGCTGCGGGTCTTCGCCCTCGCCGAGCGCGTTGATCGCGGCCCCGGCGATCACCAGATCCTGCGTGAATCGGGCGCGGTCACCACCCAGATGGACGGCCAACCAGGTCAGAGTGGCCGCCAGATCGTCGACCCGGGCCAGCGTCGCCGCCCAGATGGTCCCGCGGGCCACATCCGTGTTCGCCTCGGACACCATCCGCCGGTTGCCGTCGTCGGACACCTCGCGGATGAAGGCCGTCAGCGCGAACCGCACGAACTCCCGCGCACCGGCGGGCTCCAGCAGGGTCAGGCAGCGGGCGCGCCACGTCTGGGTGGGCCGAGGCGTATGTACCTCGCACAGATGCTCGACCAGCTTGACCAGGTGGGGTGCGGGCGCGTCCCCAAGGTAATCGCGTACGGACGAGGCCCAGGCGTCGGCGCGTACGAGTGCCGACAGCGGCAATGTCGTCGGACCGCCGGGCAGGGCCAGCGCGATCCGGCGGTGCAGACGTCGTCGGTCGTCGGCAGGCAGCGGGACGTGGGCCATGGCCTCGATCAGCCGGGTGAACGGCTCGCGCAGGTGTTGCCGCTCGGCGACGTCGATTTCCAGCACCAGGTCCACGACCTGGCACACCCAGGTGGCGTCCCAGTAGTGAAGCCTCCGGCTGCGCACGACCGAGAGCAGCGCGGCCACGTCGGTGGCGGTCCAGCCGCTGGAGCCGGACAGGGCCGGCTCCAGCTCTTCGTAGTATTCGTCCAGCCCGGGTTGAGCCAGGTAGATCACGGCGGCCCGGCGGTCGGCGCCTTCCGTGTGACGCAGCCGTCCCACCCACTCCTGCCGGACATTCCGGGCCTGGCGCCGCAGTTTCTCGTCACGTCGTTCGTCCCGGTCATCCGGCCAGAGCCAGGAGTATGACCGTCCCTCCAGCTCAAGCTCCTGGACGATCGCCTCCATGATCCAGCTCGTGGACGCGAAGGCGGCCGTGACCGTCTCGTCGACGGTGAGTTCGCGCATGCCTGGATCATGCCGAAGCCGTCCGACAGAATTCGCCGGAGGCCGGTTTGTCGGAGGCGGCTGATAGTCAAGGGTCATCCCACTACCACAGGAGATCATCGATGGCCCAGGTCACCTTCCGTGACGAGAGCGCGAGTGGCCGGCCGCTGGAGGAGTTCACGCTGCCCGGCCTGCCGGACCGGATCACCGCGCGTGAGCTGCTGCGGCTGCGCGTGCGCGAGGAGGTCGCCCGGTACAACGCGGCGCCCTCGCCCAGGTTCAACGGGCTGGTCAAGCCTGACGACGCCGAGGTCGAGCTGAACGGCTACCGGATGCGCGCGGCACGGCGGATCGACTGGGAGCGTCAGGCGGACATCGCCGAGCGGGCGTTCGCGCGCAACGGGTTCCTCCTGCTGGTCGGTGATCGTCAGATCGAGGGTCTGGACGAGTCGATCGACCTGACCGCGGATCCGGTGATCTCGTTCGTCAAGCTTGTCCCGCTGGTCGGAGGCTGAGACGGGTGCGGCGGCGTTCTGCAGAGACCGCCGCTGCTGGTTGGCGGCGCGGCTGTCGTCCCTGGCGCCCGCTCGCGCCAGCGCCTCCTCGGCCGCGCGAGTCGATCACAGAGAGCGTTTATACAAGTGCGTTGAGTGATATACGGTGGTCGGGTGGCTTCCGAACCCCCCACGGGCGCATACATCCCGAGCACCTTCGACACCGAGCCGCGCTCCGCGGCCGGTCTGCCGCTGGCGCTGATCGAGCAGTGGCGTGACACCGGTCAAAGCCACGAGGACGCGCGGCGGCTGCTGAGCCGATTCGCGGTCCGCGGTTACAACGTGGTGTCCGATTCGGCCGGGCTGACGAAGCTCAGTCAGCGGCTGGGTCTGCTGGAGGTGCTGGCGCTCATCGACCGGCCCAAGCGGATCCTGCACACCCACGCCAGGGCCATCGGCGGCGAGGCGGTGGGTGTGTGGGCGGCGGACAACGCCCAGATGTTCCATCCGGAATCGGCGGAGGCGGGGGTGCTGCTGTCGGCCCTGCTGAAGGTCCAGGACGAGATCGAACGCCATTGCCGCGTACGGATCGGCATCGGAACGCACTACGGGAGTTTCTACGGCCTGGCCGGTGGGCTGTACGGCCCGGAGGCGGACGCGATCGAGGACATCGCGGAGAACCACACCGAAGGCGGGGAGCTCGTGGTGACAGGCGCGGTCGTCGACCGGCTGCCGCCTGACCATGCCTTCGTCCTGCGACGCAAGGACGGCCCCGAGAGCCTGGTCGGCGCCGTCTATCAGGTGCTCGACGGCCCCCGTCCGGACGATGTGCGGCCGGTCGCCGAGGAGCTGCGTTACCCGATTCCCTACTCCGCGGCCTTCTACGCCGACCTGCTGAGGCTGGAGGGTCGTCCCGAGGACGTCGAGTTGGCCCGGCGGCTGGCCGCCGAGCATCTTCAGGACCGGACGGTGGTTCTGGTCGAGCGGAGCGTCGCCGCGGCCGAGACGCCTGAGCTCGGGCTGCTGAGAGGGCTGGCCCTGTCGGCCGTGCTGAGGGAGGCGGGGCTCCGGCTCATGCCCGAGCGGGGTGCCGTGGAGATCAAGATCGCTGGACCGCTGGCTCTCTACCTGTTCGAGGAGGTCGCGCCGGCCGTACGCTTCGCGCAGGGCCTGCGCGCGGGCCTGGCCGAGCATGAGATCGTCTGCCGGATCGGGGTGGCCGCCGGGCCGGTGCTGGCGGGTGAGACGCCGGGCGGTGGGTGGGATGTCGCGGGCGCGCCGGTGAACCTCGCCTCCAAGATGGCGCAGGATCTCGGCAGGCCCGGTCACGTCTATCTGAGCGAGGCCGTACATGAGCGGCTGAGCGAGGCCGGGAGTGAGCGGGCCCAGCTGGACGGGTTCGCCTCTGTCCGGCGTACGGTCTCCGGGGTCCAGCTGACCTTCTTCGAGGGCTGAATTCCCGGGAACCACTCTTCCCCGGCGGGAGATCCTTCTTTATCCTCATGCTCAAGAGGGTCTGTGAACGTTCACAGAGGAGCGCTCAAGAGCCTCTGTGAACGTTCGCAGGAGCCCGCCCATTTCTTGAGCAAGGAGATCGGGATGGCCGTCAACCACCTGAACCGCCCCTGGAGGATCGGGGGCACGCTCCTCCTCGCACTGGCGACACTGCTCGCCGTCGCACTCGTGAACCCCGCCCCCGCCTCAGCCGCCACGCTGACCATGCGCGGCGCCGACGTCTCGTCGCTCCAGCGGAGCCTGGACCTCGGCGCCAAGTACTACAACGCCGCCGGGACGGCCGCCGACCCGCTGGACATCCTCGCCGGCGTCGGCGTCAACTACGTCCGCTTACGCGTCTGGAACAACCCGGCGAGCGGCTACAACAACAAGGCGAAGGTCCTGGCCTACGCCAGGACGGTCAAAGCCAAGGGGCTCGGCCTGATGATCGACTTCCACTACTCGGACACCTGGGCCGACCCGGGCAAGCAGTTCAAGCCGGCGGCGTGGGCGAGTCACGGCATCGGCCAGCTCCAGACGGACCTCTACAACTACACCTACGACGTCTGCAACAGCCTGAAGGCGCAGGGCACCACACCCGACAGCGTGCAGATCGGCAACGAGATCAACGTCGGGATGCTCTGGAACGACGGCAAGGTCATCAACAACGACTTCACCAACCTGAGCCTGCTGCTCAAAGCCGGGTACAACGCGACCAAGGCGTGCAACAGCGCAACCCAGGTGATCATCCACACCGCCGATGCCGACAGCCTCGCCAACGCCCGCTGGTTCTACGACGGGATCAGGGCCAAGGGCGTGCCATGGGACATCACCGCCCTGTCCTACTACTGCATGTGGCACGGCCCGCTGTCCACCCTGTCCACGGTGATCAACGACGCGAGGTCCCGGTACGGCAAGCCGGTCATCGTGGCGGAGACCGCCTACCCGTTCACCGCGGCCAACGCCGACAGCGAGGGGAACGTGGTGACCGGCTCGGCGCCGTGCTCGGGCTACCCGGCCACCTGGGCGGGGCAGGCGAACGAGTTCGCCGCGGTCCAGAACACGGCGCGCGGCGCGGGCGCGATCGGCGTCTTCTACTGGGAACCGACCTGGTACGCCATCTCCGGCAACGGCTGGGACCCGGCCAACATCAACGGCACCGGCGACCAGTGGGACAACATGGCCACCTTCAACTGGACCGGCGGCATCAATCCCAGCATCAGATGGACTCCGTAGGCCGCGTCCCGAAGATCTCCAGGTAGTGCTCGTTGTACATCACGCCGAGGATGTTCCCGAAGGGGTCGACCACGGACGCGGTGACGAATCCCGGCCCCCGCTCGACCGGCTTGTCGTGCACGGTGGCGCCCAGGGACAGCAGCCGCTCGAAGGCGGCCTCGACATCGTCCACGTGCCAGTAGATCACCGCGCCGCCGGCCTGGTCGGACCGGCCGTGCGGGGCGAATCGGCGGTCGACGATGCCGAACTCGTGCTGGTAGTCGCCAAGCCGGAACTCGATGTACGCGGGCGGCCCCTCGACCGGGCGCACGAAGTACGGCTCGATGCCGAGCAGTTCGGTGTACCAGTCCCGGGCGGCCGAGACGTCGTCGGCGAAGAAGCTGACGGTGGTGAGTCCACGCAACATGGGGTGTTCCTTACTTTCGGTCGGTGACTATGACCATCCTCCAAGCTAAAGTGCTCACCAATTGACCACTTTCTTGGAGAAGATGGGGACATGCGCGCTGACCGGCTCGTCGCGACCCTCCTGCTCATGCAGAGACGTGGCCGGGTGACCGCCGCCGAGCTGGCCGGCGAGCTCGAGGTGTCCGTCGCCACCGCCCGCCGCGATCTGGAGGCGCTGTCCGCGGCGGGCATCCCGGTCTATCCGCAGGCCGGACGCGGTGGCGGCTGGTCGCTCGTCGGCGGCGCCCGTACCGATCTCAGCGGTTTGTCGGCGACCGAGGCGCAGGCGCTGTTCCTGCTGGTCGGACCGGCCGCGGCCGTCTCGGGTGAGGCCAAGGCGGCGCTGCGCAAGCTCGTACGGGCGCTGCCGCAGACCTTCCGGGCCGACGCCGAGGCCGCCGCCGGCGCGACGATGATCGACCCCACCCGCTGGGGCGAGCGTGATCGCCGCCGCCCCGAGCTGGTCGACCTGCTCCAGGCCGCCGTGGTCCGGCGCAGGAAGGTCCGACTGACCTACGCCGGCAGCGCCCGGGAGCGGAGCGAACGGCTGATCGACCCGTGGGGCCTGATCGACAAGGACGACATCTGGTACCTGATCGCCGGGACCGAACGCGGACAGCGAACCTTCCGGATCGACCGGATCATCGAGGCCGAGCCGACGGACCAGACCGCCGAGCGGCCGGACGACTTCACGCTCGCCGACGCGTGGGAGCAGGTCGTGGGGGAGGTGGAGCGGCGGCGTTCGCGTACGTGGGCGACCGTGATCATCGAAGCCAGGTTCGTGCCGGTGCTGCGCACCCACTTCGGGCGGCACTGCCACACCGACGGCGAGCTCGACCACGGCCGGGTCCGAGTCCGCCTCGCCGCGCCGACCCCGCTGGACATCGCCAGGAACCTGGCCGGCTGGGGCGCGATGATCGAGGTGGTCGAGCCGCGGTCGGTCCAGGCGGAGCTGGCCCGGATCGGCGCCGAGCTGGCCGGCCAGTACGCCGCCGAACGCTGACCTGGCAGCGATGGAGCCCAAACTTGCCTTGTACGATATGGCGCGGAGGTTGATCTAGGTGGCCACGCGGAATGGACCGAGGACCGAGCCCCGCACCCCGTTGAGCAGAGACCGGGTGCTCCGGGCCGCGATCAAGGTCGCCGACGAAAGCGGCATCGAGTCGCTCACGATGCGCCGTCTCGCGGAAGAGCTCGGCGCCGAGGCGATGTCGCTCTACTACCACGTGGCCAAGAAGGAAGACGTCCTGGACGGCATCGTCGGCGTCATCGCCGGCGAGATCAACGAGGCGGTCGGCCGGATCGACGTGCCCTCCAAGGGTGCCGCCTGGAAGACGGCCGTGCGGCAGCGGATCCTGACCGCCCGCCAGGTCTTCCTCCGCCACCCCTGGGCGCCGCGCGTCTTCGAGACCCGTACCGACGTGAGTCCGGCCGTCGTACAGTACTTCGATGCCCTGATCGGGCTCATGCGAGACGGTGGCTTCTCCAACGACCTGGCCCACCACGCGCTGCATGCCCTGGGGAGCCGGGCTCTGGGGTTCACCCAGGAGATGTTCGATCCGGGTGACGGGACCGGTGACGAATCCGCGGCCATGCTCGACGCCATGGCCGAGCAGCTGCCCCACCTCGTCGGCATGCTGCGGGAGATCGCCCACGACGACCCCGACTCCACGCTGGGGTGGTGCGACGACCAGACCGAGTTCGAGTTCGGGCTGGATCTGATCCTCGACGGTCTCGACAGGATGCGCGAGACCGCCTGACCTCCGCGTTCGCCTCATAAGGCGCTTCGCCATGCCCTTGACTGCCTTACGCCGTAAGAGTACCTTACGACGTACGACTTACGTTGTACGAATCGGAGGCACCTGCGATGAAGGCGATCGTCTTACGCACGTACGGCTCACCCGACGACCTGGCCATCACCGAGATCGACAAGCCCCTGCCCGGCGACGACGAGGTACTGGTCCGGGTCCGTGCCACCTCCATCCAGCCCTACGACTGGCACCACATGAGAGGCGAGCCGTACATCGCGCGCCTGATGCCCGGCAGCCTCGGGCTGCGCGGGCCGAAGATCCACATCCTGGGCGCCGACCTGGCGGGGCAGGTCGAGGCGGTCGGCAAGGACGTGACGGAGTTCAGCCCCGGCGACGAGGTCTTCGCGCAGTCCAACCAGGGCGGCTTCGCCGAATACGCGTGCGTCCGGGCGAGCGACCTGGCGCCGAAACCGAAGAACCTGTCGTTCGAGCAGGCGGCGGCGGTGCCGATGGCGGCCAACACCGCCCTGATGGGCCTGTGCGACCAGGGCCGCGTCCAGTCCGGGCAGAAGGTCCTCGTCAACGGGGCGTCGGGCGGGGTAGGGACGTTCGCCGTGCAGATCGCCCGAGCGCTCGGCGCGGAGGTCGCCGCCGTCTGCGGCGCGCGGAACGTGGACCTGGTCAAGTCGCTCGGCGCCACCGAGGTCATCGACTACACCACGGAGGACTTCACCCGGAACGGACAGCGTTACGACCTGCTGCTGGACATCGCGGGAAGCCAGTCAGCAGCGGCCTGCCGCCGGGCGCTGACCCCCAAGGGCGCCCACGTCGCCATCGGCGGACCGCCCGGCCGATGGTTCCAGCCCGCCGCTCACGTGTTCGCGGCACTGGCGCTCGGGCCGTTCGTGTCCCAGACGATCGTCATGACGGACGTGGTCCACTGCCCGCAGAAGCGGCAGAATCTGCTGACGCTGACCCGGCTCATCGAGGACGGCGAGATCACTCCGGTCATCGACCGCGGTTACCCGTTCGAGGAGATCCCGGCGGCCGTCCGCTACCAGGAAGAGGGTCACGTCGTGGGGAAGGTCGTCATCACGGTCTGAACGAAAGGGCCGAGGGCCGCCGGCTACGTGCCCGCCGGCGACCCCCGCTGCAAAAGCAGGCCTCAGACGCTCCGCGCCTTGGCGTACTCCGCGGCGCCGCCCGCGAAGTCGTACACCTCTACCTGCTCGTTCCCGACCACCCAGGCGTCGTGTCCGGGCGGGGCGACGAAGACCTCCCCCGGGCCGATCTCGGCCTCGGCGCCGTCGTCCATCCGGATGCGGAGCCGGCCTCGGACGACGAACCCGTTGTGATGGACCTGGCACGAATCGGTGCCGACGATCGGCTTGATGGACGCCGACCAGCGCCATCCGGGTTCGAACGTGGCCACACCGAAGCTCAGGCCCGTCAGGTTGCACACCTCGAAGTGGCCCATCGGGAAGTCCCGGCGCTCGTCGGGCTTGTCGATGCTCTTGACCTCGATCATGACGTCCCCCTTCGTCACCTTTCAGTGTCCCACCGGGCATTTCTCCGAACAAAGCCGACCAAGGCAACGAGGACGACGTGGGGTTGAGCCGTCCGCGCACCGGGTAGGCGAGCGCCTATGGAGATCACCCTGCAGGTCAACGGTTCGCGGCGGACCGTGGAGGTGGACCCGCGCGTCTCGCTGCTGGATCTGCTGCGCGAGCGGCTCGGGCTGACCGGCTCGAAGAAGGGTTGCGATCACGGCCAGTGCGGCGCGTGCACCGTGCTGATCGACGGCCGGCGGGCCAACGCCTGCCTGGCGCTGGCCGTGGCGCAGGACGGATCCGACATCACCACCGTCGAGGGCCTGGCGGACGGCGACCAGCCGCATCCGCTCCAAGCCGCCTTCATCGAGCACGACGCCTTCCAATGCGGCTACTGCACCCCCGGCCAGCTCTGCTCGGCCGCCGGGATGCTGGCCGAGGGCGGTCCGAGCGCCGTCACCGAGGACCTGGCCGCCGACCCGGCGCTGACGGCCGAGGAGATCCGCGAGCGGATGAGCGGCAACCTGTGCCGGTGCGGCGCCTACCCGAACATCGTCACCGCGATCGCGGAGGTGGCGCGATGAGACCCTTCGAGTACGCGCGAGCCGGCGACCCCGCCGACGCCGTGGCCAGGTTCCGGCCCGGCGCGATGTACCTGGGCGGCGGCACCAACCTCGTCGACCTCATGCGTCTGGGCGTGGCCGAGCCCGAGTTCCTGGTGGACGTGAGCCGGCTGCCGCTCGACCGGATCGAGCCCGACGGCGACGGGCTGCGAGTCGGTGCCGCCGTCCGCAACAGCGACCTCGGCGCCCACCCGCTGGTCCGCGAGCGCTACCCGATGCTGACGCGGGCGGTGCTGGCCGGGGCGTCCGGGCAGATCCGCAACATGGCGACCGTGGGCGGCAACCTGCTGCAACGCACCCGCTGCTCGTACTTCCAGGACGTCTCCAAGCCGTGCAACAAGCGGCGGCCCGGATCCGGCTGCCCGGCGATCGGCGGCGACCACAGCAACCTCGCCATCCTCGGGCATTCCCCCGCATGCGTGGCCACCCACCCGTCCGACATGGCGGTGGCGCTGGCCGCGCTCGATGCCCGCGTGCACGTCACCGGACCCGGCGGCGACCGGGTGATCCCGATGCCTGGGCTGCACCGGCTGCCCGGGGACGACCCCGAACGCGACACCGTGCTGGCGCCCGGCGAGCTGGTCACCGCCGTGCACCTGCCCGCCCCGCCGCCGGGCGCCTCCCGCTACCGCAAGGTCCGCGAGCGCGCCTCGTTCGCGTTCGCGCTGGTCTCGATCGCCGCCGTCCTCGACGTCGCAGACGACGGGAGCGTACGCGACTGCCGGATCGCGCTCGGCGCGGTGGCGCACGCGCCGTGGCGGTGCGAGCGCGCCGAGCGGGCGCTGCGCGGCGCCCCGGCGAGTGAGGAGAGCTTCATCCGGGCCGCCGAGGCCGAACTGGCGCAGGCCCGCCCGCTGCCGCGCAACGCGCACAAGGTGCCGCTGGCCCGCAACCTCATCGTCCGCACCCTGCTGGAGCTGGCACCATGACCCGGATCGAGGGGCACGACAAGGTCACCGGCCGCGCGACGTACTCGGCCGAATATCCGATCGAGGGCGTCACCTACGCCTACCCGGTTCAGGCCGGGATCGTCAGAGGCCGCATCACCTCGATCGACGCGACGGGGGCGCTCGTCCTGCCGGGCGTGCTGGCCGTACTGTCCAGTGAGGACCCGCCCGAGCTGGCCCCCGACGCGGACCCGGAGCTGGCGCTGTTCCAGCGCCGCGAGGTCGCCTACCGGGGGCAGTTCGTCGCCGCCGTCGTCGCCGACACCTACGAGAACGCCCGCGCGGCCGCTCGGGAGGTGCGGGTCACCTACGAGGAGGACCCGCACGACGTACGGCTGCGCGGCGACCACCCCGGGCTCTACCGGCCGGACAAGGTGAACCCGTTCTACCCGGCCGACACCGAGAAGGGCGACCTGGCGGCCGGGCTGGCCGCAGCGGCCGTCACCGTGGACGTGACGTACACGACCCCGGCCGTGCACAACAACCCGATGGAGCCGCACGCCACGCTCGCCGTCTGGAGCGGTGACGGCGACCTGACCGTCTACGACTCGACGCAGGGCGTGTCCACGGCACGCGTCATGATCGCCAAGACGCTCGGCCTGCCCGCCGAGCGGGTGCGCGTGGTGTGCCGCCACATTGGCGGCGGCTTCGGATCCAAGGGCACCATCCGCCCCGGTACCATGCTCGCCGTCCTGGCGGCGCGGGCCGTCGGGCGGCCGGTGAAGGTGGCGCTGACCCGGCAGCAACTGTTCGACGTCACCGGCTATCGGACGCCGACGATCCAGCGAGTCCGGCTCGGCGCCGACGCCGACGGCCGCCTCACCGCCGTCGAGCACGAGGTCGCCGAGCAGAGCTCGACGCTGGTCGAGTTCGCCGAGCAGACCGCCACCCCGGCCCGCACCATGTACGAGACGCCCGCGCTGCGCACGGCCCACCGGCTGGTCCGGCTGGACGTGGCCACCCCGTCGTGGATGCGCGCACCGGGCGAATGCCCCGGCATGTACGCGCTGGAGTCGGCCATGGACGAGCTGGCCATCGCCAC
The DNA here is from genome assembly GCF_043197735.1 of Nonomuraea sp. NPDC049028. Taxonomy (NCBI): domain Bacteria; kingdom Bacillati; phylum Actinomycetota; class Actinomycetes; order Streptosporangiales; family Streptosporangiaceae; genus Nonomuraea; species Nonomuraea sp. NPDC049028. The sequence goes on from NZ_JBICTR010000022.1 coordinate 31,324, forward strand.
CGGCCTGGACCCCGTCGAGCTGCGCGTGCTCAACGACGCGGAGACCGAGCCGGAGAGCGGCCTGCCGTTCAGCTCCCGCAACCTGGTGGCCTGCCTGCTGGAGGGCGCCCGCCGGTTCGGCTGGGAGGGGCGCGATCCGACGCCGGGCGTCCGCCGCCAGGGGCGCTGGCTCATCGGCACCGGCGTCGCCTCTTCCACCTTCCCGGCCTTCCGGCGCCCGTCCCAGGCCACCGCCACCGTCGAGAACGGCGGCTATGTCGTCCGCGTGGCCGCCGTCGACCTCGGCACCGGCGCCCGCACCGCGCTGACCAAGATCGCCGCGACCGCGCTCGGCGTCCCGCCCGACCAGGTACGGATCGAACTGGGCGACAGCGATCTGCCCCCGGCCCCGGTGGCCGGCGGCTCCATGGGCACCGCCTCCTGGGGCTCGGCCGTGGTGGCCGCCTGCGAGGAGGCGCTGCGCGACGGCAAGCACGGCGCCGCCGACACCACCGACGCCATCAAGGCGCAGCAGGACCTGGCCAGACACGCCTTCGGCGCCCAGTTCGCCCGGGTGCGAGTGGACATGGACACCGGCGAGATCCGCGTATCGCACCTGCTGGGCATCTTCGCCGCCGGGCGGATCATCGACGAGCAACTGGCCATGTCGCAGTTCGTCGGCGGCATGACGATGGGCGTGGGCATGGCGTTGATGGAGGAGAGCGTCATCGACGACGAGTTCGGCGGGTTCAGCAACCACGACCTGGCTCAATACCACGTGCCGGTGTGCGCGGACATCGAACGGATCGACGCGGCCTGGATCGAGGAGGACGACCGGCACCTCAACCCCATGGGCACCAAGGGCATCGGTGAGATCGGCATCGTCGGCACCGCGGCCGCCATCGGCAACGCGGTCTATCACGCGACCGGCATCCGCGTCCGCGACCTGCCGATCACCCCTGCCCGCCTGCTCACGTGAAGCTGGCCCTACGCGAATTGATCGCGCTTTTGCATGAAATTTCCTGATCTAGGTAGATGAAGGCACATGGAACCGGACAGGGAAACTCATAAGGAGCGGGCCGATCGCAATTTCGTGGAGCTGCTGCAGAGCGCACGGGTGGCGGTGACCGGCGTCCAGGTGCTGTTCGCGTTCCTGCTGACGGTCCCGTTCTCGCAGGGGTTCGACAAGTTGAGCCTGGCCGATCGGCGGCTGTTCTACGTGGCGCTGGTCAGTGCCGCGATCGCCTCGATCTGCTACATCGCCCCGGCCGCCCAGCACCGGGTGCTCTTCCGCCAAGGGCTGAAGGAGATGCTGGTCCGCCGCTCCAACTTGTACGGCATCGCCGGGGCGCTGGCCCTGGCCGTCTCGATGACCGCGGCCACCATGCTGGTGGTCGACTACCTGTTCCACAGCACGGTGGCGGTGATCACGGCCGTCGTCGTCGCCGCGCTGGCCGTGTGGACCTGGTTCGTGCAACCGGCGATGGACCGCTCGGCCAAGGGCGACGACGACACGAGCTGACCCCGGTCGCGCACGACCGGGGCCGGGTCAGATCTTCGGGCACATCTTCCCGTCACGCGGCGGTACCCGGGTGATCAGGTAGCGGTCGACGGAGGTGTTCACGCAGGCCGAGCCGGTGCCGTAGGCGGTGTGGCCGTCGCCGTCGAAGCTCAGCAGCACGCCCGAGGACAGCTGAGAGGCCAGTGCCTTGGCCCACTTGTACGGCGTGGCGGGGTCGCGCAGGGTGCCGACCACCAGGATGGGCGGCGCGCCCTTGGCGTGGATGGCCCTGTTGACCGTCTTGCTCCTGACCGGCCAGAAGTCGCACGCACTGGCCACGGCCTTGCCGGAGCTGATCGCCTTGGCCTGGCGCACCGCTCGCCGCCAGGTCGGGTGATCGAGGCAGTCGATGGCCGCGTGCGCCTCCATCATGTTGGCGTAGGTGGCGTCGGGGCCGCGCTCGTTGTACTGGTCGGCGTACTGCAGCAGCAGCGTGCCGTCGCCCTTGAAGGCCGAGCCGAGCGCCTGCCGCAGGGCCGGCCACGACCGCTGGTCGTACAGGAGGCTGTAGAGGCCGGTGTACACGATCGCCTGCGTGGCCTGCCTGCCGTCGTAGGTGTTGACCAGCGGCGCCTTCTCGGTCCGGTCGTGCAGGGCGCGCATCTGCTTGGTGACCGCGGTGACCGTGTGCTTCTTGAAGGGGCAGTCCTTGTGCTTGAAGCAGTCCCGCGCGAAGGACTCGAAGGCCACGCCGAAGCCGTCCTGCTGGCCCGCGCCGAACTCGGTCGCCGTCGTGGTGGGGTCCTCGGCGCCGTCGAGCACCATCGCGCGCACCCTGGCCGGGAACAGGTTCGCGTACGTGGCGCCGAGCAGGGTGCCGTACGAGAAGCCCAGGTAGGTCATGCGCGACTCGCCGAGAGCGGCGCGCAGCACGTCCATGTCGCGGGCGGCGTTCGGCGTGCCCACGAAGGGCAGGAGCGCGCCGGAGTTGGCCTGGCACGCCTGCGCGAGCCGCAGCTGCGCGTAGTTGTACATCTTCACCTCGGCCTTCGAGTCCGGGGTGTCGTCGACGGAGTGGTACCAGTCGGCCACCTGGGTGGGCATGCAGCGCACGGGGGTGGAGGCGCCCACGCCGCGCGGATCGAAGCTGACCAGGTCGAAGCGCGAGCGGAGGGCGGCGGTGAACTTCACCTTCGCGGCGCCTCTCAGCAGGTCGACGCCCGACCCGCCGGGTCCGCCAAAGTTGATCACCACGGAGCCCAGGCGCTTGGCGCCCTTCGCCGGTAGTTTGATCACGGCGATCTCGATCCGTTTGCCCGACGGCTTGGTGTAGTCGAGCGGCACCTTGAGCTTCGCGCACTGGAAACCCCCCTTGCAGGGGGTCCAGGCGAGCCGCTGGCCGTAGTAGGCGCTCAGGCCGGGCGGTGTGTCGGCCGTCCGCGCGGGCTGCGCCGTCGCGGGCTCGGCGGTGACCAGACCCGCGGAGAGCAGGCCGATGACTAACGGGGTGATGACCCCGAGAAGGCGTCGCATATCTCTGTCCTCGTCTGGCGGCCGAGTGGATATCGCTTAGTGACTCTCCGATGGTTGGGCGCGGTGGTTGCGAGGCTCTTGAAGGCCGCTGGCCGAGCGCGTGCAAGCGTTATTTGGAAAGTTTCTTTACTAGCGCGGATCACGTCCGTATGGTGAGGCCATGAGCCTGCGCACAGTGCTGATCCTGGTGGCGGCGCTCGTCGCCACGTCGGTCTCCGCCTCCCCGAGCGCGCGCGCCGCCGCGCCCCTGAGCTTCGGCGGGGTGGTCCCCGCGCCGGTCAGCGCGACGCCCACCGCCGGGGTCACCTACCGGATCACCTCGGCCACCAGCCTCTACAGCGACGTCCCCGCCGTCGGCGAGCAGCTCGCCCGGCAGCTGCGGCGCTCGACCGGCTACCCCGTGCCGATCGTGGCCGCGCCGCCCGCCGGCGGGATCTCGCTGCGGCTGGGCAGCGTGAGCGGTGGCGAGGAGGCCTACCGCCTCGACGTGACCGCCACCGGGATCACCGTGCTGGCCAATGGGGCCGCCGGGCTGTTCAACGGGGTACAGACGCTGCGGCAGCTGCTGCCGTACGCGGCCGACAGCGCGAGCGTCCAGCCAGGGCCGTGGCCCGTGCAGGGCGGGCGGATCACCGACGCGCCGCGCTACGCCTACCGCGGCGCCATGCTCGACGTCGCCCGCCACTTCTTCCCCCTGACCGCCGTCCAGCGGTACATCGACCAGATCGCCCTCTACAAGATCAACTACCTGCACCTGCACCTGTCCGACGACCAGGGCTGGCGGATCGTCGTCGACTCCTGGCCCAGACTGGCCACCTACGGCGGCAGCACCGCCGTCGGCGGCGATCCGGGCGGCTACTACACCAAGGCCCAGTACCAGGAGCTCGTGGCCTACGCCGCGGCCCGCAACATCACGGTCGTGCCCGAGATCGACCTGCCCGGCCACACGAACGCCGCCCTGGCCTCCTACGCCGAGCTGAACTGCGACGGCGTCGCGCCGCCCCTCTACACCGGCACCGACGTCGGCTTCAGCTCGCTGTGCACGTCGAAGGAGCTCACCTACACCTTCATCGACCAGGTGCTCGGCGAGCTGGCCGCGCTCACCCCCGGCCCCTACCTGCACCTCGGCGGCGACGAGGCCAGCTCCACCAAGCCGGCCGACTACGCCGCGTTCATGAACCGGGCGCAGGCCATCGCCGCCGCGCACGGCAAGACCGTCATCGGCTGGCACGACATCGTCAAGGCGACGCCGCTGCCCTCCACGGTCGCTCAATACTGGGGCACCACGCCGGACGACAGCGCCGTCGCGGGTGCCGGGCGGAAGGTCATCATGTCCCCGGCCAGCCGCGCCTACCTGGACATGAAGTACAACTCGCGCACCAAGCTCGGCCAGGACTGGGCCGGGCTGATCGAGGTCAAGGACGCCTACGGCTGGAACCCGGGCGCCTACCTGACCGGCCTGCCGGCCCAGCAGGTCCTGGGCGTGGAGGCGCCGCTGTGGACCGAGACGATCAGGACTCCCGCCGACATCGAGTACATGGCCTTCCCGCGCCTGCCCGCCATCGCCGAGCTGGGCTGGTCCCCATACGCCAAGCACGACTGGACCGCCTTCAAGAAGCGCCTCGGCGCGCAGGGGCCGCGCTGGCGCGTCCTGGGCGTGAACTACTACCACTCCGGGCAGATCACCTGGCCCGCCGGTTCCTGAACCAACTGATGGTCTTGTACGACGTCACCGCCCGGCGGTCTCGTTGAGCTGGTGCGCCCACGGTGGGTTGGCCCCCGCGACCGAGCACGTCAGCGCCGCCACCCGGGCCGCGAAGGCGGCGGCGTCGGCGGCCGTCTCCAGGTCCAGCCCGTCCAGCCGGCCGCCGAGCAGCCCCCGCACGCCCAGCCGGTGCAGCAGCCCGGCGGTGAAGGAGTCACCGGCGCCCACGGTGTCGACGACCTCGACCCGGGGCGCCCGTACCGTCGCGCGCTCCCCGTCCAGCGACACCAGCGCGCCGTCCGCGCCCCGGGTGATCACGATGAGCCTGGCCCCGGCCGCGTGCCAGGTGTCGCAGGCACGTTCCAACGGCTGGTCCGGCATCAGGAAGGACAGGTCGTCGTCGCTGAGCTTGAGGATGTCGGCCGCCGCGCACCACCGCTCCACCGGGTAGGCGTCCCGGCCGGCCAGGCTGGGCCGTACGTTCGGATCGATCGAGACCGTCGCGTGCGCGCGGGCGTCCGCCGCGAACGACTCCACCGCGGCGCTGCCCGGCCGCCTGACCAGCGCCAGAGACCCCGTGTGCAGGCAGGACCACCCGCTCGGGTCGACGGCGGCCAGCTCTTCGGCCGTCCACTGCCAGTCGGCGGTGCCTTCGGCGTGGAAGCTGTAGGCCGCCTGGCCCCGCTCGTCGAGTGAGGCCACCGCCAGCGTGCTCGGCTCGGCGGCCGGCACGATGGCCGACAGATCCACCCCGGAGGAGGCGAGGTGCTCGCGGAACAGCTCGCCGAACACGTCCGCCGACACCCGCCCCAGGAACCGCGTCGGGGTGCCGAGCCGGGCCAGAGCCACCGCCGTGTTCGCGGGTCCGCCGCCCGGCAGAACCCGGAGCTCCAGCTCGCCGGGGCGCCGGTCGGCGAAGGCGTCGGCGACGCATTCGCCCAGGACAGCGATCATCAGGGCCAACCTTTCAGCCATGTTTGCAGATTTGTTACACCCAGGGGGCATTGACGTTTCTAGAAACGGAGTCCATCATCGCAGCACGGCGAATGTCAACGTTGACATATGTCAACGATGACATTGAATCATCCCTGATAGGAAGCCACCATGATTGCTAGGCTCTCGGCCGGACTTCTGGCCGCCGCGCTCCTCGTCACCGGCTGTGGCGGCAACGAGCAGAAGGCCTCCACCAGCACCAACAAGGTCGGGCTGATCACGAAGACGGAGACCAACCCGTTCTTCGTCAAGATGAAGGAAGGCGCGCAGCAGGCCGCCAAGACGTCGGGTCTGGAGCTGATGACCGCGGCGGGCAAGTTCGACGGGGACAACGCCTCCCAGCTCACTGCCATTGAGAACATGGTCGCGGCCGGGGTGAAGGGCATCCTCATCACGCCCAACGACACCAAGGCGATCGTGCCCGCGATCAAGAAGGCCAGGGACGCCGGCGTCGTGGTGATCGCGCTGGACACGCCGACGGACCCGCAGGACGCCACCGACGCGCTGTTCGCCACCGACAACCTCAAGGCGGGCGAGCTGATCGGCCAGTACGCCAAGGGCGCCATGGCCGGCAAGACCGCCAAGATCGCCACGCTGGACCTGGCGCCCGGCATCACGGTCGGCCAGCTGCGCCACGACGGCTTCCTGAAGGGCTTCGGCATCGCCAACGGCGACCCGTCCATCGCCTGCTCCCAGGACACCCGCGGTGACCAGTCCAAGGGCCAGGAGGCGATGGAGAACTGTCTGCAGAAGGCGCCCGACATCAACCTCGTCTACACCATCAACGAGCCCGCCGCGCTCGGCGCCTACACCGCGCTCAAGGCCAAGGGCCGCGAGAAGGACGTGCTGATCGTCTCGGTGGACGGCGGCTGCACCGGCGTCAAGGCCGTCAAGAGCGGGCAGATCGCCGCGACCTCGCAGCAGTACCCGCTGAAGATGGCCGAGGACGGCGTCAAGGCCGTCGCCGACTTCGCCAAGGGCGGGGCCAAGCCCAAGGGCTACGTCGACACCGGCGTCACCCTGATCACCGACAAGGCCGTTCCGGGAGTGGAGTCCAAGGACACCACCTTCGGCCTGGCCAACTGCTGGGGCTGACATGGCCGTCATGGAAGCGACGCTGCCGCGCCGCATCATCACCACACCGACGGCGGGACCGCTGGCCGCGCTCGTGCTGGCCTGCGTGTTCTTCGCGGTCAACAGCGACCAGTTCCTCACCGGCGGCAACTTCTCGCTGATCATCCAGCAGGTGATGGTCGTCGGCACGCTCGCCATCGGCCAGACGCTCATCATCCTGACCGCCGGCATCGACCTGTCCAACGGCGCGATCATGGCGTTCGGCGGCATCGTGATGACCAAGCTGGCCGTCGGCAGCGGGCTGCCCCCGCTGCTCGCGGTCGCCGCCGGACTCGCCGTCTGCGCCGCCTTCGGGCTGGCGAACGGGCTGCTGGTGACGCGGATCTCGCTGCCGCCGTTCATCGTGACGCTGGGCATGCTGAACGTGGTGTTCGCGCTGACCCACATCTACTCCGAGGACCAGACGGTCACCGACCTCCCGAACACGCTGACCTTCCTGGGGCAGACCTTCAAGGTCGGCGGCACGAACGTCACCTACGGGTCGCTGCTCACGATCCTGCTGTTCCTGCTCTTCGCGTACCTGCTGGGGTACACCGCGTGGGGCCGCCACGTGTACGCGCTCGGCAACAGCCAGGAGGTCGCGCGGCTGACCGGCATCCGCACGCAGCGGCTGACGATCGGCGTCTACACCGTCGCGGGCCTCGTGTACGGCATCGCCGCCCTGCTGCTCGTCTCCAGGACCGGCGTGGGCGACCCGCAGGCCGGTCAGACGGACAACCTCGACAGCATCACCGCGGTCGTCCTCGGCGGGACCAGCCTGTTCGGCGGCCGGGGCCTGGTGCTCGGCACGCTGATCGGCGCGCTCATCGTGGGGGTCTTCCGTAACGGCCTGCAGCTCATGGGCGTACCGTCGATTTACCAGACGCTCATCACCGGCATCCTGGTGATCCTCGCCGTCGCCGTCGACCAGCTCTCCCGCAGGAGGACCCGATGACCCCCGTGCTCCAGGCCCGAGGCCTGGTCAAGCGATACGGCCACGTGGTGGCGCTCGACGGCGCCGACTTCGACCTGATGCCCGGCGAGGTGCTCGCCGTCATCGGCGACAACGGCGCCGGCAAGACCAGCCTGATCAAGGCGCTGACCGGCGCGCTGCAGCCGGACGAGGGCGAGATCCTGCTCGACGGCAAGCCCGTGCGCATCCGCGACCCCCTGGAGGCGCGCCGGCTCGGCATCGAGACCGTCTACCAGGAGCTCGCCGTCGCGGCCTCGCTCGACATCTCGACGAACATGTTCCTCGGCCGCGAGCTCCGCAAGCCAGGACCGCTCGGCACGATCTTCCGGATGCTCGACAAGAAGCGGATGCGCGAGGAGTCGGCCAAGCACATGGCCGACCTGAAGATCGGCCTGCGCTCGCTCACCCAGCCCGTCGAGTCGCTGTCCGGCGGCCAGCGGCAGGGCGTGGCCGTGGCCAGGGCCGTGGCGTGGGCCTCCCACGTCGTGGTCATGGACGAGCCGACCGCCGCACTCGGCGTCAAGGAGTCGGGGCAGGTGCTGGACATGATCAAGCGGGTCCGCGACCGCGGCATGCCCGTCGTCCTGATCAGCCACAACATGCCGCACGTCTTCGAGATCGCCGACCGCATCCACGTCCAGCGGCTCGGCCGCCGCGTCGCCCAGATCAAGCCGGGCGACCACAGCATGGCCGAGGTCGTCGCCATCATGACCGGAGCACTCCAGGTGTCGGAGGGCAAGTCGGTCGTGACGGACAAGGACGCGGCGGAGGCGATCGGCCTCTAGCATGGGCGAAATGCGGCGTCCCACCATGACAGACGTGGCCCGTGAGGTGGGCGTCACCGCCAAGACCGTCTCACGGGTGCTCAACGACGACGGACCCGTGGCCATCGAGACGCGCGAACGCGTCATGGCCGCGGTCCGCAAGCTGGGCTACCAGCCCAACCTGATGGCGCGCAACATGCGGGTCGGCGCCAGGGACGCCGCGATCGGGCTGGTCATCCCCGAGATGGGCAACCCGTTCTTCGGCACGGTGGCGGGCGGCATCGAGAACGCCGTCCGGGCCCGCGGCCTGACCCTCATCGTCGGCTCCTCCAGCGAGACCGCCGAACTGGAGCAGTCCCTGATCGCCACCTTCCTGGCCCGGCGGGTCAGCGCCCTCATCGTGGTCCCCTCGGCCGGCAGCGACCACCGGTACCTGCGTACGGAGCGGGTCGCCGGCCTGCCCATCGTCTTCCTCGACCGCCCGGCCGTCGGCCTGACGGCCGACAGCGTGGTCAGCGGCAACCGGGCCGGCGCGCAGGCCGGCATCGAGCACCTGATCGGGTACGGCCACCGCCGGATCGGCTTCATCGGTGACCTGCCCGCCACCCTCTACACCCGCCGCGAACGCTTCCAGGGCTACCGCGACGCCCTGGAGCAGGCGGGCCTGCCGTTCGACCGCACCCTGGTGGAGACGGGCCACGACCAGGAGGCGGCCCGCGCGGCCACCCTGCGCCTGCTCGCCCTGGACCGCCCGCCCACGGCCCTGTTCGCGGCCAACAACCTGGCCTCCATGGGGGCGGTGGTCGCGCTGGCCCGGGCGGGGCGGCGGGACGTGGCGCTGGTGGGGTTCGACGACCTGCCGCTGGCGGAGGTCCTGGACCCGCCGCTCACCGTCGTGGCGCAGGATCCGGCGGCCATCGGGGAGGTGGCGGCGGAGCTGGTGCTGTCGCGCCTGGACGGCGACCGCTCCCGCGCCCGGCGACCACTGGTGCCCACCCGGCTGATCGTCCGGGGGTCGGGGGAGCTGCCGGCGCTCTCCTGAGCCCGGACCCTGTTTCTGCGCCGATCCTGTTTCTGTAAGGGAAAGGCCCCGCGCACCTTCCCAGAGGTCGGCTCTAGAGGTCGGCCGGGGCTTTCCATGTCAGCTCAGGTCAGCGCAGCCCCGCGAACAGGTCGTCCTCCTGGTCCGGTGCCGCCGCGACGCGATTGACGATCCGGGTGAACGCCTCAGCGGAGAACGCCGCCTGCTGGGCCTCTTCGGGCATCTGGAACAGGAAGATGTTGTCGCCCTGGCTCGCGTGCGACCGCAGCGCCTTGAGCTTGCGCTCGACGTAGGGGGCGACGTCGACGACGGCGGTCACGAGCTCGTCGGGGGTGCCGAAGTCGTCGGAGGGCTCGAAGTCGCCCAGGTCGATGCCGCTGCTGCGGACGAGCTCGAACATGCGCTTCATCGCGGAGCGGGGGAGGGCCGTGTAGTAGAGCTTGTCGGCGACACCGGTCGCCTCGACGGCCGCGACCGTGATGCGATGGGCCTGGACGTGGTCGGGGTGGTTGTAGCCGCTGCCGCCGGTCTCGTCATAGGTGACCACGACCTGCGGGCGATATTGCTTTATCAGCTCGCCGAGCCGGCCGGCGGCCAGGTCGACGGGCACGTTGGCGAAGGCGTCGGGGTGAGCGTTGGTGTCCCAGCCCTCCATGCCGGAGTCGCGGTAGCCGAGCAACTCCAGGTGGTCGATGCCCAGGTGCTCCACCGACTCGCGCAGCTCCGCCAGCCGCCGCTCGGCCACCTCTTCGGCGACGTGGCCGGGGTCGCCGGGCTTGACGCCGCCGGGCCCGTCGCCCTGCTCGCCGTTGGTGCAGGTGACCAGGACCGTGCGGATGCCCTCGTCGGCATAACGAGCGAAGACGCCGCCAGTGCTCAGGCATTCGTCGTCGGGGTGGGCGTGCACGGCCATCAGGGTGAGTTGCCGATCCATGATGCAGACCCTACTGGGCGGCACCGACAGTTGCGGACGGAGCGGACAGCGGCTGCTCCCGATGGGTCCGGTCCGGCTGGTGGGCGCGGAGGCGGGCCGTCCCGAGGGGTCAGGTGCGGCGGGTCAGTTCGCCGGCTCGGAGGCGGGCCGTCGCGGCCGCCGCGCGGTCGCCGAGCGCCTCGGCGAGGGCGCCCTGCTTGAGCCAGTTGAACGGGCTGCACGGCCGCACGCTGATCCGCTCGCTGACCAGCACCCGCGCCAGATCCCGGCGCCCGCCGCGCAGCGCCGCCTCCAGGAGCGTCTTCTGTACGGCGTCCCGCTGCGCGTGGCTGCCGCCGAACTCGTTGACCCGATGCCTGATCGGATAGAGCAGGTCCACGACCGCGTCGTAGTCGCCCCGGCCGAAGGCGACCAGCGACCGGCAGACCGGCAGGCCGACGCGGGCGGTCATGGCGTGGTTGGTGATGTTCGGGTGGGGTTCGGACAGGTAGGTCTCCCGGCTCGCGATGAGTCTCTCGGCCTGCGCGACCCGGCCCGCGCCCACGTACGACATGACGGCGTGCATGTCGTTGAAGGCGTAGAACGGCTCGGCCACCTTGGCGGGCCACGCGTCGGCCAGCGCCCGCCAGCGTTCGTGCTGGCCGGAGCCCTCCAGAAGCAGCCGCCACAGCAGCGCGGCGGCGTCGAGCAGTTCCATCGAGCCCTGACCGTCGGCCAGCGCCGCGTCGTAGATGGCCAGTGCCCGGCCGGTGTCGCCGGCCTCCAGCGCGTAGAGGGCGTAGTGCCACCAGGTGTGCACGTTGAAGAACGTGCCGGTCGACCAGTCGCCGAGCCGGGCGTCGAGGTAGCGGATGCCGTCGCCGAACCGGCCCTGCATCTCGTAGGTGTGCACGACCGCGTGGATGCCCCAGACGTCGCGCGCGTTCAGCTCGACCGCCCGCAGCCCCACATCCTCCGACCGGTCGTAGTGCCCGGCCTCCTCCAGCCCGAACGCGTACATCCCGAGCACGTGGCCGTAGTGCCGGTCGTCCTCGTGCCAGGCGTTGAGCGCGCCGCCGATCCTGTCGCGCAGCGAGCGGGCGTCGCCGGTGAAGAAGTCGACCTGGTGCCCCGCCGCCAGCGCCAGGGCGTCACGGGGGTACTGCTCGGTGATCGCGCCGAGGAGCCTGCCGCAGGTCAGGAAGTCGCCGTCGAGCAGCGCCTGGACGGCCTCGACGTGCGCGCGTTCGCGGGGCAGGAGCGCGGCGGCGTCGCTACGGCCGCGCCAGGCGGCGAAGCGCTGCCTGGCGGTGCGCGCGTCCTCCACCTCCGTGGTCAGCAGCCCGAGGTAGGCGGTCAGGACCTGGCCCATCGGGAAGTCGGGCGCCTCGGCCAGGGCGGCGGCGGCCTCGACGTCGACCTCCGCGCGAAAGTGCAGCAGCTCGTCGATCGCCCGGTCGTAGTGGCGGGCGGCGGCACCGCCCGCGCCGCTCATCGCCAGCCCGTGCTGGTCGTCGGTCACCCGGCCACTATAAAAGGCGGCCGGTCGGCAGGAGCCGGCGCCGCCCCTCGGCGCGTGTCGGGAGCGTCAGCGGCGATTCGGTGGGGCGTCGGGACCGTCGGCGGCCCCTCCGGCTGCGGGCGTGTAAGCCGTTTCGGCGGGGGAAGCGCCTGGTCGTGGAAGCTCCATTACCAATGGCCGCGGACCCCGGTCATCAGGGCGGTTAGAAAAGGTTTTTCGGCCGGTCCGCTAAATGACCGGCGGGGCCGGGATTCAAGATTGTAACGAGGGCCTGGAGCGATATGTCGGGCAATGGCGGGGGCGTTAGGGTGCAATCCCTGTCTATTTCGTGGTGAGGTGGAGGAGGGCCGGTGGTGTACCGCGCGCGTGGCCGCCATGCGTCATCCGGCCAGGCCAAAGCCGCCTCACCCGCGTCGCCGGAGGGGCCGTGGCTGCCCGCCGGCAGCGCCATCCATCTCGCCGGCCTGAACATCATCGGCGGCCTGCTCTACGTGGGCTCCGAGCTGCCGTCCGCGTCCGGAATGTCGGTGGAGCCGTCGCTGATCGACCCTGAACTGCCGGTGGACATGACGCAGCCGGACTGGGACGGTCAGGGGCTCGACCGCTGGCCCAGCTACGCCGCCCTCCCGCCGCCCTCGCGGGCCGCCTATCTGAGCTGGCTCGCCGACGGGCGATGCTATTCGCGGACGCCTCTCGGCTACGTTTTCCTCTATTTCTACGGCCTCGAACGTCGCGTGCTACACGACCTGCACCTGGACCGCTCCACGGCGCAGGAGGAGTTGCCGGTCATCCACGAGGAGGTGCGCCGCCTGCTCGGCGTCTATTCCCGGCACGACGCCTTCCAGCGGCACGCGGGGCCGTTCGCGGAGCTGCTGGCCGCTCTGTGCGAGCCCGAGGTGACCGGCGCGGCGTTCGCGATGCGGGCCCGGCTGGGGGAGCTGGCCGCGCGGGGCGAACCGGTGCCCGCCGACTGGGCGCTGGCCTGGCTGCGCGGCCACCCGGCCTACCGGCCGGGCGCGCCGGCGACGCGGTGCCCGGCGGAGTTCGGGGCGCTGTTCCAGCGGCGGTACGCGGCACGTCACGGCGAAGGGCTTGTCGTCCGGCCCGGATCCAAGGAGCTGGCCTTCGAGTATCGGCCCGCGAGCTCCGGGTTCGCCGGGGCCCCGCCGGTGCTGCCCGGCGTACCCGATGTGCTGACGCTCGCCGCGCCCACCCGGCAGCTGTTCGCGCTGGCCGAGGAGTGCTGCTCCGAGCTGGAGGCGTACAGCCGCTTCCTGGGCCGGCTGCCCGGCGCGAAGCAGAGCGTACGGGCCCAGGCGCTGCTGCCCGCGGAATTGCTCGACCTGGGCTCCGGCGGTGCCGGGCGGGCGGTGCGGTGGGCGCTGGGCCGGCTCGCGGGGCGGGAGACCGCGCTCGTGCCCGCCGAGGAGTTCGTCGCCCTGCTGTCCACGCCCGAGCCCGCCAGGAAGGACGTCATCGCGCTGGCCCAGATCCTCGGGCGGGCCGGGGTGGGGATCGAGCCGGACCCGCGTCTGGGGGGTCCGGTGCCGGGCGCGGGGGTGATGGCCTTGTTCGCGGCGCCGGACGGCCCGACGGCGGCGGCGTCCGAGGTGTACCGGGCGGCCACCGTACTGCTGCACCTGGCCGCCGTCGCGAGAGCCCCGGGCGAGGACGCGCTGAATCCGCCGGATCATGCGAGGGACCAGGCACGTCAGGCCGCGTATCGTCGGCTGAGCGAGCATCTCGAGCGGGCGCTGAGTCTCACGCCCGGTGAGCGGGTCCGGTTGCGTGCGCATATGGAGTGGGTGCTCGCGGCGGATGTGCCGCTGGCTGGTCTGGCCGCTCGCGTCCAGGAGATCGACCGGTCCGAGCGTGGCTATGTGGCGGAGTTCCTGAGGGACGTGACCGGCGCCAACGGGCACCTCACGCCGGCCGAGGCCGAACTGCTCACCAGGATCCACTGGCTGCTGGGACTGGATCGGGATCCCGAGCCCGCCGGGCGTGCGGGGGGCTCCCCGTACGTCGCGGTGCGGCATGCGCCGATCCAGCTGGCGTACTTCCCGCACGCGCCCGCCCAGCAGGTGCCTCCGCCACGCGGCGACATGCCCTATCTGTCCGGCCCCGACATGCCTTACCCGTCCGGGTTCCACATGCCTGTACGGCAGGTCGTTCCGGGAGCGCCCGTCTTCGGTGTGCCCGTCCTCAGCGCCCCGACGGTGTCCAACGGGCGCGCCGTCGCCCGGCTGGTCGAGACGGCCAGGGTGGGGACGCTGCTCGATTCACTGCTCGCCGGTGATGAGCCGCTCCTCACAGCCGCCCCGCCTCCTCCGGTGCCCCCGGTGGCGGGACTGGACAGCCGCCACTCCGGCCTGGTCCGCGCCCTGGCCGCCGTCGATCAGCCGCAACTCACCCGGGGTCAGTTCGAGATGCTCGCGGACGCCTGGAAACTGCTGCCGGAGGGCGCGATGGACCGTGTCAACGAGGCCGCCTACGAGAGCGCGGGCGATCCGCTGCTCGACGGCGACGACCCGATCCTGATCGACCGGCTACTGCTGGGGGAGATGCTGAAGTGACCGTTCGGGCCCGCGAACGCGACGCCCTCCTCAAGGCGCTGCGGGCAGGGGTGGTCCCGCTGATCGGGCAGCGCCACATCCAGGCCGGTCGTACCGCCGAGCTGGCGGTTCTGACCGGCGACATCGAACGGGTCGTGGTGGGCGGCTCGGCCGTCCGGCTCGTCATCGGCGAGCACGGGGCGGGCAAGACGTTCCTGCTGCACCTGGCGCGCTCCGTGGCGTTGGACAAGCGGTTGGTCACCCTGCACGCCGACATCACCGCCGACCATCGGCTGCACTCGGAGGAGGGCCAGGCCCGCGCCCTCTACACCGAGCTGGCCCGCAGCATGGCCACCCGCGCCAGACCCACCGGCGGCGCGCTGGCCGCCGTCGTCGAACGCTTCCTGTCCACCGTGCTCGACGAGGCCCGCCAGGCGGGCACCGACCCCGGCGAGGCGATCAGGGAACGCCTGGCCCATCTGGAGGCGCGTCCGGGCGGCCACGACTTCGCCGAGGTCGTCGGGGCGTACTGGCGCGGCCACGACACGGGCGACGAGCATCTCAAGTCGGCCGCGCTGCGCTGGCTGCGCGCGGAGTACCCGACCGCGGCGGAGGCCAGGTCCGCGCTCGGCGTGCGGTCGATCATCGGCGACTCGACCGTGCTCGATCATCTCGCGCTGATGAGCCGGTTCGTCCGGCTGGCCGGGTACGCCGGGGTGTTCGTCTTCCTGGACGAGCTGGTCAACCTGTTCAGGCTCGCCTCTCCGCAGGCTCGCGACGCCAACTACGAGCAGATCCTGAGCATCGTCATCGGGGGAGTGCCGCACCTGGGGTTCGTGTTCGGCGGCACTCCCGAGTTCCTCATGGACGGGCACAGCGGGCTTTTCAGTCATGTGCCGCTGCGCCGGCGGCTGGGCGCGCGCGCCTTCGCCGAGCCCGGGCTGATGGATCACGCCGGGCCGGTGAACAACGGTGGGCCGGTGCTCCGGCTGGCGGCGCTGACGGCGGAGGAGCTGTACGTGGCGCTGGCCAAGATCCGGTTCGTCTACGCCTCCGGCGAGGACGGTCGGTACCTCGTGGACGACGACGCGCTGGTGGCCTTCATGCACCACTGCTTCGGGCGGGTGGGGGAGTGGTACTACCGGATGCCCCGGGCGACGTTCAAGGCGTTCTGCGATCTGCTGGCCGTACTGGAGCAGGATTCCGGGGCGAGCTGGCGGCGGCTCCTGCCGGGGGTGGACCTGTCGGCAGAGGAGGAGGACGACCGCCCGGTGTGACCGCCGCCCCGTGGTGTCGTCGGTGGGTTCTGTCAGAGGGATCGGGCAGACTCGTCGTCCATGACGAGGGATGACGACGGGGCGGCGCACGATGGCGACGCGGGTGTGCCGGGGTCGCTGGCCAGGGTGCTCGGCGACGTGGCGGCCGAGCGGGCGGCGCAGGACGCCAAGTGGGGCATGCAGACCGTACCCGACGGCACTGGGGCCGAGGGCGCGGTGGCCGAGGCCGACCGGGCGCGGCTGGAGACGGAGGAGGCGGCCCGGCGCGGGGAGCTGACCTGGCGGCACATCCTGCGCGAGGAGGTTCTGGAGGCGTTCGCCGAATCGGAGCCCGAGGCGCTGCGCACCGAGCTGATCCAGGTGGCCGCGGTCGCCGTCAAATGGGCCCAGGCCCTCGACCGCCGCCCCGAGGACACCGGCAAGCCACCGTCAGGCCCCGGCGAGACGGTCCCGAAGGCCGTTGAGGAGGCGGATGCGAAAACCGTGGCGGCCGCCGGTGAGGCGGATGCGAAAACCGTTGGGAGCCCGCGTCCGGACGCTGCCGGTGAGGCCGTCGGGGAGCCGCGTCCCGAGCGGTTCCGGGCCATCGTCGACGTGCACGTGATGCTCGTCCGTGACGGCACGGTGCTCCTCGGCAAACGGGCCGGCACCGGCTACGGTGACGGCCGATGGCACCTGCCCTCGGGGCACCTGGAGCCCGGTGAGTCGGTGGTCGGCGCGGCCGTCAGGGAGGCCCGCGAGGAGGTCGGCGTCACCATCCGGCCGGAGGACCTGGAGTTCGCCCACGTCATGCACCGCGCCCCCGATCGCGTCGGTTTGTTCTTCGTCGCCAGGAAGTGGACCGGCGAGCCCTACAACGCCGAGCCGCACAAGTGCGCCGCGCTCGCCTGGCGGCCGCTCGGCCGGCTGCCCGACGACACCATCGGCTACCCGGCCGCGGCCATCGCCAGGGTGCTGGAGAAGGAGCCGTTCGCGCTGTACGGATGGACTCCAGAGCGTTGAGAGCGTCGCTGGTCTGCCAAGAGTCGACACTGGCGTGATGCCCCGCAAGGGAAGTGTCACATGTTCCGCAGCTCGTCCCACTGCCGCCGCGCGCCCGCCAGCCAGGTGCCGTGCAGGTCATTGAAGACGTTGGCCGCGCGCACCCCGATCCAGTTCGGCGGCGACAGCTCCAGGGGCAGGCGCGGGTCGAGCATCGGGAAACGCCGCCACTCGTGTACGAGCCGGACCTGCGCCAGCAGCACCGGATCGCCCGGCTCGGGCCGCATGCCGGCGAACTCCTGGATGAACTCCTGATAGTGCGCCGCCAGTTCCCCCAGATGCCAGGCCTGCTCCACCAGCGTCCGCTCGGAGCCGATCCCCGCGTAGGGCCCGTTGAAGGAGAACACCGCCGCGTCCAGCCCCAGCCCCTCGACCACCTGCTTGGCCTCGGCCTCGCGGGTGGTGTGCGGGCTGACCCACACCCCGGGCACGGGACTGCCGAAGCCCGCCCACGTCAGACCGGTACGCAGCCGGTGGCGTAGCTCGCGCCTGGACTCCGGCACGCTCGCGATCAGCACCACCCAGCGGCCGTCCCACGGCTCGCGGTCGCGGCCGAACGCGTAGATCCGCTCGGCCCCCTCCGTCAGCAGTTCGCGGCCGCGCCGCGTCAGCGACCACCGCACCCGCCGCCCGGACCGCGCCGACACGATCCACCCGTCGGCGGCCATCCGCGCCAGCGCCTGCCTGGCCGACTTCTCCTCCACCCCGAGCCCGCCCATCACGTGCAGCAGCGCCGACGTCCACGCCGGCTCATCGGAAGGCAGCACGTGCTCGCCCAGCACCGTCAGCAGCATCGACCTCGCGCTCGACTGATGGTGGCGGGGCAGCCTGGCCATTTATGCTCCTTTCGGGGTGGGAGTCTGATTCAATGCTACAAGTAGTTGACGATGCATCAATTCTGTATAGAAGATTCTCGTACGGCGTGTCTCCCTCCCTGTAAGGACGACCATGTCATCGGAGTCGTTCAACGCCAGTCTCTATCTCGTGGATCGTCAGGTCGAAGCCGGTCGCGGTGCGCACACCGCGGTCGCCGGCTCGGCCGGCACACTCACATACGCCCAGCTCGCGGCCCGTGTCGGTGAGCTCTCCTCCGGGCTGCGGGTGGTCGGTGTCCGGCCCGAGGAACGCGTGGCGCTCGTCATGTCCGACCGGCCCGAGACGCTCGTCACCATCCTGGCCGTCATGCGCATGGGCGGCGTCGCGGTGCCGCTGTCCACCATGTACAACGGCGTGGAACTCGGCGCCCTGATCCGCGACTCGCGGGCCCGCGTGGTGGTGGCGACGCCCGAGTACGAGCCGGCGGTCAGGGTGGCGCTGGCCAACGCGCCCGAGGTCGCCCTGCTCGTCCTGACCGGCAACGTGGGCCAGCGGGCGGCCGACGTCGTCCCGGCGTCCGACGCGGACGTCGGCGTCCCGGTGTGCTCGCTGGCGGACGTGGTGGACGCCGGCCGTACGGTGGGCGAGCCGTACCAGACCTGGACGGATTCCCCCGCGCTGTGGCTCTACACTTCGGGCACGACCGGCGCGCCGAAGGCGGCCATGCACCGGCACGGCGCCATCAGGGACGTCTGCGAGACCTACGGCCGGCAGGTCCTGGGCATCACGCCGGAGGACCGGTGCTTCTCGGTCGCCCGGCTGTTCTTCGCCTACGGCATCGGCAACTCGCTGTTCTTCCCGCTGTCGGTGGGCGCGACGACGGTGCTCGACCCCTTCAGACCCACGCCGCCGGGGGTGGTGGCGCGGGTGGTGGCCGAGCGGCCGACGCTGTTCTTCGCCGGGCCGACGTTCTACGCGGGCCTGCTCGCCTCCGACGCGCCCGACGACACCTTCTCCTCGGTACGACTGGCGGCCTCGGCGGGAGAGGCGTTGCCGGCGGAGATCTACCGGCGTTTCACCGAGAGGTTCGGCGTCGACATCATCGACGGCATCGGCTCGACCGAGGCCCTGCACATCTTCATCTCCAACCGTCCGGGCCAGGTCAGGCCAGGCACTTCGGGCACCGTCGTCCCCGGCTACGAATGCAAGCTGCTCGACGACTCCGGCAGTCCGGTGGCCGACGGACAGCCGGGCCACCTGTACGTACGCGGCGACTCCATCGCCACCGGCTACTGGTGCCGGACCGACACCACCCGCCAGGTGTTCCAGGGGGAGTGGTTACGCACCGGCGACACCTACGTACGCGACGCCGACGGCGTCTACCAGTGCCTCGGCCGCTCCAACGACATGATCAAGGCGAGCGGCATCTGGGTGTCGCCGATGGAGGTCGAGTCCCGGCTGCTGCAGCACGAGTCGGTCGGCGAGGCCGCGGTCGTCGCCTTCACCGACGCGAACGGGCTGGAGAAGCCGGTCGCCTGCGTGGTGCCCGCCGCTGGGAAGACGGTGGACGCGGCGGAGCTCATCGCCTTCTGCCGCGACGGGCTGGCCTCCTTCAAACGGCCGCGCGAGGTGCTGGTGCTGGAAGAGCTCCCCAAGACCGCCACCGGCAAGATCCAGCGCGTGGTCATCCGCCAGATCGCCGCCGACCGGCTCGGCGAATAGTCAAGCCGGGCACTGTCACCACAGCCCGCGAAGCTCCCTCTTCAGCACCTTGCCGCTGGCGTTCTTGGGCAGCGACTCCACGAACACCACCGTCTTCGGCGTCTTGAAGGCGGCCAGCCGTACCCGCAGGAAGGAGATCAGCTCGTCGGCGGTCAGGCCGGCGCCCTCGCGCAGGACGACGGCGGCCGTCACCGCCTCGATCCACCGAGGGTCGGGCACCCCGAACACCGCCGCCTCCGCGACGGCCGGGTGCTGGTAGATCGCCTCCTCGACCTCCCGGCTGGCCACGTTCTCGCCGCCGGACTTGATCATGTCCTTCTTGCGGTCCACGACCGACAGATAGCCGTCGGCGTCCAGTACGCCCAGGTCGCCGCTGTGGAACCAGCCGCCGCGGAACGCCTCGGCGGTCTTGTCCGGGTCGTTCCAGTAGCCGAGCATGGCGTGCGGGCCGCGGTGCACGATCTCGCCGACCACACCGGGCGGCACCGGCTCGTCGTTGTCGTCGACGATCCTGGTCTCGACGTTCAGGGCGGGCCGGCCCGCCGAGCCGAGCCTGGTCAGCTGTTCGTCCGGGCCCAGGATGGTGGCCACGGGCGCCATCTCGGTCTGGCCGTAGAAGTTGAACAGCCGCACCCCCGGCAGCCGCGCGGCGATCTCCTTCAGCACCTCGACCGGCATGATCGACGCGCCGTAGTAGCCCTTGCGCAGCGACGACAGGTCGCGGCGGTCGAAGTCGGGGTGGCGCAGCAGGCCGATCCAGACGGTCGGCGGGCAGAACAGCTTGGTGGCGCCCTCCGCCTCGATCGCCGCCAGGATCGCCGCCGGATCGGCGCCGGGCAGGATCACGTTGGTGGCGCCGAGATAGAGGCCGGGCGTGAGGAAACAGTGCAGCTGCGCGCAGTGGTAGAGCGGCAGCGCGTGCACCTCCACGTCGGCGGGGCTCATCTCGCCGTCGATCACGCACGAGGTGTACTGGGCGATCAGACCGCGGCTGGACAGAGTGGCGCCCTTGGGCCTGGATTCGGTGCCGCTGGTGTACATGAGCTGGATCGGGTCGTCGTCGGCGATCTCCACCCGCGGCTCGGTGTCGTCGCCGTGCGCCAGCCAGTCCGTGACCGGTTCCCACCCTTCTGCGTGCCCGATCACCCCACGCACCGCGACCCCGTCGGAGACGGCCCGCTCGGCCACGGGCAGCAGCGCCTCCTCCACCAGCAGGCCCGTCGCCCCCGCGTGCCGCAGGATGTAGGAGACCTCATCGGTGCCCAGCATGAAGTTGATCGGCACGGAGATCGCGCCCAGCCGGGCCAGCGCGAAGTACGCCACCACGAAGACGTCGTTGTTATGGCTGAACAGGGCGAACCTGTCGCCCGTGCCCACACCCCGGGCGGCCAGCGCGTTGGCCATGCGGTTCACCGCCCGGTCCAGCTCGGCGTAGGTCCACCGCGCCCGGCCGTACACGATCGCGGTCTTGGCGGGGAACCGCGCGGCCGAGCGCCGCAGCAGGTCACCGATGGCATGCTGTCGAGTCGTCATGAGCACATCCTCATCTCCACCGGACCAAGAACCGAACCATGTTCGGCGATCCTAACCCGCAGGGGAAACGCGAAAGCGCCCGCCGCGAGACGCGGCGGGCGCTCTCAGATCACGCGGTCACTTTCCGCCGGGCTGGACGACGCCGTTGACCTTGAGCGTGTACGGCGCGTACTGGCCGACCTGCTCCGTCGAGTCGTCGTAGGCCACGACCGCGACCACCGTCGGGAACGGCAGCATCGTGGCCAGCTGCAGCCGGTTGAGGCTGACGCTGTTCTTTCCGTTGGACTCCAGCTGCAGCGCCACCGAGTGCTTCTCGTCGAGGCCGATCAGCCGGACGTTCCAGTTCTCGACCGGAGTCGGGAAGACCTCGGTCGGCGAGTCGAACGGGTCGAGCGACGAGCCGTCGCTGACCGCCGTGGCGCCGACCGTGATGTCGTCGATCTTCCAGCCGCCCTCGTTGACCCCGCCGTCGCTGACGTAGCGGAAGCCGAGGAGGATCTCCTTGCCGGCGTAGGCCGACAGGCTGTAGGTGTGCGGCTCGAAGCCGGTCGTGGTGCCGTTGACGCCGGGGCCGAGCGGGCCCGTGACCGTCTTGTCGCCGGGGATCGAGGTGTAGGTCTTGCCGCCGTCGGTGGAGACGATCACGTAACCGTAGTCGAATCCCTGCTCCGCCCCGTACTTGGCGAGGAAGCGCAGCGTCGGGTCGGCGGCCGGGACGGTCACCTTGGTGACGGCGGCGGCGTTGGTGTTGCTGGCGTTGCCGGAGAACAGCACCGGGTTGCCCGCGCGGTCCGGGTCGTCGGAGACGACGGTCCAGGTCAGCGGCTGGGCGGGCAGGGCCTTGGCGCCCTCGAACGACAGCGAGCGCAGGTCCACCCCGCGCAGGAACTTGCCGTCCGCCTTCTGCAGCGGCACGTAGTCGGCGCCGTTGGGGGCGGCGCCGGCGGTCTTGTAGGTGGCCGGGTTCGCCAGGTTGACGGTCGAGTTCAGGCTGGCGGTCGTCACGCGCTTCTTGGGCACGCCGAGCATGACGCCCTTGGTGCCGCCGACGATCCGGTCCACCAGGGTGGAGGTCTGGAAGTCGTGGATCACCTGGTACATGTTCTTGGCGCCCGCAGCCGCCAGGTTCGCCTTCAGGCTCGCCAGGCCCTGCAGCGTGCCGTCACGGTGCAGCCCCGACATGAACGCCGTGCCGTATCTGTCGTACAGGAACACCATCAACGAGTACGCGTTGCCGTAGTCGGCCAGCACGCCGTTGGCGTTGGCGCCCTCACCCCAGATGTTGAGCGAGTTCTCCGGGCCGCCGCAGTCGCGCGGGTTGGTGTTGTACGGCGTCTGGACGATGCCGAAGCCCTGGAAGCAGTAGATGTGGCTGTCGGTGCCGCGTTCGTTGACGGTCGCCTTGGGGTTGGAGTAACCGACCAGCGACATCGCGAAGTCCGACAGGCCCTCGTTCATCCAGGTGGTCTCGAGCGGGTCGGTGTAGTAGTGCGCCAGGTGCTGCCACTCGTGCGCGAACGTGCCTTCGTACTGGCGCGGCCGGGCCGGGCGCGAGGTGCACAGGTCGGCGGTCGGCTCGTCGGGCGGGTTCGCGCCGGTGCGGTGCGCCCAGTCGAAGGCGTCGATCGTCATGACGTTGCGGTCCAGCAGCTCGTTGAACTGGCTGGAGAAGAAGCCCGCGATGTACGTCGGAGCGGCGGGGAAGCTGTAGTAGTTGTCGTCCCTGACGTTGTCGACCAGGGTGACGGTCTTGTTGCCGCCGCCCGTGTAGACGCCGCCGTTGCCGTTGGCGTCGGGGCCGAGGACGGCGTTGGTGCCGTCGCGGTCCGGCGGCGTGCTGAAGGTGGCGGTCTCCTTCGGGTACATGTTGGTGTCGAACTGGGTGACCAGGTCCGCCACCTGCGCGTCGGTGACCTGCGTGGAGTTGGCGATCTGCGCCCGGCAGTCACCGGCGGGGAAGGACAGGTCGTTGGCGACCCAGACCTCGATGTTGTTGCCGACCCCGCGCAGCGTGTAGTCCTTGCGGTAGAGCGTGCCGTTGAAGTCGTCCAGTCCGAGCCACTGCCGGACCGTGCCGACCGGCGGGGTGTCGGCGGCGGCCTTCGTCTTGGCCCGCGCCTTGGCCTCGTACTTGGCGGGCACGTCCACGGGCTTGCCGTCGAGCTTGAAATCCTTGCGGGAGAGCTCTCGGATGTCGCTGGCCGGCGGAGCCTTCGGATCGGCCTGCGCCGGTATGGCGGACAAAAACGGTAATGCCATGATTAAGGCCGCGATTCCGATGAATCGGGTGCGCCCCATGAAGCCCCCTTGGAGTGGTCAGCGAGGGTGACAAAATGTGACTATCTGACCAAGGGATGGGCGCGCAAGTAAGTCAATTGCCAAAAAGCTTTATTGAATTCGTGCTCGCTCGGCTATCCGAGCCAGCCGCCGGTAGGAATCGAGCCTCCGCTCCAGGTCAAAGCTGTTCATGGTCACCAGGACCTCGTCCGCGCCGGTGAGCTCCACCAGCGCGCCGAGTTCGATCTCGACCTCGTGCGCGGTGCCGTGGATCTGCCCCTTGCGGGACTCCTCGAACAGCGCCCGCTCCCGCTCGGTCATCGCCGTCGCCAGCACCCGCTCGGCGGGGGACAGCGGAGGGAAGGCGCCGCTCGTCCGCGAGCGCGCGGTCGCCCACGCCTCCGGCACCTGCAGCAGCTCCGCCTCGCGGGCCGTCTCACCGACCGCGACGTTCGCCGCCACGATGACGTACGGCGCCGCCGCCCAGGCCGAGGGGCGGAACCCGGCGCGGTAGCGCGAGATCGCCTCCCGCAGCCGGACCCCGCCGCCCCCGATCACCATCGGCAGCCCGTGCTCGGCGGCGATGTCCGCCCCCGAGCCCATGGCCAGCACGAACACCTGCGGCCGCAGCCCCTCGGCGGGCAGCGCGTGCACACCGGGATGCCCCCGCTGGTCCCCGGTGAAATAGCCGAGCAGCTCTTCCAGCTGCCCGCCGAACTCGTCGGCGTCCTCCTTGCCATGGCCGAGCGCCCGGCGAATGCCGCCGGTGAAGCCCACCGAGCGGCCGAGCCCCATGTCGACGCGGCCCGGGTTCAGCGCCTCCAGCACCCCGAACTGCTCGGCCACCACCAGCGGCCGGTGGTTGGGCAGCATCACGCCACCCGTGCCCACCCGGATCCGGTCGGTGGCCGCGGCGACGGCGGCGGCCAGCACGGTCGGCGCCGAGCCGGCCACCCCCGGCACGCTGTGGTGCTCCGACACCCAGAACCGGTGGTAGCCGAGCTCCTCCGCCTGCCGGGCGAACCTGACGGTGTCGCGCAGCGCCGTCGCCGGGTCGTGCCCCTCGCGGACGAGGGAGCGATCGAGGATCGAAAGCTTCATCACATATGTCGGCAACAGCGCAGGGGCGTGGCTGCTTCCGGGCTACTTCTGGTAGAGGCCGACAGCCCAGCGGACCGGGCGGTTGGTGTCGCTGCCCAGCAGCTTCCAGGTGACCTTGACGGTGGTCGTCTTGTTCGTGGGAAAGCTGAACTCGCTCACCGCCGAGGGGAAGGCGCCGCCCTCCCATACGCCGCAGGCGCCGCTGCCCCCCTGCGGGCGGCCGTTCACCACGAAGCTGAACCACAGGCGATCGGCCAGATCGCCGGTGCACGAGGTGTCGAAGCCGACCTTGCCCCGCACCTTGAACGTGGCGGAGCCCTCCTGAGGCCAGACACCGGCCTTCGTCTCCGCGAGCCGTGCCTTTCCCGCGTGGTCCGGCATGGCCGCGAGCGTCGTCGGCTCAGCCGGTCGCGCGGGCGGCGTCCACTCGTAGACGGCCAGTGACCAGGCGCCGCGGGTGAATTCCCGCGGCACGCACTTGCCGTTCCGGATGAGGCAAACCTTGCCGCTGGTCGTCGTGTCGAAGGTGATCGTGAGCTTGCCACGCGTGGCGGCCGGCACTTGGAGCGGCTGCAGCCGCATGCGCCTTGAGCACCCGCTGAAGTGGGCCGTCATGGACCTGTTGCCGGCGGATATCCTCGGCGCGCTGCTGTCCGGCCCCGCGCAGACCGCTCCGACGTCGAGCGGCTTGCCGGAGACCGGGATCGTCACCGAGACCTTGGTCGGCCCAGTCCTCTTGATCGACGTGATGGCGATCCGCCGGTACTTCGTCCCGTCTGAGGCGATGAACTGCTCCGGCAGCAAGCCCGCCAGCCCCGTGGGGATGGCGGTGGCCTCGGCGGCGGGTTCGTGCCGCGGCTCCGTCGGCTCGGCGAGGGACCCGGGGAGGAGGGAGACGCCCAGCGCGACGGCCGCCGCCACCGCGACCACCCCGCCGCCGCCCAGCATCCGCCTGCGCAGGCGGATCCGCCGGATGCGGGCCGCTATCTCTTCGTGCCGGGCCGGGTTGGCGGGGGAGGGGCCGTCACCGTGCTCGCGCAGGACGTCCCGCAGGTCATGAACGGTCATCGGTGCAGCTCCTTCACAATGGTTTCGTCCACGCGCAGCTTGGCCAGCGCCTTGGCGCTCTGGCTCTTGACCGTGCCGGGCTCGCAGCCCAGCAGCCGGGCCACCTCCGTCACCGGCAGGTCCTCGTAGAAGCGCAGCACCACCACCGCCCGTTGCCTGGCGGGAAGCCGGCCGACGGCCCGCCACAGCGCGTCGCGGTCGTCGGAGACCGGATCGCTGGCCGGGGTGTCCGGCAGGTCGTCGCTCGGCAGCTCACGTCGCCATCTCCTGCGCCACCACGAGGTGTAGGTGGTCACCAGGACCTTGCGCACGTACGCCTCTGGCTCCTCCACACGGGCCCAGGCGAACCATGCCTTGGCCAGCGACTCCTGGAGCAGGTCTTCCGCGGTCGCCCAGTCGTGGGTCAGCAGGTACGCCGTGCGTAACAGCCGATCCGATCGAGTGACCACGAAGTCCTGATATATCCCCCGGTCCGCCACGTACCGCCTCCTGTCGTCGCCTGTCGACGGTAGGGACGCATCGAGCGCGGACCTAGGTTGCCCCGTCCGTCTGGCGGCTGAGCGTGAAGGGGACCAGCTCGCCCAGCCCTCGTACGGACAGGCGTCTGACCGGGCGCAGCTCGAAGGCCCGGTCGCCCTCCAGCTCCTCGGCCATCTCCGGGCCCGCCAGGATCGTGTCCGGATAGGCCAGCGCGGTCAGCCTGCTGGCCAGGTTGACCGGAGTGCCGAACACGTCGCCCATCCGGCCGAGCACCGGCCCCACGGCCAGCCCCACACGCAGCTGCGGCATGCCCTTGTCCTTGGCGTGGGTCTCGATCAGGCGCAGGCCGATCTCCGCCGCCTCGTGCGCCTTCCCGGACACGAACAGCACCGAGTCGCCCAGTGTCTTGACGATGCGCCCGCCGCCCGAGGTCACCACGTCGGCCGAGCGGCCCTCGAACCTGTCGACCAGCCCGGCCAGCTCCGTCTCGGTGATCTGCCTGCTCAGCCTGGTGAACCCGACCAGGTCGGCGAACCCCACCGTCAGCCGGGCCGCGCTCGTCTCCTGTTCGGCCAGCCGGTGGGCGGAGGCGGCCAGGTTGCGCCGCCACGCGTAGACCAGCAGCCGGGCCAGGTCGGGCATCACCCGATCCGCCCGCCTGCGCCACGCCCGCGGCCGCTCGCTCAGCGGCACGCCCGCCTGGTCGAGCGCGTCGGCGCCCAGCTCGGCCTGCGACTCGGCCAGCCGCGCCGTCGCCCGGCCCAGGGATCTGGCCATGAGGAGTACATGCTCCTCGTCGTAGACCCCGTCGCTCACCATGCCGAGCAGCGTCCGCAGAGCCGCCACGTCGGAGTCGGTGAACTCGACGGCGTCGTCGGCGACGTTCGCGAAACCCAGCGCGCGCCAGAACCTGCGGGCGCGGTAGACCGGGACGCCGGCCATGTCGGCGACCTGGTGGCTGGTGTAACGACGGGGCTCGCGAAGGAACGCCTCCGTCAGTCCATCGGGATCCTCGCGCGCCACGACCGCAACATAACACCTGGCTGCACCAGTAGCGCACGCAGAGCGGGCCGCTCGTCCCCTTGACCCGAGCCGTCGCGGACTGGCAATCTGCGTAGCCTACTGGTCCGACCAGTGCACTAGCCAGGAGGCCGTAAGGCGTGAGGCGAATCGGCACCTGGATCCCCGTGGGGGCCAGAACCTCTACACGCGGACGCTGCCCCGGGCCGTACCGACATTGGAGGGATTGCTGTGATCGAGGTGGATGAGGTCGGGGTCGTCGAGTTCACCCAGGCGCTGGTCCGCATCCCGAGCACCAACGACCCGGCGCGCGGCCGCGACGAGCGGCCCGCCGCCGAGCTGGTCGCCGCCAAGATGCGCGAGTGGGGGTGGGAGCCGGTCGTGGACGAGGCCGCGCCCGGCCGGCCCAACGTCGTGGCCGTGGTCGAGGGCGGCGGGGGTGACGGGCCGACGCTGATGTTCGAGGGACACACCGACGTGGTCACCGAGGGCGACCTGTCGACGTGGACCGTGGACCCGTTCGGCGGGGAGATCCGCGACGGGCGGCTGTGGGGGCGCGGCAGCGCGGACATGAAGTCGGGCCTGGCCGCCACTCTCTACGCCACCCGTGCCCTGCAGCTGGCCGGGCCGTTCCCCGGGCGGATCAAGGTGTGCGCGCTGGCCGACGAGGAGGGCCTGATGCTCGGCGCCCACCACTTCGTCGCCTCCGGCCTTGCCGCCGACGTGGACGGGGCCATCGTGGCCGAGCCCGAGGCCGGGGAGATCTGCGCGGTCGCCAAGGGCGCGCTGCGGCTGCGGGTCGACTTCACCGGCAAGATGGCGCACGGCGCGATGCCGCAGCACGGCCGCAACCCCGTCCAGGCGGTCGGGGCGCTGCTGGTGGCGCTGCGGGCGCTGGAGGCGGAGCTGCAGGGGCTGCACCCCGCGCACGAGCACCTCGGGGAGGTGTACGTGACGCCGACCGTGGTGCGGGCCGGGACCGAGGAGCAGGTGAACGTCATTCCCGCGACCGCGTCGGTCTTCATCGACGTGCGGACGATCCCCGGCGTGGAGCACAAGCCGGTGGCCGAGCGGGTGGCCGCGCTGGCGGCCTTCGAGGGGATCGCGGCGGAGGTGTCCATCCTGGTGGACCGGCCGCCGGTGGACGTGCCCGTCTCCGACCCCGTGGTGGTCGCTTTGGCCGTCGCGCACCAGCACGTGACGGGCGCCGCGCCCGTGTACGGCGGCGTGCCCGGGTCCACGGACGGCACCGTGCTGACGCATTGGGGCGGGATCCCGTCGGTCGTGTACGGGCCGGGCGGCAAGTGGATCGCGCACCAGGCGGACGAGTACGTCGAGGTGGCGGAGATCGTGCGGTGCACCCGCGTGTTCGCCGAGGCGGCCCGGCGCTTCCTGACCCGGTCCGCGTCGTGACGGCCGGGTCGGACCCGGCCCGCGTCATGACGGCCGGGTCGGACCCGGTCCGTGTGACGGCCGGGGCGACGAACTCGCTGGTCGACGTCGCCGGGCTGCGGGTCGGGCACGCGCAGCGGGTGGGCGACGGATACCGCACGGGGACCACCGTCGTGCTCGCGCCGCCCGGCGGCATGGTGGCCGGGGTGGACGTGCGGGGAGCCGCGCCGGGCACCCGGGAGACCGAGCTCCTCGACCCGCGCAACCTGGTGGAGCGGGTGCACGCCATCGTCCTGACGGGCGGCAGCGCGTACGGGCTCAGCGCCGCATGCGGGGTCATGGACCGGCTGGCGGACGCGGGGATCGGCTTCCCGGTGGAGGGCGGCGTGGTGCCGATCGTGCCCGCCGCCGTCATCTACGACCTGGGCCGTGGCGGCGCGTTCCGCGCCGTACCGGACGGCTCGCTGGGCGCCGAGGCGTACGACGCCGCCGCCCACTCCCACGGCCCGGACCCATGGACGTGCGGGTCGGTCGGGGCGGGCACCGGCGCGGTGGCGGGCGGGCTGGCCGGCGGAATCGGTACGGCCAGCGTCGTCCTGCCCTCCGGGGTCACCGTGGCCGCGATGGCGGTCGTCAACGCCGTCGGGTCCGTGCTGGACCCCACCGGCGGACGGCTGTCCGGCACCCGCTACGGGCTGCCCGGCGAGTTCGATCATCTCCGCGAGCCCGGTGAGGACGAGGTGGCGGCCTGGCCGGGCGCCACGGTGACGTCGTTCAACACGACGATCGGCGTGGTGGCCACCGATCTGACGCTCACCAAGGCGCAGTGCGGCAAACTGGCCGGCGTGGCGCACGACGGGCTGGCCCGGGCGATCAGGCCCGCCCACACCATGGTCGACGGCGACACCATCTTCGGCCTCTCCACCTGCGCCCTCCCCTTCCCCTTCCTCGGGCCTACGGCGCTGGACAGCCCGGAACCCGGCACCGTGTGCCTCGGAGGCGCTGCCGGGAGCACCGAGGGCTTTGAGGGTGCGGCCGGGCCGGCGCCTGTGGGTGCCGGGCGGAACGCGCCTGGTGCCGCTGGGTTGCATGACGTGCTCGCCGCCGGGGCCGATGTCTTCAGCCGGGCCGTGGCGCACGCCATGCTCGCCGCCACCGGCCGTGACGGCGCGCCCGCCTATCGAGATGTGTTTCCAAGCGCTTGGGGGAAGTAGCGTGACATTTCAGGACTGGCCGGGGAACTGGTCCAGGGACTGGCCCGGCGGGCTGCCCGTGGGTGACGGGTGGGCCGAGGTCGAGGACACCGCCGAGGTGGTCTTCCCGTACGACGGCTCGGTGGTGACGGCCGCCCCCGTCGGCACCGCCGCGCTGGCCCGGCAGGCCGTCGAGGCCGCGCTGGCGGTCGCCCCCGCCATGGCCGCGCTCCCCTCGCACGCCCGCCGCGCCGCGCTCATGGCCGCCCACGATGCCCTGGCCGCACGGCGTACGGAGTTCGAGCGCCTGCTCGTACTGGAGACCGGGAAACCGCTGGTGGACTGCCAGGTCGAGGTGGCGCGGACGCTTGTCACGCTCCTCACCGCCGCCGAGGAGGTGGCCCGGCTGCACGGCGAGACCGTGCCGCTGGACCTGCTGCCGTCGGGGGAGGGGCTGATCGGGTTCTGGACGCGGCGGCCGATCGGGGTGGTGGTCGGGATCACCGGCTTCAACTACCCGCTGCTGCTGGCCGCGCACAAGATCGCCCCGGCGGTGGCGGCGGGTTGCCCGGTGATCGTCAAGCCCGCGCCCGCGACGCCTTTGGCGACGCTCTGGCTCGTCCATCTTCTTCGCGAGTCGGGCGCGCTGCCCCCTGCCGGGGTACAGCTCGTCACCGGCGACGTCGAGGTGGGCCGGACGCTGGTCGAGGACCGGCGGATCGGGGCCGTGTCGTTCACCGGCTCGGCGGCGGCCGGGCACGCCATCGCGAAGAGCGCGGCGCCCACCAAGGTACTGCTGGAGCTCGGCTCGAACGCCGCCCTCGTGGTGGCGGCCGATGCCGACCTGGAGGCCGCCGCCGCGGCGGTGGTGCGGGGCGGCTACTACGCCTCCGGGCAGGCGTGCATCTCGGTGCAACGGGTGCTGGTGGAGGAGCCGGCGCGGGAGGAGTTCCTGTCGCTGCTGGCCGGGCGGATGAAGGACGTGGTCGTGGGCGACCCCCGCGACCCGCGGACCCGGGTGGCGCCGCTGATCGACCCGGCCGCGACCGAGCGGGTGCTCGGCTGGGTCCGCGGCTCGGGCGCGACGCTCGTCACCGGCGGCGGGCTCGACGGGCGGGCCATCGCGCCCACCGTGCTCGCCGACGTGCCCGACGGGGCCGCCGCGTGGGACGAGGAGATCTTCGGCCCAGTGGTGTGCGTACGCTCGGTGCCCGGCCTGGACGCCGCGTTCACCGCCGTCAACGCCTCCAGGTACGGCCTGCACGCCGCCGTGTTCACCCGCTCGCTGGCCACGGCCTTCGCCGCGATCGACCGGATCGAGGCGGGTGGGGTGGTGGTCAACGAGGTGCCGGGGTTCCGGGCGGACAACATGCCGTACGGCGGCGTCAAGGACTCGGGCGCCGGCAGGGAGGGGCCCCGGTTCGCCATCGAGGAGCTCACGGTGACCCGGATGGCGATCATTCGCCCCTGAGGGGATATGGGGTCCTCGGGCGTCGGGGGTTGGACAGACCGGTTCGGTCGCCTGGTGAGCGCGTCGGGGGCTCGGGCTCCGACCCGACCCCGACCCTCGACCCCGACCCCGGGCTCGGGACCCTGTCTGGGGTCCCGGTCTCAAGTCCGGTCTCAGGTTCCGGGGCCGGGACAGGGGTCAGAGTTCGTCGAGGATCTCGATGTCCTCCGCGGTGACCTCCCGGGCCACCCCGAATGCCGCAGTGGCCGCGGCGGTGCCCGGCAGTGTCTGGCGGGCCGCTTGCAGGCTGGCGGCCGAGTCCCAGCGCCAGACGCCGACCCACGTCTCGTCGTCGAGCCGGCCGAGGCGCGCCTCGGTGAGGCCGGGCAGCTTGTCCCTGACCGCGGAGACCAGGGTCGCGTGCCGGGCCCGGACCTGTTCGGCCTCGGCGGGATCGGCCTGGAAACGGGTGACGCTGATGACTGACATGGATGGACCATTTCTCTAGAGTTGACTTCTAGTGACTGGATCTAGAGATAGACTCTATCCATGAGCGATGTCAAGCGGCCGAACAAACGGGCGGAGAAGGCGAAGGAGACGCGCCGGCGCATCCGTACGGCGGCATTGGAGCTGTTCACGCAGGACGGATACGGCGCGACGAATCTGCAGGACGTCGCCGACAGGGCCGGGGTCGCGGTGCAGACGATCTACTTCGTCTTCGGCAACAAGCGCGCCCTGCTGAAGGAACTGGTCGACGTGACGATCGCCGGTGACGACGAGCCGGTGGCGACCATGGACCGGCCGTGGTACGTCGCGGCGCTGGCCGCCGACACGGCCCAGGACATGCTGCGCGCCTACGTCGCGGGCGCGACCGCGGTCCTGGAGCGGATCGCGCCGATCGGCAAGGTGCTGGAGGCGGCGGCCGCGAGCGATCCCGAGGTCGCCGCCCTGTGGCCGCACGACGTCGACCCGCGTTACGTCGTCCAGCAAAGGGCGGCCAAGGCGCTGGCCGGCAAGCCGGGCGCACGGGCGGACCTGCCGGTGGAGGAGGCCGCTGACGTGCTGTACGGGCTGCTCAGCCCGGAGCTGTACCTGCTGTTCGTCCGGGAGCGCGGCTGGTCACGCGAACGCTGGGAGAGCTGGGTCGGCGAGACCTTGCGCGGCCGACTCTGCCAGCCCTGACCTGGCGACGCCGGTCCAGCGCGCTGGACGCTCAGTTGGGTGGGTCGAAGCGTCCGTCCACGGCGGTCCAGCCGCCGTCCACGTACAGGACGGAGCCGGTGACGAAGCTCGCCGCGTCGCTCGCCAGGTAGACCACGGCGCCCGCCATCTCCTCCGCCTGAGCCCAGCGGCCGAGCGCGCTCTTGGCGGCGTACGCGTCGTACCAGGCGGGGTCGTCCTTGATCTGCCGGGTCAGCGGCGTCTCGACCACGCCCGGCGCGACCGCGTTGACCCGCACGCCGGACGGGCCGAACTCGGCGGCGGCGGTGCGCAGCAACTGCACCAGCCCGGCCTTGGTGGCGGAGTAGACGCCCTGGCCGGGTTCGGTCACCGATGCCCGGATCGACGCGAACCCGATGATCGACCCGCGCCCGCGCTCCACCATCCCGGCGCCGAACGCGCGGACCACGTCGAACGAGGCTCGCAGGTTGAGGCGTACGACCCGCTCGAACTCCTCGCCGGAGTAGTCCAGCAGCCGCTTGCGCACATTCGTGGCGGCGGTGAACACCAGCACGTCGGCGGGCGCCTCGGCGGCGAGGGCCCGCACCGCGTCCGCGTGGAGGACATCGACCCCGCGCGACGCCGCCCCGCCGCACCGCTTCGCGGTCTCCTCGGCGGCGGCGGGATCCAGGTCCGCGCAGACCACCTCAGCGCCGTGCGCGGCCAGCGCCAGCGCCGACTCCCGTCCGATCCCGCTTCCGGACCCGATCACCACTGCGCGCCGCCCATCCAGGCGGAACAACGCGTCGTATGCCGTCATGTCGGCTAGCCTAGCAACTGGTCTGACCAGTGCACCAGGTCTGCCCTGAGATGGTGTCGGCGATTCCCAGGGACACGTCAGGGGCGATCACCGATGATGCGGGCCGGGGCGGCGCGGCATCGTGGTGGCATGATCTCCACCGACACCCCTGCGAACAGCCTCGCGAACAGCGTCGCCAGGGCCTCCTTCACCGCCGGACCCGCCGCCTTCCTCGGTGGCTGGCTCCTCATGCGTCCCATCGACGGCGATCTCGTGCCCGGTCCGTGGTGGACAGCCGCGCATGCCGTGTGGTTGCTCGGGTTCCTGCTGTTCGGCGTCATGGTGCTGGAGCTGCGGCGGATGGCGGCGCCCACGACCGGCGGGCAGAAGGCGGCCGTGTGGGCGGCGACGGGGGTGGCGCTGTTCAGCGTCCTGGCCAACGTGGCGCAGCTCGTCATCGACCTGGTGGCCGGGTTCACCTCGGCGGACGGGGCGGCGATGCGGGCGGTGTTCGACCAGGTGCAGGGGTATCCCGGGGTGGAGCTGGTCGTGTACTCGGTGGGGGCCCAGCTGTTCTTCGTGGCCCTGCTGGTGCTGGCCGGGATCATGGCGGTGCTGCACCGGGTCACCTCGCTCAGCGCCGTGGTCGTCGCGGCCGGGGTCGTGGTGCTGGCCGTGGCGATGCTCGGCGTCGGCCGCGACTCGGCGCTGGTCGCGGTGGGGATGGCCGTGCTGTGGCTGGGGGCGCTGCTGCTCGGCCGCGGACCCGGCACGCCGGCGCTGAGCGCCTAGAAGACCACTGAGAGATCTTGTGGGCCAAGGACCAGGGCGAGGAGCGCCGGGACGCGGCCGGTGTCGTCGAAAGTCCAGGTTCCGCGGTCCGTGGTGGGCGGGCCGTCCTCATCCGCCCCGACGGGTACGTCGCCTGGGTCGCCCGAAACGGCCGGACGGATCTGGACGCGCTCCGGGCGGCCCTCACGACCTGGCTCGGCCCGGGGCGGTGATCAGGTGGCCTTGCCGCGGGCGAGGTAGAGCTTCATGTCGGTGAAGTCGACGGTGATGTTGTAGGGCTTCCAGAAGCAGTGGGAGAACCAGCCCATCGCGTCGAACCCCGTCCCGAACGGCCACGGCACGTTGATCGCCGAGTTCGGGTTCGTGTAGCAGTAGACCTCCTTGGCGACGGCGTCGCCGAGGCGGACCTCCTTCGGGTAGCAGGGGTAGACGACGGCCGGGTGGCTGCTGCCGAAGGTGCCGATCTCGCGGTCGTAGTCGGCGCGGATCCCCAGCTCCTCGCCTGTCTTCCCGCGCAGGCCGGCGGCGATCTCGCTGGTCCCGCCGAAGTTCACGCCCACCACCCCGCTGCGGGAGCCGGTACTGCCGGTGAAGCTGCCCACGCTGTGCAGGTACTGCTCACGGGCCAGCCACAGCGGCAGGGCCTTGGCGCCCGCGCGCGCCTTCCTGGCCGCTTCGGCGGTTCTGCGGCGCAGGATCAGCGACCGGCCCGCGTAGTCGAAGGTGGTCAGCAGGTGGTAGAAGACCCACGTGCCGATCAGCCCGTCGCTGTCGGTGCCGACGTCCTCGCCCGACTCCGTCGTCGACCAGCCCACGGGGACGTTGCGCAGCTCGATGCCGCCCAGCTTGAGGGATTCCAGCACGCCGTAGTACGCCCAGACGGTGCCGTTCTCGTACTCGACCTTCTGGCTGGCGACGGGGTTCAGCCCGGCCTCCTTGGCCACCGACCCCCGCAGGCTCAGATTCGGGGCGCCGGTATAGAACATGAAGCGTTTGGCCGGCCCGCCGTTGACCGAGCCCTCCACCAGCGGGATCGGGTCCATCTGCTGGATCGGCAGCCGCGCGGAGTCGCCGTGGACCTGGTACGCCTCGCCGCTGACCGCCGCGAACCACTTGGCGTAGCCGTCCTCGCCGGCCGCCTTCCAGTGCGGTGCGGCGAGGGCCAGTTTGTCCTGCCGGATGTAGCAGTCGCCCAGGTAGGAGTTGGTCTCCTTGTCGTCGGGGGCCAGCGTGAGGGCCAGCTTGAAGTACTTCTCGGCCTCGGGGAACCGGTTGGACAGCAGCGCCACGTAGCCGCGCTGCCGGGCCGCGTGCAGGTTCTTCGGGTCCGCTTTCAGAATCTCCTCGTACGCGCGGGCGGCCTGCTCGAACTTCCCGGCCTTGAACAGCGCGTCCGCGTCACCGCCGGCGGCCAGCGCCGTGGCCGCCCCGCCCAGCAGCGGAGCTGTCGCTGCCGCGCCGGCCAGCACCGCGGCGCCCCGCAACACCGAACGCCTGTCCCATCCTCCGTCGTCAGCCAACGCCTTCTCCCTTTCGTGATCACATCGCCGGAACGCCCTCCACTGTCGGCCAGCGGTGTCCTCACCTCGTGCGCGCCGTGTCATGGTCGTGTCACGGCCGCGACCGGGCGGGCTCGGCCGCCTCCCCGTCGAGGACGTCGGCGACCGCGGCCACCCCGCCGGTGAGCCAGGCGAAGGTGGCGAGCCGGTCGATGCTGCGCTGTTCGGGCTGCAGGGTGCACCATGTGCGTGCCGGTGAAACGGTCGCGCAGGTAGACGGGGGCGTAGGTGTATGACCGGGAGGTGACAGCCGGCCAGTCCCGAAAAGCCTGCGCGTCGGACTCGGCGTCCTGCCCCAGCGCACCGGGCGCGCCAACGCGGAGGAGTAACCGGTGACGATCCGCCCCCGTCTCGGCGTCCACCCACACCACCACGTCGGTACCGCCGTTCGTTACCGCGCTCCGCGGCGCCGGGGCGATCACCTCCGAAGGAGAGATGGTGGAGGAGGCCATGGCGGCCCGCAGGCTGGCCTGGGTCATCATGGCGAAGCGCAACCACGCCGGCAGCGGGCCCTCCTGCGACGGTGAAAGCTGCTCCTCCACCAACGAGGGGCCGTACCAGACCGTGGCCGTCCGCGGCTACTACCTGACGCCGGGTACCCAGGTCACCGTCCAGGTCAAGCGCGCCTCGGATGACCGGGTGCTGTGGCAGGGCCGTACCACGGCGCAGGCGGGCGGCAACGGACCGTCCGGCAGTTACTCGCTCGACACGCCACGGCGAAAGCGAGCCTCGGCGATCCGTTGGCCGACCGGTTCAGATCACGCGGACCGGTTCACGCTTTCCTTTTGCCGGACGTACCAGGTGACGATCCACAGGACCAGGCCGATCGCCAGCAGTACACCCGCGATCTGGTACTGGCCGGCCGGACGCCCGGAGGACCATGGCAGCACCAGGTAGAGGCACGTGAACGTGCCCACCACGGGCAGGATTCGGCCCGCCTTGAAGTGCTTCTCGGGCACCCGGTCCTTGCGCAGGACGAGCACGGACAGGTTGACGAGCGCGAACACCGCGAGCAGGAGCAGCGACGTCGTCCCGCCCAGCAGGGCCACGACCGGGCTCTCCGGGTCCAGCGAGACGAAGGTGATGAGACCGCCCGCGATGGCGGTGGTGAACAGGATCGCCGCCTGCGGCGTGCGGCGCGTGGGGTGCACCTTCGACAGGAAGGCCGGCAGCACGCCCTGCCTGCCCAGCCCGTAGAGCAGCCGGCTGGCCATCAGCATGTTGATCAGCGCCGAGTTGGCGACGGCGAACATCGAGATGAACGGCAGCAGGTCGGCGATCGGGAAGCCGGGGGCCGCGGTCTGCACCACCAGCGACAGCGGGGTCTCGCTGTCGGCGAGCTTTCCGACGGGGACCACGGCGACGGCGCAGATGGAGACGAGCACGTAGATCAGACCCGTGATCCCGAGACCGGTGAGCATCATGCGGGGGAAGATCCGGGCCGGGTTCTTCGTCTCCTCCGCCATGTTGACCGAGTCCTCGAACCCGACCATCGCGAAGAACGCCAGCGAGGTGGCGGCGCTGACCGCCAGGAACACGCTCTTGTCCTCGGGGGTCTCGAAGGCGACGACGCGGGAGAAGTCCGCGTTCCCGCCGGAGATGAAGTACAGGCTGATCACGATGACGAGCAGCAGTCCCGAGAGCTCGATCGCGGTGAGCACAACGTTGATCTTGACGCTCTCGCCGACGCCGCGCAGGTTGACCGCCAGGACCAGGAGCATGAAACCCAGAGCGATCATCAGGATGACGCCGTTGCCGGCGTCGAGCCCGAATCCGGTGCTGAGGTTCGCGGCGAAGGCCCGCGAGGCGGCGGAGGCTGAGGTGATGCCGGAGCACATCACGGCGAAGCACACCATGAAGGTCAGGATGTGCGTGCCGAACGCCTTGTGCACGTAGAGCGCGGCTCCGGCGGCCTGCGGATATTTGGTGACCAGCTCCAGGTACGAGCACGCCGTGATCAACGCGACGAAGAAGGCGATGGCGAAGGGCAGCCAGGCGGCGCCACCCACCTCGCCCGCGACCTGGCCGGTCAGCGCGTAGATGCCGGTTCCGAGAATGTCGCCGATGATGAACAGCAGCAACAGCCCCGGGCCCATCACCTGCTTCAGGCTGGGCTGCTCGCCGCTGTTCGTCGCGAGATGGCCGGGTGGACTGGTGTGTGCCACAGGGGGATTCCTTATCGTGCGGCCGCTGTAGTAGGTGATCACGTACCCCACCCGGCCCGCGGATACTCCGGCCCACGGCGGAGCCGGCGACGCCACGCTGGAGATGCCCCCATCACGGGCCTAGCGCTTCGGGCGGGCCGCCCAGTCTGATCTGAGCAGTTCGTACTCCACCTCGCCCTGGTCGGAGCCGTCGATGACGTCCGGCCAGTCCTGGAAGAACGTCCGTACGAAGCGCAGCCCGCACTTCTCCATCACCCGCCGGGAGCCGCGGTTCACCGTCATCGTCTGGGCGAAGATCCGGCGGGTGCCCAGTTCGGCGAACGCCTTGTCGATGAGGGCCCGCGAGCCCTCCGTCGCGTAGCCCTTGCCCCAGCACGACTTGTGCAGCCGGTAGCCCAGTTCGAGCTCGTCCTCGGGGCCGTCCTTGGGGGGCCGCAGGTGGAACCAGCCCAGGAACTCGCCCGTCTCCCGCTCGACGGCGGCGAAGAAGTGGCCACTGCTGATGAAGACGGGCAGCGTCTCGCCGACGATCACCTCGCGCGGGGTGGCCTTCCCGCCGTTGAGGTATCGCATCACCTCGGGGTCGTTGTGCAGCTCGACGAGGCGCTCGGCGTCGGCCTCGGTGAAGCGGCGCAGGGTCAGGCGATCGGTCTCCAGGTACATGTGCACGCGCATACGCTAGCCACCGGGGCCGCGGTCCCTCGACCGGTTTTCCGGGTGATTGAGGCCCGCCTGCTCGAAGGCGGCGCAGCAGGGCAGGTGTACATCTCGGCCGCGGACGGCTGCGACGACGGCCACCGCGCCGTCCGAGCGGAACTCCCCCTGAGCCTGGAAGCGGCGGCGGAAGATCTGGGCTCGAAATATCACGCGGGAAATGAGGTCTCGCTCGGCATGTTCGCCCTGAGCGCGGCGTGTGAGTGGCCTGCCCGGCACGAGTACATGAACACCTGGGAAGACCTCAAGCAGGAGTTCCGCCACGGTAAAAACGAGGCCATAACCCTGGCCGGCCTGCTGAAGAAGACCGAGGACGGCTACAGCACGGCTGAGAGCGAGAACGCCCGCACGGTGCTCGCCGCCGTGGCCGAATCCCGGGAGGCGAAGCCCACCGACGTTCCCGAACCCTACTACGACCATGATCCCTTTAGTTTGGACACGCCTTTTCCGTGGTCGTTCACCGGTGGTGCGAGCGTCGCGGCGACGGGCTGGTCGAGTTCATCGCCGCGGGCAACCATCTGACCGAGAGAACACGCCGGCTGTCCGCCGCGCTGTCCGATACGGTCCAGGACCTCGACCGTATCCACCAGATCGCGCTGGCATTCTCCGCCGTCAGCCTGGGCGCCATCGCGGGCGCCGGAATCGCGGCCCGGATCAACCCCGCCCTGCGCCCCGTCACCGAGTTCCTCGGCACGCAGCTGGCCATGGTGATCCTTTCCTGCGCGCAGTTCGCGCCGGCGGTGGCCGCGGGAGCGCTCGCCTGGTACCGGATGGCCGACGCCAGCCGGCCGACCACCATCGGGGGCCGCGAGATCACCGGGTTCAGGCGTCCCTGAGCCGCCCGTAACCGGCACCGGCCCGCTCCCCGCACAGCCCGCTCACCGAACGACCTACTCCCCGAACGCCCCGCTCCCCGAACGGTCTACTCCCCGAACGGCCCGCTCACCGAATAGCGCGTGAGCGGGCCTTCGTCGCCCTGGCCGCTTTCCTTGCCCACTCGCCCGTTTTTCCGGTTATGCCAGGTCGTGCCAGAACATCCGTCCGGACATTTGCCGAGGTTGGGGTCCCATGTCGGATCCGATTTGACGGTGAGTGATGAAGTGTGGTCGTCTCGTGACTTATGTTTCTGATGGGATGATTGAGACCGCTTCGGGGGTAACTGTTCCGTGCGGTATCCATGGCACGCCCTGGGGCGCGTGCTCGTTTCCGCTTCCATGATCAGCGCGACCCTGGCGGTCGTGCCCGTCACCGCGCACGCGGCAGCGCCGTCGTACGAACGGCCGTACAGCAAAGAACGGCCGCAGGACGAACAGGTGGCCAAGCCCAAGATCCGCCCGGTGCCCGCCGTACGGCAGCCGGCGCCCGCGGCCGTGAACGTGCCGATGGAGGCGTCGCCGGCCCGCAGGGACGCGGGCTCGGAGGCCGTCGGCCCGCAGGCGCCGGAGGTGACGACGCCCGCCGGCCCGACGCTCGTCAACGAGATCACCGCCGAGGCGGCCAAGCGCGTCGGCGCGTCGCGGCCCGATCCCAAGCGGCTGCTGCCCGACACCGGTCAGGCGGCCACGCTGGCGGTGAAGAACCCGGTCGCCGGGCTGTTCGACCGGCTCGCTGCCCAGAAGGTCGTCTCCGCGCTGACCTACCGGCTCTGTGTGGAGAGCGAGGCCGTACCGGTCTCCTGCTCGGTCACCCGCCCGGTGGGCGTGCCCGCCGCCGCCGACGTGACCGGGGATAGCATGCCGGATCTGGCCGCCGACCTGGTGCCCACGGCCAGTCCCAAGGACTCGTCCGTCGGGCTCGGCTTCGCGGTCAGGCGGCTGCCCGGCGCCGAGACGAACCTCAAGGCGCAGGTCTGGGCGGAGTACGACGGCCGGGTGTCGGTCGGTTTCGACGGGCTGCACCGGGGCGGTTCGCTGTCCGGCGCCGACTGGGGCACCTTCACCGTCGACCTCACGGGCAAGCGGGTGAAGGCGAGCGTCGACCGTACCGATCCCGGAGCCTCTGCCGCGATCGTGGCCGGGCTGACCGGCCGCAGCGTGGTGAGCCTGCGGCAGACGCCCGCCACCGAGAAGCTCGCGGTCGACGTGGACCTCGACTCGACCGCCCTGGACGTCACCAGTTCGGCCGCCGCCAAGCTGGAAGCGCTGGCCGTCAGCGGCAGTCGCTACACCAAGGCGACGCTGGACAAGATGCCGACCAAGGCCAAGATCGGGCTGACCCGGGACAAGGACGGCGCCCGGCTCCGCTTCAGCAGCACGACCTCGATCCGCCACGCCGAGCTGTACAACTACGTCTACGCCGACGGCGCTCTCGCCCGGGCGGCGAGCGTCGAGGTGCGCGGCGCCCCGCCGTCCATGACCGCCGCCTACACCGCCACGAACGGCAAGCAGGTCCTGACCGTCGACTCGGGCCACCCGCGGGCTGGGTCGGCCAAGCTGCTCTACTTCGACCGGGCCGCCGCCAAGACCGTCCTGCGGGCCGAGCTCAGCGGGCTGCCCGCCAAGGTACGCCTGGTGAACGACCTGGCCGAGCACCGCGTGACGCACACCACCAGCTCGAAGATCGGCAGGTTCGCGGTCGTGCTGCAGCGCGACGGCGGCGCCGTCTCCAGCCCGCGTGGCAGCCACGTCACGATGATCAAGAACGGTGACGCCGTCGGCGTGTCCGGGCTGCTGACCGGCCTGTCCGGATTCGACGTCACGTACGGCGCCGCGCCCCACGCCCAGCTGGAGGTCGGCGCCAGTGGCCGGTCCTTCCTCGGCGCGGCCAGCATCGACGGCACCCGCCTGGCCAGGCTGGAGATCTCCAACACGCCCGCCAAGGTCGACGTGACCCTCGACCCGGCGGCGCGCAAGGCCGTCTACCAGGCCAGCGGCGTGATCGACAAGATCAGGGCGGCCTACACCGACACCCGGTCGGGGCCCACGATCGACGGCACCATCCAGGGCGTGCACGACGACGTCAAGGCCGGCTGGGAGCTGGGGGAGCGCTCGACGGTCGACATCGCCTCCTCTTCCACACTGGCCAAGGCGCGCATCTACGCCAACAAGGCGTACGTCACCAAGCCCCAGGGCGAGGACGTCCAGGCCGAGGTGTCGGGGGTGCGCAAGCACGTCCAGCTGGTGGCCGACACCGCCGCCAAGACCCTGACCTGGACCTCGGACGGCCCGGTGCGCTCGGTCTCCGCGCTGGCCCGCGCGAACGTACAGGGCCGCTACATCACCGCCGCCGCCGAGGTGAGCGGCGTGCCCGCCCGCTTCGACGCCTCCTGGAGCGGCGCGGCCTACCGCTTCCGCGGGCTGTCGGGCCCGGTCGGCTCGGCGGCCGTGGCGTTCGCCAACCACGACGGCGCCAAGGTGCCCGCCGGTCCGCATCTGTCGGCCCACTACGACGAGGCCACCGGTGACCTCGACGCGAGCGTGCGGGTCAAGGGCCTGCGCACGGTCGAGTTCAGCCCGGGGGACCAGGGCTTCACCGCCGACTTCAAGGCGGCCCGGCAGACGCTCGCCCTCGACACCGACGTCACCCGGGGCGACCTGCGCTTCGGCCTGCTCGGCAGGCTCGGCCCGCTGCCCGGCCGCCTGGCGGTCTCGGCGGCCGGGGGCGCGCTCACGTACTCGGGGTCCCGGCTCGATGTGACGGCCCGCGCTTGGCTCGGCAAGGCGGGCGCGCTCAAGAACATGGCGGCCGCGCCGGCCGTGCCCGGCGGCATCTCGCTGGTGGACGGCGGCTGCGTCGCCGGGTCCGCCGGGTGCGGGCAGGGCGCCTTCTGTACGGAGCGCGGCTGCTTCGGCGTCCAGGGCTACCTCGACGTGTCCGGCCTGCCGGACCAGGTCACGGTGGATCTGGCGAAGAAGGCGTTCACGTTCGCCGGATTCACGCCCAAGCGCCGCTCGCTGGGCGTCTACCTGGCCAGTACGATCCTGGCGCCGGTGCCGATCAAGGCGCGGGCCACGCTCACCGGACTGCCCTCCAAGATCACCAGCATGTCCGTCGGCCCGTTCGACGTGACGCAGGGCAACGCCGTACAGGCGAACTACCGGATCGAGCCCGCCGCGACGCTGGGCTCGCTCGACCTGCTGGCCGAGGCGGGCACCCTGCGCGGTCACGTGGCCATCGACCCGGTCCCGGCCGCCGTCGCCGTACAGGGCAGCTATGGCGCGCAGACCCGCATCCGCGTCACGAACTCCGCGGCCGTCAAGCGCCTCAGCGCGAAGGTCACCGTGGACGGGGCGGGCACCGGCGAGCTGCGCTTCGGCGACGTGCCGGCCCGATTCGGCGTGGACGCGGACGCCTCCGGCGCGAACCTGCGCGTGCCCACGCTCACCTACAAGGCGCTGGGCGGCGTCAACACGCTCGACGGCCACCTCGGCGTGGAAGGCGGGCTGATCGACCGGACGGGGCGGCTCGGCGACGTGTCGCTCGACGTCACCGACCTGGCCGCCGACACCACCGTACGGCTGAACCCGGACCAGTCGCTCGACCTGGTGTCCCGGCCGGTGCCGACAGGACGGGTCCAGGTGCGCGGCGGGCTGACCGTCGACCCGGTCGCGCGGCAGCGCATCGCGGTCAGCAAGGAGATCCCGTACACCACCGGCTTCCTCTCCTACCAGGTCGGCG
The DNA here is from genome assembly GCF_043197735.1 of Nonomuraea sp. NPDC049028. Lineage (NCBI taxonomy): Bacteria > Bacillati > Actinomycetota > Actinomycetes > Streptosporangiales > Streptosporangiaceae > Nonomuraea > Nonomuraea sp. NPDC049028. The sequence continues at coordinate 74,091 of NZ_JBICTR010000022.1, forward strand.
GCGATTTCGGGCTCGGCAAGAGCACGATCAAGGACCTGTCGCTGGACATCCGCCGCATGGCGTGGCTGCGGATCAGACCGGGCAAGATCCCGTTCGGGATGAAGGCGCCGCCCGCGCTGGGCTACATCGCCCCCGGCTTCGAGGGGAACTATGAGCGCCTCGCCCTCGCCGCGAGCGGGGTGAGCCTGCGCCCCGACGTCAACGTGAACGTCAAGCTGAGCCGCAAGCTCGGCAACGACATCTTCCGCGACACGGTCCGCATCGGCCCGGTGACCTCGCTCGCCCTGCGCCGCTACGACCAGCGGATGCGCCGCATCGGCGCCAAGCAGGCGATCAGCGCGGTGGGCGTGCAGCTGGCCTGCCTGACCGTCGACGCCAAGCCGGGCTTCGCCGCGAACGGCACGAACTCGATCACGCTGCGCGGCGCGGACGGCCCGCAGATGGTGTCGCTGCTCGACCCCGGCGGCCAGGTGCCCGACTACGCGGTGGACCTGCTGACGCACTTCATGTCCCCGTTCCCCGGCGCCGAGTGGAAGGTGGCGGGGACCAAGGTCGGGCGTTGCGCCACGGGCACCCCCAAAACCTGAGCCGTCAGCGGGGGCCCAGGTAGCCGGGTGGCGGGCCCCCGCCGTCGTAGGTCCGCACCGGCCGGCCGGCCAGGAAGGCGCGCAGGACGTTCAGGTAAGGCTTGCCCCGGTACGAGCCGGTCGCCACGTAGGCGAGCTCGGCCCGGGGGAGGGCAGTGCGGTAGTCGGCGGCGGCCGACCAGGTCCGCCGGTCGTGGACGCCCTTGACGATCAGGGCGGGCGCGGTCGAGGCCGCCAGGCCCCGGCGCAGGCCGTCCGGGGCGGCGCGCTGGGCCAGGCCGGCGTAGCCGCTGCCGTAGGCGGCCTCCACTTCGCGGTCTCCGGCGAAGGCGTGCGCGGCCTGCGGGTCGGCCCGCAGGAGCGTGTAGACCGCGAGGAGCCGCGGCGACGGCGGGCGGCTGAGGCCGAGGAGGGAGGCCGCCTCCGAGGCCAAGGGGGAGGTCGTCTCCGGAGGGCCGACGGGTGTCGCCGAGGGGTTGAGCGGCAAGGGGGAGGCGGCCTCCTGGCCGTCGAGCGGGGCCGGGGAGGTGAGGACGGCCTTGGCCACCTGATCCGGGTGCTCCGCCAGGTAGGCGGCGGCCAGCCGGGCACCGTAGTCGTGGCCGATCAGGATCAGCCGCTGGGCGCCGATCTCCTGCCGTATCGCCTCCAGGTCGGCCACGTCGCGAGTCAGGCCGTACCCTCGCGGGTCCGTCAGCCGCGCGGACCGGCCCGCGCCCAGCTGGTCGTAGGCGTACACGGTGTAGCCGTCGGCGCTCAGCCCGGCCAGGAACGCCGAGTCGCCCGCCAGGTCGGCCGTGCCCGGCCCGCCGTGCAGGAAGACCACCGGATCCGGCCGCGTGGCCCGCTTGGGCGTCAGCCGTACGTAGGCCAGCTCGGAGCCCGTCGTCAGACGCCATTCTCGCTGCCCGGCCACGGCGGGCGGCGGCGCGGAGGCGTCCGGCGGGGCGTGCAGGGTGGCGGCCGTGACCTGCCAGACCACGGCGGCCTCCACGGACAGGATGGCCAGGGCCCGCAGCCAGCGCCCCCAGACCGGGCGCGGTCTCGGCACGCACAGCAGCAGGCCGAGGAAGAACACCGACGCGAACACCGCGAGCCCCGTGATGGCGAAGATGTCCGGCGGGGCGCCGATCGTCGCCATGCCGGCCAGCGCCGCCAGGCCCGCGATCGGCGAGAGCGCCAGGATCGCGAGCCCGGTCAGCAGCCGACCGGCCCGTCTGGCTAGAGCACGCACAGGGCGAAACTAGCCCAAACCACCCGTACGGGCGACCGAAACCGCCAACGGCGCCCCATGTTCCTGGCCCACGTCGCAGGCCAGGAGGGCGGCGAGTGGTCCAGGTCAGGTGAGCGAGTCGCCCAGCCGGAGCCGGAGGTGGCCGTCGCGTGGCGCCATCTCCCGCACCGTCCACAGCCGCTCCTGCACGACGGTGCCCCGGCCGGTCACGTACCCGCCCACCCGGAGCACCGGCCGCCCGGTGTCGTCGGTCAGGAGCCGCGCCCGCGACTCCGCGTCGTCGTCGCCGAACACCAGCAGGAAGTCGACCGGATCGGCCGGCGCGTCAAGGATGAGGCCGGGGGAGAGGTGGGTTTCCGGGATCCTGATCACGTGATAGTTCACCCGGACTCCTCTACCCCGGCCACGCGGTTTCAGTTGTTGTTGAGGAACTGCTGGGCGAGCGTCCTGCCCAGGTTGGTGGCCTGGGTGTGGTTCTCGATGGTCGAGACCTTGGTGCCCGAGCCGGTGAACACGATGTACGTGACGCCGCTGTCGGTGCCGCCGTTGCTCGGGTCGGGGTTGATGCCCAGGTCGGCGGCCGTACGGTAGGACGCCTCACCGATGATGCCCGTCGGTCCGGTATCACCCATGACGGCGTACTCCACTTGGCCGTTGTAGACGATCGCCACCACCGTCCCGCAGCCGATGCCCTTGGTCCGGTAGTCCCAGATGCTGCTGGCGCTGGGCACCACCATGTAGGCGAGCTGCGCGGCGTTGAGCGGCCCGCCGGAGCTGGTCTGGCAGAACGTCTCGTTCTGGAAGCAGCAGTCGGTGTCCTCGTTGCACTGCGTCGTGCGTACGCCGTCGCAGTCGATGTCCATGTCTCCCTTCCAGAACACCGCGCCGGTCTTCTCGCACACCGCCACCGTCGCCGTGCTGACGTCGGAGTCGGTCTTGTACTTGCCGTTGGAGATCTGGCTGCACGCCGTGACCTTGGCCAGCAGCTGGTCGGCCGTGGGCCCGGTGGTGCCGCCGGTGGCGGTGCCGGTGACCGTGGCGCTGTGGCCCGACTCGTTGCCCGCCGAGTCGACGGCGGTGACCGTGTAGCTGTGGGTGGAGCCGGAGGTCAGGCCGCTGATCGTGGCGCTGGCCGTCGGTGAGGTGGCCACGACGGTGGTGCCCTCGTAGACCTTGTAGCCGGTCACGCCGACGTTGTCCGTGGAGTCGTTCCAGGCCAGCGAGATGCTGCTGGCCGAGGTGCCGGTCACGCGGGGACTGGCGGGCACGCTCGGCGCCTGGCCGTCCGGGCCGCCGGAGCCGCTGACCGACAGCCGGTCCACGTTCGGGCCGCCGTTGGCGGAGGTGCCGGTCGCGCGGATGGTGTTGACGCCGGCGTTCAGGGTGACGGTGACCTGGCCGTCGGCCCAGGTGTCCCAGTTGCCGGTACTGGCGAAGTTCACTCCGGCGGCGGCCACGGTGCCGTTGACCGCGATGTCCATCGGCCGGGTGGCCGTGGTGCCGTTGGCGTACCGGAAGGTCAGGGTGTGGGTGCCCGCGTCGGCCACGCTGACGCTCCACTCGATGTACCCGCCGACGGCGTTGACGTAGTCGACGAAGCCGGTGCCGGTGTAGCCGGTGTGGTTGGTCGCCACGCTGGCCTCCGACAGGGTGGCCGCCTCCGCCTGGTACTCGCTGGCGGGCGCGTCGGCGACCGTGGCCTCGAGGTAGTCGAGGTTCGGGTTGCCGCCCGCGTTCGTCGAGGTGACGCGGATCGTGTTGTCGCCCGCGTTCAGCGTCGCGGTGAGCGTGGAGGTGGCCCAGGTGTTCCAGTTGGCGGTGGTGCCGAAGGAGCGGCCGGCCGAGACGACCGTGCCGTTCACCGAGACGTCCGCGGTGCGCGCCGAGGTGGTGCCGTTGGAGTAGCGGATGGCCAGCGTCGCGGTGCCGGCCGCGGGGGCGTTGACCGTCCACTCGGTGTACGGGCCCACGACGTTGTCGCCGTTGACGAAGCCGGTGCCGGAGAAGCCGGTGTGGTTGGCCTCGACGACGCCCTGGACGACGGTGGCGTTCTCGGCCTCGTAGCGGACCGTGGCCGCCCGCGCGGGCAGAGCGGTCAGGGTGGCGGTCAGGAGGGTGAGGAGGGGGAGCAGGATCAGCGGGCGTAAGCGTAAGCGAGCCCGAGCTGGAGAGTGCACGGCTGGCCCTTCTGCCGAATTCGTTAGGAAGGCTTCCTAACAACTGGAGATGGGACCACTCCGTCAAAGCGCAGTCAACCCCGTAGAGGGGCCCAAATAGCGTGAACGCCAACAGATGCTATGAAATAGCTCCACCCTCTACGAAGGCTGGAGACCTACGTGGCCCTGTTCGACCTGCCGCTTGAGCAGCTCCGTTCCTACCTCCCCGACCGTGATGAGCCCGCCGATTTCGACGACTTCTGGACGCGCACGCTCGCGGAAGCACGCGAGTTCGACTCGGCTGCCGAGTTCACTCCCTACGACTTGCCACTCGCCTCGGTCGACGTGTACGACGTCTCCTTCGCGGGCTGGGGCGGACATCGGATCAATGGCTGGTTCCTCGTGCCGCGCGGTGTGGAGGGGCCGGTGCCGTGTGTGATGCACTACATCGGCTACAGCGGCGGCCGCGGTTTCCCGCATCACCACCTGACCTGGCCCGCCGCGGGTTACGCGGTGTTCGTGATGGAGACCCGGGGTCACGGCGGCGCCAACCCGGGCAGCCCCGGTGTGACCGGCGACCCGTACGGTGGCGACCACGCCCAGGCCCCCGGCATGATGACCCGCGGCATCCTCGACCCCGACCAGTACTACTACCGGCGGGTCTTCACCGACGCGGTCCGCGCGGTCGACGTGGCCGCCGCGCACCCGGCCGTGGACGCCTCGCGGATCGTCGCCTCGGGCGGCAGCCAGGGTGGCGGCATCGCGCAGGCGACCGCCGCGCTGCATCCGGCGATCAAGGCGGCGCTCATCGACGTGCCGTTCCTGACGCACTTCCGCCGGGCCGTGGAAATCACCGACCGGGATCCGTACCAGGAGATCGTCCGGTTCCTGTCCAGCCGGCGGGAGAGCGCCGACCAGGTGTTCCGCACGCTGTCGTACTTCGACGGCGTGAACTTCGCCGCCCGCGGGCAGGTGCCCGCGCTCTACTCGGTGGCGCTCATGGACCAGATCTGCCCGCCGTCCACGGTCTTCGCCGCCTACAACCACTGGCGTGGGCCGAAGGAGATCAGCGTCTGGCCGTGGAACGGCCACGAGGGCGGCGGCGGCTTCCAGAACGAGGAGCAGATCCGCTACCTGCACAAGCTGCTCGCCGGCGCCTGACCGGTACAGCCTGACGAACCACTGGTCCGGTACGGCCCGACGAAAGGTACGTACCGGACCGGCGGTGGTCCGTGTTTCAGTCGGCCTGGCCGCTCGCCAAGCCGATAAGGCCCATCTAGACGGGCTGGTCGGTCACCAGGAAGGACACAGAGCCCTGGTCGTCCGCTCCCGCGTCCAGAGACTTGTCCTCCAGCACGGTCGCGGCCACCGGGTCGAGATACACCCGCGCGCCCTCCGCCTCGACGACTTCGTCGGCCGGCTCCGGCGCGGTGGCCAGGGACAGGGTCAGCGAGCTCGAGCCCTCGCCCTGGGACGAGATGCGGATGCCGCTCTGCGCAGGCTCGGGCGCGGACGCGGTCAAGTCGCGAATCGCCTGGGCTGCGTTGTTTGTCAGGGTGAGCACTACGGCTCCTCCTCACGATCGACGTACATGAACTGCCTGCCCTTCCCCCATTCAGCCGGTCAAACCTTCTGACTCGAAATCTTTGCCAGGCATTCTTGCCCGCTCGCGGGAATCATGTCGGGTATGGAGTTCGACGAGTACCGCGAGGCCATGGTCGCCCAGCTGCTCGAGCGCGGGGAGGTGAGCGAGCGGGTCGCGGAGGCGTTCCGGCTGGTCCCGAGGCATCGGTTCCTGCCGGACTTCGACCCGGAGGCCGCCTACCGGGACGAGCCCATCGTCACCAAACGCGATGAGGAGGGCAGGCCGATCAGCTCCTCCTCGCAGCCCGCGATCATGGGCATCATGCTCGACCAGCTCGACGTCCGGCCCGGCCACCGGGTGCTGGAGATCGGCGCGGGCACCGGCTACAACGCCGCCCTGCTCGCGCACCTGGCCGGGCCGGAGGGACGGGTGGTCAGCGTCGACATCGACGCCGACGTGGTCGCGGCGGCGCGGCTGCATCTCGACGCCGCCGCCTATCCCGAGGTGACCGTCGAGTGCGCCGACGGCGCGGCCGGCTTCCCCGCGGAGGCGCCGTACGACCGGGTGATCGCCACCGTCGGCGTGTGGGACCTGGCCCCGGCCTGGCTGGAGCAACTGGCGCCCGGCGGCCGGCTCGTGGTGCCGCTCGACCTGCGCGGCGTGCAGGTGTCCGTGGCCATGGAGCACGCCGGCGACCACTGGTCCAGCCGGTCGGTGGAGCCCTGCGGCTTCATGCGCATGCGCGGCCCCTCCGCCGGGCCCGAGGTCACGCTGATGCTGGACGGCGATGCCGATCTGGTGCTCACGCTGCCCGAGCCGCGCGAGGTGGGCGACGTCCTGGCGATGCTGGACGAGCCCTTCGCGGAAGTGGCCGTCGACGGTGTGGCGCCGCTGCCCCGCCTGTCGCTGATGGGCGGCGGGGTGGGCCTGTGGCTGGCGCTGCACGAGCCCCGCTGGGGGTCGTTGACCGGGCGGCTGCGGTGGGCCCCGGTGACCACCCAGGGCTACGGCATGACGGTGGGCATCGTCAGCGGGGACGGTCTGGCCGTACTGGCGGCCGAGGAGGAGCTGCGCGCCCGCGGGTACGGGCCCGGCGGGGCGGCGCTGGCGGCGGAGCTGATCGCGCACGTCCAGGCGTGGGACGCGGCGGGCCGCCCGGAAGCCTGCGACCTGCGCATCGACGCCTACCCCGGCCCGGCGCCGGAGGGCGCGGCCGTCATCGCCAAGCGGAACACCAGCCTGGTGCTAAGCTATGACTGAATATCCAGAGTAGTCATAGGGGCATAGATGGCCGTGGCGTTCACGGCGGACGACCGGGCGCGCATCACCGCCCGGCTGCTCGACACCGCCGAAGAGCTCTTCGCCGCCCAGGGGCTGAAGAAGACCTCGCTCGACGAGCTGGTCGCCCCCTCGGGCATCGCGAAAGGCAGTTTCTACGCGTTCTTCGAGTCGAAGGAGGAGCTCTACAAGGAGGTCATGGTCCGCCGGGCGCCGCTGATGGGCAAGCTGCTGGCCGCCGCGCTCGACCGGCCGCCCAGCGTGGAAGCGCTGGCCGGGCTCATGCGGAGCATGATCGAGGCGCTCACCACCGACCCGTTCTACCGGCGCCTGCTCACCCGCCCCGACGAGCTCGAGGCGGTGGCCCGCCGGGTCGGCCCCGAGGAGCTCGCCCGGGTCACCCCGCATCTGATGACGCCGCTGATCGACTACCTCGCCCAGGGGCAGAGCGCCGGCGTCATCGTCGCGGACGTCTCGCCGGAGGTGCTGATGGGCGTGCTGCGCACCGCGGGCCTGCTGGTGATCAACCGCGACAGATACGGACCCGACTTCGAGCAGGTGCTCGACGCCACCATCAACGCGCTGGCAAGGGGGCTCATCGCATGAGCGTGCTGAACAGATACGCGCAGGCCGCGGGCATGACCGACGAGGCGTGGAAGCGGCACGCCAACCCGTGGAGCGTCTGGACCAGGTTCGCCGCGATCCCGCTGATGATGCTGGCCATCTGGAGCAGGACGTGGATCGGCTGGTGGTCCCTGGTGCCGGTGGCCCTGGTCGTCGTCTGGCTGATCGTCAACCCGCACGCCTTCCCGGCGATCGAGCAGCCGACGAGCTGGACGGCCAAGGGCATCTACGGCGAGAAGATGTGGTTCCAGAACCGGTCGCTCGTGGCCGGCGATCATCGCAAGGTACAGCGCCTGCTCATCGCGGTGGGGCTGGCCGGGTTCGCGCTGCTGGCGTGGGGACTGGTCGCGCTGGAGGTGTGGCCCGCCGTCTTCGGCGCGACGCTGGTCGTGCTCGGCCAGCTCTGGCGCATCGACCGCCTCGGCCAGCTGTACGAGCGCCACAAGGCCGCTTAACCGGTTGGCAGCCTTTAACCGGTTGGCAGCTCCATCGGGGCGCCCAGGGTGCGGGAGACCTCGTGCGCGGTGGCCGCGACCAGCGGCCCGAGCTCCTCGGCGTCCGCCACCGACAGCTCGTGGGTCAGTGTCGAGATGCTCACTCCGGCCACCACGTGCCCCATGTGGTCGAAGACGGCCGCGGCGACGCAGCGGATGCCCGCCTCGTTCTCCTCGTCGTCGATCGCGAAGCCGCACTCCCGTATCCGGGCCAGGTGGCGGCGGAGCGCGGCCTGCGTGGTGATCGTGGCGGGTGTGCGCCTGGTCAGCCCGGTGCGGGTGGCGATGCCCGCCACCTCGTCGTCGGACATGGCCGCGAGCATCGCCTTGCCGATCGCGCTGGTGTGCAGCCACAGCGACATGCCGACGCGCGAGGGCATCTGGTAGGGTTTGCGGCCCTCCAGCTTGGCGGCGTAGACGGCCTCGTCGCCGTTGAGCACGGCCAGGTGCACGGTGTAGCCGGTCTGGTCGTGCAGGCGCTGCAGCACCGGAGAGGCCTGGCGTACGGGATCGAAGCGGGCCAGCATCCGGCCGGCCAGCGTGAGGATCTTGGGACCCGGCAGGTAGCCGCCGCCGCCGTCGGGCCGGGCGAAACCGTGCTCGGCCAGCGACTGCAGGATGCGGTGGGTCGTCGACTTGGGCAGACCCGTGGCCGTCGCGATCTTGGTGACGCTCTCGTGCTCGGCGAGGGCCTCCAACACCCAAAGCGCCTTGTCGATGGCGGTGCTCGGCCTGGGTTCCACCCGATCAAGCATACTCAGCGGGCCAGCCAGCCGCCGTCCACGACGAGCACGTGGCCGGTGACGTAGTCGGAGGCGCGCGAGGCGAGGAACACGGCCGCCCCCTCCAGGTCCGCGGGCTCGCCCCAGCGCCCGGCCGGGATCCGCGCCCTGATCTCCCGCTCGCGCCCCGTGTCCTCCCGCAGGGCCGTGGTGACGTCGGTGGCGATGTAGCCGGGGGCGATGGCGTTGACCTGGGCGCCCCGTGGCGCCCACTCGTTGGACAGCGCCTTGGTCAGCCCGGCCACCGCGTGCTTGGCCGCCGCGTAGGACGCCACGTTGATCCCGCCCTGGAACGACAGCAGCGACGCGATCGAGATGACCTTCGTGGCGCCGTGCTCCAGCAGCGCCTGGCTGAGCACGTACACGGCGTCCACGTCGACGGCCATCACCCGCCGCCAGTCGTCCAGGCTGGTCGAGCCCCGGCTGATCGTGCCCGCGTTGTTGACCAGGATGTCCACGTCGCCCTGGGCCAGCACCGGCTCCAGCGCGGGCCTGATCGCGGCCGGGTCGCCCAGGTCGAGCACGAGCTTGCGTACGTCTGCGCCGAGCGGCTTCACCTGGCGCTCGGTCTCGTCGAGGTCGTCGCGATGGCCGTGCAGGATGAGGTCGGCCCCGGCCCGCGCGAGGCCGACCGCGATGGCCCGGCCGATCCCCGACCGCGCCCCGGTGACCAGCGCCGTCCGGCCGGTGAGCGAGAACAGCTCCATCCGTCACCGCATCTCCGTGATCGCGACCTGGTCCATGTCGTCGAACGCCTGGTTCTCCCCGGCCATCGCCCACACGAACGCGTAGCTGCGCGTGCCGAACCCGCAGTGCACCGACCAGCTCGGCGAGATCACCGCCTGCTCGTTGGCCACGATCAGGTTGCGGGTCTCGTCGGGGCGGCCCATCAGGTGCACGACGCGCTCATCGCGCGGCAGGTCGAAGTACAGGTAGACCTCCGTGCGGCGGTCGTGGGTGTGGCACGGCATGGTGTTCCACATGCTGCCGGGCTCCAGCACGGTCACGCCCATGACGAGCTGGCAGCTGCGGATGCCGTCGAGGTGGATGTACTTGTAGATGGTCCGGTCGTTGGAGCCGTCGGCGCCGCCGAGCCGTACCGGATCAACGTCCTTCAGCCGCGCGTGCGTGGTCGGGAACGTCTCGTGCGCCGGGGCGGAGACCAGGTAGAACGTGCCGCGCTCGAACGTCACCTCGCGCGCGCCCCTGCCGACGTACAGGCAGTCCTTGGGGTCCAGCTCGTACGGCACGCCGTCGACCTCCACGGTGCCCGGCTCCCCGATGTTGATCACACCCAGCTCGCGGCGCTCCAGGAAGTGCTCCGACCGCAGCGGGTCGAACGCCCCCAGCCGGGCCTTCCCGCTCGGCCTGACCCCGGCGACGACCATCCGGTCCTGGTGGGTGTAGACACCGTCCACCTCCGGCCCGAACAGGCCCTCGACGAGGTAACGGGCGCGGAGTTCCGCGGTGCCGAAATGGCGGATCTGGTCGGGAGCGGTGGCATGCCGTATTTCCATCTCTTCCCTCCGGTTGTTCGGCGTCCTACGATCCTAGACACGGAACACTGTTCTATCCAATGGAACGCCTACCCCCGGAGGCGCGCGGTGTACCAGCAGAACTTCAACCCCACCGGCTCCCTATGGTTGTCCGCCCTTCTGGCCGCCCTGCCCCTGCTCGCGGTGCTGGTGCTGCTGGGCGTCTTCAAGTGGAAGGCGCACTGGGCGGGCATCTCCGGCCTGGTCGTCGGCTTCCTGATCGCGATCCTGCCCTTCGCGTACGGCATGCCGGTCACCCAGGCGCTCGACTCCGCCCTGTACGGCGCGGCCAGGGCGGTGCTGCTGATCCTGTGGATCACCTTCAACGCCATCTGGATCTACAAGATGACCGAGCGCAGCGGCCACTTCGCGGTGCTGCGCCGGGCCTTTCAGGGCATCAGCGACGACAAGCGGATCACCGCCATCGTCATCGCGTTCTCCTTCGGCGCGCTCATCGAGGCCCTGGCCGGCGGCGGCTCACCGATCGCCATCTGCGCGGTCATGCTCATCGCCCTCGGCTTCGAGCCGATGCGCGCCGCGGTCATCGCGCTCATCGCCAACACCGCGCCCGTCGCCTTCGGCGGCATGGGCAACCCGATCACCATCCTGGGCAGCGTCACCGAGCTGCCGCCCGAGCCGTTCGGCGCGATGGCGGGCCGGCAGACCGCGTTCATCGCGCTGCTCGTGCCGTTCATCCTGATCTTCGTCGCCGACGGGCGGCGCGGCCTGCGCCAGGCGTGGCCCGCCGCGCTGGTCGCCGGGCTCAGCTTCGGTGTCACGCAGATCCTGATGTCCCAGGTCAACTACCTGCTCACGGACATCGCGGCGGCCCTGGTCTCTGCGATCGTGCTGGTCGCGTTCGGCAAGATCTGGAAGCCGGCCGAGACGGTCGGGTTCACGCCGAGCCCGACGCCGATCGCGGGCGGGTCCGTGGACGATCCGGCGTTCGTCCGCACCCACGGCCGCCCCGGCGGCGACACCACCGGCGACAAGATCGCGGCCTTCGCCCCGTACGCGATCATCATCGCGCTGTTCTCCATCGCGCAGATCCCCGCGATCAAGACCTACCTCGCCGGCTTCACCGTCAAGCCCGCCTGGCCCGGGTTCGACATGGTGAACCCGGCGGGCAAGGCCGTGCCCGTCGTCTACGAGCTGCCGTGGGCCGCGCACCCGGGGACGCTGCTGTTCGTCTCCGGGCTGCTCACGCTCCTCGTGCTGCGGATCAGCCCGGCCTCGGCGCTGGCCACCTACGGGGCCACGATCCGGCAGTTCGGCTGGGCCATCGTCACCATCCTGTCGGTCTTCGCCCTGGCCTTCGTCATGCAGTTCTCGGGGCAGATCCAGACGCTCGGGCTGTTCCTGGCGGGCGCGGGCGCGTTCTTCGCGTTCCTGTCACCGCTCGTCGGCTGGTTCGGCGTCGCGATCACCGGTACGGACGCGGGCGCCAACGCCCTGTTCGCCAAGCTCCAGACCACCGCGGCGGGCCAGCTGAACATCCCGCCGGAGCTCTTCGGCGCGGCCAACAGCTCCGGCGGCGTCATGGGCAAGATGATCTCGCCCCAGAACCTGGCCATCGGCACGGCCGCGGTCGGCCTGGTGGGGGAGGAGGGCAACCTGTTCCGCCGGGTGGTCGGCTGGAGCGCCGTGCTGCTGCTCATCCTCTGCGTGCTGGTGTTCCTGCAGTCGACGCCGGTGCTGGGCTGGATGGTGCCCTGACACCGGGTGGGTCGGCTATGGCCCCGCCGGTACGTCCGGCTGGTACGTCTACGGCCCCGCTGATACGTCCGGTTGCTCCGTCGGTGCGGTCGGCCGATCGGCTGGGCCGTCGGGGCTGTCAGGGCCGCTGGGGCCGCTGCTTCGTCTGGACAGCAGCCAGACCGCCAGGCCGGCCACCACCAGCGCGGCGAGTCCGCCCCAGAGCCAGCCCGGGATGCCCCCGCCCTGCGCCGCAGCGGCAGGTCGGGTGCTCTCCGCCGACGTGGCGGGTGCGGCCGAGGCGGCTTGGGTGGCGGACGCCGTCGTGCTAGCGGCGGCGCCCTTCACGGTGAAGGGGATCTCGCCCTCGATCGGGTGGCCGTCGGACGAGACCACCCGCCAGGCGATGACGTATGAGCCGCCCGCCAGCTTGGTGGGCACGGCGGTCCGCACCTTGGGGCCGTCGGCCTGCGGCTCGCCGAGCTGGATCGTCTTGCCGTCGGCGGTGCGCAGCACCACCAGCGGGAAGCGGACGCGTGACGAGTACTCCAGCTCGATCGTCTGGACGCCGGAGACGGTGGCGTTCTTGGCCGGTGAGCTGCTCTTGAGGCTGTCGTGGGCGAGGGCGGCGGGCGCGGTGGCGGCAAGGAACAGCCCGCACCCGATCACCGCCACCAGGGTTCTGCGAAGGAGCGTTAGGCGAAGAAGGAAAGGCAAGGTGGACTCCATGACGAGGGAAGTGTTGGCGATTCGGTGACTCCCCTCGTGGGAGGCCCTCTGCGTGGCTCCGCGGTCGCGATCTGGACCGTGATCGACGGCCTCAGCGGCGCCCGCGCCGGCGCCCGGCGTAGCGGAGCGAGGGCGGGAACCGGGCGAAGCGGGCGCGGCAGGGCGAGCCGGGGACGGCCCGCCAGACGCACCATGAGCCAGAACGCGCTCTCACCCCGATGCAGCCACCAGCCCGTCAGCACGGCGATCGTCAGGTGCGCCAGCGGCATGCCCACGGTCAGATGCGCGTGCCCGCTGCTGGGCGCGGTCACCCCGAACAGCTGATGCAGCACTGCCTGCGTGCCCACCGTGGCGCCGAACACCACCTCGGGGCCGCGCTCGTGCCCGCCCAGGCCGTACGCCAGGCCGAGCGCGCCCAGCCCGCCCAGGACCATGACGCCGGGCGCGACCGCCGCGCCGCCCGCGAAGGCATGCCCGGCCGCCGTCACGGCGGCACACACCACCGCGAAGACCAGAGCCCGGGCGAAGCGCATACGCCCATCCTCGCAGCCTTCAGGCACGGACAATCTACTTGCCGGACATATGTACGGCCGGAGGGGCGGTATCTACTGTGAGGGCATGTGCGATCTGAGTCAGCAGGAAAGTCGGGACCTCAGCGACACCCTGAGCAAGATCAACAGCCTGGCGGGGCAGGTGGAGACACACCGATCGAGCATCGAGCAGACCGCGTACATGGACCACGAGAACCTGGCCGCCCTCCTCTCCGATCTGGAGCGCCAGGTGGGCTCCGCGCGGGCCTGGGTGGTGGCCAAGCCCCAGGAGCACGCCGGACACTGACGCTCAGGGCGTGCCAGTGGGGGGAATGCGGATGATGCGGTCGTCCTGGGCCACCGGGGCGCCGCGCCCGTCACGGTTGCTCGTCGTCACCCACAGCCATCCGTCCGGCCCCACCGCGGCCGCGCGCAGCCGCCCGTAGGTGCCCCGCAGCTCGGCGACCGGGGTCCCGGCCCCGCCTGCGCTCGTCAGAGGGACGGTCCACAGCCGGGTCCCGCCCAAGGCGGCGGCGAACAGCGTGCCGTTGGCGTACGCGAGCCCGCTCGGCGACGCCTCGGCCGTCGACCACGTGACGATCGGGTCGCGGAAGGACGGGTTGCCGCAGACGCCCTCGCAGGTGGGCCAGCCGTAGTTGCCGCCGGCGACGATCCGGTTGATCTCGTCCCGGGTGTTCTGGCCGAACTCGCTGGCGTACATCCTGCCCTGCGCGTCCCAGGCCAGGCCCTGCACGTTGCGGTGGCCGTAGCTGTAGACCCGGGAGCCGCCGAAGGGATTGTCCGCCGGGACGCCGCCGCTCGGCGTCATACGCAGGATCTTGCCCGCCGGGGTGTTCAGGTTCTGTGCGTTGGCGGTGTTGCCGGCGTCGCCGGTGGACACGTACAGCTGTCCGTCGGGGCCGAAGGCGATGCGGCCACCGTTGTGGATGGAGGCCCGCGGCACGCCGGAGAACAGGACGTTCTGGGTCTGCGGCGCGTTCAGCCGGAACCGTACCAGCCGGTTGTCGTTGCTCGTGGAGAAGTAGGCGTAGACCCACTGGTCCTGGGCGTACGTCGGCGACACGGCGATGCCGAGCAGCCCGCCCTCGCCGGAGGCGGCGACCCCGTTGACGGTCGCCACCCGAACCGGGGTCTGTCCCGGGCGTACCTGGAGAATCCTGGCGGTGCCGCGCTCGGAGACCAGCGCGCTGCCGTCGGGCAGGAAGGCCAGCCCCCACGGCACCTGCAGGCCGGTGGCGGACACCTGCGCCCGGGAGTAGTCGAAGCCGCCGATCGCCTGCGCGGCGGTGGGGCTCGTGACCACGAGCACCACGGCGGCCAAGAGAATCATGATCAGGGACGGGGTCGTTCGCGCGCGCATGGCGGGCTCCTTGACCGATCTGTCGAGATCATCGTCAATGACGGGGGACTCGTACGCTACGCAGTTTTCGACGCGTCAACAATGATCTGATCCGTCACCTGTCGCGGCGCCGGCCCCGCGAGCTGCGCGTTCGGCCGCCTCCTACGATGTAATTTTCAACGCGCAGGCGTAGCCGGATGGCAGGTGGGTGTCGCCGGCCGGGCGACTGGCCTGGAAGCCGAAGGACGTGCTCGCGCCGGGCGCCAGCGTCCCGTTGTGCGCGGCGTTGCCCACCGTGACGGCCTGGCCGCTTACCGTCAGGGCGGCGTTCCACGACCCGGTGATCTGATGGCCGGACGGCAAGGTGAAGGTGACGCCCCAGCCGTTCGCGGCGCTCGTGCCGGTGTTGGTCACCGCCACCTGGATGACGTACCCGGTGCTCCACTGGCTCTGCGTCGTCGCGGTGACCGTGCAGCCGCCCGTTCCTCCGTCGGCGCGCGTGGTCACGGTGACCGTCCCCGAGCGCGGCGAGCGGTTGCCGGCGGCGTCCTTGGCGTAGACGGCGAAGGTGTGGGCCGTGCTCGCGGCCAGGCCGGTGACGGTGGCCGTGGTGGTCGCGGCCGTGGCCACCGTCGTCTCGCCCGTCGGCTGCACTCGGACCACGTCGTAGCCGGTCACGCCCACGTTGTCGGACGAGGCGGACCACGACAGGCGCGTGGAAGAGGAGGTGATCTCGGACGCGACCGGCGTGCCGGGCGCGGTGGGCGGGCTGGTGTCGTCCTGCGCCTGCCCGTACGTCAGGCCGAAGCCGTACGCGAACAGCGGCGTCTTGCCGTCGCCCGCGTTGATCGGCTCCTGGGAGGCGCTGCTCATCCAGGTCACGGGCAGCTTGCCGGTGGGCTGCACCGTGCCGAACAGCACGTCGGCCACGCCCTGGCCCTCGGTGCCCGGCAGCCAGGCGGCCACCAGGGCGTTCCAGCCGGGCAGCTGGGCCGCGATGTCGAGGGGGCGCCCCGAGACCAGCACGACCACGACGGGCACCCCGGCCGCGCGCAGCGTGGCGATGGTGTTCAGGTCGGTGGTGTCCAGGCCCAGACCGCCTGGGCGGTCACCCTGGCCCTCGGCGTACGGCGTTTCGCCGACCACGGCGATCGCCACGCGATAGGAGCCGTCGATACCGCTGCCGTCGCGGCTGTAGGTGACGGTCGTGGCCGAGCCCGCGCTGTTCCTGATGCCCTGCAGGATGGTGGTGCCGGGGGTGATGGCGCCGGACGAGCCCTGCCAGGAGATCGTCCAGCCGCCGCTCTGGTTGCCGATGTCGTCCGCGCTCTTGCCCGCCACGAAGATCTTGCCACCCCGGGCGAGCGGCAGGATGTTCCCGCCGTTCTTCAGCACGACCTGCGACTTGGCCACCGCCTCGCGGGCCAGGGCGCGGTGCGCCGAGCTGCCGACGGTCGCGGTGTAGGACCGGTCGGTCAGCGGTTTCTCGAACAGGCCGAGCTCGAACTTCTTCGTCAGAACGCGCCGGACCGCGTCGTCGACCCGGGCCGTGGTCACCCGGCCCGCCTGCACCTCGGCCCGCAGCAGGTCGATGAACCGCCGCCAGGCCGTGGGAACCATCACCATGTCGATGCCGGCGTTCACGGCCGTGCGCACGTCGAGGGCGGAGGTGCCGGCGGCGCCGTCGATCTGGTCGATGCCGTCCCAGTCGGAGACCACGAAGCCGGAGAAGCCCAGCTCGCCCTTGAGCACGGTGGTGATCAGGTATTGGTGCCCGTGCAGCTTGGCGCCGTTCCAGCTGCTGAAGGAGATCATCACCGAGCCCACCCCGCGCTCCACCGCGGCCTTGAACGGCGGCAGGTGGATCGCCCGCAGGTCGGCCTCGGACAACTGGGTGTCGCCCTGGTCCACGCCGCCCGTGGTGCCGCCGTCGCCGAGGTAGTGCTTGGCCGTGGCCAGCACGGAGGCGGGGCCGTTCAGCACGGTGCCCTGCAGGCCGGTCACGATCGTGGCCATGGACGAGGGCAGCTCGGGCGTCTCGCCGAAGGACTCGTACGTGCGGCCCCACCGGTCGTTGCGGGCCACGCACAGGCAGGGCGCGAAATCCCAGTCCACGCCGGTGCCGGAGACCTCTTCGGCCACGGCCCGGCCGACCCGCTGCGCCAGCGCGGGGTCCCTGGTCGCGCCGAGCCCGATGTTGTGCGGGAAGATCGTGGCGCCGACGACGTTGTTGTGGCCGTGTACGGCGTCGACGCCGTACAGGATGGGGATGCCCAGCGGCGTGGCCAAGGCCGCGTTCTGGAAATTGTCGTACATATCCGCCCAGGACGCGGCCGTGTTCGGGGACGGCCCGGACCCGCCACCCGACAGCACCGAGCCGAGCCGGTACGTCGTGACGTCGCCGGCGCTGACCGAGCCGCGCTCGGCCTGCGTCATCTGGCCGAGCTTCTCATCCAGCGACATCCGGCCCATCAGGTCGGCCACCCGGGTGGGCACGGGCAGGCTCGGATCCTGGTACGGGTACGCGGCCGACGCGAAAACGGCCTGCCCGGCGCCGGTGCCGGGACCCCCGGGAACGCCCAGCACGGCGGCGACCAGCAGCGTCACGGCCGCCCGCGCCGTCCATTTCATGCTCGCGTTTCTCATGGCCCGCCATTCTTGGTCGGTGCGTCGCTTGGCCCGTGCGTCTCTCGGTCAGTGCGTCGAGATCGATATTGGGAGCGCTCCCAATATCGACTCTAGGCCACCGCTCCGCCATTCCCTTGGCCGTCCACAGCCTCACCCAGGCCCGCCTGCGACACCAGCGGAAACGGCCGAGACCGGGTGAAACTTTCACCGGGCATTTCCCGCGGCCCGATGCGCGGCGCAGGCCTTTTGCCACAGCGCGAACAACTCCCGTCGCTTTCACCTGCCCGATCCCGGGCACCAGCGAGCGGTTTCAGGGCCACGACGAGGGCGTCGGTCAGCGGCTGAAAGTTTCCCCCACCCCGTAACATCACCGGCTCGGCCACGGAACCGCCTTTCCGCTGCTCGCCCCCCGAATCGACGGCGGCCCGCATGCGGCGGCGAGCATGTTGACTCTCGCCTGTCATTGTCTTCACTTATGCAGTCATCTACCGTCGCCGCCATGCAGGAGCGCTCCCAATAACCGAGACCCCCACCGGAACACGGAGACCGCACCATGCCCTACACCCGTACACCGCGCTGGGTGCTCCGCGCCCTGGCTCTGCTGCTGTTCGCGGCGACGCTCTACGCCCTCCCGCTGGCCGGCACCGCGTCAGCGCATGGATCCGTGGTCGACCCGGCATCCCGCAACTACGGTTGCTGGCTGCGCTGGGGCAGCGACTTCCAGAACCCCACCATGCAGCAGCGAGACCCCATGTGCTGGCAGGCATGGCAGGACAACACGAACGCCATGTGGAACTGGAACGGGCTCTACCGCGACAACGTCGGCGGCAACCACCAGGCGGTCATCCCCAACGGCCAACTGTGCAGCGCGGGCCAGACCCAAGGCGGCCGCTACCGGTCCATGGACACACCAGGCGCCTGGACCATGACGAACCTCGGCAGCACCTTCAACATCCGCCTGAACGATCAGGCCAGCCATGGCGCCGACTACATCAGGGTCTACATCACCCGCCAGGGCTACAACGCCACGACCACCGCCCTGGGCTGGAACCACCTGGAACTGGTCCGCGAGACCGCCAAGTACGCGCCCAGCCAGACGTACATGATCAATAACCTGACCTCGGCCGGACGCACCGGCCGCCACGTCATCTACACGATCTGGAAGGCTTCGCACATGGATCAGACGTACTACTTCTGCAGCGACGTCAACTTCACCTGAGCTTGGGCGCGGCCCGGACTCAGGCGGAATGCGCCGGCAACGGCCCGTGGCCTCCCGGTTCGTCCGCTTCTAGGAGCCCGAGTTGACGTAGTGGCGGATGAGCGGCCCTAGGTAGTCCACGCAAGCGCCCTTGAGTCCGGCCACCTCGGTCGGGGAGCGGACGAAGGCGATCTGCTCCAGTTCCGGATCGCGTCCCTGTGCCGTCTCGGCGGACGTCAGAGCGGCGAACCGCTCGCGCAGCAGCGACGCCGGCCGGTGCGGGGCCAGGAACACCACGCCCACGCTCCCGTTCTCGCCGCGTGTGACCAGCCACAGGGACAGCTCGCTCGGCGCTGTGCCGAGGCCGGTCTCCTCGGCCAGTTCCCGAGCGGCGTGCCGGCGGAGGGCGGCCGTATCGAGGCTCTCACCCTCGGCGGGCGGTTCGACCGCTCCACCAGGTAGCTGCCAGCGACCAGGAGTGGCCGTCGACGCCGACATCCGCCCCACCAGCAGGCTCCCGTCATCAGTTGCCGGTTGCGCGACAGTGACGAAAAGAGACGGCAGCCACGAGGTGGCCCCCGGAACCCGCCCCAGAGCGCGGTGCCGGTAGGTCGTCCTCGCCCAGGTGAGAACCAAGCTGTGCGGCCCATCCCGATCCAGCCCCGCGCACGCTACCACCGGCCCATCGAAGAGACAGGGGTTGGCCTGGACCGCCTCCTCCCACAGGCGATCCATGGCCACCCGCTCAGCAGGCGGCACCCGCGGCGCGGCGTCCTCGATCAGGCGGAGCCGGCCGACTTCCAGAAGGCTGACCTCGCGAGGCCGTGGCAATGGCTCGGTCACCGACTCATGCTGGCACATCACGACCGACACCAACGGCGGATCGGGCGCGAAGAAACCCCCGGGCCAGCGGTGTCTTGCTACGCGGGTCGGCGGTGTCTTGCTGCGCGGGCCCGGTGCGGCGGATTCTGTCGGTGGCGCGTGGGAGGCTCGCGGGGACGCGGAAGGAGGGCTTACGTGGACACCCGCGCAGACGGTCCGATGGGCTGGATGGCCGAGCAGGCCGAGGTAGGTCGGCGGCGACTTCTCGTCGGGCCGGCCCAGAGACGTGTGGAGTCGCCCGTGGTCGTCGTCGAGCCGACGGAGGCCGCCGGATGACGGCCGGCCGCAAGCACGGCCGGTCAACGCCCCCGACCACCACGACGGTCCGCTCGGCCGACTGGGACGGTCGCGAGCTGACCCAGGAGACCTACCATCAGGTGCTGTTCGTCGACGTGGACATGACGGAGCTGACCAACACCGGGTGCGTCTTCGAGGAGTGCACGTTCAGCAGCGTCCGTTTCAACGTGTCCGTGCACGAGGACGCGATGTTCCTCAACTGCACGTTCTCGCGGTGCTCGTTCTTCGACACGACGTTCAAGGGATGCAAGCTGACGGGCAGCATGTTCGACGGCTGCTCCTACGGGCTGCTGAAGGTCGAGGGCGGCGACTGGTCGTTCACCGGCCTGCCCGGCGCCGACCTGCGGGGGAGCGCCTTTCATGGGGTGCGGCTGCGCGAGGCCGACCTGTCGGGCGCCCGGCTGGAGAAGGCCGAGGTGTTACGGAGCGATCTTTCCGGGGCTTGGCTCAGCGGGGCGGACCTGACGGGCTGCGATCTGCGGGGCAGCGACCTGTCCGACCTGGACCCGTCGACGGTCACGCTGAAGAAGGCGATCATCGACTCCTTCCAGGCGACCGTCGTGGCCACCGCGCTGGGCTTCGACGTCCGCGCTTGACGCGCTCCCGGGATGCATCCTGAGGATTCTCGCCCGTGCCTCAGGGACTGCCTCGTGCACTGTCACCGACGCGGCGCTGCGCCGCACCCACGGGCTGTTCACCAACCGCGACGACCTGCGTGAGGGATCCGCATCCTGATCAACGCCACCCTCGCCGTGTGCGACACCGGGTGGTGGGGCCGGCCTGACAGGGAATGTCGCTTAGGTTAAGCGGCAGTTGTCCCCGGACAGATCCCCGTTCCACGAGAAGACGCTGGGGCAGGAGTAGGTGCCCTTGGCGTCACCGAACCTGATGAGGACGGTGACCTGGTAGTAGCCGGAGCCGCTGCACGTCCAGCCGCTCAACTTGTAGGAGTCGCCGTTCGAAGTCCGGGCGCCGGAAAAGCACTCGTGTGATCCGTCCGCGTGGGCAGGGGCGGCGATCAGGGCCACGACCAGCAGGGCGGCGCCGGCTGTGGCGGCGAGGCGTTTGAGGAGCATGCTCTGAACGTAGAAGCCACCTGCGCAGGTGGCCTAGATGCGGTTTGCCATCGTGAGGCGTGGATTCTGCACAGCGCGAGCGGTGCGGTCGCACGACTGCTCGCCAGGTTGCCGGCCGAGCAGACAGCCGGACAATGTCCGCTCTCGACATTGAGGTGGTGGACGGTCCGGCATTGGCTGTGCGCTGCCTCGCTTCCACCGGCGCGAGTGGGCGGTGGCCGCCGACGAGTCGGTGTCGTATTCGGCTTCCAAACCTACGGTCCGGTATGCGGCGAAGTGCGGTTGTGTGCCGTCGGCGTTGGTGAACCCGTACTCCTGGTATAGGCCCCATGTGGCGAGTGCGCGCCCGGTCTTGGCCATGATGTCGGGGCCTGCTCGACCGCCGCATTCCAGGCGGTCGAGCACGGTAGTCCTGATCGGCGCCCGCCGCGGCCGGACCTCGCCCAAGAGCTTCATCGGCTGGCGCGAGCGCCGTGCGCATCCTGACGACCGGCAGCCTCTCCGACTTGACCGGTGAGTGGGCGTTCACTCACTATGGGCGGGAGCTGAGGAGGCCCCATGGAACTGACGATCTTCGGAGCTACCGGAGGTACGGGAATCGAACTGCTTCGCCAGGCGCTCGCCGCCGGGCATGAGGTGACCGCGGTGGTCCGCGATCCCCGGCGGCTGCCCGCCGACCTGCCGTCCGGCCTCGACATCGTCCAGGCCGACCTGATGGACCCGGACGCCATCGCGCCCGCCGTCAGGGACCGCGACGCCGTACTGTCCGCGATGGGTCCCGGCGGCCGGGGGCCCACCACGGTGTGCTCCGACAGCATCAGCGCCATCGCCACGGCCATGGCCCGCGGCCGTACGCGGCGCCTGCTCATGACCAGCGCCAGCGGCCTGGTGGCCGACGCGGGCGACGGCGTGTTCACCCGCTACGTGCTCAAGCCGCTCATCGTGCAACGGCTCTTGAAGCACTCCTACGCCGACCTCCGGGAGGCCGAGCGGCGGCTGCGCGCGACGAACCTCGACTGGACCATCGTGCGGCCGAGCCGCCTCACCGACCGCGGGCTGACGGGCCGGTACCGCACGGCGTGGGACACCAACATCAAGGGCGGCCTCAGTACGACCCGCGCCGACACGGCCCACTGCCTGCTCGCGCTGGCCGCGGATCCCATGTCCGTGCGCCACGCCGTTTCGGTGGCCTCTTGACGACGCATACTCTTGATTGAATCAAGAGTTGTTGATAGAAAGAGTAGAGGTGATCGCTCTTCCAGCGGGGATGGGGGCGCCGACAGCAGAGAGATCGCGTGTGGAGACTCCCGAAGACAGGTTCTTCCGCGAGTTGGGCGGTGCCTGCGGTGAGACGCGTCAGGCGTTCGCGCGGCATGTGGGGATGAGCTCATCCAGACTGCAGCTGCTGATGCGGCTGTGGAGGAACGGGGAGACCAGCCACAGCGACCTGCGTCAGGGCCTGTCCCTCGACGGGGCGAGCGTCACCCGGCTGATCAAGGAGTTCGAGGCCGAGGGACTGGTCAGCCGTCGCATCGATCCGGCGGACAACCGCTACACCCTGGCCAGCCTGACATCCACCGGCGAACGAGTGGCCGCCGATCTTGAGCGGTCTCACCAGGCATACCAGGTGCGGCTGCTCGACGGGATCAGCACGCAAGAGCGGGAGATCGTGCTGCGCGCTCTGGAGCGCCTGCGCGCCAATATGGCACGCATCGACCCAGTCGGCTGATGGCCCGTTATATCCCCAGGAACCCGTGATAACCCAGGAAAGAGCAGACAGATGACCGATGACGTGCGAGCTGTCGGGCAGCGCATGTACGAGGCGTTCAACGCCCATGACTTCGGGGCCGCCGAGACGATCTTCACTCCGGATTTCGTCAGCCACCCGTTGGGCACGACTGGAGCCGAGAGCGTCGTCCGCTCGTGGACGCGGTTTCACGAGAGGTTCCCCGATATTCGGGTGATCGTCGAGGACATGCTCATCGACGGGGACAAGGTCGCCGTCCGCACGACCCTGCACGGGCTCCCGGCCGATGTCGTCGAGCAGCCGCCGACGATGCTGGAGATCTTCCGGGTGCGAGACGGACGCATCGCCGAACTGTGGGGCCTGTCCGCGCTGAGGTGATCCGCCACACGACGGGATACCCGCATGAGAGGGCGGTCTTGGGGCAGCAGGATGAGGTGAACCCCGCACGGTACGACCCCGCCGACCTGGAACATCTCATCCGCCAAGAGTTAACCAACGCGGGGTTCACCGTGGAGCCCCCGAAGCCGCCCAGGTCGAATGGGCCGTCCGGGTCGTCGGGTGAAGGCGGTCTCAGCCTCCGGCGCGAGCCCGGTCGCGGTGTGGTCGTCTCGTGGGAGGCATCTCCCGATCTCGCCAAGGCCGACATGGTGAAGTACGAGACCATCCGCACCGCCGTACAGCTCGCCCTGCGCACGATCCTGGCGCAGGCCGGATTCCAGGTGGTCGGCGACTTCGGCGGCAACGAGATGCTCGTCATCGCCGACCCTCTCGGTACGACGCCCGAGGACCACTGGCCGCCCGGACCGGTACCCGAGCGGAACCGGCCGAGCAAGCCGGTGCCGGGACAGAACTGACCCAGCGCGCCCGGCGCCCACGCAGGACCGGCGGCCCCAACTACCGGTCCGCCAAATTACCGGCCGTCTCCAAGCGTGCCCGGCCCGAACAGCCAGGCGAAACCTGCCCGTCAGTGCCTCCCCTTGGCGAAGGGCGAAAGGACCGGTGGGAGACTGCTGGTGAGAGCCGCAGTCGCGGGGCGAGCGTTACGGGAGAGGTAGGCATGACCGACGAGTTCGACGTCATAGTGATCGGCGCCGGCCCCACCGGCGAGAACGCCGCGGCCAGAGCCGTGCGCGGTGGTCTGACCGCCGCCATCGTGGAGGACCGCCTGGCCGGTGGCGAATGCTCCTACTGGGCCTGCATCCCGAGCAAGGCGCTGCTGCGCCCGATAGACCTGGCGGCCGAGGTGGGGCGAGTGCCCGGTATGTCGCTCGGTCCGCTCGAGGTGAGCAAGGTGCTCGCCCGGCGCGACGAGGCCGTGTCGCACTACAACGACTCGGGGCAGGTCGAGTGGATCAAGAACGTGCCCATCGAGTTCGTCCGGGGCCGGGGGCGGCTCGATGGGGTCAAGCGAGTGCTGGTGACCACGCGAGACGGACAGGGGACCACCGAACGCGTGCTGACCGCGCGGCACGCCGTCGTGCTGGCCACCGGGAGCACCGCGCTGGTCCCGCCGGTGCCGGGGCTGGCCGAGGCGAAGCCCTGGACGAGTCACGAGGTCACGGCCGCCCAGGCGGTGCCGGAGCGGCTGGCCGTGATCGGTGGCGGAGTGGTCGCCTGTGAGATGGCACAGGCCATGCACGGGCTCGGCGCGCGGCAGACCACGGTCCTCGTACGCGGCGGGTCGCTGCTGGCCAAGATGGAGCCGTTCGCCGGCGAGTTGCTGGCCGAGTCGTTCGCCGACGCCGGGATCGACGTGCGGACCCACACGGACGTCGTACGCGTCGAGCGGCCGGAGCCCGGCGGCAAGGTGACCGTGCACCTGTCCGACGGTCCGCCGCTGGAGGCCGACGAGCTGCTGGTGGCCACCGGCCGGGTGCCCGCCACGGCCGGGCTGGGGCTCGAGACGGTCGGCCTGGCCGGGGGCCGTTCGGTCGAGGTGGACGACAGCATGCGGGCGACGGACGTCGAGGGCGGCTGGCTGTACGCGATCGGCGACGTCAACGGCCGCGCGCTGCTCACGCACATGGGCAAGTACCAGGCGCGGGTCTGCGGCGACGTCATCGCGGCGCGCGCCAACGGGGGCAACGACACGCTCCCCGCGATGCGCGACATCGCGGACGAGTTCGGGGCGCCGCAGGTGGTGTTCACCGACCCGCAGATCTGCGCGGCCGGCCGCACCGAGGCGGCCGCCCGCAAGGCCGGATTCGCGGTGCGGGTGGTCGAATACGATCTGGGCAACGTCACGGGGGCCTACCTCCTCGGCGACGGCTATCGCGGCCGGGCCAAGGCGGTCGTGGACGAGGAGCGGCGGGTGCTGCTGGGCGTCACGTTCGCCGGGTCCGGGGTGGCCGAGCTGCTGCACGCGGCGACCATCGCGGTCACCGGCGAGGTGCCGCTCGACCGGCTCTGGCACGCCGTCCCGTCCTTCCCCACGGTCAGCGAGATCTGGCTGCGCCTCCTGGAGGAGTACGGCCTCTGACGCGAGCGGGCCGGTACGGGGTCAGGTGCGGCGCGGCCGGACACGAGCGAGCGGTGAGCGAGGACCCAGGCGCCGCCGCCCGGCCGGCCGCGAGTGCGCCGCTGAGGGCTCAGCCGGACAAAAACGTCAGCCGGGCAAAGCGTCAGACGGGGGCGAGGGTTTCGGCGGTGTGCCACAGGTCGGGTAGCGCGTCCAGTACGCGCTGCCCGCGCCGCCGCCGGTCCGCGAACGTCTCGGCGTCGAGGTCCGCCAGCAAAGCGCGGAACCCCTCCTCGTAGGGCCCGGTGGGCGCCCCGGCCAGTGACAGCTTCTTCAGGCACCGCGCGTATGTCGCCACCAGCCAGAACACCGCCTCCCGGTGCAGGCCGCCCGCGATGAGCTCCCGGCTGCCGTCGATCGACAGCGGCCGGGCCGCCTCGCTGATGTCCGACGAGAACGGGTATGACGCCGCCTGGACGTCCTTGGCCGCGTCGAACACCCGCTCCAGCACCTCCAGATGCCCGGCCACCCGCGCCGCCCCCAGCCCATCGCAGCCGAGCAGCTCCAGCAGCGCCTCGTGCCGGTCCAGCATCCCGTGTCCGGCCAGCAGCTCCCGTACGGCCTCATAACGGCGGCGGACGGTGGGGTTGCGCAGCCCGGCGACGAGCAGCACATGAGTCGTGACCCCGGTGCCGAACAGCCACGACATCACCTGGTCGACCGGCGCCGCCGCCTCGTCCATACCGGCGATCCCGCGGCGCACCACGTCCATCGCCGCGCCGCACCGCCGCAGCACCCGCCGCCGGTCGGCGAACTCGCGGGCCACCACCTCGTGCAGCGCGGTCAGCCGCCCGCCCGGATCGGCCAGCACCCCGGGCAGGTGGAAGCTGCCCGCCAGGTGGTAGTCGCCCAGGACGTCCTCCGCCGACGCCAACCGCTCGCCCGACATATACGAAATTTCCAGCAAAACGCCGTCGTAGCGCAGCTTGCCGGGCTTGATGGGCGGCTCCGGGACGTCCAGCACCACCATCACGTCCACATCGGAGCTGGTGGCCAGGACCGCGTCCGCCGGCGACCACAACGCCGAGCCGGTCAGGAACGCCCCGCCGAACCCGGGCAGCCCGGAGCCCACCTCGGCCACCCACCGCCGCGCGATCTCCCTGGCCTCCAGGACCCGCGTCACCGCGTCACCCGGCACACCGCTCGCGTCGAGTCCTACCGGCGGGCGCGCAGCGGCGCGCCCACCTCGTGGAGGTGCTTCATCGCCTGGCCCCAGGAGGCCAGCAGCCCGCACTCCACGTAAGCCACTCCCAGCGACTCACAGTGCTCCCGCACCAGCGGTTGCACCTTGCGCAGGTTGGGGGTCGGCATGCCGGGGAACAGGTGGTGCTCGATCTGGTAGTTGAGGCCGCCCAGCGCCGTGTTGATCACGTGTCCGCCGCGTACGTTCCGGGAGGTGAGCACCTGGCGGCGCAGGAAGTCCAGCTCGTCCTCGGCGGTGAGGACCGGCATGCCCTTGTGGTTGGGGGCGAACGTGCACCCCAGGTAGACGCCGAAGAACGCCTGGTGCACCAGCAGGAAGACCACGGCCTTGCCCACCGGCAGGACCGCGAACACGCCACCCAGGTAGATGACGAAGTGCGCGAGCAGCAGCAGCCCTTCGGCCATCCGGTTCTTGAGAGAGTCGCGGCGCAGCGCCCGGACGCTGGAGATGTGCAGGTTGAGGCCCTCCAGCGTCAGCAGCGGGAAGAACAGGAACGCCTGATAGCGGCCGATGAGTCTGGGCAGTCCCCGGCTGGCCTCGGCCTGCTTGACCGACCAGAGCAGGACGTCGGGCGCGACGTCGGGGTCGTGGTCCTCGTGGTTGGGGTTGGCGTGGTGGCGCGTGTGCTTGTCCTGCCACCACCCGTAGCTGAGCCCGATGCCGAGGTTGCCGACGAGCAGGCCCGCGATCGCGCTGGTGCGCCGGGACGGGAACACCTGCCCGTGGGCCAGGTCGTGGGCGAGCAGGGCCACCTGGCCGAACGTCGCCGCCTGGAACACCGCGACCAGAATCTGCCACCACGAGTCGCCGACCAGGGCGAACGCCAGCCAGCCCGCCGCGAAGAGGCCCGTCACCACGCTGATCCGCGTGGCGTAGTAGACGGGTCGCCGTTCCATGAGGCCTGCCTGGGCCACCCGGCGTGACAGGCGGGCGAAGTCGCTCCCCCTCTCTTCCGATGCCGGTGCCGATGCCGAGGCCGTGGCGGCGCGAGTAGTGCTCACGTCAGTCACAGATTCTCCGATGCTCCAGACTCGATTCCCGATCGTTCACCATCAGCATTTCGGGATAACCGTGATCGCGAAGTCCTGCTGTCACCCGTCTTCGGGGTAGGGCTGGCCCTACCTCTGGGACCGGTCGAGGTCAGAGGATACGCTCCGCGCAGCCGGTCACACGCGGATCAGCGCGAGTGTCTGACGGGCGATCTCCCATTCCTCGTCGGTGGGCACGACCAGCACGGCCACCTCCGACTCCGGCGTGGACACCCGCCGCTCGCCCGTCTCGTCGGCCTCGTTGCGCGTGGGGTCGAGGGCGATGCCGAGGCGGTCCAGCCCGGTCAGCGCGGCGGCCCGGGTGGCCGGGTCGTGCTCGCCGACGCCGCCCGTGAAGACGATCGCGTCCACCCGGCCGAGCAGCGCGTAGTAGGCCCCGACGTACTTCTTGATCCGGCGGCCGTAGATGTCCAGCCCCAGCCGCGCCCGCTCGTCGCCTTCACGGGCCCGTCGCCGTACCTCCCGCATGTCGCCGGTGCCGGCGAGCGCGAGCAGGCCGCTGCGGTACGACAGCTCCTTCTCCGTCCGCACGATGTCCATGCCGCCCGCGCGGGCCAGGTAGCCGGTCAGCGCCGGGTCCACGTCCCCTGAACGGGTGCCCATGACCAGCCCCTCCAGCGGCGTGAGCCCCATGGAGGTGTCGACGCTGCGGCCGCCCTCGATCGCGGTCGCGCTCGCGCCGTTGCCGAGGTGCAGCACGATCAGGTTCGTCCGCGCCGGATCGCGGTCCAGCAGCTCGGCCGCCCGCGCCGACACGTACGCGCAGGACGTGCCGTGGAAGCCGTAGCGCCGCACGCCCAGCCGGTCGTGCCAGTCGCGGGGCACGGCGTAGGTGTACGCCTCGGGCGGCAGCGTCCGATGGAAGGCGGTGTCGAACACGGCCACCTGCGGCACGCCGGGAAAGGCTTCGCGGGCCACCCGGATGCCGGTGAGGTTCACCGGGTTGTGCAGGGGTGCGAGCGCCGAGAGGTTCCCGATGGCGCTGATCACGTCGTCGTCCACCAGCACCGCCTCCTGGAAGCGGGTCCCGCCGTGCACCACCCGATGCCCCACCGCCACCGGTTTCAGCGCGGGCCCCGCCTCGTCGAAGGCGGCCAGCATGGCGGCCAGCCCCGCCGCGTGGTCGCCGAACCGCTCCTTCCGCTCGTACGGCGGGTCGTCCCCGGCGTGGTGGGTCAACCGCCCCTCCTTGTCGCCGATCCGCTCCACCAGCCCCCTGGCCGGCCGCTCGCGCGACTCCACGTCCACCAGTTCGTACTTGATGGAGGAGGAGCCGGTGTTCAGGACGAGAATCTGTCCGGCCATGTCCACTCTCGGATCTCGGGCGCGTCCTCGCCGTGCTCACGGGTGTGGGCGCGGGCGCGCAGGCGGGCGTCGGTCATCCGCTGACGCAGGTGAGCCTGGGAGGAACCGAGGCCCGGGGTGCGGTCGATGACATCCATGACCAGGTGATAGCGGTCGATGTCGTTGAGCATGACCATATCGAAGGGTGTGGTGGTGGTGCCTTCCTCCTTGTAGCCGCGGACGTGCATGTGGGCGTGGCCGTGGCGGCGGTAGGTGAGGCGGTGGATGAGCGCGGGATAGCCGTGGAAGTTGAAGATGACCGGCTTGTCGGTGGTGAACAGGGCGTCGTACTCGTTGTCCGGCAGGCCGTGCGGGTGTTCTGAGGGTGGTTGCAGGCGCATCAGGTCGACCACGTTGATGACGCGGACGCGTAGTTCGGGCAGGTGCTCGCGGAGCAGCGCGGTGGCGGCCAGGGTTTCCAGGGTGGGGATGTCGCCGGCGCAGGCCAGCACCACGTCGGGGTCGCCTCCCTCGTCGGTGGAGGCCCACGGCAGGATGCCCAGGCCGCGGGTGCAGTGGGCGATGGCCTGGTCCATGGTGAACAGGTCGAGGATCGGCTGCTTGCCGGCCACGATGACGTTGACGTAGTCGCGCGAGCGCAGGCAGTGGTCGCCGACCGACAGCAGGGTGTTGGCGTCGGGCGGCAGGTAGACGCGCACCACGCTGGCCTTCTTGTTGACCACGACGTCCAGGAAGCCCGGATCCTGGTGGGAGAAGCCGTTGTGGTCCTGCCGCCAGACGTGCGAGGACAGCAGGTACGTGAGCGAGGCGACCGGCCGCCGCCAGGGGATCTTCTGGGAGGACTCCAGCCACTTGGCGTGCTGGTTGAACATGGCGTCGATGATGTGGATGAACGCCTCGTAGCAGTTGAACAGCCCGTGCCGCCCGGTCAGCAGGTAGCCCTCCAGCCAGCCCTGGCACAGGTGCTCGCTCAGCACCTCCATCACCCGGCCGCCGGGGGCCAGGTTCACGTCGGTGGATTCGAGGCGGGCGTTCCAGGCCCGGCCGGTGACCTCGAACACGGCCGAGAGCCGGTTGGAGTCGGTCTCGTCGGGGCCCATCAGCCGGAAGGCGCGCGGGTTGGCGGCGATCACGTCGCGCAGCAGGGCGCCGAGCACCCGGGTCGGCTCGCTGGACTGGGTGGCGGGCGTCTTGACCTCGACGGCGTGCTCGCGGAAGTCGGGCAGTCGCAGGGGCTGGAGCAGTTCGCCGCCGTTGGTGTGCGGGTTGGCGCTCATCCTGCGGTCGCCCGGCGGCACCGTCTCCCGGATCGAGGCCACCGGCCGGCCGTCGTCGTCGAACAACTCCTCGGGCCGGTAGGAGCGCAGCCACTCCTCCAGCATCGCCAGGTGCTCGGGGTTCTCCCGTACCTTGGCCAGCGGCACCTGATGGGCCCGCCAGGTGCCCTCCACCGGCAGCCCGTCCACGACGCGGGGCCCGGTCCAGCCCTTCGGCGTGCGCAGGATGATCATGGGGAGCCGGTCGGAACGGCGCTGTTTGTACTCGGCGATCTGGTCGAAGACGGTGTCGAGGGTGTCGGCCATCTCCTGGTGGTCGGGGCCGACGATATGCGGCCGGTAGCCGTACCCCTCCATGAGCTTGAGCAGGTCGTTCTCCGGGATCCTGGCCAGGACGGTCGGGTTGGCGATCTTGTAGCCGTTCAGGTGGAGGATCGGCAGCACCACGCCGTCATGGGCCGGGTCGAGGAACTTGTTGGAATGCCAGCTCCCGGCCAGCGGCCCGGTCTCGGCCTCGCCGTCGCCGATGACGCAGGCCACGACCAGTTCGGGGTTGTCGAAGGCGGCGCCGTAGGCGTGCGCGAGGGAGTAGCCCAGCTCGCCGCCCTCGTGGATGGAGCCGGGTGTCTCCGGCGCGGCGTGGCTCGGGATGCCGCCGGGGAAGGAGAACTGCCGGAACAGCCGCTGCATCCCGGCCGCGTCCTGGGAGACGTCCGGATAGCGCTCGGAGTAGGTGCCCTCCAGCCAGGCGTGCGCCACCGTCCCGGGACCGCCGTGGCCGGGCCCGGCGATGTAGATCATGTCCTGGTCGCGTTCGCGGATCACCCGGTTGAGGTGGGCGAAGCAGAAGTTCAGTCCCGGTGTGGTGCCCCAATGACCTAGCAGGCGAGGTTTGATGTGCTCTGGGGTCAATGGCGTCTTTAGTAGTGGATTGTCCAGTAGATAGATCTGGCCCACCGACAGATAGTTCGCCGCGCGCCAGTACGCATCGATTCGCTCCATGTCTCTGCTGATTCCTCCAGAAACGCAGCTCAACCTTAGGCAGCGGTCATCCTGATCCAATTTGATGCACTTTGATCCGACCTAGCTGAACCGCATTCGGTTAACATCCGTCATATCGGTGGGGGGCCGCAGTCACTGGCAGTACGCGCGAACGCGCACTGCCAAAAACGGGGTGCGGAGGACGCCGGTGGGTGGATCGCGGGGATTGGCCGTACACGACGACATAGAGATGTCGTTGCTGTCGGGAGAGCACGCACTGTATGGGGAAGGCAGCCTGCGGGCGGCGCGGCGCTGGTTCGAGACCGCACATCGGGAGGCAGAACGGCACGGCGACGCGGACGGGATGGCGCGGGCGGCGCTCGGGCTGGGTGGGTTGTGGGTGCACGAGCACCGCACGGCCGCCGAGGCGGCCGCGGTGCGCGCGCGCCAGCGCCAGGCTCTGGCGCTGGTCGAACCGCGCTCCTCACTGGGGTTACGGCTGCGGGTACGCCTGGCCGGGGAGGACGACTACCGCGGTGGAGGGCACGAGGCGATCCTGGCCATGGTCGAAGAGGCCAGGCAGGCCGGTGACCCCGTCGCGCTGGCCGAGGCGCTGAGCCTGGCCCACCACTGCGTTCTGGGACCCGAGCACGGCGCCCTGCGCCTGGCGCTGGCCGAGGAGCTGATCGAGCAGGCGCCGCGGACCGGGCGCCGCGGCGACCTGCTGATGGGGCTGCTCTGGCGGACCGTCGACCTGGTGCTGGACGCCGACCCCCACGCCGAGCGGGCGCTGGTGGAGCTGCGCGGCCTGCTGTCCAGGGAGGACCACCTGGCGGTCGGGTTCGTCGTGGACGCGATGGAGGTCATGCTCGGCATCAGGAGCGGCCGGCTGGCGGAGGCTGAGGCGATGGCCGGAGCCTGCGCCGACCGGGGCGCGGCGGCGGGTGACATCGACAGCGCGGGCTGGTACGCCGGCCAGCTCGCGGCCATCCGCTGGTACCAGGGACGCACCGCCGAGCTCGTCCCCATGCTGGCGGACCTGGTCAACTCGCCGGATCTCAGCGCGGTGGACAGCTCGTTGTGGGCGGTGCTCGCGGTGTCGGCGGCCACCGCGGGGGACCGGCGGCTGGCGGAGGGGGCGCTGGCCCGGCTGCGCGTCCGGGACCTGGGGGCGTTGCCCCACTCCAGCACCTGGCTCATCTCGATGTACGGCGCGGCGGAGGCGGCGTACCTGCTCGGCGACGCGGACACGGCGGCCGAGGTTCATGCCGTGCTCCGCCCGTTCGAGCGGCTGCCCGTCGTCGTCAGCCTGGGTGTCACCTGCCTCGGCTCGGTCCGCCATTCTCTCGGCGTGGCCATGCTGACCTGCGGCGAGACGGACAAGGCGATCGCCTACCTGCGGGCCGCCGTGCACGACAACCTCGCCTTGGGGCACTGGCCCGCCGTCGCGCTCTCCCGCCTGCGGCTCGGCCAGGCCCTGCACGGGACCGAGGAGTCGCGCAGGGTCCTGGCGCTGGCCCGGCAGGAGGCCGCGTCGATGGGTATGGCGCTGCCCGACGACGGTCCGGCGGCCCCGGCCGAGGTCGTCTGCGTGCGCCAGGGCCGCAAGTGGCGGATCGAGCTGGCCGGCCGGACCGTGCTCGTCGACCACATCGTGGGCATGGCCCACCTGGCGACCCTGCTGGCCAACCCCGGTCGCGAGATCCCGGCCGTGGACCTGGCCGCGGGGGCGGCGGCCGGCGAGGCCGCCGAGTCGGCCCAGCCGGTACTGGACGAGCAGGCCAGGCAGACCTACAAGCGGCGGCTGTCCGGGCTGCAGGCCGAGATCGAGGAGCTGGAGGCGATGCACGACCTGCAGCGGGCCGCCACGCTGCGGGCCGAGCGCGACTGGCTGATCGACGAGCTGGCCGCCGCCACCGGGCTGGCGGGGCGGGCGCGCCAGTTCGCCGGCAGCGAGGAGCGGGCCAGGATCGCCGTGGGCAAGGCCATCAGGCGGGCCCTGGTGCGCATCGGCGAGGCGGACCCGGTCATCGCGGAGCGGCTGCGGTCAGCCGTACAGATGGGGGTGCGATGCAGCTATCACCCGGTGTGACGTGGAACGGCGTGGAACGGGATGGAACGCCTAACAGGTGTATCCACCCTGGACCGTGATCTCACGCTTAGGCGGCCAGTGAGATCACGCCCCCCGGCGGCCCGTGTCCCTGTGCGGGCCGCCGGTTTCATCCCCAAAATGGCGGGATGTCAGGATGAGGGCATGCCGCTCCGCAGCTCCCGCTGGTACTCAGGTCAAGACCGCAACTCCTACATCCATCGCGCCTGGATGCGCCGCGGCCTGCCGGAGGCCGCGTTCGACGGGGACCGGCCGCACATCGCGATCGCCAACACCGCCTCCGACCTCACCCCGTGCAACTCCCACCTCGACGAGGTGGCCGACAGCGTCAAGCAGGGCGTGTGGGCGGCCGGCGGCGTCCCGCTCAACCTGCCCGTCGTGTCCCTCGGCGAGACGAACGTCCGGCCGACCGCGATGCTCTGGCGCAACCTGGCCGCCATGGCCACCGAGGAGATGCTGCGCGCCAACCCGATCGACGGCGTGGTGCTGCTCGGCGGCTGCGACAAGACCATCCCGTCGCTGCTGATGGCCGCCGCCTCGGTGGACCTGCCCGCCCTGGTGGTGCCCGGCGGCCCGATGCTGACCGGCCACTTCCGCGGCGTCCCGCTCGGCTGCGGCACCGACGTGTGGCGGCTGAGCGAGGAGGTACGCGCGGGGACGCTCTCCCGCGAGGCGTTCCTCCGCTCCGAGTCGTCCATGATCCGCAGCCGCGGCCACTGCAACACGATGGGCACCGCCTCGACCATGGCCTGCAT
Source organism: Nonomuraea sp. NPDC049028 (assembly GCF_043197735.1). Taxonomy (NCBI): domain Bacteria; kingdom Bacillati; phylum Actinomycetota; class Actinomycetes; order Streptosporangiales; family Streptosporangiaceae; genus Nonomuraea; species Nonomuraea sp. NPDC049028. The sequence goes on from NZ_JBICTR010000022.1 coordinate 107,707, forward strand.
GGCCGAGGCCCTCGGCATGACCCTGCCCGGCACGGCGGGTACCCCCGCACCCGACAGCAGGCTGCTCGAACGCTCCCACGAGAGCGGCCGGCTCGCCGTCGAGCTGGTACGGCGCGAACTGCGGCCGAGTCGGGTGATGACCAGGGGATCGTTCCTCAACGCGATCGTGACGCTGGCCGCGATCGGCGGCTCCACCAACGCCGTCGTCCACCTGCTGGCCATCGCCGGGCGCCTCGGCGTCGAGCTGGAGCTGGACGACTTCGACCGGACCGGCAGGGGAGTGCCGCTGCTGGTCGACCTCCAGCCCGCTGGCCGGCACCTGATGGACGACCTGTTCAGGGCGGGCGGGCTGACGGCCGTACTGAAGGAGGTCGAGGACCTGCTCGACCCGGCGGCGGTCACCGTCAGCGGCCGGCCGCTCGTGGAACACCTCGCCGACGCGGAGATCTGGGACGAGAGCGTCATCCGCCGGCGCGCCGACCCGCTGCTGCCCGAGGCCGGGATCGCGGTGCTGCGCGGCAACCTCGCGCCGGACGGCGCGGTGATCAAGCCCGCCGCCGCCTCGCCCGAGCTGCTGAGCCACCGGGGCCGGGCCGTCGTGTTCGACAGCGTCGAGGACCTCAACGCCCGGCTCGACTCGCCGGACCTGGACGTCGACGAGACGTCGGTCCTGGTGCTGCGCGGCTGCGGGCCCAAGGGCTACCCCGGCATGCCCGAGCTGGGCAACCTGCCGCTGCCCGCGAAACTGCTGGCCAAGGGCGTACGCGACATGGTCCGCATCAGCGACGCCCGGATGAGCGGCACCGCGTACGGCACGGTCGTGCTGCACACCGCGCCCGAGGCGGCGGCCGGCGGCCCGCTCGCGCGGGTGCGGACCGGCGACCCCATCGTGCTGGACGTCGCGGCCAGGCGGCTCTACGTCGACATCCCCGACGCCGAGCTGGCCGCCAGGGAGCCGGTCGTCAACGGGCACGCCGCCCCGCCCCGCGGCTGGGAGCGCCTGTACGTCGACCACGTCATGCAGGCCGACAAGGGGGCGGACCTCGACTTCCTCACAGGTTCGAGCGGCGACGCCGTGGGCAGGGAATCCCACTGACCTGGAGACCCGCGCGATATCTTGCCCGGTACGGGATTAGTGTGATCGTTTGACGGCACGAGGAGGACGAGTGGGCGGCGACATCACCCAGAGCCAGGAGTGGGCGGCACTGGACAAGCACCACGGGGAGCTGGCGGGCAAGCAGCTGCGCGAGCTGTTCGCGGAGGATCCGGGCCGCGCCGAGCGGATGACGCTGACCGCCGGTGATCTTTACCTCGACTACGCCAAGCACCGCGCCACGGACGAGACGATCGACCTGCTCGTCCAGCTGGCCGAGCGGGCCGGGCTGCGCGACCGGATCGCCGCGATGTTCCGGGGCGAGCACATCAACGTCAGCGAGGACCGGGCCGTCCTGCACGTCGCGCTGCGCATGAGCCGGGAGGCCAAGCTGGAGGTCGACGGCCAGGACGTCATCGCCGACGTGCACGCCGTGCTCGACAAGATGAGCGCCTTCGCCGACCGGGTCCGCTCGCGCGAGTGGACGGGCGCCACCGGGCAGCCGATCACCACCGTGGTCAACATCGGCATCGGCGGCTCCGACCTCGGCCCGGCCATGGCGTACGAGGCGCTGCGCGACTACGCAGACGCCGGCATCGCGGCCAGGTTCGTCTCCAACATCGACCCGGCCGACATCACCGGCAACCTGGCCGGTCTGGACCCGGCGAGCACGCTGGTCGTGGTCAGCTCCAAGACGTTCACCACGATGGAGACGCTGACCAACGCCAAGGTGGCCCGCCAATGGCTGGTTGACGCGCTCGGTGAGGACGCCGTGTCGCGGCACTTCGTGGCCGTCTCGACCAACGCCGAGAAGGTCGCCGCGTTCGGCATCGACACCGCGAACATGTTCGGCTTCTGGGACTGGGTCGGCGGCCGCTACTCCTATGACGGCGCCATCGGCCTGTCCCTGATGATCGCGATCGGGCCCGAGCGGTTCCGCGAGATGCTGGCCGGGTTCCGCGCCATGGACCAGCACTTCCGCACCGCGCCGTTCAAGGCCAACATGCCGGTGCTGCTCGGCCTGCTCGGCATCTGGTACAACGACTTCTTCGGCGCGCAGACCCGGGCCGTGCTGCCCTACAGCCAGCGGCTGCACCGCTTCCCCGCCTACCTGCAGCAGCTCACCATGGAGTCCAACGGCAAGTCCGTACGCGCCGACGGCACGCCCGTCACGACCGACACGGGCGAGATCTTCTGGGGCGAGCCGGGCACCAACGGCCAGCACGCCTTCTACCAGCTGCTGCACCAGGGCACCCGGCTGGTGCCCGCCGACTTCATCGGGTTCGCCGAGCCGTTCGAGGACCGCGAGGGCATGCACGACCTGCTCAACGCGAACCTGTTCGCGCAGACGTCCGCGCTGGCGTTCGGCAAGACGGCCGAGGAGATCGCCGGCGAGGGCACGCCGCCCGAGATCGTGCCGCACAAGGTGATGCCCGGCAACCGGCCCACCTCCACGATCCTGGCCACCAAGCTCACCCCGTCCACGCTCGGCCAGCTCGTGGCCCTGTACGAGCACGCGACGTTCGTCGAGGGCACCATCTGGGGCATCGACTCCTTCGACCAGTGGGGCGTCGAGCTGGGCAAGAAGATGGCGCTCGACCTGGCGCCCGCGCTCACCTCGGAGGAGCCACCGACAGACTTCCCGGACGCCTCCACCGAAGGGCTCGTCCGGCGCTACCGCGAGCTGCGCGGAAGGCGGGTCTGAGGTGGGGGCGACCAAGGCCGCGGGCGCGCTCGTCCTGTTCGGCATCACCGGCGACCTCGCGCGCAAGATGGTCCTGCCCGCCCTCTACCAGCTCACCGCCAAGGGCGAGCTCGATCTGCCGATCATCGGCGTGGCCAAGACCGACCTGGACCTCGACGGGCTGCGTGAGCACGCCCGCGCGGCCTGCGGCGGCGTGCGCGACGCGGCGTTCGAGAAGCTGGCGGGCAACCTGCGGCTGGTGGCGGGCGACTACCGCGACTCCGGCACCTACACCCGGCTCCGCGAGGAGCTGGAGGGCAAGGGTTTCCTGGTCCACTACCTGGCCGTGCCGCCCGCGCTGTTCTCGGTCGTGGCCGAGGGGCTGGCCGCGGAGGGCCTCAACAGGGACGCCAGGCTCGTCGTGGAGAAGCCGTTCGGCAGCGACCTGGACTCGGCCCGGGGGCTCAACGCCGAGCTGCTGAAGTACTTCGACGAGGATCACCTGCGCCGGGTCGACCACTTCCTGGGCAAGGAGCCGGTCGAGGACCTCATGGTGTTCCGGTTCGCCAACATGCTGGTCGAGCCCCTCTGGAACCGCAACTACGTCCGCAGCGTGCAGATCACCATGGCCGAGGACTTCGACGTGGCCGACCGGGGCGCCTTCTACGACGCCAACGGCGCTATCCGCGACGTCGTCCAGAACCACCTGCTGCAACTCCTCGCCATCTTGGCCATGGACCCGCCGCCGTCCAAGGACGCCCGCGCCCAGCTGGACGAGAAGTGGCGGGTGCTGCGCGCCGTCGAGGCCATCAAGCCCGTCGACGTGGTCTGCGGCCAGTACGAGGGCTACCTCGACACCGAAGGCGTCAAGAAGGGTTCGACCACCGAGACGTTCGTCGCGCTGCGCGCCTACATCGAGAACTGGCGATGGGCCGGGGTGCCGTTCTGCATCCGCGCCGGCAAGGCGCTGCCGATGACCGACCTGGAGATCGTCGCGGAGCTGCGCAAGCCGCCGATCTCGCTGTTCCCGCACGACCCGCACCTGAATCCCAACCTGATCAGGTTCCGGCTGCAGCCCGACGCCGGGGTGACCTTCGACGTGCTGGCCAAGGAGCCCGGTAAGCAGCGCACCCGGCAGGTGCCGGTGAGCGTCGACTTCACCAAGGTGCTCGGGCCGATGGAGGCCGCCTACGAACGGATCCTGGCCGACGCGGTAAGCGGCGATCCGCTGCGGTTCGCCAGGTTCGACCTGGTGGACGAGTCGTGGCGGATCGTCCAGCCGATCCTCGACCTTCCGGACCCGCCGCTGCCGTACGCGAAGGGCACCTGGGGGCCCAAGGCGGCCGAGAAGATCGCGCCCGGCGGGTGGCACGAGATCTCGACCACCTTCGACTGATCCCGCGCGGGCGGGCAGCGATGAGTGGCATTGACGGCGGGGCCGATAGGTCCGACGATCGCAGGCATGCCCCTCATCCCTGTTCCCGCCCACGCGCACACATGGGCTGCACTCACCCGCGATACCTCCTATGTCTTCGGGTTCGAGGAAGCCGACGGCGATACTCGGGTCGTGCAGTGGTACTGGGGGCCCCGGTTACCCGCCGGGGCCCTCGGCCAGGTCGCCGAGCACGCCCCCGGCTGGATCGTCACCGGCTTCCTCGACCCCGACGACGCGACGGAAATGCTGCCCGTCGACGGCGGCCGCCGCTGGGGCGTGCCCTCGCTCCAGGCCGTCTACGAGGGCGGGGTCCGCTCCGTCGAGCTCGGCTTCGAGGACGCCGTCCTCGGTGAGAACGAGGTGGAGGTGGTCCTGCGCGACCACGCCTACGGCCTCCGGGTGGGCCTGCACGTACGGGTCTTCGACGACTGCGACGTCATCGAGCGCTGGGTGAACGTCACCAACGAGTCGGCCGCGCCCCTGCGGCTGCGGCGGCTCGACTCGGGCAGCTGGGTGATCCCCGAACAGGCGGGCTTCCGCTACACCAGCGCCGCCGGGGGCTGGGGCCGCGAGACTCAGCTCCAGAGCGGCGAACTGCCGGCGGGGGAGACCACATTCGGCAGCAGGACCGGCACCACCTCGCACAAGGCCAACCCGTGGATCATGCTCGGCGACGCCACCGAGGACACCGGCGACCTCTGGACAGTCGCGCTCGCCTGGAGCGGCTCCTGGCGGCTCACCACGCAGCGCCGCCCCGAGGGCGACGTCGCGGTCAGCGCCGGATTCGGCCACGAGGGCCTGACCTGGCCCCTCGGTTCCGGCCAGTCGCTGCGCACCCCCTCCGCGCTCGGCCTGCACACCGCCGGCGGCTACGGCGCGGCCAGCCGGGCCTGGCACGACTACGCCCGCAAGCACGTCCTGCCCAGACCCGAAGAGGAACGGCCCGTCCTGTACAACTCGTGGGAGGCCACCGGGTTCGACGTCACCGAGGCCGGCCAGCTGGACCTGGCCCGCCGGGCGGCCGACCTCGGCGTGGAGCTGTTCGTGGTGGACGACGGCTGGTTCGGCGCCCGCACCGACGACACGCGCGGGCTCGGCGACTGGTGGCCCAACCCCGAGCGCTTTCCGGACGGCCTGCGGTCGCTCTTCCAGGGTGTACGCGACCTCGGCCTGCTCGCCGGGCTCTGGGTCGAGCCCGAGATGGTCAACCCCGACAGCGACCTGTACCGGAAGAACCCCGACTGGGTGCTGCACTACCCGGAACGCCGCCGCGACACCATGCGCAACCAGCTCGTGCTCAACTACGCCCGCGACGACGTGCGCGAGTGGGCGCTCGGCTGGCTCGACCAGCTCGTCCGCGAGTACGGCCTGGCCTACCTCAAATGGGACATGAACCGCAGCTTCAGCCAGGCAGGCTGGGCCGATGGCGGCGACCTGCTCTGGATCGAGCACACCAGGGGCGTCTACACGATCATGGACGAGCTGCGCGGGCGCCATCCGGGGCTCCGCATCGAGTCGTGCTCGGGCGGTGGCGGCCGGGCCGACTTCGGCATGCTCCGCCGTACGGACCAGGTGTGGACCTCCGACAACACCGACGCCCGCGACCGGCAGGTGATCCAGCGGGGCTTCTCCTACCTCTATCCCGCCGGCGCCATGTCGTGCTGGGTGACCGACAGCCCCAACCCGATCACCCACCGGGAGGTGCCGCTGCGCTACCGCTTCCACGTGGCCATGGCGGGCACGCTCGGCATCGGCGGCGACCTCACCCGGTGGAGCGCCGCGGAGCTCGAGGAGGCCAGGCAGCTCATCGCCGACTACAAGGCCGTCCGCCCGGTGATCCAGCACGGCGCGCTGCACCGGCTGGCCGGCCGGCCCGGTGAGAGCGCCTCCGCCGTCCAGTACACGCTCGGCGACCAGGTGGTCGTGCTCGCCTACAACCCCTTCGCGCTGGACAAGCAGCCGCCCCGGCGGCTCCGCCTGGCCGGGCTCGACCCGTCGGCCGTCTACGAGGGGCCCGGCGGCTCCTGGTACGGGGCCACGCTGATGCACCACGGCCTCACCCTGCCCACCTGGTTCCACTCCGGCGCCGACTACCGCAGCGAGATGGTGGTGTTGCGCCGGGTCTAGGGCCAGCATGTGGGGATGGACATCATGGAATTAGTCGAACGCGCGAAGGACTCCGCCACCGTCAAGCGGGTCTTCGGCGACCCGATCCAGCAGGACGGCGTCACGGTCATCCCCGTCGCCCGGGTCGTCCAGGGCGGCGGCGGGGGCATGGGCAGGCAGGAAGCCTCCGTGGATCCGGACGCCGCGCCCGGCGGCGAAGGCAGCGGCGGCGGATTCGGTCTCAGCGCCACTCCCGCCGGGGTGTTCGTGGTGAAGGACGGCGACGTCCGCTGGCAGCCGGCGGTCGACGTCAACCGCATCGTCATCGGCGGCCAGATCGTGGCCATCGTGCTGCTGCTGACCATCCGATCGATCCTCAAGAAAAGCCGCAAGCGCTGATTTTTGCCTGTTTTTAGTAGCGTTAGCGTCATGAGCTCTGTGACGCAAGTGCTGGCTTTCGGCGGTGTGGTGATGCTCGGGGCCATGTCCCCAGGGCCCGATTTCGCCGTCGTGGTACGGCGCTCGGCGATCTCCGGTCGCCTGTACGGCATGGCGGCGGCGCTGGGCATCTCGATCGGCGTGTTCGCCTGGGTGGTGGCCGCGGCGACGGGCGTCGCCGCGCTGCTGGCGGCCTCGGCGATGGCGTTCACCGTGGTCAAGGTCGTCGGGGCCACCTACCTGCTGTTCCTGGGCGTCAAGGCGTGGCGCGCCGCCCTGCGCAAGGGCGGCGCGCTGGAACTGGAGGCGCCGGACCCGGGGAAGCGGAGCGCGTGGGCGGCCTTCGTCGAGGGACTGCTGACGAACGCGCTCAACCCCAAGGCGGCGCTGTTCTTCGTGGCGCTCGTGCCGCAGTTCGTCAGCGAGGGCGCGTCCCTGGGAGACACGCTCACGCTGTCGGTCATCGCGCTGGCGGGGACCGTGCTGTGGTTCCTCCTGGTGGCCACCATCGTGGGGGCGCTGCGCAAGGTCTTCGCCAGGCCGGCGGTACGGAAGACGGTCGACGGGCTGACGGGCGCGGCCCTCATCGCCCTCGGCGTCAACCTGGCCGCCGCCAGCCGCCCATAGCTCTTTGGGACGGCTGGTCTATGGGGCGGCCGTTCTATGAGACGGTGACGCCCAGCAGGTGGCCCAGGCCGAATGTCACGGCGGCGGCCCCGGCGCCCAGCGCGAGCTGGCGCAGGCCGCCCAGCCACCACGGGCGGGCCGTCATCCGCGCCACCGCCGCACCGAACACGAACAGCGCCACCAGGCTCAGCACCAGCGCCACCGCCAGCCCCGACGCCCCGAACAGGAACGGCGCCAGCGGCACCACCGCCCCGGCCGCGAACGCGCAGAACGACGACCCGGCCGCGACGTACGGCGAGGGCAGATCGTCGGGATCGACGCCCAGCTCCTCCCGCACATGCACCCGCAACGCCTGCTCGGGATCCGCCGACAGCCCGGCCGCGACCCGCGCCGCCAGGTCGGCGTCCAGGCCACGCGCACGGTAGATCGCGGTCAGCTCGGCCAGTTCCCCTTCGGGGTCGCGGGCCAGCTCCCGGCGCTCCACGGCGATCTCGGCCCGCATCAGCTCCGTCTGCGACTTCACGGACGTGTACTCGCCCGCCGCCATCGAGCACGCGCCCGCGATCAACCCCGCGCACCCGGCGAGCACCGCCCCACGCCCCGCACCCGCTGCCCCGACGACTCCGGCGATCAATGCGAAATTGGACACCAGCCCATCCATCGCCCCGAACACCGCCGGCCGCAGCCAGCCACCGGTCACGTCGCGATGGCTGTGGTGCCTCTCGGGAGAGTACGGCCGGTCGAGCTCGATGGTCATGAACATCCTCCGCTTCAATAACGCCTTAGTACGAAATTTAGGCAGATGTCACGGTGATCCGCAACGAAGGGGAGGCTTCCCTGACCTGCGACGGAGCGGCAGGCTACGAACGTGTGTGCGGGTCTCAGCAGGGAAGTGGCGGTGAATCTCTCGAACGCCTGTTGCGGAAAGCCAGGGGAAGGTAATGTCATTCCGTCACTCGGTGTGATCGTACGACTGCGTATGGCTGAGGTCGGGTTGGCGTGCGAGACTCGGTCCTATGGAAGGCGGCGATGACATGAGCGCTCTGCCCGACGAAGGCTGGCTGGCCGCGCATCGCCCGCCCAGGCGTACGAGACTCTTCCCGCTGGCCCATGCCGCCGGTTACACCGTCGATGACTGGCTCAAGCTGCCCGATTCCGGGGAGCGCATCGAGTTGATCGACGGGAGCTTCGTCGTGAGCCCTGCGGCCATGGGCCTGCACGCATTGTGCGCGGGTGGTCTGCGGACCGTCCTGGCGTCAGCGGCGAAGGCGGCCGGAGCCGATCTCGTGGTCGTCGAGGCGGTCAACGTGGCCGTCGGCGAAGACGGGCTGATTCCCGACATCGTGGTGCTGCCTCGAGACCTGGTCATGTCCCGCATGGTGATCTTTCCCGCCTCGGAGGTCGCCGCGGTGGCCGAGATCGTGAGTCCCGGACCGGGCAATCGCCGGCGCGACTACGAGATCAAGCCGCTCAAGTATGCTGAGGCGGGCATACCGGTCTTCCTGCGGGTCGAGCTCGAAGGTCCGGGCGGCCCGTGGGTCGAGGTGCTGGAGTTGGGAGCGGGCGGCTATGGGGTGACGGCTCGGGCTGGGGCGGGGGAGAAGGTGACGATCTCTGATCCGTTCGCCGTGTCCTTCGACCCGGCGCACCTACTCGACGCCTGATCCGATCCGCTGGGGAAGCGTGGCGCATCCCCAGGGGTCGGGTCGGACAGAGGTCAGATGCGGGCAGGGGTGGCGTGCTCCGGGGCGGTCTGGGTGTCGGTGCCGCGGATCAGGGCCTGGCAGTCGGCGATGGCGCCCGTCAGCAGGTCGCGCAGCAGGGTGTCCGGGTCCGGGATGCAGGCCTGGACGATGCCCACCACCGAGAGCTGCACCGCGTTCGGCGCCGCGTACCGGCGGAAGCCCTTCTCCGTGATCCGGGCCGCGCGGCTGAAGCGCCTGGCCTGCTCCGCCGCGTGCGGGACCAGCGCCATCGCGCGCTGGCTTTCCTCGCTCAGCGGGACCGTGCTGAACCGGCCCGAGGCCGGCTGGCCGGACGGGACGCCGTCGAGCCTGGCCAGCATCTCCTCGGCCGCCAGCACCGACACCGCGAGTGCCAGTTGACGCTCGGCCGCCGAGACCGGGAGTGCGGTCGTCGCGCACCGCAGCGCGATCCGGGCGTCCACCCGGAGGTCGTCGGCGTTCAGGTCGATGATCGAGGGAACGAGGCCCACGAGGCGGGCCCGGTTCGCGTCGCTGGTGTTGTCGTTGACCAACCGGGCGAGCGCGGCCAGCAGCGGGTGCGTGCAGGCCGGGTGGTCGCTCCACCGCTCTCCGGCTAGGTAGGACGCCAGCTCCATGAAGCAGGCGCCGCGCTTCGGGTTGCGATGCCTGCCGCGTGACAGAACCGGCATGTGATCAAGCTGATTGTCCACGGGGTGCTCCACTGCTCCACGGGATGCTGCTCTACGGGATCGCCGTCTTTCCAGTCTGCGCTGATAACAGCAACAACGCCAGTGATGGGGGATTTTGCCTCCCCTGCAGCCTGCCCGGTGGGCGCGCACGCACACCTGGGGTAAGAGGGATGCCACCTTTGTGGATCAGTTCGGTCGCCGGAAGCCGCTGAAATTATTCTTTAGTTCATCGTCAAGTCTTGAAAGTTATAACCGCGAACGATTGAGTTCGGTCGTGCAGACCCTCCGCTACGCGGCCGTCGCGGCCGCGCTCGTCTTAGGGATCGCCGCCCCCGCGCAGGCCGATCCCCAACCCCCCGCCGAAGACGCGCTGAAGGCGTCGTCCTATCCGCCGCCCTCCACGCTGCTGACCCAGGCCGTCACCGGCAAGCAGCTGGAGACGGCCAAGAAGACCCGGCCGGTGGCCCCCGGCATCTCGCTGACCTCGTTCGACCGCTACGACGAGCTCGGCTGGCTGCGGGCCGACGCCGTCACCGCCGACCTGGGCGCCGCGAAGGCCGACTACGTCTACTCCGGCGAGGTGTCCAAGACCGAGCCGCTGTCCGGGCCCGCCAAGCGCGCCCACGCCGTCGCGGCCGTCAACGGCGACTTCTTCGACATCAACAGCTCGGGCGCCGCCCTGGGCATCGGCGTCCAGAACGGCTCGCTCATCCAGTCGCCCGCCTCCGGCCACGACAAGGCCGTCGCGATCACCGGCGACGGCATCGGGCGGGTGCTGAGGATGTACTTCGAGGGCACCGCCACCCCCGCGGGCGGCGCGCCGATCACCCTGACCCAGTTCAACCAGATCGTCCAGGCGGGCGGGGTCGGCCTGTTCACGCCGCTGTGGGGCTCCTACAATCGGGCCCGCGCCGTCGAGGGCGCCACCGCCGTGACCGAGGTCGAGCTGGTCGACGGCGTGGTCTCGGCGGTACGCCAGGCGCCGGGCACCGGCCCGATCCCGGCGGGCACCACGATCCTGCTCGGCCGTGACGCCGCGGCCGCCACGCTGGCCGGGCTCAAGCAAGGCGACAAGATCGACGTGAAGTACCAGCCGAAGTCGTCGGACGGCGACGCCGTCAAGGCGGCGGTCGGCGGCAACTACGTCCTGGTCAAGGACGGCGCCGTGCAGAGCTCCACCGACCCGGCCGCGCACCCGCGCACCGCGGTCGGCTTCTCGGCCGACGGCAGGAAGATGTACCTGCTGACCGTCGACGGCCGCCAGGCCGACAGCCGTGGCGTCACGCTCAACGAGCTGGCCGCGATGATGGTCGAGCTCGGCGCCGCCAACGCGCTCAACCTCGACGGCGGCGGCTCCTCCACGATGCTCGCCCGCGAGCCGGGCTCCGCCGACGTCCAGGTCGAGAACAGCCCGTCCGACGGCGGCGAGCGCCATGTGCCGAACGGCCTGGCCCTGTTCGCCCCCGAGGGCAGCGGCAAACTCAAGGGCTTCTGGCTGGAGACGGCCGGCGACCCCGCCAAGGCGCCCGGTGCTTCTCCTGTCGCCGGTGGCCGCCCCGACCGGGTCTTCCCCGGTCTCACGCGGCGGCTGACCGCCGCCGGATACGACGAGACGTACGGCCCGGCGGCCGGCACCCCGTCCTGGCGCGCCGAGCCGATGGTGCACGGCGTCATCCGTGACGGCAAGTTCCACGCCCTGGTCCCCGGCCAGACGACGGTCACCGCCTCCCGTGGCGCCGCCAAGGGCACGCTGCAGCTGACCGTGCTCCAGCCGCTCCAGCGGCTCGGCGCCACCGTGGACCGGGTCGGCCTGGCCGGCGCGGACGCCACGGCCACCTTCGGCGTCGTCGGCTACGACCACAACGGCAACACCGCGCCCATCGAACCGGCCGACCTCACGCTCGACTACGACCACGACGCCTTCGAGGTGACGCCCGCCGACCAGGGCTACTTCACCGTCAAGTCCAAGAAGGCGACCACGTCCGGCCTGATCACCGCCAAGGTGGGCAAGATCAGCACCGCCGTGCCCGTCACCGTGGGCTTCGAGGACAAGCCGGTCGCCGACTTCGAGAACGCGGCCCAGTGGAGCTTCGCCGCCGCCCGGGCCACCGGCTCGCTGTCGGCCGCGCCCGGCCAGAGCGGGGGCGGCCTCAAGCTGTCGTACGACTTCACCCAGTCCACCGCGACCCGCGCCGCCTACGCCAGCCCGCCGCAGCAGATCGAGGTGGCGGGGCAGCCGCAGGCGTTCGGCCTGTGGATCAACTCCACCGGCAAAGGCGAGTGGCCCAGCCTGGAGTTCTACGACGGCCAGGGGCAGTCGCAGATCCTGCGCGGCCCGTACATGACCTGGACCGGCTGGAAGTACGTCGAGTTCGCCGTGCCGCCCGGCGTCACCTACCCGCTCAAGCTGCGGCGCTTCTACGTGGCCGAGACCAAGACCGACGCGAAGTACACCAACGACATCCTCATCGACGGACTGGTGGCCAAGGTGCCGCCGTCGGTGACGGCGCCGCCCGCCCAGAAGGTCGCCGACCCGGTCGTCAAGCCCGAGGTGGCCAAGATGCCGTGGCGGTTCGCCGTCATGTCGGACGCCCAGTTCGTGGCCCGCGACCCGGACAGCGACATCGTCAAGAACGCTCGCCGTACGCTCCAGGAGATCAAGGCCGCCAAGCCCGACTTCCTGCTGATCAACGGTGACCTGGTGGACGAGGCGTCGCCCGAGGACTTCGCGCTGGCCAAGAAGATCCTCGACGAGGAGCTCGGCGGGACGCTGCCGTACCACTACATCCCGGGCAACCACGAGGTGATGGGCGGCAAGATCGACAACTTCAAGGCCGTCTTCGGCGACACGTACCAGACCTTCGACCACAAGGGCACGCGGTTCGTCACGCTGGACACCTCGCGGCTGAACCTGCGGGGCGGCGGCTTCGACCAGGTCGCCCTGCTCCGGGCCCAGCTCGACGCGGCGGCTCGGGACTCGTCCGTCGGCTCGGTGGCGGTGCTGTTCCACGTGCCGCCGCGCGACCCCACGCCCGGCAAGGGCAGTCAGCTCGGCGACCGCAAGGAGGCCGCGCTGGTCGAGGGCTGGCTGGCGGACTTCCAGCGGACCACCGGCAAGGGCGCCGCCTACATCGGGGCCCACGTCGGCACGTTCAACGCCTCGCACGTCGACGCGGTGCCGTACTTCATCAACGGCAACTCCGGCAAGAACCCGGCCACCGCGGCCGACGACGGCGGCTTCACCGGCTGGTCGCTGTGGGGCGTGGACCCGGTCACCGCGCAGGAGGCGGAGCACGTCAAGCGCAACTGGTTCGCCGACGCGCCCAGCTGGCTCGGCGCCCAGGTACGGCCGCACGTGGACGACCTCGCCCTCGCGGCCCCCGCGACCGTGCAGGTCGGCAAGACCGCGGCCGTGTCGGCGACGGTCAAGCAGGGCACTCGGGTGGTGCCCGCCGCCTACCCGGTGTCCGTGGCGTGGTCGGGCTCGCCGAACCTGCACATCGGGTCGCGGCAGAGCGCCAGGCCCTGGGACGTCGCCGTGCTCGACCCCGCGACGGGGACGCTCACGGCGCTGCGTAAGGGCCAGGTGACCGTCGCGCTGACGGTCAGCGGCGTCACCCGCCAGGCGACGATCGCGCTGACGGCCAACGCGGCCGCCTGACAAAAGCGGCCGCCTGACGTAACAGGCGCCTGACACACGGCGGTGGGGGTCACCACACCCGGCCCCCACCGCCGGACACAATGGACGTCATGACGGACCTCGTCGAGACCATCGAACGGCTCGAGCTGGTCGACCACCATGTCCACGGAGCCACCGCGCACGACCTGACGCGTACCGCGTTCGAGGAGCTGATCACCGAGTCGGACCGGCCGGTGCCGCACTGGATGACCCAGTTCGACTCCCAGGTCGGCCACGCGATCCTGCGCCATTGCGCGCCCGTGCTCGGCCTCGACCCGCACCCCACGCCCGAGGAATACCTGGCCAGGAGGGCCAGGCTGGGCGCGGCCGAGGTCAACGGGCGGCTGCTGGCGGCCTCCGGCGTGGGGCACTTCCTCGTCGAGACCGGCTACCGGGGCGAGGAGATCCTCAGCCCGGCGGGCATGGCCGAGGTCAGCGGCCGGCCCGCCGACGAGATCGTCCGCCTGGAGTCGGTGGCCGAGCAGGTCGCCGAGGGTGACGCGGCCGGGTTCGCCGACCGGTTCGGCGAGGCGCTCCACGAGCGCACCCGTACGGCCCGCGGCCTGAAGACCATCGCCGCCTACCGCCACGGCCTCGACTTCGACCCCGCCCGGCCCGGCCCGGCCGAGGTCGCCGAGGCGGCGGGCCGGTGGCAGGAGGAGGGCGGGCGACTCCGTGACCCGGTGCTGCTGCGCCACGTCATCTGGGCCGGTATCGAGCGCGGGCTGCCCCTGCAGTTCCACACCGGGTTCGGCGATCCCGACCTCGACCTGCGCCGATCCGACCCGCTGCTGCTGCGCGGGCTGATCGAGCTGGCCGAGCCGACGGGGGTGCCGCTGCTGTTGCTGCACTGCTACCCGTACCAGCGTCACGCCGGGTTCCTCGCCCACGCCTATCCGAACGTCTACTTCGACGTAGGCCTGGGCGTCACCTACACGGGGGCGCGCGGCGCCGAGGTGGTCGCGGAGAGCCTGGAGCTGGCGCCGTTCGCCAAGATCCTCTTCTCGTCGGACGCCTGGGGGCCCGCTGAGCTGCACCATCTCGGGGCCGAGCTGTGGCGACGGGCGATGGCGCGGGTGCTCGGCGGCCTCGTGGCCGACGGCGAGTGGTCGGCCGCCCAGGCGGTGCGCGTGGCGGCCATGGTGGGGGCCGAGAACGCCCGCCGCGTGTACGACCTGGGCCCGGACGGGTGAGGACGGCGGCGAAATGGGCACCGGGGAAACAGGTGTGACGAAAGGAGTATCTGGGTGAGCCCGGGGGAACTGCTGCGCGAGGCGCTACTTGACGAACTGCCCGCCGCCGTGAAGCTCAGGCGGGAGCTGCACGCGCAGCCGTGCGTGTCCGGGGAGGAGGGGCCGACACTCAAACGCGTGCTCGACGCGCTGCCGGGCGGCCTCGTGGAGTACGTGGCGGGCACCGGCGCCGTGATCAGGATCGGCTCTCCCGGCCCCGCGGTCGGCGTGCGCGGCGAGCTCGACGCACTGCCCATCGCCGAGCGCACTCGCGTCCCGTGGGCCGCCACCAACGGCGCTATGCACGCCTGCGGTCATGACGTGCACCTGGCCGCCGTCGTCGCCCTGGCCCGCGCGGTGGCGAAGGTCCGCGCCGTCGTGGACGCCGGGGTGGAGGAGGCAGGGGATCCGGGATCGACGGGACTGTCCGCCTGGAGCTGGGACGAGATCGCGCCGCTGGTCGTGGTGCTGCAGCCGCGCGAGGAGACCTACCCCTCCGGCGCCTTCGACGTGGTCGAGTCCGGCGTGCTCGACCGGCACCAGGTACGCGCCATGATCGGCGCGCACGTCCAGCCCGTACTCACCGCCGGCGTGGTCTCCTGCACGCCGGGGGCGGTCAACGCCTCGGCCGACGAGTTCGAGCTGACCGTCAGGGGCGCCGAGGGTCACGCCGCCTACCCCCACCTGGCCCGCGACCCCGTCGTGGCCATGTCCCAGATCATCGTGGCCGCCCAGCAGATGGTCAGCCGCGCCGCCGACCCCATGGTGCCCACCGTGGTCACGTTCGGCATGGTCAACGCGGGCACCGCGCCGAACGCCATCCCCGGCGAGGCCGTGGCCAGGGGGACGCTGCGGACCATGTCCGAGTCGTGGCGCCGCGGCCTGCACGACCGGTTCACCCAGCTGGTCGAGGACGTGGCCAGGGCGCACGGCTGCCACGGCGAGGTGCGGGTCCTGCCGGGGGAGCCGGTGCTGGCCAACGACCCGGCGCTGGCCGTACAGACCGGGGAACTGCTGCGGCACCAGGGATGGACGGTCACCGAGGAGCTGCGCTCGTGCGGCGCGGACGACTTCGCGGCCTACGCGTCGGTGATGCCGTCGCTGATGATGTTCGTCGGCGTCGACACGGCCGCCGGACTGCACAGCCCGGACTTCCTGCCGGGAGACGACGGGGTGGCGGCCACGGCGGAGGCGCTGCTGGCCGGATATCTCACGGCGGGGGGCCGTCCGGCCCGCGCGAGATGACGCCGCTGTCCGACCGCACCGGGACGGACAAGACGCCGGCCGGTTGCACCAGGACGGACAAGAAACTCACCAATACTCACCAATACTCATCAATGACGAAACCGCCCAGAACCTTTAGGCTCGGCGGCGATGGATCTCGAAAACTTCGCACCCGGTTCGGGCCGCCTCGAACCCAGGGCCGCACTACGTTCTGACGCCCCTTCCCTCGACCTGAACGGCGACTGGCGCTTCCGCCTCTCTCCGTCCGCTGTCCTGCCGGACGACTTCGCCGACCCCGGCTACGACGACTCCGCCTGGGACACCCTGCCGGTGCCGTCGCACTGGCAGCTGCACGGGCACGGCTCGCCCGCGTACACCAACGACCTGTACCCCTTCCCCGTCGACCCGCCGCACGTGCCGAACGAGAACCCGACCGGTGACCACCGCCGCGTGTTCGACCTGCCCGAGGGCTGGACCGGCGGGCGGCTGCGGTTCGAGGGCGTGGAGTCCTTCGCCCGGGTCTGGCTGAACGGCCACGAGCTGGGCCACTCGACCGGCAGCCGCCTGCCCGTCGAGTTCGACGCCGGACCGTGGCTGGTGCCGGGCCGCAACGTGCTCGCCGTCCGCGTCCACCAGTGGTCGGCCGCCAGCTACCTGGAAGACCAGGACATGTGGTGGCTGCCCGGCATCTTCCGGGACGTGTCACTGACCCGCTCGGCCGCTGACGTCTTCGTCCACGCCGCCTATGCCGACGGGCGCGGCACGCTGAGCTTCGACGGCCCCGGACGGCTGGCCATCGCCGAGCTCGGCGTGGCCGACCTGGCGCCCGGCACGGAGATCACCGTCGACGCCGAGCCGTGGACCGCCGAGACGCCCCGTCTGTACGAGGCCGTGGTCACGCTGCCCGAGGAGACCGTACGGGTGCGTGTCGGGTTCCGCACGATCTCCATCGAGGACGGGGTGCTCCTGGCCAACGGCCGTCCGCTGCTGCTCAAGGGCGTGAACCGGCACGAGTTCCACCCGGAGCACGGCCGCGCCGTACCGTACGAGACCATGCGCGCCGACGTGCTGCTGATGAAGCGCCACAACGTCAACGCCGTCAGGACCAGCCACTACCCGCCGCACCCCGGCTTCCTCGACCTCTGCGACGAGCTGGGCCTCTGGGTGATCGACGAGTGCGACCTGGAGACGCACGGCTTCGGCCACGTCGGCTGGCGCGGCAACCCCACGGACGACCCGCGCTGGGCCGAGGCGTGCGTGGACCGGATGCGCCGCACGGTCGAACGGGACAAGAACCACCCGAGCGTGATCATGTGGTCCCTCGGCAACGAGGCCGGTGTCGGTCAGAACCTGACCCTCATGGCCGACTGGACCCGGCGGCGCGACCCATCGCGGCCGATCCACTACGAGGGCGACCGCTCGTGCGCCGACACCGACGTGTACTCGCGGATGTACGCCTCGCACGCCGAGGTGGAGGCCATCGGGCAGGGGGTGGAGGACCCGCTGGCCGACCCCGAGCTCGACGCGCGGCGGCGGGCGATGCCGTTCGTGCAGTGCGAGTACGCCCACGCGATGGGCAACGGGCCCGGCGGCCTGGCCGACTACCAGGAGCTGTTCGAGCGCTATCCACGGCTGGCCGGTGGGTTCATCTGGGAGTGGATCGATCACGGTCTGGCACACCCGGAGTTCGAGTACGCCTATGGCGGTGACTACGACGAGCCGGTGCACGACGGGAACTTCGTGATCGACGGGCTGGTCTTCCCCGACCGGACGCCCTCGCCGGGACTGCTGGACCTGAAGAAGGTGTTCGAGCCGGTCCGATTCGCCTTCGACGACCAGGCCCAGGTCGTGCGGGTGGCCAACCACCACGGCTATCGCGACCTGTCGCACCTGGGGTTCGTCGCGGTGGTCGAGGAAGAGGGGGTGGCGGTCGCCGAGTTCCCGCTCGACGTGCCCGCGACGGGTGGCGAGGTCAAGCTGCCCGACCTGCCCGGTGGGGAGGGGGAGCGCTGGCTGACGGTACGGGCGGTGCTCGCCACCGACCAGCCGTGGGCCGCCGCCGGTCACGAGGTGGCGTGGGGCCAGACCCGCCTGTCCACCGAAGCCGGACTGTCATCTGGCGCCCGGGACGGCCTGACCTCCGGAGCCCGGGCGGCGTCTGATGGCCGGGGCGTCGGTTCAGGGGCGGACCTGGAGTTCGACCCCGTCACCGGGCGGCTCACCCGCCTGTTCGGGATCGAGGTCGAGGGGCCACGGCTGGAGCTCTGGCGGGCGCCGATCGACAACGACACCTACGGCGGGCTGGCGGATCGCTGGCGGCAGCTCGGCCTGCATCGGCTCACCCACCGAGTGGACGCCGTGGAGACCGGCGACGGGCTGACCGTACGCGCCAGGGTCGCACCGGCGGCCACCGACCTGGGCCTGCACGTGGTCTACCGGTGGACCGCCACGGACGGCGGGCTGGAACTGACCGTGGACGTCGAGCCGGACGGGGAGTGGAGCCTGCCCCTTCCGAGGCTCGGCGTCGTCATGGCGCTGCCCGCGGCGTTCGGCGACGTCACCTGGTTCGGCAGGGGTCCGGGGGAGGCGTACCCCGACACCGGCATGGCCACCAGGGTCGGCCGATGGTCCGCCACCGTCGAGGACCTGCAGACGCCGTACGTCTACCCGCAGGAGAACGGGCACCGAGCGGATGTCCGCTGGGCCGAACTGACCGGCCAGTCCGGGGGCATCCGGGTGACGGGCGCTCCGGTGTTCGGCCTCACCGCCCGCCGCTGGACCACGGCGGAGCTGGAGGCGGCCCGCCACCGGCCGGACCTGACGCCGGGCGACCGGGTGCACGTCAACCTGGACTTCGCTCAGCACGGTGTCGGCACAGCGTCGTGCGGTCCGGCCACGCTGCCGCAGTACGAACTCCACGCCCGGCCTGCCACCTTCCGTCTCCGCTTCACCCCGACGGAAGGCGCCTGACGCCCTGCTGTTCTGACGGCCCGGGGCCTCACGGCCTCGGGCCTGACGGCCTGAGGTCTCACGGCCTCGAGCCTGACGGCCCTGGGCCTGATGGGCCTGGAGTCTTACGGCCTAGGGTCTGACGGCCTGATGCCCAGTGCCCAGTGCCCGCTGTGATTGCCTTTCCCACCGCAACTCCACCCTCTCCTCCCCCCTCTGTCGCAAAGGAGTCGTCATGGATGCCAAGCAGTACATGGCCGGTGTGTTCGACCGCGCGTCCGGCACCTACGAACAGGTCGGCGTGCCGTTCTTCGGCCCGGTGGCCGCCGAGCTGGTACGGCAGGCCGCGCCGGAGCCGGGCGACCGGGTGCTGGACGTCGGATGCGGGACCGGCGCCTCGCTCGTCCCAGCGGCAGGGGCGGTGGGGCCGACGGGCCGGGTGGTCGGGCTGGACCTCGCGCCGGGGATGGTCGCCGCCACCACGGCCGAGATCGAGCGGCACGGCCTGACGCACGCGACGGTCCTCCAGGGTGACGCGGAACGGGCCGAGGAGTTGCTGCCCGGCGAGCGGTTCGACGTCGTGCTGGCCGGGATGATGCTGTACTTCCTGCCCGACCCGCTGGCCGCCGTACGCTCCATGACCGGCCTCCTCCGGCCCGGCGGACGGCTGGCCGCCAGCCTGCTGGCCCAGGCGAGCCCGGCCGAGGCCGACCTGCTCGGCCTCGTGGCGCGGGCCCTGGCCCCGTACACCGCCGACGCGGGCACCGCCCCCTTCCACCGCACCCTCAACACGGCCGAGGAGCTGACCGAGCTGCTCGTGGCGGGCGGACTGGAGGGGGTTCGCTGCGAGGACGTGGTGTTCGAGGTGGTCGTCGAGGCCGGACAGGTATGGGACTGGCTGTGGTCGGCCGCCCGCCGCGCCTCCCTGGAGACCATCCCCGAATACCTGCACCCGGAGGCCAGGGCGGCCCTGGAAGACGCCCTGGCGTACGAGACGTTCGTGCTCCCCCGCACGGTGCGATTCGCCACCGGGACCCGCGCCTGACGGGGACCCGGCCGTGAGAGCCGGGGCGGGTACGACGACCGGTGTCCGCCTCAGACCGTCCTCGCGAGGGTCACCAGGCGGTCGCCGGTCCTCACCGTGTCCTCATCGTGGGCGACGCAGCCCGCGCAGGAAATTCCACAGGGGGAACGGGGTGCCGGTCATCCGGCGGCCTCATCCGCACGGGACGGCTGCGCGTCGGCGGGACCGGTGGTACGCGCGTGGACGTGCTCGCCGCTGAGTTCGTACCCGCTCCCCAGGCGAGCTGGGCTTCTCGAAGAGGCATTACCAGTCGTGGACGGTGCCGTCCTGGAGCCGGTTGACCGGCAGGTAGGACGGCTCGTACGGGTGCGCGGCCGCCAGTTCCTCATCGAGGTCGACGCCGAGCCCCGGCGCTTGTCCCGGATGCAGGTGGCCGTCGGTGAAGGTGTAGGCGTGGGGGAAGACGGAGTGGGTCAGGTCGGTGTGTCCGGCGTACTCCTGGATGCCGAAGTTGTGGATCGCCAGGCCGAGGTGGATGGCGGCGGCCATGCCGACGGGGGAGATGTCCTCGGGTCCGTGGACGGCGCTCTTGATCTGGTACTGGGCGGCGAAGTCGAACAGTTTCTTCAGCGGGGACACCCCGCCGAAGTGGGTGACGGCGGAGCGCACGTAGTCGATGAGCTGCTCGGTCACCAGTGTCTGGTAGTCGAAGACGGTGTTGAAGACCTCGCCGATGGCCAGGGGTGTGGTGGTGTGCCGGCGGACGAGGCGCAGCCCTTCCTGGTTCTCGGCGGGGGTGCAGTCCTCCAGCCAGAACAGGTCGTACGGCTCAAGATCTTTCCCCAGCCGGGCCGCCTGATTCGGGGTGAGGCGGTGGTGGGCATCGTGGAGCAGCGGCAGGTCGGGGCCGAACTCCTGGCGTACCGCGTCGAACACCTTGGGGATGGTGCGCAGGTAGGCGGCGGTGTCCCAGTCCTCCACGACGGGGCGGCGCCCGGTGGCGGAGGTGACGCCGTACACCCGCTTGAGGCCCGGGACGCCCGCCTGCACCCGGATCGCCGGATAGCCGTCGGCGAGCCGGGCGCGGACGGAGTCGAGCAGTTCCGGAATGTCGCGCCCGCCGGCGTGGCCGTAGGTGCCGACCCGCTCCCGGCTCGCGCCGCCCAGCAGCTGGTAGAGCGGCAGGCCCGCGACCTTCGCCTTGATGTCCCACAGCGCCGTGTCGACGGCGGCGATGGCGGCCATCGTCACCGGCCCGCGCCGCCAGTACGCGCCCCGGTAGAGGGACTGCCAGGTGTCCTCGATGCGGTGGGGGTCGGTCCCCAGGAGCAGGGGGACGACGTGGTCACGCAGGTAGGCGGCCGCGGCGAGCTCACGTCCGTTGAGAGTCGCGTCGCCGAGGCCGGTGACGCCCTCGTCGGTCTCCACCTTCAGAGTGACGAAGTTGCGGCCCGGGCTGGTCAGGACCACAGTGGCGTCGACGATCTTCATGAGCGACCTTTCTGAGAACGGGGATCAGCCCTTGAGGGCGCCGGAGAGCATGCCGCGGATGAACTGCCGCTGGAAGAACAGGTAGAGGCCGACGATGGGCAGCGACATGAGCACCGCCGCGGCGGCCAGCAGGTTGACCTGCACGAGGTAGCGGCCCGAGAACGTGCCGAGCCCCAGCGTCAGCGGCTGGTGGCCGGAGTCGGCCACGAGGATCAGGGACAGGAAGTAGTCGTTCCAGGTCCACATGAAGCTGAGCACGACGAACGTCAGGATGGCCGGCCGGGAGATCGGCAGGTAGATCCGCCACAGGCGCGTCCAGGAGCCGGCTCCGTCGAGTTCGGCGGACTCGGCGATGCCGGCCGGCACCGTACGGAACGCCGCGCGCATCCAGAATGCGCCGAAGCTCACGCCCATGCCGACGTGCGCGAGGATGATGCCCTGGTAGCCGTCGGTGAGGCCGAAGGACAGGAAGTCGTAGTACAGCGGCACGATGATCGACTCCATCGGGATCATGATGCCGAGGAGCATGAGCGGGAAGATGGCCTTCTCCCCGACCACGCCGAGCACGCCGAACGCGTACCCGCTCATCACCGCCAGCACGGTGGAGACGAGCACGACGATCCCGGTGATGATCACACTGGAGCGCAGGTAGTGCGCGAAGCCGGCCTGCTGCCACGCGGCGGCGAAGTTGGACCACTGCGGATGGGCGAGGTCGAGCGTGCCGCTGGTGCTGGGGCTGAGGGCCACGCCGAGGATGTACACGATCGGGAACAGCACGCTGGCGGCCAGGAGCGTCAGGAACGCGTAGTTGAAGAGCTTTTCCCGGGTGGAGATCATCGGGTTCCGTCCTCGGTGAGCCGTACCACGACGAGCGCGATGAGAAGGGAGACCAGCGCCAGGACGACACCGATGGCGGAGGCCGCCCCGACGTCGGGATTGGCGAAGGCGCGCTGGTACATGACGATGGTGGGGGTGATGGTCGAGGTGCCGGGGCCGCCGCGGGTGGTGAGCCACACGATGTCGAACACCCGGATCGCGCCCAGCACCGTGAGGGTCACGGCGATCGCGAGCTGCCCGCGCAGCCCGGGGAGGGTCACCGTTCGGAACTCGCGCAGGGGGCCCGCGCCGTCCACCCGCGCCGCGTCGTACAGCTCTGACGGGATGGACTGCATGCCGGCGATGAACAGCACCATGCACAGGCCGAAGGCCGCCCACGTGCCGGCGAGGCCGATCGCGGGCAGCGCCCAGTCGTAGTCGCCCAGCCAGCCGTGGGCCAGGGAGTCGAGGCCGAAGGCGCGCAGCACCGAGTTGATCGGCCCGTCGGGTGCGTAGACGCGCTTCCACATGACCGCGGTGACCGCCGGGGTGAGGACCTGTGGCAGGAAGATGATCCAGCGGTAGACCGCCGCGCCCCTGACGTCCTTGCGGGCGGTGAGCGCGGCGCTGGTCAGGCCGAGCGTGATGGGCAGGACCGAGAAGAACACGATGAAGAACAGGGTGTGCTCGATCGCCTGCCGCAGCGCCGGGTCCTGGAGGAAGCCGAGGTAGTTGGCCAGGCCCGCCCACGTCGCCGCGGTGATGCCGTTCCAGTGGTAGAACGACAGCCACACGCCCTGGACCGCGGGAACGAGCACGACGATCCCGTACACGAGCAGGGCGGGCGCCAGGTAGGCCAGCCCCAGCCACCGGCGCCTGCGGCGGTGGCTGGAGGGTGCCTGCGCATGCTGTGTGGTCCGCGCGGACGCGCTGCGCGCCGGGAGTTGCTTCACGGTCACCATGGCGCGGCTACTTCCCCAGCGTCCGCTGGAACTTGTCGTAGTCGGCCTGCGCCGATCGGACGACCGCCTCCGGCTGGACCTTGCCGGCGAGCAGGTCCTGCATCTGCGTCTGGATCGTGGTGAGCAGGGTCGGCGTGGCCCAGTCGAGGTACGGGACGGAGGCATCGTCGGCCGAGAGCTGGGCCGCCGCGGCGACGTCGTCGGCGAACAGCGGGTCGTCACCGGCCGGTTCGACGGTGGCGAGCAGCGGCATCGTGGTGTGCTCCACGGCGATCCGCGCGGCCTCGGGGCTGGCCGCGAAGTTCAGGAACGCCGCGGCGGCGTCCGGGTGCGCGGTCTTGGCGGATACGGAGAGGTTGCTGGCCGACGACGCGGTCGCGACCGCGTGGCCGCCGTCCGCGCGGGGCATCAGGAACGATCCGAAGTCCTTGCTCTGGCCCTTCTTCAGCGGCAGAGAGCCGGAGTAGTCGAACCGGAAGAGCGCCTTGCCGTCGACGAACGCCTGTGCCGCGTCCTGGCTCGGGACGGCGGCGAAGTCCTTGGTGAGATAGCCCTTGTCCGCCCACTGCTTCACTTTGGCGGCGGCCTCGGGGAAGCCCGTGTCGGCCATCTGGACGGCGTTCTGGGAGTAGATGAAGTCGGAGATCCGGTTCTGCTGCCCGAGGGCGTCCATCGTGGCGAACAGCGGGCCGGTGATGCCCACCTGCTCCAGATTGCCCAGGGAGATCGGCGTGAGTCCGGCTGACTTGGCCTTGGCCAGGGCGCTGTCGAAGTCGGCGAAGGTTTTCGGCACGGTCGCGCCGATCCGGCTGAGCAGCGAGCGGTTGTAGTACACCTCGACGACCGACGCCCGTGCCACCGGGGCGCCGAACACCGACCCGGTGCCCATCTGCTTGCCGTCGGTGGAGAACTGGTGCTGGCGCAGGATCGACGCCGGGAACTTCGTGCGCCAGCCGTACGCGTCGGCGTAGTCGTCGAGGTTGCGGACGAGCCCGCCCTGGACCAGGGTGCCGAGCGACTGCCAGCCGTTGTTGGCGGGCACGATGTCGGGTGGGTTCCCGGACCGCAGCCTCAGCGGCAGCGCCTTCATCACGTCGTCCCACGGCATGGAGGTCCGCTCGACCTTGATGTTGGGGTACCTCTTCTCGAATGCCGAGACGACGTCGTTGATCCAGGCGAGGTCGGTGCCGCCGGTGAAGTAGTCGAGCACCCGGAGGCTGGCCTTGCCCATCTTCGCCGGGTCGGTGATGACCGGTCCGGCCGTCGAGGTCTCGGTCACGGCCCCGCCGGAGGCGCCGGGCACGCAAGCCGTGAGCAGCCCCGCCGCCGCGAGTGATGTCGCCACGGCGGCGAGTCGCCTTGTTCTTCCGAGCGTGGTTCTTCCGAGCGTGACCACGGTGTCTCCTGTCTTCGGGGGGAGGAACGGGCTCCGCCGGACGGTGACGTCGGCAGCCGCCTCATCGGCGAGCCGACGGGCTCCCGGGTATCGACGAGCATAGGGTGACCAGACCAGTTAGTCCAGATGTCATCAAATGGTTTGCTTGGCTTTCCAGCGGTAAGGGGAGTGTCCGCCATTGCCGTCCGGCGATCCCGTGCGAGAATTCGGTATGTCTGGTCCGCTCCCGCGTGCTACCGTGACCGCCATGAGCACCGGTGTGGACACGGAGGCGGGCAGCGCCGTCATGGAGACCTACCGGAGGCTCGGTGACGCCCTCCGGCGGGGAGTGTTCGCGGCGGGCAGCCGGCTTCCCGGG
Organism: Nonomuraea sp. NPDC049028; assembly: GCF_043197735.1. Lineage (NCBI taxonomy): Bacteria > Bacillati > Actinomycetota > Actinomycetes > Streptosporangiales > Streptosporangiaceae > Nonomuraea > Nonomuraea sp. NPDC049028. The sequence goes on from NZ_JBICTR010000022.1 coordinate 132,616, forward strand.
GAGCGTGACCTGGCCGAAAGCCTCGGCGTCAGCCGTTCGACTCTACGTCATGCCCTGGCTCGCCTCGCTGACGAGGGCAAGCTGGAGCGCTCCGCGCAGCGCGGCTGGTTCGTCGCCCGCAACGTCGTCGGCGAGCCGCCGAGCACCCTGCAGAGCTTCTCGGAGATGGCCAGAGCCCGCGGCCTCACCGCGACCGCGGAGATCCTGCTGCGGAGTGAGCGACCGGCGAGCTTCGAGGAGGCCGAGCAGCTCGGCATCGCCCCGGCCGCGCGCGTCCTGGAGCTGCGCCGGCTGCGCAGTCTCGACGGGGTGCCCGTCTGTCTCGACTCGAGCGTGGTGGTGTTGTCCCAGGCGGCGGCACTGGCCGACGTCGACCTCACCGACCGCTCCCTGTACGAGACGCTTGAGCGCGAGTGCGGCATCCGCATCGCACGTAGTTCCTACACCGTGCGCGCGGACGCCGCCGACGCGGAGATCGCGCGGCTGCTCCAGGTCGATCGCGGCGCCCCGGTGCTGGTCGGCGAGGAGGTCACCTACGCCGACGACGGCACTCCCATTCTCGCCGGCCGCATGATCTACCGCAGCGACGCCTACCGCTTCCAGGCCGACCTGTTCCGCCCCATCTGACGGCGTCAGGCCGCGTACGCCGGCCGGCCCGTCGGACATGACGGCCGACAGGCGGTTCGCCCGGCTCGATGGGCGCGCTCATGGCGCTCCTCTCAGGAGGTGGAGTCCTGTCAGGTTTCGAGGAACGCCTTCGGCGGGAGCGTGCCCGCCAGTCGGTCCAGAACTGCTTCCCTCAGGGGCACGCCACCCTCGCCCAGAGCGTCCAGCGTCGCCCCGGCGACAGGGGGGAGCGCGCCGCGGTGCGGCACCGCGCCGGGGACGTGCGCGGGCAACTCCGCCAGCATCGCCCGGGTGACCGGGGAGGCGTCCGCCATGAGCACCGACCCGGACAGCACCACGCTCACCGGCCCGCCGGCGGCGATCAGGCCGGTACGCCGCGCGGCCACGCCGGCGTACATGGCGAGGTGACGGCCCTGCGCCTGGACGATCTCCACCGCGACCGGATCGCCGGCGACCGCCGCGGCGGTGACCGCCCGCGCGCACCCGGCCTTCTGCGGGTGGGTGGCGGCTCCCTCACGACGGGTGAACCAGTGGTTCAGCTCATCCACCGAGGGCCGGTCGTAGTGCGCCAGCAGCGCCGCCGTCAGCTCCGTTCGCGGGCCGAGACCGAGTTCGGCCAGGTTCACGGCGCGGAACGCCTCGATCGCCAGGCCGAGCGCGCCCATCGCGTGCTGGCCCCGCCAGCCCATGTCCCACAGGGTTCCGTCGGGGCCGCGCGCCGCGATAGCCGCGGCGGTGCCGGCCGCGACCGCGACGCCGACACCGGACGGCTCGCCGCACCGGATCGCGGCGTACCCGTCGTTGAGTATCGACCTGGAGGGGTACCTCTCGCCGAGGGCGTGCTCCCAGTAGGTCCGGTCCTCGGGCCAGTCGACCCCGGCCAGCCGGAAGGCCGCGCCGGCGACGTCGGCACGGCGCGCCCCCGCCTGGGCGAGGGCGGTGCCGATCGCCGCCAGCACCTCGCTCACCGCCGCCTCCGGACCGGCCGCGCCGTAGATGTCGCCGCAGCCCGACCGGCCCGCCCCGGCGATCATCCCGGTCGCGTCGCAGACCAGCGCGGCGGTCTTGCTGTTGCCGGCGTCGACGCCGAGGTAGAGCGTGCTCATGATCAGGGGATCAGCCGCTCGGGCAGCCAAGCGGCCTGGGCGGTGGCGAGCTCGCCGTACAGCGCCTCGGCGACCGTGAGCGAGGGGACCAGCGGGTTGGCCGTCAGGGCGCGTACCGCATCGGCGACCGTGCCGTCCCAGGCCGCCTTGGCCGTGAGGATCTGGTAATCGGCGAGCTGGCGGGTGATGCCGAGTACGGAGCGGGGCAGCGGCTTCTGCGGCTCGGGGTGGAAGCCCTTCGCGTCGACGGTGCCCCACAGTTCGACCACCGTGCGCTCGTCGAACCCGGGAAGCGCGCCGCCGGCGTTGGGGATGTTGAACGGCAGTCGCGCGCCGGTGTCGTTGTAGAACGCGCTGATCGCGTCGATCGCCAGCTCCAGCTCATGGATGCCGCCGCGCGAACGCGCCGGGTCGAGGTGCGGCGCGTCAGACTCGGCCTGCTCGCGGTAGTGCGCCCAGTAGCCGTCGAGCGAGGCCATGATGACCTCCGACCGGGTCAGCGGCGCCAGCTGCCGCTCGCGGAGGATCTCGTCCTTGAAGTAGTAGTAGTTGAAGTAATCCGACGGAATCGACTCCATGGCCACGGCGAGGTGCAGCGCGCGCATGCCGTTGACGTCGTCGGTCGGCCGGTCCCGTAGCGCCTCCCAGCGCTCGCGCAGGATCGGGAAAGCGTCCTGGCCGTCGTAGGTGGCCTCGTTCGACCAGCAGTTGTGGTTGACCCCGGTCATGTTGGCGGCCAGCTTGTCCGGGTCGAGCCCCGCCGCCTTGGCCACGACCGGCGGGAAGACGATCGGCCCCTCACAGAACGACACGATCGGAATGTCGGTGTTGTCGGCCACGGCCTGAGAGACGATGTTGACCGGGTTGGTGTAGTTGAAGATCCGCGCCCCCGGCGCGACCTCGGCGAGGTTCGCGCACAGTTCCTTGATGACGTGCACGGAGCGCAGCGCCATCATCATGCCACCGGGTCCTTGCGTCTCCTGGCCGATGACGCCGTACTTCAGCGGGATCCGCTCGTCGATCGCCCGCGCCGCGAATCCGCCCGGCCGGAAGCTGGACAACACCGCGTCGACGTCGCGAAGTCCCTCTCGCTGGTCGGTGGTCGCGGTCACCGTGATGTCGAGACCGGCGTTGCGGGCCATCTTCTCGGTGATCGTCTTGACGTTCTCCAGATGTGCGGGGTCGAGATCGATCAGCACGAACTCCGAGCCGTCGAACTCCGCGCCGTGATGCATGAACGACGCCATCGTCCCGGGAGCGCGCGACGAACCTCCGCCGAGATACGCGAGCTTGATGCGGGCCATAACTGTCTCCTCAAGGGTGTCAATAGAGGCTAGGTGCAGGTCAGGGACGGTCGAACGCGGGCTGCGCGGCCACCAGGCCGGTCGCCGCGTCGGCGAGCAGGCGGGGCCGGGCGCAGTCGCTCAGAACGGTGGCGGGCCAGCCGGGGTCGTAGCCCTCGGCCGCGGCGAGCCGGCGCGCCGCCTCGGCCTTGTCCGCGCCGTGCACCACCATCACGACGCGCTTCGACAGGTCCCGGATGGTCCCGACGCCCACGGTCACGCCGTACGCGGGGACCTCCTCCAGCCCGCCGAACGTCGGGAAGGTGACGAGGTTGTCGCGGCGGGTCCGCTCGGCCAGTTCCACCACGCGGGTGCGGGTGTTCGCGCCGGTGCCGACGGGGTTGAAGGCGATGTGGCCGTCGCTCGCGCCGGAGGCCAGGATGAACAGGTCGACGCCGCCGATGCCGGCGATCCGGCGGTCGTACTCGTCGGGGTCGGCGGGATCGGGCACCCAGAGCCTGTCGTGGGTGATGCCGCGCCCGGCGCCGGCCGCCGCGTTGAGCGGCTCGACGATCTCGGCGTGGCCGAAACGCACGCAGCTGTGCGGCAGGCCCGGGGCGATCCGGCGGAACAGGCCGGAGTCCTCGGCGCGGACGACGTACTCGTCCATCATGGCGATCACCACGTGGCCCAGGTCCAGCCTCCGGGCCGCGACCTCGTCCGCCAGCGCCGAGTAGGTGCTGTGCGCGCTGCGCCCGCCGGGACAGCCGAGAACGTACGGCCGGCCGCGGCGGGCGGCGTCTTCGAGCTCCGTCGCGATCTCCGCGGCGAGGGCGCGTCCCAGAGCCTCGGGATCGGGGAACACGGTTGGCGGCACGCGCACGGACTCAACTCCTCAGTGGACCAGTTATACCAGTCACCCTAGCTTGGTCTGCCTGGTTCTCGCAATGGCGAGGATGTCGGAAGCTGAGCGGTCCGGGCGCCGCGATCGGCTACTCGCCGCGGGCGCCGTCGATGAGGGGGAGCAGGCCGTTGACGGTGTCGAGGATGTGGGTGTGAGGGGCGAGTTCGAGCCGTTCGCGCCCGTGCGCGCCGGTGAGGACGCCTGCGACGATTCCAGCGCCGGCTCGTGTTCCCGCGTGGAGGTCGTTGCTGGTGTCGCCGGCCACGGCGATGCTCGTACAACTGCCGGCGTGGAGCCGGAGCGCCGCGGTCCAGATCAGGTCGGGGTGCGGGCGGCCGCGTCCGGCGTCCCGCGGCGAGAGCGCGAGGTCGATCAGGGGTCGCCACCCGAGGACGTCGAGCAGCTCGTCGCGCACTGCCGGGGAGAAGCCGGTGGTCAGCGCGGTACGGATGCCGCGGTCGCGGAGGTGCGCGAGCGTGTCGGCGGCGCCGGGGATGGGCCGCACCTGCCCGGCGCGGATGCGTTCGAGGAGGTCTTGTTCGAAGAGGTCGTGTGCTCGGTCGGCGAGGTGCGCGTCGCCGTCAAGGATGTGCCGGAACATGTCGATCTTGGAGCCGCCGCGCATGGCGTGGAAGCGTTCGGCGAGGTGGGGCGGGGTGTTTCCGTCGGTAATGGTGTGTACGGCGGTGCGCACGGCCTTTTCGACGATGCCGTTGTCCTGGGCTGTCGTGCCTGCCAGGTCGAGGACGGCGAGGGTGATGGGGGTCATTTGGTGACCTCTCGCTCGGCGATGATGGCGTCGTCTCTCAGAAGTGCTTCGTCCGCGCGTTCCGGGTCTTTCATGGCGAGCGCGACGCTGATGGCGTCGACGACGGCGAGGTGCGCCAGCCGGCTGGAGACGGCGTCCGGGCGGAGGGTGGGTTCGGGGGAGGCGACGACGATTTCGATGTCGGCGAGCTCCCCGATCGGTGTGCCGCGGTAGCTGGTGATGAGGATCCGCTTGGCGCCGGCGGCTTTCGCGTATCGGAAGGTCGCGTGCGTCTCGAACGAGCGCCCGGTATGCGAGATCCCGAGCGCGACGGCCGTGTCCGTCAGATGGGCGGCGGAGGTGGCTTGCATGTGCGGGTCGGTCGCGACGCTGGTCGGCACGCCGAGTCGCAGCAGCCGGTAGTAGAGGTCGAGAGCGATCGGGACGGAGCTGCCGACAGCGAAGCATTCCACGCGCGAGGCTTCGGCGATCGCGTCGACGGCGGCGGACACGGCGCTCTTGTCGATGGTGGCGAGGGTGTCGGTGAGCACGTCGATGCCGGAGCGCAGGACCTTGTCGGTGATGGTCGCGACGTCGTCGCTCGGGGATACCGGGGACAGGGGGTCGCTGGTCGTGACGAGCGCGCGGGTGGCCAATTCGATCCGCAGTCCGCGGAAACCGTCGTAGCCGATGGACTGGCAGAAGCGGACGACGGTCGCCTCACCGACGCCGACCCGTTCCGCGAACGCCTTGAGCGGGAGCCGGAGCAGCTCCTGGGGTGCTGCTTCGAGCGCGTCGGCGACGCGGCGCTCGGCGCTGGACAGTGACGGGTAGCTGCTCCTGCTGCGAGCGAGGACCTCTCTCATCGGATCTTGTGCGGGGCGTGGCTCGGGGGAGTGTGACGGCATCGCTGCGCTGTGTCCTTTCCAGAACTACCTGACCGCTTGCTTGGAGTTTACTTTCCGTTCAGAGCCCTACGTTAGAAAGTCTACTCGCAAGGGTTCGGTGCCATACGGATGGGAGGGGCTGCGGACGATGAACGTTGAAGGCCAGGCGCGTGAACGTTCCGCGAAGCGACCCAGGGTCGTGCTGTTCGTCGTTGACGGGCTGCGTGCGGATGACATCACCGGGCGGGTGATGCCCGCGCTGTCGGGTCTCGCCCAAGACGGTGTGCGGTGCACGGCCGCGCGTACCGTGCTGCCGTCCGTGACCCGTGCCGCGGCGGCTTCGCTGGTGACGGGCTGTCTACCGCGTCGAACCGGGGTGATCGGGAACCGGATCTGGACCCCTGAGGGTGTCCTGAACACCGGTGCGGTCCGAGAGGTCCTCACGATGCGGTCCGTGCGCGGGCGGGCGGTGGAGGTGCCCACGCTCGGGGAGATTCTCGCCGCGGTGGGCCTGCGGGTGATGGTCGTCGGCACCGGCAGTGCCGGGTGCGCGTATCTGCTCCACCCCGAAGTGGACTCGGCCGGGGGAGCGGTGGTGATGGCCTCCGCCGATCCGGTCGTCGGGCCTGTGTTGCCGGCGTCGCTCCGTCCCCTTCTCGAGCGCGATCATGGCGCTCCGCCGTCGGATGCGGATGTGATGCTCTCCTGGGCGGTGGACGCCGCGTCCGGGCCGTTGCTCGACCGGATCGATCCGGACGTGCTGGTGTTCTGGTGCGGCGAACCGGACGAGACCCGGCACGCCGCGGGACTGGGCGCGGCCGCCACGATGCTTGGTCATATCGACGCGGAGCTGGACCGGCTGCTCGCCTCTGTGCGCCTCAGGAACCGATCGGTCGACGCCATCGTGACCGCTGACCACGGCATGGTCGCTCTTCCACCAGGTGCGCTGCTCGGGCAGGAGCTGTTCGACCACCTGCCCGCGGCGCTGGCCGAACTGGTGACGATCTGTGTCAGCGGTGCGGCCTTCGCTCTCCACCTCGCAGCGGACGCGCGTCCATCGCTGCGTCGTGATCTCGTGCGGTGGTGTCGTGAGCAGGCGTGGGCCGATTGCGTGTACGCCGACGCGGAGTACGGGGTTCCCGGAGTGCGGCCGATGGCCGAGGCCGGGTGCGATCATCCGCTTCTCGGCCCCGCGGTCCTGGTCACCGTGGACCCGTACGCGCTACCGGTCGATCCGCACGGCACGGTCGCAGCCACCCACGGAACCCTCCTGCCTGACGATGTCGGCATCCCGCTCATCCTCCACGGCCCTCATATCGCGCGGGCGCTCACTGTCAGCCGGCCCGTCGGCTTGCCCGACGTTCTCCCGACCGTGCTGGAGATCCTCGGCGTCCCGCTCATGCATGAGGTGGACGGCACCCCCATCCTTGAGGCCCTCGCCGGCCTTCCGACTCTCGCTGAAAGGCCCTATCGATGACTGCTCACCAGGTGAGCGTTTCCCCTACAGGATCGTTGCGCGAGCTCGCCCGCACGTTGCAAGCGCAGGGACGCGACGTCGTGAACCTCACTGCGGGAGAGCTGTCCATGCCCACGCCGCGGCACATCGTCGACGCGGCGATCGCCGCAGCTCAGGACCCTTCTCGCCACGGGTACGGCAACGCGGCGGGCGACCCCGAGCTCCGCGACGCGATCAGCGGGTGGGCGGCGCGGAGCCTCGGCATCCGCGCTGATCGTGCCCAGGTCGCCGTGACCAACGGGGCGAAGCAGGCTCTCCACAACGCGCTTCGCAGCCTGGCGGGCCCTGGTGACGAGGTGATCGTTCCGGCGCCGTACTGGGTCACCTTCCCCGAGGCGATCCGTCTCGCCGGCGCCACGCCGGTGTTCGCGTACCCGCGCGAGGGGCATGTCCTTCCCGGTGCGGCGGACCTGGACGCCGTGCGCACTCCGGCGACGCGTGCGGTGATCATATGCTCGCCCCACAACCCCACTGGGGCCGTCCACGACGACACCGAACTCGAACAGATCGTGCGGTGGGCGGCCGGCCACCGCATCTGGGTGATCTCCGACGACACCTATCGCGACCTGCGCTTCGCCGATATCCGCCCCACCCCACGGGCCGCTCTGGACGCCGGGTGCGACGTGGTGTCGATCGGCAGCACCAGTAAGAGCCACGCGATGACCGGTTGGCGGACCGGTTGGCTCATCGCCCCGCCGGAGATCACCGCGACGGCGATCGCGATCCAGTCACACACCAGCTCGAACGTCAGCCGGGTCGCACAAGCCGCCGCTCTGGCCGCGCTCACCGGGCCCGATGTCGCGACCGAGACCCGCCGCGAACTGCGTTGCCTGCGCGACGAGCTGATGGGCGTCTTCTCTGCCGCGGGAATCTCCTTTCCGGCCCCCGAGGGAGCGTTCTACCTGTTCCCGCCCACATCCGCGCACGGGGGGCTCGATGACACGGAGCTGGCCGGCCGGCTACTCGAGGACTCGGGCGTCGCGGTCGTCCCCGGCGCCGCGTTCGGGGCGCCGGGACACGTACGCGTGAGCTATGCGGGGGCACCCGAGACCGTCTCGGACGGGGTGCGACGGCTTGCCGCCGCCCTCGGAGCCGGCCGATGACCATGACCCTTCCCGCCAGAACCGCCGACATCGAACAGGCACGTGCGCGGCTGCGACCCGTCGATTTCCCGGCTCCCCGGGTACGGCTGCCGAACCGGCTCGAACCGGCCGCGCTGCTGAGCCCGGCTACCGGCCTGCTGCTGCTGTTCGTCGCCCTGCCGGCTGTTCTGGCCTTCGCGATCGCGTTGTTCGACTGGAGCCCGCTCAGCGGGCAGATCACCTTCGTCGGCATCGACAACTACGCCCGCGTCCTCACCAGCCCCGCACTGCTCAACGCGCTCGGCAACACGCTGCTGTACACGCTGATGACCGTGCCGACCTCGGTCGCGGGGGGCCTGCTCGTCGCCGTCGGGATCAACGCGCTCACCCGTGGTCAGGCGATCTGGCGGGCCATCTATTTCCTCCCGACCGCGGCGGTGCTGGTGGCGATGGCCGCGGCGTGGCGGTGGATCTTCTACCCCGAGTCGGGCCTGTTCGACCACGTCTTCGGTGGGCTCATCGGACGCACCGGTTGGCTCAGTTCCAGCGACCTCGCCCTCGCCGGTCTGGCCATCGTCGGCAACTGGCAGAACATCGGCTACAACGCCGTCATCTTCCTCGCCGGCCTCACCGGCGTCCGCAAAGACCTCCAGGAAGCCGCCCTGCTCGACGGTGCTGGAGCTTGGCACCGGTTCTGGCACGTCTCCTGGCCGGCGATCGCCCCCGCGACGGTGTTCACCATCGTCATCTCCACAACGTCGGCCTTGCGGATGTTCGAGACAGCCCAGGTGATGACCCGCGGCGGCCCAGGCGAGAACACCACCACACTCGCGCACCTGCTCTGGCAACAGGGCATCCGCAACGTCGACTTCGGCTCGGCCGCCGTCACCACCGTCGTCCTGTTCCTGCTGTGCCTGCTGGTCACGGCCTGCCAGATGCGCGGATTCGGCACCCGCCTGGAGAAAGCGGGATCGCGATGAAAGCGCGCCCCCTCGCGCAGGCGGGCATCCATCTGGCCCTCGCGGTCGGCGCGGTCGCGATCCTCGCCCCGTTCGTGTGGATGGTGCTGACCGCCTTCACCCCACAGAATCAAGTCTTCCGCGACGGGTTTCTGCCGACCGAACTCACCCTCGCGAACTTCGCGGAGGTGTTCCGCGAAGTCCCGATGCTCCGCTACTACATCAACAGCTTCATCACCGCCACGATGATCTTCGGCCTCCAGGTGACGGTGTGCCTGCCGGCGGCGTACGCGCTGGCTCGGCTGCGGTTCCGGGGCCGGAGTCTGAGCTTGTGGATCGTGCTGACCTGCCTGATGATCCCCACACAGATCGTCGCCGTCCCGATCTACCTGCTGTTCAGCAGGCTAGGGATCCTTGACACGATGCCGAGTCTGGTGCTGCCGTTCGTCAGCTCCGCGTTCGGGATCTTCCTGCTCCGCCAGTTCATCCTCACCATCCCGCAGTCGGTGTTCGACGCCGCCCGCCTCGACGGGGCACGAAGCTGGGCGACCCTCACCCGAGTGGTGTTCCCTCTCGTCAAACCCGCACTGGTGTCCTTCGGCGTCTTCAGCTTCGTCTCGCACTGGAATGACTACTTCTGGCCCTCCGTGGTCCTGCGAAGCACCGACAACGCGACCGTTCCCTTCGGGATCGTGCGGTTCGTCAGCTTCGAATCCGGAACCAGTTACGGCGCGCAGATGGCTGTCTCGCTCCTGGCGATCGTGCCCCTGCTGATCGGCTTCCTCATCGCCCAGCGACAGTTCATCGCCGGCTTCAGCCTCACCTCCGACTGACTCCAACCAGCACAGAAAGAACACCCATGAGAACCTCCCTCCGCCGGATCGGCGTGACCGTGGCCGCCGCGGCGGCTTCCATCTCCCTCCTTGCCTCCTGCTCCGCGGACACCACCGCTTCGGCTCCCGACGCGGCAGGGGACAAGGTCACGCTCGTCTACGCCTTCGACGGCCTGTTCACCAAGCCGTTCGGCGAGATCGCCGGCAGCGTGAAAGAACGCACCGGCCTCACCGTCGATCTTCAACTGGCTGGAAACTCCTACGAAGACAGCCTCGCCCGCTTGCAGAACGACCGGACGGCGGGAACCCCGCCGGACATCACCATGATCGGGCTCAATCAGGTCCGCATGCTCGTCGAAGCCGGTGCCGCCGTCCCTCTCGGTCAGTTCACCAGCGGTGACAGGGAGTTCGACCTGCGGCAGTACAGCGACGAGATGCTCGACCTCACCACCGTCGGCGGCAAGCTCTACGGCATGCCGAACGCGGTCTCGATGCTGGTGATGTACTACAACGCCGATCTGTTCACCGCGGCCGGCCTCGACCCCGGCAAGCCGCCGCGGACATGGGACGAGGTCAAGACCGCCGCTCGCGCGATCGTCGACTCCCATACCGCCAAATACGGTCACTGGTCGGACTTCGAGAGCGTGTGGTCGTTCGAGAACTTCCTCCGCTCCAACGGCGGCTCCATGATGAACGACGCCGAGACGGCCGTCACCTTCAACAAGGACCCGGGCGTCAAGGTGCTCGAGTTCTGGCGGGGGATGGTCGAAGCGGGCCTCATGCCCGCGTACGGCACCGACGACGGGCGGGAGGCGTTCTTCCGGGGTGACGTCGCGATGGCGATCGATTCGAGCGCGCAGGTCGCGAACTACGAACGCACCTCCGGGTTCGACCTGCGCACCGCCGAACTGCCCATTCCGACCAGCGGGGACCGGCAGGCGCCCGGCGGCGGGAACGCTCTGGTGATCACCGCGACCGCCCCCGAACGTCAGAAGCTGGCGTGGAAGGCGCTCAAGGCCTTCGTCGGCCCGGCGGGATCCACGACCACCACGAAAGCGACCGGTTACCTGCCCGTCAACCACTACGCCGCCGAAAGCGACGAGTACCTCGCGAAATTCTTGAAGAGCAGCCCCACCCGCACCGCGGCGCTCAAGCAGAGCACGGACCTGGTCCGCTGGTTCAGCTGGCCCGGGAAGCGCGGTCCGGAGATCGCCAAGGAGCTCCAGAACGGCATCTACCGGGCGGTCACCGGTGAAAAGTCTCCCCAGGACGCGCTGAACGAGGCCGCCGACGCCGCGAAGGGACTCCTGTCATGACCACCCTCGGCGATTACCCGCCCGCGGCCGACGCCATGCGGGAGGAGCCGGCTGTGGCCGAGCCGGCCGGTGTCACCATCCGCCAGGTCAGCAAACGCTACGGATCCGGTACGCTCGCGCTCCACCGGATCGACCTCGACTGCCTGCCCGGGGAGATCACCGTCCTCGTCGGCCCCTCCGGTTGCGGAAAGACCACCCTGCTGCGTGGCATCGCCGGGCTCGAACAACCCACAGGCGGTTCCATCCACGTCGCCGGACGAGACGTCACCACGATGGAACCGCAACGTCGGGGCGTGGCGATGGTCTTTCAGAACTACGCGCTCTACCCGGACAAGACCGCCCATGACAACATCGCCTTCCCGCTGAAGATGGCACGCGTGCCGAAACAAGAACGCCGCGGCCGGGTCGAGGCGGTCGCGCGGCTGCTGCGCCTCGAGGCGCTCCTCGAGCGGAAACCGGCCGAGCTCTCCGGGGGACAGCGCCAACGAGTCGGCATCGGCCGGGCCCTGGTGCGCGGCCCGCGGGTCCTCCTCATGGACGAACCGCTGAGCAACCTGGACGCGCAACTACGCGTCGACATGCGAGCGGAGCTCCTCGCCCTGCAGCGGGATCTGGGCACCACCATGGTCTATGTCACCCACGATCAAGTCGAAGCACTCACCCTCGGCAGCAGAGTCGTCGTCATGAACGGCGGAAGGATCGCCCAGAACGGAACCCCCGACCAGGTCTACAACCGGCCCGAGAACGCGTTCGTCGCATCATTCCTCGGCGGAATGAACCTCATCGACGGACACGTCGAGGAAGGCCGGTTCCGCTCCGGTGACAACACCGTGGCCTTGCCACAGCGGCTGCGATCGTTCGAAGGGCAGCGCATCACGCTCGGCATCCGCCCCGAGTCGCTCACGCGTGGCGACGGAGGACCGGACGCCCTCACCGTGACAGGTCGCGTGGCGCTCAGCGAGATGCTCGGCCACGATCACATGGTCCACATCGGCGGGCTCTCCGCACCGCTGCGCGTACGAGAGCGATATGGCCCCCGCGCGGGTGAGAGCGCCACCGTCCACGCGCGACCAGACGACATCCACATCTTCCTGCCCGACGACGAAGGCAAGCGAGCAGACCTCTCATGACCGCACCCGCCCGTGTCACCGTCCTCGGCGCCGGCATCCTCGGAGCCGCCACCGCACACCATCTGGCTCGCCAGGGCGCGCACGTCACCCTCATCGACGCGGACACGCGCGATGCTCGGTCGACGACGGCGTCTTTCGCGTGTGTGAACGGCAGCGCGAAGAGCGACCCTGACCTCTGCGCCCTCAACGACCGCGCCGTCGAAGAGTACCGCCGCATCGCCCACACCCTCGGAGCAGCCGCCGTCCGATTCACCGGCCAGCACTTCGTCGCCACCGGCCCAGACTCCCTGCGCATCGCCGAGCGGCGAGTCAACGCCGCCTGCTCCCGCGGATACGGCGGAGAGATCCTCCCCGTCGGCGCGTTCCGCGAACGCGAACCCCACCTGCGCCTGGACACGCCACCACTCGCGGTCGCGTGGTTCCCCGCCGACGGATGGGCTGACCCGGAAGCCCTCCGCGCGCACTTCCTCACCGGCCTCACCATGCAGCACCGCAAAGCCATCGCGATCAGCCCAAGCGGATCAGGCCGCCTTCAGATCACCTTCGCTGACGGAGACCGAACCGACACCGACCGCGTCGTCGACGCCACGGGCGCCGGAGCCGCCGACATCGAACTCCCCGTATCGCGTCCGCCCCTTCACGTCACGTCCGGGTTCGTCGTGGCAACGGACACCGACAGAGATCTTGTGACCACCGTCGTCCGCACCCCGCAGCTCGGCATCCGCCCTGATGGGCCCCGTCGTGCCCTTCTGCACAGCCACGAGATTGATCGCCTCTTCGACCACGACCGGACCACGGCCGAACTCGCCGCCGAAACCCTCCTCGACCGAGCCCGACGCATGTTCCCGGACGCCGGTCACATCACACCACGACGAATCACCCGAGGCCCACGACCGACACCAGCCGACGGCAAGCCCGCCGTAGGCGAAAGCGCGATTCTCCCCGGCTACTACGAACTCTCCGCGCATAGCGGGATCACCCTCGCCCCGCTCCTGGGCCGACTGCTCGCCACGGAGATCCTCACCGAGTTCCGTGACCCCATCCTCTCCCCATTCCGGCCAGACTGGGGCCTGTCCGGAAATGTCACCCGAAGCGTGGATGGAGCAAGGTAGATCATCCCATGTTGGAGACCCGCGCCAGCCGATCTACCCGGCCTGGACCTCCTATGGCTTCGGTGAGCCGCCACCCTGACCAGTCCTGCAAACCAATCGGGCGATATGCGAAGAGTTAGCTATCAGTTTCAGTACGTAGCCCTGGACAAGCTGAACACCGGCCTGACCCAGGGCAGCGCCGGCGGAGTGCGGATCATCACCCGGGGCGGTAAACCGTGGGTCCAAGCTCGACAAGCTGCCCGAGCCGAAGAACCTCGGCAAACTGAAGGCCGAAGTCCAGCGCCGGTGGGGCACCATCGACCTGCTCGACGTCCTCAAGGACACCGCCTTCCTCATCGACGCCTTCACATCGGTGGCAACCCGGGAGGTGCTGGACAAGCAGACGCTGAACCGCCGACTGCTGCTCGTACGCTTCGCGCTCGCACGAACATGGGAATCCGGCAGATGGCCGCGACCGGCGACCACGGCCAGGACGAGGCCGCGCTGCGGCACGTGCGCGCGACCTACCTCACCCGTCAGAACCTGCGGGCGGCGATCGTCGCGGTGGTCAACGCCACCCTGGAGGCCCGCGAGCCGAGCTGGTGGGGCGAGGCGACCAGCACCGCCTCGGACTCCAAGCGGTTCGCCTCCTGGGACTCCAATCTGATGACCGAGTTCCACGCCCGGTACGGCGGTCACGGCGTCATGATCTACTGGCAGTGCGACCTGAAAGCCGCACAATTCGAGCAAATGTCAGAAAGGAGCTATCGACATTTTCGACCTGTGACCAAT
>NZ_JBICTR010000023.1:0-142297 GCF_043197735.1 Nonomuraea sp. NPDC049028
TTACATTCCGAACCCGGAAGTTAAGCTTCCCAGCGCCGATGGTACTGCACTCGGGAGGGTGTGGGAGAGTAGGTCACCGCCGGACAATCTTTGATTGCAGAAAGGGCTCCACGCACACGCGTGGGGCCCTTTCTGCGTTGCGGGTCAGGCGCAATAGGTCGGGCACAAGCAGCGGTGGGCTCTGCTCTACGGGAGTGGCCTGTTTGCGGCCAGGAAATGTACAAGCTTCGGATTGCAGCCCTGAACCGCGGTGTGGCCGATTCAGGACGTAGCCGACCGCACCGCCGAGCAGCCGCAGGCGCCGGATCGTACAATCAACGGCTTACCCGCGGAGAACGAAGACGCCCCAGCCGATGTAGTCCCTGCCGTACTCGAGATAAGAGTCGCGTGCATGGTCCAAGAATTGCCGCAAGGCCGACGCATCGGGGTCGTCCGGATTTTCGCGTAGCCATTCGCTCAGTGTCCACCATTGAGCGGCGACGTACCTGTCCCAGGTGTCGTGGTTCGCCAGGATCATTTCCACCAACTCGTAGCCGGCGTCTTCGATGAGCTTGGCCGTACCGGACAGCGAAGCGAAAGAATCTTTCGGCACTTGGAGCGATGCACAGGCTTCGGGCGGTGGCGGGCTGATCCAGTAGCAGTCACCGACCAGGGCGAGTCCGCCGGGGCGGAGCAGGCGGCGTATGAGGGTGAGGGTGCCGGCGAGGCCGTCGCCGATCCACGCGGCGCCTATGCACGAGACGATGTCGTACGAGTGCGGCTCGTCCTCATAGGTCCCGGCGTCCGCCTCGATGAAGCGTACCTGGCCGGTCACATCGAGCTCGTCCGCGCGATCTCTGGCGGCGGTGAGAAAGACCTTGCTGATCTCCACGCCTACCCCGTACGAGCCGTAACGGGCGGCCCATTGGGTGAGCATTTCCCCCTTGCCACAGGCGAGATCCAGGTGGCGCGCGCCTGGTGTGATGCGGCAGATTTCGCCGAGGAGTTGCAATTTTTCGTCAGTGATGGGTTCAGAATGCGGTGCTGGGCCTCGGCGATCTCATGGAAGCGGAGTGACATGTCGAGCAGTTTTCCCGAAGCGGTCCATCACCGCGGCCGAATATGCGGGCCGGGCCAGGCTCGGTGACATGCTGCGGCTTGCTAGGCTGGTGGTACCGGGCCATCCCACCGCGGGTGGCCTTCGTCGCGTAAGGCCCGAAAATCGGGCGGCGACCTGCCACGGCGGACCGTCATGTGACGCACGGGTCTGCTGAGTGAGCCAACGAAATGGACCAGAAGTGAACAGTGATAACGGATCGGACGGCGGACAGCGCGAACGGGGCGACGGCGGAGACAAGCGTCCCCAGGGCGGCGACAGGAGCGGCGGGTATGGCTCCCGCGGGCGCGACCAGCGCGACTCCAGGGGCGACCGTCCGTTCCGTTCTGACGACAGGCCGCGCTCCGGCGACCGAGGGCCACGACGCGACGGTAGCGACCGAGGGGCGTCGCAGGATCGCGGATACGGCGAGCGTTCCGGATACCAGGGGCGCGGCGACCGGGGCACCGGGCGCGACGGCGGAGGATATCGCGGCCCGCGTCGTGAGGGTGCCTCCGGCGATGACCGGGGACCTCGTCGCGAAGGCGGGTTCGGTAGTGACCGCGGCCCTCGCCGCGAAGGTGGTTACGGCGGTCCGGGCCGCGAGGGCGGATTCAGCGGAGACCGTGGCCCCCGCCGCGAGGGCGGTTACGGCGGTCCGCGCCGTGAAGGCGGATTCGGTGGTGACCGTGGCCCGCGTGGCGAGGGCGGTTACCGCGGCGGCGACCGCGGTCCGCGTCGCGAAGGTGGATACGGTGGCCCGCGCCGAGAGGGTGGCTTCCGTGATGACCGGGGCGGGCGCGGTGGCGATGACCGACGTCCCTTCCGTGACCGTGACGACCGTGGCCCGCGTCGTGACGCCGGCTCCGGCGATGACCGTGGCCCCCGTCGTGAGGGTGGTTACGCTGGTCCTCGCCGTGAAGGCGGTTACGGCGGCGGGCCGCGCCGTGAGGGCGGGTTCGGTGGTGACCGTGGCCCGCGTGGCGAGGGCGGTTACCGCGGCGGCGACCGGGGTCCGCGTCGCGAAGGTGGATACGGCGGCCCGCGCCGTGAGAGTGGCTTCCGGGACCGTGATGACCGCGGCCCTCGTCGCGAGGGTGGTTACGCCGGTCCGCGTCGTGAGGGCGGTTACAGCGGCCCCCGTCGCGAGGGCGGCTTCCGCGACCGTGACGGCGGTGGGGATCGTCGTGGTTTCCGTGACCGTGATGACCAGCGCCCGGGTGGGTTCCGCAGCGACCGGGGTCCGCGCCCCGAGGGCGGCGGTGACCGAGGTCCCCGCCGTGAGGGCGGCTTTGACCGGGGTCCGCGTGGCGGCGACGACCGCCGTCCGTTCCGGGACCGCGACGACCGTGGCCCCCGTCGCGAGGGTGGTTACGGCGGTCCGCCCCGTGAAGGTGGGTTCCGCGACGACCGCGGTTCGCGCCCTGGGGGTGGCGACGATCGTCGTTCGTACCGGGATCGTGACGACCGCGGCCCTCGTCGTGAGGGCGGTTACGGTGGCGGTCCGCGCCGTGAGGGCGGTTACGGTGGTCCGCGCCGCGAGGGTGGCTTCCGTGACGATCGGGGTCCCCGGCGCGAGGGTGGCTTCCGCGACCGTGACGATCATCGGCCGGGGGGGTTCCGTGAGCGTTCTGAGGGTGGCGACGATCGTCGTTCCTTCCAGGATCGTGACGACCGTGGCCCTCGCCGCGAGGGCGGTTACGGCGGCCCGCGCCGCGAGGGTGGCTCCCGTGACGATCGGGGTCCCCGCGAGGGTGGTTACCGCGACGACCGGGGCCCGCGTGGCGATGACCGTTCCCGCCCGTTCTCGCGCGACTCCCGTGATGACCGGGCGTCCAGCGGCACTCGTGCCAGGTTCGGCCGTACCGAGGACGACGCTCCGAAGCGCGAGCCGCTGCCCGAGGTCGCGCCCGACATCACCGCCGAAGAGCTCGACAAGGAGGTACGCGACGAGCTGCGCTCCCTCCCCGGCGACCTCGCCGAGCTGGTGGGCAGGCACATGGTCGCCGCCGAGCGTGCGCTGGAGGAGGACGACCCCGATCAGGCTCACGAGCACACCAAGGTGGCCCGCCGGTTCGCGGCCCGCATCGGTGTCGTACGTGAGGCGGCGGGAATCGTCGCCTACCGGGCTGGGCACTTCTCCGAGGCCCTCAGCGACCTGCGCGCGGCGAGGCGGATGACCGGTTCGGACGCGTACCTCGCGGTCATGGCCGACTGCGAACGCGGCCTCGGCCGTCCGGAACGCGCCCTCGACCTGGTCCGTTCGCCCGAAGCCGAACGCCTCGACAGGGCGGGACGCATCGAGCTGTCCATCGTGGAGTCGGGCGCCCGCCGCGACCTGGGCCAGAACGACGCCGCCGTCATCACCCTGCAACGTCTGCCCGAGCTGCGCGATCCGCAGGCGAAGCCCTGGTCGGCTCGTCTCGCGTTCGCGTACGCCGACGCGCTGGCCGACGCGGGTCATCAGGAGGCCGCGACCGATTGGTTCGCCAAGGCGATGGCCTTCGACGAGGACGGCGAGACGGACGCCGCCGAACGGTACGCCGAGCTGACGGGTGCCGTCATCGAGGACGTCGAAGAGGACTTCGACGACGAGGACGTCGATGACTACGAGGACGACTCCGACGACGCGGGTACGGCCGGCCAGGCCGACGCCATGATCGAGCTGGACGAGGACGTCGACGAGGACGCGGCCCTGGCTGAGGCAGACGACCTTCTCGACGACTCCGAGCCCACCGACGATCAGTCTGCGGAAGCCGAGCCGGAGGACCAGGAGGATGAGCCGCTCGGTCGGCAGGATGCCGATGATGAGCAGGACGGCGCGGAGGACCGGCAGGGCGCCATCCGTGAGCAGGACGGCCCTGCCGACCGGGAGGACGCCGACGACGAGCAGAACGGCTCTGCTGACCGGGAGGACGCCGACGACGCGCAGGACGGGCCTGCCGCCGAGGCGGAATCCGCTCCTGAGCAGGTGAAATCCGCTTCCGAGCTGGAGGCCGCCGAGTCCGGCGAGCTCCGGGACGGTTCGGCGAACGCCTCGAAGGACGTCCCGAAGGGCGCCTCAAAGGACGCTTGGAAGGACGCCTCGAAGGATGCCGAGCCCGATGAGCTGCTGGACGACGAGTCCGGCACGGCAGAGTCGAGCGTCCCGGAGTCCAAGGCCTCTGCGATTGAGACCCCGATGGCGCTAGGCATCACTCCGGCGTTCATCGAGCCCAACTTCGGCGACATCCTGGACCAGCCCGACGAACCAGCCGAGGACGCCGCCAAGCGCGACTCCCAGCGCGAAGACTGACGTCCTGCTCCGCCGTACACCTTCCACGGTGTACGGCGGAGTTCTGGTACGGCACTTCGCGTACCAGAAGTCAGGGCGAGACGCGGTCGAGCCAGTGGTAGATGCCCGCGACGTTAGACGGAGCGCCACTCAGGAGCTCGAACTGCTCCGCCGTGTCATCGTCCGTCTTGAGCGCTTGGTACCGCTCCATGGTCCGGTCCCTGACCATGGCGATGGCGTGGTCGAGGTCGAGGCCCTCCGTGTGTACCTGGCGGGTGAGATCGACCCAGACGCGAAGTTCCTCCGCGGAGCGTTCGAGCGTCTCCTGTACGGCGCCGACCGGTCCGTAGTGGCTGAACAGCAGCCGCTGCGGGCCGAGTGACTTGAACAGCGAGATCGAGTTGAGCGCCGTCTCCAGGTCGAAGTCCGGAGGCGGGGTGGCCGGGCGCAGGTCCCCGGTCTGAGGCAGGTACACGCCGGCGGCGTCACCTACGTACAGATCGCCAGTGGCGGAATCGATGAGACCCACATGGTGCTTGGCATGACCGGGGGAGTAGTGGCTGTTCAGCGTCCTTCCGTTGCCCAGGTCGATGGATCCGGTGTCGCCGAGCGCAACGATGCGGTCGGCCTCGGTGGGCGATAGTTCACCAAATAGCGTGTCAAGGCGGTCACCCCACACCATCCTCGCGCTGGCCATCAATCTGGACGGATCGGCCAGGTGCCTGGCCCCCTTCTCATGCACCACGATCTGGGCGGACGGGAAGTACCTCGCCATGTCCCCAGCGCCGCCGGCATGATCGAGATGGATGTGCGTGACCACGACCGTGGCAAGGTCCTCAGGGCCCACGCCGAGCGAGGCGAGTGCGTCACGGACCACGGGCGCCGAGGTCGAGGTGCCGGTCTCGACCAGACATGGGCGGTCACCCAGGATCAGGTATCCAGCCGTGATGCCCGAATAGCCGGCCATCTTCGTATCGATCTCATAGACGTCGCCGCCCAGGGCGGTGATGTTGTCCACAGTCACTCCTGATCCGCTGCCGTTATCCCCAGAATGGCGTTCGAGCCGATCCGGCGTACCCCTCATCGTAAAGAGTGATCTCACCAGAACCCCGATGGGAGGACGACAGTGGACCGCAACGAGGTCGTACTGGTGGGAAGGCTGTCCGCGACGCCAGAGGAAAAGCCCCTGCCGAGCGGCGACATCCTCACGAAATGGCGCCTGATCGTGCGCCGCCCGGAAAACAGACGCGGCCAGACGATGACGGACAGCGTGCCATGCGCGACCTTCGATCCCGAGGCGGCCGCCTTCGTCCGCAACCTCAGACCCCGCGACACCATGGAGATCAAGGGCGCTTTCCGCTGCCACGTCTACGGCCCGACCGCCGCCAAGATCTGGCGCTACGAAGTCGAGGTCACGATGGCGAAGGCAGCCCCACCTGACCCAGCTGACCAGCCGAGGCCCTCACGACCGCGCCGAAAGCCTTTCCCACTCGCACAGAGCCGACGGCTCGGCAACGACCCGGAACCGCCGGACGCTCAGGAGTGCCGACGAGGCCCGGCCCCTCCGCCAACCCCAAAGCCATCCGGAAACGCGATGATCCAGGACAAGCGCGACATCCTCCCGTCCATCCCCTCGCCACGCCCAGCCCCGGACCTGGCCCCGACCGGCTAGCTCGCTATTCGGGCGTGGCACCTCGTGGAATTGTCCGGCGGTCGCCTGCCGATCGCCGGACGATCGACAGCGGGGTCCGGGGCCGGGGGTCGTGACAGGGGAGCGCGCCGAGCCGCACCGTTCCTACAGGTAGTCGCACTGCTCGCCACCCGTGGGCTGTTGACATCCCGCAGACTGGTGTAGTTGCCTTAGCCACTCGGCCCTATTCGCCCTGGTAGAAGCCATACAGCCAGATCGTGGATCCACCACTCAGCGGGACGTCATCGCGGCAACCGCCTACGCTCGTGAGGACGCCATGGATCTTCGGCTGGGGACGAAAGTCCACCACTTGATGGGCCGTCATCTTGCGGGTAACCGCCGTCGCTGGTCCAGAAGATGACGGCCCATCGAAGGCGTATCTCCTGGGCTTATGCGCTCAGGCCCATTAGATCGTTGATCCACCGCTCGGCGGGGACACAAGCGTCCAGATCGGTGCAGTTAGGTCGTGGTGCGGCACGACTCAGGAGGTCGGTATCGCTATTGATCGTCTACCGCGGTGGCCGGAAACGTTCATCGGCTTACGATATGTAACCGGCGATGGTCTTCGCGCACACCAGCGACTCGGTACGCGTGGTGTCCACCTCCAGGTCATAGACCACACCGTCGTGTACCGCCTCCGCCTGGGCCACGGCCATGCCCGGGATGCGGTCTCCCCGAGCCCGCTCGCGGTCGGCGGCGACCGCGCTGTCACACCTGACGCCGACCCACAGGACGTCGAGCCCGCCGAGAACTCTCTGCCACTGCTGCTGGGAGTCCCCTCCCCCGAGAAGGACATCATCGATGATGACCCGGGCTCCGGCACGGGCCATCATGGCGATCCCCTCCCGCCACGCCGTCTGCAGTTGCAGGAACTCCGGCCCGACGGTCACAGCTCCGTCGGAGGCGATCTTGAGTCCCGTGTCCGATGTCATCATGGATTCGGGCATCGCCTCGATCATCGAGTCGACACCTCCGATGGCAAGCCAGGGCTGCGGCAGTACAGCCTGCAGGCTCCGGACGATCGAGGACTTGCCCGCGCTGGATCCGCCATTGAGCACGATCACCTGCGTTGTCACGGCGTACACAGTAGGGGCGCCGCCTCAAGGAAGTGAAACGATTTTCGGCCGACGCTGCCCTGCCGCTGCGACCCGGTGAACGTTTCCGGTCACTGCGCCGGCCGGGCCGTTGCGTCGCCGATCAGCAGCGGTACACGAGGACGGAGCAGTTGAGCGGTGACTGCTCTGGTCGCTACGCCATTCTCGTACTTACAGCCTGCGCTCAGAGGGGCTCTTTACAGTGCTGAGTGGTGTCCCATCCAGTGGTGGATCAACGATCTCGCTGTGCGTTTCCTACGTGGGCGAACAGGGCTGAGCGGGGGAGAAACCACACCGCTCTGCGGGACTTCGTCGTGGTATGCGGTGATGGAGCCGTCCAGGCCGCCGTCGTCGAGCTGCCAGCGCTGCTCCAGCCGGCGGCATTCGTCCTTGCGGAACGGCGCGGGATTGTCGGTCAGCAGGCTGCCGAAGGCCCGCTTCAGCCCGTCCTCGCTCGTGCCCTCCGGAGCGGGCAGGAGGGACGCGAGCGCGGCCAGCTCGCGATCGGCGGTGGCCCGACTCGCCTCAGCCGGTGGCGAAGGTGCCGGCGGTGGCCCGAGTCGCCTCAGCCGGTGGCGAAGGTACGGAGGACGAGGCCCGTAATGGGCTTAGGGCCGAAGGAGGTTGATTTGCGAGGCACGCGCTCGCCCCCCGCCGCGATGGCCAGCACGTCGTCGACGGCTAGCGGCTTCAGAATCACGGCGGTGCCGCCCGTATCGAGAGCCAGCTGCAGGGCGGCCTCCGGGTCATGATGCACGATCCGTACGGCCTGCTGATCGTCCTGCATGCCCCACACCTTGGGCAGGACGAACTCACTGAGGATGGAGATGTTCAGCGAGTTCCACAGATCGGAGCGGTCCGCAGGCATGGCACGGGCGAGCTGGACCGGATCAGGGTTGGTGAGCAGGTGGCAGCCTCCTTCGCCGGCGAGCAGAAATGCGGGCTCCCCTGCCGCCTGGAGCGCGGCCAGGCCCTGGTCGAGGGTGGCATGATCGTGGACCCGCCATGACCCCTTGGCCTTGGCCGCCGCCTCGGTCAGGGGCAGGCCGGGGATGACGCGGTGAATGGCCTTGAGATCGGGCGGGTACGCGGTCGAATCGACGAGCAACGCCAGCCCGAAGTCCCATGGACCAAAGGTGGACTGTCCCTGCTCGCCGCCACGCGCGTGCTGCCCCGTGGGCTGCTGGACGCCAGACACTGATGCGGTGGCGGGTCCTGGCACCTGGCCTGGTTCGGTGCTGGTTGCTGGGCTTGGTTTGGTATGGCTTGCTGGGCCCTGAGCTGGTGTCGGGTTGGTTGCCGGAACCTGAGGAGGTGCGGCATCGGGCGTTGAATGCCGAACGGGTGTGGCAGGGGGCGCTGACGGCTGGGCCGATGCGACGGAAGGCTGAGCGCCGTGGAGTGGCGCGGGTGTTGGCTCTGCTGGCGCGTTGAGGTGCGGTGTGTTCAGCGGCGAGGTGAGCGGAGGCTGTGGGGTGGTGGATGCCGGTGTTGTGGGAGCAGGCCATGAGGTGGAGGCGGGGACCTGGCTGGCACGGGCCGCGTGCTCCTGGCGTTGGAGGACCCGGTATGTCGCGTACCTGTGGTGGCCGTCGGCGATGAGGGCTTGGCGGTTTCGGAGGTCGGCGTTGACGGCGTCGATCTCGGCCGGATCCGTGATTGCCCAGAGGCGGTGGCGGAGACCGTCCTGCGTATCAGCAGTCACCAGAGGCGGGCGTGTCGACGCCACGTGATCCACCAGGAGGGTTGCCGTGCCTTGGCCGCCGTCGTAGAGGAGGAAAATGGGTTCGAGGTTGGCCTGGGTAGTGCTCATGAGGGCGAGCCGGTCGGCGACGGGTCCGGGGAAGATGTTCTCGTGGGGGAGGATGATGCGTCGAGCCGGGTCCGCCAGGGCCACATCCCCGATGAGGCCGCGCTGTAGGACGCCCGGTCCGTGCTGTTCGTACACATATAGAGCTGGTTGCTCGTCAGCGACCAGCACCTTCGCGTCCAGCCAGGCGAGGAGGGTGTCGCGAGCTTCGCAATAGCGCTCGTTCGCTGAGTGTTCGGGAGTGTCGGCAGACGGCTGGACCGCTGCATCCCCATGCGCCTCACCCTGAGGCTCATCGCTGGGTCGAATGTCGTCGAGTTGCTTGTCACTGTCAGCGGGCTGCTCGTCATCAGGCCGCCTGCCGCCGGGGTGGTCGTCGTGGAGCTGTTCGGCGGTTTCTCCCGGCGGGGTGTCGTATTGGCCGACGGCTGGGTTGGCGCGTGTTCCGGCGGGGTGGTGACCTATCGGGGCCGGAGATGTGTCGCTGTCGTGATCGCCGGCTGCGATTCCGGCGCCGTGCTCGTGGGTGCTGATGGAGTCATGGGGTTGGGGGATGGTGACGGCAGCGTCGGGTGCGCTCTGATCGTCAGGTGCGCTCGGACGGGTGTTCACCGCTGGGTCCAGCGCGGGGCTCACCGCTGTGGCAGCGGGTTGTTCGTCGGCTGTCGTCGCAGCGGTGGCAGCGTGGTGGGAGGCGGCGCTGGGCGTCGTGCTGTGGTGGGAGGTGGCGCCAGGCGTCGTGCTGTGGTGAGGGGCGGCACTGGTGGGGGTCTTGTTGTGGTGGGTGGCGGCGCCAGGTGTCGCGCTGTGTTGGGGGGAGTCGGGAGCGGGTGGGTGTCCTTCGGGGGACTGGGGTGGCGATGAGCAGGGAAGGATGAGGCGGACGACGTTGTTGGGATGGGAATCCAGGAGGGCGCGTACATCACCCTCAGCGATCAGGTCGTACGGCGGGGAGGTCACCTTGGCGGGATCGTCGACCGTGAAGCGGACGCCGCGGAAGGGGCGTAGGAGCAGTCCATCAGGCGCTGGCAGTTCAGGATTCCCCATACCGGGCATGCTCCCATAAGTGTCCGGGTCTTCCGAAAGTCGCCCCCAAGCTCCCCACGCTCCTGATTCCGCGGCGAATTCAACGGAACCCTGTCGGCCGATGAAGGAGGCCTCACGCATGGTCCAAGGTAGAAACGTGCACGATGAATCCCCTGGGGCTCCAGGGGGTGGCGTTTACGACTGGTATCAGCGCGGGGTGAAGCTTTTGAAAGAGGGCAGTCCGGCAGCTGCTGCCGCTCTGCTCGAGCGTGCCGCTGCTGCGGAGCCCGATTCGCGCAGCATCAGGGAGGCTCTTGCGCGAGCGCAGTTCAATTCGCGGCAGTACGCGGAGGCTGCGGCGAGCTTCCGCCAGATCGTCGATGCCAATCCGACTGAGGATTACGCCTATTTCGGGCTTGGGTTATCGCTGTGGCGAACGGGCGACATTGAAGGGGCCCAGGAACCCCTTGCGATCGCTGTGGCCATGCGGCCGGATGAGCGTCACTACGTGTCCGCGCTGAAGAGCGTCCGTGCCACTCTGCGGGCTCGGCGTGAGATGTAGACGCCTATCCAGATAGGACTATCCAGATAGGCGGTTGGCCGCAGCGGTGGCGATCGGCGTTCGTATCGGCTGCGCCCTGGAGCGGGCGGCAAGCCGCATGATGGGCTCGCGGTTCAGGTCGCCTCGGTGCTCGACTACGGTGTTGTCCTGCTGCGGGCCGCCGATTCGGAGCCGCCGTCTCCTACCACCGGCAGCAGCTCACGGGAGCCTCGCCCTACGACCGTCCATCGCTGAGGGATTGGCAGCACTTCGCGTACGTGCTTCGCATCAACGGCGAGTTGGAGGAAGCCGTCCGGCACGCGGGACGCCGCCCCCGTGATCGGTGCTGCGTGTTGATCGTGCGAGTGGTTCGATTTCGTTGGAGATGGCGGGTGGTCAGTCCTTGGTGAGGACGATCGCCAGGCCGGAGAGTACGTCGTTGATCTTGTTGGCGTCGAAGCTGGCGGGGTTGAATTGGTCGGCTGAATCGAGGCCGAGCCATTCCAGGCGCTCCTGGTGTTCGTCGTGGGTGGGATCGGCGAGGATCTCGAGGAGATATTCGTAGCCCCAGACGCCACCGGAGTCCTCAGGTGGTCCCGCGCGGCGTCCGGTCAGGCAGCGTGGATAGGCCGTGCCGGGTTCGGCGTCGGTGATGGCTTCGACCAGGATGTCGTGTTCCCAGTCGTCGCCGAAGTCGTAGGTGTAGCGGAGTCGGTCATTGGCCCGGGGAGCGACCTGGTCGAGCCGGGTGGAGGCCGCGCTGCGGATCTCCAGTTCGCGGTCGGTGTCGCCGAAGCGGCCGGTTGCGGTGTCGAAGACCCACATGTGGTAGTTCTGCCAGCCGAAGGACGCCTGGATGACGTCGTGCAGGTGCCGCAGCGTACTGTCCGAGGCGACCTCCAACCGGCGCCAGACCGGTGGTCGGGAACCGCGCAAGGTGACCTTGATCGTGTGAACCGTCTGCTTCGCGCTGGGGGTGTTCGTCACAGCGATTATTCTGCCGCGCGGCTGGGTTCGGCGTGGGTAGTGGGCTTAACTAGGCTGCTTGTGGACGGCTCTGAAATGGCATATTTGGGGTATTTAGCTCGTTCGGTCGCATGGGGTGCCGTCATTGGTGTCGGTGTGCGAGATCAAATCCATGTGCGGTGTGCGGAAAGTGGACCTGGCATTACGGGCGTGCTGCTTTCAGGTGGCCGATTCGTGGCATCCAGCTATCCGCCCGAATCCGTGCAGCGCTCCATGCGCGGCCTTCGCCCCATATGGCACCTCTGCCTCATGTGCCTCGTGGGCACCGTTCGCCTGCGTGGCCATCCGTGCCGTGCAGCGCTCCTCGGTCTTGGCCGCGTGCGTCGCGGGGTTGAGGTCGCCGGGCAGATCGGCGGGTTCTGGGAGGTCGAAGGGGGAAGTCGAAGGGGGATCTGTGGACAGGGTCAGCCCTTCTCCAGATGAGTACGGACGCGACGCTAAAGTCTCACGCGGCGTGACAAGTCAACGGGAAGAGGCGCAGTGCTGATCGACGGTTATGACACCCTGCTGCTCGACCTCGACGGGGTCGTCTATCTGGGCGCCCACGCGGTTCCCCATGCGGTCGAGTCGCTGGAGGAGGCGCGGGGCAGGGATACGCGGCTGGCGTACGTCACCAACAACGCCTCACGCACCCCCGCCGCCATCGCCGCGCACCTGCGCGAGCTCGGCCTTTCCGCCAGGGCCGAAGACGTCGTGACCTCGGCCCAGGCCGCCGCCCGGCTGGTGGCCGAGCGGGTGCCGGCCGGCTCCCCGGTGCTCGTGGTGGGCGGTTCCGGACTGCGGTTGGCCGTACGGGATCAAGGGCTGAGGCCCGTCACCACGGCGGCGGACGCGCCGGTCGCGGTCGTGCAGGGCATGGCGCTCGGTCTCGCGTACGGGCTGCTGGCGGAAGGCGCGCTGGCCGTCCGGCAGGGCGCGTTGTTCGTGGCCGCCAACAGGGACAGCACGCTGCCCACGCGGCGGGGTGAGCTGCCCGGCAACGGGGCGATGGCGCGGGTGATCGCCACCGCGACCGGGGTGGAGCCGGTGTTCGCGGGCAAGCCGGATCCGCCGCTGCATCGGGAGTCGATGATCCGTACGGAGGCGAAGCGGCCGCTCGTGGTGGGCGACCGGCTCGACACCGACATCGAGGGCGCCGTCAACGCGGGCGTGGACGGACTGCTGGTGCTCACCGGGGTCGCCACGCCGCTCGACGTGCTCACGGCTTCTCCTCAGCAGCGGCCGACGTACGTGGCCGAGGATCTGTCCGCGCTGCTGCGACCCTATCCGGAGGTACGGCAGGGCGTCTGCGGGGGATGGCGGGCCCAGTGGGCCGACGGAGTCCTCACGCTGGAGGGTGACGGCAGCCGCATCGACGGGTTGAGGGCCGCCTGTGACGCGGCCTGGACGTATGCGGGCGAAAGTCCGGCCGAGGAGGACGCGGTCAAACCGGTGCTGGATCGGATCGGCTGAGGGTCAGAGGAGGCGGCGTAGGCGGAGCAGGTCGCCGAAGCTGGCGTCGATCCGTACCCGGCCGCCGAGCAACGCGCGTGCCAGATCGAGCTCCCCGTCCACAAGGGCGATCAGGTCGTCGCTGACGATCGTCAGCTTCACGTCGGCCGACCTGCCGTTCGAGGGCGGCTCTTCACTGAACGGGTCCAGCCCGTCAGGATGCAGCCGGCCGTAGAAGATCAAGTCGAGGTCGGAGACCCGGCAGCTCACCGTACGCTCGACCACGTGCTTGGCCCGGTCCTCCTCGCCGATCTCGTCGAACTGGTCGACGAGCTTGGCCAGTGCCGCCCGGCACTCCTCGACGCTTGCCATGTTGGGATCCTTTCTTCCATTTCAGGACGGTAGCGTTCCACATCAGTGGCACCCCCGTGTGACCCTTCAACGTGTGACACACCTGCCAAGGTGCCGGGTGCTCGCATGAGGCGTTACGGTCGTTGTCATGAGTGAGGTACCGGAGGAGACCGGCGACGAGCGAGTCGACGCGGTCCTCGCCGGTCTCGGTGACCTGGCCGGGCGGCCGGTGGGTGAGCACGTCGCGGTGTTCGACGAGGCGTTCTCCGGGCTCGAGGCCGCGCTGGGGGCCGTGGACGGCCAGGTGGATGGGCAAGTGAACGGCCAGGTGGACGGCCGGACGGGCGACCGGTGAGCCGACGCATCCGGCTGGACAGCGAGCTGGTGCGGCGCGGCCTGGCCAGGTCGCGTGAGCAGGCCGGCCAGCTCATCGAAGCCGGCCGGGTCACGGTCGGCGGACGGCGGGCGGGCAAGGCGGCGACCCAGGTCGACACCGCCTCGGCCATCGTCGTGGCCGAGTCCGCCGACGGTCCCGACTACGTCTCGCGCGGCGCGCACAAGCTGCTCGGCGCGATCGAGGCGTTCGGCGCGCTGGAGATCCGGGGCCGCCGCTGCCTCGACGCGGGCGCGTCCACGGGCGGGTTCACCGACGTGCTGCTGCGGCACGGCGCCGAACGCGTGCTGGCCGTCGACGTCGGTTACGGGCAGCTCGCCTGGTCGTTGCGGACCGACGAGCGGGTGACCGTGATGGAGCGCGTCAACGTACGTGATCTCACCCCGGATCTGGTCGGTGAGCCCCCTTCGCTGATCGTAGGCGATCTGTCGTTCATCTCGCTGCGGCTGGTGCTGCCCGCGCTGGCCTCGGTGGCCGCCGCTCGGGCAGACTTCGTGCTGCTGGTCAAGCCGCAGTTCGAGGTGGGCAAGGACCTGGTGGGTGCCGGTGGCGTGGTGCGAGACCCGGTGTTGCGGGCGGGCGCGGTGCGACAGGCCGCGGCCAAGGCGCGCGAGCTCGGCCTGGTGGTGCGCGGCGTGACCGCGAGCCCGCTGCCAGGTCCGTCGGGAAATGTGGAGTATCTGCTCTGGCTGGGCAAGGGGGAGGGCGAGCCGCCGGTCGCCGACCTCGAGGCCGAGATCGAGCGGGCCGTCGCGGAAGGGCCACAATGAACCGTACTGTGCTGGTCACCGTGCACACAGGGCGGGAGGCCGCGGTCGACAGCGCCCGCCTGGTCATCGACCGCCTGGTCACGGCCGGGATCCGGGTCAGGGTGCTCGATGTGGAGGCCGACGACATCGGCTGTCGCGGCGCCGAAGTGGTGCCCTGCGATTCCGGTGCCGCCAAGGACGCGGAGATGCTGATCGTGCTCGGCGGCGACGGCTCGCTGCTGCGCTCGGCCGACCTGGCCAGGCCCACCGGCACCCCGCTGCTCGGCGTCAACCTCGGGCACGTCGGCTTCCTGGCCGAGGCCGAGGTCGCCGACCTGAAGTCGGCGGTCGACAGTGTGGTCGCGGGCCGCTACGACGTCGAGGAACGCATGACGATCGACATTCTGGCCAGGCAGAACGGCCAGGTGCTCGCCGACACGTGGGCGCTCAACGAGGCCAGTGTGGAGAAGGGCGAGCGCATGCTGGAGGTGGTCGCCGAGATCGACGGGCGGCCGCTGTCCCGCTGGGGCTGCGACGGCGTGATCTGCGCGACCCCGACTGGCTCGACCGCCTACGCCTTCTCCGCCGGGGGTCCCGTCGTGTGGCCGGAGGTCGAGGCGCTGCTGATGGTGCCGATCAGCGCGCACGCGCTGTTCGCCAGGCCGATGGTGATCTCGCCGCGGTCCACGCTCGCCGTCGAGATCCTGCCCGACACACCCGGTGGCGTCCTCTGGTGCGACGGGCGGCGCCGTTTCGACCTGCCGTCCGGCAGCCGGGTGGAGGTACGCCGCGGCTCCCAGCCGGTACGTCTGGCCCGGCTGCACGGGGTGGAGAGCACCGGCGCCCCCTTCACCGACAGGTTGGTCGCCAAGTTCGAACTACCCGTCCAGGGCTGGCGCGGAAGGGTGCGTCCCTGACTCAATTACAGGTGCAGCGCGTACAGTTAGATCGCACAAGCGTTCGGAGCGACGGGAGTGGGCAGTGCGACCAAGGGTCGAGGAGGTCCGCATCCAGGGGCTCGGCGTCATCGACGAGGCCGTTCTGGAGCTTTCGCCAGGCTTCAACGTGGTCACCGGCGAAACCGGTGCCGGCAAGACGATGGTCGTCACCGGGCTCGGGTTGCTGTTCGGCGGCCGGGCCGACCCTTCCCGCATCCGGCCGGGCACCGACAAGGCCACGATCGAGGGCACGCTGGTCATCGAAGCCGGCGGCCGCGTCTCCCAGCAGGTCGAGGACATCGGCGGTGAGATCGAGGACGGCGAGCTCATCATCTCCCGCACCGTCTCGGCCGAGGGCCGGTCGCGGGCCTGGCTCGGCGGCCGGACGGTGCCGGTCGGCACGCTGACCTACCTGGCCGACGACCTGGTCGCCGTCCACGGGCAGATGGACCAGCAGCGCCTCCTGCAGCCGGCCAAGCAGCGGGCCGCCCTCGACCGCTATGCCGGTGACGATCTGGTCAAGCCGCTGCGCGCCTACTCCCAGGCGTACAAACGGCACAAGCAGGTGGGAGCGCTGCTCGACGAGCTCACCACCAGGGCGCGTGAGCGCGCTCAGGAGGCCGACCGGCTGCGGTTCGGCCTGGAGGAGATCGAGAAGGTCGAGCCGAAGGCCGGCGAGGACGTCGAGCTGCGCGGCGAGGAGGAGCGGCTCTCGCACGCCGACGCGCTGCGCGGTGCCGCGACGACCGCGCACACGGCGCTGCTCGGCGACCCGATGGAGGCCGCGAGCGGCGCGCGCGACGTGATCTCCCTGCTGGGCGAGGCCCGCTCGGCCGTGGAGGCGGTGCGCGACTACGACACGCAGCTCGCCGGGGTGGCCGACCGGCTGGCCGAGGCCGGCTACCTCATCTCCGACGTCGCCACCGACCTGGCCGCGTACGCCGAGTCGATCGAGGCCGACCCCGCGCGGCTCGCCGCCGTGCAGGACCGCCGGGCTCTGCTGTCCGGACTGGTCCGGAAATATGCTGAAGATAGCGCTGGTGTCCTGCAGTGGGCTCAGGAGGCGTCCGCCCGGCTGGTCGAGCTGGAGGGCGACGACGAGCGCATCGACGAGCTGACCCGCGAGCACGACGAGCTGACCGCCCGGCTCACCGAGCTGGCCGCCGAGCTGACCCGGGTGCGCGAGGGCGCCGCCGAGCGGTTCGGCCAAGCCGTCACCGACGAGCTGACCGCGCTGGCCATGCCGCACGCCAGGGTCATCGTCCAGCTCACCCAGGTCGCGGACTTCGGCCCCGAAGGCGTCGACGAGGTCGAGCTGCGCATGGCCGCCCACCCCGCCGCGCCGCCGCTCCCGCTCAACAAAGGCGCGTCCGGCGGCGAGCTGAGTCGGGTCATGCTGGCGATCGAGGTGGTGTTCGCGGGCGCCGATCCGGTGCCGACGTTCGTGTTCGACGAGGTCGACGCGGGAGTGGGCGGCAAGGCCGCGGTCGAGATCGGGCGCCGCCTCGCCAGGCTGGCACGGACCGCTCAGGTCATCGTCGTCACCCACCTGCCACAGGTGGCCGCGTTCGCCGACCAGCATCTGGTGGTCGAGAAGGCCAGTGACGGCAGTGTCGTCCGCAGCGGCGTCCTCACCCTCAATCACGAAGGCCGGGTACGCGAGCTCTCCCGCATGCTGGCGGGGCTGGAAGACTCCGAGCTGGGCAGAGCACACGCCGAAGAACTCCTCGGGCTGGCGGCCGCCGATCGGTGATCCTGAGTGACATAGCGGACACGCCGCGCAATGCGTGGCCTCTGCGCTGCTTCACTCTGGCAGGATGGTCTTGATGAAGGTTCCGGGGAGCAGGATGCCGGGCCTCCGCGCTAGGAAGGTCACAGACCTTCCCGGTGTCACGGCAGTGGCGAGAGTCGATCGGCGGACTAAGAGGCTGACCAAGCGCCTCCAGCCCGGTGAAATAGCGATTATCGACCACGTCGACGTGGACCGGGTCAGCGGGGAGGCGCTTGTCGCGTGCGGAGTTTCGGCGGTGGTCAACGTCGCCGCCGGCATCAGTGGGCGCTATCCCAATCTCGGCCCGCAGATCATCATCGAGTCCGGGGTGCCGTTCGTCGACAACGCCACCCAGGATCTGTTCGAGCGGGTCAAGGACGGCGACGTCGTCCGGATCCACGACGGGGTCGTCTACCTCGACGGTGATGTGGTCGGCAAGGGCGAGGAGCAGACCCCCGACGCGGTCGAGGCCGCCATGGCCGAGGCCCGCGCCGGTCTCGCGGTGCAGATCGAGGCGTTCGCCGTCAACACGATGGAGTACGTCCGGGGCGAGGGCAAGCTGCTCATCGACGGAGTCGGCGTGCCGGACATCCGCACCCCCATGGAGGGCCGGCATGTCCTCATCGTGGTGCGCGGCTATCACTACAAGGAAGACATCGCCACCCTGCGCCCCTACATCAGGGAATATCGCCCGGTGCTCGTCGGAGTCGACGGCGGCGCCGACGCGCTGCTGGAGGCCGGCTACCTTCCCGACGTGATCGTCGGCGACTTCGACTCGGTCTCCAACAAGGCGCTGAGCTGCGGCGCCGAGCTCGTCGTGCACGCCTACCGCGACGGAAGGGCGCCCGGCCTGGAGCGCGTCCACCAGCTCGGCCGCGAAGCGGTGATCTTCCCCTCCACCGGCACCAGCGAGGACATCGCGATGCTGCTGGCCGACGACAAGGGCGCCGAGCTGATCGTGGCGGTCGGCACCCACGGCACGCTGGAGGAGTTCCTCGACAAGGGTCGTTCGGGGATGGCCAGCACCTTCCTCACCCGGCTGCGGGTCGGCAGCAAGCTCATCGACGCCAAGGGAGTGAGTAGGCTCTACCGAAGCCGCATCTCGACGTCCCAGCTGCTGCTGCTCGTGATCACCGCGCTGATCACGATGGGCGTCGCGCTCTTCCTGTCGCCGATCGGCCAGACCTGGCTGAACGGCATGCAAGATTTCTGGAACGCCTTCATCTTCTGGTTGGTCGGACTCTTCTCGTGATCGATTTCCGCTATCACCTCGTGTCCATCGTCGCGATCTTCCTCGCGCTGGCGGTCGGCATCGTCATGGGCACCACGTTGCTCCAGTCGCCCGCCATCGAGTCGGCGCTGCGGACGAGCAACCAGATGACCCAGGACAACACCCAGCTCAGGGCCCAGCTCGACGCGCTGCGCGGCCGGGAGGCGGGCAACGACTCCTTCGTTACCGCGCTCACCCCGCAACGCGTCGCGGGCGAGCTGACCGGCCAGCACGTCGTGCTCATCGAGGCGCCGGGTTCCAGCACCACCTACCGCGAGGCTGAGCAGCAGGTGCTCGCCCAGGCGGGTGCCCTGGTCACGGGGCGGGTCCTGCTGGACGAGAAGTTCGCCGATCCCAAGCAGAGCGGCGTGATCGACGGCCTGGCCAACAGCCTCAAACCCGAGGGCATGACCTTTCCCGCGGCGGCCACTCCGTACGCGAAGGCCGGTGCCGTGCTCGCCGCCACCGTCCTGACCACCGACCCGGCTCAGGCCAGCACCGCCAACCCGGCCACCGGGGCCGTCCTCGGCGGTTTCGAGGAGGGCGGGTTCCTCAGCATCGAGGGTGACCCCAACAAGCGGGCCACGCTCGCCGTGATGTTCGCGCCGGAGAAGCCGTACGAAGGCGAGAACGCCGAAGCCCAGGCCGACGCCCTCGTCAAACTCGCGGGCGGCCTCGACGCCGGTGGCAAGGGCACCGTGGTGACGGCCTCGGCCGCCACCGCCGCCGCCTCCGGAGGCGTGATCAGCGCGCTGCGTGACGACAGCGAGGTCGCCAAGCGCGTCTCGACCGTCGACACGCCCGACATGCCCGCGGGTCGGATCGTGATCGTCGACGCGCTCCGCGAGCAGCTGAGCGGCCGCGCCGGCCACTATGGCATCGGCACGGGAGCTCCTACATTCCAGCCCGCGGCACCGACCGCGACCCCGTCCCCCACCCAGTCAGGGAGCTGACATGGCTCGTGGCCTCCTCTACGCCCTCGCCGGCGCCGCGATCGGCGCCGTCGCGGCCCGCGCCGCCTACACCGCCTTCACCCGCCTGGCGCCGCGCGCCGACGAGAAGGAGCCGGGCCGCTGGACCCGCACCAACCACCGCGGCGAGCCGATCACGCTGCTGGAGGGCCCCGCGTTCGTGGCCGGCTCCGGCGCGGCGGCCGCGCTCGCGCCGGGTCTTCCGCCCCGCGTACGCCTGGCGGCGCTGCTGGCCGGGGTCGGCAGCGGAGCGCTCGGCGCCTACGACGACCTTTACGGCACGACCAAGTCCAAGGGCTTCAAGGGGCACCTGACCGCGCTGGGCCGCGGCGAGGTGACCAGCGGTGCGGTCAAGATCCTCGGCATCGGGGCCACCGGGCTGGGCGCGGCGGCGCTCGTCTCGCGGGGGCCGGTCGACACGCTGGTCAACGGCGCGGCCATCGCGGGCACCGCCAACCTGGCCAACCTCTTCGACCTGCGACCCGGTCGGGCGATCAAGGTGGGCCTGCTCACGGGCGGGCCGCTGCTGGCGGCGTCGCTCTTCCGCGACGCGCCGCTGACCGCCGCGCTGACCGCCGTGCCTCTGGGCGCGGCCGCCGCGCTGCTTCCCGACGACCTCGGCGAGCGGGCGATGCTCGGCGACGCCGGGGCCAACGCGCTGGGCGCGCTGCTCGGGCTGGCCGCGGTGACCAAACTGGGGCGTCGGGGGCGGTTCGTGCTGCTCGGTACGGTGGCGGCGCTGACGGCGGCCTCGGAGAAGGTCAGCTTCACCAAGGTCATCGCCGGCAATCCGGTGCTCAACCGGCTGGACATGCTCGGTCGCCGTCCCGTCGACCCGGCGTGAGTAGCCGTCCCGTCGCTGTGGCGTGGTGTGAGTCGGTGTCCTGTTAGGTGATGGGGCGCTCTGCGCGATTGTCGGTGCGGCCTGCCAGGATGTTCGCGTGATCGGGTTCGGGGCGGGGCGGGTGTGGTGAGGGAGCGGCTCGTCCGCGGCGTCGCCGGTGGGGCGCTGCTCATCGGGGCCATCACCGTGCTGGCCCGGGTCGCCGGGTTCGCCAAGCAATACGCGTTCGCCCAGACGGTGGGCACCAACTGCCTGGCGACGGCCTACGCCACGGCCAATGGGATCCCCAACATCGTCTTCGAGGTCGTCGTCGGCGGCGCGCTCGCCGGGATGGTGGTCCCGGTGCTCGCGGGAGCCGGGCCG
This sequence comes from Nonomuraea sp. NPDC049028, assembly GCF_043197735.1. NCBI lineage: Bacteria > Bacillati > Actinomycetota > Actinomycetes > Streptosporangiales > Streptosporangiaceae > Nonomuraea > Nonomuraea sp. NPDC049028. The sequence goes on from NZ_JBICTR010000023.1 coordinate 20,619, forward strand.
GGGCACGATTCGAGCGGCGGCCCGGACCGGGAGCGGATCGGGCGGATCAGTTCGGCGCTGCTGAGCTGGGTGCTCGTGGTGCTGGTGCCGCTCGGCGTGCTGACCGCGGTGCTCGCCGGGCCGATCCTGGGGCTGTTCTTCGGTAACGCGGTGCCCGGCTGTGACTTGAGCGAGGTGACCGCGGTCGCCACCCGCATGCTGGTCGTCTTCGCCCCCCAGATCCCGCTGTACGGCGTCGCGGTCGTCCTCTACGGCGTGCTCCAGTCCCACCACCGCTTCGCCGGGCCCGCCGTCGCCCCGCTGGTGTCCAGTCTCGTGGTCATCGTCGCCTACCTGCTGTTCGTGCCGCTCAGCGGGGGCGTCACCGATCCTGGCCGAGTGCCGGTGCCCGCCGAGCTCGCGCTGTCCGTGGGCACCAGCCTCGGGGTGCTGGCCCTGGTGCTGACCGTGATCGGACCGGTCGCCGGGCTCGGGTTGCGGTGGCGGCCCACGCTGCGCTTCCCCGACGGCGTGGCTGTCCAGGTGCGCAGGCTCGCGCTGGCCGGGGTGGCCGCGCTGATCGCCCAGCAGGCCGCCATGGCCATGGTGGTCGTGCTGTCCAACCGGGAGGTCGGCAACGGGGCCATCGTGGTCTACAACTACGCCTGGGCGATCTACCTGGTGCCGTACGCCGTGCTGGCCGTGCCCATCGCCACCAGCGCCTTTCCGCGGCTGTCCGCGCAGGCGGGAAGCGGTGACACGGCGGGGTTCGCGGCGCTCGCGGCGCGGACCACGCGGGCGGTGGTACTGGTGTCGGGGCTGGCCGCCGGGGTGCTCGCCGCGGTGGCCGAGCCCGGGGCGGTGGTGTTCCTCGGCTTCAAGAGCGACGTGCCCGCGCCGGATTTCGCCCGCGCGATCGCGCTGTTCGCGCCCGGGCTCGTCGGCTACGGGCTCATCGCGCAGCTGAGTCGTGTCCTGTACGCGGCCGGGCGCGGGCGGGCCGTGGCGACGGGCACCGTGCTGGGGTGGGGCGTCGTCATGGTGGCGCAGACCGTGTTCGCGCTGACGTTTCCCGGCGGCTGGAAGCTCGGGGGACTGGCGCTCGGCATGACCACCGGGATGACCGTGGGGGGCGCGCTGCTGCTCGCCTCGGTGGTGCGGGCGCGGGGGCGCGTCGCGGTGGCCGGGCTGGGCCGGGCCGCGCTGGCCTCGGTCGCCGGTGGTGGCGCGGGTTACCTCGCTGGAGCGGCGGTCGTGGGGGTGCTGGGGGCGCGGGGCATCTGGCCCAATGTCGGGGCGACCGTGCTGGCGGCGCTCGCGGCGGCCGTCGCCGGTGGCGTGGTGGTGGCGCTGGTGGACCGGCCGACGGCTCGGGCGGTGGCCGGTTCGTTCAGGCGTGGATCTGGGAAGTGAGGAGCGGCTGTGCGGGTGGCGTTCGTGCTGGGCACCACGTCCGGGGGGACGGGACGGCATGTCCGGATGCTGGTCGAGGGGCTCATCCGGCGTGGCCATCGCGTGGTGGTCGTGGGGCCGGGCAGCGTCGAGGAGCAGTTCTCGTTCGAGGAGACCGGGGCCCGGTTCGTGGAGGCGCCGATGTCGGATCGGCCGCATCCGGTCAATGACCTGCGTGCCGTACTCGCGATCCGGCGGGTGACCAAGGACGCCGACGTGGTGCACGCCCACGGCCTGCGGGCCGGGGCGCTGGCCGGGCTGGGGCTGTGGGGCCGGTCGGCGAGCCGGGTGCCGCTGGTGGTGACGCTGCACAACGCGCTCACCGCCGGAGGGCTGATCGGGGTCGTCTATGGCGGGCTCGAACGGATCGTGGCCAGGCGGGCCGATCAGGTGCTGGTCGTCTCGCCCGACCTGGGGGAGCGGATGAGGGTGCTGGGGGCGCGGGAGGTGGGGCCGGCCGTGGTGCCCGCGCCCGTGCCGCGGGCCGCCCGGCGGTCGCCGCAGGAAGTCAGGGCCGAGTTGGGAGCCGGGCGGCGGCCGATCGTCCTGACCGTCGCCAGGCTGGCCCAGCAGAAGGGCTTGGAGACCCTCCTCGACGCCGCTCGCGGGCCCTGGGCGGGCGAGGATGAGACGCCGCTGTTCGCGGTGGCGGGGGATGGGCCGTTGCTCGGCGAGTTGCGGCGCAGAATCGAGGCCGAGGCGCTGCCCGTGGTGCTTCTGGGCAACCGGGATGACGTGCCCGACCTGCTCGCCGCCGCGACCGTCGTGGTGTGGGCGAGCAGATGGGAGGGCCAGCCGTTGAGCGTGAGCGAGGCCCTCATGGTGGGGCGGCCGGTCATCGCGACGGCGGTGGGCGGGGTGCCCGATCTGCTGGCCGGGGCGGGGATCCTGGTGCCGTACGGGGACGTGGCGGCGCTGCGGGGTGCCGTACAGGATGTGGTCGGAGACGGCGCCGAGGCGGCGCGGCTGGCCGCGGCGGCGGCGCGGCGGGGGGCGGAGCTTCCCGATGCCGACGAAGCGGTGGAAAGTGTGCTGAACGTCTACGGACGGTCAAGACAGCACGAATGATTAGGCGAGACTTACGCGTTCTCATATACTGCGTGCGTTAGGGAGGGGAGTATCCCTTCGCGGCAGCCTCGTCATCACGGTGTAGTCCCGCTCCACGGGGCCCCCGGGGCTGCCGGTCCGCGTGCTTGGCGGGCGGGAGAGACCTCCGGCGCTCTGTTTTTGCATGCCGGAGGTAGACCACGTGATCGTACCTGTTTGGGCCTGGATCGCCGTCATAGGCGGCCTGCTGGTCGTTCTCGCCATCGACCTCTGGATCGTCGACCGCGGTGAAGCCCGTGAGTTCTCGATGCGGCAGGCCGGGTACTGGGTCACGTTCTACGTGCTGCTCGCCGTGGTGTTCGGCGGTCTGCTGTGGGCCACGCTCGGCGGCGCCAAGGCGGGGGAGTTCTTCGCCGGCTACATCACCGAATACAGCCTGAGCGTCGACAACCTGTTCATCTTCTTCATCATCATGAGCAGGTTCGCGGTGCCCAAGGCGTACCAGCACAAGGTGCTGCTCGTCGGGATCCTGCTGGCGCTGGTCATGCGCGGCATCTTCATCGCGCTCGGCGCGGCGGCACTGGAGCGGTTCAGCTGGTTGTTCTACGTCTTCGGCGCCTTCCTGGTCTACACCGCGATCAACCTGATCCGGCAGCACCTCAAGGGCGACGAAGAGGAGTTCAACGAGAACATCCTGCTCAGGTGGGTGCGCAAGGCCTTCCCCACCACCGAGGGCTACGTCGGGTCGAAGGTCACCGTCAAGATCGACGGGCGTCGGATGGTCACCCCGATGCTCATCGTGATGGTCGCCATCGGCAGCACCGACCTGCTGTTCGCGCTCGACTCGATTCCCGCCATTTTCGGACTCACCAAGGACCCGTTCATCGTCTTCGCGGCCAACGCGTTCGCGCTGATGGGACTACGTCAGCTCTACTTCCTGCTGGGGGGCCTGCTTCAGAGGCTGGTCTACATCAGCTATGGACTTGCGTTCATATTGGGCTTCATCGGGGTTAAGCTCATATTGGAGGCACTGCATGCCAGCGAGGTCTCCTGGGCGCCCGAAATCCCCATCTGGGTCTCGCTCACGGTCATCGGCGCCACCATGGTCATCACCACCGCGGCCAGCCTGATCAAGGCCCGTGTCGATGTGCGCAAGGGCGAGGAAGCCAGCAGGGCTAGCTAAATGGCTTTCGAGGCGCTTTGCTTGAGAAGTTGCGCCGTGTAATAGTTGCTGACTCTGTAACATCACGGCAAAGCGCCCAGTCCAGTCACCATCGAAGGTTGTACGTGTCAGACGATTCTGCCAAGACGGGCCGCGTGCGGCTCGCGCGCGGGGTGTCCCCGTGGCTCTTCCCCACCGTCGCCGCCGCGGCCACCACCGCGCTGCTGACGCGCCGGGACCGTCGATGGGCGCTGGCGGCCGTGCCGCTGGGCGCCCTCACCGGTGCCATGCTCTGGTTCTTCCGTGACCCGGACCGCACGCCGGGCGAGGGGCGGATCCTGTCACCGGCCGACGGCGTCGTGCAGAGCATCGACCCGCAGGCCGACGGGCGTACCCGCGTCGCGATCTTCATGAGTCCGCTGAACGTCCATGTGAACAGGGCCCCCCTTGCGGGAAATGTCACCTCCGTGCAGCATGTGGCGGGTGGGTTCCTGCCGGCTTTCAACAAGGACAGCGACCAGAACGAACGCGTGGTGTGGCATTTCGCGACGGCGCTCGGCGACGTCGAGATGGTGCAGATCGCAGGCGCGGTGGCGCGCAGGATCGTGCCATACGTGACCGTCGGCGCCAAGGTCTCGCAGACCGAGCGGATCGGGCTCATCAGGTTCGGTTCGCGGGTCGACATCTACCTTCCCGAAGGGATCTCGTCCGCGGTTTCCGTGGGCGAGAAGACGGTTGCGGGGGTGACCAGAATTGACCGCGGCTGACGCCGGCAGCTGGCAGGCCGACGACGAAGAACCTCGAGGACCCGTCGGCAAGGCGTTCCGCCTGTCCGCGGCGGACTCGCTCTCGCTGGGCAACGCCATCTGCGGGTTTCTCGCGGTGTGCGTCCTGGCCTCATCGGCGATCCAGTCGCTCAAGGCCGGGGGCGACTTCACGCCCGCGCCGAGCTACTTCGCGACCGCCGTGGTGCTGCTGCTCATCGGCGCCACCTGTGACCTGTTCGACGGCCTGGTCGCGCGGCGCTTCCGCGCCTCCGCCATGGGCGCCGAGCTCGACAACCTCGCCGACGTGATCAGCTTCGGGTTCGCGCCCGCGTTCATGGTCGTGATCTGGGGTGGTTTCACGGACAAGGTGCCGTTCGCCGCTGTGGTGGCCGCCGCCGCGGCGGTGCTGGTCGCCGGCGTCGTCCGGCTGGCGCGGTTCGCCTGCGTCAAGACCAAGAGCGGCGACTTCATGGGCCTGCCCATTCCCATGGGCGCCATGACCGTCATCTCGATCGTGATGCTCTTCCAGCCGAGCCTTTACTCGTTGCTCGCGGTGCTCGGCGTGGCCTGGCTGATGGTGAGCCGGATCGAATACCCCAAGCCCAAGGGGCAGCTCGCCGCGGTGGTGCTCGGGTGGATCATGATCAATGTGGCCTTCCTGACCTTCTGGGTGGCCTGGCCCGAGGGTGGCGACCTGCCCATCAAGATCGGCGCCACCATGCAGATCGCGCTCGTGGCGGCGATCCCGCTGCGGGTGCTGTTCTACAAGCGTGAGCAGCGCAGGGAAGCCGAGCGCATCGGCAGCTGAGCGGATACGTCCGCCGTCATCCGGGTGGTGATGGAGCCATGTCGGCCACGCCGCGCGAGCACACGCGTACGTACTTTCTCGCGAAGCTGGCCAGGGAGCTGGAGCTGCACGGGCTGACCACCACCCTGCTGCCATACCCGCCCGCGCTGCGGGTCAGCGATCCCGACACCGCGATGCTCGTCGAGACCGTCGACTGCGTGCCGCTGCCGGAGGGGTGGTTCTACCGCTGGTCGTGGGGCGAGGTCGTCGGTCTCGCCGACGATCCCGCCCTGGCGGCTCAGCGGATCGCCCGAGTCCTGGCGAGCCGCTGAGGTTGGCGGGTCTTACCAGCCTCGGGCCTTCCATTCCGGCAGGGACGGGCGCTCGGCGCCGAGCGTGGTGTCCTTGCCATGGCCCGGGTACACCCATGTGTCGTCGGGCAGCCGGTCGAAGATCCGCTCGGCGACATCGCCGAAGAGCTGGGCGAAGCGCTCCGGGTCCTTCTGCGTGTTGCCCACCCCGCCCGGGAAGAGCGAGTCGCCGGTGAACAGGTGCCGCCCCTCGTCGCCGCCGTCGTACAGCAGGGCGATCGAACCCGGCGTGTGACCGCGCAAGTGGATCACCTCGAGGTCGGCCACGCCGACCGTGATCCGGTCGCCGTGCTCGACCGTGCGGTCCACCGGGATCGGCAGGCCGGGCGCGTCGAGCGGGTGCGCGATCACCTGGGCGCCCGTCACCTTGGTCACCTGCTCCAGCGCCTGCCAGTGGTCGCCGTGCTGGTGGGTCGTGACGATCGCGCTGATCGGCTGGTCGGTGATGAGCGCCAGCAGCCGGTCGGCCTCCGCGGCGGCGTCGATCAGCAGGCCGTCACCGGTCTGGGTGCAGCGCAGCAGATAGGCGTTGTTGTCGAACGGCCCCACTGCCAGCTTGCAGATCGACAGCTTCGGGAGCTCGCGTACGTCGGCGGGACCGCCGACCTGGACGTCACCTGTGTAGGTCATGGATAGTCCTTCGGGGGCGTCGCGGGCAGATCAGCGGGGGCGGGCATCGTCATCCAGGGCGGCGCCACGGGAACCGGCGTTGACAGCCGCCCCTCCGTCACCACCCTAACGCCCGTGCCGTCGGATCTCCCGATGAGCCATGCCAGAACGTCGGCCGCGTCGCCCTCGACCGCCGGCCCGGGGCCCAGGTCGCGCCACGTCCGCCCACCGCGCAGGGTGATCTCGCTGACGGTGCTTCGCGCGTACGGCCAGCACCGCAGGCAGTCGTGGAGCTCCCGGTCGACGAACGTCTCCGGCCAGTCCGCCGGGCCGTAGCCCGCGCCGAGGTCCACATGGTGCACTTCGACCTCGCGCAGCCGCCGTACGAGGATGTACCAGGCGGGGTGCGGCGGCGGGCGCATGCCCGAGACGGTCGCCCGCCACGCCGCCTCCGGGAGGTCGTGGATCTCGGCGGCCAGCCGGGCGTTGGCGGCCGCCAGCTCGGCGACGTGCTCGGCGGGGGTACGGCCCGCGCCCGCCTCGATGCCCTCCTCCCGCGCCGCGCCGGTCGCGTACTGCGGCGTCTCGACGCCGGTCCTGGCCCAGGTCAGCAGGTTGATGTGGCTGTCGGCGTTCCCCGCCACGTGGGCGAGCACATGGCCCCTGGACCAGCCCGGAAGGAGCGAGGGGGCGGCGACGTCGTCCTCGGTGAGGGAGGCCGCCGTGGCCTGGAAACGGGCGGTCGACGCGGCCAGCTCGGCCTGGAGCGTCAGCAGAACGGTCATGCCGGATATTTCATCATCCGGGGGGTTCTGGGGGCCGCTGGGGGCATAAAATGGCTGGTCACGCGGTTGACAGCTAAAGGCCACCTGCAGGGGTGGGAGTAGGCCGTAACCTGGTAGCGACGGATTTTCGGGGTTCGACGAGCGGGCCGCCGAAATTGTCGGAGTCCCCGTCTACCATCCCCCGTGGACCTATCCGCCTTTCGACATCCGGGATCGCCGTGGCAGACCGCCTGATCGTGCGTGGTGCACGAGAACACAACCTCAAAGACGTCTCGCTGGACCTGCCGCGAGACTCTCTGATCGTCTTCACCGGCCTGTCCGGATCGGGCAAGTCGAGCCTGGCCTTCGACACGATCTTCGCTGAGGGCCAGCGGCGCTACGTCGAGTCGTTGTCGGCCTACGCCCGCCAGTTCCTCGGCCAGATGGACAAGCCCGACGTGGACTTCATCGAGGGCCTGTCGCCCGCGGTGTCGATCGACCAGAAGGCCACCAGCAAGAACCCCCGCTCGACCGTCGGCACGATCACCGAGGTCTACGACTACCTGAGGCTGCTGTGGGCGCGCATCGGCAAGCCCCACTGCCCGGTGTGCGCGCGGCCGATCGCCAGGCAGATGCCGCAGCAGATCGTCGACCGCGTGATGGACCTGGAGGAGGGCACCCGCTTCCAGGTGCTGGCCCCGGTCGTCAGGGGCCGCAAGGGCGAATACGCCGAGCTGTTCCGAGAGCTGCAGACCAAGGGCTTCGCCCGGGCGCGGGTCGACGGCGTGATCATCCGGCTGGAAGAGCCGCCCACGCTGAAGAAGCAGGAGAAGCACGACATCGAGGTCATCGTCGACCGGCTGTCGGTGAAGGAGTCGTCGCGCCGGCGACTCACCGACTCGGTCGAGACCGCGCTGCAGCTGTCCGGCGGCACGATCACGCTGGAGTTCGTCGACCTGCCCGAAGGCGATCCCAACCGGGAGCGCTTCTACTCCGAGCATCTCTACTGCCCCTACGACGACCTGTCGTTCGAGGAGCTGGAGCCCCGCTCGTTCTCCTTCAACTCGCCCTTCGGCGCCTGCCCGGAGTGCACGGGGCTCGGCACCAAGATGGAGGTCGACCCCGACCTGGTCGTACCCGATCCGGAGTCCACGCTCCGAGACGGCGCGCTCCACCCCTGGTCGGGCGGCCACACCAGCGAATACTTCGTCAGGCTCGTCGAGGCGCTCGGCCACACCATGGGCTTCACCCTCGACACGCCGTGGGAGAAGCTGCCCAAGGCCGCGCAGAAGTCCCTGCTGTTCGGCCACGACGAGCAGGTGCACGTCCGCTACAGCAACCGCTACGGCAGGCAGCGCTCCTACTACACGACCTACGAGGGCGTCATCCCGTGGGTCCAGCGACGGCACGTCGAAGCGGAGAGCGACTCGACCCGCGAGCGGTTCGAGGGCTACATGCGCGAGATCCCGTGCCCGGCCTGCAAGGGCGCCAGGCTCAAGCCGGTCACGCTGGCCGTCACCGTCGCGGACAAGTCGATCGCCGACGTGTCGTCCATGTCGATCGGCGAGTGCGCGGAGTTCCTGTCCGAGCTCAAGCTGTCCGACCGCGACATGCAGATCGCCGAGCGGGTGGTCAAGGAGATCAACGCCCGCATGGGCTTCCTGCTCGACGTCGGCCTCGACTACCTGACCATGGACCGCGCCGCCGCCACCCTGGCGGGCGGCGAGGCTCAGCGCATCCGGCTGGCCACCCAGATCGGTTCCGGTCTGGTCGGCGTCCTGTACGTCCTGGACGAGCCGTCGATCGGCCTGCACCAGCGTGACAACATGCGGCTGCTCGACACGCTGATCAGGCTGCGCGACATGGGCAACACGCTGATCGTCGTCGAGCACGACGAGGACACGATCGCGGCCGCCGACTGGGTGGTCGACATCGGTCCGGGCGCGGGCGAGCACGGCGGCCAGGTCGTCGTGTCCGGCACCGTCCAGGAGCTGCTGGCCAGCGAAGAGTCGATGACCGGCCAATACCTGTCCGGGCGCAGGAGCATCCCGATCCCCGCCAAGCGCCGCAAGCGCGACAGGAAGCGGCAGATCACGGTCAAGGGCGCGCGCGAGCACAACCTCAAGGGCGTCGACATCGAGTTCCCGCTCGGCCTGTTCACCGCGGTCACCGGCGTGTCGGGGTCCGGCAAGTCGACCCTGGTCAACGACATCCTCTACAACGCGCTGGCCAAGGAGCTCAACGGGGCGCGCACCGTGCCCGGGCGGCACTCCCGGATCAACGGCATCGACCAGGTCGACAAGGTCGTCCACGTCGACCAGTCGCCGATCGGGCGCACCCCGCGCTCCAACCCGGCCACCTACACCGGCGTGTTCGACCACGTACGCAAGCTGTTCGCGGCCACCACCGAGGCCAAGGTGCGCGGCTACCAGCCGGGCCGCTTCAGCTTCAACGTCAAGGGCGGCCGCTGCGAGGCGTGCGCCGGCGACGGCACCATCAAGATCGAGATGAACTTCCTGCCCGACGTGTACGTCCCGTGCGAGGTCTGCCACGGCGCCCGCTACAACCGGGAGACGCTGGAGGTCCACTACAAGGGCAAGACGATCTCCGAAGTGCTCGACATGCCGATCGAGGAGGCGCTCGGCTTCTTCGACGCGATTCCGGCGATCAAGCGCCACCTGCAGACGCTCAACGACGTCGGCCTCGGCTACGTACGGCTCGGGCAGCCCGCCACGACCCTGTCCGGCGGCGAGGCGCAGCGCGTCAAGCTGGCCTCCGAACTGCAGCGGCGGCAGACGGGGCGGACGATCTACGTGCTCGACGAGCCGACCACCGGGCTGCACTTCGAGGACATCCGGCGGCTGCTCGGAGTGCTCGGGCGGCTGGTCGACGGCGGCAACACGGTGATCGTCATCGAGCACAACCTCGACGTCATCAAGACGGCCGACTGGGTGATCGACATGGGGCCCGAGGGTGGCTCGCGGGGCGGCACGCTGGTCGCCACGGGGACGCCTGAGGAGATCGCGCTGGTGGACGAGAGCCACACGGGGCGCTTCCTGCGCAAGATCCTCTCGCTCTGAGGTTCCCTTTCCTCCAGGGTCTTTCTGTACGGCGGGTGGCCGCCGTACAGAAACCCGGGGATCGGCCGTGTCCGTCGGTACGGGACGGTCGGAGCTCGGCCTGGTGATGGCCGGGGCCTGAGGGGGCGTCATGGGATGGCGGCCGGGCGGGCCTGCGGGGTCTACGTCGGGTGAGGGGCGCCGGCTCGGGATTCTCGGCCTTGCGGCGATGACCCGGACGGGGGACCGAGGGGTGTCGGCAATAAAGTTGACCAGACGATAGCGGCCTGGCCTGCAGGGGGTCAGTGGCCACGGGGAAGGGCTGACACCATGGGGATTACGGAGCTGGGCAGCGCCATGCCCGAAATCGGGCGTCGCGAGGCGCTGGGCGCGGCCGGACTGGCGGTGTGCGGTCTCGCGGTCGCGGGGTGTGGCGGCGGCGCCAGCGCGGAGCCGGCCGGGATCAAGGGGCAGGTGCTCGCCAAGACCGCGGACGTTCCCGTGGGCGGCGGCGTCCTGGTGGAGCAGTACAAGATCGTGGTCACCCAGCCGGCGAAGGGCGTCTTCAAGGCGTTCAGCGCGGTCTGCACGCACAAGGGCTGCACGGTCGGCTCGCCCGAGGAGAACGTGATCACGTGCGGGTGCCACGGCAGCGAGTTCGCCGCCGACACCGGCAAGGCGCTCAAGGGGCCGGCGACCGCGCCGCTCGTGGCCTACAAGATCAAAGTCGTGGGTGACGGCGTCGTGGTGGCCTGAACAGGTAATTCTGCGTGGTTCCCGGGATTGGCGTACGGCACGCTGAACCGGCGCGAGGGCGCTGGCCGTACCTGAAGTGAGAACTAGACCTGGGAGGACGCAATATGACCGAAACGACGCGCCGGGCGGTGGTGCTCGGGGCCGGAGGCGCCGGGCTCGCAGTGGTGATGACCGCTTGCGCGAGCTACGGCTCGCCGACGACCCAAGCGAGTGAGGCACCCGCGGCCGACGAGCCGTCGTCCGCGGCCCCGAAGAAGAAGAAGGCCGCCGGCGGCAAGGCGCTCGCCGAAACCGGCGACATCCCCAGCGGGGGCGGCAAGGTCTTCGAGAGCCAGAAGGTGGTCGTCACCCAGCCGACGGAGGGGGAGTTCAAGGCGTTCACGGCGATCTGCACCCATCAGGGATGCACGGTCGACGAGGTCGCGGACGGCACCATCAACTGCCCGTGCCACGGGAGCAAGTTCAAGATTTCGGACGGTTCCGTCGCAGGTGGCCCGGCTTCCAAGCCGCTCGAGGAGAAGAAAATCAAGGTCAGCGACGGTAAGATCACGCTTGCCTAGCGGGTCCTCATGAATTTCTCACCTGTGTGCGGTTGGGTGAGCTCATGGGAGATGACTTTCAGAGTCGCAGAGCGATGATCGCCGGTGTGGGCGTGGGTGGCCTGACACTGGCGCTGACCGCGTGTGGCAGTAACGACGCCGCGAGCGGCGCGCAGACCTCGACCGCCGACACGCAGTCGAGTGCTCCGGCGGCCGCGGGTGGCGCATTGGCGAAGACCTCCGACATCCCCGTGGGCGGGGGGACGGTCTTCAAGGAGCAGAAAGTGGTGGTGGTGCAGCCCAAGTCGGGCGAGTTCAAGGCGTTCAGCGCGATCTGCACCCACCAGGGCTGCACGGTCGGCGGCGTCGCGAACGGGATGATCGACTGCCCGTGCCACGGCAGCAAGTTCAAGATCGACGACGGATCCGTCTCCGCCGGACCGGCCAAGAAGCCGCTTCCTGAGCAGCAGATCAAGGTCGAGGGAGACCAGATCACGCTCGCCTAGGCGCACGCCCGCCGTACCAGGACGACTGGTACGGCGGGCCGCCTTGTCGGTGGGGCCCGTTAGTCTTTGAACGTGGCGAGATCAGTGCGCAGTCCCCTGAGTTTCCGCCCCCAATCGGGGTCCATTCCCGACTCTCCGGGGGTCTACCGGTTCAGGGACGCGCATGGCCGGGTGATCTACGTCGGCAAGGCCAAGAGCCTGCGGCAACGGCTCAACTCCTACTTCGCCGACTTCTCCGCCCTGCATCCGCGCACGCAGACCATGCTCACCACCGCCGCCGACGTCGACTGGACGGTGGTCGGCACCGAGGTCGAGGCGCTGCAGCTCGAATACTCCTGGATCAAGGAGTTCGACCCCCGCTTCAACGTCAAATACCGCGACGACAAGTCCTACCCCTACCTCGCCGTCACCATGGGCGAGGACTTCCCGCGCGTGCAGGTGATGCGGGGCGCCAAGCGCAAGGGCACCCGCTACTTCGGCCCCTACTCCCACGCCTGGGCCATCCGCGAGACCGTCGATCTGCTGCTGCGCGTCTTTCCCGTCCGCACGTGCAGCGCGGGAGTGTTCAAGCGCGCCGGGCAGATCGGCCGGCCGTGCCTGCTGGGCTACATCGACAAATGCTCGGCGCCGTGCGTGGGCCGGGTCACCCCGGACGAGCACCTGGCCCTGGCCGAAGACTTCTGCGACTTCATGGCGGGCAACACCGGCCGCTTCATCAAGCGGCTGGAGCGCGACATGCGCGAGGCCGCCGCGGCGCAGGAATACGAGCGGGCCGCCAGGCTCCGCGACGACATCCAGGCCCTGCAGCGCGCGCTCGAGAAGCAGGCCGTCGTCCTCGGCGAGGGCACCGACGCCGACGTGATCGCGCTGGCCGAGGACCCGCTCGAAGCCGCCGTCCAGGTCTTCTACGTGCGCGGCGGCCGCATCCGCGGTCAGCGCGGCTGGGTGGTCGACAAGGTCGAGGAGAGCTCGCCGGGTGAGCTGGTGGAGCAGTTCCTGCTGCAGATGTACGGCGAGGCGGGTGCCGAGTCGATGCCCCGCGAGGTCCTCGTGCCCGTGCTGCCGCCCGACAACGAGGCGATCACCGAGCTGCTGTCGGAGCAGCGCCGCGCCCGGGTCGAGGTCCGGGTGCCGCAACGCGGCGACAAGAAGTCGCTGATGGAGACCGTCGAGCGCAACGCCAAGGAGTCGCTCGCCCAGCACAAGATCCGCCGAGCCGGCGACCTGACCACCCGCAGCAAGGCGCTGCAGGAGATCGCCGACGCGCTCGACCTCGACCAGGTGCCGCTGCGTGTCGAGTGCTACGACGTCTCCCACCTGCAGGGCGAGAACGTCGTGGCGTCGATGGTGGTGTTCGAGGACGGCCTGGCCCGCAAGAGCGAATACCGCCGCTTCGCCGTCAAGACCAAGGAAGGCGACGTCGCCTCCATCTACGAGGTCATCCAGCGGCGGTTCCGGCGCTACCTGGAGGAGCGCTCGAACACCGGGGAGCTGGCGGCCGACGACGACGCCGACGGACCCAACGGGCCGATCGATCCGGAGACCGGAAAGCCGCGCAAGTTCGCCTACCCGCCCAACCTGGTCGTGGTCGACGGCGCGGGCCCCCAGGCGGCCGCCGCCCAGCGGGCGCTCGACGAGCTCGGCATCGATGACGTCGCCGTGTGCGGCCTGGCCAAGCGGCTCGAAGAGGTGTGGCTGCCCGGCGACGACCAGCCGGTGATCATGCCGCGCTCCAGTGAGGGACTCTACCTGCTGCAACGCGTGCGGGACGAGGCACATAGGTTCGCCATCACCTACCATCGTGCTAAGAGGTCCAAGACCGTGAAGGAGAGCGCGCTCGACACCGTGCCCGGCCTCGGACCGGCGCGTCGGCAGGCGCTGCTCAAACACTTCGGCTCCGTGAAGAAGCTGCGCGAGGCCACCGCCGCCGAAATGTGCGAGGTCCCCGGCATCGGCCCGGCCATCGCCGAGGTGATCGCGTCGACGCTGAAGGGGGAGGGACAGTGAGCCCGCCGAACGGAGTGAGGCAATGAACACCGAGCCGGCGTTCGTCATCGTCACCGGCATGTCAGGCGCGGGTCGCAGCACCGCGGCCAAGGCGTTGGAAGACCTGGGCTGGTTCGTCATCGACAACCTGCCGCCAGGACTGCTGTTCGCCATGGCGGAGGAGGCGGGCAAGGTCAAGCTGGCCGCCGACAAGGTGGCCGCCGTCGTCGACGTGCGCAGCCTGGCCTTCACCAGCGACCTCAACGCCGCCATCGAAGAGCTCGAGGGCCGCGGCGTGCGGGTGCGCGTGGTCTTCCTGGAAGCCAGCGACGAAGGGCTGGTGCGCAGGTTCGAGAACGTCCGCAGGCCCCACCCGCTCCAGGGCGAGGGCCGGCTCGTCGACGGCATCGCCCGCGAACGCGGCATCCTGCGCGAGGTGCGCGCCAACGCCGACCTGGTGATCGACACCTCCTCGCTCAACGTGCACGAGCTACGCAACAAGATCGTCAACTTCTTCGGCGGCGAGGACCGGCCGGGGCTGCGGCTCAACGTGGTCTCGTTCGGCTTCAAGTACGGCCTGCCGGTCGACGCCGACCTCGTGGTCGACTGCCGCTTCCTGCCCAACCCGCACTGGGTGCCGGATCTGCGGCCGATGAGCGGGCTCGACGCCCCGGTGCGCGACTACGTGCTCGGCCAGCCGGGCGCCAAGGAGTTCCTCGACGCGTACGAGGAGGTTCTGCAGGTGATCGCCGCCGGTTACGCGCGCGAGGGCAAGAGCTACGCCACGCTGGCGGTGGGCTGTACGGGTGGCAAGCACCGCAGCGTGGCGATGGCCGAGCAGGTCGCCGGCCGGCTGCGTGACCGCGGCATGGAAGTCCAGGTCAGCCACCGGGATGTGGGGCGGGAGTGACCGATGAAGGCCAAGACCAGGGCGAGGCGGCCGTAGCCGAAGCGACGCCGGGTGAGGCGATTGTGGCTGGCGCGGCGCTGGGTGACGCCGTCGTGGCCGGGGCGCCGCCGGATGATCGGCCGCGGGTGGTGGCGCTGGGTGGGGGGCATGGGCTCTATGCCTCGCTGTCGGCGCTGCGCGGCGTGGTGGGCGACCTGACCGCGGTGGTGACGGTCGCCGACGACGGTGGCTCCAGCGGGCGGCTCAGGCGTGAGCTGGGCGTGCTTCCTCCCGGCGACCTGCGGATGGCGCTGGCCGCGCTCTGCGGCGACGACGAGTGGGGGAGCACCTGGAGCGAGGTCGTCCAGCACCGCTTCCGCAGCGAGGGTGACCTGCACGGCCACGCCGTCGGCAATCTGCTCATCGTGGCGCTGTGGGAGCTGCTCGGCGACCCCGTGGCGGGCCTCGACTGGGTGGGCCGGCTGCTCGGTGCCCATGGCAGGGTGCTGCCGATGGCGTCGGTGCCGCTCGACATCGTGGCCGAGGTGGAGCTCGACGGCGTCACCTCGACCGTACGCGGGCAGGTGGCCTGCGCGCTGACCCCCGGCCGGGTGCAGGCGATCTCGCTGGTGCCGGAGGATCCGCCGGCGCGGCCCGAGGCCGTACGCGCGGTGCTGGAGGCCGACTGGCTGGTGTTCGGGCCGGGGTCGTGGTTCACCAGCGTGTTACCGCATCTCAAGGTGCCCGAGCTGGCTCGGGCGCTGCATGAGTCGAAGGCTCAGCGGCTGGTGACGCTCAACCTGGCGCCGCAGCCCGGCGAGACCGACGACTTCTCACCCCAGCAGCACCTGGAGGTGCTCCGGCAGCACGCGCCCGGCCTGCGCGTCGACGTCGTGCTCGCCGACACCGGCGTGGTCGATGACCGCGACGCTCTGGAGAAGGCCGCCACCGCGCTCGGCGGGCGGCTCGTCATGGCCGACGTCGCGGCCGCCGACGGCTCCCCCCGGCATGACTCACGACGTCTTGCCTCCGTCCTGGACGAGATTTTCCTCCAGAAGCGTTGATCCTGGTCGGCGCGGCGCAAAGGTGCGAGACACTGCTGAGAGCCGGTCTGAATGGGGGAGGACTAACGCTTATGGCGATGACGGGTGTGGTGAAGGACGAGCTGAGCCGCCTGCCGGTGCTGAAGCCTTGCTGCCGGAAGGCGGAGGTGTCGACGCTGTTGCGGTTCGCCAGCGGGCTGCACCTGGTGGGCGGGCGCATCGTGATCGAGGCGGAGCTCGACACCAACGCCACCGCGCGGCGGCTGATCAAGGACATCGGGGAGGTGTTCGGTCACAAGGCCGAAGTGCTCGTGCTGGCACCCGCCGGGCTGCGCAAGGGCTCACGCTATGTCGTGCGCGTCTACCGCGACGGTGAGGCGCTGGCCCGGCAGACGGGTCTCATCGACAACCACGGGCGCCCGGTCCGCGGCCTGCCTCGTCAGGTGGTGGCGGGGGCCGCCTGCGACGCCGAGGCCGCGTGGCGCGGGGCGTTCCTGGCGCACGGCTCGCTGACCGAGCCGGGGCGCTCCATGTCGCTGGAGGTCACCTGCCCGGGGCCCGAGGCGGCGCTGGCGCTGGTGGGCTCGGCGCGGCGGCTCAAGATCCACGCCAAGGCGCGGGAGGTGCGGGGCGTCGACCGGGTCGTGGTACGCGACGGCGACGCCATCAGCGCGCTGCTGACGCGGCTCGGCGCGCACGACAGCGTGCTGGCCTGGGAAGAGCGCCGGATGCGCCGCGAGGTGCGGGCCACGGCCAACCGGCTCGCCAACTTCGACGACGCCAACCTGCGCCGCTCGGCGCGGGCCGCGGTGGCGGCGGGGGCGCGGGTGCAGCGGGCGCTGGAGATCCTGGGCGAGGAGGCGCCCGACCACCTGGTGATCGCGGGGCGGCTGCGGGTGGAGCACAAGCAGGCGTCTCTGGAGGAGCTGGGGCAGATCGCGGATCCGCCGCTGACCAAGGACGCGATCGCCGGACGCATCCGGCGGCTGCTGGCGATGGCCGACAAACGTGCCACCGACCTGGGCATCCCCAACACCGAGGCGAACCTCACCGTGGACATGCTCGCCCAGTGAGCGTTCTCTGAGCGGCCTCTGCGCGGCGCGGTGGCCCCCTGACCGCGGGCACGTGACCGCGCGTGTCGGGCGGGTCTCCGGCGGTGCGGCAGGACTGTTCTGGGCGGGCTTCTCCGTGCGGGGTTCTTCCTGTGGGGGCTCTGCCGTGCGTGGCTTTCCGTCAAGGCGGTTCATGCATTACGGCAGGCACGGTGGGCGCCGATCGCCGTCGTGGGCTGGGCCCCGTCCAGGGGAACGCTCCTCCGGTGGCGGGACTTCCCGCCGTGACGTGCGCATGCTTGGCCGTCTCCGTGGATCGGGCCGGTGAGCCGTTTCAGGACCGGCCCGAGTCCCTCGGGGTGAAGAGGTCGCCTGTGGGGCGTGAGGGGTTGGTGGGGCTTTGGAGAGGCTCGAAGGGGGCCCGGTACTCCGGTTCGGCCGGGGTCGGGTCCTCCGGTGGGGTGAGGGAGGCTCGGCGGGCTCGGACGCGGCGTACTCGTATGCGTACGAGGAAATAGGCCGTCAAAACCGCCACTACCAGCGGGAGCCAGGGCTCCCACGAGTCCTTCAGGGAGGGCCAGAGACCTGCCAGCTCGGCCGGGATGTTGGTGATGAGGCGGTCGAGGCTCAGGTCGGGCCGGCCGCCGGTGGTCATCGCGCGGGCGGTGGTCCATCCCAGGGCCACCGCCGCCGCCGAGCAGAGGCCCGACCACCACGGCAGGAGCCGGCTGCCCGGCCTGAACAGGCATACCAGGAGAGACAGGAGCAGGGCCGAGGCGAAGGCGATCGTGGTCATCGCCCAGAGGCCGTCGCCGGCGGTCAGGAAGGCAGCCGGGATGAAGCGGTCTCCGTACAGGAGTACCGCCGCTTGCGCGATGGCGCAGACGAGCGTGGCAACGAAACCCACGATCAGGCCAGACAGCAGGCCGGACCTAGGTTGTGACATCTCAGCCCCCAGAGAATGCCGGAACTTACTCCGATGAGTCGGGCACTTTACTCGAAGCTCACAAATTACGCCGCCTGATCGCGGATTCACGGTAGGGGGAGTCGAGTGGTCTAAACCAATTTGGTTCCGATAGGGTTTGGCATTGAGGTTTTTAGCTCGCCATCACGTACGAGGAGATCGGTTCCCGTGAGCATCCGCGTAGGCGTCAACGGCTTCGGCCGCATCGGTCGCAACTTCTGGCGTGCGGTGGCCGCCAGTGGCAAGGACATCGAGATCGTTGCGGTCAATGACCTGACCGACAACGCGACGCTCGCCCATCTGCTGAAGTACGACAGCATCCTCGGCCGCCTGCCGTACGAGGTGAAGGTCTCCGGCGACGAGATCACCGTCGACGGCAAGACGATCAAGGTCTTCGAGGAGCGCGACCCGGCCAAGCTGCCCTGGGGCGACCTCGGCGTCGACGTGGTGCTGGAGTCGACCGGCCTGTTCACCGACGCGGCCAAGGCCAAGGTGCACGCCGACAACGGCGCCAAGAAGGTCATCATCTCCGCCCCGGCGAAGAACGAAGACGTCACAATCGTGATGGGTGTCAACGACAACACCTATGACGCCGCCAAGCACACGATCATCTCCAACGCCTCCTGCACCACCAACTGCCTGGCTCCGCTGGCGAAGGTCCTGAACGACGCCTTCACCATCGAGAAGGGCCTGATGACCACCATCCACGCCTACACACAGGACCAGAACCTGCAGGACGGCCCGCACAAGGACCTGCGCCGCGCCCGCGCCGCCGCCGTCAACGTGGTGCCCACCTCGACCGGCGCCGCCAAGGCCATCGGCCTGGTGCTGCCCGAGCTCAAGGGCAAGCTCGACGGGTTCGCGATGCGCGTGCCGATCCCCACGGGCTCGGCCACCGACCTGACCGTCGAGGTCTCCCGTGACGTGACCGTCGAAGAGGTCAACGCCGCGTACAAGGCCGCCGCCGAGGGGGCGCTCAAGGGCGTGCTCAGCTACACCGAGGACGAGATCGTCTCCAGCGACATCGTCACCGACCCGGCCTCCTGCATCTTCGACGCCGGCCTGACCAAGGTCATCGGCAACCAGGTCAAGGTCGTCGGCTGGTACGACAACGAGTGGGGCTTCTCCAACCGCCTCGTCGACCTCATCCAGTTGGTGGGCGCGGACCTCTGATGCGTACGCTCGACGATCTCGATGTGAAGGGTCGGCGCGTGCTCGTGCGCGCCGACCTCAACGTCCCACTCGACGGTGAGACGATCACCGACGACGGCCGCATCCGCGCGTCGGTGCCGACGATCAAGGCGCTGACCGGCGCGGGCGCGAAGGTCGTCGTCTGCGCTCACCTGGGCCGCCCCAAGGGGCGCCCCAACCCCGGCCTCTCGCTGAAGCCGGTCGCCGAGCGCCTCGCCGAGCTGCTCGGCGAGGACGTGGCCTTCGCCACCGACGTGGTCGGTGACAGCGCCCAGGGCGTCGCCGACGCGCTGGAGGAGGGCCAGGTCGCCCTGCTGGAGAACCTCCGGTTCGAGGCGGGCGAGGAGTCCAAGGACGAGGCGGAGCGCGGGGCGTTCGCCGAGAAGCTGGCGGGGCTCGCCGAGCTCTACGTCGGCGACGGCTTCGGCGCGGTCCACCGCAAGCACGCCAGCGTCTACGACGTGCCCCGGCTGCTGCCGCACGCGGCGGGCAAGCTCATCGTGGCCGAGCTGGAGGTGCTCAGGAGGCTCACCGAGGACACCGAGCGCCCCTACGTGGTGGTGCTGGGCGGCGCCAAGGTCTCCGACAAGCTCGGCGTCATCGCCAACCTGCTGGCCAAGGTCGACCGGCTGCTGATCGGCGGCGGCATGGCCTACACCTTCCTCAAGGCCCAGGGCTATGAGGTCGGCAAGTCGCTGCTCCAGGAGGACCAGCTCGACCAGGTGCGCGGCTTCCTCAACGAGGCCGCCGAGCGCGGTGTCGATCTCGTGCTGCCCGTCGATGTGCTGGCCGCGACCGGCTTCGCCGAGGACGCGCCGCACGACGTGGTCGAGGCCACGGCGATCCCGGCCGACCGTGAGGGGCTCGACATCGGTCCCAGGACCCGTGAGCTGTTCGCGGCCAAGCTGGCCGACGCCAAGACCATCTTCTGGAACGGCCCCATGGGCGTCTTCGAGTTCGACGCGTTCTCCGGCGGCACCCGGGCCGTGGCCGAGGCGCTGATCGGGGCCGACGCCCTGACGGTGGTCGGCGGCGGCGACTCGGCGGCTGCCGTACGCAAGTTCGACCTGCCCGAAGACGGCTTCTCGCACATTTCCACCGGTGGTGGCGCGAGCCTGGAATATCTCGAGGGCAAGACCCTGCCCGGACTCGCCGCCCTGGAGGACTGACCGTGAGAAAGCCGCTTTTCGCCGGCAACTGGAAGATGAACCTCAACCACCTTGAGGCCATCTCGCTGGTCCAGAAGCTCGCCTTCGCGTTCACCGACAAGGACTTCGACAAGGCGGAGATAGCCGTCCTGCCGCCGTTCACCGACCTGCGCAGCGTCCAGACGCTCGTCGACGGCGACAAGCTGCGCATCGTCTACGGCGCCCAGGACCTGTCCCAGCACGAGGCGGGCGCCTACACCGGCGAGATCTCGGGCGCGATGCTGGCCAAGCTGAACTGCACGTTCGTCCTGGCCGGCCACTCGGAGCGGCGGCAGTATCACAGCGAGGACGACGACCTGGTCAACGCCAAGGTGCACGCCGCGTTCCGCCACTCGCTCACGCCGATCCTGTGCGTCGGCGAGGGCCTGCCCGTGCGCCAGGCGGGCGAGCAGGTTTCACATTGCCTGGCTCAGCTTGACGGCGGACTGCGCAAAGTCTCCGCTGAGCAGGCACAATCGATGGTAGTGGCCTACGAGCCGGTGTGGGCGATCGGCACCGGCGAGGTGGCCACTCCCGAGGACGCCCAGGAGGTCTGCGCGGCGCTGCGAGGAAGACTCGCTGAGCTGTACGACCCCGAAGTGGCCTCCGCAGTACGTATCCTTTACGGAGGGTCGGTCAAGTCAGGCAACATCGCTGGGATCATGGCTCAACCCGATATCGACGGCGCGCTCGTGGGCGGTGCCAGCATCGATGCCGGGGAGTTCGTTAAGATCTGCCGTTTCTCCGATATGTCTGGCTAACTGAGTCGTTCCGGGGGTGCGACTTGACAACAAGCCGTACCCTCTAGAAGCAAGTTTGAATCGTCACGCGTGACAGAGCATTGAAGGACTAGGCATACCGTGGAAATCGGAATCTCCATCGCCCTCATCCTGGCGAGCTGTCTCATGATCCTGCTCGTCCTGCTCCACAAGGGCAAGGGTGGTGGCCTGTCTGACATGTTCGGCGGCGGTTTCTCGTCGAACTTCGGTGGTTCCTCGGTGGTGGAGCGTAACCTCGACCGGTTGACCGTGATCACGGGCACCGTCTGGTTCGTCTGCATCATCGCTCTGGGTCTGCTTCTGCGGCCCTGAGTCAGATTGACGCGTGACAGTGATTCTCCCCCCGTGTGTCACGGGGCGATCGAGCGAGGAGTTCATCCGTGGGTAGTGGCAACGCGATCCGTGGCAGCCGTGTCGGCGCCGGCCCGATGGGGGAGGCCGAGCGCGGCGAGGCAGCTCCGAGAGTGCGGGTCTCGTTCTGGTGCGCCAACATGCATGAGACGCGGCCCAGCTTCGCCAGCGATGCGGCGGTGCCCGAAATGTGGGACTGCCCGCGCTGCGGCCTCCCGGCCGGCCAGGACGAGCAGGCCCCGCCTGCCCCGCCCCGGAACGAGCCGTACAAGACGCACCTGGCTTATGTGAAGGAGCGCAGGAGCGACAAGGACGGCAAGGCGATCCTCGAGGAAGCGCTGGAGCGTCTGCGCAACAACAAGTCCCCCTGGTAGGACCTTGTTAGCTCAGAGTTATCTCCGAAGGACCCCGGCACACTGCGCCGGGGTCCTTCGCTGTTCGTGGCGTGGGCCGTCACGGGCGACCCCCGGGTTTCACCGGATGGGGTTCGGCGGTGCCATGGGCGGCCACCTGCGTCGTGGGTTTGGCGGGGTGCCGGATCCGTGGGGTGCGCGGGATGCTGGGGGGGTTGGCGGGTTCGGGGTGCCGGGCTCTGTGGAGTGGTCAGGGATCTGGCTGGTGCCGTAGGGCTGAGACGCGGTCGCGGACCTGAGACAGGCGGCGTTCGATCTCCGGGAGGAAACGCGGGTCGAGCGAGTCCCGGTCCGCGCTCAGGCGGTGGGCGGCCTCGTCCGTGACCTGTTCCACCAGTCGCAGCACGTCGGCCCGGCCGCTGAGGTAGCCCTCGCGCACCGCCGCCGCGTGTTCGGCGGTCAGTTCGTGGTCCACCCCGCTGGTGTCCAGGTCCAGCAGGTCGCGCACCGCCGAGGCGCCGATCGTGAACGCCAGCGGCCATACCAGTCCCGCCAGGTCGGCCCAGTGCAGCGGTACGGGCAGCAGCCACACGCAGACGCACAGGATCGACGCCACCGACGCCACGGCCGCGATCCGGCGTCCCAGCCCCAGGTCGCGCCAGTACATGACCGTCAGCGGGACGGCGAAGAGCATCGCGTGCAGGAACGGCATCCGGGTGAGCCCGCCGGCGGCCATCGTCCGCATGAGGGACGTCGAGACCAGCGCGTCCACGGCGCCGAAGCAGAGTCCCGCGGCCAGCACCCGCGCGTGTGCCGCCGTGCCACGGGCGAGGACGCGCCGGTGCGCCCACAAGGCGACCAGCAGCCCGGTCACCGTGAGGGCCGCGCAGGCCGGGAGCGGCACGCCGTCCATGTCGCGCCACGAGTGGCTGAGCGAGCCGACGGCGCCGAGGGCGATGGCGATCGGTCCCGCGTCGAACGGCGGAGTGTTCGGGCGGGCGTCCTCCGGCAGGACCACTTTCCTGGAGCCGATCCGCAGTTCCTGCCGTCGCCCGAGCGGCCGTGGCTCGTCCGCGGTGACGGTGAGCGAGCCCGTGGGCGCCAGACGTACCAGGGCGTCGTGCAGGGCGGCCGTCTGGGCGGGGGAGAGCAGCAGCGAGCCGCTCTCGTCCGTGGGACGGAACTCCACGTCGCGGGAGAGGTCCGGGCTGGCCAGGTTGTGGCGCTGCTCCCAGCGCAGCAACGCGACCGCCAGGTACTCGGCGTGATCGGCCGTCTCCTCCGCCAGCCGCTGCCGCCAGGCCGACAGAGGCGACGCCACCTGGCGGCCCGGTCCCGCCAGCAGCGGCCAGGTACGGGTCAGCAGGTCCACCACGGTGTCGGCGCCCATGGCCACGCTGTGCCGACCGGCCAGCTCGGCGCGGCTCCTGGCCGCCTGACGTTCCGCCGCGGCCACGCGCAGCCGTTGCCGCAGCCGCCCGCGCAGGTAGCGGCCGATGAACACACCGCCCGCCACGCCGCCGGCGGGCCAGAGAAGGGGCGCGGGACTGTACGACCAGCCCGCCACGGCCAGTGCCACGTTGGCCACCGCGCCCGACGTGAGCGGTACGGCCAGCGCCGTCCAGCCGTGCGCCAAGGCCAGCTCGTAGGCCAGGGGTGCGGCCAGCAGGGCGGGGGCGTCGATCGGGTCGCCGGCCAGCGCGGACCAGACGGCCACGTCGGCGACGTCCAGCGCCAGCCGTACCGGGACGGGGATGCCGTGGCGTCTGAGGGCGCGGAAGACCAGCACGTCGTACAGGCACGAGGCGAGCAGGGTGAGCAGCGCCACGGGTGGCGTGAGGGGCTCCCAGAGGGTCACGCAGATCGTCACCCGCGAGGCCAGCCGCAGGTTGAGGAAGAGACGGACGGCGGTGAACGAGGTGGACCGCGTAGCGCCCCTGAGCGATTCATTCATCCGGTGGCGGTGGGGGTGTTTTCACTCTTGTCGCCCAGGTCAGGAAGCGGGCGATCTGTGGCAGCGACGGCAGTGACTGGGTGCGGTCCGGAGCGCGGCCGTCGGAGGTCGTCGGCGCGAGCCGGGCCTGCCGGTTGAACCGCTCCCGTAACCGGATCCAGGCCCGCGACCGGGGACTGACCCGCTCGCCCAGCCGTTCCGGCAGGTGCTCCGCCAGCGCGTGCGCCACGGCCGCGTTGACCCGGCTGACGGGGGAGACGCCGAGCCTGATCTCCTCTTCGGGATCGGCGGGGCCGGGCACGCCCCCAGACGGTTGGAGTACGGCGGCGCGCAGGCGGGCCGCGTCCCCGAGCTGGCTGCGGTGGTAGAAGTAGTCGGCCCTGGCCTCCCGCATGCGCCGCCGGACCGCGCCGTCGAGGAAGTGTCCGGTGAGCACGATGACCGTGGTCTGCTGACGGCTCCGGACGCGGCGGACGGCCTCCACGACCGCCACACCGGGGAAGTGGTCGTCGGGGCTGCGCTCGTCGGCGGCGTCCACCAGCACGACGTCGACGCCCTCGTACGACCAGCCGGCCGCCGCCCGATGATCGAGTCCCGCGATCACCTCCACACCCGGCGTCGCGGACAGGATGGCGACGATGCCGGTGCGGCTGATGTCGTCGTCGTCCACGACGACCACGCGCTTGCCGTGTGTCCCCGTCACACGGTCATTACACTCCCGACCTGATGGCTAGTGCCAGATCCTGATGATCAGCGCGCCCGCGTTGTCACCGAGGCAGCGGTTCTGATCGTTGATCCTCATGAACAGCCGGCCACCGGAACCGGCCCGCCAGCTCCGGTGCGCGCCCAGGGCACGCGAGCCGCCGTTGATCCGGGACAGGAGCCTGCCGTAGGGGGAGCTGTCGTGGATCTTGCAGCCCTGGTAGATGTGCGAGTCGGTGTCCCAGTCGTAGCCGTCGGCGCCCACCCACGGGAAGGAGTTGTTGTCGACCGTCCAGCTGCCGCCCACCTGCGCGACCCGGACGCGGTCGCCCGCGTACACGTAGATCCCGGTGTCCTGCCAGCCGCGCCTGGACGTGATCACCACGTCCCTGCCGCTCTGGGTCGTCGCCTGTGCGACGCCGGGAATGGTCACCGTCATCGCGCAGGCGAGCGCCGCGACGGCCCACGTTCGCCGCATCACCATGTCAGCCTCCACTTGTGTCGGAGGCGACCGTACGCGGGAAGGGTGCGCGTTCCGTAGCGCCGGATCGCGCACCCACCCTGGCCTACCTTTCGTGTACGGCGACGCCGTCCACGAACGTCATGCGTACCCCGGTGGTCCAGATGTCGCGCTCCGGCAGCGTGAACGGGTCGCGGTCCAGGACGACGAGGTCCGCCGGGCGGCCCGGTGCGATCACCCCGGCGGGGGAACGGTTGATCCAGGCCGAACCGGCCGTGTACGCGGTCAGCGCGGTCGCCAGGTCGAGGCGCTGGCCGGGCAGGAACGGCGTCTGTGCCGTGGGGTAGCCGGCGTGCACCGAGCTGCCGGGCTCCGTACGGTTGACGGCCACGTGCATGCCCTGCAGCGGGTCGGCGCTCGACACCGGCCAGTCGCTGCCCGCGCAGAACCGCGTCCCGTGGGAGAGCAGGTCGGCGAAGGGGTACTGCCACGAGGAGCGGGGCTCGCCCAGGAACGGCAGCGTCAGCTCGTCCATCTGCGCGTGGTGGGTCGCCCAGAGCGGCTGCAGGTTGGCCGTCACGCCGAGCGCGGCGAAGCGGGGCACGTCCGACGGCTCGATGATCTGCAGGTGCGCGATGTGGTGCCGGTTGGCGGGCGAGGTGCCCTCGAAACTGTCCAGCGCCTCGCGTACGGCCCGTTCGCCGATCGCGTGGACGTGCGCCTGGAAGCCGAGGCGGTCCAGCTCGGCCACGTACGTCCTGAGCTTGTCCGGGTCGACGTAGGACAGGCCCGTGCCGCCGCAGAGGCAGTAGGGCTCCAGCGTCGCGGCGGTGAAGTTCTCGGTGATGCCGTCCTGCATGATCTTCACCGAGGTCGCGCGGAACCGGTCCAGCCCCTCCGCCGAGGCGCGGCGCGCGGTCAGGTCGTCGATCTGGTCGAGGCCACGGGTACGGTCCCACCACAGCGCGCCCACCACGCGGGCCCGTAGCCTGCCGGAGCCGGCCGCCGACAGGTAGGTGGGAAGCTGGTCCACCGAGCCCGCGTAGGAGCCCACGATGGCGTCCTGCCAGCCGGTGATGCCGAGCGAGAACAGGTAGCGCTCGGCATCCGCCAGCGCCCGGTCCAGGTCGAGAGGGGAGGGGCGCGGGGTGAGGAGGCCGACGAGGTCCATCGCGCCCTCGTGCAGGACGCCGCTGGGCGTGCCGTCGGCGTCGCGTTCGATGCGGCCGTCGGCGGGGTCGGGGGTGTCTGCGGTGACGCCGGCCAGCTCCAGGGCACGGGCGTTGACCCAGGCGGCATGATGGTCGCGCTGGATGAGGTAGACGGGCCGGTCGGCGAAGGCGAGCTGGTCGCGGTGCGGCAGCCCACCCGGGAAGGCCGACATGTCCCACCCGCCGCCATCAATCCACTCTTTTTCAGGATTTTTCGCCGCATAGTCAGCGATCTTCGCCAAATAGGCATCGAGTCCGTAAATTTCGGATAGGTCGCACTTGGCGCGCTCCAGGCCCGCCTGTACCGGATGCACATGCGCATCGGTGAACCCGGGCACCAGCAGACCCCCGTCCAGGTCCACGGTCTCGTGCCCCGGCGCCAGCCGTACCAGGTCCCGCTCGTCGCCAACGGCGGCGATCACGCCGTCGCGGACCAGCACGGCCTCGGCGAAGCCGGTCTTCGCGGTGAAGACCCGTCCCCCTCGAAAGAGCGTGTTCATAGTGCTCCCCAATCTCAACGTGATTCAGTGGCCGGTGATCAGATCGGCCATGCGGGCCAGTACGGACGTGCCCGGCATCGACTGCTCCCGGTGGTCCGCCACCCGGTACAACCGGTACATCGCGTGCACCCCCAGCCAGCGCAGCGGCTCCGGCTCCCAGGCCCGCACCCGGCGGCCCACCCACGGCAGCTCCGTCAGCGCGGTCCGCTCGCCCAGGACGAGGTCCCGCATCGTCCGGCCGGCCAGGTTGGCCGTCGTCACCCCGTGCCCGGTGTAGCCGCCCGCCCAGCCCAGGCCGGTGGCCGGGTCCACGTGCACGGTCGAGCACCAGTCGCGCGGCACCCCCAGGACTCCCGACCACGCGTGCGCCACCGAGGAGGACGCCGCGGCGGGGAAGAAGTCGATCAGCAGCCGCCAGAGCGCCTCGACCGTCTGCTCGTGCGTGTGCCCCCTGGCGTCGACCCGCGAGCCGTACAGGTACGGCCGGCCGCGCCCTCCGAAGGCGATGCGGTCGTCGGCGGTCCGCTGCGCGTACATGTAGTAATGGGCCATGTCCCCGAGCAGCTCGGACCCCGCCCAGCCGACCGTCTCCCAGAACGAGGCGGGCAGCGGCTCGGTGACGATCAGCGAGCTGTTCATCGGCAGCCACTGCCGCCGCAGGCCCTTCAGCCGCGAGGTGAACCCCTCGGTCGCGCGGAGCACGTGGCGCGCCCGGACCGTCCCGAACGGCGTCACGGCCAGCCCCGGGGCGATCTCCGTGACGGGCGTCCGCTCGTAGACGGTCACCCCGAGCTCCCGTACGGCGCGTGCCAGCCCTCGTACCAGCTTGGCGGGCTGGACCCGCGCGCAGTGCGGACTCCAGGAGGCGGCCACGGCCCCCGCCACCCGCAGCCGTTCGGCGGGATCGACCAGCCGCAGGTCCGCCTCCTCGATGCCCCAGGCGCGGGCGGCCGACACCGAGGCCCGCAGGCGGGCCGCCTGAGAGGGAGTGCGGGCCACGTTGACCACGCCGCCCTTGACGACGTCGGCGTCGATGCCCTCCTTCTCGCAGACCTGGATCACCTCGTCGATCGAGGCGTACATCTCGCGCTGCAGCCGCCGCGCCCCCTCCACCCCGTGCGTCCTGGCGTAGCGCTGATGCGAGCCGGCCAGGTCGCCGGTCAGCCAGCCGCCGTTGCGCCCCGAGGCCCCGAACCCGGCGAAGTCCTTCTCCAGCACCACGACGTTCAGCGACGGCTGGGCCTGCTTGAGGTAGTACGCGGTCCACAGCCCCGTGTAGCCCGCGCCGACGATCGCCACGTCCGCCTGGAGGTCGCCGTCGAGTCGCGGACCAGGGGCCGGCACGCCGGAGGAGCGGTACCAGAAGGAGACGTCGCCGTTCACGAATCCGGACGACAGGGAGACATGCGCGTTCATGGCCGGTATCCTCCTATACGCCGCATCTAGCTACGAAACTCGCATTCGAAACACGGCGTTAGCGGCCAGGTAACACCTCCCCGGCATCCTCTTCCTATGGGATTCTTGCGCATTCGCACGACGGTGGACGAGCGTCCGGGACGACTGGCCTCCCTGGCCGCGGCCCTGGCGGACAGGGGCGGCAACATCCTCGGCCTGAGCGTCCAGTCGGACGCGGACGGCACCGTCGACGAGTTCGTCGCCGACATCCCCGCCGCGCCCGAGGCCGTGCGTGCGGCCCTGGAGGAGGCCGGTGGCCGCCGCGTCCAGGTGGTCCCGGCGACGGCGCACGAGCTGACCGACGAGCCCACCCGCGCGCTGCTGCTGGCCTCCCGGCTGCGGTCGATGCCGTGGCGGCTGCCGGAGTTCCTGGCCGAGTTGCTGCGCGCCGACGATGCCAGGTGGATCTATGGTGAAGCGGTGAGTGATCTTCCCGACCCGACCCTGCTCGTGGTGCCCGTCGCACCCAGGCGCGCCGTCCGGCTGCGCCGTGCCGAGCTGCCCTTCACCCTGACCGAGGCCGCTCGGGCCGCCTCCTTCGTCCGGCTCGCGCAACCGCCGGTCGAGCAGGACGCCGCCGACCCCACGGTCAAGCTGGCCGACGGCGAGGAGGTCACGGTCCGGCCGCTCACCTCGATCTACCGCGAGGCCGTCCGCGACCTGCACGACAGGTGCTCACCCGAGGCGCGCCGGTTCCGCTACTTCACCTCGATGCCCGAGCTGCCGCCGCGGATGTTCGACCGGCTCTGCGACCGCAGCCGCGGCCGCTCGATCGTCGCCGGGCACGACGGCCAGGTGGTGGCCATGGCCTCCCTGATGTTCACCCCCGATCCGGGCATCGCCGAGATGGCCTTCCTGGTCGAGGACCGCTGGCAGGGGCGCGGTCTGGGCACGGAGCTGGCCAGGACACTGGTGCGCGAGGCGCGCGATCTCGGTTACGCCGAGGTCAGGGCCACGATGCTGTCCGACAACGTACGGATGCGGCGGCTGCTGCTGTCGCTGGGCGCCACACTCGGCTACACCGAGGACCCGGGCGTGATCGAGGCCAGGCTGCCGGTCTGCGCGATGGCGTCAGCCTGAGGCGCTCTCGCCCCGCTCTTCGCCCCGCTCGTCCTCGTCCGGCCCGGAGTCCTGTTCTGCCGGTTCCGCGTCGGGCGTCGCCTGGTCCGGCTGCCGGATGCCCAGGTGGCGCTCGATGCGTTCGAGGCTCTCCTGGATCTGCGTGAGCCGCTCGCCCAGCGCCATACCGCCGGCGAAGAACATCTCGGCCGGCCGGTCCTTCGTCCCCTGCCCGAGCCGGGTGAGCACGCGGTGCCGCAGCTCGCCCAGCTCCACGCCGGCGTCCACGATCGCCTGGGCGGCCAGCCCCTCGCCCTCTCTGATCACCCCGAGCAGGATGTGCTCGGTGCCGATGTAGTTGTGGCGCAACTGCAGCGCCTCGCGCAGCGAGAGCTCCAGGACCTTCTTGGCGCGCGGGGTGAACGGGATGTGCCCGCTCGGCGCCTCGTCGCCCTGGCCCACCTCGCGGGTGACGAAGGCGCGCACGCTCCCCAGCTCGATGCCGAAGCTGTCGAGTGTCAGGCCCGCCACGCCCTCGCCCTCGTGGATGAGGCCGAGCAGGATGTGCTCCGTGCCGATGTGGGCGTGGTTCAGCGTCCGCGCCTCCTCCTGGGCGAGGACGACGACCCGGCGGGCACGGTCAGTGAAGCGCTCGAACACCGAAGGCCTCCGTTCGGGTGGCGTGTCTCCACTATGCGCTACAAACCAGCGGATGTGGGGTAATTGACAGGTGTGGATCTTGACGAGGTGGCCGGTCGCCTGTACGGGCTCCCGCCGTCCGAGTTCACCGCCGCGCGCGACGCCGAGGCCCGTGCCGCCAAGGACGCGGGCGACGTACGGCTGGCCCGCGACATCGCCGGGCTGCGCAAACCCACGGTCTCCGCGGCGGCCGTGAACCGGCTGGCCCGCGAGCACCGGGACGACCTCGGGGAGCTGCTGGCGCTCGGGCAGGAGCTGCGCGAGGCGTGGGAGAGGCACGACGCCGAGGCTCTGGCGGAGCTGACCCGGCGGCGCGGCGAGCTGGCGGGACGGCTGTCCCGGCTGATCAGGCGGGACGCCGGGCTGTCGGCCGCCGCGGCGGCCGAGGCCGAGCAGACGCTCGACGCCGCCGTCGTGGACGCGGGCGCCGCCGAGGAGGTACGGCGCGGCCGCCTGGCCAAGCCGCTCAGCTACAGCGGCTTCGCCCCAGCCCCAGCCCCGGCGGCGCCGCGCGGCAAGCCCGCCAAGAAGCCGACGGACTCGACAGCATCGGCCGAATCGGCCTCGGAGGCGAAGGGCGCGGCGGCCAAGAGTGCGGAGGCGAAGCGCGCGGAGGCCGAGAAGCGAGAAGAGGCGGAGGCGAAGAGGCGGGCGGAGGCTGAAGCCAGGAAGGCCGCCGAACGACAGGAGGCGCTGGACGCCCACCGGGAGTGGGTCGCCGCCCTGGAACAGGCCGTACAGGAGCACGACGAGCGTGCCGAGCGGGTCGCGGGGCTGGAGCGGAAGCTGGCCAAGGCCCGCAAGCGGCTCGCCGAGAGTGCGCAGCGGCTGGAGGTCGCCAAACGGGAGGAGCGGCACGCTCGGCACCGCATAGGTTAAGGTGTACGAAACGGTTTCGTACACCTGGAGTGGCGATGAGAACCTGGACCCCCGCCGACATGCCCGACCTGAGCGGCAAGACGGCCATCGTGACCGGCGCCAACAGCGGCATCGGCCTGCCCACCGCGCTCGAACTCGCCAGGCACGGCGCCCGCGTCGTCGTCGCCACCCGCTCGGCTGCTAAAGGTGGCGCGGCCGTCGAGGAGATCCGCCGGGCCGTCCCCGGCGCCCAGGTCGAGCACGGCGCGCTGGACCTGGCCGATCTCGCCTCGGTCAGGAGCTTCGCGGCCGGCGTCGATCGGGTGGACCTGCTGGTCAACAACGCGGGCGTCGGCATGATCCCGCGCCAGCTGACCCGT
The DNA here is from genome assembly GCF_043197735.1 of Nonomuraea sp. NPDC049028. Taxonomy (NCBI): domain Bacteria; kingdom Bacillati; phylum Actinomycetota; class Actinomycetes; order Streptosporangiales; family Streptosporangiaceae; genus Nonomuraea; species Nonomuraea sp. NPDC049028. Next base: position 51,490 of record NZ_JBICTR010000023.1, read on the forward strand.
GACGGCTTCGAGATGCAGTTCGGCACCAACCACCTGGGCCACTTCGCGCTCACCGGACTGCTGCTGCCCCTGCTGCTGGCCCGTCCCGGCGCGCGGGTGGTCAACGTCTCGAGCGACGCGCACAAGATGGGCAGGCTGGACCTCGACGACCTGGGCCTGGAGCACGGTTACAAGAAGATGAGCTCGTACGGCCGCTCCAAGCTGGCCAACCTGCTCTTCACCCTGGAACTCCAACGACGCGCTCAGCGGGCCCAGGTGGACCTCGTCAGCGTTGCCACCCATCCTGGTGCCACGGCCACCAACTTCTTCAGCGTGGGGCCGCTACAGCCCCTCGTGGGGCTGTTCCTGAAGAGCGCGGCGGCCGGTGCGGTGTCCTCCCTCTACGCGGCCACCTCGCCGGAGATCCACGGCGGGGAGTTCGTCGGTCCCAAGACCCAGCTGCTCACGCCGTCGGAGGCGGCCCGTTCCGAGCAGCTCGCCGCCGACCTGTGGGAGGTCTCCACGCGGCTGACCGGCGTACGATTCGAGGAGATCGCCTACAGCTGAGGACGTGCACGTGCCACCACTCGACCCCGAGCGGGAGCGGGCCATCCTCGACGCGACGCTGGAGTTGCTGTCCGAGATGGGCTACGACCGTATGTCGGTCGACCAGATCGCCAAGCGGGCCAAGGCCAGCAAGGCGACCATCTACCGCCGGTGGGCGGGCAAGCCGGAGCTGGTGGTCGACGTCATCTGCCGCCGGTTCGACATGGACACGCCGGCCGCCGAGGACACCGGCTCGCTGCGCGGCGACCTCGCCTCGGTGCTCGGCGGCCTGTGCGGCGCGGTCGAGCGCAAGCACGGGCTCATCATGGGGCTGTCCTCGACGCTGGTCTCGCACCAGGAGCTGGCCAGGACGCTGCGCGAGCACATGCCGGCCAAGGACCTCGGCGGGGTGGAGGCGTTGCTGGAGCGGGCCAGGAAGCGCGGCGACCTGCCGGGGCCCGTGGACCCCGGCCGCCTGTTCGGGGTGGCGGAGGCGCTGGTCTGGCACCGCATGATCTTCCTCGGACCGCTGTTCGACGAGTCCTTCGTCGCGGAATCGGTGGACGAGGTCCTGCTGCCGCTGGTGCGCGCCTGGGCGCAGTAAACCTAACATTCTTATGTGATATTTCGCCTCAAGCCATGGCTTGAGGCGAAAAGTCGAGCTTAGGGTCGTCGCCATGACGACCCCCATTGGCGCCTTCATCGACGCGCTCCCCAAGGTGGAGCTGCATGTGCACCTGGTCGGCTCCGCCTCCGTACCCACCGTGCTGGAGCTGGCCCGCCGCCACCCCGGCGGCCCGGTTCCCACCACGGAGGAGGAGCTGCGGGCGTTCTACGCCTTCCGCGACTTCCCCCACTTCGCGCAGGTGTACCAGGCCGTCAACGCGCTGGTCCGGGAGCCGGAGGACATCGCCGCCCTCGTGCTCGGCCTGGCCCGCGACCTGGCCTCCCAGGGCGCTCGTTACGCCGAGCTGCAGGTCACCCCATATGCCCACAGCATCGTCGGGATGCCCATGCGCGAGGTCACCGAGGCGCTCGACCTGGCCGCCCGCCGGTCGGAGAGCGACCACGGGGTGGAGATGGCCTACATCTTCGACTTCCCCGGCCAGTTCGGCGAGGAGGCGGCCAAGATCACGGTCATGCACGCTTTGGAACAACCTCCCGCCGCTTTGGTAGGTTTCGGCCTGGCCGGGATCGAGCAGAGCCGGACGCCGTACCGTGACGTCTTCCGCGACGCGTTCGCGGCGGCGCGGGCGGCGGGCCTGCACAGCGTGCCGCACGGCGGCGAGATGACCGGTCCCGAGACCATGTGGGAGGTCATCGAGGGGCTGGGCGCCGAGCGCATCGGGCACGGCATCTCCTGCCTGGAGGACCCGCGCCTGGTGGCTCACCTGCGCGAGACGCAACTGCCGCTGGACGTCTGCCCGACCTCCAACCTCCGTACGGGACAGGTGGCCCGGATCGAGGAGCACCCGCTGCCCAGGCTGCTGGAGGAGGGGCTGTTCGTCACGCTGAACAGCGACGACCCGCCCATGTTCGCCACCACCCTGGCCGGCGAGTATCGCGTCGCCGCGCACGTCTTCGGCCTCGGCGAGCCGGAGCTGGCCCAGCTCGCTCGCAACGGCGTGAACGCGTCCTTCCTGCCGCCGGCGCGCAAGCAGGCCCTGCTGGCCGAGATCGACGCGCTCACCAACTGAGGACGCTACGAAAACTCAGGGAGAGGCGATGCGGCCCAACCCTGGCGGGAGCTTGGCGGCGGCGGTCCGGTCGAGCAGGAACAGCGTCCGCACCCGGCCCCTGGCCCCGGCCGCGGGCACCTGCACGGGCCCGGAGTCGGACAGCGCCAGGCGTACGGCACCCGACTTCTCCTCGCCCGCCGCCACCACCCACACCTCGCGCGAGGCCTGGATGGTCGGCAGCGTCAGGGAGATGCGCGTGGGCGGCGGCTTGGGCGCGCCGTGCACGGCCACGACCGGCCGCGTGTCGTACAGGGCGGGCATCCCGGGGAACAGCGACGCCACGTGCGCGTCGGGCCCGATGCCGAGCAGCATCACGTCGAATCCGGGCACCGGGCCGTGGTCCTCGGGCCGGGCCGCCTTGCGCAGCTCGGCCGCGTAGGCCTCGGCCGACTCCTCCGCCGACATCCCCGAGTCGGGCCCGGCCATGACGTGCACCCGGTCGGGATCGAGGTCGACGTGGTCGAGCAGGGCCTTGCGGGCGCCCGTCTCGTTGCGCTCGGGGTCGCCGGTCGGCAGGAAGCGCTCGTCGCCCCACCAGATGTCGAGGTGGTGCCAGTCGACCGCGTCGCGCGCCGGCGTGGCGGCGATCGCGGCCAGCGTCGCGTGGCCGACCGTGCCGCCGGTCAGGACCAGCGACGCCGACCCCTTGGCCGACTGCACGTCGACCAGCCGGGTGATGATCCGCGCCGCCACGGCCTTGGCCAGGACGTCGCCGTCACGATGGACGACCACATTGGGAACGCTCACGTACTCACTCTTTCACGATCGGTGCCCACCGGCCGTGCGCGCCCTCTCGCAAAGACAGGGCCCGCCACGACCGGTGGGAGGAGGCGTCAGGACTTGTACGAGCGGGCCAGCCGCTTGACCGCCGCCTGGTAGATCTCGTCGGAGTCGAGCCGCCGCAGCTCCTCGGCCAGCAGCTCGGCGGTCTGCCGACGGGTCAGGGCCACGTTCCGGTCCGGCTGGCCGGGCCGCGACAGCGTCGCCAGCCGGGCGTCGCTCCTGCACACCGCCAGCACGCCGTCGGCCGTCGTGAGCCGGACGGCGGTCAGGCCGGGCCCGTTGGAGTCGGCCACCTTGACCGGCGCGCCGAGACGTTCGGACAGCCACGCGGCCAGCAGCGGCGCGCTGGGGTTGCCCGGGGACGCCTCCACGGTGCCCTTGCGCACCTTGCCCGTGGGCTGGTCGAAGGCCGCCGCCAGCAGGCTGCGCCACGGCGTCAGCCGGGCCCAGGACAGGTCCGTGTCACCGGGCGCGTAGCCCTTGGCCCTGGTCACCAGCGACTCGACCCCGCCGTCGCGCGAGCCCCTGGCGTCGGAGATGCGGCGCTGGGCGAGCATCCCGACCGGATCCTTGGACATCACCTCGGGCGCCAGTCCCGGCCACCAGGCCACGACCGGCGTGTCGGGCAGCAGCAGCGGGCTGACCACCGAGTCGGCGTGCTCGGTCAGCTCGCCGTAGAGCCGCAGCACGACCACCTCGCCCGGCGTGGACTCGCCGATGCGCAGCTCCGCGTCGAGCCGGTTGGTCTCGTCGGGCTCGCGGTTGATCACCACGATGATGCGCGAGGGGTGCTCGCGCGCCGCCTCGCTGGCCGCGCGGAGCGAGTCGTACTGGTCGCGCTCCTCGCAGACCACGATCAGCGTCAGCACCATCCCGACCGCGGGCGCGCCCATCTGGTGGCGCAGCTGCGTCAGCTGCGAGGAGATCTTCCCCGCTGTCGTGTCGGTGAGCATGAAGGTGGTCATCAGAGTCTCCTCCATACGCGGCCGTCGCCCATCATCGCGTCGGCCGACGGCGGCCCCCACGAACCGGACGGGTAGCCCTCGGGCTGGCCCTGGGTGGCCCAGAACTCCTCGATCGGGTCGAGGATCTTCCACGACAGCTCGACCTCCCGCTGGTGCGGGAAGAGCGGCGGGTCGCCGATCATCACGTCGAGCAACAGCCGCTCGTACGCCTCGGGGGACGACTCCAGGAACGACTCCCCATAGGCGAAGTCCATCGAGACGTCACGTACCTCCATGGCCGTGCCCGGCACCTTGGAGCCGAACCGCACGGTGATGCCCTCGTCCGGCTGGACCCTGATGACCAGCGCGTTCTGGCCGAGGATCTCGGTGTCGTCCTTGCTGAAGGGCAGGTGCGGCGCCCGCTGGAACACCACGGCCACCTCGGTGACCCGGCGGCCGAGGCGCTTGCCGGTGCGCAGGTAGAACGGCACGCCCGCCCAGCGCCGGTTGGCGATCTCCAGCTTGATGGCCGCGTAGGTCTCGGTCGTGGAGTCGGCGGAGATGCCGTCCTCCTGCAGGTAGCCGACGACCTTCTCGCCGCCCTGCCAGCCCGCGTCGTACTGCCCGCGCGCGGTGTTGAGCGCCAGGTCCGACGGCAGCTGTACGGCCTTGAGCACCTTCTCCTTCTCCCGCCGCAGCGCGGAGGCGGTGAAGGACGTCGGGTCCTCCATCGCCACCAGGGCGAGCAGCTGGAGCAGGTGGTTCTGGATCACGTCGCGGGCCGCGCCGATGCCATCGTAGTAGCCGGCCCGGCCGCCGATGCCGATGTCCTCGGCCATGGTGATCTGCACGTGGTCGACGAAGCTACGGTTCCAGATGGGCTCGTAGAGGTTGTTGGCGAACCTCAGGGCCAGGATGTTCTGGACGGTCTCCTTGCCCAGGTAGTGGTCGATCCTGAAGATCGAGCTCTCCGGGAAGGCCGAGGTGGTGATCTCGTTCAGCTCGTGCGCCGACTTCAGGTCGTGCCCGAACGGCTTCTCGATCACCACGCGCCGCCACGACCCGGGAGGCGCCTGGGACACGCCGGTCCGCTTGAGCTGCTCCACCACGACGGGGAAGAACTTCGGCGGCACGGAGAGATAGAACGCATAGTTGCCGCCGGTGCCCCGGGTCTCGTCGATCTCCTTCAAGGCCATCGCCAGCGCGTCGAACGCGCCGTCGTCGGAGAACTCGCCCGGCACGAAGTGGATGCCCTCGCGCAGCTGCTTCCAGACCTCCTCACGGAAGGGCGTCCTGGCGTGCGCCTTGACGGCGTCATGCGTCACCTGGGCGAAGTCCTGGTCCTTCCAGTCACGCCTGGCGAACCCGACCAGCGAGAAACCGGGCGGCAGCAGCCCTCGGTTGCCCAGGTCGTAGATCGCCGGCAGCAACTTGCGCTTGGCCAGGTCACCCGTCACGCCGAACAACACCAGCACACACGGTCCGGCCACCCGGGGCAGCCGCTTGTCGCGCGGATCGCGCAGCGGGTTGGCGGCCGCCACTTCCAAGGTGGTGGAGGTGGCCGCGGCCGAGGTGGCTACCGTGGCCGCGATCGTCTCCTCAAAGTCGAGCGCCTCCTCCGAGGGTGTTTCCGGGTCTTTCATCTCAAGCCTCCTGTGCGGCTGCGAGCAGGTGCGCGACTCCGGCCGCGCGATCGGTCAGGTGCAGGCGTACGGCCGGCCGGCCGCGCCGCAGCAGTGCCCCGAGGTCGCCGAGGGCCTGCGCGAGCTCAAGCCCGCCCAGCGTGTACGGCCTGCCGGGCACCGGCACGTCGTCGGCCACGGCACCGGTGATCTGCAGGAACACCCCGTTCTGCGGGCCGCCCTTGTGATATTGGCCGGTGGAGTGCAGGAACCGCGGCCCCCACCCGAAGGTGACCGGCCGGTCGGTGCGCAGGGCCAGCAGCGCCCGCAGCGTGGCCGGGTCGGCCGCCATCCACGCGTCGGTCATCTGCTCGAAGTCGGCGCCGTCCGGCACGAACACATCGAAGGCCGACAGCCGGTCCAGATACGCCATCACGGCCAGGTAGCCGTCTTCGGGCACCGCTTCGAGCAGCTCGGTCAGCACGCCCGGCAGATCCCTGGCCTTGGTGGCGCCGTACACCTCCACGGGCCCGTCGACGAAGGCCGGCTCGCCCAGCGGCAGCGCCTCCATGTCGAGCAGCGCGGCCGTGTTGTCCTTGGACTCGGCGACGTTCGGCTGGTCGAACGGGTCGATCCCCAGCAGCAGCCCGGCCACGGCCGTGGCGTACTCCCAGATGAGGAACTGCGCGCCGAGCGGCCCGTCGACGCGCACGTCGCCGTCGTCGGAGTCGATCCCGACGACCAGCTCGTCACGGGCGCCGTTCGGCTCGGCGCCGGCGACCGGCAGGATGCCCAGGCCGTTCTTGCCCGTGGACTCGGCGACGAGCTGCTCGATCCAGTCCGACAGCCCGCTGATCACCGACAGCCGGTCGTCGACGATCAGCTTGTCGCGTCCGGCCAGCGCCGCCCCGCCGAGTGCCACGCCCAGGTCGAGCCCGGGGTTGCCGGCGTCGAGCGAGAGCAGCGGCAGCACCTCGTCGGCGTCGTCGAGCAGCCGTTCGACGTCGGCCCCGGCCAGCGCGCTGGGCACCAGGCCGAAGGCCGACAACGCCGAGTAGCGGCCGCCCACGTCGGGCACGGCCGGGACCAGGCGGTAGCCGGCGTCCACGGCCGTCTGCTCCAGCGGCGAGCCCGGGTCGGTGACGACCACGATGCGGTCGGCCGGGTCGATGCCCGCCTGGCGGAAGAGCTCCTCGTAGACGCGCAGGTGACTGTCGGTCTCGACCGTCGAGCCGCTCTTGCTGGCCACGACCACGATCGTGGCCTCCAGCGGCTCGGCCAGCGCCCGGCGTACCTGACCCGGGTCGGTGGTGTCCAGGACGGTCAGCGGCACGTCGGCGCTCGCGCAGATCACCTCGGCCGCCAGCGACGAGCCGCCCATCCCGGCCAGTACCACGTTGGTCAGGTGCTCGGCGCGCGCCCGCTCGGCCAGCTTGCCGAGCTCGGGCAGCAGCTCGCGCGAGGTGCGGGGCAGGGTCAGCCAGCCCAGCCGGACGGCCGCCCCCGCCTCCGCGTCGCTGCCCCACAGCGTGGGATCGCCGGCGGCGAGCCGCGCGGGCACGCCGTCGGCGACGAGCCGCCCCGCGGCGGAGGAGGCGGCGTTGGCCACCCCCTCCTCGCGGTACGAGACGGTCATCAGCGGGCCAGGTTCTTGCTGACGCTCTCGAGGAGTTCGTTCCAGGACGCCTCGAACTTCTCGACGCCCTCGTCCTCCAGCACGTTGACGACGTCGTCGTAGTCGACGCCGGCCTCCTTGAGCGCCGCCATGGTGTTCCACGCGTCCTCGTAGAAGGGGCGCACGGTGTCACCGGTGATGTTGGCGCCGGCGGCGGTCGCGTCGACCGTCTTCTCCGGCATCGTGTTGACGGTGCCGGGGGCGACGAGCTGGTCGACGTACAGCGTGGGCGAGTAGTCGGGGTTCTTGACGCCGGTCGAGGCCCACAGCGGGCGCTGCGGGCGGGCACCGGCGGCGCGCAGCCGCTGCCAGCGCTCGGAGTTCATCACTTCCTCGAACGCCGCGTAGGCCAGGCGCGCGTTGGCCACGCCCGCCTTGCCCTTGAGCTCCGGCCGGCCGAGCTGGTCGAGCCGCTTGTCGATCTCGGTGTCGACCCGGCTGACGAAGAACGACGCCACCGACTCGATCGAGCCCAGGTTGAGACCCTTGGCCTGCGCGGCCTCCAGGCCGGCCAGCCAGGCGTCCATGACCGCGCGGTAGCGCTCCAGCGAGAAGATCAGCGTGACGTTGACGCTGATGCCCTCGGAGAGCGCCTGCGTGATCGCGGGCAGCCCCTCGAGGGTCGCCGGGATCTTGATGAACAGGTTGGGCCGGTCGACCAGCCACCACAGCGCCCGCGCCTCGGCCACGGTCTTGTCGCTCTCGCGGGCCAGCCGCGGGTCCACCTCCAGGGACACGCGGCCGTCGACGCCGGCGGTGGCGTCGTAGACCGGGCGCAGCACGTCGGCGGCCCAGCGGATGTCGTAGGCGGTGATGGCGCGTACGGCCTCGCCGAGGTCGACCCCGCGCACGGCCAGGTCGTGCAGCTGGGTGTCGTAGGCGTCGCCCTTGCTGAGCGCGCCGGCGAAGATGGTCGGGTTGGAAGTGACGCCGACCACGTTCTTCTCGCGGATCAGCTGCTCCAGGTTGCCCGTGCGCAGGCGCTCACGGCTGATGTCGTCCAGCCAGATGGACACGCCCTGGGCGGACAGCTTCTTGAGGTTCTCGCTCATTTCGTTCAGTTTCCCGTCGTCTCGCCTTTGTCGTGGCCCAGCTTGGCGAGGCTCGCCTTGGCCGCGGCGGCCACGCGCTCCGCCGTCAGCCCGAATTGCTCGTACAGCGTCTTATACGGCGCCGACGCGCCGAAGTGTTCAAGGCTGACGACCTCGCCCCTCTCGCCGACGAACTCACGCCAGCCCAGAGCGATGCCCGCCTCGACCGCGACCCGGGCCTTGATCGCTGACGGCAGAACACTCTGCCGATACGCAATGTCCTGCCCTTGGAACCACTCCACACACGGCATCGACACGACCCGCGTCGGGATGCCTTCGGCTTCGAGGAGTTCGCGGCCGTTGACGGCCAGCTCCAGCTCGCTGCCCGTGGCGATGAGGATCACCTGGGGCTGCCCGCCGGACGCCTCGTGCAGGACGTAGCCGCCCTTGGCCACGCCCTCGGCGCTGGTGCCCTCGAAGATCGGCAGGTTCTGCCGGGTCAGGGCGAGCGCGGCGGGCCGGTCGTCGTGCTCGAGCACTGCCTGCCAGGCGTACGCCGTCTCGTTGGCGTCGCCGGGGCGCACCACGTCGAGGCCGGGGATCGCGCGCAGCGCCCACAGGTGCTCGACCGGCTGGTGGGTGGGGCCGTCCTCGCCCAGTCCGATGGAGTCGTGCGTCCACACGTAGGTGACCGGCAGCTTCATCAGCGCCGCCAGGCGCACGGAGGGGCGCATGTAGTCGGAGAAGACCAGGAACGTGCCGCCGTAGGGCCGGGTGCCGCCGTGCAGGGCGATGCCGTTGAGAATCGCGCCCATGCCGTGCTCGCGGATGCCGAAGTGCAGCGTGCGGCCGTAGCGGTTACCGGGGAACTCCTTGGTCTGGTATTCCTCCGGGATGAAGGACGGCTCGCCCTTCATCGTGGTGTTGTTGGACTCGGCCAGGTCGGCCGAGCCGCCCCACAGCTCGGGCAGCACCGGCGCGAGCGCGTTGAGCACCTCGCCCGACGCCTTGCGGGTGGCCATCGAGCCGCCCTTGTCGAAGGCGGGCAGCGCCTCGGTCCACCCGGCGGGCAGCTCGTGGCGGGAGATGCGGTCCAGCTCGGCGGCCCGCTCGGGGTTGGCCTCGCGCCAGGCGTCGTAACCCTTCTGCCAGGCGGCGTGCGCCTCGTGACCCCTGCGGGCCACCTCGCGCGCGTGCTCCAGCACCTCGGCGGGCACGTCGAAGCTCTTTTCCGGGTCCATGCCGAGGACCCGCTTGGTGGCGGCGACCTCGTCGGCGCCGAGGGCGGAGCCGTGGATCTTGCCGGTGTTCTGCTTGTTCGGGGCGGGCCAGCCGATGATCGTGCGCAGCCGGATGAACGTCGGCCGGTCGGTCTCGGCGCGGGCCGCCTCCAGCGCCGCGTGCAGCGCCTGGATGTCCTCCACGTACTCACCGGACTCGGTCCAGTCGACGCTGAGCGTGTGCCAGCCGTAGGCCTCGTAGCGCTTGACCACGTCCTCGGACTTCGCGATCAGCGTGTCGTCCTCGATGGAGATGTGGTTGTCGTCATAGATGACGGTGAGGTTGCCCAGCTTCTGGTGGCCGGCGATCGAGCTGACCTCGTGGCTGATGCCCTCCTCGATGTCGCCGTCGCTGACCATGCACCAGATGTGGTGGTCGAAGGGCGAGGCGCCCGCCTCCGCGTCGGGGTCGAACAGGCCGCGCTCACGGCGGGCCGCCAGGGCCATGCCGACGGCGTTGCCCAGGCCCTGGCCGAGCGGGCCCGTGGTGGTCTCAACACCGACCGTGTGCCCGTGCTCCGGGTGACCGGGGGTCAGGCTGTCCCACTGGCGCAACCCCTTCAGGTCGTCCAGGTCGAGTCCGTATCCGGACAGGAACAGCTGGATGTACAGCGTCAGGCTGGAGTGCCCGCACGACAGCACGAAGCGGTCACGCCCCAGCCACGTGGGATCCGTGGGGTCGTGGCGCATCGCGTGCTGGAACAGCAGGTACGCGGCGGGAGCCAGGCTCATGGCGGTGCCCGGGTGACCCGAACCCGCCTTTTCGACTGCGTCCATGGCCAAGGCTCGAACGACGTCGACCGCTTGCTTGTCTAGGTCGGTCCATTCGAGGTCTGGCACGAGTTCGGTGCTCAAGTGCTCGGTCTCCGGAATCTAGTTGTCATTGGTGGTACCGGTTGGCATATCCCGCCACACCGGACCCTAACTGAGTGGAGTCGGCGAAAGATTCCCCTTCCACCCCCGTGCGTGTCCCCCCATTGGCCGGACCGGACGACCCTGCTACTACAGTTTGGTTGTTCTCGTTGTCATCACAGGGACGCCGTGGCGTCCGTCCATGAGATTCCGCTCCAATCAGAGGTTACGCGTTGACTCCGCACGTGCTGGAAGCGCCTTGACGGTGCTGACGAACAGGCAGACGACGGCCCCCGCTCCCGCGGCCGAGCCGCCGAGGACGATCGGCATGCTCGTCAAGGCCTACATCGCTCTGACCAAGCCGCGGATCATCGAGCTCCTGCTGATCACGACCCTCCCTGTGATGTTCCTCGCGGCGGGCGGGCTGCCGCCGCTGTGGACGTCGATATCGGTCATGGTGTTCGGCACCCTGTCCGCGGGCAGCGCCAACGCGCTCAACTGCTACGTGGACCGCGACATCGACCAGAAGATGCGCCGCACCAGGCGGCGTCCGCTGGCCAGGCACCAGGTCTCGCCGACCGGCGCGCTCGTCTTCGGCATCGTGCTCGGCGTGCTGTCCTTGGTCGGCCTCTGGCTGACCACCAACTGGCTGGCCGCCATGCTCTCCACCGGCGCCATCCTGTTCTACGTCATCGTCTACTCGATGATCCTCAAGCGGCGCACCGCCCAGAACATCGTCTGGGGCGGCATCGCGGGCTGCATGCCGGTGCTGATCGGCTGGGCGGGCATCACCGGGCGGCTCGACTGGGCGCCGCTGGCGCTGTTCGGGGTGGTGTTCTTCTGGACGCCGCCGCACACCTGGACGCTGGCCATGCGCTACAAGGAGGACTACGCGGCGGCCAAGGTGCCGATGCTGCCCGTGGTGGCCACCGAGCGCCGGGTGATCCTGGAGTCGATCGCCTACACCTGGGCCACCGTGCTCTGCTCGCTGGCCCTGTGGCCGGTGGCGCACACCACGCTGTTCTACCCGATCGCCGCCGCCGCCCTGGGCGCCATGTGTCTGTGGGAGGTCCATCGCCTCCTGGCCCGCCTCAACTCCGGCAAGACCGGTGTCGACCTGCGCCCGATGCGCTTCTTCCACTGGTCCAACGCCTATCTGGCGCTGCTGTTCCTCGCCGTCGCCATCGACCCGCTGCTGAGCTGAGCCCACCGCCCGTTGCGGTGGGCTTCGTGCTGTCGTTATGGTGAACACATGAACAGCTCTTCAGGTGTTGTGGCTTCGCTCGACGGCTGCGTCGTTCAGGAGCCCGACGCCGAGCGCGTCGCGGCCACCCGCGACCGGCTGGTGACGCCGGACACCGGCTGGCCGACGCGCACGTACGGATGCTGCTCGACCTCAGCCGCGAGCATATGAGGGAGGAGCGCTGATGGGCCACGGTCACGGGCATGGTCACGGGCACGGCCACTCGGCCGACGCCGACAAGCGCTACCTGGTGGGCGCGCTCGCGCTGATCGTCGGCTACATGGCGATCGAGGTGATCGCCGGGCTGATCGCCAACTCGATCGCGCTGATCTCCGACGCCGCCCACATGCTCACCGACGCCAGCGCGATCGCGCTGGCCCTGGTCGCGATGCGCTTCGCCGCCCGGCCCGCCCGCGGCGCCTACACCTTCGGCTGGAAGCGCGCCGAGATCCTCTCGGCCCAGCTCAACGGCCTCACCCTGCTGCTGCTCGTGGCGTACTTCTGTTACGAGAGCGTGCGCAGGCTGCTGGAGCCGCCCGAGGTCTCCGGGCCCATCGTGGTCGTCACGGCCGTGGCCGGCATCGTGGTCAACGCGCTGGCCGCCTGGCTGCTGTCCAGGGCCGACCGGCGCAGCCTCAACGTCGAGGGTGCCTTCCAGCACGTGCTCAACGACATGTACGCCTTCATCGCCACCGCGATCTCCGGCGTCGTGGTGTGGCTGACCGGGTTCCGGCAGGCCGACGCGATCGCCGCGCTCGTGGTCGCCGCGCTCATGCTCAAGGCCGGCTGGGGGCTGCTACGCGATTCGTCCAGGGTGCTGCTCCAGGCCGCGCCGAGCGACCTCGACCCCGACGAGATCGGCGGGGTCCTGGCCGGCGACCCTGACGTGGTCGAGGTGCACGACCTGCATGTCTGGACGGTGACCAGTGGCTATCCGACGCTGTCGGCGCACGTGATCGTGGCCCGCGGGTCCGACTGCCACCAGGTCCGCACCCGCCTGGCTGACCTGCTGCACGATCGCTTCGAGATCGGCCACACCACGCTGCAGGTGGACCACGGTCTCAAGGACCGGACGGAGCATTGTGAGGACCCGCACGGACCGCGCCACCTGGGCAGGACAGCGCCTTTTTGATCCGTTACAGTCACGGTATGGCGTCCCGTGATCCACGCTGGGTGTTGAAGGACCGCCCGTCGTTCACGTTGATCATCGGGCTGATCGTGACCGGCCTGTGCGCACTCGTCTCCTTCGCCTTCGACGTGCTCAACGGCGCGCCCGTGCAGTTCTTCATCTCGCTGATCCTGGCGCTGGCGCCGGTGCCGCTGCTGCTGGCCGCCGTGCTGGCGCTGGACCGCATGGAACCGGAGCCGCGCAGCAACCTCATCTTCGCCTTCGCCTGGGGAGCGGGCGTGGCGGTGCTGGTCGCGGGCGTGATCAACTCGCTCAACCTGCACTACATCATCGACGCGGCCAACCTCAGCGCGGCCAGCGCGCGCAACGTCGCCGCCACCTTCGGCGCCCCCGTGGTCGAGGAGACGATGAAGGGGCTGGTGCTGCTCGGGCTGCTCAGATTCCGCCGGGCCGAGCTCGACGGGCCGACCGACGGCATCATCTACGCCAGCATGGTCGGCCTCGGCTTCGCGATGAGCGAGAACGTCAGCTACTACATCGCCGCGCTCAACTCCGACCAGGGCGGCATCGGGCTGGCCGTCACAGTGGTGCTGCGCGGCGTGCTGTCGCCGTTCGCGCACCCGCTGTTCACCTCGATGATCGGTGTCGCGGTCGCCTACGCCGCCCAGCGCCAGGGGTCGGACCGGGTCTTCTCCATCCTGGCCGGCTGGGTCGGCGCGATGCTCCTGCACGGCCTCTGGAACGGTCTGAGCTCCTACGGCGGCTTCCCCGGCCTGGTCATCGCCTACCTGGTGCTGCTGGTCGTGCTCGTGGTGCTGATCGCGCTGGTGATCAGTGATCGGCGGCGCATCGTCGCCCTGATCCAGCGCTACCTGCCGCCGTACGAGCCGACCAAGCTGGTCAACCCGGCCGACATCCACATGCTGTCCGCCCTGTCACGGCGTCGGCGGGCCAGGCAGTGGGCCAAGGTCCACGGCGGCAAGCGCGGGCTGCGCGCGATGAGCGACTACCAGCTCGCGGCGACCGAGCTGGGCCTGCTGCACGAGCGGGCGGCCCGGCGGATGATCGACGAGCAGACCTTCCACGAGGAGCAGCGGGCCCTGCTCGAATGCATGAGCACCGCCAAGGCGAGCTTCCCGGTGCCGCCCGCCCACCTCGGGGCCGCGGCGCGGGGCACCCCGCCACCGGGCTACGCGCCCGGCTGAGCCAGGATCGCGCGCAGCGAGGTCTCCCGCGGGCCGGGATAGACGGGGTCGGAGTGCAGCAGAAGCGCGTCGGCGAACGCCTTGCCGGTGGCGAACACCTCGCGGGCGGCCGAGGCGTAGGTGGTCGCCGCCCACTGCTTGACGGAGTCGTCGCCCACGCCGAAGGTCGTCAGTCCCGCCGTACGGCAGAGCGTGACCGCTCTCGGCAGGTGGAACACCTGAGTGACCACGGTCAGCCGCTCGGCGCCGAAGACCTTGCGGGCCCGCACGCACGAGTCCCAGGTGTCGAACCCGGCGTAGTCGAGCACCATCACCGCGTCCGGCACGCCCTTGGCCCGCAGGTAGTCGCGCATGGCCGTCGGCTCGTCGTACTCCTTGCGGCTGTTGTCGCCCGACAGCAGCAGCGCCTTGACCTTGCCCGCGTGGTAGAGCTCGGCCGCGATGTCGAGGCGGCGGGCCAGCATGGACGAGGGACGGCCGGCGTACAGGCCCGCGCCGAGCACGAGCGCCACCTGCGAGGTGGGCACCCGCGCCAGCCAGCCGGCGGTGTCGGCCACCTCGCGGTGGTCCGAGCTGTCGAGCCACGCCCAGGTCATCGGCGCCAGGACGAGCACGCTGAGGAGTACCAGTCCTTGGTACAGGCGGCGCAGGGTCTTCCGAGCGGGACGGGCCAAAGCCACTCAGGGACCTCACAAGGTAGAGGGAGGTAGTCCCTCATACCTTGGCATAGCGGGTCAAAAACCGGCTGGGGTTTCGGTGGGGGAGGGGTTCAGCGGGTCAGACTCTGGCCGGTGCTTCGGTGGGGGAGGGGGTGGCGGGGGCCGGTAGCGGGTCGCGGGTGCGCAGGCAGGTGACCACCCTCAGCGTGGCGATCCAGACCAGGGTCGAGCCGAGCACGTGCAGGCCCACCAGGAGGGCGGGCACCGCCAGGAAGTACTGGATATAGCCGATCACGCCCTGGGCCAGCTCCACCACGAGCAGCGCCAGCGCCGCCCGGCGGGCCGCTCTGGGCGCGTCGGTCACGTGCAGCGCGAACAGCAGCGCGAACGACAGCCCCAGCACGATGTAGACGATGTCGGAGTGCAGGCGCACCACACTCTCGATGTCGAGATCGAACCGGGAGGCCACCGCGTCGCCGGAATGCGGCCCCGTGCCGGTCACCAGCGCCCCGGCCAGGAGCAGCACCGCCACCGCCGCGACCAGCACGAAGCCGAGGCGCCGGATGTCGCGATGCGTCACCCGACGGGCCGGACCGTCGCCTTCGCCCGCCCGCACATAGAGCGTCCAGCAGGCGACGATCAGCGCGATGGAGGCCAGGAAGTGCACGCTGACCGTGACCGGGTTGAGCAGGCTTCTGACCACCAGCCCGCCCCACAGCGCCTGGAAGACGATGCCCGCGGGCTGCAGCAGGGCCAGCCAGAGCAGCTGAGGGCGCCGGGGGGCCAGCCGCATCGCCGCCACCACACAGGCGAACCCCACCGCCAGCACCAGGAACGTCAGCAGCCGGTTGCCGAACTCGACGGCCATGGTGACGGGCGAGATCTCGGGATGCGCGACGGGCACGAAGCTGTCGGGCGTGCACTTCGGCCAGGTCGGGCAGCCGAGCCCGGAGCCGGTGAGCCGCACGGCCGCGCCCGTCACGGTGATGCCCGCGTTGACCACCACAGACGCCAGAGCCCAGCCCCGCATCGACTCGGCGGTCGGCGCCCAGAAGGAGAACAGGCGCCGCACCAGGGCGTTTGGGTGGTCTGTGGGTAGTTTCACGTCGGAGAGCTTCACGTCATCGATGGTAAGGGGCTGGTCGTCCGGTCCTTGACCCGGGAACGTGCTTCTCAAGCGGCATGGGTATGTGACATATTACAGCTGGGAGGTGAGGATGTCGGATGTGATCGTCATCGGCGCCGGAGTGGTGGGCGCCGCGTGCGCCTATTACGCCGCACGGGCCGGACTGGACGTGACCGTGGTGGACCGCGGCCCCGTGGCCGGCGGCACGACGGGTGCGGGCGAGGGCAACGTGCTGGTCTCGGACAAGGAGCCGGGCCCGGAGCTGGACCTCGCGCTGCTGTCCAACCGCCTGTGGGGGGAGCTGGCCGCGCTGGGCGGGTTCGAGTACGAGCCCAAGGGCGGCCTGGTCGTCGCCGAGACCGACGAGGTCCAGCGGCAGCTCGTCGAACTGGCGGGCAAGCAGGGCGTCGAGTACGCCGTCGTGCCCGCCGACGGCTTGCCCGGCTACGAGCCGCACCTGGCCGAAGGGCTCGCGGGCGGCGTCCACTACCCGCAGGACGCCCAGGTGCAGCCCATGCTGGCCGCCGCGCAGTTGCTCCGGCACGGCGCGGAGAGCTACGGCCACGGCACGCTTCACCTGCGCACCGGCGTCACCGTGACCGGGTTCACGCGGTCCGGGGACCGGGTGACGGGCGTACGCACCGACCAGGGCGACATCCTCGGCGGCGCGGTGATCAACGCGGCCGGCACGTGGGGCGGCGAGATCGCCGGGCTCGCGGGCGTGGCGCTGCCGATCCTGCCCAGGCGCGGGTTCATCCTCGTCACCGAGCCGCTGCGCGAGCCGCTGATCCGGCACAAGGTCTACACCGCCGCCTACGTCACCAACGTGGCCAGCGACTCCGCCGACCTGGAGACCTCGGCCGTCGTCGAGGGCACCCCGGCGGGGACGGTGCTCATCGGGGCGAGCCGGGAGCGGGTGGGTTTCGACCGCACGACCTCGCCCCGGGTGCTGGCCCGGCTGGCGGCCCAGGCCGTCGCCCTGTTCCCGGCGTTGCGGGAGGTGCGGGTGATCAGGTCGTACTGCGGGTTCCGGCCGTACTGTCCGGACCATCTGCCGGTGATCGGGCCGGATCCGCGCGCGCCCGGGCTGTATCACGCGTGCGGGCACGAAGGGGCCGGGATCGGGCTCGCGCCCGCGACCGGGCTCCTGCTGTCCCAGCTGCTGACCGGCGCCCGCCCCGAACTCGACCTGTCCCCCTTCCGCCCGGACCGCTTCGCGACCTCGGCCGGATCCTCGTCCGGGAGTTCGTCGGGGTCCCCGTCCGGGAGCTCGTCCGGGTCCCCGACCGCGACCCATGGCGGATCCCCGACCGAGACGCCCGCCGGGTCCTCCCGTGCGACCGAGGAGTCCGCGTGACCTTCCAGATCACGATCGACGGCCGGGCCGTGCCGGTCGAGCCGGGGCAGACGATCGGCGCGGCCCTGCACGCCGCCGGAGTCCGCGCCTGGCGGACCACCCGCTTCGGCGGGCGGCCGCGCGGCCTGTTCTGTGGCATCGGCGTCTGCTTCGACTGCCTGATCACGGTGAACGGCCGCCCACCAGAACGCGCCTGCCTGCTGGAGGCCCGGCCCGGAGACGAGGTGACGACCGCATGAGCCCGACCGACGACCATGTGGGCGCGCCCCACGACCGCAGCCCCGGCGACGGCCTTCGCGATGACCGGGTTCGTGGCGATGACCGCGCTCGCGATGACCGCGCTCGCGATGACCGCGCTCGCGATGACCGCGCTCGCGACGACTATGTGAGTGTGAGCTGCGATCTCGCCGTTATCGGTGGTGGGCCCGCCGGAGTGGCGGGGGCCCTGACGGCGGCGCTGCGCGGCCTGAGCGTGGTCCTCGTCGACTCGGGTGCCCGCCTCGGCGGCCAGTACTTCCGCCACCCGGACGGAGCGGCGCGCGGCGGCACACCGGGTCTGGACCGGTTCCTGAGGCAGGCCCGCGCGCTCGGCGAGCGGGCCGAGGTCCTGCTCGGGCATCAGGTGTGGACCGTGACGCGGGACGGCGACCGGCTGACCGTCCATTGCCAGACGCCGGACGGCCGCGCGGTGGCGGTCCGCTGCCGTGACCTCCTGATCGCCACCGGCGCCCACGACCGGCCGCTGCCGTTCCCCGGCTGGGACCTGCCCGGCGTCCTGACGGCGGGCGGCGCCCAGGCGCTGCTCAAGGGCAACGGCGTCGTCGCGGGGGGCCGGGTGGTCGTCGCCGGCACCGGGCCGTTCCTGCTGCCCGTGGCCACCGGCCTGGCGGGGGCGGGGGCCGAGGTGCTGGGCGTGTTCGAGGCCAACGGCGGCCTGGGCCTGGCTCGGCATCCGCTGCTGGCCGCGGGCAAGGCGGGGGAGGCGGCGGGCTACGGGCTGGCCATGGCCAGGCACCGGGTGCCGTACCGGACGCACCAGGCGGTGATCGCCGCCCACGGCGAGCGCGAGCTGGAGGCGGTCACCGTCGCGCGGCTCGACGCCGACTGGAACGTGCTCGCCACCCGTGAGCTGGCCTGCGACACGCTGGCCGTCGGCTACGGCTTCGTCCCCCAGATCGAGCTCGGCGTCGAGCTCGGCTGTGAGACCCGCCAGGACGCGGACGGCATGCCGGTAATCGCGGTGGACGGCCGCCAGCGCACCACGGCGCACGGCGTCTGGGCGGCGGGCGAGCCGGTCGGCGTGGGCGGACGGTACCTCGCCGAGCTGGAGGGCCGTATCGCCGGCCTGGCCGTGGCCGGTGAGCCGGTGCCCGGCGTGCTGGCCAGACGGCGCCGGCGGATGCGCGCGTTCGGCGAGGCGCTGCATCACGCGTATCCGGTCAAACCGGGCTGGCAGGGCTGGCTGCGCGACGACACGCTGGTGTGCCGGTGCGAGGAGGTGCCGGTCGCCCGTGTACGCGCGGCGCTGGAGCTCGGCGCCACCGACGCGCGCTCGGTCAAGCTGCTGGCCAGGCCCGGCATGGGCTGGTGCCAGGGCCGCGTCTGCGGCTACGCGGTCGCCTGCCTGGCAGGGGAGTCGCCCCGGCCCCCTCGCCGCCCCATCGCGCAACCCATCTCTCTCGGCGCTCTCGCCGAGCTCGAGCTCGATACACCCTGATTTGGAGGACTCTTTAATGACAAATCGCATTAAATCCTGGCACGGTGTCATGGTGGCCACGGCTCTCCCTCTGCGTGAGGACCTGTCCGTCGACTTCGACGGCTATGCGGAGCACTGCCGCTGGCTGGTCGAGAACGGCTGCGACGGCGTGGTCCCCAACGGGTCGCTGGGCGAGTACCAGACGCTCACCGCCGAGGAGCGGGCCAAGGTCATCGAGACGGCCGTCGAGGCGGTCGGCGGGGCGAACGTGATGGCGGGCGTCGGCGCGTACGGCGCGGCGGAGTCGCGGCTGTGGGCCGAGCGCGCCGCCGCGGCCGGCTGCGGTTCGGTGCTGCTGCTGCCGCCCAACTCCTACCGGGCCGACGAGCGCTCCGTGATCGCGCACTACCGCGAGGTGGCCAAGGCCGGGGTGCCGATCGTGGCCTACAACAACCCGTACGACACCAAGGTGGACCTGACGCCCGCGCTGCTGGCCAGCCTGCACGGCGAGGGCCTGATCGTGGCCGTGAAGGAGTTCAGCGGCGACCCGCGCCGCTCCTACGAGCTCGGCGAGCTGGCTCCCGGCCTCGACGTGCTGATCGGGTCCGACGACGTGCTGCTGGAACTGGCGATCGCCGGGGCCGTCGGCTGGGTCGCCGGCTACCCCAACGCGCTGCCCGCCTCCAGCGTCGCCCTCTACCGGGCCGCGCTGGCCGGTGACCTCGAGACCGCGCTGCCCCTGTACCGTACGCTCCACCCGTTGCTTCGCTGGGACTCCAAGACGGAGTTCGTGCAGGCCATCAAGCTGTCGATGGACATCGCGGGCCGTCACGGTGGGCCCTGCCGCCTGCCGCGCGTGCCGCTGACCGAGACGCAGGAGGCGGCCGTACGCGGTGCGACGGAGAAGGCGCTCGCGGAGGGCATGCGATGAGGACGAAGCGGGTCTTCCACGCCGTCGACTCGCACACCGAGGGCATGCCCACCCGCGTCATCACCGGCGGCGTGGGCGTGATCCCCGGCGCGAGCATGGCCGAGCGGCGCGTCTACTTCCGCGACCATCTCGACCACATCCGCAGGCTGCTGATGAACGAGCCGCGCGGCCACGCCGCCATGAGCGGCGCCATCCTGCAGCCGCCCACCCGGCCCGACGCCGACTGGGGCGTGCTGTTCATCGAGGTGTCCGGGCTGCTGCCGATGTGCGGTCACGGCACCATAGGCGTGGCGACCGTGCTGGTGGAGACCGGCATGGTGGAGGTCGTCGAGCCGGTCACGACCGTGCGCCTGGAGGTGCCCGCCGGGCTCGTCGAGGTGGACGTGGCCGTCAAGGACGGCATGGCCATGTCGGTGACGCTGCGCAACGTGCCCGCCTACAGCGACAGGCTCGACGCCGTCGTCACGGTGCCCGGCTTCGGCGACATCCGCTACGACCTGGCGTACGGGGGCAACTTCTACGCCATCGTCGACCTCGACGACTACGGCCTGCCCTTCGACCGCAAGGCCAAGAACGAGATCCTGGCCGCCGGGCTGGCCACGATGGCGGCGATCGACGCGGCCGACGAGCCCGTGCACCCCGAGGACGACCGCATCCGGGGCTGCCACCACGTCTACTTCACCGCGCCGGGCTCGGACGAGCACCACTCGCGGCACGCGATGGCCATCTACCCGGGCTGGTTCGACCGCTCGCCGTGCGGCACCGGCACCAGCGCCCGGATGGCCCAGCTGCACGCCCGTGGCCGGCTGGCCGTGAGCGAGGGGCCGGGTAGCGGGGAGTTCGTCAACGAGTCGTTCATCGGCACCCGTTTCATCGGCCGTCTGCTGGGGGAGACCACCGTCGGCGGACGGCCCGCGGTCGTGCCGGCCATCACCGGGCGTGCCTGGGTCACCGGCACCGCCCAATACTTCCTCGACCCGCGCGACCCGTTCCCCGAGGGATTCGAGCTGTGAGCGTCACCACGGTCGACTACCACACCGCCGGCGAGCCGTTCAGGATCGTCACCGGTGGCGCCCCGGACATCCCGGGCGCCACCGTCCTCGAACGCCGGGCCGCCGCACCTGACGGCCCGGCCGAGCGGGTGCGGCGGCTGCTCTGCCACGAGCCGCGCGGCCACGCCGACATGTACGGCTGCTTCCTGGTCCCGCCCGACGACCCAGGCGCCCACTTCGGCGCGCTGTTCTGGCACAAGGACGGCTACTCCACCGCCTGCGGCCACGGCACGATCGCGCTCGGCGTGCACGCCGTCCGCGAGGGCCTGGTCGAGGCGGACCCCGGCGGCGAGACGGACGTGGTCGTGGACGTGCCCTCGGGCCGCGTCACGGCCCGCGTACGCGGCTCGCGGGACCGCGTCGAGTCGGTGACCTTCGTCAACGTCCCGTCGTACGCCATCGCGCGCGCCCTCCCCGTCGCCGGGGTCGAGGTCGACCTCGCCTACGGCGGAGCCATCTACGCCACCCTGCCCGCCTCGGCCGTCGGCCTGACCGTCGAGGCCGGGAGCCTGACGGAGTTCGTCGGCCACGGCCGCCGGATCAAGGCCGCCCTGGCGGGCCACCCGGCCACGCGGCACCCGGCGGACGACCGGCTGTCCGGCGTCTATGGGGTGATCTTCTACGAGGACGTTCCGGGCGAAGGACTGCGCCAGCGCAACGTGACCGTGTTCGCCGACGGCGAGGTGGACCGCTCGCCGTGCGGATCCGGCACGGCCGCCCGGCTCGCCCTGCTCTACGACGACGGTCACCAGGGTCCGCTGATCCACACCGGTATCGCGGGCGGCACGTTCGTCGCCACCGTGGGGAAGGTGACCGACCAGGGCGTGGTCGCCGAGATCGAGGGCATGGCCTACCGCACCGGGCGGCACACCTTCGAGCTCGATCCGGAAGACCCCCTCGGCACCGGGTTCGTGCTGCGGTGAACGCGCTGCCCTACCTCGACGCCGCCACCATCGAGCGGCTGGTGCCCGTGGCGCGGGCCGTACGCATCCTGGAAGAGGCCCTGCGGGACGGGCTCGATCCGGAGGAGACGCCGCTGCGGCCGATCGTCGAGCTGCCCGCCGGGCAGCTCCTGCTGATGCCCGCCGCCGCGGGACGGTACGCGGGCGTGAAGGCCGTCACCATCGCACCCGGCAACGCCGAGCGCGGGCTGCCCCGCATTCAGGGGACGTACCTGCTGCTCGACGGCGACACCCTGAGCCCGCTGGCCGCCATGGACGGCATCACGCTCACCTCGCTGCGCACCCCGGCGGTCTCGGCGCTCGCCGTCAAGCACCTGGCCGGGCCGGACGCCCGTAACCTGGTGGTGTTCGGCACGGGCCCGCAGGCGTGGGGGCACATCCTCGCGCTGGGCGCGGTCCGGCCGGTCGAACGGGTCACGATCGTCGGCCGTGACCCCGAACGCGCCGAGAGCCTGGCCGCCCGCTGCCGCGACCACGGCCTGCCGGCCCGCGCGGTGCACGGCCAGGCTCCGGACCTGAGCGCCGTGGCGGAGGCGGACCTGATCGCCTGCTGCACCACGGCCAGGGAGCCGCTCTTTCCCGGCGAGCTGGTCCGCGACGACGCCACGGTGGTCGCAGTCGGATCGCACGAACCGGAGGCGCGCGAGCTGGACGGAGACCTCGTCGCCCGCGCCACGGTCGTCGTCGAGGCCAGGTCGGCGGCGCTGGCCGAAGCGGGGGATGTGGTCATCCCGGTGCGCCAAGGTACGATCACCACCGGTCATCTCGCCGGGAACCTCGCCGACCTGATCGCCGGCCGGGTTCCTGCGGGCACCGGTCCCCGCGTGTTCAAGAGCACCGGGATGGCGTGGGAGGACCTGGTGGTCGCCGCGGCCGCGTACGAGGCGTGGGTTTAGCGGGGCGCCCCAGCGGGGGTGATCAGCGGGCGTGTACTGAGCGAAGG
The DNA here is from genome assembly GCF_043197735.1 of Nonomuraea sp. NPDC049028. NCBI lineage: Bacteria > Bacillati > Actinomycetota > Actinomycetes > Streptosporangiales > Streptosporangiaceae > Nonomuraea > Nonomuraea sp. NPDC049028. The sequence goes on from NZ_JBICTR010000023.1 coordinate 74,244, forward strand.
GATGGCCGGATGGCTGCCGAGGACCGGCTCGACCTGCCGATGGTGGGCGAGCGGCAGAGCTTGCGCGAGCAGGTCGCGCACGCGCTCCGCGCCGCGTTGATCACGGGTGAGATGCGCCCGGGGGTGGTCTACTCCGCGCCGGTGCTGGCCGCGCAGTTCGGCGTCTCCGCGACGCCGGTCCGTGAGGCCATGCTCGACCTGGCCAAGGAGGGACTGGTCGAGGCGGTGCGCAACAAGGGCTTCCGGGTCACCGAGCTGTCCGACCGCGATCTCGACGAGCTGACCGAGATCCGGCAGCTCATCGAGGTGCCCACCGTGACCCGCCTGGCCGACTCCTCGCGCGCGGCCGACTTCGAGCGGCTGCGGCCCGTCGCCGAGGAGATCGTCGCCGCCGCCGAGCGGGGTGACCTGCTCGCGTACGTGGACGCCGACCTGCGCTTCCATGTGGAGCTGCTGACGCTGTCGGGCAACGCCCACCTGGTCGAGGTGGTCAAGGACCTGCGCAACCGGGCCCGGCTCTACGGCCTGTCGCAGCTGTCGGAGCGCGGCACGCTGTCGGACTCGGCCCGCGAGCACGTCGCGTTGCTCGACGCGCTCAAGGCGGGTGACACCGAGGCGGCTCGCCACATCATGTCCGAGCACATCCAGCACGTCCGCGGCATCTGGGCCGACCCGCACTGATCACTTGTCCGGGCCGGCCCGCGCTGATCGCGGCCGCGGTATTCGGACCGGCCCGCACCGATCACGTCCGGGAGGCTACTTCTTCTTCGTCGCGCGGGTCGTGCCCAGGCTCGCGGCCACGATGCAGATGATCGCCGCCCACTGCTGCGCGTGCAGCATCTCGCTGAGCACCAGCACGCCGACCAGCGCGGCCGCCGCGGGCTCCAGGCTCATCAGGATGCCGAACACGTGCTTCGGCATCCGCCGCAGCGCCTGCAGCTCCAGCGAGTACGGGATCACCGACGACAGCAGCCCCACCCCCAGCCCGATCAGCAGCAGATGCGGCTGGAGCAGGTCGCCGCCGCCCGACGCGATGCCCACCGGGGCGACCACCACGGCCGACACGATCATCGCGACCGACAGCCCGGTGGTGCCGGGGAAGCGCCGCCCCACCGAGGCCGACAGCAGGATGTAGGCCGCCCAGAACACTCCCGCCCCCAGCGCGAACCCGATGCCGGCCCAGCTCACCGACGCCGACTGGCCCCAGGGCGCGAGCAGCGCCACGCCCGCCGCCGCCAGGCCGATCCACACCAGGTCGAGCCGCCGCCTGGAGGCCGCCACCGCCACGCCCAGCGGCCCGAGGAACTCGATCGCCACCGCGATCCCCAGGGGCAGCCGCGCTATCGCCTCGTAGAACGACAGGTTCATCAGCGCCAGCGTCACGCCGAAGGTGAGCCCGACCCCGAGGTCACGCCACGACATCCCCTTCAGCTTGGGCCTGGCCACCGCGCCCATGATCAACGCGCCCGCGGCGATGCGCAGGAACACCACCGCGCTCGGCGGCAGCGCCGCGAACAGCTCCTTGGCGAAGCCCGCCCCCAGCTGCACGGAGAAGATCGCCAGCAGCACCAGCCCGGAAGGCGGGATGGAGTCGGCGGCGCTGCGCAGCACACTGCCGGGTCTGGGCAGGCCGGATCCCCGGTCGAAGGGATCATCCAGGGCGAAGGCGCTCACAGCACTCCTCAGTAGGCATGGCGGGCTCAGTAGCGGGACGGCGGGTAGAACGGTACCGAGCTGGGCCGACATTCCCCACTAGGGTGGTACTTATACGCACTTAACCGTTGAAGCCGACAATTGACCATGGAGCCATGACCGCACCCCCGGCCTCCCTCGTCCGTCCCCCGCTCGTGCTGTCCGTGGCCACCTTCGTCAGCAGCTTCGACCGGTTCGCCGTGAACCCCATGCTCGTCCTGATCGCCGCCGACCTCGGCGTCCCGCTGTCGGCGGCGGTCGCGGTCGCCAGCGGCTACTACCTGGCCTACGGCCTGACGCAGCCGCTGTGGGGCGTGCTCTCCGACCGGTTCGGCCGGGTGCGGGTGATGCGGGCGGCGATGTTCGGCGCCGCGCTGGCCGGGGTGGCCTCCGCCCTGATGCCGGTGCTGGGCGCGCTGGTGGTGTCGAGGATCGTGGCGGGCGCCTGCTTCGGCGCGGTGATCCCCACCTCGCTCACGTACGTCGGTGACACGGTCGCGCCCGTCGTACGGCAGCGCGCCCTGTCGGACCTGATGGGCGCGGGAGCCCTGGGCATCGCCATGGCCACCGGTCTCGGCGGCGTGCTCGCCGACCTGGTGGACTGGCACGTGGCGTTCACCGTGCCCGCGGCCTGCGCGCTGGCCTGCGCGCTCGCGCTGCGCTCCCTGCCCGAGCCGCCCCGGGCCGAGATCGGCGGGCTGGGCAGGCACGTGGGCGCGGTGCTGCGTGAGCCGTGGGCGCTGCTGGTGTTCGGGCTGGCCTTCGTGGAGGGCGCGGTGCTGCTCGGCACGATGGCCTTCCTCGCCACGGCCCTGGAGCACAACGGTGTCAGGGCGGCGGTCGCCGGTCTGGCCACCGCCACCTACGGCGTGGGCCTGTGGGTGTTCACCAGACTGGTCAAACGCCTGTCGCGGACATGGTCCCCGCCCGTGCTCATCGCCGTCGGGGGAGCGCACCTCTGCGCCGGGTACGCGCTCGTGGCCGTCCACGTCAGCCTGGCGACCGTCGGCGCCACCGCGCTGCTGCTGGGCGTCGGGTGGTCGTTCATGCACTCCTCGCTGCAGACCTGGATCACCACGGTCGCGCCCAACGCCAGGGGGACCAGCGTGGCCTTCTTCGCCGCGGCGCTGTTCGTCGGCAGCGCGGTGTCGTCGTGGGCGGGCGGCCCGGCCGCCCAGGACGGCAGGTACGCGCTGCTGTTCGGCGTCTCGGCGGCCGTGGCGGTGCCGCTCACCGTGGTGGCCGTCATCGGCCGCCACCGCTACGGCGTCACCGGCCGCGCCTGACGCTCACTCCCAGCGGAACGTGCGCGCGGCGATGCCCAGCGACAGCACCGCCCAGGCGGCCAGCACCCCCAGCGCCCCCAGCGGCACGGCCGCGCCCCCGGCGAGCACGGAACGCAGCCCGCCGGTCAGCGCCGAGATCGGCAGCACCTCCAGGGCCGGCCGCATCCCGGCGGGGAACTTCGTCAGCGGGAAGATCACCCCGCCCGCCCCGAGCAGCACCAGATAGACGAGGTTGGCCGCGGCCAGCGTCGCCTCGGCCCGCAGCACGCCCGCCATGAGCAGCCCCAGCCCGCTGAACGCCGCCGTCCCCAGCAGCACGAGCAGCAGCGCGCCCACCGGCGAGCCCTGGGGCCGCCAGCCGAGCGCCAGCGCGACCGCCACGATCACCACGACCTGGACACCCTCGACCGCGAGCACCGCCACCGTCTTGGCCAGCAGCAGCCCGGCCCTGGACAGGGGAGTCGCGCCGAGCCGCTTCAGCACGCCGTAGCGGCGCTCGAAGCCCGTCGCGATCGCCTGCCCGGTGAACGCCGTAGACATGATCGCCAGCGCTAGCACGCCCGGCGCGAGGAAGTCGATCCGCCGGCCCCCGCCGACGTCGATCAGCGGAGCCAGCGAGAACCCGACGAGCAGCAGCACCGGGATGATCAGCGTCAGCAGCAGCTGCTCGCCGTTGCGCAGCGTCGCGCGCGTCTCGGCCGCCGCCTGCGCCAGCACCATGCGGGCGAACGGCGCCGCCGCCGGGGCGGGGGTGAAGTCGAGCGTGGTCATCGCAGCTCCCTGCCGGTCAGCTCCAGGAAGACGTCTTCGAGCGTGCGGCGCTCGATGCTCAGGTCGTCGGCCATGACGCCCTCGGCGGCGCACCAGGTCGTCACGGTCGCCAGCAGAGCCGGGCCCACCTGGCCCTCGATGATGTAGTGGCCGGCGGGCGACTCCTTGGCCGCGCTGCCCCCCGGCAACGCGTGGAGCAGCTCGTCCAGCGAGAGACCCGGCCGGGCTCGGAAGCGCAGCTGCCGCTCGGCCCCGGTCAGCGACGCCGGGCTGCCCTCGGCCACCACCCGGCCCCGATCGATGATCACCACATGGTCGGCCAGCCGTTCGGCCTCGTCCATGTGATGGGTGGTGAGCACCACGGAGACCCCCGCGGCGCGCAGCTCGCCCACCAGATCCCAGCAGGCGTGCCTGGCCTGCGGGTCGAGCCCGGCCGTCGGTTCGTCGAGGAACACCAGCTCCGGCCGGCCGATCACCGCCGCGGCCAGGGAGAGCCGTTGCTGCTGGCCACCCGACAGGCGGCGGTAAGGGGTGCGGGCGTGGTCGGCCAGGCCGAGGCGTACCAGAAGGGCTCCTGCGTCGAGCGGGTGGGCGTAGAAGCGCGAGACCAGGCGCAGCCACTCGCCGCAGCGCACCGCGGGCGGCACGCCGCCCGCCTGGAGCATCACGCCCACCCGGGGCCGCAGCTTGGGCTGGTCGGGCGGCAGGCCCAGGACGCGTACGGTGCCGGAGTCGGCCTCGCGGAACCCCTCGCAGATCTCGACCGTGGAGGTCTTGCCGGCGCCGTTGGGCCCGAGCACGGCGGTGACCGCGCCCCGCTCGGCGCGCAGCGACAGGCCGTCGACCGCGGTGGCGCCGCCGTAACGCTTGACCAGGTCGATGAGCTCGACGGCTGGGGATTCCATGGCCTCGAGTTTAGGGACTGTCCGCGGCGGTCCGCCTGGCAACCCTGCCCGGCCGCACCCGGCCGATCGCGGGGCCGATCGCGTGACTGATCGTGTGGCCGGATATGGACAGCTGTTGACCCGGCCGTTTCCCGGAAAGTCCCCACCAGGAGTGAAAGTCTGAGAGTGACGTCCACATCACAGGAGGTTGCCATGTCACAGCGCAGTGGCTATGAGCCCGGTGTTCCGTGCTGGGTGGATCTGTCGAGCACCGACGTCGAGGCGTCCGCCCGCTTCTACGACGACGTCTTCGGCTGGCAGGCGGAGATGATCGACGACCCGGCGGCCGGCGGCTACGGCCAGTTCACCTACGACGGCGAGAAGGTCGCCGGCGTGGGCCCGGCCATGGGGCAGGGCATGCCCTCGACCTGGAACACCTATATCGCCGTCGACGACGCCGCCGCCGCGGCCGACCGGGTCAAGAACTCGGGCGGGACCGTCATCATGGAGCCCATGCAGGTGTTCGAGGAAGGCACCATGGCCGTCTTCCAGGCGCCTGACGGGTCGTTCGTCTCGGTCTGGCAGGCCGGCCGCCACAAGGGCGCCGAGCTGGTCAACGAGCCGGTCGCGTTCTGCTGGAACGAGCTCGTCACCCGCGACGTCGCGAGCGCGGAGCGGTTCTACCCGGCCGTCTTCGGCTGGACCCCGCACCACCAGGAGATGGACGGCGTCAAGTACACCGAGTGGCACCTCGGGGACGCGAGCATCGCCGGCATGATCGAGCTGTCGCCGAACTATCCGCCGGAGACGCCGTCCCACTGGATGACGTACTTCGCCGTCGACGACCTCGACGCCACCGTCGCCGCCGCCGAGCGCGCGGGCGCCACGATCCTCGTCGGGGCCATGGACGCGCCTCCCGGGCGCTTCGCCATGCTCACCGACCCGCAGGGCGCGGCACTGTCCGTGATCCAACTCCACGAAGTCAGCTAAATATCCCATAACCGGGAATTAGGTAGACCGGATCTAGGTTCCATCCCTCGGCCCTCGTGGGCCACACGCCTGCGAGGGAGAGGGGTTCACGCATGTCCGTGGCAGAAGCCACGCCACTCACGTCACCTGTCGTCAAGGGGAACCGCCGCGGACTGCTGTTAATCATTCTCGGAGCGCTGTCGGCCATCGGCCCGCTCTCGATCGACATGTACCTGCCCGCGCTGCCCGCCATCACCGGCGAGCTGGTCAGCACCCCCGCCCAGGTACAGCTGACACTGACCGCCTGCCTCATCGGCGTCTCCGTCGGCCAGGTGGTCGCCGGGCCGGTGAGCGACGTACGCGGCCGCCGGCTGCCGCTGATCGTGGGCGTGGCCGGCTACACCCTCGCCTCGCTGCTGTGCGCCTTCGCCCCCTCGGTGCCGGTGCTCATCGTGTTCCGCCTGCTGCAGGGCATTCTCGGCGGCGCGGCCCTGGTCATCGTCCGCGCCGTCGTCCGCGACCTGTACGACGGCGCCGCCATCGCGCGCATCTTCGCCACCCTCATGCTCGTCAGCGGCCTCGCGCCGATCCTCGCCCCGATCGCGGGCGCGCAGCTGCTCGGCTTCACCTCCTGGCGCGGGGTGTTCGTCGCGCTGAGCCTGGCCGGGATCGTGCTGCTCGTGGCCGTACTCGGCGGGGTGCGTGAGACGCTGCCCGCGTACGAGCGGGAGAGCGGCGGGCTCGGCCACACCGTGCGCACCTTCTGGCAGCTGCTGCGCGACCGCTCGTTCATGGGCGGCGCGCTGACCGCCGGGCTGGCCTTCGCCGCCATGTTCGGCTACATCTCCGGCTCACCGTTCGTGCTGCAGGAGGTCTACCACGCCACACCGCAGCAGTATTCGCTCATCTTCGGGCTCAACGCGCTCGGCCTGACCCTCATGGCCCAGGTCGGCGGGCGGCTCTCGGGGCGGGTGCCGCCGGCCCGGCTGGTGGCCATCGGCCTGTGCGTGGGCCTGACCGGCGCGGCGCTGCTGCTGGCCGCGGCCATGATCGGCATGGGGCTGGCGGGCATCGTCGCCGGGCTGTTCGTCATCATGTGCGGCCAGGGCCTGGTGCTTCCCGGCACCGGCGCGCTGGCCCTGGCCAGCCAGCCGCAGCAGATCGCGGGCAGCGCCTCCGCCCTGCTCGGCGTGCTCCAGTTCGCGCTGGGCGCCCTGGCCGCGCCGCTGGTCGGGCTGGTGGGATCGGGTACGGCGGTGCCGATGGCGTCGGTGATGCTGGGGCTCATCGCCTGCTCGGCCGTGACGTTCCTGGTCATCGGCAGAGTTAGGTAAGCCTACCCTGCGTGAGAAATTCCATTCCTCCGTCTTCCTGGATCCATTTGTGAATCGGGAAGGAATTACGGCACACTGATGTTGTGAAAAACGTGCCCACGTCGATCGAGCCCGGACACGAGCGCGGCACCCGCGCCCGTGTGGCTCGGCTGATCCTTGAGCACGGTCCCGTCGCGGCTGCCGCGCTGGGCGAGCGGCTCGGGCTCACGCCCGCCGCCGTCCGCCGTCATCTCGACGCGTTGCTGGCCGACGGGATGATCGAGCCTCGCACCGTGCGTCCGCACGGGCAGCGCGGGAGAGGGCGGCCGGCCAAGCTGTTCGCCATCACCGACGCGGGGCGCAGTGCTTTCGAGCACGCCTACGACGACCTGGCCGGCAGCGCGCTGCGTTTTCTGGCCGAGCGCGTGGGTGAGGAAGCCGTGACCGACTTCGCCCGTTCGCAGGTGTCCAGCCTGCTGCGGCGCCTGGAGCCGGTCATGCGGACGGTGCCGGCCGACCAGCGCGTACAAGTGCTGGCGCAGGCGCTGTCGGCGGATGGATACGCCGCCTCGGCCACCAAGGCCAATCTGGGCGGCGACCAGCTCTGCCAGCACCACTGCCCGGTGGCGCACGTGGCCGCGGAGTTCCCGCAGCTGTGTGAGGCCGAGACCGAGGCGTTCGCGCAGCTGCTCGGCACCCCCGTGCAGCGCCTGGCCACGATCGCGCACGGCGACGGGGTCTGCACCACACATGTGAGCCCGCACGCGCTGGGTCTTGCGACGAGCAGGGCCACCCATAGCGACAAAAGCAAGGAGACCGGAAGGTGACTGTCACCGACCGCCCGGAGCTGGAAGGCCTCGGGAATTACAAGTTCGGCTGGTCCGACTCGGATGCCGCAGGGGCGGTGGCCAAGCGTGGCCTGTCCGAGGAGGTCGTCCGCAACATCTCCGCGCTCAAGAACGAGCCGGAGTGGATGCTCGACCTTCGCCTGAAGGGCCTCCGCCTGTTCGGCAAGAAGCCCCTGCCCACCTGGGGCTCCGACCTCACGGGCATCGACTTCGACAACATCAAATACTTCGTGCGCTCGACCGAGAAGCAGGCCGCTTCCTGGGACGAGCTGCCCGACGACATCAAGAACACCTACGACAAGCTCGGCATCCCCGAGGCGGAGAAGCAGCGCCTCATCGCCGGTGTCGCCGCCCAGTACGAATCCGAGGTCGTCTATCACAAGATCCGTGAGGACCTCGAGGAGAAGGGCGTCATCTTCGTCGACACCGACACGGGCCTGAGGGAGCACGAGGAGCTCTTCAAGGAGTACTTCGGCTCGGTCATCCCGGTGGGCGACAACAAGTTCGCCGCCCTCAACAGCTCCGTGTGGTCCGGTGGCTCGTTCATCTACGTGCCGCCGAACGTCGAGGTCGAGATCCCGCTGCAGGCCTACTTCCGGATCAACACCGAGAACATGGGCCAGTTCGAGCGGACCCTGATCATCGTCGACGAGGGCAGCTACGTCCACTACGTCGAGGGCTGCACCGCGCCGATCTACTCCTCCGACTCGCTGCACTCCGCGGTCGTCGAGATCGTCGTGAAGAAGAACGCCCGCTGCCGTTACACGACCATTCAAAACTGGTCCAACAACGTCTACAACCTGGTCACCAAGCGCGCCGTCGCCTACGAGGGCGCGACCATGGAGTGGATCGACGGCAACATCGGCTCCAAGGTCACCATGAAGTACCCGGCCGTCTACCTGATGGGCGAGCACGCCAAGGGTGAGACGCTGAGCGTCGCCTTCGCGGGCGAGGGCCAGCACCAGGACGCCGGGTCCAAGATGGTGCACCTGGCTCCGCACACGAGCTCCACCGTGATCTCCAAGTCGGTGGCGCGCGGCGGCGGCCGCACCTCCTACCGCGGTCTCGTGCAGATCGAGGAGGGCGCCCACGGCAGCGCCAGCACGGTCAAGTGCGACGCGCTCCTGGTCGACCAGATCAGCCGCTCCGACACCTACCCCTACGTCGACGTCCGCGAGGACGACGTCTCGATGGGTCACGAGGCCACGGTCTCCAAGGTGAGCGAGGACCAGCTGTTCTACCTCATGAGCCGCGGTCTCAACGAGGACGAGGCGATGGCGATGATCGTGCGCGGCTTCGTCGAGCCGATCGCCCGCGAGCTCCCCATGGAGTACGCCCTCGAGCTCAACCGCCTCATCGAGCTGCAGATGGAAGGAGCCGTCGGCTGATGGGCCTGACCGAGAAGCCCTTGTCGACCCTGCACGAGAAGGCGTCCTACGACCTGGACGACTTCGAGGTCCCGACGGGGCGCGAAGAGGCGTGGCGCTTCACGCCGCTGTCCCGCCTGAAGGGCCTGCACAGCGGCAAGGCGGAGATCACCGGCCGGGTGCTCACCCAGGCCTACACCCCGGCGGGCGTCACCGCCGAGTGGGTCGGGCGTGAGGACGCGCGCATCGGCAAGGCGTACGTGCCGGCCGACCGGGTCAGCGCGCAGGCCTACAACGCCTTCGAGAAGGCGCTGGTCGTGACCGTGCCCAAGGAGGCCGTGCCCGCCGAGCACATCCGCATCGAGGTGCGCGGCGGCGGCAACGACGGGGCCACCTACGGCCACATCGTGGTCGTGGTCGAGCCGCTGGCCGAGGCCGTGGTCGTCATCGAGCACCAGGGCAGCGCGGTCTACGCCGACAACATCGAGTTCGTCGTCGGCGACGGCGCCACGCTCAAGGTCGTCAGCCTGCAGGACTGGGACGACGACGCCGTACACGTCTCCCACCACCACGCCCAGCTCGCCAAGGACGCCACGTTCAGGGGCTTCGCGGTGACCCTGGGCGGCGACCTGGTGCGCCTGTCGCCGAGCGTGTCCTACACCGGCCCCGGCGGCGACGCCGACCTGTCCGGCGTCTACTTCGTCGACGCGGGCCAGCACCTGGAGCACCGCCTCCTGGTCGACCACTCGCAGCCCCACTGCAAGAGCAACGTCGACTACCGCGGCGCCCTGCAGGGTGAGGACGCGCACGCCGTGTGGATCGGCGACGTGATCATCAGGGTCGAGGCCGAGGGCACCGACACCTATGAGCTCAACCGCAACCTGATCCTCACCGACGGCGCCCGCGCCGACTCGGTGCCCAACCTGGAGATCCTCACCGGCGAGGTGGCCGGCGCCGGCCACGCCAGCGCCTCCGGGCGCCTCGACGACGAGCACATCTTCTACCTGCAGGCCCGCGGCATCCCCTTCGACGAGGCCCGTCGCCTGGTCATCCGGGGCTTCCTCGGCCAGCTCATCGAGAAGATCCAGGTGGCGGAGATCCGTGACCGCGTCATGAACGCGGTGGAGGCGGAGCTCGCCCGATGAGTTTCGAGAAGGTGTGCAAGGTCGAGGACATCCCCGACGGCGGGGTCCTGGGCCTCGAGGTCGGGGAGACCCCGGTCGCGCTCGTCCGCAAGGGCGGCGAGGTGTTCGCCCTGCACGACGTCTGCTCCCACGCCGAGGTGAAGCTCAGCGAGGGTGAGGTCTACGACGGCACACTCGAGTGCTGGCTGCACGGCTCGTGCTTCGACATCCGCTCGGGCAAGCCCACCGGCCCGCCCGCCATCCGACCCGTGAACGTCTACACAGTCCAGATCGACGGCGACGACGTCCTCGTCTCGCTCTCGAAGGAGTCATAAACACATGTCCACCCTTGAGATCCGTGACCTGAAGGTCGCCGTCGAGGACAAGGAAATCCTGCGCGGCGTCAACCTCACCGTGCAGTCGGGCAAGACCCACGCCGTGATGGGGCCGAACGGCTCGGGCAAGTCCACGCTCGCCTACGCCATCGCCGGTCACCCCAAATACACCATCACCGGCGGTGAGGTGCTGCTCGACGGCGTCGACCTGCTGGAGCTGACCGTCGACGAGCGGGCCCGCGCCGGCCTGTTCCTCGCCATGCAGTACCCGGTCGAGGTGCCCGGCGTGTCGGTCTCCAACTTCCTGCGCTCCGCGGTCACCGCGGTCCGCGGCGAGGCGCCCAAGCTGCGCCAGTTCGCCAAGGACCTCAAGACCGGCATGGACGCGCTGGCCATCGACGCCGAGTTCGCCCAGCGCAACCTCAACGAGGGCTTCTCCGGCGGCGAGAAGAAGCGCCACGAGATCCTCCAGCTGGAGCTGCTCCAGCCGAAGATCGCGGTGCTCGACGAGACCGACTCCGGCCTCGACGTCGACGCGCTGCGCGTGGTGTCGGAGGGCATCAACCGCTTCCGCGCCGCGGGCGACACGGGCATCCTGCTGATCACGCACTACACCCGCATCCTGCGGTACGTGAAGCCCGACTTCGTCCACGTCTTCGCCGGCGGCAAGATCGTGGAGGAGGGCGGGCCGGAGCTGGCCGACAAGCTCGAGGCCGAAGGCTACGAGCAGTACACGAAGGCGCTTGCATGACTTCCACCAGCTTGGACGTGGAGAGGATCAGGAAGGACTTCCCGGTTCTCTCCCGCGAGCTGCCCGGCGGGCGTCCGCTCGTCTACCTCGACTCGGGCAACTCCTCACAGAAGCCCACGGCGGTCGTCGAGACCATCCGTGAGCACCTGGCGATGCACTACAGCAACGTCGGGCGGGCCATGCACGCGCTCGGCGCGGAGTCGACCGAGGCCTACGAGAGCGCGCGCGACAAGGTGGCCGGGTTCATCGGCGCCCCGTCGCGCGACGAGGTGATCTTCACCAAGAACGCCTCCGAGGCGCTCAACCTGGTCGCCTACTCCTTCGGCAACCCGGGCAACACCGACCCCCGCTTCACCCTCGGCCCCGGCGACGAGGTGGTGATCTCCGAGATGGAGCACCACTCCAACATCGTGCCGTGGCAGTTCCTGGTGCAGCGTACGGGGGCGACCCTGAAGTGGTTCGGCGTCACGGACGACGGCCGCCTCGATATTTCGGATATTTCAGGACTGATCACCGAGCGCACGAAGATCGTGTCGATCGCGCACCAGTCCAACGTGCTCGGCACCATCAACCCGGTCGCCGACGTGCTGCGCCGGGCCCGCGAGGTGGGCGCGCTGGTGATGCTCGACGCCTCCCAGTCGGTCCCGCACCACGCCGTCGACATGGCCGCGCTGGGCGCCGACTTCGTGGCCTTCACCGGCCACAAGATGGTCGGCCCCTCGGGCATCGGCGTCCTCTGGGGCCGGGCCGAGCTGCTCGACGCCATGCCCCCGTTCATGGGCGGCGGCGAGATGATCGAGGCCGTCTGGATGGACCACTCGACGTACGCGCCGGTTCCGCACAAGTTCGAGGCGGGCACGCCGCCGATCGTCGAGGCCATCGGCCTCGGCGCGGCCGTCGACTACCTGACCGGTGTCGGCATGGAGGCCATCGAGGCGCACGAGCGCGGCCTGACGGCCTACGCGCTCGACGCGCTGCGCCAGGTGCCCACGCTGCGCCTGATCGGGCCCGACTCGCTCGACCAGCGGGGCGCCACCCTGTCGTTCACGCTGGAGGGCATCCACCCGCACGACGTCGGGCAGCTGCTCGACGACGAGTTCGGCATCGCGGTGCGGGTCGGCCACCACTGCGCGCGACCGCTGCACCTGCGTTTCGGAATACCGGCGACCACCAGGGCGTCGTTCTATCTGTACAACACCACGGACGAGATCGACGCCTTGGTCCGCGGCCTCCATCACGTTCAGAAGGTGTTCGCATAGCCATGATCGGCGAGTCGATGTACCAGGAACTGATCCTGGAACACTACAAGCACCCGCAGGGGCGGGGGCTGCGTGATCCCTACGACGCCGAGGTTCACCACGTGAACCCCACGTGCGGCGACGAGATCACGCTCCGGGTCAAGCTGGGCGACGCCGGCAAGATCGAGGACGTCTCCTACGACGGGCAGGGCTGCTCGATCAGCCAGGCCGCCGCCTCCGTGCTGCACGAGCTGACCACCGGCTCGACGGTCGAGGAGACGCTGTCGGTGGTCGACGAGTTCACCCGGCTCATGCAGGGCAGGGGCAAGGTGGAGGCCGACGAGGACGTGCTCGGCGACGCGGTGGCGTTCGCGGGCGTGGCCAAGTTCCCGGCGCGCGTCAAGTGCGCGCTGCTGTCGTGGATGGCCTACAAGGACGCTGTAGTGAGGAGTGCTGCGCGATGAGCAAGCCGGTGGAGACACCGACCGGGTTCGACGGTGAGGCCACCGTCGACGAGGTCATGGAGGCGCTCAAGGACGTCGTCGACCCCGAACTCGGCATCAACGTCGTCGACCTGGGCCTGATCTACGGGCTCAATCTCGACCCCGCCGAGGGCGGCCGGCCCGTGGCCACCATTGACATGACGCTGACCAGCGCGGCCTGCCCGCTGACCGATGTCATCGAGGATCAGGCGCATTCCGCGCTCGAGGGCATGGTTTCGGATGTTAAGATCAATTGGGTCTGGCTCCCGCCGTGGGGACCGGACAAGATCACTGACGAAGGGCGCGAGCAACTTCGTATGCTAGGCTTCAACGTCTGATCGTTGCTGTACGGCTGGCATCTCGGTGTCAGCCGCTTCAGCCTGCCAAAGTCTGAAATTCAGACAAGTCGGGGAATACATGGTGTCTTCCTCGTGTTGGCAACACGTGCACCTAGCGCACCAATGTGCGTTTCAACGCCGCCTGCGGCCGGCAAATGGGTGCGCGTAGACGGCCTGTCCTCCGGGCCAGTCCCCACCCAGCAGGTGCCGACCACCTGCGCCTCGCAATGAAGTACGGCACCGCCGTACGTCCCGGCTCGTCCTTTTCGCAGAAGTGACGCGCCACTTCGACTGAAAGGCACGAAGTTCGTGACCATGCTTGATGCTGTCCTGCCCGAGTTCAACGAGGTCCTGCCCGAGCTCGACGAGAGCACCCCGGAGGCGGGTCCTGGGTTCGAGGAGCTCGGCCTGCCCAAGCCGCTCGTCACCGGGCTGGCCAAGCAGGGCATTGCCAGCCCGTTCCCGATTCAGAGCGCGACCATCCCCGACGTCCTCACCGGCGCCAATGTGCTCGGCCGTGGCCAGACCGGCTCCGGCAAGACCCTCGCCTTCGGGCTGCCCCTCATGGCCCGCATCTCCGGCGTCCGGCCCACCCCGGGCCGCCCCCGCGCGATGATCCTCGTCCCCACCCGTGAGCTCGCGCTCCAGGTGCACGACGCTCTCGAGCCGCTCGGCCGGGGCCTCGGCCTGCGGATGAAGGTCATCGTCGGCGGCATGTCGATGGGCAAGCAGATCGAGGCGCTGCGCCGCGGCGTCGACGTCGTCATCGCCACCCCCGGCCGCCTGGGCGACCTCATCCGGCAGGGCGAGTGCTCGCTGGGCGACATCGAGGTCAGCGTCCTCGACGAGGCCGACCACATGTGCGACCTCGGCTTCTTCCCCGTCGTCACCGAGCTGCTCGCGCAGACTCCGGCTGACGGGCAGCGGCTGCTGTTCTCGGCCACGCTCGACGGCGACGTCGACAAGCTGGTGCGGCGCTTCCTCAAGGACCCGATCACGCACTCGGTGGCTCCCGCGACCTCCCCGGTCGAGCTCATGGAGCACCACGTGATCCAGGTGACGCGCGACGACAAGTTCGACGTCACAGCGGAGATCGCCAACCGCGAGGGCCGTACGATCATCTTCGTCCGCACCCAGCACGGCGTCGACCGGCTGTGCAAGCAGCTGGCCCGCGTCGGCATCAAGTCGGGCGGCCTGCACGGCGGCAAGCGCCAGAACCAGCGCACCCGCATCCTGGCCGAGTTCCGTGAGGGCTCCGTCAACGTGCTCGTCTGCACCGACGTCGCGGCGCGCGGCATCCACGTCGACAACATCAGCCTCGTGCTGCACGTCGACCCGCCGCAGGACCACAAGAGCTACCTGCACCGCGGCGGCCGCACCGCCCGCGCCGGCGAGAAGGGCACCGTGGTCACCCTGGTGCTGCCGAGCGAGCGCCGTTCGACCGACCAGCTCACCCGCCGGGCCGGGATCCACCCGTTCCGCCTCAAGGCCGAGCCGGGCCACCCCCGCCTGGCCGAGGTGACGGGCGCCCGCGTCCCGAGTGGCGAGCCCATCCCCGTCTGGGAGCCCGACGTCCGCAAGCCGCTGCGTCCCCGCCGCGAAGGCGGCCACAGTGGCTCCGAGCGTCGCGGGCGCCGTCCGCGCCGCGAGTTCGACGGCGAGCGCCGGCCGCGCCGCCACGAGGACGGGCAGCGTCCCTTCGCCTCGGGCGACGACCGGCGCCCCCGCCGTCACGACGGTGACGACCGCTACCCGCGCCGGCACGCCGAGGGCGGCTCGCAGGAGCCCCGCACCTTCGGCGAGGACCGGGGCGGCGACCGCGGCCAGGGCGGCGGCTACCGTGGCGGTGACCGTGGCCCGCGTGGCGGCGGCTACCGCGGCGACGACCGCCCGGCCCGCTCGGACGCCCCGCGCGGCGGCTACCGCTCCGACGACCGTCAGAGCGGACCGCGCTCGGAGGACCGTCAGGGTGGCGGCTACCGCTCCAACGACCGTCAGGGCGGTTACCGCTCCAACGACCGTCAGGGCGGTTACCGCTCGGACGACCGTCAGGGTGGCTTCCGTTCCGACGACCGCGGCTCCCGCGCCGCCGGTGGCGACCGTGGCCGCCCGTTCTCGGCCGACCGCGACCGTCCCGCCCGCACCGACGACCGTCCGCGCGACGGCTACCGCTCCGGCGGGGCCCGCTCGGACGAGCGTGGCGGCTACCGCTCCGACGACCGTGGCAACGGCGGTTTCCGCAGCGGCACCGGCCGCCGCTTCGACCGCTGACCCCGGCGGGCCACCGGTGAACGCCGGTGGCCGACACTAGGCCACCGGTTGGCGCCGGTGGCCGACGCTGATCAACGCACGGCGCTGCCCGCCGTACCCCTTCATCGGGGGTACGGCGGGCAGCGCCGTTTCCGCTCAGGAGTCGGGCACGTGTTCCCGGCGGGGCCGCAGCGCGCGGATCGCGGCCCCGGGATCGTCGGCGAAGAAGCGGATCACCCTGGCCTCGGCGCGGCGGCCGAGGGGGCGGACGGCGATGATCGGTTCGGTCAGTTCGAGGATCAGGTTGGTCTGGGAGGCCACCGCCACGACCAGCCGATCGCCCTTCACCTCCACCTTGATCGTGCCGTTCTCGTTGAAGTTGCGGACCTGGCGTACCTGGGCGATCCGCTCGCGCGGGACGCGCAGGTCGAAGAACGCGCCGTAACGGATGCGTACCTCGTCGGCGGAGACGACGTGGGGCCGGGTGACGCAGGCCGCGATGACCGCGAGCACGACCAGGACCGTATAGGCGTCCACCACGAGGAACACGGCGCGCAGGCCGACCGGCGCGCCGAACGCCCGCAGCAAGATCTCCGCGACGATCAACTCCATGACCATCGCGAACAGGAAGATCATCATCGTGGAGGTCTGCGCGCGGGAGTAGGAGAGGGCGGTGGCGCCACGCGGCACGCCGTGGCGGCGCCGCGCGACCCACAGGGCGAGGCTGACCATGCCCTTCGCGTCGAACCCCACGATCCGCCGCACCTGATCGGGAACCAGCCGGCCATAGGCCGCCCGCAACGCCGTCCGCCGGTCCGCGCCGCCCCGGCGCTCGGCGCCGAACAGCCGGTACAGGGTCGCCGCCTCCAGCACGAGCACGGCGACGACGGCCGCCTCGGCCGCGGCGACCAGCGGGCCGGGCAGCGGCACGCCGGACACGAGCAGGACCGCGAGCAGCAGCTCCATGGGCAGCATGGCGAACAGCACGGCCCGCGCGATCCGCACCATCACGCTCGCTCCTTCAGCATGACCATCACCCTCGCTCCTTCAGCATGACCATGACCAGCCGGAACACCTCGGCCTGGGCGGCGGACAGCTCGCCGTACATCGTCGTCAGCCACTGCCCGCCATCCGCGTCCTCGGGGGTGGCCGGGCGCATGTGGTCGGGAGCCGAGTCCAGGTTCGCGAGCATCGCCGTCGCCATCTCGTCGGGAAAGTGCGCGGCGAGGTCGGCGGCGAGCGTGCTGACGCGGGGGTCGCCGGGGTCGGCGTCGGCGAGCTCGTCCAGCCGCGCGTAGAGGGCGTGTCCCCGTGCGAGCGCTTCGGGCTCGGTGAGCGGGCGGAACAGATCGATGAACTCGGCCCGGTCGGCGGGGTCGGCCACGGTGTCCATCAGAGCCAGCAGCTCCCGGTCCATTTCGGCGAACTTCGAGCCTTCGACGGAGAGATCGCGCAGGACCGTCGCCATTTCCGGCGACACCGTCGAGTCGGGATGCAGGTCCGTCTCCGCCAGGAGCGCGGCCAGCCGGTTCCGTCTGACGCCGATCGTCTCCTGCTGCCGGGCCAGGTCGGCGTCCAGCTCCAGGAGCACTTCCCGCAGCTCCCGGCCCTGGTCGTCGGCCAGGACGTCGCGGATCTCGTCCAGGGACATGCCCAGCTCGGCCAGCCTGCGTACGCGGGTGAGGGCCACGGCGTCTCGCAACCGGTACTCCCGGTACCCGTTGGCCAGCCGTTCTGGCTCGGGGAGAAGGTTCAAGTGGTGGTAGTGGCGCACGGTCCGGGTGGACACCCCGGCCAGTGCGGCAAGCTCGCCGATCCTCATGGGGCCTATTGGACACGTTGACGCTACGGCAAGGTCAAATCGCACGGTCCGTTGTGGCCGGGGTCCTTTGAGGGGGATACCCCCTTCGGGGGAGGGGAAGGAGCCGGGTTGGTCGTGGCTGGTTTCCGTTGGCGGGAAGGACTTGCCGTCTCGGGTGGCGGACAGGGGCCTGGTGACCCGTGCGCGCAGACTAGGCTTGTCACGCATGCCAGCCGACCGACGAGAGAGATCATGAAGACCTTCGAAGAGCTGTTCGCCGAGCTGTCAGAGAAGGCACGCACCCGACCCGAGGGTTCGGGCACCGTGGCCGCCCTCGACGCCGGCGTCCATGCCATCGGCAAGAAGGTCGTCGAGGAGGCCGCCGAGAGCTGGATGGCCGCCGAGCACGAGTCGAGTGACCGAGCCGCCGAGGAGATCTCCCAGCTGCTCTACCACGTTCAGGTGCTCATGCTCGCCAAGGGCATCGGGCTGGACGAGGTGTACAAGCATCTCTAGGGCGCCCGCGCCCGTCAGCCCGTACACCTAACATCCCGCGAGACACCAAGGACACCACGGACATGTTGCGTCTGGCCGTACCCAACAAGGGCGCGCTCAGTGAGGCCGCCCAGACCATGCTCAAGGAGGCCGGCTACCGGTCCCGCAAGGACAGCAAGGAGCTCGTCGTCGTCGACGAGGACAACGGCTGCGAGCTGTTCTTCCTGCGCCCGCGCGACATCGCGGTCTACGTCGGCGAGGGCACGCTCGACGCCGGCATCACCGGCAGGGACATGCGCGTCGACTCCGGCGCCCCCGTCGAGGAGATCATGCCCCTGGGCTTCGGCGGCTCCACCTTCCGGCTGGCCGCCAGGGCGGGTGCCATGACGTCGGTCAAGGACCTCGACGGCCTGCGCATCGCCACCTCCTACGCCGGGGTGCTCGGCAAATACCTGTCGGAGTCCGGCGTCGACGCCCGCGTCATCAAGCTCGACGGCGCGGTCGAGACCGCCATCAGGCTGGGCGTCGCCGACGCGGTCGCCGACGTCGTGGAGACCGGCACCACCCTGCGCAACGTCGGCCTGGAGGTGTTCGGCGAGCCGATCATGCGCTCCGAGGCCGTGCTGATCAGGCAGCAGGGCAACGGCGCGGACACCGGCATCGAGCAGCTCGTCCGCCGCCTGCAGGGCGTCGTGCACGCCCGCGACTTCGTGATGATGGACTACGACATCCGCGCCGAGCGGATCGAGGAGGCCATCGCGCTCACGCCCGGCATGGAGGGGCCCACGGTCTCGCCGCTGCACCGCGAGGGCTGGGTCGCCGTCCGGGTCATGGTCCGGCGGCGCGGGCACCAGCAGGTGATGGACCAGCTCTGGGAGATCGGGGCAAGGGCCATCCTGGCCACCGACATCTACGCCTGCCGCCTCTGAGATCTGTCCGCTAGGTGATGTCCCGTCCGGGAATCAGCTAGCTGTGGGTGACGAAACGCTTGCTCGTAGTTATGTCCCGTTCTGTGACGCTGCCGCCTCGCAGGCCTGGGAGGCATTGCAGCGCGGCAACCGGCGTTGGGCGGCGGGCGCGTCCCGCCGCCCCCGCCAGGATCCCGCCCGCAGGAGGCAGGTCGCGGCGGGGCAGTCTCCCTACGCGGTGGTGCTGTCGTGCATCGACTCGCGGGTGCCGCCCGAGGTCGTCTTCGACGCCGGGCTGGGCGATCTGCTCGTCGTCCGTACGGCGGCGCACACCGTCGACCGGCTCGTCACCGCGGCGGTCCAGTACGGGCCGCAGGACTTACGCGCCAGCCTCGTCGTCGTCCTGGGACACCAGCGCTGCGGCGCCGTCACCGCGGCGTCCAGGGCGCTGCGCGAGCGGGAGACGCTGCCGGGGGAGTTGCCCAGCATCGTCGCCGCCCTCGAACCCGTCTACACCGGTTCGGGAGGCGAGGTGGAGGCGATGGTGCGCGCGCACATCGTACGGACCGTGTCGGGGCTGAGGGCCGACACCCTGTTATCCGGCAAGGCCACCGTGGTCGGCGCCTACTACAGCCTCGACACGGGACTGGTGCGGCGCGTCGCCTGACAAATGTCACCGTCAACCCCGGAAGTAACGCACTAACCAGGCAAGATCCACCGCCCTAGCGTTGATGTCATGAACGCCATCGTGTTCGACCACGTCAGCAAGGACTACGGGGACGTCCTTGCCGTCGATGATGTGTCCCTGGAGATAGAGCCCGGCAAGACCGTGGCCCTGCTCGGTCCCAACGGCGCGGGCAAGTCGACCTCCATCAACATGCTGCTCGGCCTGCTGCGGCCGTCCAAGGGGACGGTCAGCGTGTACGGCCGCACTCCCCGCCAGGCCGTCGCGGCCGGCCAGATGGGCGCCATGCTGCAGAGCGGCCAGCTCATCCCCGAGCTGACGGTCCAGGAGCTCATCGACCTGGTCCGCAACCTGTACCCCCAGCCGCTGGACCTGGCGGAGATCCTCAAGCTGGCCGACCTCACCGACCTGGTGAAGCGGCGCGCGAACAAGCTGTCGGGCGGCCAGTCCCAGCGCGTCAGGTTCGCCCTGGCGATCGCGGGCGCGCCCAAGACGCTGCTGCTGGACGAGCCGACCGCGGCCATGGACGTGGAGTCCCGGCTGCGGTTCTGGGAGAGCATGCGCGCGTACGCGGCGGGTGGCCGGACCGTGCTGTTCGCCACGCACTACCTGGAGGAGGCCGACGAGCACTCCGACCGGGTGATCGTCATCGCCAGGGGCAAGGTGGTCGCCGACGGCACCGCCGCGCAGATCAAGGCGGGCGTCGGCGGGCAGGTCATCCGCTTCACCCTCGGCGAGCAGCCCGCGGCCGGGCTCGACCTGCTGCCCGGCGTCACGGCGGTCGAGATCGCCGCGGGCACGGCCACGCTGCGCACCTCCGACGCCGACGCGACCCTCGCCGGCCTCTACCGGGGCACCACGCTCGACGTGCGCGGCCTTCACCTCGCCGGCGCCGACCTAGAGGACGCCTTCCTCGCCCTCACCAGGGAGTCCTGATGCTCTACTACGCCAAGACCGAGGCGCTGCGGATGCTGCGCAACCGCCGGTACATCATCTTCGTGGTGCTGTTCCCCGTCGTGTTCTACCTGATCAACGCCAACATCTACGGCACCCAGACGGACTCGGCCGGCGTGCGGATGAGCACCTACCTGCTGGTGTCGATGGCCGCCTACGGCGCGCTCGCCTCGTCCATGATGAGCTCGGCCGTGCCCTGGGCGCAGGAGCGTCAGTCCGGCTGGCTGCGTCAGCTGCAGATCACCCCGCTACCGAGCTGGGCGATCATCGTCACCAAGCTCGGCGCCGCGATGGTCCTTGTGCTGCCGTCCCTGCTGCTGGTCAGCGTGGCGGCCGTGCTGCAGCAGGGCGTGTCGATGCCCGCCGGGCAGTGGGTGGCGCTGCTGCTGTCGCTGTGGGTGGGGGCGATCCCGTTCATCGCGCTCGGGTTGTTCATCGGCTCCCTGCTGAGCGCCGACGCCGCCCAGCCCGCCGCGATGATCTGTATGTTCGCCCTGTCGCTGCTCGGCGGCCTCTGGTTTCCCATCGACGCCATCGGCGGCACGATGCGGACCATCGCCGGCTTCATGCCGTCCTACCACTACGCCAGCCTCGGCTGGAACGTGATCGCGGGCCACGGCGTGTCCATGTCCGACGCGCTGATCGTGGTGGTGTGGGGGATCGTGCTCGGCGGCGCGGCCGCCTACGCCTACCGGCGGGCTACTGTTCGGGCATGAGCTGGACCAACCGGTTTACCTTCGGCGGGACGGGTGAGACCTCGTCCCGCTACCGGCGGCTGTATGGGATCTGCTTCGGAATGGTCTACCTGTACCTCCTGGTGGCGGAGATCCTGAGCGGGGAGTTCACCGGGGCCAAGGCCATCTGGGCGTGGCTGTCGCTGATCGCGTTCGTGCTCTCGTACCTGGCGACCGTCGTGAGCCCGCGCAGCATGACGGAGCGGTCGCGGTCGACGTACCCGCTGCTCGCCCTCACCACGGCGCAGGCGGTGGTCGGCGCGTTCGTCTTCGGCGGCGGCTGGCTGGCCCTGCCCATCTACTCCACGGTGCTCTTCGCCATGATCCTGCCGCCACGGCGGGCGGGCTTCGGCATCGCCGGAATGCTGGCGGTCGTCGTCGGCAGCGGGCTGCTGCACCATTCCGACAGCACCACCCTCCTCATCCTGGGGCTGGAGGTGGTCACGCTGGGCGTGCTGTTCATCGGCGTACGCAACACCAGGCTGCTGGCCGTGCAGCTGCGCGAGGCGCAGGGCGAGGTGGCCCGGCTCGCCGCGGCGGACGAGCGGCTGCGCATCGCCCGCGACCTGCACGACCTGCTCGGCCACAGCCTGTCGCTGATCGTGCTCAAGAGCGAGCTGGCCGGGCGGCTGGCCGAGGACTCCCCGAAGGTGCTCCAGGAGATCCAGGACATCGAGACCGTCGCCAGGAAGGCGCTGACGGAGGTGCGCGAGGCCGTCACCGGCTACCGGCAGCGCAGCCTGCCGGAAGAGCTCGACAACGCCAGGGCCGTGCTGCGGGCGGCGGGCGTGGAGCCGCTGGTGCGGGTCTCGGGCACGCCGCTGCCCGGCCTGCTCGACGGCCTGTTCGGCTGGGCGGTACGCGAGGGCACCACCAACGTCGTACGGCACGCGCGGGCGAGTAGCTGCCGGATCGAGGTGACGTACGACGGCGAACACGCCATCCTGGAGATCATGGACGACGGGCAGGGCGATGAGCCGCTCCGGCTCGGCAGCGGTTTACAGGGGCTGACCGAGCGGGTGCGCGAAGCGGGCGGGAACGTCGAGGTGGGCCCGGGGGCCAAGACGGGCTTCCGGCTGCGGGTGCTGGTCCCCAGGGGAGCGGCGGCGTGATCCGCGTGATCCTGGCCGAGGACCAGGCCATGGTGCGCGGCGCCCTGGCGTCGCTGCTCGGCCTGGAGCCCGACATCGAGGTCGTCGGCGAGGCGGCCGACGGCGAGGCGGCCGTGGCCGTCGCGGTCCAGAAACTCCCTGACATCGCGCTGCTCGACATCGAGATGCCCGTCATGGACGGCCTCAGCGCGAGCGCCAAGATCACCTCACAGGTGCCCGGCTGCCGGGTGATGATCCTGACCACGTTCGGCCGTCCCGGTTACCTGCGGACCGCCATGGAGGCGGGGGCGGTGGCCTTCCTGGTCAAGGACAGCCCGGCCCGGGAGCTGGCGGCGGCGATCAGGCGCGTACACGCGGGGGAGCGCGTCATCGACCCGGGCCTGGCGGCGGCGGCGCTCAGCGCGGGGCCCAATCCGCTGTCGGCGCGCGAACGGGACGTGCTGGCCGCCGCGGTGGACGGCTCGACCATCGGCGACATCGCCCGGCACCTGCACCTGTCGGAGGGCACCGTACGCAACTACCTGTCGTCGGCCATCCAGAAGACGCATGCCCGCAACCGCATCGAGGCGGTCCAGCGCGCCAAGTCACAAGGGTGGCTCTGAGGTTCTAATAACGCAGCTCGGCCAGGACCGCGTAGTGGTCGGAGGCGGGCTCAGGCCCGTCGCCCACCACCTCGCAGCGCACCGGGTGGCCCGCGCCGCCTGCCCGCGGCCAGGCGCTCAGCACGTAGTCGATGCGGCGAGGCGGGTACAGGCCGGGCCGGGCCCACTGGTTGGCGTTGCTCCAGGTATGCCCGTGACCGCCGGGACCGGCCACCTCCCAGGCGTCGTAGAACACCACACCGGGCGTGCCTGGCGCGCTCTTGCCGGTCAGCATCCTCATCTCGTCGCTGTCCGGCGGCGCGTTGAAGTCGCCGCACACCAGTGCCGGATGCCGCCGGGAGGCGGTCGCGGCCACGTACGCCGTCAACTCGCGTACCTGCGCCTGGCGTACCTCCGACTCGTCGAGCCGGAACGAGCCGATGATGACGCTGAAGACCTGGAGCGGCCCGCGCGGACCCGCCAGCTCGCAGAACAGCACACTGCCCGCCATCGCGCCGCCCGCTTTCCCCGTGCCCGCTGTCACGCCGCCTGGCAGAGCGTGCTCCTCCCGGCGGATGATCGGCCAGCGTGACAGCACCGCGCAGGGCAGCGGGCCCGAGGAGTGCGCCTCGTGGTAGCCGAGGCCCGTCGCCTGGCCCGCCCACTCCTGCATGGTGATCACGTCGGGGTCGAGGTCGCCGACGAGCTTGCCGATGCCCGCGGACCGTTCGGCGTGCGGGCCGTACTCGCCCCAGACGTTCCAGGTCAGCACGCGCATGGTGGTCTCGATCAGCGGTCCGTACGGCTGGGCCCAGTCCATGCCACTACTTTTATCCTGTATTGATCATCCTGCCCAGGCCACGTGCCGGATGAGGTCCGACACCCGCACGATGCCCAGGCAGCGGTTCAGCTCGTCGGTCACCACGAGGCCGTCGTAGACGCGGCCCGAGCCCCGGCCCGCCGCCTGCATGGCCGCCACGGTGGGGGTGCCCTCCGGCATCGTACGCAGCCCGTCGAGCGCCCTCTTCAGCACCGGCCGGTCGGCTGGCCCGCTCGGGCCTGTAAGCAGCACGATGGCCTCGCGCGGGTGCCTGCCCCGACCCTCGCATCGCCTCGTGCAGCGGAGCCAGCACGTCCGCTCCCGCCAGCACGATCCGCATGGGCAGCTCGAGCGCCATGGGCAGTAAATCGGCTTGGAGGTAGCCCGCCGCGTCGATGACTGCCGGGCGCACTATCACGGCTCCCGTGTCGAGGCCCACTACGGGGGGAGTGAGCAGGGAAGACACTTGACGCGCTCTCCGGAATGGATCCCGGGGATTCCGCCTGTGCCGCATGGTGTCATGCGGCATTTCGGTGGCTTCCTGCTTCGTCGGCCGTGCCCCGTGCCCGGCGCTTGCGCGCTGGGTGTGGGGTCTTACCTGCCTCCACAGGCGTTTGGGGTCTCCGCTTCCCGCCCATTTCAGGTTCGGGTTTCCGTCCAGCGGCGACCTGCCGCCTCCCGGCGGCCAAGATGTTGATCGCGGCATTCGCATCCCGGTCATGCCTCACGCCACAGGCGCACACCCACTCCCGCACGTTCAGCGGCATCACCTGCGCCAGGTTCCCGCACGCCGAGCAGAGCTTGGAGGAGGGATGGAACCGGTCGATCCGGGCGAACGTGCGACCGTAGAGTTTCGCCTTGTACTCCAGCATGCCCACAAACGCCGACCAGCCCGCATCGTGCACGCTCTTGGCCAGCCGCGTACGGGCCAGTCCCTTGACCGCCAGGTCCTCCACATAGATCGCTTGGTTCTCGCGAACTATCCGCATCGAGGCCTGATGGTGGAACTCCCGGCGCGCATCGGCGACCCTCGCATGCTGCTTGGCGACCTTCATCCGGGCCTTGACCAGATTCGCCGACCCCTTCTCCTTACGCGACAACACCTTCTGAAGACGCTTGAGCTTCTTCTCCGCCCGACGCAGAAACCGGGGCGAGTCGACCTTCCGGCCATCGGCCAGCACCGCGAAATGCCCCAACCCCAGATCGATACCGGTCTCAGCCTCGATACGGGGCAACGGCCGTTCAGCGACGACGACCACGAACGACGCGAAGTACCGGCCCGCCGCATCCTTGATCACCGTCACGCTGGACGGATCGGACGGCAGGCGGCGTGACCAGCGCACCATGATTTCACCGATCTTCGGCAGGAACAGCTTGCCGCCTGCCGTGATCTTGAACCGGGCGTTTCTGGTGAACCGGATGGCCTGCTGGTTGTCCCGTCGAGAGCGGAACCGGGGTAGGCCGACCTTCGGCCCCTTCCGCGTGCCGGACAGACTGGCGAAGAAGCTGCGGTAGGCCATGGCGGCGTCCGCGAGGGCCTGCTGGAGCACCACATGAAAGAGCTATGAGATCCGTGTGCGCCAACTTCGGAAACCGAACTCCGATAGTTCAACGGCCATGACGACCACGTCCATCTCCTTGTGAACTTCCCACCCAAGATCGCCTTGTCTAGGCTGATCGACAGCTCCTCAAATGTGTGTCGCCCTGGCGGGCGCGGCAATAGTTCCCCGACCTGGCCGCCCACTACTACCGGGCCGTCAAGCTGTGGTCAGGCTCCTACTTCGCCGGATCCCTCGGTGCTGCACCATGTCGATCCTGCGCCAATACATCGAGCAGCAGAACCGACCAGTCTGAGCCGAAGAGACGCCGATCCGCCCGGCGGCGAATCAGCTGTTCTTGCCCCGCTACGCGGGCTGGTCGGCTTCACCCCCGGCCTGACGGCCAGAGCACTGCCGACGCGAACCCGGTAGCGATGATCGGGGCGCGCCACCGTGGGCAGAAGGGGTTTGAAATGGAATTCACCTATATCTTTCCCTGAGTTCCCGACCTCAGGGGAAGCGTGGGCGCGGTCTCCGGTCAGTTACCCTTCCGGCATGAGTGCGCGACCGGCGAAGGGTGGCGGGCGATGGGTGTCCGTGGTGCCCGAGCGCGTGCACCCGTGGATCGACGGCTTCGCCGACCGGCACGGCCCGTTCGAGGCCGCCGGTGACGAGGAGGTCGTGCGCCTGGTGGCCGCCGACGGGGCGCTGGCGGAGCTGCACGTGCCCTTCCCGCCCCTGCCGCTCGGGCCACCGTACGTGACCAGGCTCGTCACCCACGCGCGGGCCGATCGGCGTGTGGGGGTGATCCTGGTACGGATGGGCGGCTACGCGACCGGCATGTTCCACGGGTCGCGGCTGGTGGTGTCCAAGGTCGGGTCTCGCCTTGTCCAGGGGCGTACCGCGGCGGGCGGGTGGTCGCAGCAGCGCTTCGCCAGACGCCGCCAGAACCAGGCGGATCAGGCCTTCGAGGCGGCGGCCGAGACCGTGGTGCGCGTCCTGTCGCCGTGCCTGGGCGAGCTGGACGCGGTCGTGCTCGGCGGCGATCGCCGGGCCGTGGACGCGCTGCGCGCCGACCGGCGTCTGGCCGGCCTGCTGGCACTGGAGACGGAGCCGTTCCTCGTCGTCCCCGACCCGAAGCTGGCCGTACTCAAGGACACGCCCGCGCTGTTCCGCGCGGTACGCATTCGCGTGGTGGACCCACCCGCTACGGGCGATGAATCGTAGGCGACATCGTCAGCGGTGACCCCTGAGAGCAACGCCCGTCGGGGGAGCACTGACTGTGAGTGTATGCTCGCCGGAAGATCGGTGTCTTGAGTCGATTCAAAAAGATCATGAGTAAGGCTATGATAAGCCGCGTTCAACGTTGGAGCGGCCTCGTGAGGATCAATGTCGACCACGAACATCAAGGAGGTCGCGCAGCGGGCACGCGTCTCCGTGGGCACTGTGAGCAACGTGCTCAACCGCCCCGAGATCGTCTCCCCCGCCACGCGTAAGCGCGTCTTCGACGCGATCCGCGAGCTGGGTTTCGTCCGCAACGAGGTGGCCCGCCACCTGCGGGTCGGCCGCAGCCGCACGGTCGGCCTGATCGTGCTCGACGTGGCCAACCCGTTCTTCGCCGACGTCGCGCAAGGCGCCGACGCCCTGGCGGACGAGCACGACACCATGGTGGTGCTGTGCAACAGCGCCGCCGACCCGGCCCGTGAGCTGCGCCATCTCGACCAGCTCGAACAGCAGCGGGTCATGGGCATACTGATCACGCCGGTCGACGCGAGCAGCCCGAGACTGGCGGAGCTCGCCGCCAGGGGCACGCCCGTGGTGCTCGTCGACAGCGCGGCCACCGGGCTCCAGTGCTCGGTGGCGGTCGACGATCGGCTCGGCGGCCACATCGCCGGAGTTCATCTGATCGAGCGGGGCCATCGCAAGATTTTGTTCGTCGGCGGGCCGCGGTCGATCAAGCAGGTGGGGGACCGGCATTTAGGGATCACGAGCGCCGTCTCCGAGGCGCGGGACACCGAGCCGGGTGGGGGAGTCGAGCCCGGCGGCGGGCCGGGTGGCGGGGTCGAGCTGATCGCTTGGTTCATGCCCGCGCTGAGCGTGGCCCACGGGCGGATCGCGGGCGAGCGCGTGGCGGCGCTGCCCGTCGAGGAGCGGCCGACGGCCGCCTTCTGTGCCAACGACCTGCTCGCCCTGGGGTTCCTGCAGGCCATGGCCGCGCATGGGCTGCGGGTGCCGCATGACATGGCGATCGTCGGCTACGACGACATCGACTTCGCCGCGGCGGCGACCGTGCCCCTGTCGTCGGTCGGCCAGCCGCGCGAGCTGCTCGGGCGTACGGCCATCGACCTGCTGCTGGAGGAGGTGGCGGAGCCCGAGCTGCACCGGCATCGGCAGGTCATCTTCCAGCCGGACCTGGTGGTGCGGCAGTCCAGCGACCTGCACAGGAGCCCACCTTGATGGAGATCGGCCCCGACGACCCGCACAGGAGCCCACCTTGACGGAGATCTACCGCAACCCGCTCGCCGGCCCCGACGACCTGGCGGGATTCCGGCTGGAGGGGGACGGGGCGACGACGTTCCCGATGGGGCGGATGCGGCTGGAGAGCCTCAGACCGCCCGCTGACGGGCAGGCGGCCAACGTGGTGCTGTGGTGCCCCGAGGACCTGCCCGCCGACGTACGGATCGAATGGGACTTCTGGCCGGTCAGGGAGCCGGGGCTGTGCATCATGTTCTTCCATGCCCGCGGCCGGGGTGGTGAGGATCTGTTCGATCCGGGCCTCGCGCCGCGTAACGGGCCGTACGAGCAGTATCACCACGGCGACATCGATGCCTACCACGTGTCCTATTTCCGGCGGATGTGGCCGTCGGAGCGCGCTCTGCACACCTGCAATCTGCGTAAGAGCCACGGGTTTCACCTGGTCACGCAGGGTGCCGACCCGCTGCCCGCGGCGCTGGACGCCGTCGGGCCGTACGCCGTGCGCCTGGACGTCCTGGACGGCGAGATCACCTTCTCGATCAACGATGTGGTCTCGTTCCGCTGGACGGACGACGGGAGCACGGGTGGTCCCGCGCTGCGTGGCGGCAAGATCGGATTCCGGCAGATGGCCCCGATGATCGGGGAGTATGCGAATCTGCGGGTTTCACGTCATTGACATTGAGTCGATTCAACACTAATTTCGCACCAACCGCCGTTCACCCGTACGAAACGGACTAGGAACGGCGGCGCAACACTCCACCCCCGTGTCCGCGCACACGCCACGAGAAGGTGGTGCCGGATGAACCATCCCGCCACGTCGATCAGAATTCAAGCTGCCTGCTCAGAGCTCATCTGGGCGGCCCGGCTGAACCTCCTCTGGATCGTGTTCACCCTCCTGGGTGGCGTGATCCTCGGGCTCGGGCCCGCCACCGTCGCCGCCTACACGCTGGCCCGGCGGCACAGCCAGGGTGAATCGTTTCAGGCTTGGCCGGAATTCTGGACCGTCTACCGGCGGGAGTTCGTCCGAGCCTCGCTGCTGATCCTGCCGGTGGCGGTGCTCGGCACCATCCTCGTGGGCAACTACCTGTACTTCTCCGCTCTCGGGCCCGGCTCGGAAGCGTTGCGGGTCGCGACCTTGGTGGCGATGGTGGCGCTGGCCGGGGTGGGAACCTATCTCGGGCCGCTCTACGCGCACTATGAGCTACCGCTGTGGGCCTACCTGCCCAAAGCGTCGCTGTTAGCGCTCACCCGGCCGGCCTCGTCAGTGGTGCTGCTGTTCGCGCTCGCAACCATCGTCTTCGTGACCTCGGCGGCGCCCGTTCTCACCGCGGTGATCAGCATCGGTGCGTGGATCTATCTCAACACGTGGCTCTGCCTGCGTTTCTTCGAGGAGAACGAGGCGCGCCTGCATTCGAAAGGGAACTCATGAGCGCATCTCGTCGCCGGCTGGTCGCCGGTGCACTAACGCTGACGGCGGCGCTACTCGCGTCCGCGTGCTCCAGCGGCGGTGGGGGCAGTGAGGCCGACAGCGGCACGGTGACCATGATGGTCCCGCTGTTCGGCACGGCCCCCGACCCCAAGGGCGAGATGCAGCAGGCGGTCGAAAAGCTCGTCGGCAAGAAGCTCCAGATCACCTGGGTGCCCAACGCCGACTACAACGACAAGACCAACGTCACGCTGGCCTCGGACAAGATGCCGCAGATCATGGTCATCCAGGGCGACAAGACCTCGTCGTTCGTCCGCGCCGCCCAGGCTGGGGCGTTCTGGGACCTGACCGACAAGCTGGACAAGTTCCCGAACCTGAAGAACCGGGACGCGCAGACGGTCCGGAACTCCTCCACCAACGGCAAGATCTACGGTCTCTACCGGATCCGCCCCCTGCTCCGCTCGGCGGTCGTGATCAACAAGCAGTGGATGGAAAAGCTCGGGCTGAAGACGCCGGAGACCGTCGACGACCTCTACGACATCGCCAAGGCGTTCACGGAGAAGGACCCCGACGGCAACGGTAAGAAGGACACCTACGGACTGATCATCCCGAAGTGGCCGTCCCCGCAGTACGCCAGCTCCAGCCCGTACGACGTGATCGAGACCTGGTTCGGCGCCCCGAACGGCTGGGGTGAGCGGGGCGGCAAGCTCGTCCCCGGCTTCGACACCCCCGAGTTCGTCGAGGCGAACAAGTTCGTCAAGAAGATGGTCGACGAGGGTCTGGTCAACCCCGACTACGCCACCCTCGACTCGGCCAAGTGGAACGACCCGTTCATCCAGGGCAAGGGCGGCATCATCATTGATGTCAACGTCCGCGGCACCAACCTCCTCGACCTGCTCAAGGAGCAGGACCCCAACGACTTCGACAAGGTCCTCACGGTCGGCAACCTCAAGCGCTCGGACGGCAAGAAGTTCTCCTCCCCGTTCACCGGCTACAACGGCGTCATCGCCATCCCGCGGCAGAGCGTGCAGACCGAGCAGCAACTCGACGAGGTGCTGACGGTCCTGAACAAGATGGCCTCCAAGGAGGGCGGGATCCTGCTGAGCAACGGGCTCGAGGGCCGCAACTTCAAGGTCCAGGACGGCTACGCCGCCCGCATCAACCAGGACGACCCCAAGGTCAAGCAGATCCAGCAGGACGTGGACAAGGCGTTCATCCAGCTCGGCACCACCGCCAGCGTCGGCCTCGGCGCCTACCCGGACCTGTACCCGGACAAGCCGCACCAGGACCAGGTCACGCTGCGCACCAAGCTGGCCGAGGAGGACCTGAAGACCGCCGTGCACAACCCGGCGCTCCCGGTCATGGCGCCCACCACCATCGCCAAGGGCCAGACCCTCGACCCGATCATCACCGACGCCCGGATCAAGTTCATCTCCGGCGCGATCGACGAGGCGGGGCTGAAGGCGGAGATCAAGCGCTGGTACGACAACGGCGGCACCCAGATCGCCGCTGAGACCAACGACCTGGTCTCCAAGCTCGGCAACTGATCTCGCCCAAGGGGCCCGGGACACTCCCGGGCCCCTTCTGTGAAAGGAGGTGGCTGTGGCCACCGACCTGGCGCCGCCTCCCGTGAAGGCGGCCACCAAGCCCGGGCGTCCCCGCGAGAGGCTGACCTTCCGGACCGCCATGCTGCGTTACCGCTGGCTGTACCTGATGCTGCTGCCCGGTCTCGCGTACTTCGTCGTCTTCAAGTACCTGCCGATGTACGGCGTGACCATCGCCTTCCAGGACTTCCTGCCGTTCCTCGGCTACTCCGGCAGCCCGTGGGTCGGCTTCAAGCACTTCGAGGAGCTGTTCAACGGGCCGGACTTCGGCCGCCTGATGTTCAACACGCTCATCCTGGCGCTGCTGACGGCGGTCTTCGTCTTCCCGGCGCCGATCATCGTCGCGCTCATGCTGAACGAGCTGCGGCACAGCGTGCTCAAGCGGTCGATCCAGTCGCTGGTCTACATTCCGCACTTCCTGTCCTGGACGATCGTCGCCTCGCTGACGTATCTGCTGTTCTCCGTGGACTTCGGGGTGATCGCCACCTTCTTCCACGAGCTGCTCGGCGGCAAGAAGGTCGACTATGTGGCCCAGCCCGACTGGTTCCGGCCGATCATCGTCTTCCAGCTGCTGTGGAAGCAGACCGGCTGGGGCACGATCATCTACCTGGCCGCGCTGGCGGGCGTGAACACCGACCTGTACGAGGCGGCCCGCATGGACGGCGCCGGGCGCTTCCGGCAGTTCTGGCACATCACGTTGCCCGCGATCCGGCCCACGATCGTGGTGATGGCCGTCCTGACCTCGGGTCACCTGCTCGACACCGGTTTCGAGCAGATCTGGCTGATGACCGGCGCGCTGAACCGCTCGTCGGCGGACGTGTTCGACACCTTCGTCTACTACATGGGCATCACCCAGGGCGCCTTCAGCTACTCCACGGCCGTCGGCCTGTTCAAGGGACTGGTGGGCGTCCTCCTGATCTTCGGCTCCAACTGGCTGGCCAAGCGCCTCGGCCAGCGTGGCCTGTTCTAAGGAGCGCTTGAATGCCCAACCAGTCGCCCACACACCAGCACACGCTCGGCAGCCGCGTGTTCGATGTGCTCAACATCGCCGTGCTGCTGTTCCTGGCGCTGATCACGATCCTGCCGCTGCTGTACGTGCTGGCCGGATCGTTCGCCTCGGAGGCGGAGATCGCCTCGCGGCCGTTCTTCCTGTGGCCGGAGAAGTTCGTCACCACCACCTACGAATACATCTTCGACTCGGGCACGTTCGTCCGGGCACTGCTCACCACGATCTGCGTGACGGCGGTGGGCACGGTGGTGCAGGTGCTGCTGACGTTCACGATGGCCTACCCGCTGGCCAAGCGGTACCTGCCGGGACGGACACTGGTCCTGAACCTGGTCATCTTCACGCTGGTCTTCACCGGCGGCATGATCCCCACCTACCTGGTGGTGCGGGACCTGGGGCTGCTCGACAGCTACTGGGCGCTGATCCTGCCGCTGGCGATCAACCCGTTCTATCTGATCATCGTGAAGAGCTTCTTCCAGGAGTTGCCGCAGGCGCTGGAAGAAGCGGCGCGCATCGACGGCTGCAACGAGATGGGCGTCTTCTTCAAGATCGTGCTGCCTCTGTCGAAGCCGATCATCGCGACGTTCTCGCTGTTCTACGCGGTGGGCATCTGGAACGACTACATGTCGCCGTTGTTGTACATCGACGACTCCAAGAAGTGGACGCTGCAGGTGCTCGTCAGGCAGCTGACCAGCCCTGACGCCCAGAACGCGATGGCCATGCTGGAGTCGGTGTTCTTCCCCACCCAGGGACTGAAGTTCGCGGTGGTCGTCATCGCGACGCTGCCGATCCTGTTCTTCTACCCGTTCCTGCAGAAGCACTTCTCCAAGGGCGTGCTGCTCGGGTCGGTCAAGGAGTGACCCGCACCGTGCTGCTGGCCGGTGACTCGACGGTCGCCTCCTGCCCGGCGTTCGAGGCGCCGATGTCGGGCTGGGGGGCGCAGCTC
The DNA here is from genome assembly GCF_043197735.1 of Nonomuraea sp. NPDC049028. Taxonomy (NCBI): domain Bacteria; kingdom Bacillati; phylum Actinomycetota; class Actinomycetes; order Streptosporangiales; family Streptosporangiaceae; genus Nonomuraea; species Nonomuraea sp. NPDC049028. The sequence continues at coordinate 106,977 of NZ_JBICTR010000023.1, forward strand.
GGCGCCCATGTCGGCGGCCCGGTGCGCAACTTCGCCAAGGGTGGCGCCACCACGGCCAGCCACCGGGCGGAGGGGTTGTGGGCGGCGCTCCTGCGGGAGGCCGCCCTCGGCGACGTCGTGGTGCTCCAGTTCGGGCACAACGATCAGAAGGAGCCCGGCCTGCCGTACCGCGACAACCTGCGCGCCTTCGTCGAGGAGGCGCGCAGGGCGGGGGCGCTGCCGGTGCTGTGTACGCCGGTGCAGCGGCGCAGGTTCGACGGCGACCGGCTGGTGCCGACGCATGGCGACTATCCCGGCCAGGTGCGCGAGCTGGCGGCGGCCGAGAGTCTGCCGCTGATCGACCTGACCGCCGCGACCACTGAGCTGTACGAGCGGCTCGGCCCCGAGGGCTCCAAGGCCCTGTTCACCCATTTCGCGCCCGGCGAGCACCCGCTCCATCCCGACGGCGTCGCCGACGACACCCACTTCTGCTTTCGCGGCGCCGACGAGGTGGCGGCGATCGTCGCCGGGCGACTCAAGGAGATCTGTTGACCACGCTGAACTGGCTCGACCGGCCCAAGGAACAGGGCGTGACCTGGGGGGTCCCGTGGGCGCGCGGCACGGTGGAGCGCGACTCCCCGTTCGCGCTCACCGACCCCGAGGGCCGTGCGGTGCCGGTGCAGAGCTGGGTGACCGCCACCTGGCCGGACGGGTCGGTCAAGTGGTCGGCACACGCCATCGGGCCGCAGGCCCAGCCCGCCGCGTCGTACGAGCTGACGGCGGGACGGCTGGCCGCCGACCAGGACGACGCGGCAGGAGTGCCGGAGCAGCCCGTCACCGTCGTCCGTGCGGGCGGCGTGCTGCGGGTCAGCACCGGACCCGTCACCTGGACGATCGAGGAGGCGGGCGACACGCTCGCCCGCTCCGTCTCCCACGGTTCCCGCGAGATCGCCAGGGACGTCCGCCTGATCAGCCTCCACCAGGACGGCCCCACCCCGGACGAGGGCGGCACCGTCACCCGCGAGCCGGCCACGGGCATCGTCCGTGACGTCACCGTCGAGCAGGACGGACCCGTCCGGGCCGTGATCCGCCTGACGGGTGACCACGGCGGCCGGCTGCCGTTCACCGTCCGCCTGTACTTCTACGCGGGCGCCGAGGACGTGCGCGTCATGCACACCTTCGTCTGGGACGGCGACCCGGAGCGCGACTTCCTGGCCGGGCTCGGCCTGCGCGCCGACGTGGTCATGCGCGACGAGCTCCACGACCGCCATGTACGGCTGGCCGGGCAGGACGGCTTCCTCACCGAGGCGGTACGCGGCCTGACCGGGCTGCGCCGCGACCCGGGGGAAGCCGTACGGCGGGCCCAGGTCGAGGGCAGGCCGTGCGGCCCGATCGGCAACCCCGAGGTGGCCGATCGCCTGCACCTCATCCCCGCGTGGAACGACTACACCCTCGACCAGACCTCGGCCGACGGCTTCACCCTGCGCAAACGCACCGCCGACGGCCACGCCTGGGTGGCCGTGCCGTCGGGCACCCGCTCGGCCGGGTACGGCTACCTCGGCGGCGCGAGCGGCGGCCTCGGTTTCGGGCTGCGCGACTTCTGGCGGCTGCACCCGACCCGGCTCGACGTCAGAGGCGCCGCCACGGACCTGGCCACCGCGACCGTCTGGCTCTGGTCGCCCTCCGCGCCCGCCATGGACCTGCGCTTCTACCACGACGGCATGGGCCAGGACACCTTCGCCGAGCAGCTGGAGGGCCTGGAGATCACCTACGAGGACTACGAGCCGGGCTTCGGCCACGCCCAGGGCATCGCGCGTACCCACGAGCTCACCCTGCGCGTCCACGACGCCACGCCCTCAGCAAAGTCTCTGGCCGGGCACGCCGACGCGATGAACGAGCCCGCGTTGCTGGCCGCCTCCCCGCAACGCGTCCGCGAGGCGGGCGTGTTCGGCGACTGGGCGCTGCCCGACCGCGCCACGCCCGCCCAGGCCGCGATCGAGGACCGGCTGGACCTGCTGTTCGACTTCTACCGGCGCGAGCGGGAACAGCGCAGGTGGTACGGGTTCTGGGACTACGGCGACGTCATGCACACCTATGACGCCGACCGGCACACCTGGCGCTACGACGTCGGGGGCTACGCCTGGGACAACTCCGAGCTCTCGCCCGACCTGTGGCTCTGGTACCAGTATCTGCGTACGGGACGGGCCGACGTCTTCCGCTTCGCCGAGGCCATGACCCGCCACACCGGCGAGGTCGACGTCTATCACCTCGGCCGCTGGAAGGGCCTGGGCACCAGGCACAACGTGCAGCACTGGGGCTGCAGCGCCAAGCAGCTGCGCATCTCCAACGCCGCCTACCGGCGCTTCCTGTACTACCTGACCGCCGACGAGCGCACCGGCGACCTGCTCGACGAGCTGGCCAGGCCCGAGGAGACGTTCCTCGTGATCGACCCCACGCGCAAGGTGCGCGAGGACGTCTACACCCCCGATCCGTCCGCCCTGGCGGTAGGGCTCGGCACCGACTGGGGCGCGCTCGCGGCGGCCTGGCTCACCCGGTGGGAGCGGTACGGCGACGAGCACGCCAAGGACAGGCTGCTGGGCACGATGGCCGGCATCGGGGCGCTGCCGCGCGGGTTCCTGACCGGCGAGGCCCGCCTCGACCTGGCCACGGGCCGCTTCGACACCTCGCGGGACCAGATCTCCGTCTCCCACCTGTCGTCGGTGTTCGGGCTGCCCGAGATGTGCTCCGAGCTCATCGCGCTCGACCTGGACGTCCCCGGGTTCGAGCAGGCGTGGCTGGACTACTGCCGGCTCTACCTGGCCTCCCCGGAGCGGCAGGCCGCCGAGGTGGGTCACCCGCTGAGCGGCATCTCTCTGGTGCAGGCGCACAGCCGCCTGGCCGCGTACGCCGCGGCCCGCTCGGGCGACGCCGAGCTGGCGGACCTGGCCTGGCGCAAGTTCTTCCTCGACGAGGGCGACCAGCTCAACCGCAATCCCCTGCAGCGCGAGCCGGACTGGCGCCTGACCCGGGTCGAGGGGCCCCATGTCCTCGCGTACGTGCTGGAGGCGCCGTTCGTCTCCACCAACGACGCCGCCCAGTACGGCCTGGCCGCGATCCAGAACCTCGCGCTGATCGGAGACCACTTGCCGGCCGATTAAGCAGAGGTGGGGCTCCCGGCGAGGGCTCTACACTGATCTGTATGCACACTCCCGATTGACCGGCGTCCCCCCACGCCCACCTCTTCTTACCCCTAGCTCGGGAGTGTTCCGTCAATCATGATCATCGCCAGTGACATCGAGCTGCGCGCGGGCGCGCGGCTACTCATAGAGAACGCCTCGTTCCGGGTCAATCCCGGCGACAAGATCGGGCTCGTCGGCCGCAACGGCGCGGGCAAGACCACGCTGACCAAGGTGCTGGCCGGCGAGGGCATGCCCGCCGCCGGCAGCGTCACCACCAGCGGCGCCGTCGGCTACCTGCCGCAGGACCCGCGCACCGGTGACCTGCAGGTGCTCGCCCGCGACCGCATCCTGTCGGCCAGAGGGCTCGACGAGGTGCTGCGCAAGCTGCGCGAGGCCGAGCTCGGCATGTCCTCCGCCGACGTGCGCACCCGCGACAAGGCCGTCAAGCAGTACGGCCGGCTCGAGGACCAGATGCACGTGCTCGGCGGCTACGCGGCCGAGTCCGAGGCCGCCTCCATCGCCTCCAGTCTGGGCCTGCCCGACCGGGTCCTCGGGCAGCCACTGGAAACGCTTTCTGGCGGCCAGCGAAGGCGCGTGGAATTGGCACGCATTCTTTTCAGCGGAGCGGAAACTCTCCTTCTTGACGAGCCGACAAACCACCTAGATGCGGACTCAATCGGGTGGCTTCGTGATTTTTTGCGATCGCATCAGGGCGGCTTGGTGATCATCAGCCACGACGTGGGCCTTCTTGAAGCGACGGTCAACAAGGTGCTGCACCTCGACGCCAACCGCAGTGTGATCGACCACTACAACGTCGGCTGGAAGGCCTATCTGGCGCAGCGCGAGACCGACGAGAAGCGCAGGAAGCGCGAGCGGGCCAACGCCGAGAAGCAGGCGGGCGCGCTGCTGTCGCAGGCCGACAAGATGCGGGCCAAGGCCACCAAGGCCAAGGCCGCTCAAGACATGATGCGCCGCGCGCACCGGCTGCTGGCCGGCACGGAGGAGGAGCGCCAGAGCGACAAGGTCGCCAAGCTGCGCTTTCCCGACCCCCTGCCCTGCGGGCGCACCCCGCTCACGGGCACGGGCCTGTCCAAGTCCTACGGCTCGCTGGAGGTCTTCACCGACGTCGACGTGGCCATCGACCGAGGTCACCGGGTCGTGATCCTCGGGCTCAACGGCGCGGGCAAGACCACCCTGCTGAGACTGCTGGGCGGGGTCGAAAAGCCCGACAGTGGCGAGATCAGGCCCGGCCACGGCCTGAAGATCGGCTATTACGCCCAGGAGCACGAGACGCTCGACGGTGAGCGCACCCTGCTGGAAAACATGCGCTCGGCCGGCGACAAGTTCACCGACACCGAGTTGCGCAAGGTCCTCGGCTCCTTCCTGTTCTCCGGCGACGACTCCGACAAGCCGGCGGGCGTGCTGTCCGGCGGCGAGAAGACCCGGCTGGCGCTGGCCATGCTGGTGCTGTCCAGTGCGAACGTACTTCTGCTCGATGAGCCCACGAACAACCTAGATCCGGTCAGCCGCGAGCAAGTTCTGAACGCTCTGAGGTCATATTCAGGAGCGATCGTGCTCGTCACCCATGACGAGGGTGCCGTTGACGCCTTGTCACCGGATAGGGTGATCTTGCTACCAGACGGAACTGAAGACGCGTGGAGCGAGGAATTTTCCGATCTTGTGGCACTTGCCTGATCTTAATTTGGGTGGGTACGGATCTTTTCCCGTGGAGTAGGTAGCCGATCCCGCTGAAATGACTGATCATGGCGGAGTAACGCTGCGGAAGTCCGGCACTACAGGAGGTACTCGTGGCCGAGACACTGAAGAAGGGCACCCGGGTAACCGGGGCCGATCGTGAAAAACTGGCCGGCGATCTCAAGAAGCGCTACGCCGCGGGCGAGAGCATCCGCGCCCTGGCCGCTTCGACCGGTCGGTCTTACGGGTTCATCCACCGCATCCTGAGCGAGTCCGGTGTGACTCTGCGCGGGCGCGGCGGAGCGACCCGAGGCAAGTCCAAGCGCTGACGGCCGCCTCGGAACGTGCGACCGCAGCCGCTCGTCCCAAGTCAGCCGCCGTCGCGCCCGAGTCCCAGAATGACATTCTGTAGGCTCGGGCGCGACGGCTAAGGCAATGAGGGAGCGGGCGATGGCGGAAGCGCAGGCGCCACAGCGTGGGGGGTACATGGAGGACGTCTCTGCCGAAAGGCTGGCGGAGATCGGACTTCGCTTCGAGGTGGACGGTGAGATCGCGACGATCGCGCTGGATCGGCCCAGTAAGCGAAACGCACAGACGTTCGCGACCTGGGCGGCACTGGCTGACATCGGGGGCAACCTGCCTGAGCAGGTGCGCATCGTCGTCGTGAAAGGCGAGGGACCGTCCTTCTCAGCAGGCATCGACCTGCGAATGTTCACGCCCGAGGGAGTGCCCGGACAGGGCTCGTTCAGCTCGGCGGCACAACTCGACACAACAGCGTTCGAGAAGCAGATCAGGAAGGCCCAACAAGGGTTCCTGTGGTTCCGCCGACCGGAGATCGTCTCCATAGCGGCCGTGCAGGGGCACGCGATCGGCGCGGGGTTCCAGCTCGCGCTCGCCTGTGACCTGCGCATCGTGGCCGACGACGTCAAATTCTGCATGAAGGAGCCCGCACTGGGGCTGGTGCCCGATCTGACCGGCACCAAGCCACTGGTCGAGCTGGTGGGGCTGGCCAAGGCGATCGACATCTGCCTGACTTCTAGGACGATCGGGGCGGAGGAGGCCATGCGGATCGGCCTCGCCGAACGCGTGGTCGCGGCGGATGACCTGGCGCGAGCCGTACAAGACAAGATCGCGGAGCTGCTGTCGACCAACCGGGACGCGGCGGCGGCGACCAAGCGACTCCTCCAGGGAGCGCGGGCGCGCACCCTGGAGGAGCAGAGCGTGGCGGAAGGTGTCGAGCAGGCGCGGCGCCTCAAGGCGCTCTTCGGCGGAACCTGAGCGGCGCGCCGGCTCGGGAGCCGCTGGGGTGCCGCGTTGGGCCGGCCCGGCGGCGCCCGCGTTTCGCGCTGAGCTGACCCGGGAATCCCACGGGGCTCCCGGGTGCTGAGCCGGGGGAGGAGGACCCCCGAATGGCGATGATGGGAGGGGGCTTCGGCCCCCAGGTATGGGCGTCCCTGCGGCGCGACGGCTCCGTGACCAAGCAGCGGCTCACCCCGGGCACGGTCCGGCGCATCGCGCGCTACGCCAAGCCCTATACCGGGCAGATAACCGCGTTCCTACTGCTGGTGATGGCGGGCGCGGTGATCGTGATCGCCAACCCGCTGCTGATGAAGGCGATCATCGACGACGGCATCCTGCCCAGGCGGAGCGGCGTGGTGGTCGGCCTGGCCCTGGCCATCGCCGCGCTCGCGCTGGTCGACGCGGCTCTCACGCTCGTGCAGCGCTGGTTCTCCGCGCGCATCGGCGAAGGGCTGATCTACGACCTGCGCACCGAGGTGTTCGACCACGTGCAGCGCATGCCGGTGGCGTTCTTCATGCGCGCGCAGACCGGCGCGCTGGTCAGCCGGCTCAACAGCGACGTGATCGGCGCCCAGCGCGCCGTGACCAGCACGCTGTCCTCGGTCGTCAGCAACGTGATCAGCCTGGTCCTGGTGCTGGGCGCGATGCTGGCGCTGTCGTGGCAGGTGACGGTGGTCGCGATGGTGCTGCTGCCGATCTTCATCGTGCCCGCCAAGTGGGTCGGGCGGCGCATGTCGGCGCTGACCCGCGAGCAGATGCAGCTCGACGCCGAGATGAGCTCGGTCACGACCGAGCGGTTCAACGTGGCGGGCGCGATGGTGGCCAAGCTCTACGGCCGCCCCGAGGACGACACCGCCGTCTACAGCTCCCGCGCCGCCAGGGTGCGCGACGTGGGCGTGACGGTCGGCATGTACGGCACCGTGTTCCGAGTCGCGCTCGGCCTGGTCGCGGCGCTGGCCACCGCGCTGGTGTACGGCATCGGCGGCGTGCTGGCCGTCGGCGGCGCCTTCGAGCTGGGCACCCTCGTGGCCCTGGCCGCCCTGCTGATGCGGCTGTACGGGCCGCTCACCTCGCTGTCGAACGTGCAGGTGGACGTGATGACCGCGCTCGTCAGCTTCGACCGGGTCTTCGAGATCCTCGACCTCAAGCCCATGGTGTCGGAGAAGCCGGGCGCGCGGCCGCTGCCGGACGGGCCGGTGACGATCGAGTTCGACGGCGTCCAGTTCCGCTACCCGGCGGCCGAGGAGGTGTCGCTGGCCTCCCTGGAGTCGGTGGCCAGGCAGGACACGGGCCCGTCCCAGCAGGTGCTGCGCGGCGTGTCGTTCACGGCCGGGCCCGGCCGGCTCATCGCCCTGGTCGGTCCCTCGGGGGCGGGCAAGACCACGATCACCTCGCTGGTCTCCCGGCTCTACGACGTCAACGAGGGCGCCGTGCGGATCAACGGGCTCGACGTGCGCGAGGCCACACTCGCCTCGCTGCGCGACACCGTGGGCGTGGTCATGCAGGACGCTCATCTCTTCCATGACACGATCGGGGCCAACCTCCGTTACGCCAGGCCAGGGGCGAGCGATGAGGAGATCTGGGACGCTCTCAGGGCCGCGCAGATAGGTGACCTCATCGAGGCGCTCCCCGACGGGCTGGACACGGTCGTGGGCGACCGCGGCTACCGGCTGTCCGGCGGCGAGAAGCAGCGGCTGGCGCTGGCCAGGCTGCTGCTGAAGGCGCCGCGCGTGGTGGTGCTCGACGAGGCAACCGCGCACCTCGACTCGGAGTCGGAGGCGGCCGTGCAGCAGGCGCTGAAGACCGCGCTGGCCGGCCGCACCTCGCTGGTGATCGCGCACCGGCTCTCGACGATCAGGGAGGCCGACGAGATCCTCGTCGTGCAGGACGGCCGCATCGCCGAGCGGGGCCGCCACGAGGAGCTGCTGGCGCGCGGCGGGCTCTACGCCGAGCTCTACCGCACCCAGTTCAGCGCTTCAGATAGCCCAGTCGCGTGAGCTCCTGCCTGGCGACCTTCTCCACCAGGGTGAGGTCGCCGGGCCGCAGGCGGGTGCGCCAGGAGCCGACCTCGGAGACCCGCGGGGCGTACAAGCCGATCTTGGAGACGCGCGTCTCCAGGAACTCGGTGAGCGCCGCCACCGGCTCCGCGGGCCGCTGCACGAGATCCTCGTAGCGCAGCGTGAGGAGCTGGCCGGGCGGCAGCTCCTTGCGCAGCGTGGCGCTGAGCCGTACGGCGCTGCGCCAGCGCAGGGCGCTCTTGCCCGCGGCGGGCATGCCCTTCCAGCGGTCGCGGTGCTCGTCGCGGTTGACGCCGAGGAACGGGTTGGGGAACTCGGTCTCCTCCGACAGCATCACCGGCTTGAACCAGGCCAGGCAGTCCGGGTCGTCGAGCATGTCGGCGACCACGTCGCGGCCGTCGCGGATGAGCTGCACGAACCGCGCGTCGGGGAAGGCCCGGAGCAGCACGGGCGCGCTGTAGAGCAGGTCGGGGCTGCCGTCGCCGAACCTGGTCACCTCGCTCGTGGCCACGCACGGGCCCATGCTCATCACGCCGCCCGCCTCCCGGCACGCCGCGGCGCACTGGCCGCACGAGCGGGGCAGCACCTGCCACGACTCGGCCAGCGCGTCGCGCAGCACCCGCACGGCACCTGACGTCTGGCCGATCGACGGCTTGCGGGCGAAGGCGTACACCACGTGGGCGACGGACGCGCGGCCCATCGTGACGTGGAAGCCGGGGGAGCGTTTCAGGGCGCGGGCGAGCAGGTCCGCGCCGGAGTGCGGAGCACCGAGCAGGAAGACCGGCCTGCGGACCTTGATGCCGTTGACCACGAGGATGTGGGGCGGAAGTCGCATACGAGAGGTAAGTGTGACACCGTTTGGCGAGTGAAAAAGCCAACGTCGGCGTCGCCGCCCGTCCGGGAGTTGATCAATGCGGCAGGGTGACACCGTCGCCGTCGTCTCGCCCTCGGGGCCACCGAACGCCATCCTGCTCAGGCGGGGAGTCGAGCGCCTTGAGGGGCTCGGGCTGAAGGTCGTGGTCGGCGAGCACGTTCTCGGCAGCCAGGACCTTCCCTATCTCGCCGGAGCCGACGCGGCCCGCGCCGCCGACCTGCAGGCCGCCTGGTGCGACCCGGCCGTCTCCGTGGTGTTCTGCGCCAGGGGCGGCTATGGCGCGGCCAGGCTGCTCGGCCTGCTCGACTGGGGCCTCATGCGCGCGGCGGGGCCCAAGACGCTGATCGGGTCGAGTGACATCACGGCGCTGCACCACGCGTTCGCGGCGGAGCTGGGCGTGCCCACGCTGCACGGCCCGATGCCGGCCTGCGACGTCATCGCCAACGAGAAGCGGGCCGAGCCGCGCACCTGGGAGCACCTGCGGGCCGCCCTGGCCCGCCAGGCGCCGCCCGTCGTCGGCGACCAGGTGCTGTCTCCCGGCCGGGCCGAGGGCATACTGGCGGGCGGTAACCTGTCGCTGCTCGCCTCCATGTGCGGCACCCGCTACCACCCGTCGTTCGCCGGGAAGATCGCGCTGCTGGAGGACATCGGCGAGGAGCCCTACCGCATCGACCGGATGCTCACCCAGCTCTTGCAGGCGGGTGCCTTCGACGGCGTGCGCGGGATCGCCCTCGGTTCGTGGGTGGACTGCGGAGACCCCTATCCCGTGCTTAAAGACCGGCTGCTGCCGCTCGGAGTGCCTGTCCTGGCGGGGTTGCCGGTGGGTCACGGCACACCACAGATGAGTGTGTGGCTTGGGGCTCTTGGGGCTATCGATACCGAATCGTGCTCGCTGGCTGGTCTGTTCCGCGACGAGGAGCAGGCAAGGTAGGAAGACACGCATACCGACAAAACGGACAGAGGGGACACGGCGCGTGAACTTGTTCAGGCGTGACCGGGAGCCCTCGCGACGCTCGATCGAGGACACCGATCTCGACTCCCTGCTCGGGCTCGTCGCCGATTCCCTCGGCTTCACCTGCGTCTTCGCCGCCGACGGCGCCTCACTGACGCTGAGCGGCGGCAGGGAGATCCTGGTCAGGCTCACCGGGCTGCGCCGCGAGGCGGGCCGCAGGCCCAGGGACGACTGGCCGATGCTGGTCTCCGAGCACCTCGCCAACGCGGTCGCGGCGGCCGACGAACGGCTCGACGTGTGCGACCTCGACCAGGTCAAGCCGCTGCTGCGGACCCGCGTCGAGGCGGTCGACGAGGTCGCCGACCTGACCAGGGTGGTCGGTCGCCACCTCAACGGCGACCTGGTCGAACTGCTCACGGTGGGCTCCAGGCCGGTACGCCCCGAGGAGGCCGGCTGCTGGCCCGTACCGTCGGGCAGGGCGCTGGAGCTGGCCGTCACGAACGTCGGGCGGGACGAGCGGCTGGAGATCGAGTCCATCGAGCTGTCGGGCACGCCGGTGTGGCGCCTGACCAGCCGCACCCCGGCCGCCGCCACCCATCTGCGCTGGCTCGGCGACTATCTGCCGTTGCCCGCCGACGGGGTGCTGGTGGTGCTGCCGGACCCGTACACACTGATCGTGCACCCGGTCGACGGGATCGGCGTGGTGCGGGCCCTGGAGCGGCTGCGCGTGCACGCCGTACGCACCGACGGGCTCAGCCCGCAGGTCTACTGGTGGCACGAGGGGCGGCTGACCCTCATCAGGGCGGACATCGTCCTGCAGGACGGCCTGGCCCGCCTCGTGGTGGCGCCGCCGCCGGAGTTCGCCAAGGTGCTGGCCCGGCTCGCCGCTTAGCCCAGCCGGGAGAGCGCGCGGGCGGCGTGCACCAGGGGGACGTGGCTGAACGCCTGGGGGAAATTTCCCACCATACGTTCGTATCGCGGGTCGTACTCTTCGGCGAGCAGCCCCACGTCGTTGCGCAGCGCGAGCAGCCGCTCGAACAGCTGCTTCGCCTCCTCCTTGCGTCCCTGCATGGCCATCACCTCGACCAGCCAGAAGCTGCACGCCAGGAACGCGCCCTCGCCGCCGGTCAGGCCGTCGATGTCGTTGTCCTCGGCCACCGGGTAGCGCAGCACGAAACCATCGGACATCAGCTCCTTCTCGATGGCCGCCACCGTGCCGACCACGCGCGGGTCGTCGGCCGGCAGGAACCCCACCATGGGCATGAGCAGCAGCGAGGCGTCGAGGGCCGTCGAGCCGTAGTACTGGGTGAAGGTGTTGCGCGTGGGGTCGTAGGCCCGCTCGCAGATCTCGGCGTGGACGACGTCGCGCAGCTCCCGCCACCGGTCGACGGGGCCGGTTCTGCCGAACTTCTCCACGTACTTCACGGCACGGTCGAGCGCCACCCAGCACATCATCTTGGAGTGGGTGAAGTGCCTGCGCGGGCCGCGCACCTCCCACAGCCCCTCGTCGGGCTCGTCCCAGTGCTCGGCCACGTAGTCGAGCAGCTGGCGCTGGATCGCCCAGGCGCGGTCGTCGGCGGCCAGGCCGGAGGTCCTGGAGAAGAACAGGCAGCTCATCACCTCGCCGTAGACGTCCAGCTGAAGCTGATTGACGGCGTCGTTGCCGATCCTGACCGGGCGGGACTCCTCGTAGCCGTCGAGCCATGCGAGCTGCATCTCCGGCAGCCGCCGCTCGCCCGCGACGCCGTACATGATCTGCAGGTCCTGCGGGCGGCCCGCGATGGCGCGCAGCAGCCACGCCCGCCAGGCGGCGGCCTCGTCCAGATAGCCGGAGTTGATCAGGGCGTCGAGCGTCATCGTCGCGTCGCGCAGCCAGCAGTAGCGGTAGTCCCAGTTGCGCACCCCGCCCAGGTCTTCGGGGATGGAGGTGGTGGGCGCGGCCACGATGGCGCCGGTGGGGTCGTAGATGAGGCCCTTGAGGGTGATCAGCGAGCGGACGACGGCCTCACGGTACGGGCCTTCATAGGTGCATTTGGCCACCCACTCCTTCCACAGCGTCTCGGTCTCGGTGAGCTGGGTCTCGGCGTGGATCTGCGACGGCATCGGCTGATGTGAGGGGTGCCAGGTGAACACGAACGGCAGCCGCTCGCCCTCCTTGATGGTGAAGGTGGCGCGGTGCGCGTAGTCGCCGCCCTTGAGCGGGACGGGGGAGTGCAGCCAGATGGAGTCGGGGCCGCCGACCGCCTGCAGGTGGCCGTTGGTGCGGCGCACCCACGGCACGATCCTGCCGTAGTCGAAGCGGACCCTGAGCTGCGTGGACATCTCGACCGTGCCCGAGACGCCCTCGACGATGCGGACCACGTCGGGGTTGCGGTCACGCGGCGGCATGAAGTCGATGACGCGGACCGTGCCCGTCGGGGTGTCCCACTCGCTCTCCAGGATGAGCGTGTCGGGCCGGTAGCGCCGCCGCGTGGCGGGCCGCCTGCCGGTGGGGCCGAGCCACCAGTGGCCGTTGCGCTCGCTGCCGAGCATGGCCGCGAAACAGGAGGGGGAGTCGAATCTGGGCAGGCAGAGCCAGTCGATGGAGCCGTCTCTGCCGACCAGGGCCGCCGACTGCATGTCCCCGATGAGCGCATAGTCCTCGATCCGCATGTATTGACGCTACCGGCGGAAGGGCGATCTCGCGGCCGCTCCGCGCACGTCGCGTCGCGAGCGGGCACGGCCGCGAGATCACGTCATGGGGAACCAGCGGGTGAGCAGCTGGGTCAGCGGGCCGATGGCCAGCGCGAAGATCAGGGTCCCGACGCCGACCGTGCCGCCGAGCAGCCAGCCCGCGGCCAGCACCATGATCTCGATGAGGAAGCGGGCGAGCCGGAGCGACAGGCCCAGCCGGGTCAGGCCGGTCATGATGCCGTCACGCGGTCCCGCGCCCATCCCCGCGCCGATGTACAGGACAGTGGCCAGGGCGATCGACAGCACGCCGAGCACCAGGTAGAGCCAGCTCGCCGCCCAATGCGTGGCGGTGGGCAGCACCGAGAAGGCGGCGTCGGCGAACAGGCCGACGAACAGGACGTTGCTGATCGTGCCGAGGCCGGGCTTCTCCTTCAGCGGGATCCACAGCAGCATCACCAGCACGCCGACCGCGAGGATGATCGTCCCGACCGACAGGCCCGTCCGCATGGCCAGACCCTGGTGCAGGGTGTTCCACGGGGCGTTGCCCAGCCCGGACACGAGCTGGAAGGCGATGCCCAGCCCGTACAGCGCCAGACCGCCGTAAAGACGCAGGAGGCGGACGGGGAGGGTGTTCGGGCGTGGGACGGTCGCTTCACTCATAGTGGTCCCAGAGTGGCAGGGACATGGCTTGCCAAAACAGGGCCAATCCCGGAAAGTGGCCTTTATGAGGCATTTGTCGGCGACTCAGGTGGCCAGGCTGGTGGACGTCCCGGCGGGCGCCCGGCCCTATTACCGCGCGCTCGCCGACTCCGTGCGCGCGCTCATCATGGACGGGCAGCTGCCGGTGCGGGTGCGCATGCCCGCCGAACGTGACCTGGCCAAGACCCTGGAGGTCAGCCGCACCACTGTAACGGCCGCTTACGACCTGCTGCGCGAGCGGGGCTACCTGGACAGCAGGCAGGGCTCGGGCAGCTGGACCGCGCTGCCGGACCCGGCCATGTCGGCGGACAACCCGTGGCTGTCCGTCGACGGCGACGGGCTCATCCCGCTGCACTGCGCCGCCCCGCCCGCGCCGTCGGCGCTGGCCGAGGCCATGACCGAGGCCGTGGCGGACCTGCCCAGGTACGGCATGGGCCACGGCTACGACCCGATGGGCCTGCCCGCGCTCAGGGAGCGGATCGCCGCCCACTACACCGGCCGCGGACTGGCCACCAGGCCGGAGCAGATCCTCGTCACCACCGGCTCCCAGCACGCGATCCAGCTCGTGCTGGGCCTGCTCGTCGGCGCGGGCGACCCGGTGCTCGTCGAGTCGCCCACCTACCCGCACGCCATCGACGTGGCCCGCCAGCGCGGCGCCAGGATCGTGCCCGTCGGCATCTCGCACGAGGGCTGGCAGGCCGACCTGGTCTCCTGCGCCATGCGCCAGTCCGCGGCCCGGCTGGCCTATCTGATGCCCGACTTCCAGAACCCGACCGGCGCACTCATGGACGACGCCACCAGGGCCGCGATCGCCGGGGCCGCCAGGCGTACGGACACCGTGCTCGTGGTCGACGAGACCTGGTCGGAGCTGGCCCTGGAGGAGGTGCCGCGCACGGCGCCCATGGCCGCCTTCGACACCGACAGCCGGATGATCAGCATCGGCTCGGCCTCCAAGCTGTGGTGGGGCGGGCTGCGCATCGGCTGGGTGCGTACCACGGCCGCGCTGGCCCGCCGCCTGGCCGTCCACCGCGGGGCCGTGGACATCGCCAGCCCGGTGCTGGAGCAGCTCGTGGTGGCGCGGCTGTTCGACCGGATCGAGCAGACCAGGGCCGAGCGCCGCCGTACGCTGCGGGCCTCCCGCGACGCGCTCGTCGCCGGGCTCCGCGAACGGCTGCCCGGGTGGAGCTTCACCGTGCCGAAAGGCGGCGGCACGTTGTGGGTACGGCTGGACGGGGGCTCCTCGGTCGCCCTCGCCGACGCCGCGGCCCATCAGGGGGTACGGCTCGCTCCGGGGCCCTGGTTCGGGCTGGAAGGGACGCTGGAGGGCTACCTGCGCCTGCCGTACACGCACTCGCCCCAGGTGCTCGCCGAGGCCGTCAGCCGGATCGCGGCGGCTCACGAGCGCGGAGCCGCCGGGACCAGGCCGCGCTTGCCCGACTCGCTCATGCCGATGGTCTGAGGCGCCTGGCTTATTCCGGGGGTTTGACACCCCTGGCCAGCGGGGCGCGCCAGTTGTAGCGCATCGCGGCGATGCGCAGGCCGAAGGCCAGCACGGCGGCGGCCAGCGTGGCGGGCCAGCCGTGCAGATCGTGCGTGTAGAGCGCGGCCATCACCGCCGAGCCGAGCGTCGCGGGCACCGCGTAGAGCTGGCGGTCGTACAGCAGCGTCGGGATCTCGCCGGCCAGCACGTCGCGCAGCATGCCGCCGCCGATCGCGGTCGTGACGCCGAGCAGGGCCGCGTGCAGGGGGCCGAGCCCGTAGTCGAGCGCCTTCTCGGTGCCCACGGCGCAGAACAGCCCGAGGCCCGCCGCGTCGAGCACCAGGATGGCGGGCATCACCTTGGCCACGTGCGGATGCCAGAAGAACACGATGACCGTGGCCGCGAGCGGCACGAGCACGTACCCGGAGCTCTGGAAGGCGGTGGGCCGGACGTTGAGGATCAGGTCGCGCACGACGCCGCCGCCCAGCGCGGTCATCTCGGCGATCACCGCCATGCCCACCACGTCGAGCCGTTTGCGTACGCCCATCAGCGCGCCCGACAGGGCGAAGACGAAGATGCCTACGAGATCGAGAATTTCCGACACGAGAGAGATTTCTACCGGAGCGGCTTGGTGTGGTGCTCCGCCATGAGTACCCGCAGCCGCCGGGTGAACACCAGCAGTACCACTCCCGCCACGACCGCCGTCGAGGCCAGGAGCAGGTAGTACGCGGGTTCGGACATGACGTTGCTGAGCCGCCCGGTCTGACCGCCGACCGCGTCGCCCACCGACACCGCGATGAACCAGATGCCGAGCATCTGGCCCTTGAACGCCCGCGGCGCCAGCTTGCTGGTGACCGAGAGCCCGACCGGGCTCAGCGACAGCTCGCCGAACACCTGGATCAGATAGACCAGCACCAGCCACCAGACCGAGATCTTGCCCGTTTCGGCCAGTTTGGCGGCCAGCGCCATGACCACGAAGCTCAGACCCGCCATGAACAGCGCGAACGCGAACTTCTGCGGCGTGCTCACCCGGGTCCCCAGCTTCGTCCACAGCGCCGCGAACACCGGCACCAGGAGCAGGATGAACAGCGAGTTGAACGACTGCGTCGTCGCCGCCTCGATGGGGATGCCGAACAGCGACAGGACGGTGTTGTGCTGGGCGAAGAACAGCAGCTTGCTCGGCGCCAGGTCGAAGATCATCCAGAAGATCGCGGCCGCCACGAAGAGCCAGATGTAGGCCTTCATCCGCAGCCGTTCGTCCTCGGTCAGGTCGTGGCTGCCGAGCATGATGTAGCCGAAGTAGAGCACCGGCACCGCCAGCACCACGACCGTCACCACGACCGTGAGCCTGGACAGCGTGAACGTCCCCGTCGCCACCCAGATCGCCATGGCCACCACGGTCACCGCCACCGCGAACGAGACGAGCTTGACGGCCCTGGCCCGTTCGGACGGCGTCAGCGGCAGGCCCGGCTCGTCGCCGACGCCCCTGAGGCTCTTCCTGCCCAGTGTGTACTGCAGCAGGCCGAGCGCCATGCCGACCGCCGCCGCGCCGAAGCCCAGATGCCAGCGGCCACCCTTGGCCAGCTCGCCCACCACGATCGGCGCGAGGAAGGCGCCGATGTTGATGCCCAGGTAGAACAGCGAGAACCCGGCGTCCCTGCGCCCGTCGTCCTCGTCGCGGTAGAGCCGGCCGACCATGACCGAGATGTTCGGCTTGAGCAGGCCGGTGCCCGCGATGATCAGCAGCAGCCCGAGCCAGACGAAGAACGACCCGCCGACCGGGAGGGCCATGCTGATGTGGCCGCACATGATGATGAAGCCGCCCAGGAAGACCGATCTGCGCGGGCCGAGCATTCGGTCGGCGATCCAGCCGCCGGGCAGCGCCACCAGGTAGATCAGCGCGCCGTAGACGCCGACCACCGCCTGCGCGGTCTGCTCGGTCATGCCGAGACCGTGCTGGGCGGGCGAGGCCGCCATGAAGGTGGCCAGGATGGCGCGCAGGCCGTACCAGCTGAACCGCTCCCACATCTCGGTGCCGAACAGCGTCGCCAGGCCCCACGGATGCCCGAAGAACGTTCTTTCGCCCTTGGCCATGCGCCCTCCCGCCTTTGTGCGCGATCCATCACTCTACGTGACGACGATGCCGAGGTCTTGCCGCTACCCCGGCGGTGTGGTGCGATGCATCCCAGCTGAGCAAGTGATTACTGACTGGAGGCGGGTGCCATGGCAGATGTCCTCGAAGTCCGGGCGGAGATCGACCGTTTAATCGCCGGCCGTACGGTATGCGGGCAGCTCAGCGAGCTGGCCGAGCGTTACTCTGACGCGCCCGCCTACTCCGACCCCGTCGACGGCGGCTGGAACACGCTGAGTTACGGCGAGGCCAGGCAGCGGGTGCTCGAGATAGCGGCCGGATACGCCGCGCTCGGCCTCGAACCCGGCGAATCCGTCGCGCTGATGATGGTCAACAGGAGCGAGCACGTGCTCGCCGACCTCGGCGCGGTGCACGCGGGCGGCGTCGGCTGCACCGTCTACTCGACCTTCGCGCCCGACCAGATCGCGTTCGTCGCCGCCGACGTGAGCGCCCGGATCGCGGTGCTCGGCGGCCCCGCCGAGCTGGCCCGCTGGCAGCCGGTGCTCGACCGGCTGACGGGACTCCGCAAGATCATCATGCTGGAGGGCGCGCCCGACGACGACCGGTTCCTGTCCTGGACGGACTTCCTGGAGCTGGGCCGCGCCGCGCTGGCCGCGCGTCCGGAAGAGGTCGAGGCCCGCTGGCGCGCCGTGACGGCGGACGACGTGGTCACCGTGCTCTACACCTCGGGCACCACCGGCCGGCCCAAGGGCGTCCCCCTCACCCACGCGAACGTCTTCTACGAGGTCGAGTCGACCGACCGCATCACCTCGCTGCCCATCAAGGGCACGCAGATCTCCTATCTCACCTACGCGCACATCGCCGAGCGGGTGCTCAGCCTCTACCTGCCCCTGGTGAAGGTCTCCCACGTGCACTTCTGCACCGACCTGGCCAACCTCGGAGCCGCGCTCGGGCAGGTCAAGCCGATGATGTTCTTCGGCGTGCCCCGCGTGTGGGAGAAGATGATGGCCCGCCTGCTGGCGGTCCTCGCCACCCAGACCGACGAGCAGCAGGACGCCGTACGCCGGGCCATGGCCGCCGGCGTCGCCTATGTCGAGGCAGGCCAGTACGGCGGCACGCTCACCCCCGAGATCACCGCCGCCTACGAGCAGGCCGACTCCTCGCTGCTGTCCGTCATCCGCGGCATGATCGGCTTCGACCGCGCCGGGTGGACCGCCACGGGCGCCGCGCCGCTCCCCGCCGAGGTGCAGCGCTTCTACGCCGGTCTCGGGCTCAAGGTCATCGACGTGTACGGCATGACGGAGACGACCGGCGCCTTCACCGGCAACAGCCCCTCCTGCTACCGCCTGGGCACCGTCGGGCGGGCGGAGCCGGGCGTCGAGGTGCGCATCGCCGAGGACGGCGAGATCCTCACCCGAAGCCCCCTCAACACCCGCGGCTACCACAACCGTCCCGAGGACACCGCCCAGCTGATCGACGACGACGGCTGGCTGCACACCGGCGACATCGGCTCGGTCGACGACGACGGCTTCTACCGGGTCGTCGACCGCAAGAAGGAGCTGATCATCACCGCCGGCGGCGAGAACATCTCCCCGGCCGAGATCGAGAACCACCTCAAGGAGCACCCCCTCATCGGCCAGGCCCTCGCCTACGGCGACAACCGGGCCTACCCGGTGGCCGTGCTGACGCTCGACGCCGAGGTGGCGCCCGGCTGGGCTCAGGCGCGCGGCATCACCTTCGGCTCGCTCGCCGAACTGGCCGAGCACCCCGCCGTGCTCAAGGAGGTGGAGGCCGCCGTCGTGGTGGCCAACGCCAAACTGGCCAGGGTCCAGCAGGTCAAGCGGTGGGCGCTGCTCGGCACCGAGTGGACGGCCGAGACCGAGGAGCTGACGCCCAGCCTGAAGCTCAAGAGGCGGGTCATCCACGCCAAGTACGCCGACGTCATCGAGGGCCTGTACTCCGGCTGATCCTTTGCCGTTCGGGGCGTGCGTCGTGGTCCTGGTCATTACCGGGTGCTTCCTAGCGTCTCGATCATGACCAGAAGTCTTCTTCTCGTCTCGCTCGCGGCGGGGGCCCTCGCGGTGCCCATACCGGCGTCCTCCGCAGCGACCGAGCTCGCCATTCGTGAGATCAACATCAGGCCCGCCAGCCCTGTCGTCGGAGCCGGGAACACCGTCCGCCTGGTGATCGACGTGGTCGCCAAGGGGGTGAAGGGCAGGGACGGGGTGACCATCAAGGTGGAGCCCGGCTCCACGCCCGGCGCCACGGGCCAGACGCCCATCACCGGCGGATCACCCGTCGGCGCCGTACCATCGGTCCCCGGTACGCCTCCCGCCCCCTCCACGGGCACCGGGGTGCTCGCGCCCGGTCCGACAGGGGCGGCCCGGCGTGGTACGGCGGCTCCGCGCCCGGGGCTCGTCGGGCACCGAGGCGCCTTGCGCGTCACCGCTCCGGGCGGAGCGGCCGTCGTGGATCCCGCCCAGGCCGTGGACAGCGGGGCGCGGCCGGTCGGGGAGGGGTGGCCGGCCTGGTTCGGCCCGGACATCTGGGCGTCGGCCAGGCGGCCACCGCCGCGGCCCATCACCGTGGAGCCCGCGCTGCCGTTCATGCCGGAGTGGCGGACGGTGCCGGTCGGGATGCGGATGCTGGACGGCTGGCAGACCTGGCGGTTCATGCCCGACAAGGTCCTCACCCGCTTCTACCCGTCGGGCACCTGGACGATCACCGCCACCGCGACGGGTGACGACGGGCAGAGCGTGACGCGCAACCAGACGTTCCAGCTCAAGCGGGAGACCAAGATGTCGTCCGTACGGGCGGAGAAGGCGGGCGGAGCCGACTCCGTACGGCTGCGCGGCTCCCTGACCAGGGTGGACCCGCGCGGCTACGAGGACTACGCACCGTTCGCCGACCAGCAGGTGGAGATCCTGTGGCGCGCGGAGGCCGAGGACACCTGGGAGCGGGTGGCGATCGCGACCACCGGCGAGACGGGCGACTTCGGCAGGACGGTGCGGGGACGCCCCGGCGGCTACTGGCGAGCCCGCTACCTGGGAACCGACCATTACGCCCCAAAGGTCTCGAAAATCCATGAAAGCGGGATAAACACCTAAAAACGGTGCCATAAAGCCCGTCGGGTGAATTGTCGTTGCAAGATGGTTATCGGGGCTTTCGCAACTTTTCCTTTCCCAACAGCGTCAATGGTGTTGACGTGCCCTGTCCTTGGGGCGCGTTCTCCACACGGGGAAGGAAGTTCATTCATGATGCGACGTCTCGCCGCCGGACTGGCTGCGGCTGCTCTGGGCGCCACGGTCGTGGCGACCGCCGCCACTCCGGCGCTGGCGGATCCCGAGCCCGACGGTGGTCACACCGCCCTGCAGTTCGACGCCAACCCCGAACCAGCCTGGCGCGGCAAGCCCCTCAACCTCGAGGGCAAGCTGTCGGTGCAGTGCGAAGAGGACTACATCAGCGGCTTCGTGTCCGTCCACCACGCCGACTACTGCAAGGAGTCGGAGTCGTGGCACCGCCTCGGCTGGAAGCGGATCTCGATCCTCTTCAAGGCCGACGGCAGCGGCCGGTGGGAGTACGTGCAGTCGGTCCGGACCAGCCGTGACGGCTACTTCTCCACCCGCGTCCCGGCCTACACCTCGGGCACTTGGAAGGCGGTCTTCGAGGGCGCCGAGTGGCTCGACGGCTCGCAGGCCACCGACTGGGTGAAGGTCGTCGGCCGCCGTTACTGACCGCACGCGGCTTGAGAAATGCCCGGTCCCCGTTACGGGGGCCGGGCATTTCTGGTCTTCAGGCTTTTGGAGCGCCTTTTCCGGGATGTGGCTCCTCCCGATAGAGCACCAGGTGCTCGTGGTAAAGGACGCCGTCGCGGATGTCGCCCGTCGCGGTGAACCCGGTGTCGTCCACATAGTCCAGATGGGCGCCCGTCACGGTGTAGCGGCCGGTGTAGGCGCTGCGCCGGTCGCCGCGGGCCTCGTCGTAGCGCCCGTCCGGCAGAAGCT
This sequence comes from Nonomuraea sp. NPDC049028, assembly GCF_043197735.1. Taxonomy (NCBI): domain Bacteria; kingdom Bacillati; phylum Actinomycetota; class Actinomycetes; order Streptosporangiales; family Streptosporangiaceae; genus Nonomuraea; species Nonomuraea sp. NPDC049028. The sequence continues at coordinate 127,921 of NZ_JBICTR010000023.1, forward strand.
CCTGCCGGATGTGGCCGTCGGCCGTCACCCACATGCCGATCACGTTCACGTCGGACATCGGATCCCCCCTCGTCGGTTCTCTGTTGCGTCGTCAGTCTCCCGCCCGCCCCTGTCCGGTGACAGGCAGCGCTGTTCCTAGGTGCGCGCCACCCAGGCAGGCGCATGGCTCAACCGGTGATGGCGTAGAGTCCCGCGGATGATCGAAGAGCCGTTGGCGGGCGGTGGGGTCAACGAGGTCGTCCGGGTCGGGAACACCGTCCGGCGGCCGACCGGTCCCTGGACGCCGACCGTACACCGTCTGCTGGATCACCTCGCCGCCGCCGGGTTCGACGGGGCGCCCCGCGCGTACGGGCTGGACGAGGCCGGCCGGGAGATCCTCGACTTCGTCCCGGGCGACGTGGCGCACTACCCGGTGCCCGCCTACGCCTGGAGCGACGCCGCGCTGGAGGCGCTGGCCGTACTCATGCGGGCCTATCACGACGCCACCACCGGCTTCGCGGCACCGGACGCCGAGTGGTACTTCCCGGCGCGCGAGCCGGCCGAGGTCGTCTGCCACAGCGACATCGCGCCCTACAACTGCGTCTACCGCGACGGCCTGCCGGTGGCGCTCATCGACTTCGACACCGCCCATCCCGGGCCGCGCCTGTGGGACGTCGCCTACGCCGCCTACCGGTTCGTCCCGCTCACGGCCGTCGGCAACGGCGAGGCCGTGACGCCGGTGACCGAGCAGGCCAGGAGGCTCCGGCTGCTCGCCGACGCCTATGGCCTTTCCGGCGACGAGCGTACGGCGCTGCCCGAAATGGCGGCCGAACGGCTGCGGGCGATGGTGGATCACATGCGGCGGCAGGCGGCGGCCGGCAACGAGGCGTTCGCCGCCCACCTGGCCGACGGGCACGCCGACCTCTACCTGACGGACATCGAACACATCACCCGCCACGCCACCGAGTTCCGGAACGCCCAGTGAGGAATCACCTGATCGCGAACCGCGTTGTCGTCCGGTGAGTTGTCGGGTTTGGGAGCGGCCGGAAGACCGGCATAGGCTGGGCTCTGGCGACGGATTGGAGGTGACGCCATGTTGCGAGACTCGTTCGGACGGGTGGCGACGGATCTGCGGGTGTCCCTCACGGACAAGTGCAACCTGCGCTGCACCTACTGCATGCCGCCCGAAGGGCTCGACTGGCTGCCCAACGCCCAGCTCCTCACGGCCGACGAGATCGTCAGGCTGGTCACGATCGGCGTCGAGCGGCTGGGGATCACCGAGGTCCGCTACACCGGCGGCGAGCCGCTGCTGCGCCGCGAGCTGCCCGACATCGTCGGCCGCACCGTGGCGCTCGAACCCAGGCCGCAGGTGTCGCTGACGACCAACGGCATCGGGCTGGCCCGGCTGGCCGGAGTGCTCGTCGAAGCGGGCCTCGACCGGGTGAACGTCTCCCTCGACACCCTCGACCGCGACACCTTCAAGCGGCTCGCGCACCGCGACAGGTTCGACGACGTCATCGCCGGGCTCAGCGCCGCCCACGAGGCGGGCCTGCGTCCCGTCAAGGTCAACACGGTCCTGATGCGCGACATCAACGACCACGAGGCCGTGCCGCTGCTGCGCTACTGCCTCGAACAGGGCTACGAACTACGCTTCATCGAGCAGATGCCGCTCGACGCCCAGCACGGCTGGAGCCGCGAGAACATGGTGACCGCCGACGAGATCCTCGCGATGCTGTCGGCCTCGTTCGACCTCACAGCCGACGATCTCGAGGATCGCGGCAGCGCCCCGGCCGAGCGCTTCCTGGTGGACGGCGGCCCCGCCCGGGTGGGCGTGATCGGGTCGGTGACGCGCCCGTTCTGCGGCGCCTGCGACCGCGTACGGCTGACCGCCGACGGCCAGATCCGCAACTGCCTGTTCGCCACCGAGGAGTCCGACCTGAAGACGCCCCTGCGGGCCGGCGCCTCCGACGAGGAACTCGCCGCTCGCTGGATCGCCGCCGTATCGCGCAAGCGCGCCGGGCACGGCATCGACGACCCGTCCTTCCTCCAGCCGTCCCGCCCGATGTCGGCGATCGGCGGCTAACCCTCTTAGCCGTGCATTGCCCGTATCCGTACGCGGTGCGGGCGCTGCCCCGCCGGCCGAGAGCCGTGGCCGGGGTGCGTACCGTGGGGGCGTGACGATCGGCGGAGAGTACGACGCGGTCATCCTGGCCGGGGGACAGGCGCGGCGGCTGGGCGGCGTGGACAAGCCCGGCCTGAGTGTCGGGGCGCGGGCGATGATCGAGAGCGTCGTCCTGGCGGCCGCCGGAGCCCGCAGGGTGATCGTGGTCGGCCCCGAACGCCCGCTGCCAGGGGTGTTCTTCGCGCGGGAGGATCCGCCGGGCGGCGGGCCCGTTCCGGCGCTGCGGGCCGGGCTGCGCGAGGTCACGGCGCCACGGGTGGTGCTGCTCGCCGGAGATCTCCCGTACCTCAGAGCCGGACACGTCGCCGAACTGCTCCGTGCCTCGGCTCGCGCGGCGGGCACCAGCGGCGAAGGCGCGGCCACCGTCAGTGGCCTGGACGTCGGGAGCGTCGGTGGCGGGGTGGTGGCGCTGGACGACGGCGGGCGGGAGCAGTGGTTGCTGAGCCTGTGGCCTGCCGAAACACTGCGTCGAGCGCTGGACGGCTACACCGGGCGCTCACTGAAAGGGCTGCTCGGCCCGCTCATCCGCGCGCGCGTCGCGCTGTCCGGCCGGGCGTGGTTCGACTGCGACACAATGGACGATCTAGAGGAGGCTCGCATGAACGTGCTGAACGAGTGGACCGCCCTGGCCTGCGAGGAGCTGGGCATCGACCCGGCCCGCGTCGACCGGGACCTGATCCTGGACCTGACCAAGGAGGTGGCGCACGGCGTCGCCAGGCCCGCCGCGCCGCTGACCGCCTATCTGCTGGGGCTCGCCGAGGGCGCCGGCACCGCGCCCGAGGACGCCGTCGCCCGGATTACCGCGCTCGCCAAGAACTGGGGCGCGGCCACGACCGAGACGCTGACCGAGAGTTGACACCCCAACGAACTGTTGGTGTCAAGCCATGCTCAAAGTTGCCAATTTTCTGCGAATAATGAGCGGCAGAGAGCGTAAACGATATTGGGAAAGCGGCCCTACCCAACCGGGTTCCGGGGCATTGGACTGATCGTCCGAGTGAGAGTTTCCCCAGGAAAAGGGCGACGCCGGGTGGTTACGGGGGCAAACCACCCGGCGTCGCTTCATCGGCGTTCCGACGGGGGCCCGGAACGCCGGCACCAGCACTCCGACGGGGGACCGGAGCGCTTGCCTAAAGCGTACACCTACAACCCATGGGATGCGTCAAGACTTAGTCACGACCCGATCTCGCGTCGATGCCTTGGTATCTCGCTTTGGTTAGCTTCCGGTGTGTGAAAGGTAGGGGGAGGGGCATCCCTGCCCCTCTCATTGGCCCCGATTACGGCTATGTATGGCAAAAAGACGGCCGCGGCGATGAACAGCAGCCGGTACGGCACGGGCACCGGGACGACCACGGCCAGGATCAGGCACAGCGTGCGGATCCCCATCTTGATGAGGTAGCTGATCTCCCGCCGGTGGATGTCCGAGCTCAGCGACGGTTTCGCGTCCGTGACCTGGTGGACGTCCTGCTTCTTGCGCCACCCCTTCATGACATCCACGGTAGACCCCGGGTGCGCCGCCCGCGACAGGCACCAGGGGCGGCGGCAGCGGTCATGCGATCATGGCCTTCGAGTAAGGAGTGTGGAGATGACGGATCGTACGTACCGGGTGACCGAGATCGTCGGCACGTCGGGTGAGAGCATCGACCAGGCCATCCGCAACGGGATCAGACGCGCGTCGGAGACGCTGCGGCACCTCGACTGGTTCGAGGTGACAGAGGTACGCGGGCACATCGACGCGGGCGAGGTGGCGCACTTCCAGGTCGGCATGAAGGTGGGCTTCCGCCTCGAGGACGCCTGACGGCTCCGAGCAGAGCGCTGAAACGGCCATGAGCGCGCCCAGGTGACCTGGACGCGCTCATGAGCCAGTGCTACGGCGAAAGGGTCAGCTCGCCTGGCTGACCGTGGACATGTTGAAGTCCGGCACCCTGATGGCGGGCATCACGGTACGGCTGAAGTAGTCGCCCCACTCGCGCGGCAGCGTCTGCTCGCTGGCACCCACCTCCGAGACCCGCCCCAGCAGGTCGACCGGGCTCTCGTTGAAGCGGAAGTTGTTCACCTCGCCCACGACCTCGCCGTGCTCGACCAGGTAGACCCCGTCACGGGTGAGCCCGGTCACCAGCAGCGTCTGCGGATCGACCTCGCGGATGTACCACAGGCACGTGAGCAGCAGGCCGCGCTCGGTGTCGGCGATCATCTCCGTCAGCGAGCGCCCGTCGCCGGGGGCCCGCACGATCAGGTTGTCGATCGAGGGCGTGACCGGCAGCCCGCTGAGCTCGGCCGAGAGGCGCGTCTGCCGCAGTGCCGTGAGCTGCCCGTCCCGCACCCAGTCGGTCGCCGACAGCGGCAGGCCGTTGTCGAAGATCGAGCTCTCGCGGCTGGAGGCGTGGGCGACCACGAACGGCGCGCACTCGATGCCCGGTGCGGCCGGATCGCTGGCGAGCGTCACCGGCAGCGTGGCCAGTCGCTCGCCGACCCGGGTGCCGCCACCCGGCTTGGCGAACACCGAGCGGCCGTCCAGCGCGTCCCTGGCGCCCGCGGACCAGTACGCGTAGACCATCAGGTCGGCCACCGCGCTCGGCGGCAGCAGCGTCTCGTAGCGGCCCGCGGGCAGGTCCACCCGGGTCTTGGCCCACTCCAGCCGCTGCGCCAGCGACGCGTCGAGCGCCGCCACGTCCACGTCGGAGAAGTCGCGGGTGCTCACGCCCGTCCATGCCGAGCGCTTCAGGTCGGCCGACTTGGCGTTGAGCTCCAGCCGCCCGGACGGCTGGTCGTGGCGCAGCCGCAGCCCGCTGGAGGTGCCGAGGAACGTCGAGGTCAGTGAGTGCTCCGCGAAGCCGTACAGCCTCCTGCCGCCCGCCTCCGCGGCGGCGAACGCGTCGCCGAGCGCGGGCGCGAACCGTTCGAACACCCCGATGTCGGTCGGGGTCACCGGCTCGGCCCACGAGGCGCTCGCCGGCAGGCCCTCGACCAGCGGCCGCGCGTCCTCGGCCGGCTGCGCCTCGCGCGCCGCCCGGTCGGCCGCGGCCACCACGTCGGCGAGCTGATCCGGTCGTACGGCGGCACGGGAGACCACGCCCACGCCCTGGCCGGCGATCGAGATCACGGTCAGCCGGGCGGAGCGGGCCACGCCGTTGGTCGTGAGCGTGTTGCCCGCGAACCGCAGGTTGGCCGTGGACCCCTCGTCCACGAGCACGACGCAGCCATCGTTGGTGGACAGCTCCAGAGCCTTCTCCACCATGTCCTGCGGAGAGATCTGAACGGGCAGACCGGTATGGCCCGCCCCGGATCGCTGCTCGCTCACTTTCCACCCTCCTGCACGGTGTTGAGGATCCGTACGCCCCTGAACAGGCCGGACGGGCAGCCATGGCTGACCGGCGCGACCTGGCCCGGCTGGCCCTTGCCGCAGTTGAAGGCGCCGCCCAGCACGTACGTCTGCGGCCCGCCGACGGCCTCCATCGACTGCCAGAAGTCCGTCGTGGTCGCCTGGTAGGCGAAGTCGCGCACCTGCCCGGCCAGCCGGCCGTGCGAGATCCGATAGGCCCGCTGCCCGGTGAACTGGAAGTTGTAGCGCTGCATGTCGATCGACCAGCTCTTGTCGCCGACGATGTAGAGGCCCCGCTCGACCCGCGAGATGAGCTCCTCGGTCGACGGCCCGTCAGGCGCGGCGGCCAGCGAGACGTTGGCCATCCGCTGGATCGGCATGTGCCCCGGCGAGTCGGCGAACGCGCACCCGTTGGACCGCCCGAACCCCTTCATCAGCGCCATCCGCCGGTCGAGCTGGTAGCCGACCAGGATGCCGTCCCTGACGATGTCGAAGCTCTGCCCCTGCACGCCCTCGTCGTCGAAGCCGATCGTGGCCAGGCCGTGGGTGACGGTCCTGTCGCCGGTCACGTTCATCACCGGCGAGCCGTAGACGAGCTCGTTGAGCTGGTCGAAGGTGGCGAAGCTGGTGCCCGCGTAGGCGGCCTCGTAGCCGAGCGCCCGGTCGAGCTCGGTGGCGTGCCCGATCGACTCGTGGATGGTCAGCCACAGGTTGGACGGGTCGATCACCAGGTCGTGGTCGCCCGCCTCCACCGAGGGCGCGGCCAGCTTCTCCGCCAGCAGCCCGGGCAGCTGGGCCAGCTCATCGGCCCAGTCCCAGCCGGTGCCCGTCAGGTATTCGTAGCCGCGGCCGACCGGAGGCGCGATCGTCGACATGTCGTCGAATCCGCCGTTGGCCGCCTTCATCGCGTTGAGCTTGGGATGCACCCGTACGCGCTGCTGCGTGGTGACCGTGCCCGCCGTGTCGGCGTAGAACTTCTGCTCCTTGACCTGCAGCAGCCGGGCCGAGACGTGGTCGGCGCCCTTGAGCAGCCCGGCCGACCAGTCGGCCAGCAGCGCCACCTTCTCCGCCGACGGCACCTCGAACGGGTCGACGTCGTAGGCGGAGACCCACACCACCTCGGAGTGGACCGGCTCGGGGGCCAGCTCGATGGGCTCCCGGTTGATCGGGGCGCTCACCTCGGCCACCCGGATGGCCTGCTCGGCCACCTTCGCGGCCGCCTCGGGCGTGAGATGGATGCCTGCGGCGAAGCCCCACGTGCCGCCCTTGACGACGCGGACCGCGTAGCCGAGGTCGTCGGCGTCCATGGCTCCTTCGAGCCGGGCGTCGTAGAGGCTGAGCGACTCGGCTCTCACGCGTTCCAACCGGAAGTCGGCATGCTCGGCGCCCAGGTCACGAGCGCGTTGCAGGGCGGCGTCCGCCAGCTGCCGCATCGGCAGCTCCAGGAAATCGGAATCGATCTGGCGCATGTCCACGATCCTAACCCTGCGATCTTGTATCCCCCGGACAAGTGGATACCCGCCGGTAGGAGATAGCGTCAGGTGTCATGGCACGCTCTGTACTCGTCACCGGAGGCAATCGCGGCATCGGCCTCGCGATCGCCCGTGAACTAGCCGCGGCCGGCGACGCCGTCGCGGTCACCTATCGATCGGGAGAGCCGCCGGAGGGGCTGTTCGGCGTCAAGTGCGACGTGACCAGCATGTCCGACGTGGAAGCCGCCTTCGACAAGGTCGAGGCCGAGCAGGGGCCGGTCGAGGTGCTGGTCGCCAACGCCGGCGTCACCAAGGACACGCTGCTGGCGATGATGAAGGAGGAGACCTTCACCGACGTCATCGACGCCAACCTGACCGGCGCCTACCGCGTGGCCAAGCGGGCCATCAGGCCCATGATGAAGCTCAAGCGCGGCCGGGTCATCCTCGTCTCCTCCGTCGTCGCCCTGTCCGGCTCGGCGGGCCAGACCAACTACGCCGCCTCCAAGGCGGGCCTCATCGGCTTCGGCCGGTCCATGGCGCGCGAGTACGGTTCGCGCGGCATCACCGTCAACGTGGTCTCGCCCGGCTTCGTCGCCACCGACATGACGGCCGACCTCGACGTCGAGGCCATCACCAAGAACATCCCGCTCGGGCGCCAGGCGTCGCCGAGCGAGGTCGCGCGCGTCGTCCGCTTCCTGGCCAGTGACGACGCCTCTTACATCACCGGGGCCGTGATCCCGGTCGACGGCGGACTCGGAATGGGGCACTGACGTGGGAATTCTCCAAGGCAAGCGGATCCTGGTGACCGGCGTGCTCACCGACGCGTCGATCGCGTTCTCGGTGGCCAAGCTGGCCCAGGAGGAGGGCGCCACTGTGGTGCTCACCGGGTTCGGCCGGTTGAGCCTGGTCGAGCGCATCGCCAAGCGGCTGCCCGAGACGCCGCCGGTGATCGAGCTCGACGTCCAGAACACCGAGCACCTCGACACGCTGGCCGACCGGGTCGGCGAGCACGTCGACGGCCTCGACGGCGTCGTCCACTCCATCGGCTTCGCCCCGCAGAGCGCCCTCGGCGGCAACTTCCTCAACACCACCTGGGAAGACGTCGCCACGGCCCTGCACATCTCGACCTACTCCTACAAGTCGCTGGCCGTGGCCTGCCTGCCGCTGATGAAGGAGGGCGGCGCGGTCGTCGGCCTCGACTTCGACGCGAGCAAGGCGTGGCCGGTCTACGACTGGATGGGCGTCGCCAAGGCGGGCCTGGAGTCGTGCAACCGCTATCTCGCCCGCGACCTGGCCAAGCAGAACATCCGCGTCAACCTCGTCGCCGCCGGGCCGCTGCGCACGATGGCGGCCAAGTCGATCCCGGGCTTCAAGGAGTTCGAGGAAAGCTGGCCAGAGCGCGCCCCGCTGGGCTGGGACCTGTCCGACACTGTTCCCGCCGCCAAGGCGTGCGTGGCGCTGATGTCCGACTGGTTCCCCGCCACCACGGGCGAGATCGTCCACGTGGACGGCGGCGCCCACGCGATCGGCGCGTGATACCAGGCTGAACGGGCCAGTACGTTGGGCGACGCCGCACAGGCGTCGCCCTTCTTATTTCGCTGAGGCTTATTTCGCTGAGGCTCGTCTTGGTGAGGCCCTGGCATAGAGGGCAGGCGAGCGCGGATGCTGGTGTGATGGGGCGTGGGCTCAAGAACCCGGCAAGGCTGAAGACGCTCAGCCGGCTGAAGAACCCGTGGGTGCTGGGCGCGGTGGCCAGCATCGGTGCCGGGGTGCTGCCCTTGGTGGTGCCGGGGGAGTGGCCGCTGGTGGGGCGGGCGCTGATCGCGGTCGTGGCGGCCGCGTTGGCCGGTGCCAGCGGATCGTACTTCGGCGTGGTGCTGACCCGAGCCGAGAGCGCCGCCGCGGCCATCGAGGCGCTGCGCTTGGCTCTGGACCCGCTGATCCACCACCCGCAGGGCCCGGCCGGCGGAGAGCGCAGCGTGTTCGAGCTGCTGCTGCCGCACTCGTGCCCCACCCCGTTCTGGGGGCGGCGCGGCGAGCGGGACTGGTTGTGGGCCTGGTGTCAGGAGGAGGCGATGCCGGGGCTGCTGGTGGTGGACGGGCCGGGCGGGTGCGGCAAGACCCGGCTGGCGTTACGGGCCGCCCAGGAGGTCGTCGCGGACGGGTGGGTGGCCGGCTGGCTGCGCGAGGGCAAGGCCGCCGACCTGGTCGACGCGGCCGCGGCGGTGGCCGACTCTCGGGTACTGGTCCTGGTCGACAACGCCGACACCCGGACCGACCTGGCGAGCCTGCTGGGCGCACTGGCGCGCTACGAGGGGCGGGCCCGGCTGCGGGTGGTGCTGATCGCCCGGCACGGCGTCGAACTCGGCCAGGCGCTACAAGCTCACCTCCCCGAACAACACGCCCTGACAGTGAAGAACGCCCCGGTGATGTCGCTGCTGCCGCTGGGGGAGACCTCTGACCTGATCCGCTGGTACGGCGAGGCCGTAGGCGCGTTCGCGGCCGCGCGGGCGACGCCGGCGCCCCCGGTCTCGGACACGATCGCGCCGGTCCGGGAGGGCCAGACCATGGTCGAGGTGCTGACCCAGGCGATGGTGACGGTGTTACGCCGAGCCGCGCCGACCGGCTCACCCGCGCCCCTGGACGAGGTCGCCGGGGTGCTGTTCGAGCACGAGGCACGCTGGTGGCGCGGCACCGCCGCACTGGACCGGTGGGCGGTCGGCCCGGTCACCGACGTGCTGCTGGCCCGGATCATCGCCGCCCTGGCCCTGTTCGCCCCCGCCGACGAGCCGGAGGCCATCGGGGTGCTGAGGCGCGTCCCGGAACTGGCCGACGCCCCCACCGAACGGGTCACCAACCTGGTCCGCTGGGCTCACTCCCTCTACCCGCCCGCCGCGGGGGCGGGAGTGCGGATCGGCCCGAACCTGCTGGCCGACTGGTTCATCACCACCAGCCTGACCCGTACGGAGGGCGACCGCCATTTCGCCCGCCACCTGCTGAACGACCCGACCGAGGAGCAGGCCGCCCGGATCCTGACCCTGCTGGCCCGCGCCGGCGAACATCACCCACCCGCCCGGCTGCTGTTCGAGCAACTGCTGGGCGGCGACCCGGTACGGCTGGCCCGCCACGCCATCTACGCCGCCCTCACCACCGCCACGAACCGTCGCGAGCTGGACCACACCACCGCCACCGCTCTTGCCGCCGCCGACCTCGACACCGACACCACCACCCGGCTGCTGCGGCTCACCCCCGCGTACGCCTTGCCCCGCTGCGCCCTCACGCTGACCCGCCACCGCCTGCATGACACCCGCGTCACCGGCACCCCGTCTGAACTCGCCGACGCCCTGACCGACCTCGCGGCCGCGCTGGAGCGGGTGGGTGAGCACAGGGAGCAGGTGCTGGTGACACGGGAAGCGGTCGGCCTGCGGCGCGGGCTGGCGGACGGCACCCCCGCCCGCCGATTCGACCTCGCCGAGGCTCTGGGCAACCTGTCGGTCGCGCTGAACGGGGCGGGTGAGCCTCGCGAACAGCTGTCGGCGGCGCGGGAAGCGGTCGATCTGTGCCGTGAGCTGGCGGACGGCGACCCCGCTTATCGGCGCGACCTCGGCCGAGCCCTGGGCAATCTGTCGGTCGCGTTGCACCACGCGGGTAACCCTCGCGAGCAGCTACAGGTGGCGCGGGAAGAGGTCGACCTGCGGCGCGGGCTGACGGACGACGACCTCACCCACCGACCCGGTTTCGGCCGATCACTGATCAGGCTCGCGGTCGCGTTGCACTGGGCGGGTGAGCATCGCGAGCAGTTAGAGGTGGCGCGGGAAGCGGTCGGCCTGTGCCGTGAGCTGGCGGACGGCGACCCGGCCCTCCGGCCCACCCTTGCCCACGCCCTGATCCACCTGTCGGCCGCGCTGAACCGGGTGGGTGAGCATCGCGAGCAGCTGCGGGTGGCGCGGGAAGTGGTCGGCCTGTGCCGCGATCTGGCGGACGGCAACGCCGCCCACCGATTCGACCTCGCCGAGGCCCTGATCGAATGCACGACCGCGCTGAACCGGGTGGGTGAGCACGGCGAGCAGTTGCGGGTGGCGCGGGAAGCGGTCGGCCTGTGCCGTGAGCTGGCGGACGGCAACCCCGGTCGTCGGCCCGCCCTCCGCCGAGCCCTGGGCCACCTGTCGGTCGCGTTGTACCGGGTGGGTGAGCACGGGGAGCAACTGCAGGTGGCACGGGAAGAGGTCGGCCTGTGCCGTGAGCTGGTGGACGGCAACGCCGCTTACCGGTCCGACCTCGCCGATGCCCTGGCCAACCTGTCGTTCGCGCTGCACCACGTGGGTGAGCATCGCGAGCAGCTGCAGGTGGCACGGGAAGAGGTCGGCCTGTGCCGTGAGCTGGTGGACGGCAACCCCGCCCACCGCCGTGTCCTCGGCGAAGCCCTGGGCAACCTGTCGGCCGCGCTGGACCGGGTAGGTGAGTACGGCGAGCGGCTGCGGGTGGCACAGGAAGCGGTCGACCTGTACCGGGAACTGGCCGCCCACGACCCCGAACTGTTCCACCAGGCGTACGTCGACAACCGCGCCACCCTACGGCAGCTACGGCCTCAACATGACGACCAAGACGACATCACCTTCAACCTGTGACGCGTCGCTCGCCGGCCGCGCGCCTCACTGAAGGGTGGACACGAACTTCCCGAGCCGGGTGAGCCCTTCGCGAAGATCGTCCGCCGGTGCCGCGTACGAGAGCCGGACGTGGGTCTCCGCCGTGTGGACGCCGAAGTCCCTGCCCGGCGTGAGAGCGACGTGCGCCTCCCGCAGCGCGCGCTCGCAGAACTGCCAGGAGGTGAGCCCGGTGCGGCCGACGTCGAAGTACACGTAGAACGCGCCGTCGGGCGGGACGGGAACCGGCAGCCCGATCCGCGCCAGCCCGTCGAGGACGAGCGCGCGCCGCTCGGCGAACTCGACGCGGCGTGCCTCGCAGACCGCCAGGGACTCGGGGGTGAAGCAGGCCAGAGCGGCGTGCTGGGCGGGCGCGGAGGCGCAGAGGAAGTAGTTCTGGGCCAGGCGTTCCATCGCCGGCACGAGGATCTCCGGGACGACGCACCAGCCGAGTCGCCAGCCGGTCATGCCGAAGTACTTCGAGAAGCTGTTGATGACGATGGCGCCGGGATCGAACGACAGCACGCTCCGCGGTGGCCGGCCCCGCTCGTCGTGGTCGCTCAGGTTGAGGTAGATCTCGTCGACCAGGCGCCACGCGTCACGCTCGCGGGCGAGTTCGCAGATCGCGGCCAGTTCGCCGGCCGGAACCGAGGTGCCCGTCGGATTCGACGGGGTGGCGATCATGATCCCTCGGGTCCGGTCCGTCCAGTTCTCCTTCACCGATGCCGCGTCCAGTTGGAAGCGGGTCTCGGCGGTGGCGGGGACGAGCGTGACACGGGCGCCGAAGCTTTCGACGATCTGCCGGTTGCAGGGGTACGACGGGTCCGCGATCAGCACCTCGTCGCCCGTGTCGACGAGTGCCGCGGTGGCCAGCACCAAGGCGGCCGAGGCTCCCGCGGTCACGACGACCCGGGAAGGGTCGACCTCGACGCCGTGCTCGTTCCGGTAGAACCGGGCGATCGCCTGCCTCAGCTCGGGCAGCCCGAGTGCCGCCGTGTAGGGCATCGGCCTGCCGTCCATGGCCTCGCGCATCGCGTCGAGTACGGCCGGGGGCGCGCCGAAGTCCGGTTCGCCGATGCTGAGCTTGATGACGTGATGCCCCTGGGACTCCAGCGCCGCGGCGTGCTTGCCGAACTCCATCGCGAAGAACGGCGCGACAGCCTGTGCGCGCCGCGAGATTCTCACGCCACGGTCTACAGCGCCGGTCACGCGGTTTCGCCCCTTACTGCACTCAGAGTCATGAAAGAGAAGCTTATGCGTAGTTTGCGCGGCCGGGCGGCTCACAGGGGCAGGGGCCGGTTCTCCACGACGCTCTTCATCTGAATGGTGGCGCGGCTCACGCCCACTGCGGCCCAGGCCGACGCCCTGACGGCGGCAGTGCTGTTGTGCAATCAGGCGGCCACCGTCGTCTCCCGCCTGGCCTTCCAGCATCGCGTCCGAGGATCCGCCCAAGCCGGCCGAGGATCCGCCCAAGCCGGCCGAGAACCCGCCCAAGCCGGCCGAGAACCCGCCTCAGCTGTACGGGCGGACGCGGCGGACCTGTTGAGCAGGGCGCTAAGTGGCCTTGCCTGGAAGTCTCTCGGGGGTTGACTTTCGGATCTGGTGTGGTCAGTCCGTGAGGGGGACGAGGGCTATCCTGCCCGCTCGGCGTGTCAGATCACCACAAGCTGATCATGATCGGGCAAGGTCGGCGGGTCACCATGTGGATCTCTCGCAGAAAGCCCCCGAGTGCCCCGCTGCCGCGCCCGTCAGATCATCTTGACCGCCACCGAACGGCGGCGGCTCAAGCAGCTCGCCCACTCCCATTCGGCCCCGTATCAGCTGGTGATCCGCGTCAGGATCGTGCTGGATGCCGCCCACGGCCACTCCAACAACGCCATCGCGCGCCGGCACGGGGTGAGCGTGGACACGGTCCGCCTGTGGCGGGGCCGCTACCTCGCGGTGGAGCAGTAGCGAACTGGCCCGCGAAGCCGTCGCCCGCGGCCTGACAGCGACGATCTCGGCCTCCACGGTGCGCCGGATCCTGGCCGAGGACACACTCAAGCCCTGGCAACACCGGTCGTGGATCTTCATCCGTGACCCGGCCTTCGCCGTCAAGGCCGCCCGCGTGCTGGAGTTGTACGCCCGCACCTGGGACGGCGTCCCGCTCGGCGACGACGAGTATGTCATCAGCGCCGATGAGAAGACCTCCATCCAGGCCCGCTGCCGCTGCCACCCCACGCTGCCGCCCGGCAGATCGCGGATGATGCGCCTCAACCACGACAACGACCGCGGCGGCGCGCTGGCCCACCTGGCCGCCTACGACGCCCACCGCGCCCACGTCTTCGGCCGCTGCTCGCCCAAGACCGGCATCGTCTCGTTCATGGACCTGGTCGAACAGGTCATGACCCAGCAGCCCTACGCCTCGGCCAAACGGGTGTCCTGGATCGTCGACAACGGCTCCTCCCATCGCGCCAAGGCCGCCGCCGACCGGCTCACCGCGCGGTTTCCTCACGCGGCGATGGTGCACACTCCCGTGCACGCGTCCTGGCTGAATCAAGTGGAGATCTTTTTCTCCATCGTGCAGCGCAAGGTCGTCACACCCAACGACTTCACCAGCCTTGACCAGGTCGAAGACCGGCTGATCGCCTTCGAGCGTCGTTACAACGAGACCGCCCGGCCCTTCAGATGGAAGTTCACCCCGGCCGATCTCGAGGACCTGCCGGCCCGGATCGAGCGACACGAACAGAAAGAGTCGAACTCCCAGCAGCCCGCCGGCTGCGACCATCAGCCTGCCGTACTC
>NZ_JBICTR010000024.1:0-99089 GCF_043197735.1 Nonomuraea sp. NPDC049028
TGGTCTGGTTCCTACTTCGCCGGGTCGGTCGGCGGGGCGCCACTCACCGTGCTCAAGCAGTACATCGAGCAGCAGAAACGACCTGTGTGAGCGAAGCTGCCGACAAAACCTGAAAGGTCAGGGCACGCTCGCGCCCTAGCGGGCACTCCCGCGTGGGCCTTCACCCCCGGCGTAAACGCCGGAGCACTGGCCCACATTCTGTAGACGAGCCGCTGGTTGTCGTCGGTGATGAACGCCGTGCTCGGCCAGGTGTCCGGTGAGCCGCCCGCGATGTGGGTGGTGGTCGTGTCGTAGTACACGCGAAGGCTCGTCCGGTTGGGCGAGCCGCTGGCGAAGGCGATCCAGCGGTAGGCGAGCGCCCGGCCGTCCTTACTGAGGAAGATCGGTTCGGCCCGCCCGGCGCTGGTGTCGCTGACCCGGCAGTCGGCCGCGGTCGGGGGCGGGTTGCTCAGCGCCTTGATCACGAAACACGACGTGAGGCGGTCCGGCGAAGTGTAGGACAGGACGACGACCTGCCCATCGCCGGAGATGAGCGGGGCGGCGACGTCGGCGCCGGGGAAGATCTCGGTGGTGGTGCCGCTGGGCGCGTTGTAGAGCCAGCTGTGCCGCTTGCCGGCGGAGTCGGCCGTGGACCACACCACCCGGTTGCCGTCGCCGGACAGCATCCCCCTGCCCGGCGGCGTCAGAGCGCACTCCGGGCCGCTCAGCCCGGTGCAGTTGGTCAGCTTCTGTGCCGCGGCGCCCTTGACCTGGCGGTAGAGGTTGGCGGCCTGGCCGGATGCGGACTTCCAGTAGAGGACCACCTGTCCGTTGTCGCTGACGCCGTAGATCTGAGCGTTGTCCTCGGTCGTCCATGAGGTCCCGGCCGTGATGTCGTGGACCACGCCTCTGAAGACGCCGGGCCGGGCGTAGCTGGACCCGGTCGCCGCCCATGCCGCCGGCGGTGCCTGTCGAGTCGGGCCGCCCCGGATACTCGGTGCTGCTGGCGAGGTCCGCGCCCAGTGTGCTGGGCGGGCCGGGGAAGACGATGTCCAGCGGCTTCAGGACGGTGGTGCCGGACGGCTCGCCCGTGCCGTTGTTGTTCTGCGCGATCACCGACACGGTGTAGCTCACGCCGGGCTTGAGCCCCTGGATGAGCTGGTGCGTGGCGTCGCCGTCGTAGGCGTACACCGATTTGATGCCGCTGCCGTCGTCGGCTGTGGCGGTGACGACGTACCCGCTGATGGGGCTTGCCCCGTGGTCGGCCGGCGGCGTCCAGCTCACCGAGGCGCCGCGCAGGGTGGGCTTGGTGTAGGCGTCGAGCTGGGGCGGGCCGGGGGTGCCGTACTGGGTGCCGACGATCACTCCGCCCCGGCCCTCCAGCTGGGGATGCCCGCCGGTGGCCGGGCTGACCACGGCGACCTCGGCGATCCCTTCCTGCGGCGACATGTACAGCCCGCCCGGGGTCACGGTTCCGGGGCCGCTCACGTACGCCCGGCAGGTCGACCACCAGGGCCGGGCCGACCACGCCGTACACGAGGAGTTGGATGTCGGTGGAGACCGTGGCGGTGAGACTGGAGTCGCCGAAGAGGCCCACCCCGCCGTCGAGGTAGAAGCCGGGCCCGTCGTCGACCGGGGTGCAGGTCGTGCCGCCCTTGACGACGTGGCAGCGGGTGCCGAGCGTCTTGTCCCAGTGCACCGAGAAGGTCGCCCCGACCGAGGCCCCGCCCTCGATGCCCAGCGCGACCGAGAAGCGCAGGCAGACCACGACGGGGACCCGGCCCAGGTTGAAGGTGAAGCAGGGCCCGTTGACGTGCCCGATGTGCACCCGCTTCTCGAACTCCTGGCTGAGGTTCTGCTTCACGCGCAGCTCGGAGCTGACGCTCGTGGAGTTGGTGATGTCGACGCCGCGGGCGCTGGAGTCGGTTCCGGCGCTCATCTTGGTCTGCTGCTGGAGGGTGACCTGGCCCTCGACCTTCGTGACCAACCGGCCCTTCTCCTGGAAGCTGTGCTCCACCTCGATGACGAGGGCGCCGTCGCGCAGGACCACTCCCCCGCCGCCGAGCGCCCAGACCCCCTGCTTCACCGGCCGCACCAGGCGCGCCCCCGGCAGAGACGGCACGAACGTCACCTGGTCACCGCTGTCGACCTGGCCGTCCACCGCGAAGTTGGCGTCGGTGAAGGCCTCGGCCAGTGTCGCGGGGACGGTTTGGACGATGAACAGCCCGTTCTGCCTGATGGTCTGGACCACCTTGCCGAAGAAGCCTTCGGGCGTGAGCGTGCTCTGCCCGATGACGAGCAGGGTGCCCGCGGTGAGCCCGGTGACCTCCGCCGGAGGATTGTCGAACTCCAGCGCCTGGCCCTCGTGCACGGTGCGCAGGGTGGCCGCCGCCTCCGGGGAGAGCACCACCGGAGCGCTCTTCACCGTGAGCTTGGGCGTGATCGCCTGGGTGGGCGCGTCGGCCACGCCGGTGCCCGAGGCGTTGGCGGCGCGGGCGGTGAAGGTGTAGGCGGTGGCGGGATCCAGCCCGGACAGCGTGGCGGTGGTGCCGGTGACCGTGGCGGTCTTGCCGCCCGGACTGGCCGTCACCGTGTAGGAGGTCACCGGGCTGGTGCCGGTGACGGCCGGCGGGTCCCAGGTCAGCTGCACGCTGCCGGAGGCGGGCAGCCCCGCGCGCAGGTGGTCGGGCGGGCCCGGCGGCAGGCTCGCCGACGGTGTGACGGGCTTGGCGGTGGAGGCGGCGCTCGCTCCGGCCGCGTTCCTGGCCACCACCGACACGGTGTACGCGGTGCCGTCGGCCAGGCCGGTCACCGAGGTCACCGTGGTGTCGGGCGCGGTGTCGACGGACCGGCCGCCGGGCTGCACCGTCACGGTGTACCCGGTGATCGCCGAGCCGCCGTCGACGGCGGGCGCCCACTGCACGTCCACCCGCTGGTCGAGCGGGGTGACCAGCAGTCCGGGCGGGGACATCGGGACGTCGGCGGGCTGTGGGCGCACCGGGTTGGACGGCGCGGAGGCCTCGCCCGGGCCGGCGGCGTTGACCGCGCTCACGGTGAAGGTGTAGCCGGTGCCGTCGGTGAGACCGGTGAGCGTCGCCTCCAGCGTGCCGGCGGGCACGCTCGCGGTCTTGCCACCAGGGGTGGAGGTCACCGTGTACCCGGTGATCGGCGCGCCGCCGTCCGCCGGCCCGCGCCACTTCACGGTGGCCCTCCCCTGGCCCGCCGTCGCCGTGACCCCGCTCGGCGGGGCGGGTACGGTAGCGGCCCTGTAGTAGTCGAAGGTGTCCACGGCGACGCTGATGTTCGCGCTTCCGGTGTTGAGGATCACGAACGTGCCGCCGGGCCCCAGCTTGACCGGCACAAGGCTGGACCAGAAGTCGTTCGGCTGGTAGGCGATCGATCCGCCGCTCGGGACGCTCTGCTGCCCGCCGGGATAGACCCGGATCATGCCGTTGGCCGTGCCTTTCGCGGTGATGTTCACCCCGACGGCGGACACACCGCTCGCGGGCACTCCTCCCTTGCCGAGCGGGGCGACGGTGGCGGTGGCGCCGGCCGCGACCGTGACGTTGCCGGCGATCCTCGCCGGAGCCACGGGCACCAGCGCCGACGGGGACACCGCGGCGGCGGGCGTCACGAAGTAGCCCGCCACATCGGCGTACACACCGGGGCCCGCCCGCGATCGACGCGTTGCTCAGCACGCGGACCCTTGCCTCGTAGTACTGGCCGGGGCCCGGCTGCAGCGGCTCGGCGGTGGCCACCTGCACCGCGGCGGCCGCCGGGCCTGCCAGACCGGATAAGGCGAGGGCAAAGGACAAGAGCCACCGTACGATCACATCGGCCTCCTCGCCGCGGCACACGATCCCGGCGCAACGGCTCGGGATTCGGGTCGTTGTGGGCCGGTGTCCCGCGCACTCGCCCCAGGACGCCGATCGGCGTGTCAGTTCCGCCGTGTGCCGTCCGGACCGTTCAACAGGGCGATGCCCAGCGTGGTGGCGGTGTGGTGTGCGGTGTTGCGGTAGCGGGTCGTATGGATGAGCCCGGCCTCCCGCAAAACGGTGGCGTGCTGGCTCGCGCCTGGAGGCGTGGTGCCGCTCAACCCGGCCAGTTCCGTGGTGGTGCAGCCGGGGTGTTCGGCGATGACGCTCAGTACGGCGGCGCGGGTGTTCCCGAGCAGCGCGGCCAAAGCGGCTGTGGAGCCCGGGACCTCCTGCTCAGGGACCAGGGCGGTCAACCGGTCGAGAGACAGATCGCCGGGGAGGGGATAGGTGACCTGCGGTTGGCTCTCGTCGTCGTCGACGATGGAGCGCGATGCGAAGGCCGACGGCACCAGCACGATGCCCTGCCCTTGAAGATACAGATCGTGGTCGAGCCCATTCGCCATCCGCACTTCCAGCACCGGTGGGTTCCAACGCATCCAGAGCGGGTTGGCCAGAGTGAGCAACCGCTCGACGCCTCCGGTGAGCAGATGCTGGGTCCGGACAGCGCGATCAGCCGCGAAACAGCCGGTGAGCCGCTGCCAATAGGGGCCCAGTAGCTGCTCGTACAGCTGCTCGAGCGCCTCCCACAGCTGTCCGCGCAGCGTTTCGTCGTCGCCGAGACGGCGAGCCCATGTGGGGACGCTCTGCAGCTCCGCCATCGCGGCGAGTTCGTTGTTCATCACGTCGGGCGGGGTCGCTCTGACTTCCTCGACCAGTTCTGGCAGGGTGCCGGCCTTACCCGGGCCGAGAAAGGTCGGTGCCCACCCGACCGCGGGAACCAGGGATAACACCATGCGCGCGTGCTGCGGCAGCCGGGGCATGACCCGTCGGCGCCAGCCGTCCAACCACGCCGCTTCACGGTCTTGCAACATCCGTATCGCCAGCTGCAGCTCCGCCAAGGGCATTGGCGCCTCGGCCACCCGCGTACGAGCAAGATCCTGACTGGTGAAGTGAACGCGATAAACCATCGACGCCCCCCGTATTTGGCATCCCCTGAGGTGATTCTTCCCGGACGTCATTATTCAGGCCAGCCTGAATCTCCTGGAGATTCCGTCCCCGAAGCTACACGCTGGACCTCGGACCCGGTTTCAGGCCTGACCGACCAGCTCATTCAGGCGTACTTGGTCTCTCCCGGAAGGATTGACGAGCGTGCTGCGCATCCACTTCACCGGCGCCGATCTGGCGCGGACCCGGATCGCCCGGGAACCCGACACGATGTGGGAGCTGATGCTCAGCCTGAACCGGCTACGTCGCCGCGAGCACAGCGTGGTCTACGGCGAGTGGAAGCGACGCGCCCTCCGCCGCGTGCCGTCGCTCACCGGGCGGCTGACCACGCTCGCGCCGCCCCGCGGCTACACCGTCGACTTCCTCACCCCGCGAACGGAGTCCGGCTCGCTGGAGGCCGGTATCGAGGGCCTGCGCCGCACGCCGCGCCACCGGCTGCGCGCCGACTTGGCGGAACTGTCGCACAGGCACTCCACCACCCGGCTGCCCTCCTGGACCCACGGCCTGGCGGCCGGCGGTACGCAGGAGGTGGAAGCCGTCGCGACGGCGGCCGGCGCCTACTTCCAAGCGTGCCTGTCGCCGTACTGGTCCCAGATCCGGGTGGAGGTCGGCAAGGACCGGACACGCCGCTCCCGCCTGCTGTCGGAGGGCGGCTGGGAGGCGGTGTTCGCCACGTTGCACCCGTCGGCGCGCTGGTCGTACCCGGTGCTGGAATTGGCCTACCCGGCCGAGCACGACATCCATTTGGAGGGACGCGGGCTGATCCTGCAGCCGTCCTTCTTCTGCCGCCAGGCCCCCGTCACCTTGCGCGATCCGGAGCTTCCGCCGGTTCTGGTCTATCCCATCGAGCATGACCCGGCGTGGGCGCACGGCGTGGGCGGCGATCCGCCGCAGACCTTGGCCGACCTGCTCGGACTCACCCGCGCCCGGGTACTGGAGGCCGTCGCTGCCGGCGCGTGCACGACGTCCGAGCTGGCGCGGCAGCTGCGCGTCCCTCCCTCCACCGCCAGCCGCCAGGTCACGACCCTGCGCGAAGCCGGGCTGGCGACGAGCCAGCGTCACGGTCAGACGGTGCTCCACTCCGCCACCCATCTGGGCACCGCCCTCCTCAACGGCCACCGCCACGACCTGACCGAGTAGGGTGCGTCACTGCTCAGGGCTCTCTGAGGTCAGTTCAGCTGGTCCGCCGTGGTTCTGCCCCATACCGGTCGGCCACCCAACCCGGTGGTTAGGGTGAGCAGCCCATCTCCGACGCGCTCCGTGGGGTCGTCGGCTGTACGCAACCGCCGGCCTCGCCCTCAGGCGTCGAGCCCGGCCTGGAGATCGCGGTCGGCGAGACCACTCCCCTGGACGTGCGGCCTCGTCGCACACGGGGCCAGTGCGCCCTGCGGGGCTGAGAGTTCGCGCCGGGCATGCGAGACACGATGCCGTCAGCCGTGCGGTGCATCCCAGCCGTCGTCGACGTCCTCGAGGCGCAGGCCGGCAGCCCTGGCCTGCGTTTCCTGGATCGCCATGGCGAGATCGTCCCTTGGTAGGGCTGCGATGCCGTTGACTCAGGGCATCGGTGTGGCGGGCAAGGTCTTCACAGCGGCCAACCCGTCTTGACGGAACAGGCCCCTACACCAAGGGAAAGGCCGTCCGTTCCCCCGCAGGGGAGACGGACGGCCTCGGGTGCAGCGGTGGCTAGAACTTGTGCCAGCCTCCGAAGTCGCCGCCCCGGCTCTCGCTCCCGTAGAGCCCGATGCGGAGATTGCGGTAGTCGTCCCGGTCGAACCGGTAGGAGTAGCGGCGCCCCTCGAAGGCCTTGACCCAGCGGTAGTGCCAGTCGCCGTCGTCGTCCTGCCACTTGAAGCGGACCCAGTTGTAGTCGTCGTCCCCGTCCACGATCACAATGGCGAAGACGAAGACGACGTCACCGGACCGATCGCGGTGCCATTCCCCCTTGATGTAGCTGCGGTCGCCCCGGTCCTCGCCCCGGCCGAAGCCCGAGTACCACCGGAAGCCGTTCGAAGTGGCAACTGTCGCGGTCGCCGTGGTCGCCGCCACCCCGGTGGTCGCGGCGTTCGCGGCCGGCGCGAGGGCCAGACCCGCTGCCAGAGAGCCGACGACGGCGCCCCCGGCGAGAATGCTGCGAATCTTTCGCATTCCGTCCTCCTGATTAGTTGTGATGTCCAGTAGTCGTTCCGGACGGACATGAACGTAGGAGGTTTCCTGCCGCTGTTCTGCGTAAAAATCCGCACTCGCCGCAACTGTGCTGTTTTACCACCTCAGGGGCCACATGAATGGTGACAGGCCCGTCTATTCGGCATCTACAAAATGTCTACAGAATGTCTGCTTCTCCCGCTACTACGGATTCCGAACAACGCGAAAGAGCTGGTCCCGCTGATGAACGCCTGGAACCCCCTCGCGCTAATGGCCTCGGCCGGACGCGGGGCCATGGGCGAGACAGGCAGGAAGCGCGGTGGCGAGCAGAGCGAGGGCCGCCGCCACCGCAACGATCATCAGGTAGGTGGGCACCGGGACGTACGGCATGGCCAGCGTGTTGCCTGCCCCGACGACCAGTGTGAGGCGCAGCGTGACCTCGCCGATTTAAGTTGGGTATTTATTCGATTATGTGTTTGGGTTTTTGCGTCGCTCCGGCGCCTTTACAAAGTAGATTTTTGGGACAAGTGGAACAAGAGCGGGGGCAGGCTGCCGCGACGACCCGGGTGGCTACGAACCGCGTCCGCCAGCCCCGCTCGAGCAGCGCGGCCAGTCCGGCGTCTTCCGGTCGTCACTCGGAGGCCAACCCTCCTCGCAGGCCGACCCTGGCGTCAGAGCACCACGGCTGATGCTGCCCGATGGTCAGTCGCTACTGGCCGTTCCGATCCTCCCTACGGGGCCCTTTTCGGTTGCTCAGGCGGAATCAGTCGGCGGGCTTGCCGAACCAGCGGGAGAGGTGGTCGTCCAGGTCCTGCTGATCGTCGCCGATCCAGGCGACGTGGCCGTCGGGGCGTAGCAGGACGCACGGGACATCCAGTGCCGCAGTGGGATCCGCGAGGTAGTCGACCCGGTCCGACCAGCCGCCGACGGTCAGGCGTTCGGTGCGGTCCAGCAGCAGGCCGCGGCCGCGGTGCAGCAGACCGTACAGGTGGCCCTGTTTCACGTCGATGTCGCGCAGGCGGCGGCCGAGCAGGTCGGGGCCCGCGCCGAAGTCGTAGCGGATGCCGATCGCGGTGATCTTCTCGATCAGATGGCGGTTCACCTCGTCGAAGTCCATGAGTTCGGTGAGCAGCCTGCGCACGGCCTGCGGGCCCGGTTCGGTGGAATGCAGTTCCATCTGGGCGCGGGTGTTGTCCAGCACGTCCTCGGCGACCGGATGACGTTCGGTCTGGTAGGTGTCCAGCAGTGTTTCCGGTGCCCAGCCGCGGATCTGGGCGGCCAGTTTCCAGCCGAGGTTGACTGCGTCCTGGACGCCCAGGTTGAGGCCTTGTCCGCCGGTGGGTGGATGGATGTGTGCCGCATCGCCGGCCAGGAGCACCCGTCCGACCCGATACCGTTCGGCCAGCCGGGTGGCATCCCCGAAGCGGGACAGCCAGCGCGGGGAGTGCACGCCGAAATCGGTTCCGGCGATGGCGCGCAGCTGTTGTTGGAAATCGTCGAGGGTGGGCGGTTCCGCGCGGTCGCTGACTCCCGCGGCGGGGACGACGACGCTGTAGACGCCCTGGCCGAAGGGCCTGAGCCAGAATGGCTTATGGGTGTCTTGGAGTTGCGCCACCTTGGCGGTGATCTCCTCCTGCGGCACGCCTACTTCCATCTCGCCCATCAGCGTCTCGGTCCGTGAGGGCTCGCCGGGGAAGCCGACGCCGAGCAGTTTGCGCACCGTACTGCGCCCGCCGTCACAGCCGATGAGATAGCGCGAACGCAGGCGTTCGCCGTCCGCCAGCTCGACGGTCACCCCCTCGTCCTCCTGCTCGAGATCGGCCACCGCGCAACCGCGCCGAACCTGCGCACCCAGTTCGATCGCGTGTTCTTCAAGCAGACGCTCTATGACCGGCTGCGGGATACCCAGCAGATAGGCGTACGCGGAATCCAGGCCCTTGGGCGCGGGTTTGGGGATGGCGGCGAAGAAGCCGGCGGCCGGACGCTGTCTTCCGTGTTCGAGCATGCGATCCAGCAGTCCGCGCATTGCCATCAGCTCGAGACTGCGAATATGCAGACCGACTATGCGGACGAACGACTTGGGCTCGGTTTCCTTCTCCAGAACGAGTACCCGCACATCGTGCAGGCGCAGTTCGGCGGCCAGCATCGCGCCAGTTGGGCCGCACCCGGCAATGATCACGTCGAACATGGGCGCGCGATCGGAGGCCGGCGACCGGAGGCCGGGGATGTCGCGCTCGACCGTATCGTTCGACGACGGCTCGGCGGGGAACTGCGGAGAGTGCATAGGTGTTGCCTTTCGGGAGTGCCTTGTTGTCGAGGCGCTCCCGGCGACACCTACATCAATCGCCGGCCGTGACCGGAAGGGGGAGCACCCACATCGATACAGCGTTCATGGGTCTCACCTCCTGGGGCGGTGTCACGGTCGACTGCAAGCTACAAGCCCGAGCATCATCCCGTCCAATCCTTTTCCAGCCACGTGATCACGGCTCCAGACGGGCCCGTGCGGCTGCGGGGCGAATCCGGTGTGGCGGCCCGGCTGGCCCGGTCACGCTCAGATCGACCCGGACGGAGGCTCGTCGGCCGGGAGCCGCAGTGCCACGATGCGGCGGGCCTCCGATTCGTCCATGCCGAACATCCGCAGGACGTTGAGCACGGTCTGGTCGGCGACGTCGTCGACCGAGGCCTTCGGGTCGGTGGCGCAGGGGTGCATCGCGGCGATCAGGCAGCCCGCGGCATCATCACCTGCGCCAGCCGGGGGCGGTGCGGACGAGCCGGCCGGTGAGTCGCATCGACGTCGCGAAGACCTCAGCGGGGTCGTCGACGTCGGCGAACAGCCTCTCCAGCCATGCGGCGTGGGTCTCGAGCGCCTCGGCGATCGCCGCGTCGAGTAGTTCCGCCTTGTAGCCGGGGCGAGCCCGTTACTCACCGCAGTGCCCCGGACGGTCCCGCGGCCTTGATCACGCGGTCGGGGTCGACGCTGACCCAGGCGACGCCGGCGTTCCGCAGCCAGCGTGCGAGGAACCGTTCGCCCTCGCCGCCCTCCGGATCGACGGTCAGCCAGGCCGATGGCAGGGCGTCGGGGACGGCCGTGCGGCCAGCTTCCAGGCGAGATAGTGCGCGGCGCGGAGCCCGGCGCACAGGCCCGGGTCGATGAACGGCGGTGTGACGTGGGCGGCGTCGTCGCTGTGGCTCACCAGCACGCCGGGTCCGGCGCGATCCGGGCTCGGGAAGGGCGGGCGCGATCGGGCTCGGGAAGGGCGGGCGCGATCCGCAGGCACCGCGGCGACTCCGGGCCGTCGTCATACCGAAGCCGTCTGCCGCAAGGCCGGGATAGAGCCGTCCCGGACGGCCGGCGATCCGGCCGTCCGGCGCCGCCACGTCCGCCTGACCGTGGGCAGGTTCGTGCTGTGGGTGAGCCACCTCGTGCCGCTCGGCTACCTCTACGCGGCGAACTCACTCGCCGGGCTCACGCTGGTCAGCGCGCTGTTCAGCAGGCCGTCGCTGCTGGCGATGACCGCCTTAACCGTCGTGGTCGGACGCCGGGCCTGTACGCCGCTGGCGCCGCACCGCGATCATCAAGTGGTGACTGTCACGCCCGAAAGCCGCTGTAGAAAGGACCCGTCATGACCTCCTCGATTCTCAAGCTGGCCGATGAGATGTGGGGCCGGCGCGAGCCGACCTCCATAGTGGCATCCACCTTGAGTGCCGCCGAGGAGGTCGCCGACGGGGTGCTGATGGTGCCCGGCTTCGGGCACGCCTTCGCCCTCCGGCACGAGCACGGAGTCGTACTCTTCGACACCGGCGTCAAGCTGCTCGCCGACAAGCTGCACGAGCGGGTGACCGCGTGGGACTCCGGGCCGGTCACCCACGCCGTCTACTCCCACGGTCACGTCGACCACGTCGGCGGACTCGGCCCCTTCGACGCCGCCGCCGATGCCCGCGGCGTGCCTCGCCCGCAGGTGATCGCGCATGACAACGTACTCGCGCGCTTCCGGCGCTACGCCGACACGCAGGGCTACAACACGATCATCAACCGCCGCCAGTTCCGCATCCCAGACCTCGTCTGGCCGGCCGAATACCGGGAACCGGACGTCACCTTCTCCGACACCTATGTGGTCGAGGCCGGTGGCCTCCGCCTCGAACTCACCCACCACCGGGGCGAGACAGACGACCACGTGGTCGGCTGGCTCCCCCGGCAGCGGATCCTCTTCCCCGGCGACCTGTTCCTCGGCGTCGCCCCGAACGCCGGCAACCCGCAGAAGGTGCAGCGCTACCCCGTCGACTGGGCCGCCGCCCTGCGCTGGATGGCCTCGCTCGACGCCGAGCTGATGCTCGGCAGCCACGGCATCCCTATCGTTGGCGCCGATCACGTACGCGAGGCCCTGGAGAACACCGCCCGCTACCTGGAGACCCTCGTCGACCAGACGCTCGCTTGCCTCAACGACGGCGCGACACTGGTCGAGACCCTGCACCGGGTGCGGGTGCCGGACGATCTGGCCGCGCTGCATTACCTCCAGCCGCTCTACGACGAGCCGGAATTCATCGTCCGCAACGTATGGCGCCAGTTCGCCGGCTGGTACGACGGCAACCCCGCTCACCTCAAGCCCGCCACCGACGCCGCCCTCGCCACCGAACTCGCCGCGCTCGCCGGCGGCGCCCAGGTCCTCGCCGACCGCGCACTGGAACTGTCCCGCGCCGGCGAGCACCGGCTGGCCTGCCACCTCGCCCAGCTCGCCGGCGACGCCGCCCCGGAGGACAAGGCCGTCCACACCGCCCGCGCCGAGGTCTACGCGCTCCGCGCCGCCCAGGAGCGCAGCACCATGTCGATCGGCATCTTCAGCTGGGCCGAGACCGAATCGCGGGACATCCTGAACGGCCCTGGTGCGATTACCTAGCTCGCGACGAGGTTGGCTGCCCGGATTGCACGCTGGAAAGCTTGTCCACTCGACAGTCAGCGCACTGTCGGGTTCGTCCGTCTCAGGGATGCGAAGCCGGAGACCTGAAACGCCGAGCTGGACATCCAGCTCGGCGAAAAGGATGCCTGGGGTCGTGGCGGCGAGCCTGATCCTGGTCCGGGTTTTCGCACGCCGCCGGTCGTCGAGCTGCTCCGATCGGTTCAGTCGTCGCGCTGGTCACCCAGGAGCAGCATCTGTTCCTCGGCACCGTCCGCGACAACCACTTGGACAAGGCCCTGGCCTCCACCCTTCGAGCGCCAAAGATTGTACCTTTCAAAGAAGATGCTACCTTTCCCGACTAATCGCGAGGGATGGGGAGTACGGATCGATGGCTGTGAGCCCGGGACCTGACCGGCCGAACGTGGTGATCTTCGTCGGAGACGACCACGGCTATGGCGACCTGTCGTGCATGGGATCACCCACGGTGCGAACGCCGCGATTGGACGCGCTGGCGGCCCGCCGACGGGCTCGCCGTCGCGGCGGCCCTTCCCCTGCTGGCGCTGGCGCCGCCGATGCTCACCCTGCTCGGGCTCACCGTCACCACGGCGCTGACCTGCCTCTACTGGTTCATCGTGATCACCAGGACCGCCCCTGTCCGCAGCCTGATCGGAGCGGCCGCGATCACGACGGGAATCGTCGTCGTCTTCATCGAACTGCTCCACGTGCCCACCCCGCTGGGCACCCTGACCGGGATCCGGTAGTCATGGACATCCTCCAGAATCTGACCGACGGGCTGCAGGTGGCCCTCGCCCCGCAGAACCTGCTGTTCGTCCTGCTCGGGCGGTGATCATGCTGGCCGGCGTCTACTACGGCGCCATGTACGGCGGCACCATCACCTCGGTGCTGCTGCGCATCCCCGGCGAGGCGGCCTCGGTCGTCAGCACCGTCGACGGGCACGAAATGGCCCGGCAGGGCCACGCGGGTCGCGCGCTGGGGCTTGCGGCCATCGGCTCCTTCGTCGGCGGGCTGGTCGCCACCTGTTGCCTGGTGCTGTTCGCCTCGGCACTGGCCGACTTCGCGCTGAACTTCGGCTCGCCCGAATACACCGTCCTGGCGCTCCTGGGCCTGATCCTGGTCGCCTACACCTCCGCGGGAACCATGGTCAAGTCGCTGGTTGGCGGTGGGCATCGGCCTGCTGCTGGCCTCCATCGGGCAGGACCCGATGTCGGGCGCGAGCCGGTGGGCGTTCGGCGTGCCCGACCTCATGGGCGGCATCGACATCGTGGCCGTGATCATGGGCCTGTTCGGGCTGACCGAGATCCTCGTCAACATCGTCGAGAACCGGCGCGGCGTGTCCACGACCAACGCCGTCGGCCGGGTGCTCCCCACGGGCCGCGACCTCAAGGAGAACACCGGGGCCATCGGCCGGGGCTCGCTGATCGGCACCGGGCTCGGGCTGGTGCCCGGCGGCGGCGGGGTGCTGGCGTCGCTGGTCTCGTACGGCGTGGAACGCAAGATCTCCCGCACGCCGGAGCGGTTCGGCCACCCGGACATCTTCTGGGGCGTGGTGGGTTCCATGGTGGTCGGCAACCTGATCCTGCTCGTCATGAACATCCCGCTGCTGCCGGTCTTCGTACGGATCGCGAAGATCCCGCCCGCCGTGATGTCCACGCTCACCGTGGCGATCCTCATCGTCGGCGCGTACACCATCAACGGCAACACCTTCGACGTCGCCGTCATGGTGGCCGCCGGCCTGGCCGGCTATCTCCTGCGGAGCATCGGCGTCCCGCCCGCGCCGATCGTGCTGGCCTTCATCCTGGGCCCGATCTTCGAGACCAACTTCCGCCGGTCGCTGGTGCTCTCCGACGGCGGCTTCGGCATCTTCGCCTCCTCGCCGACGGCCGTCGTACTGCTCGCCCTGACGATACTTGTCCTCATCAGTACGGCGCTGCCCTTGGTCCGTCAGCGCCGCAGGACCCTCGAAGCGGAGAACTGACCAGTGACCGTACCGCTCCGCCCGGCACGCGTCCCTGGCGCGACGTCGTCCGAACGACCCGGCCCCAAGGCGGGACGGCGAATGGCCGTCCCGGTGACGAGTAGGGTGATCGTATGTCGGCTGCGACTCTCCATTCGGCGGTTCTCGACGCACTGGGTTCGGACATCGTCAGCGGAGAACTGCCCGCCGGATCCGTCCTCACCCTGGAGAGCCTGCAACAGCGATACTCCGTCTCCAGAGGGGTGGCGCGTGAGTGCATGCGCATCCTGGAATCGCTGCGCATGGTCACCTCACAGCGCCGCACCGGCATCTGCATCTCGCCTGAGCAGCAGTGGAACGTCTACGACACCCGGGTGATCCGCTGGCGCCTGGACAGCAAGCACCGCGCCGCCCAGCTTCGCTCTCTCACGGAGCTGCGCCTTGGCATCGAGCCGATCGCGGCGCACCTGGCCACCCTGCGGGCCTCCGCCGACGAGCGCGCCGCACTCCGTGCCGCCGCGCAGGACATGCGCCGCTACGGCACGACGCACCGGCCGATGCGCTACCTCGCCGCGGACATCGAGTTCCACCGGATCATCCTCGGCGCCTCCGGCAACGGGATGTACACCGCCCTCGCCGATCCGATCGCGGAAGTCCTCAGGGAGTCACCGACTCACGGCCGCTCCGACTACCCCGTCCCCGAGACCATCGGCTATCACGAGGCCGTCATGGAAGCCATCTGCGCCGGAGACCCGGACGCCGCCGAGCGGGCGATGACGACCCTCCTCAGCGATGTCCGCAGCGCGTTGAGACTGCTGTAGAGAGCCTCGGCGCATCTCTCGAGCGCGACGCGAGCAGCACGCACAGTTCCACGAGTGGAGGTAGGCGCTGGCATTGAACTGCTGGATGGTCCGAGCCTGACACCTCCTGGGCTGGGGTGTCAGGCTCGGTGACCGCGTGGGGGCTCAGAGCTTGCGGATCGATACGGCGTTGTCGCCGATCCCGCCGCCTCGGGGGTACACGCACAGGTAGGTCTGTACGACGGCGACGACGGTCCAGCCGGGCGGCGCCGATTGGACGCCGCAGATGATGAGGGTGCGGCCGGAGGGCAGACCGTTGATGTTGGTGAGGGTCTGCTGGTTATTGAGGACGCCGTTGGGAGTCTTGCTGATTTCGCAGTTGAAGGAGTAGGACAGCGCCGTGGCATAGAACCCGGCCGGGGGCGGAGGCGTGATGCAGGTGGTCACCGTGCCACCGGCGGCGGTGTCGCTGATGACCTGGAGGGTTTTCGCGTTGTAGTAGATGGTGCCGGGCTGGCCACACTGGTACCAGTCGAAGTAGGCCGTCGGCATCGAGCCGGTGGGGATGGGGGCGTTCGCGCAGACGTTCGAGCTGGGGCCGAGCATCCGCGCCGATCCTTCTGCCGGAGAGGGAGAAAGACACATGACGGCGGCCGCCGCGACGACGATGGCGGTCAGCAGTCTTCTCATCGGCGCTCCTGTCGAATCGATGTTGGGGGGACATCACGGCTCATCATTACTGGGCATCTGCCTCCGAGAAATGCTTATTGTTGCCTAAAAGAGCGAATGTCATTTTTTGTCACGCATATTGCGTTTTTCGGCAACGTCTGGAGTGTCCTGCGCGGGCTCCAAGCACGAGACCTTCTCGAACGCCGTTACGAGGACGGCGACGAGGTGACGGCGGTCCACCACTTCGAACTCCCCATGGCCGGCCGGTCTGTCCAGATCCAGACGCAATTCCTCACCGCGTCGGTGTGAAGGGCACCCACCTTCGAAGCCGCGATCACGGCCATCGCCTAATTCTCTCCGGCGGCGAGTTCGCCGAAGAGGCGGTTCGCAGAGGGAGAGGTGAACTGGCGTTCCAGTTCCGCTCGGGCGATCTGCTTGCGGAACTCTCCCTCGTAGGAGGCGTCACCGGCGTTGTGCATGGTCTCGGTAATCCATGTGGCGAATGCTTGATAGTTCCAGATATGGGGATGTGCCGGTACCTCGGCCAGGACGCTCAGCCAGGCATACCCGTACTCATGGGAGTGGCGAGTGAGGGCGCCGGCGGGAATGGCCGCCCTGCTGACGCCACGGTCGCCGTCGCAGCCGGCGACGAAGTCGCAGCTGACGACCTTCGTCGAACCGGCGGCGTCTCGATAACGCACAAGGGGACGCTCGCCGCCGACGTCTTCCAGGCGAACGTCGGCGGCCTCGAAGCGGAGGTCTCCGCCGTCGCGGCGGAAAACATCCGTGAGGTTCCGTACGAGTACCTGCTGAGGGCAGAAGAGACTGGCGTTGTCGTCGTTCTCCTCGAACTCGATCGGCAGTTCTTCACCGTCGATCCAGAAGCCGCCCTCAGCCTGCGAGATGGGGTCACCCTCCAGCACCTCGTCGAGCCCCCATTCACGGAACATTCGAACCCCGCGGCTGTCGATGGTCCCCGCTCGTTGCCGCCGCTCGACGTATTCACGGCTGTGCTTCTCCAGAACGACGCAGCCGATGCCGTTGCGCAGCAGGAAATTGCCGAGCGTAAGTCCGGCGACCCCGGCCCCTACGATGACTACGGCGGTGTCCTCGCCTGTTTCCACCATGTATTTCCGGACCTCCGTGAAGAGTGCGGCGTGCCGACCACCACTCTGGGACCCGACAGTGGTCGCCGACCACCGATAAATGGCCACCGAATACCGGAAACCCGCCAATTTAGTGCACGCGGGGCCAGCGTGGTTACTTCGCGCCGCCGCGCAGATCTGCTTGGTAGCGGCCCGGGGTCTGGCCGACGACCTCGGTGAACGCCTCGATGAAGCTCGAGGGGTTGGACCACCCGCACTCCGTCGCGGTCTCGGTGACAGACCGGCCGTCGGTGAGATGGACCAAGGCGTGGTGGATACGCAGGATGGTGCGCCAGCGGTGGAAGCTCATGCCCAGCTCGGTATGGAACAGGCGGCTCAAGGTGGGCTCGCTCGCTCCCACGGTCCGGCCCAGCTCGGTCAGGGTCGCGGTGCGGCCGGGATCGGCGTGCAGGAGATCGGTGACGGCACGCAGCCGGTCGTCGCGCGGTTCGGGCAGGTGCAGGGACTGCTCCGGGGTCTCGGCGAGCTCGTCGATCACCACCGCGCGCAGCCGTTCGTAGGCGCCGGGGCGCGGCGCCCGCCGTTCGGTCAGCGCCAGGAGGGCCTCTCGCGGCAGGGGGCTTACCGCGAACACGCTGGGGTGTGCCACGAGCGCGTCGCACAGGCCGGCCGGGATGGTGACGAGCCGGATGTCGGTCCTGCCGTAGAAGCGATGGGAGTGATCGAAGCCGGGCGGCGTCCAGGTCGCCCGGTTGGCCGGGGCGACCCAGGTCCCGCGCGCCGTCGTGGTGGCCAGGGCGCCGGCGGCCGCGTACACCAGCTGGCCCTCGGTATGAGAGTGGGTGCCGAGGTGGTAGCCGTGCGGCAGCCAGCCCCCACCACTGGGCGGTGACGTCACCGGTGACGTCGAGGGCGGCGGGAAAGGCGGGAAAGGCTGGCGGGTTTCCGGCATCGATCGCCAGCCTATGTCGTCGGCGAGCTCGCTGACGGGGCTCAGGCGACACGATGGTCGTCGAGGGCATCGGGATCCCAGTCGATCCCGATGCCGGGGACGTCGGGCGGTGTCATCTGGCCGTCCTCGATCACCGGAGAGCCCCGGGTGATCGCCCGCAACTGCGGGATGTACTCGACGTACATCCCGTTCGGCACCGCGGCGGCCAGGCTGACGTGCAGTTCCATGAGGAAGTGCGGGCTCACCGCGACGTTGAACGCCTCGGCGGCGTGGGCGACCTTCAGCCATGGGGTGATCCCGCCGATGCGGGCCACGTCGACCTGCACGATGCCGACCGCGCCCGCGGCCAGGTAGTCGCCGAACCGCTGGACGGAGTAGAGGGATTCGCCGACCGCCACCGGCACCGAGGTGGAGGCCGCCAGTCTCCGGTGTCCGTGCAGGTCGTCGGCCGGCAGCGGCTCCTCGAACCAGGCGATGCCGAGCGGCTCGTAGGTCCGGGCGCGCCGGATCGCCTCCGCGGAGGTGAACGCCTGGTTGGCGTCGACCATGACCTCGAAGCCCGGTCCCACCGCCTCGCGGACGGCCGCGAGGCGGTCGGCGTCTTCGGCGAGCGACGGCCTGCCCACCTTGATCTTCACCCCGCGCAGCCCGGCTGTGGCCGCCCGCTTCGCGCCGTCCACCAGTTCCTCGACGGGCAGGTGCAGCCAGCCGCCCTCGGTGTCGTAGACGGGCAGCCGCTCGTGCGCGCCTCCTGCCATCCGCCACAGCGACTCACCGGTACGGCGGCCGCGCAGGTCCCAGAGCGCGGTGTCGACGGCGGCGAACGCCAGTGAGGTGATGGCTCCGACGGTGGTCGCGCGGGTCTGGTCGAGCATGTGCCGCCACAGCGCCTCGACCGGCCGGGCGTCCCGGCCCAGAAGCGCCGGGACCAGGTGCTCGGTGATGAGTGACGTCACGGCCCGCCCGCCGGTCCCGATCGTGTAGGAGTACCCGGTGCCGGACAGCCCGTCGGAGGTGTGCACGGTGACCAGCACCGTCTCCTGCTTGACGAAGGACTGCATCGCGTCGACGCGGACGGCCGCCGGTTGCAGGTCGACCAGCTGGACGTCGATTCGTTCGATTCGGGGCATGTCATGTGCTTTCTTCACTTGAGCGCACCCAGGGTGATGCCGCTCGTGACGTAGCGCTGGAAGATCAGGAAGAGGATGACGATCGGGAAAGTCGCGATGACGAGGCCGGCGAAGAAGGCCCCCTGGTCGCTGACGAACTGGCCTTGGAAGGAGAGCAGACCGACCGACAGCGTGCGGTCCTGCGGGCGGGTCAGCAGGACGACGCCGAACTGGACCTCGCTCCACACGAAGATGAGCCCGAGCAGCGTGACGGAGACGAAACCGCCCTTGCTGATGGGCAGGACCACGCGGAGCAGCGCGGCCAGCTCTCCGTAACCGTCGATCTTGGCCGCTTCGAGCAGTTCCCGCGGCACGGCGGCGAACACCGACCGCATGATGAGGGCGATGGTGGGCGTCATGAACGCCGCGTAGACCAGCGAGATGCCCGCCACGCTGTTGAGCAGCCGATACCTGCCCAGCAGCTCGAACGTCGGGATCAGCGCGACGACCAGCGGGACGCTCAGGGCGAGGACCATGACGCGGCTGACCGCGTTCGACAGACCCCTGGTCGCGCGGGCCAGGCCGTAGCCGGCCAGGCTGCCGCAGGTCACGCCGATGGCCAGGCTGCACAGTGCCACCAGCACGCTGTTGATGATGTACGTCGACAGCGGCGCGCCACCGACCACGCCCCGCCAGGCGTCGGCGTAGTTCGACAGCACCCACTGGCCGCCCAGCCCCAGCGGGTGGGCGTAGATGTCGCTGGTCGGGTGCAGCGACAGCAGCAGCATCGAGACGAACGGCACGACCGTGATCGCCGTCCAGAGCAGCAGGAGCGTGTAGCCGACGTACCAGAGCGGGCCGTGTCGCCACACCGATCGACGCCGTACGGCCGGCCGCGTCCGGCTCGGGGTCCGCGGCGCGGTCATCGCGCGTCCAGGGTCTGCTGGCGGAAGATCCGCATGACCATGATCCCGATGGCGGCGACGATGAGCGTCGTGATGACCGCGGTGGCCGAGCCGTAGCCGTAGTCCTGGTCGACGAAGGACTGCTTGTAGACCAGCACCGGCAGGATGCTCGTGGAGTTACCCGGGCCGCCTCGGGTCATCGCGTAGATGATGCCGAAGGCGTTGAACGAGAACACCGAGGTCAGCGTCGTGATCGTGCCCAGCATCGGCACGATGTTCGGCAGGGTGATCCGGAACAGCCGGCCGGCCGCTCCGACGCCGTCGAGCGTGGCCGCCTCGTGCACCTCCTCGGGGATGGCCTCCATCGCGCCCAGCAGGATCAGCATCGCGTACCCGGTCTGCGTCCACACCGCGACGAAGATCGCCGCGTACAGTGCCGTCGAGGACGACGCCAGCCAGGCGTGACCGTCTCCGAGCCCGATCAGGCCGAGCAGTGAGTTCACCACGCCGGTCGTGGGCTGGAAGGCGTTCGACCAGATTATGCCCGCGATGCTGACCGGGATGATCACCGGCAGGAACCAGACGACCTTGAAGATCCGGGCGCCGGGGACCTTCCGGCTGATCGCGTTGGCCAGGAGGCAGCCGAGGGTCACCGTGAACACCACGGTCCCGACGAAGAACTGCAGGCTGGTCCCGATGGACTCCCGGACCAGCGAATCGCGCAGCAGCCGCCGGTAGTTGTCCAGGCCGTGGTAGGCGACCGCGCCGATGCCGTCCCAGGAACCGAGGCTGATGCGCACGGATCCGGTGATCGGGTAGGCGACGAGCACGAGCAGCAGTACCAAGGCCGGGATCATCATCGCGATCGGGAAGATCCGTGCCCTCCGGCGAGGCGGCCGCGCCGTGGCGGTCGTCGCCAGGACGACTTTGTCGGCGATCATCAGTCCGACGCTCCCGACACCTTGCCGGACTGCAGGTCCTCCAGCGCCGACTGATACTGCTGGGCCGCCTGTTGCGGGGTCAGCTTGCCGGCCACGAGCTTCTGCAGCACCGGCACGGAGAACGCCTGCCCGAGGGTGGACGGAACGGTGGAATCCCAGATGTTGACCAATCCGACGGACCGCGACAGCTCGAACTGCTGCTGCACCAGGTCGCCGAGGTTCGACAGGCTCGACGCGGGAATCGAGGTGAACACCGGGAGCGAACCGGTGGCCGCGATGACGCTGACCTGGTACTTGTCGGTCATGAAGAACTGAAGGAACTTCTTGGCCAGATCCGGGTTCGCCGCCTTGGCCGGGACCACCAGGGTGTCACCGTTGAAGGCGTCGAAGGGCGTCTTGCGGCCCGGGGTGAGCGGGGGCAGCAGGAACCAGCCCATCTCGAACGACGGCTTGGCCTCCTTCAGACTCGAGTAGGTGTAGTTGCCGCCCTGCAGCATCGCGAGTTTTCCGCTGGTGAACAGCCCTTGCGCCTGGTCGGTGTCCATGCCGAGCATCCCGTTCTGGTAGATGCCCTTCTTCTGCCAGTCCTGGATCGTCTGGAGCACCTTCACGAAGCCGGGGTCGGTGTACTTGACGTCCGTGGGTGATCCGGGCTTGAAGTTGGTGAGCATGGCGTCGTAGTCCTCGGCCGGCACCGCGGTGGGCAGCAGCGCGTCCAGCGTGTGCCCCAGGTCGTACGGGCTCGAACCGCCCACCCCGAACCCCTCGTAACCGGCGGCCTTGACCTTGCCCACCATGGACTCGAAGTCGGCGACGGAGGCCACCTGATGGTCGGGCGGGTCGGATAGGCCGGCCTTCGCGAAGGCCGCCTTGTTGTAGTAGACGGGGTTGATCAGCAGTTGCTCGTAGAGGACGCCGTAGTGGTGCCCGTCGGTCGTGTAGTAGTCGGCCTGGCTCTTGGAGTACTTGTCCGCCAGGCCCG
Source organism: Nonomuraea sp. NPDC049028 (assembly GCF_043197735.1). NCBI lineage: Bacteria > Bacillati > Actinomycetota > Actinomycetes > Streptosporangiales > Streptosporangiaceae > Nonomuraea > Nonomuraea sp. NPDC049028. The sequence continues at coordinate 21,438 of NZ_JBICTR010000024.1, forward strand.
CGGCCTTCCAGACGTCGTCCAGCGGGGTCAGCTGCTTGTTCTTCAACAGCGCCGACCAGACGCCCGTGCTGCGCTGGAGGTAGCCGATGTCCGGGGTGCCGGTCGAGCTGAGCAGTGCCACGTTGGGGCCGCGGGAGCTGCCGGAGTCGACGCCCTCGAAGGTGACCACCGTGCCCGGGTTGGCCTTCTCGAAGTCCTTGCCGACCTGCTGCATGGCGCTGGCCAGCGGTCCGGTGGGGATCTGGATCCGGAGCGACTTGCCGTCGCCGCCGCCTGGTCCGGTGCCGGTGCCGCACGCGACGACGGCGGCCGCGAGCAGGACGCCCGCGAGGACGGGCCTGGCTACCTTGCGAGTTCTAGACAGTGGCATGGGAGCCGTCCTTCCAGGGAGCCGACAGCTCTATGGCGATGACGTCGATGAGCGCGCCGGTGGGTGGTGGCACGGTGATGAACAGTTCGCCGAGCGGCTCGTCGTCCGCGCCGTTCGCCTTGTGCACCTCCTCGTTGAGGCTGTACTCGAGCGGTTGCTCGGTGCCGAGCAGGCGAACGCCGACGACCGAGCCGATGGGAACGTTCCTGACGACGAGCACGTCCTGTGGCCGCAGCAGCAGGTGGAGGTAGAGGGTGTTGTCGCGTTGCGTGGCCGGGCCGTGGAAGTCGAGGCGTTGCGGCGCGGGCGCGGCCCCGACGATGCTCTCGCCGTGGCCGGCGAGCCAGCCGCCGAGCTGCTTGAGCGTGGCGACCTCGGTCGGCACCAGCGACCCGTCACCCCGCGGCCCGATGTTGAGCAGGAGATTGCCGCCCCGGGAGACGACCTCGCTCAGGTAGGAGGCGAGCAGTCGCGGGCTCTTGTAGTCGAGGTCGTCGGGCCGGTAGGCCCAGCTCTCGCTCATGGTGAGGCACAGCTCCCACGGTCCGCCCGGTGGCCGGCGCGGCATGCCCTGCTCGGGTGTCGCGTAGTCGCCCTGGCCCGGCAGCCGGTCATTGATGATCACGTCCGGCTGCAGGGATTTGATCAGCTCGCGGAGCTCGGCGGCGTGCCACTCCTCCGCGGTGCGTTCCCACTCCCCGTCGAACCACAGCAGGTCGATCGGCCCGTACTCGGTGAGCAGTTCGGTGAGCTGTCCCTTGACATAGCCGAGGTATCGCGCCCACTGCTCCGGTGCGGGCCGCCGGTAACGGTCGTGCGGGTAGGGACGATCGGCGTCGGTGAACGCCGGGTAGTCGGGATGGTTCCAGTCGAGCAGCGAGTAGTAGACGCCGACCCGCAGGCCCTCGGCGCGCAACGCGTCGAAGAACTCCCGGGTGATGTCACGCCCGTACGGCGAGGCCGCGATGGAGAACTCCGACTGCCTCGTGTGGTACATCGAGTACCCGGCGTGATGGCGGACGGTGAAGACCACGTAGCGGGCACCCGCGTCGCGGGCCAGCCGCGCGACGCCGCGCGGATCCCAGCGCCGCGGGTCGAACGTGGCCGCGCTCGACTGGTACTGCGTGATGGTCATGTCGGTTTCGGGTTCTGTCCGGCCCGGCAGGATCGAGTGGCCGACCAGGGGCCAGCCGATCTCCACGCCTTGCTGACTCGCATGGTCCCAGTGCACGAACAGGCCGAAACCCGCCTCGCCGAACCAGTCGGGAATGGTCACGAGCTCATCCTTCTGCGTTGGGCAGGCTTGCCCAGATCGGATACGATACGATTTGCATGAGGATGCAGGGCGTTTCGGGCATGTGTCAACCACGAATAGGGAAGTTCATTTGGAGGGGAGATGAGCGACTCGACGCCGGTGACGGGCGCGTCCGGCGGCTCGGGTTCCGACGAGCCGGCCAAGGTCAGCGTCCGTGAATCGGTCTTCCAGGCGCTGAAGGCCCGGCTCATGGATCACGATCTGGAGCCTGGGGCGAAGCTGTCGATCGACGGGCTCGCCCGCGAACTCGACGTGTCGCAGACGCCGGTCCGCGAAGCGCTCGCGCGTTGCGAGTCGGAGGGGCTCGTCGTCCGCCGGCCGAACACGGGCTATCTGGTGGCTCCCCTGCTCGACCGGGCCGCCCTTGACGACTTGTACGACGTTCGCCTGCTCCTCGAACCGTCCGCCGCCGCGCGTGCCGCACGGTACGCCACGGCCGCCGAGGTGAGCGCCATGCGGGGGTCGCTGGAGCAGATGATGTCACCGCTGGTCGGCGACACCTACGAGGCGTATCGCGGCTTCGCGGAACTGGACGCCCTGTTTCACAACGCGATCGCCGAGGCCAGTCGCAGCCCGCTCATCGCCGACACGCTGCGCAGGTTCCGCGCGCACACCCATGGTTACCGCCTCTACTTCCGCCACGGGATCGCCACTCACGCCGCCGATGAGCACCGTGCGGTGTTCGACGCCATCTGCCGCAACGATCCGGAGGCGGCGGCGAGCGCCATGACCGCCCACCTGGAGGCGTCGCGGTCACGCCTGACGAGCGCCTACGAAACCTGACCCGGCCAGGTCCGCGATCCTCTACCGCTCCCGTTATGCCGGCTCCTGCGCTCACCACCGATCCGCTCGTTGGCCGGCACGGCTTAAAGCAACGCGTCGACGAGCTGACCGGCGCCGCGCGCACGGGACAGGGCCGCGCGCTGGTGCTGGAAGGCGAGGCGGGCATCGGCAAGAGTGCTCTGCTGGAGTACGCCCGCAACGCGGCGCCCGGGTTCCGGGTGGTCCGGACGTCCGGGTCGGAGTTCGAGCAGGAACTGCCGTACTCCGCGCTGCACCAGCTGTGCGTGCCGATGCTGAAGCACCTCGACGAGCTGCCGGACCGGCATCGCGACGCTCTGCGGGTGGCCTTCGGGCTGGCCGAGGGCACACCCGACCCGTTCCTCATCGGTCTGGCGGCCCTCGGACTGGTGACAGCGGCGGCCCGGGAGCGGCCCTGATCGATGACGCGCAGTGGGTCGACAACGCGTCCGCGAGGGCGATGGTCTTCCTCGCCCGCCGGATCGCCACGCGCTCGACGCGTAGACATCGCGGTACTCCAGCGACGGCATGACGCCCATCAGCTGCAGCCCGGCCAGCTGGTAGAGCCGCAGAGTCACGGCGGCGAACGTGAACGCGTAGTTGCGGACCATCCAGATGCGGTGCAACTGCACCTCGCGGCGGCGGATCGTCCGATACGCCCCGCAACCGCGGCACGAACTGCCACGGCCCGACGAGAAGTGCCGTGCCGGCGGGCACCGCGTGGAACACGAGACTCACGTAGTACCCCGGGATGCTCACGTCGAGACCCGGAACGGTCGTGCCGCCGACCAGATACGGCGGCACGAAGTAGGCCGTGATGCCGGTCGCCGGCACGGCGAGAAGACGGAGCAGATTGAGCAGGCCCTGGAGAGCATGCGCGACCAGGGCCGGGTCATCTCGGCGGTGAAGTCGTTCGTCGTCGGCCGGGACTACGGAGGCGATTTCGACTGGGGTGGAGTGTTCGTCATCGAGGACCTCGACGGCTACTGGGAGTACCTGACGCATCCGGCGCACGCGCGCACCGACCAGCTCGGTATGCCGCTGGTCGAGAAGTATGACTCGTACGACATCACCGACGACGACCCGCAGATGGGAGCGAAGATCGCCGACCTGCACCGGCAGCGGTACGAAGGCGACCCCGAGCTGGCCGCGCTGGTGGGCATGCTGCCGTAGCCCGCGCGGTCGCCGCGATCAGGTGGCCTCGGCCGTGTCACGGTCGCGCCTACGGTCGCGCCGTCGAGAAACGGTGACATGCGGCGGACAACTCGCGCACATTCGGCACCGATCGTGGTTCGTCATGGACGACGGATCTGGATTGCTGGGATGGCACCTGCGAGCGGCGCGTGAGAGGGCGTTCGCAGGGCGGGAGGAAGAGCTCGCGGTTTTCCAGGCGGCGTTGTACGGCGGCGGTTGCAGCGTGCTGTTCGTGCACGGTCCCGGTGGCATCGGGAAGTCGGCCTTGTTGCGGCGGTTCGCTCACGAGGCCGCGGTGACGGGGCGGCCGGTGTCCATGGTGGACGGGCGCATGTCGGAGCCGTCGGTGGGGGCGTTCGAGGCTGAGGCGGAACCGGTCTTCCGTGATGCGGGGGCGGTGTTGCTGGTCGACTCCTTCGAATGCGTTCAGGGCTTGGAGGGATGGCTGCGTGAGCGGTTCCTGCCGCGGATGCCCGTGGGGGCGCTGATGGTGATCGCGGGGCGCTACCCGCCGGATCTGCGCTGGCAGGCGGACCCGGGATGGGCGGGCGCGCTGGAGGTGCTGCCGCTGCGCGACCTGCGGGCCGGAGACGCGCAGGCCCTGATGGACTCCTGCGGGGTGCCGGCCGAGTCGCGTGCGCCGCTGTCGGCCTTCGCCGGTGGTCATCCGCTGGCGCTGCTGCTGGGGGCGGCCGTGGCGGTGAAGGACGGCGGGGCCGGCCGGCGGTGGACGCCGAGTCAGGACGTGGTGGCCACGTTGCTGGATCAGCTGGTGGGCGAGGTGCCTTCGGCGGCCCATCGGCATGCTCTGGAGATCTGCGCGCACGCGTACACGACCACGGAGGACCTGCTGCGGGCGGCCCTGCCGCAGGACGCCGGGACGTTGTTCCGGTGGTTGCGGCGGTTGCCGTTCGTGGAGTCGAGCGGTCTCGGGTTGTTTCCGCATGACGTGGTGCGGGAGGTGGTGGAGGCGGACCTGCGATGGCGGGATCCGGAGGGGTACGCGGTGATGCGCGAGCGCGTTCATGCGCATCTGGCGGACAAGGTGCGTACGGCGAGCGACGCGGACGTGCCCGGCGCGGTGGCGGCACTGCTCTACCCGCATCGCGGCAACGGGGCGCCGGCCGATTTCCACGGCCGCCACGACGAGGGCGAGTTTCAGGAAGAGGTGCTGCGCCAGGAGGACGTCGGCACGTTGCTCCGGGTGGCGACGGCGGCGGAGGGCGCGGCGGCCGCGCGCTGCGCCGCCTTCTGGGCGGAACGTCAGCCGGAGGCGTTCCGGCTGTATCGGCGGACCGAAACCGGCGAGCCCGTGGCCTTCTCCGCGTGGTTGCGGCTGGCGCAACTCGATGAGGAGGAGCTGACGGCCGATCCCGTCGTGGCCATGGCGTGGGCGCACGCCCGTGCCACCACGCCGTTGCGCGCCGGTGAACATGTGGCGGTCGGCCGGCTGTGGACGCTGCCGACGTATCGCGGAAACTCGTCCCTGATGGAGGTGATCCGGTGGCGAGTGATCGGCGATTGTCTGCGGGCCGAGCGGATGGCCTGGTCGTACATCGCGGCACGGCATCCGGACCAAGCGTGGGCGGAGCGGTTGCGGCATTTCGGGATGCGTGACATCGCCGAGCGGCCGCGGCTGGGGGATGGCGCGTACACCCTGTTCGTCCATGACTGGCGCGCGGTGCCGGCGCGGGCGTGGCTGGAGCGGATGAACCGGCTGCTCGTCGCGGGGCCCGCCGACGGCCCGGATGCCGCGACGGCGGAGCTGGCGGTGCTGTCGCGGGCGGAGTTCGCCGAGGCGGTCCGCGAGGCGTTACGTCAGTTGTCGCGGCCGGACGCGCTGGCCGCTTCCCCACTGACGCGCACCAGGCTGATCGCCGAGCGGGCCGGGCGGGATCCGGCCGCGGCGCTGGGTGACCTGCTGCGCCAGGCGATCGACGACCTGCGTGCGGATCCGCGCTCGGTCAAGTTCCATCAGGCGCTGTCGGTCACGTTCCTGCGCGGCACGCCCACCCGGGAGCTGGCCGCGGAACGGCTCGGTCTGCCGTTCAGCACCTACCGCCGCCATCTGGCGGCCGGCATCGAACGCCTCCGCGCCGACCTGTGGCACCGGGAGCTGTACGGGGCACCGGCGTACCGATCCGCCTAAGAGTCGGCAAGAGCGAAGCCCGCCGCCGCCTCCGCGTGCAGCCGAGCGCTCGGCAGCACCGGGATGGCGCTGTCCTTCTCGCTGATCAGCAACTCGATCTCCGTGCAGCCGAGGACGACGCCTTCAGCGCCGTCGGCCGCGAGATCATCGATGATCCGGGCGTAGGCGTCCCTGGACGATTCCCGGAGCACCCCGCGCACCAGTTCGTCGAATATCACGTGATGGACCAGTTCCCGCTGCTCACGCCGCGGGACGACCACGTCGAAGCCATGGGCGGCCAGCCGATCCCGGTAGAAGGGCTCCTCCATGGTGAATCGCGTGCCCAGCAGGCCGACCTTGCGCATCCCCCTGGCGCGGATCTCGGTGCCCACGGTGTCGGCGATGTGCAGCACCGGAACGCTCACTGCCCGCTCCACGTCGTCGCTCACCCGGCTGAAGGTGTTGCTGCAGATGAGCAGGACCTCGGCGCCCAGATCCGCCAGTTTCCCGCCCGCCCCGGTCAGCAGCGTACTCACCTCGTCCCAGCGGTCGGCGAAGATGAGGTCCTCGACCCGCGTGTAGTCGACCGACCAGATGAGGCTGTCGGCGGAATGGCTGCCGCCGAGTCGCTCGCGTACCCGCTGGTTGATGATCTGGTAGTAGATCACCGTCGATTCCCAGCTCAACCCGCCGATAAGCCCGATAGTGCGCATGGAACTCCGTTTCATCTGAACAGTCACTGGGCCAGCGCACGGGCGCAGGCGCTGAGGCCGATCTCGCTGGAGGCCTTGACGAGCACCACGTCTCCCGGTTCGAGGAGCGAGGTGGCCAGCTTGATGGCCTCGGCCACGTCCTCGACGGTGTGGACGGCCACGCCCTGGTTCGAGGTCTCCGCTGCCCACGCCATCGCGAGCGGATCCCCGGCTCCGACCGTGATCAGCACGTCGAAGCGGAGGTCGGCGACGAGCCGGCCCATCTCCGCGTGGCGGGCGCGGGAGGCGTCGGCCTGCTGGCCCATCGCGCCGAGTATGGCGACGGTACGACGGGTGCCGGCCAGGGCCTTGACCGCCCGTAGCCCGGCCCGCATGGACTCGGGGTTGGCGTTGTAGGCGTCGTTGACGATGGTGATGCCGTCAGGTCGTTCGATGATCTCCAGCCGGCCCCCGGAGCGCCGCCGTGCGGCGGTCAGCCCATCGGCGATCTCGGCGACGCCCAGGCCGAGTGCGGTGGCGACGGCGGCGGCGCCCAGGGCGTTGCTCACCTGGTGCTCGCCTATGAGGTCGAGCTCGACCGGGGCACGGCCGGCGGGCGTCACCAACTCGAACGCGGTTCGCGCCCGGTCGGCCATCCGTACGCCTTCGGCTCGCACCCGCGCCCGCGCCGACCTGCCGTACAACAGGATCTGCGCCTTGGTGCGGCCGGCCATGCCCATGACGTACGGGTCGTCGGCGTTGAGCAGCGCGAACCCGTCCGCCGGAAGCGCCTCGACCAGCTCGCCCTTGGCCTCGGCCACGTCGGCCAGCCCGGCTCCCATACGCTCCAGATGCGCGGTGCCGACATTGAGCACCAGCCCGACCTGCGGAGGCGCGAGCCCGGTCAGGTACGTCAGGTCGCCCTTCCGGCCCGCGCCCATCTCCAGCACCAGGTATCGGGTGGTGGCGTCGGCACGCAGCACGGTGAGCGGCAGCCCGAGCTCGTTGTTGAACGACCTGTCGGTGGCGACCGTCGCGGCGCGCCGTTCGAGCACCTGGGCCAGCAGGTCCTTGGTCGTGGTCTTGCCCACCGAGCCGGTCAGGCCGATCACGATCGGGCTGACGCGTTCGAGCAGGTGCCTGGCCAGCAGGCCGATCGCGAGCTGGACGTCCTCGACCACCAGGGCGGGCACGCCGACGGGCCGTGCGGCCAGCACGGCGACGGCGCCGGCCGCGATGGCACCGGCCGCGTAGTCGTGACCGTCGACGCGGGCGCCGGCCGTCGCGGCGAACAGGCCGCCGGGCACCACCTCGCGGGAGTCGACCGCCGCGGGCGCCGTGACCAGCGCCCGCGGGTCGGGCACGTCATGCGGGCTCGCGCCGACGACCTGCGCGATCTCGTTCAGCGTCATGGGGATCATGAGCCGCTCCTGGCGAACGCGAGGTCGATCAGGCGGCGCAGCAGGTCAGGGTACGGGACACCGCTCGCGGCCCAGGACCGGGCGTACACGGAACGGGAGGTGAAGCCGGGCATGGTGTTGATCTCCAGTACGTACAGGCGTCCCGTGTCCTCCTCATAGAGGAAGTCGACCCGGGACAGGCCGTAGCCACCGATCGCCCGGAAGGCGCGCAGGGACAGCTCGCGCGCCTCCTCGGCCACCCGCTCCGGCAGCACGGCGGGAATGGTGGCGATCTCGGCCTGGCTGAGGTATTTGGCCTCATAGTCGAGCCAGTCGCCGGGCACGATGAGCTCACCGCACACCGAAGCATCCGGCGTGTCATAGCCGCCGAGCACGCCGCAGATGACCTCGCGCGCGGTCACGCCCTGCTCGACGATGACCACCCGGTCGTAGGTCAGCGCCAGCTCCACGCCCGCGCGCAGCTCCTCCATGGAGGTGACACGTGAGATGCCGATGGAGGAGCCCAAGCTGGCCGGTTTGACGTACATCGGCCAGTCGAGCGACTTCACCAGACCCCAGTAGTCGGTGGCGGTGCGCCATTCGTGCTCGGTGAACCACACATGCGGGGTGATGGGAATGTCCTCCGCCAGGAACACGCGCCGCATCGCGACCTTGTTCATGGCCACGGCGGAGGCCATGACGCCGCAGCCCACGTACGGGATGCCCAGGGTCTCCAGGTGCCCCTGGACGACGCCGTCCTCGCCGAACGGCCCGTGCAGCACGGGGAAGACCACGTCCGCCAGATCGCGTCGCAGCTCCACCGGCCACCTGCCCTGCCGGTCGATGATGACGGCGACGGGCTCGTACAGATCCCTCGGCAGAGCATCGAGCACAGCCTGCGCCGACTGCAGCGACACCTCGTGCTCGGCGGACGGCCCACCCGCCAGCACGGCCACGCGTACGCGTTCGGTCAAGATCACTCAGCCTTTCCTCAGCGGCACGGCGACAGCACGGTGTCCGCCGTCGTAGAACCAGCCCGCCGAGTCTCGGCTCTTCGCCTGATCACTTCCCAGGCCATTCGCTGCCCAGTTCCTGACCAAAGCGCGCCCGCGATGTGCCGCTACGCCCTCACCGCCTCCGCACCCGCCCAAAGCCATCGGCCGCTCGGCGCAGTCCCCGACCTGCCCGTTACCGCCGGTTGAGCCGAAGGTGCGTGGTTCATCCTCGTTTGTAGGTTGGGCTTAGGATCGGCGGCATGGCGTTGCGACTTGTTCAGGTGAATTTCAAGGCTCGGGATGACTCGGCGCTCGGCCGGTTCTGGGCGGACGCGCTCGGCTGGGGTCTTTCCAGCGAGGGACCCGGCGTGACCAACCTCGAACCCGAGGGCTTCTCCTGGCCGGACCCCGACGCCTTCTACATCGATCTCGTCACCGTCCCGGACCCCGAAACGGTGAAGTACCGCGTGCACCTCGACCTCGCCACCACCTCCGCCGCCCATCAGGCGGAGCTGGTCGCGCGCCTGAAGGAGCTCGGCGCGACACCCGCCGACGTCGGCCAGGGCGACGTCCCGTGGACGGTTCTGGCCGACCCGGAAGGCAACGTGTTCTGCGTGCTGGAGCCTCGGGAGATCTACCGGGACACCGGGCCGATCGCCGCGATGGTGGTCGAGTGCGCCGATCCGCGGGCCGTGGCCCGGTTCTGGGGCGAGGCGACGGACTGGACCGTGCACGAGGTCACCGACGATCATGCGCGGCTCCGCTCCGCCAAGGGTGTCGGCCCCTATCTTGAGTTCCTCCGCAGGCCCGGCGTGCCGACCGTGTGGAGCCGCATCCATATCGACCTGCTGCCCGACCCCATTGACGAGCAAGCGGCGGAGGTGGCCCGGCTGCGGACCCTCGGCGCGACGCCCGCCGATGTCGGCCAGGGCGACGTCCCATGGAAGGTCCTGGCCGACCCGGAAGGCAACGAGTTCTGCGTCCTCGGCCGGGCCTGACCCTGGCGGTCGCGCCCGCCAGGGTCAGCGAGGTTGGAGGTCCACTCGCGAGGCCAGGCCGGGATAGGGAGGTCATGCCGGTCACGGCCATCTGGGCGCAGCCCAGCCCGATGGGGGTTACCTCGAGTTCAGTTCTGCCGAGCCTGCGTTTGTCGACCATGTCCTTCTCCGAGCCGGCCTCAGTCGGTGATCACGGGGCTGCGGTGGATCCACTCGCCGGTGTGCGCGGCCTGGTGCATGAAAGCGGCCACGTCGGCCCGACTGATCGTCACGAGCAGCCGGTCATCGCCCTGCGCGACGCCGGCCTGCTGCGCGAGAAGATCCTCTGCGTTCACGGCACGCGCGGGCGAAGCACTGGCCAAGGTCGCCCTGGGCGCCGTCACACCACCGCTAGGGCGTCATGAAGCGCTCGCTTTCCGGCCGCTGGGGGTCTGGAAGCCGGTCAGGCCGGGTGTGTCGTCCGTGGTCAAGACGATCTGGTTGAGCACCAGCCCGGCCTCACGAGGCGCCAGCAAGATCGTGTGCTCACCCGGCCCGAGCGCCAGCGCGGCCGCGGCGACGCTCGTGCTGCCGTACCACGTCTCGAACCCGGTCTCCGGCCCGGACTTGTTCGACTGGTATCTCCATTGCCCGTCGACGAGCACGTGGTAGGAGTCGGCGTCGGCGTTCGGGTTGCTCGTGTTGACGAACAGGTAGTACGTGCCACCGGTCTGGATATCGACGGTGAAGTCGAGCCGCGGTGGTGCTCCCGCCGCGGAGCTCCCGTTGACCTTCTGTGTCGGGCCGGCCTTGAACAACGCTTCGGCCTGGGCCGCCGAGGTCGCCAGCCACTGCGCCTTCGCACTGGCGTCGGCCGGCGGGACGACCTGGAGACCGTTACGGGCCAGCGCCCAGCCGTGCGTGCCGTTGTTGCTGTCGCCCGCATTGGCGGCAGCGCTCTTCTCCAGGGCGTCGGCCGCGTCGAAGACGACCGAACCGTTCCGCTCCAGATAGGCGCCGACCGGCCCGCCCGCGGCTCTGCTCACCGTGACAGGCGCCACCCAGGCCTCACCACCGGCGGCGGTGATGGACAGCTCGGCCTTCCCGGCGCGGTGTCCGGTGACCCGTACCTGACCGTCCTTCACCGCGACCGACGCAGCGGTCTCGTTGTCGGACTCCGCGGCCGCCACATCCCGTACACCCGTGATCGTGCTCGTCTCGCCCACCGACGCCTGGATCGCGGGCAGCCGCCGGAGCTTCGGCATCGCGTCAGGAAGAGGCGCCACGGTGGCCTTCTGGGGTGCGGCGATGTTGTTCGGGCTCTCGGGCGGGCCGACCAGGCCGTCACCGGCCGCGCCGGCGCGGGTCTCGATGATGATCCGGTCGAAGAGGATCGCCGCGTCCGAGCGGTAGACCACGAGGTCGTGCCAGCCCGGTGTGGTCACGTCGATGGTGAAGTTCAGGGGTTCGATTTGACGCATGATGTTGAAGCCCCAGGGGCTGGTGCTCGTACCGGCGACAGAGTTGCCGCGCAGCAGGCCGGGCGCCTGGTCGTCGAGCCCGATCGCCGTACGCGCGGTTCGCGGCGTGCCGTCGTCCTCTGTGCCTTCGTTCAGGGTGGGAATGCGGTAGAAGGTCCCGGTGAACTTCCCGGTGGAGGTGAAGTAGATCCGGTATCTCAGGCGGGCGGTCGTCTCGAAGCCGGAGTCGACCCGGGGCGCGATCTCCGGGAAGCCGCCCATCGACGCCCCGCGCTGACCCACGCCCTCCAGGGGGGCCCACCGGCTCCCGTCGGCGCCGGGCGCGTTCTCGGCGAAGTGCTCGGCCTCGAAGGCCACGTATCCGTTGGCCTCAAGGTGCCCGCGCTCGGCACGGCGCAGGTCCACGGCCGCCCGCGCCGCGTCGACCGTGAACGTCGCGACCGGGTCGCCGACCTTGGCTCTGTTGACGGCGTTGAAGACCCGGATCGTCCCCGTCGCGGCCGGGTGGTTCTTGGCGACCGTCACCGTGACCCGTTGCTCTGTCGCGGTCGTGCCCGAACGCTGCGAAAGGGTGATCCACCGAGCGTCCGCCTCGGCGACCCACTCCTGCGGTCTGGCCACGTCGTCGCGGGAGAACACGTCGAAGAACCGCTTGTCGTCGGGCGCGGCCGAGTTGAACGTCAGCGTGCCACGGCCAGGGTCCTTGCTCCCCTCGGCGGCGGCGCCCACCGCGTCGGCCGGTGTGGCCACCCGGGCATACCGGTCGTTGGTCAGCATGACCGTGCCCTCGTTCGGGAAGCCTTCGGGATGGCTGTGGCCGATGGCGTGGTCCCACTTGCCGCCGCTGATCGTGTTCCAGTAGTCCTCGTCGGTGAAGATGCGCTCACGGGCCTGCTTCGAGAGCAGCTCATAGCTTCCCGCGCTGGCGTAGCGGCCCTGGGCGGCGGCGAGCTGGTTCTTCCAGTAGTAGCCGATCTGCTCCGCCATGTTCCGGTAGGACCGGACCCGGTGGAGCACTTGCTGATAGAACGCCGAGCGATAGCGCGGGTCGAGCTTCGCGGAAACACCTTCGAGAATCGCCACCAGTTTGTTGGACTCGTTGATGTAGCGCTGGAGCTCATCCCCGTCCGAGGTGGCGCTGAACGGGAAGACCTGACCGTTGTGGATCCTTCCCGAGCTCGCGTTGGAGGAGTTGATCTCCCCCCAGAACTCGGCGCGCTTGGTGCTCTCGAGCGCGTCGAACCTTTCCAGCGCGCCGGCGACCGCGGCGGCGTCGTCGCCCTTCAGCCGGAAGTCTTCCCGCCCCTGCTCGGTGAGGAACTTGCTCCCGATGTTCGTGTCGTCATAGCCCTTGACGTCCCACGCGAGCTTGGCGAACAGGTCGAGCTTGATCTCGCCGGGCTTGATGTCTCCGACGTTGAGGATCCAGTAGCGCCCCGCGCCGGAGTTCCACGCCCGGTGCAGCTGCTGCACCATCAAGGACATCGGCGTGGAGTTAAGCCACAGGTAGCTCTTCGGCTCGCCCCAGTAGGAGATGTGGTAGTAGACGCCGTTCCCGCCGGACCGGGCGGCTTCGGTACGGGTGGGCACCTGGCGCAGATAGCCCTGGTTGTCCTCGGCCCACATCAGGGTCACGTCGCCGGGGATGTAGTTCTTCAGCCCGGCGTTGTAGAGATCGTTCATCTCCTTGTAGGGGATGAACACCTGCGGCACGGCGTCGGCGCTGCCGTAGACCGCCGCGATCAGCTTGCGCTGCTCGCTGATGACGTCGGCCAGCATCTCGATCTTGTCCTTGAACCCGTACGGGTTGCCGGGCGTGAACACCGGATCGCTGTCGTGCACACCGCGGATGCCCAGGGCGAGGATGTTCTCGAAGCCGGAGTTGGCGACCACCCGCTGGCGCCAGTACTCCAGGATCGCGGGCTTGTTGATCGAATAGTCGTAGGCCGCCACGGCGTCCGCGCCCTTGATGTCGAGCGCGTCCTTGTTGCGGTCGTACCACTGCCGCCACTCCCCCTCGTTGTTGCGCAGCATCAGCTCCGCGTGAGAGGAGGAGGCGACCACGCCGTACGCCGACGCCTCGCGAGCGTTGATGGGTGTCCCGTTGTCGTACGTCCCGGTGTCGGTGACCGCGTTGAACGCCCTGGAGGCCAGGTGCATCGCCGGCCATAAGGTGTTCAGCTTGAGCCGCAGCATCAGCTCATAGACGTGCCGGTAGTAGTTGACATCAGGTGTGCCGTTGCCGGTGGGGAACTTCTTCTTCGCCCACGCGACGGTGCGTTCTTCGTCGTTGATGAAGATTCCGCGGTACTTGACGTCCGGCCCGTCGTCGACCCGGACCTTGCCTTTGACCTCGATGTCGTCGCGCCGCTTGACCGGCATGTCGCTGTACCAGTACCACGGCGAGACGCCGATCTCCTCGGAGATCGAGTAGATCCCGTAGATCGTCCCGCGGGCGTCGCTGCCCGCGATCACCAGTGCGTTGCCGACCCCGGGGAGCGGGTTCTTGATGGTCTTGGTCGCGTACGCCTCCCACTTGCCCTTGATCCCGGCGGCCTCGTCGAACTTGCCGGCTGCGACGATCGCGTCGATCAGCCGGCTCTGACCGAGCTGGCCGACGATGATCGCGGTCTTCTGGCCCGCGGCCTTGGTCAGCAGGGCCGGGAGCTTGCGCTGGTCGGCCTTCGCCAGCCGCGCTTCCCTGGCGGGCGTGTCGTCGACGAACAGGCTCTGCACCTCACCGGGATCGATCGCCCCGGTCACCATGGCGACATCCTGGCGCAGGTCTTGGACCGCGCGGCGCACCTGCGTGTAGTCCCGATCGGCGTGCTCGCCGCCATAGGACGGGTCGATCAGGATCGGAGCGGTCGTACGCCCATCGAAGATGGTGAAATCGGTCGATGACGCCTGCGCCGGCGTCACCCCCACCCACGTCAGCGACGCGGCCAGCAGAGCGCCGATCGTCACAGCCACGGACCATCGCCTGGCCCGACCCGCGATGTGCTGCAGTCTCTGTCCGGGCTGCGACATCCCTCGCTCCTCTCGCCCGACACGGCACGATGTGGCCGGCATGATCGGAACGTAGGTACCCCACGACAATTTCTGCAAGGTGTTGCCAGAATTTCATTCTCGTGACTAGATGCGTCCGTGGAGCCCACGATCTTTGACGTCGCGCGAGCCGCCGGCGTGGCCGCGTCGACGGTGTCCCGGGCGTTCAACAAACCCGGCCGGGTCAACGAGGCGACGCGACAGCGGATCATCGCTACCGCCGCGCAGCTCGGCTACCAGCACAGACCGCAGAACCGCGCTCTGGCGGGTGTCCGCCACCGCACCGTCGCCATGGTGCTCTCCGACATCACCAATCCCCACTTCTTCGAGCTCATCCGAGGCGCGGAGCAGCGCGCGAAGGCGTCCGACGTCACGCTGGTGATCGTCAACGCCGAGGAATCCCGGCGCATCGAGGAGAACCAGATTCGCGGCCTGGCGGCCAGCGTGGACGGGTTCGTGCTGGCCTCCAGCCGACTCGACGACGAGGTCCTGCGCGACCTCGCCAAAATGCACCGGATCGTGCTGTTCAACCGGGAGCTGCCCGGGTTGACCAGCGTGACGTTCGACACCGGCGCCGGCTGTCAGCAGATCCTGGAACACCTGGCCTCGCTCGGGCATCAGGGCATCACCTACTGCGCCGGGCCGCCCAGCTCCTGGATAGGTGCGGCGCGCTGGGCCGCGCTGAGCGCCGGGGCCGAAGCGCACGGTCTGACGGCACACCGGATCGGTCCGTACGCCCCCAACGTCGCCAACGGCGGAGCCGCCGCCGACGGAGCACTGCGCACCGGTGTGACGGCGGTCGTGGCTCACAACGACCTCCTGGCGATCGGAATCATCCGACGTCTCGCCCAGCGCGGGGTCCGAGTCCCGGCCGACATCAGCGTGATCGGGTTCGACGACATCTTCGCCGCCGACTTCGTCCATCCCTCGTTGACCACCCTGGCCGGGCCCGGCTCGCATGCCGGTCGGCTCGCGGTAGAGCTCCTGATCGAGCGGCTCGCCGCACGATCACAACGCGAGGGCGAGGCGATCCGCCTGCCTACCGAGCTGGTGCTCCGCGAGTCGTCCGGCCCAGCTAAGTGCCTTCCCAGCAAATGAGGTGTGCATGAGGCGAGCGGACGCGGCGCGGAGAACGCTCCTCGCGATGACGGCGGCCGTCGTCCTCTTTGGAGGCACCGCGGCGGTCCCCGCCCAGGCCGCGGAGCTCACGCCCGGCGCCCTGGCCGAGGTCGCCCAGGCCGCGGAGCCCGCGCCCGGCGCCCTGGCCGAGGTCGGCGAGGCGGATGCTCAGGTGGTGTCGTCGCCGGACGGCGATCTGCGGGTCGCGGTCGCCACCGTGGACGGGCGGCTCATGTACAGCGTGAACAGCCACGGCAAGACTCTCGTCGGCGCGTCAGGGCTCGGCCTGGATCTCGCCGGACGCCCCAGCCTCACGCGGGGCATGAGCATCGCGTCCGTCGAACGGCGCACGATCAACGAGACGTGGAAGCCGCTCTGGGGGACATCGAGCAAGGTCAGGAACCACGCGAGCGAGCTCACTGTCCACGCGGTCCAGGCCGGCACGGGGTTCAGGCTCGATCTGGTGTTCCGGGTCTTCGACGACGGGGTCGGCTTCCGCTACCACTTCCCCGGCCAGAGCGGTCTGGACGCCTACACCGTCACCGCCGAGCAGACCGAGTTCGCCCTCGACCCCGCCGCGCGGAGCTGGTCGATCGCCGCGGGCAAGACCTGGTCCGCCGACGAGCAGCACTACCGCGACCTCCCCCTGTCTGGCGTCTCCACCGCCCAGACCCCCATCACCGCCGCGCCCGCCGCCGACTCGTACGTGGTGGTGCACGAGGCCGACCTGACCGACTACCCCAGCATGACGCTGAAGGCGGTGCCCGGCCGGCCCGGCGTGTTCTCCAGCGACCTGATCGCCCTGCCCGACGGGGCCAAGGCCAGGCTGAACGGCGAGTTCGCCACGCCCTGGCGCACCCTGACCGTGGGTGAGCGGCCCGGCGACCTGGGCGAGTCCCATCTGATCGAGAACCTCAACGACGCGTGCGCGATCTGCGGCGACACCTCCTGGATCAAGCCCGCGACGTACGTGGGCGTCTGGTGGGAGCTCCAGCGCAGGCAGACCACCTGGACCGCCGGGCCCAAGCACGGCGCGACCACCGCACGGGTCAAGCAGTACATCGACCTGGCCAAGCAGGCGGGCGCGAAGTTCGTGCTGGCCGAGGGCTGGAACGCCAACTCCGGCGGCTCCTGGTCGGGCCAGGACTTCCTGACCCCGCAGGCCGACTTCGACCTGCCCGAGGTGCTCCGGTACGCCGCCGACAACGGCATCGGGTACATCGCCCACAACGAGACCCGCGGCGATATCGACTACTACGACCAGAATCTGGAGAAGATCTTCTCCCGGTACGAGGAACTCGGCATCCACGCGGTCAAGACGGGCTACGCCACGAAATTCCTGCTCGGCGGCGTCAACCGCAGCCACTACGACCAGGAGGCCGTCCGCCACTACCAGCGGGTGATCGACGCGGCGGCCCGGCACCGCATCACGATCGACGCGCATGAGGCGATCAAACCCACCGGCCTGGCGCGCACCTACCCGAACATGATGACGGGCGAGGGCGTCGCGGGCATGGAGCAGCAGAACTACATGGGCGTCAACGGCAACCCGCCGGCGCAGGCCACGATCCTCCCCTTCACCCGATTCATCGGAGGACCCGCCGACTACACGCCCGGCGTCCTGAACGTCACCTGGGATCCGGCCCGGCTCGGCACCCGCGTCCAGACCACCTCGGCCGCGCAGCTCGCGCTGTACCCGACGTTCTTCAGCCCGATGCAGATGCTCGCCGACACCCCCGAGAACTACGCCGCCCACCCCGAATTCGCCTTCCTCAAGAACATGCCTGCCACGTGGGACGAGACCCGTGTCCTGGACAGCGTCATCGGGGACTACACCGTGACGGCCCGTCGCGGCGGCGGCACCTGGCACCTCGGCGCGATCACCGACGAGAACGACCGGACCCTCCAGGTCCCGCTGTCGTTCCTCCCCCAAGGCACCTTCGTGGCGGAGACCTACGCCGACGCCCAGGAGACCACCTGGAAGGGCGACCCGCTGCCCGTCGAGATCCGCAAGACGCTGGTCCGATGGTGACCTGGCTGCGCACCAACAAGGTCCTGCTGCCCGGCGTGACCACGCCGGGCCGGCTGGTCGCCCGGGTACGCGATGAGGCCACCGACCGGCTCTACAACACCCTGTACGGGATTCCGTCGCCGCGCCAGCGGGTGATCCCGCAGATGCTGCTGGAGGTGCCCGTCGGCAGGCGCGCCTCAGACCTGGAGCGCTGGCGCAAGAGTCCGGCTGCGACATCGGGCAAGAACCTGGAGAAGGCGCTGGAGCGCGCGGCGGAGATCCTCGGGGTGGGACTGGGGGCCATGCCGCTGCCACCTGAGGTGCCGCACCGGAGGATGGTGGATCTGGCCCGCTACGGCATGCAGGCCACGGCGAGCACCCTGCGCCGCCACGGGCCCTCCCGTCAGCTCGCCGAGGCGGTTGCGGCGGTGACCGAGATGGTGCCGCCACCCGACGTCGACCCCGCGCTGGTGACAGGGTTCGAGCGCCTCGACGCCGCCTACGCCGCGGCCGCCGAGCAAGAACACGTCGATTGTCGGTGACCGCCCTGACCTTCTCGGGCTCCGGTAGGTTTCGCACTGCTGCGGTATGATTTGGACGGTTTGCTAGTTGGCAATCTCTCGACTCACCCGGGAGCCGAGGTGGCTCTGCCCGTTCATCCCGTCCGGCCAGGCGTCGACGATCAGCCGGCCGGCGGCGCTCTCTTACGCCTTCAGGTCCTGGGCCCGTTGCGGGTGTGGCGCGATGGTGTCGAACTGGATGCCGGCCCCCGGCAACAGGCTTATCTGCTGGCCCTGCTTCTGGCCCGGGTAGGCAGGCCGGTCAGCACGAGCGAGCTGATCGACCTGGTCTGGGACCACGAGGTCCCCAGCAGCGCGCTCAACATCATCCACAAACACGTCGGCGCATTGCGGCGGCTGCTCGAACCCGCGACCCCCGCCCGTAAATCCGGCTCATACCTGCACCACCGCGGCGGCTCCTACCAGTTCACCGCCGCCCCCGGCACCCTGGACCTCCACACCTTCCGGGAACTCGTCGAGACCGCCAAGGCGGCCCTGGCACGGCAACGCCTGGAAACGGCGCTCGATCGCTATGTCGAAGCGCTTGGCCTCTGGCGGGGCCGTGCGGGCGACGGGTTCACGCACCGATCGACCGCGCTGCCGACCTTCGCCGCCCTCGACGACGAGTTTCACGCCGCGTGCACCGAAGCGGCCGAACTGGCGGTGTCGCTGGGCCGACCGGCGGGGGTGCTGCCGGCGTTGCAGCTGGCCGCATCGATGGCGCCGTTCCACGAACCCGTACAGGCCGGCCTCATCTCCATCCTCGGGGCGGCGGGACGCCAGGCGGAGGCACTGTCGGTGTTCCGCGAGGTCCGCGCCCGCCTTGCCGACGAGCTCGGTATCGATCCTGGCCCGGAGCTGCGAGCCGCACACCTGCGAGTGCTGTCGCAGCCCTCGGCGTCGCCGCTCGTGGCGCGTACGGACGGCGGGGATGACGGCGCGTCGGCGCGAACGACAGCCGGGCTGGTCGGCCGGGCCGAGGAACTCGCCCTACTGCGGCAATCCGTCGAGATGGCGTTCACCGGCCGCCCAGCGCTCCGTATCGTCGAAGGCGAGCCGGGCGTAGGCAAGACCCGCCTGGTACGAGAGATCGCCACCGAAGCGAGCCGTCGTGGCGCGCTGGTCGTCTGGGGTTCATGCCTGGAAGGCGACGGAACACCGTCGATGTGGCCCTGGGAACAGACGCTCCGCCCGATTCTCGACAGCCTGCCCGCGCCGCTGCGGGAGAAGTGGCTCGCCAGTGAGCTCGGCAGTCTCCTGGAATCGCGAGACGACTACGCCGCCGCGCCGGCCATTCCCAACAGCGGTGCCCAGTTTCGCCTGTTCGAGCAGGTTGTCACCGCCGTTGGGCAGGCCTCGGCGCAACAGCCCACGCTGCTGATCGTCGATGACCTCCAATGGGCCGACGCCGCCTCGCTCCAGCTGTTCGGCCACCTGACCGCCCGGCTACCCGCCGGCACGGTGATCATCGGTGCGCTACGCGATCGCGCACCCACACCCGGCTCTGATCTGTCGCGGGTCCTGGCCGCGGCCAGCCGGCTGCCCGGCCACCGCAGGATCCGGCTCGGCCCGCTCGGCTTGACCGACGTGACCGAGCTCATCCGCCGCGAGACCGGCCACGATCCCGGTGCCGAAGTCGCCCGCGGCATCCATGCCCGCACCGCCGGCAATCCGTTCTTCGTCCAGGAGCTGTCCCGGCTGCTCAGCGACGGCGGCTCGCTCGGCGACGGCGGCGCGTCAGTACGGGCCGGGGTGCCGGCCACCGTGCGAGACGTCGTCCGCGATCGGATGTCCGGTCTCGACGACAGCGCTCACGGCCTGCTGCGCATCGCCGCGGTCATCGGCCGCGACGTGGACCTCGACCTGCTCGCCCGCGCGATCGGCGTCGATGTCGCGGACTGCCTCGAACGCCTCGAACCGCTGCAAGCACTCGGTCTCCTGGAGACCAAGCCGGAAGACCCGTTCTCGTGGCGCTTCGCGCACGACCTGGTCCGCGAGTCGGTCACCGAGACCATTGCGCGGCGGCAGGCCGTCCAGCTGCATCTGCGCGTCGCCGACGCCCTCGAACACATCCATGCGGACGACGAGTCCGTCGCCGAACGCCTCGCCTACCACCTGCGGGGTGCCGGCCCCCTGGCCGACCCGGTTCGCACCGCGGAGGCACTGGCGCGCGCCGGTCGCCGCGCGGCGACCAAGCTCGCGTTCGCGGCCGCCTATCGGAACCTGGAATCGGCCGTCCAGATCGCCCGGACGGCAGGGCTGCTGGAGCTGGAACTGTCCGTCCTGTCGCTGCTCAACCTCCTGGCCGTCGAGCCCCCGGGAATGGGCGGCTCGACGTTCGATCTGCTGGAACGGGGCGCATATCTTGCCCGCAGACTCGGCCGCGAGACGGCCGAGGCCGAGTTTCTCTTCGTTCGGATGACCGGGGCCTACGTCTCCACCGAGAAAGACCGTGGGGTGTGGGCTCGCCGGCTGCATGAGCAAGGCCAGGCGTCCGCGGACCCGATCATCCAGGCGTACGGCCGACAGGCCTGGGGCCTGTACCAATGGGACATCGGCGACATCGGCGCGGCGTATCAGTGTTTCAGCTGGGTAGGCCGTACCACTGCGGACGGCATTGCCTCGCTGCTCGCGAACTCGGCCGACCCGCACCCGGCGCCGGCTCAGGAAAGCATGTACCACCTTGCCAGCCGGGTCGGGGGCGTCCCGGCTCGACGCCGCGACGACCTCGGACGTTGGCGGATCCAGGATGAGTGGGTCGGTTATCTGGCCGTGATCACCACGTTGCATGGGGATGTCGAGACGGGGCGGTCCCTGCTCGGCACGGTGTACCAGGCCGAGGGAGACCCCTTTGAGATGTCGGGCTGGACCCGCTACCAAACCATGGCCGCCACGATGGCCGGTGACACGACCTGGACGATGCACGCGACCGAGCGATGGGTCGCGGCCAGCGCCGACCGTCCCGGCGTCGCGCAGGAAGCCTACATATGGCTGGACTGGTACTGGGCCCGTGCCCTCACCGGCGACGACCCTGCCGGCACCGCGGCCAAGGCCGAACATCTCCTGGCCGCGACCCTGCTCGACCCGCCGAGATGGGGCCTCGCCTACTGGTACGGACTGATCGCCGAGATGTGGCTGGCAGCCGAGATGCCCGACAAGGCCGCGACCGCCCTCGACCGGGCCGACCAGGCCGTCCAGGCCCACGGCCAACGCTATGCCGAAGGACTTCTCCTGTTGCTGCGCGCCCGCCTGCTGCACGCCCGCGGCGAACCCGTCGACGTCGTGCGAGCCGCCGCCGACGAAGCCCGCGCCCGATCCGGCGAACGCGGGGCCCACCTCTTCGCCCGCCGCGCCGAGAGGTTCCTGGCCGATCTCGACCAGAATCCGGCAGGACGTTGATCGCGATGCGGCGAGATGGGGTCGGCTAAGCGTCGGCCATTCGCGTTGTGTTGCGGACAGGCCCAGGCCGGCCAAGCCGGCCGCGGTGTCCAGGATCGTCTCCTCGATCGGCCGGGGCCGCCAGCCCAGAACCTCAGCGGAAAGAGCCCGCCATTCCGGAGCTATAGAAAGCACCTTCCTCGCGGCGAACCCCACCGCAGCGTGACCGGCGCGTTCAGTTACAGCCACGCCTACAGTCCGGCACCTGCGGAAACGCTCTTGCGAGACGCCTTCGAAGGAAAATCACGGTAAGCCGATCGGCTCAGATCTGCTGACGGGACTTTTCGTTCCGATGTTCGTCACGCCCCGCTACGACATGGGCGGACGCAGATATGGAGGGTGGGCCGGTAGATGAGCTCTTGGGTACGGCCGTCGAGCGTCCGGCTCTCGATCAGCTCGAGGTCGAAGTCGGCCGCATTCTGGAAGATCGGGTCCGCTCCGGTCTGGCCGGTGATCACCGGGAAGAGCGTCACCTGGACGCGGTCGACCAGACCGGCGGCCATCAGCGCCCGGTTCATCGACAGGCTGCCGTGTGAGCGCAACGGCACCTCGGACTCCTCCTTGAGCCGGGCGACGACGTCCACGGCGTCGCCGCTCACGACGGTCGCGTCCGGCCAGTCGAGGGGTCCTCTCAGTGTGGTCGACACCACGGTTGCGGGCAGGTTCCTCATCCGGGTGACCCATGGGTCACGTACGTCGGAGTCCTCGGTGCTCGAGGCCAGCATCCGCGCGAACGCCCGATACGTGTTGGCCCCGAAGACCATCCGCTGTTCCTCGCTGTGCAGGGCGAGGCGGTGCTCCAGCAACTCGGGGCCTTGCTTGCCCCAGTAGCCGCCCCAGTTGCCGCCGGCGGCGCCGAAGCCGTCGAGGCTCATAAAGACGTCGAAGGTGTAGGTAGCGGTCATGGTGCTCTCCTCGAACGCGGGATCGGGTGTGTGGAGCGGGTCACGTGGTCCGGTCGGGTGACGCCGGTGCGGCGAGCTCGGCCAGGTGGCGCAGCGAGTTGATGAGATGCTCGGGGCCGAAGGGCGGGAACTGGATGTACTCCCGCCTGAACCGCGGCACCGCCGACCAGTCGTAGGTGAGCGTGACCTCGGCCTCGGACGGACCGAGCGGCGTAAGGTCGTAACGCCAGATCCAGCCGCCGAGCTCCAGGCGACCGTCCTCCTCCTCCGTCCCCGTCAGCCAGCCGATGGCGCGCGGCGGGTCGAGCACCGCGACCTTGTTGGCCACCCGGTAGTCACCGTCTGGATGCTTCGCGTGATACATGGCCATCCGGAAAACCTGCCCCACCTCGGTCAGCGGCGCCCGGTCGGCAGGCTCCTGAACCCAGCCGGTGCCATCGATCGCGGCATGGGCCGCCGGGTCCGCCAGCACCGCGAACACCCTCGCGGCGGGCGCGGCGACGGTCAGTGTGGCGCTCACGTTCTCCTGGTCCATGGTGTGCACGCTCCTTGCCTTCTCATCTCGGCGAGTACCGGCCCGTCGCCGGTCTCTCATCTTGGCTACGAACGGGCTCGACGCCATCCGACACCCACCGCGGAAAAAATCAGAAGACGTACTCGGGGCATGACGGGCATCCGACGGAAAACCCATGCCACCCCCTGCCGTGTTGACCTGACCTCAGCTCCGAGTGTGTCGCGCGGGCCAGGGGCGACGGTGGAAAGCCAAGGCGGCGGCCAGGCAGGCGACGGGTATGACGGGCAGCACGTACCGGTGATCGAAGTCCAGGACCGCGACCGGGCCGATCAGCAGGCCCATCGCCACGGCCCACGGCAGCAGCGCCACGCGGGGCCGCCGCACCGCGGCGACCGCGCCGAGCAGGAGGATCAGGCCCAGGAACGGGCCGCGCAGGTAGGCGGCGTACTGGTAGGCGATGAGGAAGTCCGCGTACGGCGACACCGACGACAGGCCGCGAATGTTCGGGTCGTACTCCCGTTTGACCTTGTCGATCAGCGGCTGGTCGGGCAGTTCCCAGTGCCCGCTGCTGAAGCCGAACGCCGGGGTGGTGCGGTCGGGGTGCGGGATCGGGGTCCAGGAGAAGGCGATGGCGGTGTCGCGTACGACGTCGACCAGGTAGTCCAGCGGCTGGGCGAGGATCGCGTCGATCGCGAACGAGCGGGCGAGGTCGTTGTGCGTGAACCGGTCGCCGGGCAGCAAGTTGAGCGAGGCCCCGGGGGCCCACACGTACTCGGAGGCCGCGTCCACCTTCGTCCCGTTGGGGCACAGGCGGGCCACATCGGAGGGCGGCTGGATGCGGGCGCAGTCGGCGAAGGTCATCGTACGGGCCCACAGGGCGACGCCGTCGGCGCCGCTGATGGCGAAACGGCCGTGGTGCTGGGCGTACCAGGCGGCGTAGCCGGCCAGAGGTAGGGAACCGGCCAGGACCAGCACGGCCAGTGGCCGCCATCCCACGCGCCGCGCGGCCAGCACGAGCACGATGAGCAGCAGCAGCGGAAGCGCGATCGTCCTGGTCAGCGCGGCCGTGGCGAACAGCAGGCCCGCTCCGGCGGCGGCACGCACGGACAACCGCGGCGACCACATCAGCGCGGCCAGTCCGGCCACGACAAGGAAGATGAACTGTGTGTCGGAAAGGACGGCATGCTCCAGCCGCAGGAAGGAGGCGTCGAACAGCAGTGGCACCGTCGCCGACGCCGCCACCCAGCCGGGCGCCGACCTGCGGCGCAGCACCGCGTACAGCAGTATCCCGGTGCTCAGGCCGATGGCGTGCTGGACGGCCGCGACCAGCTCCACACTGTGGAACGGCAGCAGCGCCCGCAGCAGCAGCGGGTAGCCGATCGGGTGAAACGTCGCCGACGGAGCCGGGTGCACGGCGGTGTCGAGGTAGGTGAAGGAGTCGTACCAGTAGAGCGTGACCGGCCGGTAGCCGAGCATCGTCACCACCCGCAACGCGGCGGCCAGGAGCAGCAACGCGGCGAAGACGCGGTGGTCGGCGAGGGCGGCCAGGCGGCGCTGCGAGGGCAGCGCGACACGGGTGTCGGTAAGCACGCGAAATCCGATCGTGGTGGCATGACGGGGGTCCGCGCATGCCGAGGACAACGCATGGCGGTGATGGGGGCCGCGCGCTCAGCCGTGCGCGACCCGGGTGGAAGCTCTCAGTACCGAGCCGGGATCAGCAGCGGGACCGCGGCATGGGGCCAGGTTGGGTGCTGGGGTCGGCGCCGACCAGCAGGAGGGCCTGGCCGTCGGCGCTCATGACGCCGTCGTGCACGTACCAGCCACCGGGGGCGGCGGCGGCCGCGCGCTTGCCGTACTGGATGTACGACGGCGTGACGCCCCGCTCGCGCAGCAGGGCCGAGATCTCGGCGACGCTCTTGTTGACGTAGTCCACGCAGTGCAGCGGCTCGCCGGGCAGTGCGATGCCGGGCGGCATCCGATACCTCTCGCCGGGCAGGGCCCGCCTGCCGAGACTGATCTCGGCCTTCTTGTCGAAGTCGACCGGCACCTTCAGGCCGACAGGGCAGCCGGCGAACCGCTCGCACGGCCCCAAAGCGTCGATCGTGGTGATCGGGCCGTCGCCGGGCAGCGGTTCGCCGGATTCCAACCGGTCCACGTCGTTGATCACGATTATCTGGCCCGTCAGGCTCGCGGAGGTCGGCACCAGGTCGAGCGTGATGTCCAGGCCTCTGGCCTTGAGCTCGCGCTGGTACACCTCGGGCTCGGCCAGCAGGTCCTTCACCGTGATCACGTAGTGGTCGTCCACCAGCTCGATGTCGAGCGCGGCGGAGGCGGGCGCCGGAGCGACGCCGAAGGACAGCAGAGCCGCCAGCGCGGCCAGGACCGGCCCGGCCACCCACCTGCGCGGCCGGGGAAGGGCGAGCCAACTGCGGCGGCGGCGCCGCTCGGGGACAGGGACGGAGGTGATCTCCTCCAGCAGCTCCCTGGCGATCGGCGTCGTGCCGGGACCGGGATCGGGCGCGATGCCGGCCACCAGGCGGTCGATCTCGTGCATCACATAACCCCCTTCGTCATCGCGACGGCGCGCAAGCCGATGCGGGCCATGTCGACGCCGGCCGTGTCCAGGTGCTTGGCCAGGCGTTTGCGGGCCCGGTGCAGCCGCAGCCGGGAGTTGGCGCGCGAGCAGCCCAGGACGGTGGCGATCTCGTCGGAGCCCAGGCCCTCCCAGCCGGCCAGCGCGAGGATCTCCCGGTCGTCGGGGCTCAACCGCGCGAACGCCTCCTGGACGCCCGCCAGGCTCTCACCGTCCTCGGTGTGCTCCGCCCACACGGCGAGCTGGTGACCGAGCCGCTCCACCAGCTCGCTGCGGCGCGACTCGGCGCGACGGCCGTTGGCCAGCATGCGGCGGGCCACGCCGAACAGCCACAGGCGCGCGTCCCGCCCCTCGGGGATGTCGTCCAGGCGGCGCCAGGCCGTGGCGAACGTCTCGGCGAGTGCATCGGCGGCGTCCTCGTGGGAGTCCGTACGCCGCCGAACATAGGCAAGGATGTCGGGATAGTTGGCAACGTAGATCACCTCGAAGCGCTGCTTGCGGTCTTGGTGGGTCACGCTGCCTTCTCTCATCCGATAGGTCCGACACCCCGTACCTGTCCGGACCCGCCAGATAGTTTCACCCCGATTTCGGGGAATTTGGATGTCCCGCACGTCCGACCTCCCGCCCCACGTCCCGAACGGTGATGGCGTGCTTTACGCTACTTATAATGAATATGGATGGCGTCAAACCATCGGCACCATCCACGTAAAGCGCATGAGAGGCCACGTACGTGAAGCTCGTGATCTTCGGGGCCAACGGCCCGACAGGACGGCTCACCACCGCCCAAGCCCTCGCCGAGGGCCACACCGTCACCGCTGTCACCCGGCATCCGGAAACCTTCCCCCTCGACGCCCCCGCGCTGAAGGTCGCGAAGGCGGACGCCCTGGACCCCGAGGCGGTGCGCCGGGTGGTGGCCGGGCATGACGCGGCGCTCTCGACGCTCGGCGTCCCCTACGGCTCCGAGGCCACCACCACGTTCTCCGAGTCCGCCAGGCACATCATCGCGGCCATGACCGCGCACGGCATCCGGCGCCTGGTCTGCGTGACCTCTACCGGCGTGCCGATGAAACCCCCGCCCGGCGAGACCCTCATCTACCGCAAGGTGATCGTGCCGACGCTCATCAAGATGGGGCGCCCGTTGTACGAGGACGCCGCCCGCATGGAACAGATCGTGGCCCAGACCGATCTCGACTGGACCGTCATCCGCCCGTCGGGACTGTTCGACGGCAGCGCGATCACCGGATACACCGTCGGCCCACCGCAGATGGTCGGCCGGTTCACCTCACGTCGTGACCTCGCGGACGCGCTCATCCGCGCGGCCGTCGACGACCGCGACGTCCGCTCCATCGTCGAGGTCATCACCACCGAGGGGACGCCCAGCGTCTACCGCGTGTTCCTGAAAGAAGCGCTCCGCATCGGCAGCGCGTGAGAGACGCGGTCAGTATCGGGTCCCGCCGAGCCGCTTCAGAATCCCAAGCCGAACAGCACCGTGTGGGCGTTCTCCGGGCCGTGGACGTGTTTTCCCAGCTTCGCCATGGAGGCCACTTTCTCCGAGCACGGAGCGACTTCCGCCGAACACGGTGACCCCCACCTTCCTGCCGATCGCGTACGTCTCGGCGGGCAGTGTCCGGACGAACACCGCCAGTAGGGGCGGCAGCGCGGCCCACCGGGGCGCCCACCGGCTGCCCGGCGTGCTGAGCCCGGCCGGTTCGCCTGCCAAGGAGACGGGGTACGCGTGATCTTAGGGAGACACCCCGACAGCCGGTCGCTCCTGAGAGTGAACGGCGCTATCCGTCGTGGGAGGGATGCGCCGGGCGGCCTGGATCCCGATACTGGGCGAGATGCCCGGACTTACTGAGCGGCTGCGCACCCGGTTGACGGACGTGCCGCCACGAGTGGTCGACGTCGCGATCACGGTCGCCGTGTCGGCGGCCACCGTCGGTCCCGCGCTCGTCCCCTCCGCACAGCCGTGGTGGGTGGTGGCGCTGGCCGTGCTGGCCTCGGTGCCCGTGCTGTGGCGGCGCGGGGCACCGCTCGTGGTGACCTGCGTGGTCGGGCTGGCGATGACGGCGCTGGTGATGTGGGAGAAGCCGATGCTGCCGTACGGGCCGCTGGTGGGCACCTACACCATCGCCGCGCTCAGCCCGCCGCTGCTGCGGCTGGCGGCCGTTCCGGTCATCGGCGCGGGGGTGTACGTCTCGCTCGCCCTGCCGCAGGAAGGACTGGACTCCTATCGCGTGGTCGGTACGGCGTTCGTCGCCGCGTACGCGCTGGGCACCAGCGCCCGCGCCCGCCGCGCCCGGGCCGCCGAGCTGGCCGAACGGGCTCTGCGGCTGGAGCGGGAGCGAGCCATCGCCGCGGCTGACGAGCGGGCGCGCATCGCCCGGGACATGCATGACATCCTCACTCATTCGGTCGGCCTCATCGTCGTCCAGGCCGAGGCCGGGCCGCTGATGCTCCAGGCCGATCCGGCACGCGCGCAGGCCGCCTTCGACACGATCGCCGACACCGGCCGGGGCGCGATCGCCCAGCTGCGGACCCTGCTCGGCACGATGCGTTCGGGCCAGACCGATCACCGGGAGCCGCAACCGGGGCTCGCGGCCCTGCCGGAACTCATCGAGCGGACCGGCCGGTCCGGGCTGCGGGTGACCTTGGCCAGCGACGGCGTGCCGCGGCCGATCCCCGTCGAGGTCGACGTCGCGGCGTACCGGATCGTGCAGGAGGCGCTGACGAACGTGCTGCGCCACGCGGACGCGCGCACCGCGCAGGTGCGACTGCGCTGGACGCCGGGCGTTCTGGCGGTCGACGTGGCCGACGACGGCAAGGGCGCGGACGGCGGCGCCGAGGGGCATGGCCTGATCGGGATGCGCGAACGGGCCGCCGCCTGCGGCGGGACGCTGCGCGCCGGCCGGGGAGAGAAAGGCTTCGTCGTGGCGGCCTCGCTCCCGGTTGGATAGGCCCATGCTCCGCGTACTCGTGGCCGACGATCAGGATCTGTTCCGCGGCGGCTTCGCCATGATCCTCGACGCCCAGGCCGACATCACCGTCATCGGCGAGGCGGCCGACGGCGCGCAGGCCGTTCGGGCGGCCACCGAGCTGCGCCCGGACGTCGTGCTGATGGACGTCCGGATGCCCGGCATGGGCGGGATCGAGGCGACCGAGCGGATCTGCGCGACGACGTCCGCCAAGGTGCTGGTGCTGACCATGTTCGATCTGGACGAGTACGTCTACGACGCGCTACGCGCGGGGGCCAGCGGTTTCCTGCTGAAGGACATCCGTCGCGACGAACTGGCCGCGGCGGTGCGCGTGGTGGCGGCGGGAGAATCACTGCTGGCGCCCACGGTGACCAAACGCCTGATCGAGGATCTGATCCTCCGGCCGGGCCATGGGGTGGCTCCCCGGCTGGCCGCCCGCCTCGCCGAGCTGACCGGCCGTGAGGCCGAGACGCTGCGGCTGGTGGCCCGGGGGCTGTCCAACGCGGAGATCGCCGGCGAGATGGTCGTCAGCGAGCACACCGTCAAGAGCCATGTCAGCAGGATCCTGACGAAGCTGGGGCTGCGCGATCGGGTGCAGGCGGTCGTGTTCGCCTACGAGTCGGGACTCGTCGTCGCCGGCGACGCCTGAGCGGTCCCTGAGAGGGAGTGCGGAGTTCACTCTCGCCGCCGATGTGGGCGCGGGGCGCCAATGCGGAGTATCGAGGCAGTTTCCCTGGCGGAGGAGTCTGCTCGATGAGATCGCAACGATGGTGGTTGATCGGCGCGGCGGTGCTGTCGGCCACGCTGTTCCTGTTCGGTACCGGCTTGCGGCCGGTGCCCTGGTGTACGTGGATCGCGCCGATCCCGGTCCTTGTCCTGGCGCCGCGCTGCTCGGCGCGTACGGCGTTGGCCGCCGCGTCCCTCGCATGGCTCGGCGGCCAGACCCCCATGTGGGGATATTTCCTGAACACGGTGCAGATCCCGCCGACGATGGCCGTGCTCCTGCTCGTCGGCTCGGCGCTGCTGTTCGGTCTGGTGGTGATCGCCTACCGGGGCCTGACGCTGCGCGGGCACCCGCTGATGGCCGTCGGCGTCGTCCCGGCCGCGTGGGTCGTCATCGAGTACGCGCTGTCGCTGATCACACCGAACGGCGCCTGGTGGAGCCTGGCCTATACCCAGGCCGACGTCCTTCCCGTCATCCAGATCGCCTCGGCCACCGGACCCTGGGGCGTGACGTTCGTGCTGACGGGCGTCGCGGCCGCGGCGGCCGCCCTGCTGCGGCCCGGCGCGGCCGGCCGGGTGCGGGTCGCCGTGACCGCCGCGACGGTCGCGGGCCTGGTGGCGGGCTACGGGTGGTGGCAGCTGCAACCGGCCGAGGCCGGGGTGGCGGTCAAGGTGGCGCTGCTGGCCACCGACCGGTCGATCGACCCGGTGGCGGTGACCGATCCCGAGGGACGCGACCTGCTGGCCGGCTATGTGAGCCGCATCCCGGCCCTGGCCGAGCGCGGGGCCGACGTCGTCGTCCTGCCCGAGAAGACGTTCCGGGTGGATGAGGCGGACCTGCCGTCGCTGGCCGGACCGCTGTCCCGGCTCGCCGCCGGCCACCACATCGACATCGTCGCGGGGCTGATCCTCACGAGGGACGGGCGCGAGTACAACGCGGCCATCGACTTCCCCGCCGATGGCGGACGGCCCGTCGAGTACGTCAAACGCCACCTCGTCCCCGGCCTGGAGAGCGATTTCACGGCCGGTCAGGCGGAGGCGTTCGTGCCCGGCTCCGGCCGGCGATGGGCGATCGCGATCTGCTTCGATCTCGACTTCCCCGACCTGGTCCGCGACTATCGGCGCGACGGGGCGAGCGCGCTGTTCGTACCCGCCTGGGACTTCGGCGACGACGCGTGGCTGCACAGCCGGATGGCGATCACGCGCGGCATCGAGAACGGCCTCGCGGTGGCACGGGCGGCCCGGCAGGGCGCCTTGACCGTGAGCGACCCGCACGGCCGCCTCCTGGCCGAGGCGCGCACCACCGGCACGTCCTTCGTGTCGGTGACCGCGGACCTGCCGGATCATGCGGTGCCGACCCTGTACACCTGGCTCGGCGACTGGTTCGCCTGGACCTGCGCCCTCCTGCTGGTCGCGATATTCGCGGTGCGTTTCGTCTCCGGCCGGGGACCGAAACCCGAGGCCGAGGGCGGGGCGGCCCAACCCGGGAGCGCGAGGAGACGGACGGCGCCGGTCTCCTAGGCGGAGACGGACGACGTCGGCGGCCGAGCGGATCATGGCCAATGTCTCCGGTGTCCCCGCTGAGGAAACTGTTCGACTTCGCCGCCCAATACCAGATCAAGAGCGCCATCCACGGACCCGAGGACATCTCCCCCGTCGGCATGGCCGCCGCCATCCACCTCGGCCTGTCGATCCACAACGCGTCCGCGCACCCGTACGAGCCGTCCTACCTGCCGCTCAACCGACTCCAGGACGGCACGATCCACGACTGGTGAGGCCAACCCCGCTCAGAGCCGTCATGGCCGCCGGCCCCAAGTCGTGCCGGAGGCGGACAGCGTGTTGACCGGCAGCACCGGATCGTGGCGCGGACCGAGCCGCCCATCGTGGATGACGGCCAAGCGCCCGCCTCCGTTACCGAAGGCGGGCGCTTGGCCGTGGGCGGCTACTTCAGCCATGCGGTACGCCGGACGATGGGCAGGGTGCCCAGCCCGAGTGTGGCGCCGGCGTTGGCCAAGGCCAGGCCGACCAGGACGATGGAGTAGATGAGGTGCTCGTCCAGGAACGGGTTGTTGGCCAGCGGCAGTTCGGCGGCCCACATCAGGACCAGCATGAGCGTGCCGGTGACCGCGGCGATCCGGGTGCCCGCGCCCAGGATGAGCGCGGCGCCGATGCCGAGCAGGCCGAGCATGAACAGCCAGTCCACCCATGGCTGGCCGGCCAGCGAGCTGAAGAACCCGCCGAGCGCGTTCTCTCCGGTGCCTTTGAGGAAGCCGGTCGTCGGGCTGCCACCGGAGATCCAGGCCTTGCCGGCCGGAGTGGCGAAGCCCCAGCCGAAGGTCTTGTCCAGGAACGCCCACAGGAAGATCCACCCGATCGAGATTCGGGTGATCGCCCAAACGTAGTCGACGGGGCGGTGTGCGGTGGGAGGGCCGGTCTCTAAGACGGGTCTGTTGACGGTGGTGGCCATGATGATCCCCTTTCAGCGCGTTCTCGTCACCTCCAAAGCACACCGCGTGCCCTCTTTCCGGGGCAGTGCCGTACGACCCACAGCTTGAGGACCTTGGTCCCCTCGAACCCCCTACGCGCGTACCACCGCTACCGGGCAACGGGTGTGGTGCAGGACGCCGCGGCTGACCGAGCCGAGCAGCATCGCGCCCACCGTGCCGTGACCGTGCGAGCCCACCACCAGCAGGTCGGCTCCGGCGGAGGCGTCGGTGAGCGCTTCCACCGGCTGCGCCGGCTGGACGTCCTCAACGACCGTCACCCGCGGGTAGCCCTTCTTGAAGGTTCCCACCCGGTCGCGGACGATCTGGTGCTGCGCGGTGCGGATTTCGTCCATTTCGTACGGCACTCCGGGCGCGTACGCATGCACCGGCAACTGCCAGGCGTGCACCACCCTCAGTGCGGCCCCCCGCAGCTCGGCCTGCCGGAAGGCGTAGGCCAGCGCGGGCTCGCACGCGGGCGAGTCGTCCACGCCGACCACGATCTCCCCATGAACCGGCTGGTGATCGCCGCGTACGACCACGACGGGGCAGTCCACGTGGCCCGCCACATGCGTGTTGACCGAACCCAGCAGCGCGCCGGCGAACCCGCCGAGACCGCGGCTGCCGAGCACGATCTCGGTCGCCTCCTTGGCCTGTTCGCGCAGCACCTCGGCGGGCGCGCCCTCGATGTCCCGCGTCGTGACCTCGACGTCGGGCTGGCGCTCGTGGGCCAGGGCCAGGGCTTCGCGCAGGATCCGATGTCCCTCGCGCAGCAGCGTGTCGGGCAGCGCGGCGTTGGGGAACCTGCCGATCTGATACGGCGAGCGGTCCACGGCGTGCACGATCCGCAGCGGCTCTCTCATCCGCAGAGCGTCGTTGACCGCCCATTCCACTGCGGCCCGCGCGGTCATCGAGCCATCCACACCTACGATGATCATGATCTGTCCTCCTTCGTCACCTCTCCATCCGACCCATTCGCGGAGCGTTGTCATAGGGCCGGAAGTCCGCCGGACAGGACCGAAGGACCCTGTTTGCCCAGGTGACGGGTGCGTAGCGTCGATGGCATGGCCACCATCGACCTGACCGGGCTCCGTGCCGTCGTCTTCGACACCGACGGTGTGGTCACCGAACACCGCCCGCGTGCACGCGGCCGCGTGGAAGCACGTGTTCGATGCCTTCTTGCACGGCCGTTCCACCCCGTTCGACATCCGGGCCGACTACCCGCGCTACGTCGACGGCCGTCGGCGGCGGAGGCGGCCGTGCGTCTGGAGCGGGATGGGGCCAACCTGCTCCCGCAGAAGCCGCCCGTTCCGTTGTGGCGGCGGGTGCTCGCCCAGCTTCGCGATCCGCTACTCGCCGTCGCCGGCGCGTTCGCCCTGCAGCTCGCCGGACTGTACGTGCCGCCGCTGCGCGAGCTGCTCAGCACCGAACCACTGGCCCTGGGCGACCTGCTGATCGTCACCACGCTGTCCACCCTCGGCTACGCCGCCGTCCGGCTTGATCGGATCCTCCACCCCTCCCGTCGGCGGCGTCTGGGGGCGCGCCCCGAATTCAAGGTCACCGCCGTGCGACCGACCGCCTCGTCCAAGGCGAGCGAGACAGGGCCAAGAGTTTCATCGTCTATGGGTCTCATCTCATCGGCGGCGGGGAAGCTCATGCGGCATGGACGGACTTCCAGGAGGCGGCGATGAGCGATCGATACGCTGGTCGGCCCATTCTGGTCGGCTACGACGATTCGCCTGGGAGCCATGAGGCGCTGCGCTGGGCGGTCGAAGAGGCGCGGCTGCGTGGGCTACCCGTACTGGTCTGTCATGCTTTGCACTGGCCCTATGTGCTCAGGCCTGTCGCACAGGAGGTCCTGACGCAGATCGAGCAAGTCGCCCTCGCCGTCGTGGACGAGGGCGTCCACCGTGCCCGAGCCCTGGCTCCGGAGGTGGAGGCCCAGCCGCTGCTGGGGAGAGGTACCCCCTCGGCCGTGCTCCTGGAGGCCACGCGCGAGGCGGAGATGACCGTGCTCGGGGCTCGCGGGCGGGGCGGGTTCGACGGCCTTCAGGTGGGGTCGGCCGCCGTGCAGGTGCCCGCGCACAGTGTCAGGCCGGTCGTCGTCGTACGGCCCCTCCCGCGACCGAGCGGCCAGGACGTCCGGATCGTTGTCGGCATCGACGGCTCACCCGCGAGCCTGGCGGCCTTCGATCTCGCTCTGGACGAGGCCGCGCTGCGCGGCGGCTCCCTGACGGCCCTGTGCTGCTGGAGAGAATGCCGATCATCGTCGTGGCAGGAGCCGCTTCCCTTCGTGGATTCGCACGCGCTGCGCCAGGGAGCGGAAGCCCGCTTCTATGAGGTCACGTCCCAGCTGGCGCGCAGGCACCCCGATGTACCGGTCACGGCGGACTTCGTGATCGAGCGGCCCCAGCGCGCGCTGATCGACGCGGCCAAGGACGCCACGCTCCTCGTGCTCGGCAACCGGGGAAACGAGTCACCCGCCTGCCTTCTGCTGGGACCGGTCACCCAGACCGCGCTGCTCGAAGCCTGGTGCCCGGTCGCGGTGACCCCCACCGCCAATCTGAGACCGCTGTTCCCACCGGGATGAACCCCGGTCCTCATGCCGGCATGTCGGCCCGCCGCGCCGCCCGCACTGACCAACGACCATCGCCGTCGGGACTTACGGCCCTACCAGGCGCACCACAGTCGGAGCTGTGATGAAAGTACAAGAACAGCCGACGAGAAGGCTGAGCCGTGAAGCGCAGGACCGTCGCCGACGTGATGACCGACAAGGTCGTCACGGTCACCGCGAGAACCCCGTTCAAGGACATCGCCGAGACCCTGATCGCCGGCGGCATCAGCGCCGTCCCGGTCATCGACGACGACGGCCACGTCATCGGCATGGTGTCAGAGGCCGACCTGCTGCGCAAGGAGGAGTTCCGTGAGCAGTTCTACCGGGAGGGCTACCAGCCGCCGCTGCGCGCCCGGCTGCGCCACCCCAAAGGCAGGAAGAAGGCCGCCGGTGACACCGCGGCCGAGCTGATGACCAGCCCGCCGATCACCATCTCGCCCCAGGCCCCGGCCGTCTCCGCCGCCCGGCTGATGGACGCCCACGACGTCAAGCGGCTCGCCGTCGTCGACCAGGACGGCCGGCCGGTCGGCATCGTCTCCCGCCGCGACCTGATCAAGCTGTTCCTGCGCTCCGACGACGACATCGCCGCCGAGGTGCGCGAGGACATCCTCGACCGAGGGCTGTGGGTGGACACCTCCGCCGTCGTCGTCCAGGTACGCCATGGCGTGGTGACGCTGAGCGGCCAGATGGACCGTAAGACCGAGACCGCGATCGCCGTACGAATGACCGGCCGGGTCAACGGCGTGGTCGACGTCATCGACGAGCTCACCTGGAAGCACGACGACTCCACGTGGGAGGCCAGATAGCCATGCTCGTACGCGAGGTCATGAGCAGCCCGGCCATCACCGTCCGCCGCACCGACCCGGTACGGCAGGCCATCCGGTCGCTGCACGACCATGACATCACCGCGGCCCCTGTCACCGACGACACCGACCACCTGGTCGGCGTCGTCAGCGAGCTCGACCTGCTGCGCGGCGAGTTCGAGCCCGACCCCCGCGCCTCGCTACGGCCCGTCGGCCCGTCCGCCGAACCGCCGCCCCGCCGGGTCATGGAGGTCATGACCCGCGAGATCGTCACGGTGACCGAGACCACCGACGTCACCAAGGCCATCGCCCTGATGGTCGGCGAGCGGATCAAGAGCCTGCCCGTCGTACGGGGAGATCGGATCGTCGGCATGCTCAGCCGCCGCGACCTGATGGCGATGCTCGCCCGTTCGGACGAGCGGCTGCGCACGGACGTGATCGCCGCGCTGCGCGAGCACTACCCCTTCGGCCCCAGCTGGGACGTCGCCGTCCGCGACGGCGTGGCGCAGCTGAGCGGGCCGCCCCACGAGCACGCCGACCATATCGCCGACGTGCTGGCCCGCACCGTGCCGGGCATCGTCCGGGTCAGGCACCTGAGGTGATCGTCATGAGAATGACCGTCCAGGACGTGATGACCACCGACGTGGCCGCCGTCAACCAGCAGGCCTGCTTCCGCACCTTCGCCGACCTGCTCATCGGCAAAGCCGTCAGCGGCATGCCCGTCCACGGCGAGCTCACCTGGAAGCACGGCGACGTCCTCGAAGTCCCGATGTGGGGCGGTGCCCCCGCGAGCCCGCCATGAACCCATGGGTCCTGTCCTACGAGGGTTTCGATCCGGCTTCCGAGGGATTGCGCGAGGCGCTGTGCACGCTGGGCAACGGCCGGTTCGCCACACGCGGCGCGACCCCTGACGGTGAGCTGCGGACGCCGGGCACCTACGTCGCGGGTTGCTACGACCGCCTGGACTCCACCGTCGCGGGGCGGACGGTGACCAACGAGGATCTGGTCAACCTGCCCGACTGGCTGCCTGTCACCTTCGCCACCCCCGGTTCGGCGTGGTTCCGCCCTGAGCGGGCCGAGCTGCTGGACTACCGGCAGGAGCTCGACATGCGCCAGGGGATCCTGCACCGGGCGCTGCGCTGGCGCGATGAGTCGGGCCGCGTCACCGCGATACGGCAACGCCGGCTGGTCTCCATGGCCGACCCGCGTCTGGCCGCCCTGGAGACCACCTTCACCGCCGAGAACTGGTCCGGCCCGCTTCGCATTCGCGCCACCCTGGACGGCCGGGTGACCAACAGCGGCGTGGCGCGCTACCGCGAGCTGCGGGGCGACCATCTCACCGGCCATGACACCGGCGACCGGAACGGTCTGATCTGGCTGACCGCCACCACGCGCGCCTCCCGGATCACCGTGGCGCTCGCCTGCCGTACCGACACCGTCTCCCCCGCCCGCGAGGTGATCCGCGAAGGGGACCGGATCGCCACCCATCACGTGCTCGACCTCGCGCGGGGCGAATCGGCCACACTGACCAAGACCGTGGCCTTGGTGACCTCGCGCGACAGCGCCGTCCACGACGCCCGCTCCGCGGCGATCCGTGCCGTACGCCGGGCTCCCCGGTTCGACTGGCGGCGGCTGCCCGAGGCCCGGGCGGCGGCGCGGGACGCCGGGTATGACGGGGCGATGTTCCCCTGGCAGAGCGGCAGCGACGGACGCGAGGAGACCCAGACGCTGCACCTCAACCCCGCCTCGGGACGCTGGCTGCCCGACGGCTCCCATCTGCAGCGGCACATCGGGCCGGCCATCGCCTACAACGTGTGGCAGTACTACCTGGCGACCGGCTTGATGCCGCCGTGGTGCGCGGAGCTGCTGATCGAGATCGCCAGGTTCTTCGCCTCACTGACCGTGCTCGACCCCGCGTCGGGACGGTACGAGATCCGCGGCGTCATGGGACCCGACGAGTATCACGAGCGCTACCCGGGCGCCTCCTCCCCCGGCCTGGCCAACAACGCCTACACCAACATCATGACCGTGTGGCTCCTGTCGCGCGCCCGAGACACCCTTGAGCTGCAGCCCGAACCCACGGCCTCCGAGCAGGAACGGGCTCGCTGGGACGACATCACCCGGCGCATGCGGGTCGACTTCCACGACGGCGTGATCAGCCAGTTCACCGGCTACCCCGACCTGCTGGAGCTGGACTGGGCCCGCTACCGGGGCGTGCGCCGCCTCGACCGCACCAGCCACGGCTCCACCCTCAGCGCCGTCGTACACGCCTGGGTACTCTCCCGCTCCGACCGGGCCCGCTCCTGGCAGTTCTTCGCCGAGGCGCTGTTCGGCGACATCAACGACATCCAAGGCGGCACCACCGCGGAGGGCATCCACCTCGGCGCCATGGCCGGCACGCTCGACCTGCTGCAGCGCTGCTACCTGGGCCTGGAACCGCGGCCCGACGGCCTGCACCTCAACCCGCTCCTGCCCGACCGGCTCGGCGTCCTGTCGCTGTCGATCCGCTTCCGCGGGCATCAGCTCCTCATCGACGCCGATCATCGGCAGGCCCATATCAACGGCGTGGAAAGCCTGACCTTTTCCAGCGAACCTTTCGCCAGACGGCAAGGAGAAACCATCATGACAAGCACCGGCGACCTCGGACGTCGCATCACCTATCACCGCGTGCGACTCGGCCTGACCGTCGACCAGGTCGCCGAACGCGCGGAGATGTCCCCCGGCTACCTCCAATACCTGGAGGAACGCCCCGGCACACCCACCGCCGAAACCATGTACCGCCTGGCCGGAGCCTTGGAGACCACCGTCGACGACCTCCTCGGCAGCGGCGTCGATCGGCCTCCCGGCCGTGGCCGCGCCGCGGGGGCTCCGACGCTGGAGAGCCTGGACCCCGAAGAATGCCTCAAGCTGATCGAGCCCGGCGGCATCGGCCGGGTGGCCTTCAGCGGCTCCCACGGCCCGACCGTGCTGCCCGTCAACTACAGACTCCACCACGGCTTCATCGTCTTCCGCACCGCGCCAGGCGGCCCCATGGACCAGGACCTGCGCACGGGCGTGGAAGGCGTGGAGATCAAGGTCGGGTTCGAAGTGGACCGGATCGACGACGCCCAGCGCGAGGGATGGAGCGTCCTGATCCAGGGCCCGGCCCACCACATATCCCCCGACGAACTGTCGGAGGTCACCGATTCCGACGTCACCCCGTGGGCGGGCGGCGAGCGGCCCCTGTACATCCGCATCGTCCCGCACCAGATCACGGGCCGCCGCATCCACCACCTTTGACGGTCACGCTCCAGGAAGGTTCATAGTGACGCGCCGCCGCACATCACGAGGTGCTGGCCGGTGATCGCCCCTCCTTCCGGGCCGAGCAGGAAAGCCGTCAGCCCCGCCACCTCCTCGGGCCGGATGAACCGGCCCAGCGGCGGAACCCGTGGCGGAGTGGCGGCACGTCCGGGGTCTCGCAGCATGGGGGTGTCGGTCGGCCCGGGGGCGACCACGTTGACGGTGATGCCACGCGGAGCCAGCTCCATGGCCCACGAACGGGACAAGCCCGCGAGCGCGGCCTTGGTCGCCGCGTACTGGCTCTTGCCCGCCGCGCCCGCCATCGTGCGGCTTCCGATCAGCACGACGCGGCCACCGGGGCGGATCGCGCCGACGAGGGCGTTCACCAGAACGGTCGCCGCCTCGACGTGGACCCGCCACATGAGGGCGCCGTCCTGTGCCGACAGACCGCCGAGCGGCGCGGAGCGCTGCAGGCCGGCCGCGTGGACGACGGCGTCGACGGCGCCCACCGAGGCCGACGTGTCGGCCAGCTGGTCGAGGTCGGTCAGGTCGGTCTGGATCCACGAGTAGGCCGGCGTGTCCCGCTCGTACTCCGGAGGGCGGGTGCGGCTCATCCCGGTGACTCTCCAGCCCTCGGAGAGCAGGCGCGCGGCGATGGCCTGGCCGATGCCGGAGCTGGCCCCGGTCACCACCGCGTGCTGTGGCTCGTCCGCGTGCGTCGACACCTCAGAGCCCTTCGGTACGGGCGGCCCATTCGGGTCGTACCCGGACGTACTTGATGACGCGGCGGTGGTAGGTGAAGACGATGTGCAGGTCACCGTCGGCGGTTTCCTGGATGGAGGGGTAGGAGAACTCCCGGTTGAGTCCGTCCCGAGAGTTGTTGGTCAGGCAGTAGCCGTCGCCGACTTCGAGATCGCGGCGGATCGGCCACGTGCGACCTCCGTCCGCGGACAGTGCGAGGGTCATGGGCGCACGGGGAGCGCCCCAGAACGCGGTCCGCTCATCGCCCCCGACGACCGCGGGCTCTTCGCGCCCGGCAGGCGCCGGTTCTTCGCCGGCCGGACCCGCCGGGGTGGCGGCGAGCCCGTCGTCGTCGATCTCGTCGTACAGCGACACCCGGCGCTCGACGGCGTCGGCCGCGCTGCTGGCGTTGAACACCAGTGCCAGCCGGTCGTCGCTCAACGTGACGTACTGGATGGAGGAATTGTTGTTGGGCAGTTCGGTGGCGGCGGGAGCGCTCCAGGTCTCGCCCGCGTCCTCCGACCGGCTCGCGTAGATCGCATCCGCCCAGCGGCTGCGGAACAGCGCGAGCAGCGTGCCGTCGGCCAGCAGGTGGATGTTCATGTGGACGCAGCCGGTGCTCTCGGGGACCGGCTGTTCGCGCCAGGTCCGCCCCTCGTCGTCGGAGATCATGAGAGAGCTGGTGTCACGGTCGCCGACCCAGCGCTTGCCCGGTGTGGTGACGCAGTTGAAGACAGGCAGCAGCCATCGGCCGGACGGCAGCACGAGCACGGGCTGCCGGACGAAGACGCCACCGCGGCTCGTGGCGGGGAAAAGGGTACGTACGGGTCCCCAGGTGTGACCGTCGTCCCGCGAGATGCGGCAGCGGACCTCGGCGGTGTCCTGGTTGCCGGCGCGCTGGGCCGTGTACAGCAGCCACAGCTCGTCGGCGGGAGTGGGGAACAGGACGGGGTTCTGCTCGGAACGCGTCAGATCGTCGGACAGCCGCGTCGGCGCGGACCAGGCCTCCGCCCCCTTCTCCAGCCGGGAGAACCAGATGGAGATGTCAGCGACGCCTTCCTGCGTGCCGCCGAACCACACGCAACCGAGATCGCCGTTGCCCAGCGCCATGATGTTGGCCGCGTGGTTCTGCACGGCGGGCGCGATCAGGTACGCCTCGTGGCGGTCCGGATCGGCGTCGTGTACGCGGATCACGCCGTCCATGGGCAGGTCGGCGACGGCGGGCTGGGGCTCGCTCACGATTCTCCTTGGAAAGACTGGTCTCCGCGAGAAGACTGGGCTCGGGCGTCGGTCAGGTGGGATTTGGCCACCAGTTCGAGGTGGACGAGGTCCGACGCGATGGACGCGAAGGTGTATCCCTCGGCCAGGCGCTTGGCGGCGCTCCCGCCGTCGGGTGTGTGGATACCGGCCGCGATACCGGCGGACTTGGCCGCTTCGCGCACCGTGACCAGCGCGTCCTCGAACCGGGCGGCGATCGCGGGGTCACCGGGGAAGGCGGCGCCCAGGGCCAGGGCCAGATCGGACGGGCCGACGTAGACGCCGTCCAGGCCGGGGGTGGCGCAGATCGCGTCGATGTTCGCCAGACCCTGTGCCGTCTCGATCATGGCGAGGACCAGCACGGTGGCGTCGCTGTCGGCGGGGCGCGGTCCGATGCGCAGCGCCGAGCGCATCGGCCCGTACGAGCGGCGCCCCTTCGGCGGATAGCGGGTCGCGGAGACGGCCGCGGCGGCGTCGTCGGCGGTGTCGATGAGCGGCACGATGACGCCCGCGGCGCCCGCGTCGAGGGCTCGGCCGATGCGGGCGGCATCGTTCGCCTCGACCCTGACCATGCCTGCGGACACGCCGCCCGCGTCGATCGCCGTCAGGCTGTTCAGCAGACCCGAGTAGCCCAGCAGTCCGTGCTGGGCGTCCAGGCACACGTAGTCGTAGCCGAGGCGCGCGATGCGCTCAGTGGACACCGGCGAATCGAGGACGGACCAGTAGCCCAGTGCGGGTTGCCTGGCCCGGATCCTGGCGGTGAAGTCGGTGATGCTCACTGCTGGCGCTCTCCTCGGTAGTCGGCTCTCATCGGTTGTAGGCGGGCATGGGGCCGCGCAGTGCCGCGCCCACGCGGTCACAGGCTGCCACGACGTCCTCGGGAAGCGGTCCGGCCGCGGCGGTCGCGATGTTCGCGCGCAGGTGTTCGGCCTTGGAACCGCCGAGCAGGACGGCCCCCACGCCGTCGCGATGCAGCAGCCACCGCAGGGACAACTCGATGAGGGACAGGCCCGACTGCGCGGCGATCTCGCCGAGGGTGGTGACGGCCTCGAACAGCGCCCCGTTCCAGTAGCGCTGCCGGTACATGGGCGCCAGCTTGGAGTCGCCGAAGCGGCCGGCGGCGGGGTCCTGCTCGAAGGTGTGACGCCCGGTGAGCAGGCCCCCGCCGAGCGGGTTGTA
Organism: Nonomuraea sp. NPDC049028; assembly: GCF_043197735.1. Classification (NCBI taxonomy): domain Bacteria; kingdom Bacillati; phylum Actinomycetota; class Actinomycetes; order Streptosporangiales; family Streptosporangiaceae; genus Nonomuraea; species Nonomuraea sp. NPDC049028. The sequence continues at coordinate 63,033 of NZ_JBICTR010000024.1, forward strand.
GACCATGGTCGTCAGGCCGGTGCTCCGCGCGAACTCCAGGTATTCCTCCTCTACCCTGCGGGCCAGGAGGTTGTACAGCTGCTGGGCGACGACCGGCCGCGGCGCGCCGACGGCGTCGGCGGTGTGGTTGATCTCCGCGATCTGCCAGGCCGCGTAGTTGGAGACGCCGAGCGCGCCGATCTTGCCCTCGGCGACGAACTCGGCGATGACGCCGAGCGTCTCGGCCAGCGGCGTACGGCGGTCGGGCTGGTGCAGGTAGAACAGGTCGACATGGTCGACGTTCAGGCGGCGCAGGCTGCCTTCGAGGCTCGCGCGCAACCCTCGGGCGGACAACGGAGCGTGATCGCCCGCGTCCGGATGGGGCATGCCGGCCTTGGTGGCGAGGACGATCCGGTCGCGCCGGGTGGCGAGCAGTGGCCCGAGGATGGATTCGGTCGCGCCGCCCGCGTAGGCGTTCGCGGTGTCCACACCGGTGATGCCGGACTCGAGCGCCAGGTCCAGCATGCGCTCGGCCTCTTTCGCGTCGGCCGTGTCACCGAACGTCATGGTCCCCAAGACCAACTGGGACAGCCGGACGGGTGATGTCATTGGTCGGTTCCTCGCTGAACGGGTGCGGGCAGCTGCGTAGTGGACGAGGCCCGCACCAGCTCGCGCGGCTTACGTCCCTGGATCGCGGTCGGATCCAGCGCGGCCCTGCGCAGGGCGCGGGTGTAGGGGTCGGCCGGTGCGGCCAGCACCTTGCGGGTCGGGCCGGACTCGACCAGCCGCCCCTTGCTCATGACGATGATCTCCTCGCTGATCTCCCTGACCACACCGAGGTTGTGGGAGATCACGACATAGGTGAGGCCGGTCTCGGCCTGGATCTTCATCAGCAGGGCGAGGACCTGCGCCTGCACGGACACGTCCAGCGCGCTCGTCGCCTCGTCGCAGACCAGCAGGTCGGGCTTGGAGGCGAGGGCTCTGGCGATGCCGATGCGCTGGCGCTGGCCACCGGAGAACTCCGGCGGGCGGCGCTCCAGGGCCGTGGCCGGCAGGCCGACCTGGTCGATGAGCGTGGCCGCCTCCTTGGCCCGCGCGCGTTTGTCGCGCATTCCGCGCACGCGCAGCGGTTCGGCGACGATCTCCTGCGCGGACAGGTGCGGGTCGAGCGATCCGTACGGGTCCTGGAAGATCATCTGCACCCGGTTACGCATGGGGCGCAGCCGCTTCTCGCTCAGCCTGGCGATATCGGTGCCACCCACCACGATGCGCCCCGCGGTGGGCTTGACCAGCCGGACGATCGAGCGGGCGATCGTGGACTTGCCGCAGCCCGACTCCCCCACGATGGCCAGAGTGCCGCCCCGCCGGACGCTGAAACTGACGTCGTCGACCGCGCGGAACACGCCGTGGGCGACGGGATAATCCACAACCAGGCCGTCGACCTCGAGCAACGTGTCATCGGTCATCGGGGCTCTCCCAGCGCTATGGGCGCGTCCGGAGACTCGCCGTCCTCGTCCCACGGGCCGAGCCGTGGGACCGCCGCCAGCAACTTCCTGGTGTACGGGTCGCGGGGCGCGTTGACGATCTGTTCGGCCTCACCGGACTCGACGAATCGGCCGTCCTTCATGACATGGATGCGGTCCGAGACGAGCCGGGCCACGCCGATGTCGTGAGTGATCATGAGGATGCCGATACCGGTGTTCTCCTGCACTTCGAGCAGCAGGCCGAGGATGCCGGCCTGAACGGTGACGTCCAGGGCGGAGGTGGGTTCGTCGGCGACGAGCAGGACGGGCGATCCGGCGAGCGCGATCGCGATGAGCACGCGCTGCAGCATGCCGCCCGACAGCTGATGCGGATACTTGCCCAGCTGGGACGCAGGGTCCGGGATGTGCATCCGGGCCAGCAGCTCGACGGACCGCGAGACGGTCTCCGTCCTGGACAGGCCGCGGTGCCGCAGCCGTACGGCCTCGCGCAGCTGCTGCCCGATGGTGTGGACGGGGCTGAGCGCCGTCATCGGATCCTGCGGGATGAGGGAGACGGTACGCCCGCGCACGTCGCGCACCGCGCGCGGGTCGGCGATGACGTCGACTCCCTGGAAGCGGGCCGTGCCGGACAGGACCGCCAGCTCCGGGGGGAGCAGCCGCAGGATGCCCATGGCCGTGGTGGACTTGCCGGATCCCGACTCGCCGATGATCGTCACGGTTTCGCCCTGGCGGATGAGGAAGCTGACGCCGTCGACGGCGCGGACGATGCCGGCCTCGGTCATCAGCTCGATCTGCAGGTCCTCGACCTCCAGCAGGGGGCGGTCGGCCTCGTCGAACTCGGCTGTCATGCCCGGCTCACCTTCCCTTCCGTCTGCGGGCCCTTGCGCCGGCGAGCGCGGTCCCGCAGGCCGTCTCCGAGCAGGTTGACACCGACGACGAGCAGCACGATGACCAGTCCGGGCAGCGTGACCAGCCACCACGACGTCGTGATGTAGTCCTGGCCGTCGGCGATGATGCGGCCCCACGTGGCGAACGGGCGCTGCGGACCGGCGCCCAGATAGCTCAGCGCGCTCTCCAGCAGCACGGCCTGGGCCAGCAGCAGCAGGATCACGAGCGAGGCCTGCTTGACCACGTTGGGCAGCACGTGCCGGAGCAGGGTGGTGATGCGATGCAGGCCGAGCACCCGGGCCGCGGCCACGTACGGTTTCTCCCGCTCGACGAGCACCAGGGAACGCGTCAGGCGGGCCACCTCCGGCCACTGCGCGAAGGCGATCACGAAGGTGATGACCGGAATGGACGGCCCGAAGAGCGCGACGACGAGCAGCAGCATCAACAGCAGAGGCAGCGACAGCTGCGCTTCCAGCAGGCGGGAGACCACGGTGTCGACCCAGCCGCCGAAGAATCCGGCCGCCGCGCCGGCGATGAGACCGATGACACCGGACACGAGGATGGCCAGCACGCCGACGGTGAGCGAGACCTGGCCGCCGTGCAGGACCCGGGAGAGCAGGTCCCTGCCGAGCTGGTCGGTTCCGAACAGGTGCCCGTCGGTCAGGGGCGGCAGGCGACGCAGGCTGAGGCTCTGCGCGTCCGGTCCGGGAATCGGCAGGAGGCCGGCCAAGGCGACGGGCAGGACGACAAGGGCCACGGCCACCGAGCCGACCCATATCTTCAGCCGCGCGCTCTTGCGGCGGCGGGCCGCGGCGGATCGGGCGAGATCCTTGGCGGTCACCGCGCTGGGCCGCGTGGCGGGCGCCGCGGTGTCCCGGCTGCCGGAGCCGTCGGCGGGGCCGACTGTCGTGGCGGTCATGAGGCCACCGCCTTCCCGAGTCGTACCCGCGGGTCGAGCAGCGGGTAGGTGAGGTCGATGAGGAGCTGGACGAGCACCGTCAGGACGGCCGTGACCAGGACGGTCGCCTGGATCAGCGGGTAGTCCCTGGTCTCCAGCGCGCGTACGACGAGCGATCCGACACCTGGCCAGGCGAAGACGACCTCGACCACCACCACGCCGTTGAGCATGGCGGCGAAGCGGGTGCCGAGCGCGGTCACCACCGGGACGGCCGAGTTGCCCATGGCGTAGCGCCAGGTCAGGCCGCGTTCGGAGATGCCGCGGGCGCGGGCGATCGTCAGATAGGGCGCCGCGAAGCCCGCTCCCATCTCCCGGCGCACCAGGCGGGAGATCAGCGCGATCTGCAGGATGCCGACGGTCACGGTGGGCAGCACCAGGCCGGCCCAGCTGGTGAAACCGGATGCCGGGAGCACGGGGACCAGCACGGCGAAGATGGTCAGCAGCATGATGCCGCTCCAGAACTCCGGCATGGACTGCCCGGCGATCATGGCCACGTTGGCCCCCAGCTCGCGGGCGGTGTCGGCGTGCCTGGCCATCCAGACACCGGCCGGGATGGCCACGACCGCGGCGAACAGGATGGCGGACACGGCGAGCATGATCGTGTACGGCATCCGGCTGAGGACGACGTCCAGAGCGGGGGCCTGGAAGGAGAAGGACGTGCCCAGGTTGCCGTGGAACAGGTCCTGGACGAAGATTCCGTACTGCTGTATGAGCGGTTTGTCCAGGCCGAACTGGGCGCGGATACGGTCGAGCTCAGCCGTGGTGGCCAGCGGGCTGGCGTAGGCGGCCGCCGGATCCCCTGGTGCCAGCCGTACGAGGACGAACACCGTGGAGACGGTCAGGAAAATCGCCAGGATGCTCTGCCCGACACGCTGCGCAACATAGCGAACCACGATTCATCCATTCAGTCGCACGGAAGCGAGTTCGTAGGAGTTGGTGGGGCTGAGCAGCACGTTCTCCACGCGCTTGCGCCGGGCGATGACGGTCTTGGGGACGAAGGCCCACATGCAGGGCCAGGTGTTCCAGATCTCCTTCTGGGCGGTGGCGAGGATGCTCTCCCGGGCGGCCTTGTCGGTTTCCTGCGAGGCCTTCTCCAGCAAGGCGGCGATCTTGGGGAACACGTAGCCCTGGTAGGTGTCGCGGGTGGCCTCCTTTTCCTTCGTGCCGGCGAACATGCCCTGCAGCGGCGTCAGCGCCAGCCCGGTCGGGCCGGGGTAGCCGTTGCCGAGGACGTCCCAGTCGCCGCCCCGTCCCTGCCGCCACTTGGAGATGTCGCCGCCCGGCTGGAACTGCTGGAGTTCGGCCTGCACGCCGACGGCCTTGAGCATCTCCACCACCGCCTCCATGACGCTCGTGTCGTTGGCGAACTCTCCGGTCTCCCAGATGATCTTGATCTTGAGATCCTTCACTCCGGCGGCGTCGAGCATCTGCTTGGCCTTCTGCGGGTTGTAGACGTATTCACCCGCCTGGACCGCGCCGGTCAGGGTGTCGGCCACCACGCCCCGAGCGGGGGAGACCGAATCGGCGAAGACGTCCTTGATCAGGGACGGGCCGTTGATGGCGTAGCTCAGCGCCTCACGTACGCGCGGGTCGGCGAGCGGGTGCCCGGCGGGCTTGCGGAAGTTGTAGAAGAGCTGCGTGATCCGCGTGCTCGGCACCTGCTGCACCTCCACGTCACCCAGCCCCGACAGCTGGCTGATCGCATCGGGGGAGATCGCGTCGATCACGTCGACCTCGCCGCTGCGCAGCGCGACGACGCGGTTCGCCTCCTCCGGCAGGAACCTGACCTGTACGGTCTTGATCGCGGGCGCCGGGCCCCAGTACTTCTCGTTCACCTGCAGCGTGTACTCGCCGGTGCCCCGGTTCGCGGCGGTGACGACGTAAGGGCCCGATCCCACACCGCCCTGGAGTTCCTCCGGTTTGTTGGCGGCGGCGGGGGTGATGAGGATGTTCGCCATCAGGTAGTCGAGTGTCGGCACCGGATGCTTGGTGACGAGCTTGAAGGTGGCGGCGTCGACAGGGGTGACCGTCGGCCACTCGGGGAAGAGGCCGGCCAGGAACGATCCGGGCACCTTCTGGTACATCTCGAGCGCGGTTGCGACGTCTTGGACCGTGACCGGGCTGCCGTCGGAGTAGCGGACGCCGTCGCGCAGCTTGACCGTCCACTCGGTGGGGGCCGTCAGCTCGAACCGCTCGGCCAGGACGTGCTGCACGGTGAGCTTGGGGTCGATGAAGGTCAGCGCCTGACGGACGCCGCGCTGGACGGTGACGGCGGCATCGAACTGGTTGAGCTTGTTGTCCAGCGACACGAGCGAGCGGTTGAGCGCCAAGGTGATGCCGGAGCCGCCGGCGGGCCCACCGCTGGAGCCCACGCCGGGCGCACTCCCCGGTCCCGCGCAGGCGGCGAGGGGACTCAGGGTCATGGCCGCACCCGTGAGAGCGCCGAGACGGAGAAGACTGCGACGGGAGAACTGGGGGCCGCTTCCGGGATGAGTCACTGGGCTTCTCGCTTTCTGAACCGTCCGCAGTGGTACGCCGCTCAGCAGCGGCCGTCTGCCAGGACCGGATGTTTCCCACGTCACAACGACGTTGCTGCACCATTACACGACTGCGCATTTCGCGCAAGGGGCCTAGCGCATTTTGTGCAAGCTGTGACATCATCCAGTCAAGACGAAGGATACGGCGACGCGTCCGCCTCACTCAGAAGCGGATCGCGCATATGGGTTCGCGAACGCCGCGAGAGTCCTTCTGACCTGCAAAGATCAATCACACCGGGGGTTCCTTGAGGCCCAATCCCAGCACGGCCACGCACGGTGTCCTCATCGTGGCCGACGACCTGTCGGGGGCAGCCGAGTCCGCAGCACGAGTCATGATGCGCGGAACACGCACAAGGATTCTTCTCACCCATGACGCCGTGCGCGGCGAGCGCGAACTCGCCGACATCCTTGTCGTCGACACCGACTCCCGGCATCGGCAGCCCGCCGACGCCGCCGCGGCGGTGCGTTCCACGGTCGCCGCGGCCTCCGCCGGGCGGCCGCGGCTGATCTTCAAGAAGATCGACTCTCTGCTGCGCGGCAACGTCGCGGCGGAGGTGGCCGCGCTCGCGACGCCCGGCGCCGCCGTCGTCGTCGCTCCCGCGCTGCCCGGCCTGGATCGGGTGGTACGCGGCGGCGTGCTGTACGTGGCCGGCGCCCCCCTCCACCAGGCGAACGCCTGGGCGGTGGACGGTGTCCCGGCTCCGACATCGGTCGAGGCGGCTCTGGCGCCGCTCCCGGCCCGCGTGCTGGACCTCGCGACCGTGCGATCGGATCGTCTTTCCGAGGCGATCGCCTCCTGCGCGCGGGATGCGCATATCGCGCTGTGCGACGCGGAGACGGATCAGGATCTGGACGCCGTCCTGCGTGCCGCGCTGGCCGTGCCGTCAGTACGGCTGGTCGGCTCCGGCGGGCTCGCCGACGCGCTCGGGCGCCATCTGCGGAGTCTCGGCCCGGCTGCCGGGGAGCATCCGCTTGTTCCAGGGCACGGTGGCGTGGGCTGCCCGGCGCCGCTCGTCGTGGTGGGCAGTGCCGAGCCGGTCGCGGCCGAACAGGTGCGCCGGCTGATCGAGGCCGGAGCCGTGCCCGTGGCCCTGCCTCTGACGGCCCTCCTCGGCACACCCGACGGCCGCGAACCCCTCCCCCGTATTCCCCTCGGCGACCGAGCGGTCGTGGCGCACCTCGACTCCGCCGGCGTCGTCCTCCCTGCGGCCTCCCGTGACATCGCGAGCCGGCTGGCCGAGGCCGTCGCGGACGCGGTGCGCGCGTACGAGAGTCCGGTGGACCTCGTCCTGACCGGCGGCGAGACCGCCCGGCGCGTCCTGGACGCCCTCCAGGTGCGGGAACTGACCCCGGCCGGGCAGGTGCGCCCGGGTGCCGTCCACTCCCGGACGGCCGACGGCCGTTCCGTGGTCACCCGCCCGGGCAGCTTCGGGGAGGCCGACTCGCTCGTCGAGATCGTCAGGACCCTGGCCCCGTACTCCCTCGATTCCCTTAACCCCACTCTCTCCCAACGCGAAAGCTCCCAGAACCAAGCGAAAGGTCCCGAAGTGAGCATCAGCACTGCCGGCGTCAGCCGACAGCCTCGCACCGCGGCCACTCCGATCATCGCCGTCACCATGGGTGACGGTGCCGGTGTGGGTCCGGAAGTCATCGTCGGCGCCCTCCAAGACGCCGGCACCGCCGCACTCTGCCGTCCCGTCGTCATCGGCGACGCCGTACGGCTGCGCCAGGCGGCCGGCATCCTCGGGATCGACACCGAGATCGTCGCGATCGACACAGTGGCCGACGCCGTGTTCCAGCCGGGCCGCCTCAACGTCATCGACCTGGGGCTCCTGCCGGAGGACCTGCCCTGGGGGAAGATCTCCCCCGTGGCGGGGGCGGCCGCGTACCACTATGTCCGGGTGGCCAGCGAGCTGGCGATGGCCGGGGAGGTGCAGGCGATCTGCACGGCGCCGCTGAACAAGGAGGCCCTGCACGCGGGCGGCTACATCTTCCCCGGCCACACCGAACTCCTCGCGCACCTGACCGAGACCGGCGAGGTGTCCATGATGCTGTCCTCGCCGAAGATCCGGGTCATCCACGTCACCACGCACATCGGGCTGATCGACGCCATCGCGAAGATCGAACCCGGCCTGGTGGAGCGGACCGTCCGCCGAGGTCATGAGGCGCTCCAGCGGGCCGGGATCGAGAACCCGCGCATCGGAGTGTGCGGCATCAATCCGCACGCCGGCGAGAACGGCCTGTTCGGCTACGGCGAGGAGGCCGAGAAGATCGTTCCCGCCATCGAAGTCCTGAAGGCCGACGGCATCGACGTGCAGGGGCCGTTGCCCGCCGACACGGCGTTCTTCGTCGCGGGACGCGGTGACTACGACCTCATCGTGGCGATGTACCACGACCAGGGACACGGCCCGGTGAAGATCCTGGGTATCGAGGCCGGGGTGAACATCACCGTGGGCCTGCCCGTGATCCGCACGTCCGTGGATCACGGAACCGCCTTCGACATCGCGGGGAAGGGCATCGCTGAGGTCGGTAGCATGATCGAGGCGCTGCGGCAAGCCGCCCAGATGTCTCCCAGTCCGGCGAGCTGACCCGGGACCGTTGAACGCAAGCCGAGAAGGAGGAGCGTTGTCCAGGAACTCTGACCGTCGGCGCGCCGAGATCGTGCGCCTGGCCACGACCAGTGGTCTGGCCAGTGTCGAAGAACTGTCCTCGACGTTCGCTGTGACGCCCTCCACCATTCGCCGTGACCTGGCCCGGCTGACCACGCAAGGCCTGCTGACCCGGACGTTCGGCGGCGCGATGGCCGTCGTCGCCCACCCCGAGGACTCGGTGCGCCAGCGCGTCGGCGAGGCCTTCGAGGCCAAACACGGGATCGCCCGATGGGCGGCTCAGCAGATCGGGGCCGGCGAGTCCGTGCTGCTCGACGCCGGCTCGACCGTCGCGGCGCTCGCCCACGAACTGCGCTCCAGCACCCAGCTCTTCATCGCCACCACGAGCTTGACCGTGCTCAAGGAGCTCGGTGACGTCGAGAGCCTCCATGTGGAGTGCCTCGGCGGCCGGCTGCGCCATCTCAGCCAGGGTTTCGTGGGCCCCACCACCGAGGCGTCTCTGGAACGGATGTCGTTCGACCGCGTCTTTCTCGGGGCTGACGGAGTCACCGCCGACCGAGGGATCTGCGAGGCCGACCTCCAGCAGACCCGGCTCAAGGAGCTCATGGCGCGCAACTCCCGTAAGACCTACGTTTTGGCGCACGCGGCCAAGCTCGGGCGCGGTCCGTTCCATGCCTGGGTGCGGCTCCCCCGGCCCTGGACGCTGGTGACCGACGACACGGCCTCGGAAGACGCGCTGGCCCCGTTCTCGAAAGAGGGAGTCGAGGTGGTCGTGGTCGACGTCGAAGGCCAGGTCAGCAAGGCGAAGCCGGCCGCCGATCAGCCGAGCGCCCCGCAAGGGTGAGGGCAGCGCGGCCGATCATGCCGCCCTGACTCGGGCAACCGCTCACGATCCTTGGTGGAGCGGGGCCTGATCGGCCGGTTCCGTCAGGCTCGTACGATTGGCGGCATAGGCGGTGAGGGCGCCGGTCGCGCAGATGACCGCGGTGCCGAACAGCGCGTACCGTGCCGAGTCGAGTATCGAGGCGCCGCCCAGGTTGACCAGGACGCCGCCCACTGCCGTACCGAACGCGATCGACAGGCTCGTCACGGTGGCGATCGCGGCCGCCGCCCGGCCGCCTTCCTCCGGATCGCGGGTGCTGGACATCGCGGCCACCGACAGATGCGGGTAGGCCAGGCCGATGCCCGCACCGGCGACGAACAGCACCGGCACCCAGACGAGCACCAGCCAGCTCGGCGTGTCCGCATGCTGCAGCAGTCCCTGAAGGAGGAGGCCGGCGGCGAGCAGCACCGGGCCGAGCACACGCAGCCGGCGTACCGCCCGGTGTCCTGTCACCGACGAGCTGCCGATCTGGGTGAGCGACCAGCCGAGCGAGATCGCCGCGGCGAAGAACCCCGCGATGAGAGGTGGCAGCCCGGCCAGCCGCTGGCCGAACAGCGGAAGGAACGACTCGACGGCGACGCCGAAGGCCAGCAGCCCCAGCGTCAGGTAGACCCACTTCAACGACGAACCTCTCTGGTACGTCGTACGCGGGAAGACCCGCGGCTCGCCGCGCCGCTCATGGACGACGAACCCGGCCATCAGCAGCAGCGCCAGCGCGATACCGGCGGCCTTCGCGAGCGTGCCGGCCACGACCCCCGCCACGCTCACCGCCCCGGCCGCGGCCGTCACCAGCAGCAGCGACCCGGCCGGGATCGGCACCCGCCCGTCGCCGCGTTCGCTGGGCGGCAGCACGCGGGGCACGATCGCGCCGCACCCGGCCCCGATCACGGCCATGACCGCGAACGCCGGCCGCCACGAGCCGAACTGGGCGAACAGCCCGCCGAGCGCCGGACCGGCGAAGTTGCCGACGCCGTACATCGCCGACATCAGCGCGGTGCCGCGCGTCCAGAGCCGGGCCGGCAGCGCCGCTCGGATGACGGCGAACCCCAGCCCGGACAGCAATCCCGCGCCGAGCCCCTGGACACCCCTGGAGACCAGCAGCACCGCCATCGCCGGGCTCAGCGCGCAGGCCAGCGAGCCCGCGCTGAACGTGGCGAACCCGAGAAGGTAGGCGCCGACGTTCCCCTGCCGGGACAGGAGGCGGCCGGTGAGCATCGTCGCGATCACCATGGCGACGAGGTAGATCGTCATGTTCCAGGCGTAGAAGCTCGCGCCGCCGAAATCGGCCACCGCGGTCGGCAGCAGGCTCGCCGTCAGATAGATGTTGATCGCGCCGACGAGCACTCCGCCGGCCAGTACGATCGCCGCGCCGAGATGCTCACGGCCCAGCAACTCCCGCCACGCGGGCGTGGCGGAGGGTGGAGTGAGGCTCACGCGCCCACCTCCACGACGAAGGTGTGGATGGCGGGCTCGGCGCCGCCGGGTTGTTCGTGATCGTCAGGACTCATGCCTTCAAGGCTGTCGTTGAACTGTTCCCGGAGGCTTTGCCCGCCGGTCGTCGACGGTGCTGGGCGGATGAGGGTGCGAAAGCCTCAAGCCGCGGTAGAACCTTGCCCCCGCGCGTGCCCGGTCAGCGGGGACGGCTCGGATGAGCTTCGTGGGCGAAGCGCACGGTGATGGACAGGCCGCCTTCGGGGCGTGCGCTGGTGGTGAGGGTGGCGTGGTGGGCTTGGGTGACGGCGTTGACGATGGCCAGGCCGAGGCCGTAGCCGTCGCGGCGGCCGTGACGATCGGGCGCCAGTCTCTGGAAGGGCTGGAAGAGCCGCTGGATCTGGTCGCCGGGAATGACCGGCCCGCTGTTGGTGACCGTGAGGGCCACCTGGGTGCCGATGGTCTGGGTGGTGATCTTGACCTTGCCGTCCGGGCGGTTGTGGCGGATGGCGTTGTCGATGAGGTTGGCGACGAGGCTCTCGATCAGTCTCGGGTCCCCGGCCGTCACCGCGGGCGTGAGGTGTTCGGCGAGGTCGATGCCGGTCTGTGCGGCTTGGTCGCGGCGGGAGGCGAGCACTCCCGCGACGATCTGGGTGAGGTCGAGGGCGTCCCAGCGGGTGACGCCGCGCTCGCTGGTGGCCAGGGCGAGCAGCGCCTGGACGAGCCGCTCCTGGTGTTCGCCCAGGGTGAGGGCCTCCTGGCAGACCGAGCGCAGGGTCCCGGCGTCGGCGCCGGGGTCGGCGAGGGCGACTTCGAGCAGGGTACGCAGGCCGGCGAGCGGGGTGCGCAACTCATGGGAGGCGTTGGCGACGAAGTGGCGCTGGGCGTCGAAGGAGGCTTGCAGGCGGGCGAACAGGTCGTCGAGGGTGTGGCCGAGTTCGGTCAGCTCGTCCGCGGGCTCGCCGAGGTCCAGGCGCCGGTGGAGGTCTCCGGCGGAGATGATTTTGGCGGTGGTGGTGATGGCGCGCAGCGGGCGCAGGAACCGGCCGGCGACGTACCAGCCGAGCGCCAGGGCGACGGGAATCAGTATGACCAGGGCGATGGCGGATCCGGTGAGGAGTTGGGGCAGGCTGATCCCGGCCCCGGTTTCAGTGATCGGGCCGGATGAGCCTTTGGGGGTGGTCTGCTGGATGCCGGCCAGCGGGATGTCGACGAGTATGAGGACGAAGGTCCCGGCGGCGTAGATGCCCGCCGCGTAGGCCAGCGCGAGCCGCGTCTGCAGCGACCTTCTGGTGAGCGTCTGCGAGGTCATTGCGGTCCGATGCGGTTGAGCGTCTGTGAGGTCATGACGGTCCGATGCGGTTAAGCGTGTGGGAGGTCATGACGGTCCGATGCGGTAGCCGCCTTCGCGGATGGTCTCGATCACGGGCGGATCGCCGAGCTTGACCCGCAACCGGTGCATGGTGTGCTTGACGGCGCTGCTGAAGGGGTCGGCGGCCTCGTCCCAGACGCGCTCCAGCAGTTCCTCGGCGGAGATGACCAACCCGGGTACGGCCAGCAGGCATTCCAGCAGGCCGAACTCCCTGGGGCTCAGCTCAAGGCGCCGGCCGGCCCGGAAGGCGATACGGCGGGCCGGATCGAGGGTGATGTTCCCGCATGCCAGGGTGGGCGGCAGCGGCGGGGTGGCACGGCGGCCCAGGGCACGGACCCGGGCGACCAGTTCGGCGAACGCGAACGGCTTGGGCAGGTAGTCGTCGGCGCCGAGGCTGAGCCCGTCGACGCGGTCCTCGATCGTGCCGGAGGCGGTGAGCATCAGCACGCGGGTCTCACATCGGCCGTGAGCGAGTCGCCGGCAGATCTCGTCCCCGTGGACGCCGGGCAGGTCGCGGTCGAGGATCACCACGTCGTAGCGGGTGGCGGCCAGGCGGTCGAGGGCGGCGGTGCCGTCCAGGACGACGTCGACGGCCATGCCCTCGCGGCGCAGCCCGGTTCCGATGGAGCGGGCGAGGATTTCGAAGTCCTCGACGACCAGGACCCTCACCGCTCCTCACCGCCTGGTTGAGGTGCCATGCCCTTACGATCCCAGATCCCCGGTCGCAACCAGGTCGCAGCCACTGCGACCGGGCTGGAACCGGGTGCCGCGTACAACCGTCGGCATGAATCCATCTATGCCGTTCCGATCCGGCTTGCACGTGGAGTGGACCAGGTTCCGCTCCGGGCGAGGCTGGGTGCTCGCCATGGCGGCCTCCGTACTGGTCACCGTGTCGCTCGGACTGCTGATCGCCGGGGGCGTCCGCAGCAGCTGCGTGACCGGGAAGGGCGAGGGCCCCTGCCCCGCGCCCTTGGTGGGACCCGATGGCACGGCTGTGCAGGACAGGTACTACTTCGTGCACCAGCCGCTCAAGGGGAACGGCAGCATCACCGCCCGCGTGGCGGACATGACCGGGCAGATGCGGCTGCCGGACGCCGTACCCGGAGTGCGCAACATCAAGCAGGGGGTGGTGCCGTGGGCGAAGGCCGGGCTCCTCGTACGGCAGAGCCTCAAGCAGGGCACACCGTACGCCGCCGTCATGCTCACCGGAGATCACGGCGTGCGGATGCAGTACAACTACACCCACGACGTGGCCGGCGGACCGCACAACGGCCCGCAGTGGCTGCGGCTGACCAGGTCGGGCGACACCGTCACCGGCTTCGAGTCGGACGACGGCAAGACGTGGACCCAGGTCAGCACGGTCAACCTGACCGGGCTGCCGGAGACGGTCGAGATCGGGCTGTTCGCCACCTCACCAGGCGCCTTGTGGGACATGGCGAAGGCCTTCGCCCAGGCCACCGCCACCTTCGACCAGATCAAACTGCAGGGCGCGAACGGTTCGTGGCGCCGCGACGACGTCGGCGTCGCTCTGGAGTCCGACGGTAAGACCCCGCATCACCCGGGCGGGGTCGTCGAGTCCGGTGACAAGCTCATCGTGACCGGGGGCGGCGACATCGGGCCCGCCACGGTGGAGGGCGGTCTGCGCGCCGACTTCACGCTGATCGGCGGGGTCGTGGGGCTGATCCTGGTGCTCGTGGTGGCGGTCACGTTCTACACGGCAGACCACCGGCGCGGGCTGATCAGGACCGGCCCGCAGCACGCACAGCCGCTCGCGCCGCCGGTCGGGCCACTGGTCGGCCCGCCGGTCGGGCCGCCGGTCGGGCCGCGTCCGGCGCGGCTGCTGGCGGCCAAGGCCACGGTGGTCGGCGCGGTCGCGTTCGCGGCGGGGCTGGTGACCTCGGGGATCGTGGTGCCCGGCGGTCTGGCGCTGTTGCGTGCCCATCAGAACCCGATTCAGCCGCTCACCGTGGGGACCGAGCTGCGGGTGATCGTCGGCTTCGCGGCGCTGACCGCGGCCGCCGCCGTGCTGGCTCTGGGCCTGGCCGCGCTGGTCAAGCGGGCCATCGTCGCCAGCGGGCTGGCCATCGCGCTGGTCGTCGTGCCGTACCTGCTGGCGACCGCGGGTCTGGCGCCATGGCTGCTGGTGATCACCCCCGCCGCCGGGTTCGCGATCACGCAGAGCGTCCCCACGTTCGCGCATGTGGACGTCGGCCCGTCACTGTTCGGGAGCTACTACCCGCTCCCGCCCTGGGCAGGGTTGGCCGTGACCTGCGGGTATGCCGCCCTCGCCCTCGGGGCGGCGATGGCCGTGCACCGCAGGACAAATCATCGGTGACTGCGGTGGGCGGTCTCCGGGCCGATGACACGCAAGAGCTCGAGAGCCTCGATGCTCTTGGATCCGGGCGGCGGCGTGAACAGGCGCAGGCGCTGGTCGGCGGCCTGCGTCTGCAGCATCTCGAAGTCGAATTCGATGAGCCCGACGGACGGATGAATGACACGCAACCGGCTCTCGCGGCGCACGGCGACCTCGTGCCGCTGCCAGAGGTCGGCGAACTCCTCGCTGGCCGCCCCGAGCCGGTCGATCAGGGCGCTCGATGGCTGATCGTAGTCACGACGTGTCGCGGCGGCACGCAGGTCGGCGACGCGCAGGCGGCTGTGGCGGTCGTGTTCCTCGGCGGGGTACGCCTGGCGGACGAACGGGTCGGTGAACCAGCGCCACACGATGTTCCGGTCCCGTTCCTCGATCCTGCACACGCACCCGAACAGCGTCTCGGCCAGGGCGTTCTGCGCGAGCAGATCGCCGAGGTCGGTCAGGAGCTGGGCGGGCGTGTCGCCCAGCCGGTCGAGAAGGTAGAGCAGGCCGGGACGTACGTGATTTCCGGCGCGCGCGCCTTCGGGTGGCCGGTGGCCCGCCAGCAGGTAAAGGTGATCTCGTTCATCCTCGGTCAACCGCAGGGCCCGGGCGAGTGCGCTCAGTAGCTGGACCGATGGCTGGGAGCTGCGCGCCTGTTCGAGCCGCATCACGTAGTCGGCCGACACCCCGGCCAGCTGGGCCAGCTCTTCGCGGCGCAGGCCGGGCGTGCGGCGCCGGGGTCCGGCGGCCAGGCCGACCTCGTGCGGCCGGAGCCGTTCGCGGGAACGGCGGAGGAAGTCCGCCAGCTTGACGCGGTCCATCTTCATGTCATCCATCCTCGCCCGCCCGGCCCACTGCGCGGGCCGCGCACGCTAGGAGGGCCGATCCTAGGGAATCGGCTCCCCTCCTCATCGCCGCACGCTCCTGGCATCGTCCCTGGTGTCGAGCAGCGCTGAGAGGGGAGACGGACATGAGAGAGATCACAGTGGGCAGGGCGCACGTGCCGTACCGGGTGATGGGCGAAGGCCGCCCGCTCGTACTGGTGCATGGCGGCAGTCCGGGCTCGAAGGCATGGGACGGCGTGGCCGGGGCGTTCACGGGCACCAGCACGGTGGTGCTGCCGGATCTTTCGGGAAGCGACGCGGCGCGCGACGACGGGGGCGAGCTCACGGTCGAGCTGCTCGTCGAGCAGCTCACCGCCGTGATCTCCGACCTCGGGAAAGGGCCCGCCGACGTGGTCGGGCACTCCATGGGCGCTTCGGTGGCCGCCGCGTTGGCCGCCGTCCGGCCGGATCTGGTGCGCAGCGTCGTGTCGGTCACGGGCTGGGCCGGGCGGGGCGATGAATACCTCCGCAACGCGTTCACCGTCTGGCGCGATCTCGCCGGTGATGGCGACACCTTCGCGCGGTACACGATGCTGATCGCCTTCAGCCGTGAGCATCTGGCTGCCATCGGCCCGGCGGCCGTGGCGGAGCTCGCCACCGCCTTTCGGCCCCATCCGGGCAGGCTCCGGCAGATCGATCTCGCCTCTCGGCTGGACGTCCGCGACCTGCTGCCGGGGATTCAGGCGCCGACGCTGGTGATCGGGTGCGCCCGCGACACTCTGATCTCCGCGGAGTACTCCCGCGCGCTGGCCGCCGACATCCCGGGCGCCTCGTACGAGGAAGTCGACAGCGGACACATCGTGATGGCCGAGCGGCCGACGGAGTTCGTGAAGCTCGTCCGCGACTTCATCCACCCGGGATGACAGAGGTGGTCATCGCGTCCAGGGTGAGCCTGAGCATCGGGGCGATGGTGCCACCGAAACCGGCCCGGGCCCGCGCGGCCGGCGCGGATCGCGGATCCACGCCCTGGCAGGAGCGGTAGTTGGCGAAGCTGACCACACGGAGGTCGGGCAGCACCAGCCAGGCGTATGCCTGGTCGGGTTGGCGGGCGGGGTTCTGGATCACGAGCCCGGATCCGTTGAGCGGCTCGTACGGCCCGGTCAGGCCCGGTGCGGCGAAGCCGTAGAGCCCGGTGGGCGTGCGGCCGGCCGGGTGGAAAGTGTGGCGTTGGGTGGAGAAGAAGAGGTAGTACCGGGAGTCGTGGACGATGACGTGCGGTCGTTCGAGCTCGTGGTTGACGCCTTCGGCGACGAGCAGCGGCGGCAGGAGGGACCAGGTGCCCGCTTGTTGCTCGGCCAGGGCGATCGCGCCGGTGAAGCCGTCCTCCCACGCGGTGGACGCTGCGACGAGGAGATGATCGCGCCCGTCGGCCGGGTCGCGGAACCAGCCGGGATCGCGGAAGGCCCTGATGCGGCCCGGCGCTCCGTCGCCCTCCTCTGCCGGCAGGCCCGGGGCTCCGTCGCCCTCCTCTGTCAGCAGGTACATCCGGCCGTCGGAGCGCAGGATCTCACGATGCTCGACGTCCGGTCGCAACGAGATGCGGCCGGCGTCGGCGATCAGGGCGGCGCGGGCCTCGATGACGCTCTGCCAGTACGTCGGTCGTGCTTCGCCACGCCGTCCAGCGGCCGTGTAGTACACGGACACGGTCCCATCAGGCCGCCGAACCGCTGACCCGGACCATTCGCGGCTGCCGGGCGCGGCGCCGTCGGCGAAGGCGTTCCCCAGGTCCTTCCACTTGTCGTCGCGGTGGGCGAGCAGACGGATCCGCGCCTGGTCGTGGCGCTCCTCGGGGTGGCCGGCGGCGGGGGCTGACAGGGCCATCCACAGCTCCTGGCCGCGGATCACGGTCGTCGAGCCGTCCTCGTCCTGGATCGGCCACAGGTCCCACAGGTCGTGGTCGGGCAGAATCGGTGCCGCGGTGGCGATGACGGGCGCCGTGGTCGTGGCGGCCTCGGCGAGCAGGTCGAGGTGCCGGTGGGTCCAGCGTGCCGGAGAGAGCATGGTCAGCCCTTCAAGGAGCCCTGGAGCAGGGCCTTGACGAAGTGACGCTGGAAGATGAGGAAGATCACCAGCGTGGGCGTCAGGATCAGCAGCGATCCGGCGCACAACAGCGGAATGTCGGTGCCCCACTGTCCTTGGAAGGCGCCCAGAGCGCCGGACATCGTACGTTTGGTGGGGTCGTCGACCAGGACGATGGCCAGCAGGAACTGGTTCCAGGTCCACAGGAACAGCAGGATGCCCAGAGACGAGATCGCCGGCATCGCCAGGGGTACGTGGATGCGGCGGAACAGCTGCCACACGTTGGCGCCGTCCATCCGCGCGCTCTCCGACAGCTCCCCGGGCATGTTGACGAAGTGGGCCCGCATCCAGAAGACGCTGAACGGCATGAACAGGCCGATGAGCGGCAGGATGATCGCCCAGCGCGTGTTGAGCAGCCCCATGTCGCGGATCTGGTAGTACAGCGGCGTGATGATGCCCTCGAAGGGGAGGGTCAGGCCGAGCACGAACAGCAGGAAGATCACCCGGCCGCCGATCACGCGCAGGTGACCGATGGCGAAGCCGGCCATCGTCCCCAGCAGGATGGAGATCGGGACCACGCCGAGCACGATGAGAGCGCTCGACTTCAGCAGCTCGCCCATCTTCGCGGCCTCGAAAGCGCGCGGGAAGTTGCCCCACTGCGGCTCGGCCGGCCAGGCCAGCCCGGCCGGGTAGGTGCCCGAGGGGTGCAGGGCGGTGACGAACAGGCTGAGGAACGGCAGGAGCGTGACCGCCATCATGAGGACGAGCAGCAGCCTGCCGGTCCAGGCTTCCCGCGAGGCGATGATCATCGGTTGCCGTCCTTCGCGAACCACTGGATGGGCAGGGCGCAGGCGATCACCAGGACCATGAGCACCACGGCCAGGGCCGAGGCCATGCCCACCTCGCGTTCGGAGAAGGCCAGGTAGAAGATCTGCAGGCCGGGCACCATGGTCGTGTTGCCGGGACCGCCCTGGGTGGAGATGTAGATGATGTCGAAGCTCGCCAGGGCCGCGATCACTGTCACGGTGACGCAGACCGCGATCTCCTGGCGCAGGCTCGGCACCGTGATGGAGACGAACTCCCGCCACGCCCCCGCGCCGTCCAGCCGGGCGGCCTCGTACAGCGCCGGGTCGATCTTGCTCATGCCGGCCAGGAGCAGCAGCGTGCACAGGCCGAGCAGCACCCACGCACCGATCATGCCGACCGCGGGCAGGGCGGTGGCGAAGTCGCCCAGCCAGGCCCGGGTCACTCCCCCGAGGCCGACGAGCGAGAGCAACTGGTTGATCACACCGGTGGAGGCCAGCAGCCAGCTCCACGCGATGCCGGCCGCGACCAGCGGGATGACCTGCGGCAGGAACAGCACGGTCCGCGCGATCAGGGCGAGCCGGCTGGCGGCGATCCGCCGGATCGTCGCGGCGATGGCCAGGCCCAGCACGACCGGGATCGCGCTGAAGAACACGATCAGCTTGACGGCGTTGACCAGCGACTCGAACAGATCTGGATCGGTGAAGACCTTGCCGTAGTTGGCCGGGCCCACCCAGGTGGACGGGCCGATGCCGTCCCAGTCGTACAGCGAGTACTGGAACGTCAGGGTGATCGGGCGCAGGACGAACACCGCGTAGAAGGCGAGCGCCGGGGCGACGAACAGCCAGCCGGTCAAGCCGCGCAGCTTGGCCACCGCCGGCCGCCGGTGCGAGGAACCCACCTGCCTCAGTTCCCTTCGAGCTGGCCGGCGTAGTCGGCCTGGACGCTCTTCAGCAGGTCCTGCGGCGTCTGCTGTCCCGCGACGAGTTTCTGCAGCTGGGGGGTCCAGCTCTTGGCGTAGATGGCGCCGGTGGCGTTGGCGATGAAGTCCATCGCGCCGTTGTCCTTGGCGATGTCCGCCCCCGCGGCCAGCGTACCGGCGGTGACCGTGCCGGATTTGACGGCGGGCATGTACGCCTCGGCCGGTCCCATCGGACGCGAACCGCCGACCTCCACGCCGATCTCGCGCGCCCGCTTGTCGGTGGCCACCCAGTTGAGGAAGAAGGCGGCGCAGTCGGCGTTCTTGGCGTTCGCGGCGATCCCGAAGGTCAAAGGCGCCGACATGGCGGCCCGCTTGCCGCCCTGCTGCACCGGCGGCATCAGGGAGAAGCCGACGTTGCCCGCCATCTGCTTGTCGAGGTTGCCCGACTCCCAGTCACCGTTGAACATGAACAGGCCCTTGCCGCCGATGAAGCGGCTCATCATCGTCGCGTAATCGACCGCGTTGACGTCCTTCTGGAAGTAGCCGGCCTTGATCCACCGCTCCAGGTGCTGGGCGGCTTGCAGGTTCGACGGGGTGTCGATGGTGGCGCCGGGCTTCTGGAAGATCCAGTCGTTGATCGGCTGGGGCTGGCCGTAGGAGGCCATGAGGTTCTGCAGCGGGAAGGCCAGGCCGCCGGTGGCGCCGCCGTTGAACTGCACGATGGGCGTGATGCCCGCGCTCTTGGCCTTGGCCAGCACCGCGTCGAACTCCGCCAGCGTGGCGGGCGGCGCCGACATCCCGGCCTGCGCGGCGAGCTTCTTGTTGTAGAAGACGCCGGTCATGCTGAAGTTGAGGCCCAGGGCGTACAGCGAGCCCTCGCCGCGCGGCCGTCCGCCCGGGCCCAGGCGCAGCTGCTGGAGCTGCGAGGCCGGCCACTTGTCCCAGCCGAACGCCCTCGCGTAGCCGTCCAGGTTCTTCAGCAGGTTGTCCTTGACCAGCTCGGAGACCTGGGGCAGGCGCATCAGGTCGGGCGGGTTGTCGGCCAGCACGCGCGGGGCGTTCTGGGTGATGACGGCGAACTGGTCCTCGCGGATGTTCCACGTGACGTTCGGGTGCTGCTTGGTGAACTCGGTGGTCAGCGCCTTGGGGAGCGGGAAGCCGGTCTCGAAGTAGCCGTTCATGGTGATCGGCGCGGTGCCGCAGGTGGGCGCCGCGGACACCGGCGAGGCGCTGGTGGCCTGGGGTCGCGGGCTGTCGCTGCCGGGAGCCGCGCAGGCGGCGGCCAGCGTCCCCATGGCGATCACAAGCGCGGCCCCGGACCTGCCGGGGCGAACTCGGCGTGCCATGTGCATCTCCTCTGCTGCTTGGGACGATCGGCACCGGGCTGATGTCCCGCTTTCCGTTGCTAAATCGGGTTAGCGCCCGATAGTCTCACGGCGCGCGTCGTACGATGTCAACCCCCCGTACCACTCTCTTGACGATCGGAGGTCCTGGGTGAGCCCACGACGGGTCACGCTGGCCGATGTGGCCAAGGCGGCCGGTGTCTCCCGCCCGACCGCCTCGCTGGTGCTGTCCGGCCGCGGCCGTGAGCTGCGCATCTCTCAGGACGTCGAGCAGCGGGTCCTGCGGGCGGCCGAGGAGTTGCAGTACCGGCCCAACATCGTCTCCGTGGGCCTGCGTACGGGCACCAGCCGGACGATCGGCTTCGTCTCCGACACCGTCGCCACCTCGCGGCTGGCCGGCGACATGATCAAGGGCGCGCTGGAGGCGGCCCGTGAGCGCGGCTTCATGCTGTTCATCGGTGAGACCGAAGGCGACGCCGAGCTCGAACGCCTCCTGCTGCAGGCCATGCACGACCGCCAGGTCGACGGGCTCATCCTGGCCTCGATGTTCACCAGGACCATCAAGGTGCCCAAGGGCATCACAGCCGCGCCCGCCGTGCTGCTCAACGCACTGCCCAAGCAGCCCACTCCCCTGCCCGCCGTCATCCCCGACGAGGTCGAGGCCGGGCGCCGCGCGGCCCGCGTCCTGCTCGAGGCCGGCCACCGCGACGACATCTACCTGATCGGCGCGGGCCCGCGCCTGCGCGACGTGCCCGCGCAGAGCGTCGCGGCGGTGGAGCGGCTCGTCGGCATCCGCGAAGCGCTCGGCGCGGCGGGCGTCAAGGTGGCGGGCGCCCGCACCTGTCCTGATTGGCAGCCGGAGTACGGCCTCGCCGCGACGCACGACCTCCTGCGCACCGTCCGGCCGCATGCGCTGATCTGCTTCAACGACCGCATCGCCATGGGCGCTTACCAGGCACTCGACGACTTCGGGCTCAAGGTGCCGGCGGACGTCTCCATCGTCTCCTTCGACGACCACCCCCTCGCCTCGTGGATGCGGCCTCAACTGACCACGGTGGCGCTGCCCCACTACGAACTGGGGCGCAAGGCCGTCGACGTGCTGTTCGCCGAGATGGATCGGCTCGCCGAGACCGACCGCGACCCTGCGGACACCGACCGGGCCGGCGAGGTGCACCGGGTCCCGATGCCGGTCCGCAGTCGCGAATCCGTCTCGCCGTCGCCGGCTTGACCGTTGATCACGTGCCGGCCGGCGTCTCCAGGGATGGAGCCGGGTCGAAGCGGTCCCAGACGCCGCTGACCGCGCGCTTCCTCCGGCCGTTGCGCACCAGCGTCACGCTGACCAGCGCCGACAGTGCCGCCACGACGATCGGGTACGCGATGCCGGCGAGTCCCAGAGAGAACTGACAGCGTGCTAGAGGTTCGCCGTGAGGCGGGCCAGGATGCGCGCCGCGGGCTCGGCCGACGCGTGCCGGTAACCGGTGCCGGCCCACAGGTGGAGGCGTTCGGCGTCACCGGCGGCGGCCGCGGCTCTGCGCAGTGGGCTGGTCAGGTGGTGCAGCGCGGGGTAGCCGGCCGGGGCGAGGTGGTCGTAGCGGTCGGTGAAGGCGTTGCGCAGCGCGCGTGCGGGGCGGCCGGTGAACGCGCGGGTGACGAGCGTCCGGTCGCGGGCCGGGTCGGCGAGCGCGTCCTGGTGCGTTTTCGAGGCGCCGCTTTCGTCGGCGCGGATCAGGACGGTGCCCACCATGGCGGCCACGGCGCCGGCCCGCAGAACCTCGGCGACGGCATCGCCGGTGGCCAGACCGCCCGCGGCGATGAGCGGGAGATCGGTCACGTGGGCCACTTCGCGCAGCAGCCGGGTGATCGGTGTCGCCGTGGGGACGCGGTCGGGGGTGAGGGTGCCCGAGTGGCCGCCGGCCGCGCCCGCCTGTACGGCCAGGAGGTCGGCGCCGGCGTCGGCGGCGCGGAGCGCTTCCTCGGCTGAGGTGACCGTCTGCGCGATCAGCGTGCCGGCGGCGCGCAGCGCCTTGATGACCGCCGGATCCGGGATGCCGAAGGTGAAGCTCGCCAGCGGGACGGGGTCGGCCAGGAGAAGGTCGATCTTGTCGCGCCAATGGTCGTCGTCTTCGCTGAGAGCGACGGTGGCGAGGTCGAGTCCGTACTGGTCGGCTTCGGGCTGGATGGTGCGGGCGTAGCGACGGTAGGCGGCGGGGTCGGCCGGGATCGGGTTGGGGGCGAACAGGTTGACGCCGAACGGAACGGCGGCCGCCCGTACCTCGGCGATCTGCTCCGCGAGCGCTTCCGGGCGCTTGTAGCCGCCGGCCAGCAACCCGAGACCGCCGGCTTCGGCGGCGGCGGTGACCAGCCGGGGCGTGGTGGCGCCGCCTGCCATGGGTGCGGCCAGCACGGGAACGGACAGGCCGATGGCGGTCAGTGCGCTGTTCATGGTCGCCTGCTCTCCTGCCGGTGCCGGATCCGGCCCTTCGCCGTCCTCGGCTCCGAGGTTAGGAGGTGGGACCAGTGACTGGGAAATTCAATGCGGGACGCCCAGGTAGGGGAAGACCGTCAGCGTGTCGCCGTGCGGCTTGATCCCCTGGGAGGGCGCGTTCCCCTTGGTCAGGATGGCCAACTGCGCGTCGACGATGTCGTCGGCGAACTGGCGGCCGTTCGGGTAGCCGGCCGGCTCGGCGCAGTCGTAGGTGAGCAGGTCGGGCAGCAACTGCCCGGCCACCTCGGTGGCCTCGAGCTCGGTGTAGCCGCCGCCCGCGCCCAGCAGGGCCGCGACGATCTTGCCGGTGTGGTCGCGCCGGTCGTCGGCGGGTGATCCGGCGTTGTAGGCGTTCTTGTCATCGTCCCTGGTGAACACGATGTTCATCAGCGGCCGGCCCATCCGCTCGACCTGCCTGCCCTCCAGCAGCACCGTCGTCCAGTAGCCGACCGGTTGCTCGAGGAACAGGCTGTTGGGCACCTCCAGCACGATCGCGAAGACGTTCTTGTCGGCGAAGAAGTCGGCCCCCGTGAAGGCCATGCCCGCCTTGAAGCCCTCCAGGTCGAAGAAGAACGGATCGCTGCGGATCCCGGCGAAGAACCGGTACTCCCCCTCGGTGGAAGCCTGCGCCCGCGGCCCGAAACACACCGGGGCACCGGCGAAGAGCACCTCGCCGTCCAGTTTCACCCTCGCCGTCTGTTCCGCCTCGCCGGAGAAGGTGACCGCGAAGGTCAGGTCGGCCACGGCGTCGCCGTTGGTGTCCAGGTGCAGGTTGTACACGGCCCGCGGGTGGAACCGCTCCCCCATGGTCGGCGCCAGCGGGTTGACGCACATGACCAGGACCGAGCGGTCCTGGTCGCCGGGCTGCCGGAAGGCGAAGATATCGGTGATGTCGATCCGGGCATCGCCATGCGGCGGCTTCAGCCCCGGAGCATCGAGATGATCGGACATCAGGAGCCTCCTTCGACGCTGGCGATGGCGGTCAGCCAGGGATCGGCAATTCCCCGTCGACGTACTGGGCGCGGCCGAAGCCGAACGACCAGTCTTCGGGACTGTTCTCGACATAGCTGACGAACAGCTCCTGGCCGCCGACCCCGGCCTGGTCCAGATGGTCGGCGAGAGCGCGGTAGAGGCGCTGCTTGTCGGCGGCGCTGCGGCCGCGCTGGGTGAAGATCTGACGATCACGACCTCGGCGCCGCGCTCGAAGCCAAGGCCGGCGTCCTGAGCGATGATCTCGTCTGCCTCGTGCAGGGAGGCGATCTGGAAGCGATCTCGTACCGGGATCCCCAAAACCTCCACCAGCGCGTGATGGACGGCGTCGACGACGGCCTTGACCTGGTCGGGGCGGCGTCCGCGGACCATGTCGATGCGTAGCAGGGGGCTGTCGGTACTCCAATCGCGAGATGACCCCTCACGACCCTGGACATTCCCCCGCAACTGGGAAACCAAGGGCGGCCACCGTCTTGTTGCACCGCGCGGAAGAAGAGCTTTACGGGTGCTTGACCCCAGCACCCCGTTACGGTCGTTGTCCCGCAGGCTGTCAGCGGACGATCGAGCGTGCAGTCGAACGTCAGCGCAGACGCGTCCGCCTCACTGCTTGTGTGACTCGTGGCCTGAGGGACAGCAGCCACTGATACGGCAGTTCTTCGCGGGCCTCTCACCCGCTGACACCGAATGGAGCCTGCGATGACCAAACCGATGCCGGCGCGGCAGGAGTGCGCGGCCGTGGTCCTGGGTGGGCCGACCACGGTCCTCGATCTCGGCGGCCTGCGCATCGTCGCCGACCCGACCTTCGACGACGCCGGGCCCCACGGTTACCTCACCAAGACCGCCGGGCCGGCCGCTACCGAGGACGAGGTGGGGCCGGTCGACCTTGTCCTGGTCAGCCATGATCTGCACCCGGACAACCTCGACGATCGCGGCCGTGCCTTCGCGCTGAGCGCGCCGTTGATCCTCACCGGTCCCGCGACGGCGGGCCGGCTCGGGCCGCCGTCGGCCGGTCTCGCCGCCTGGTCAGGCCACGCCCTCCCACGCCCGGGCGGAGGTGGTGAGCTGGCCGTGATGGCGGTGCCCGCCGTACCCGGTCCGGAAGACGGTGAGCGTGACGGCGACGGCAACGTCAACTGCGAGGTCACTGGATTCGTCCTGTCCGGGCATGGTCTGGCCACCGTGTACGTCAGCGGCGACAACGCCTCGATCCGTACCGTGGCCGAGATCGCCCGCCGGGTGCCGGAGATCGACGTGGCGGTGCTGAACGCCGGCGCGGCCAGGGTCGCGGCGAAGTTCGACGGCCGGCCCCTGTCATTGGACAGCCGCCGGGCAGCGGCCGCGGCCGCGGTGCTGGGCGTGAAGGTCGTGGTCCCAGCGCACTACGACGGCTGGGCGCACTTCTCGGAAGGCCGGGCCGAGCTGGAGCAGACCTTCTACGAGGCGGGACTGTCGTCCTCGCTGCGGGTCGCCGCGCACCGTTCCTGATGTCCCTGCGGGCCTGATCCGCCGCGCGATCAGTCGTCGATCGCCTGGTAGAGGGTGGTCCAGAAGTCGTGGATGGCCCGCGCAGAATCCGGGGTGGACATGCCGGTCTGGGTGAGCAGGATGCCGACGAGCTGGTGGTGCGGGTCGGCGTAGACGGTGGTGCCGCTGCCGCCGTCCCAGCCGAACTGGCCGATGGGGGCGTAGTCGCCCCGGTAGGTGCGCACCGCCATGCCGAACCCCCAGCCGCCGTGCTGCCCCAGGCCATACCCCCGATGGACGGAGTCGCGGCCCCAGGCCACTCGGGCGGCCAGCTGCTCGGGCGGAAGTTGGTTGGTGGTCATCAGCTCGACCGCTGGCCGGGACAGGATTCGCTCGCCGTCGTGAATCCCGCCGTTGAGCAGCATCCGGAAGAAGGCGTGGTAGTCGTCGGCGGTCGAGTCAAGTCCGCCGCCGCCGGACTGGAACGCCGGAGGCGTGCTGTGGTGCCCCCCTTCGGCCGGGTCCTCCACGCGGAACTCGCCGGTCTGCCAGTCGGGGGCGTACAGCGGCGGGAGCCGGTCGATCTTGTCGGCGGGCACGTGGAATCCGGTGTCGGTCATGCCGAGCGGGCCGAAGATCCGCTCACGCAGGAACTTCTCGAACGACTGCCCGGTGACCCTGGCCACCAGTACGCCGAGCAGGTCGTTGCTGATGTTGTAGATCCACCGCTCGCCGGGCTGGCAGATCAGCGGCAACGTGCCCAGGCGGCGCATCCACTCATCCGGGTCCGGCGCGGGCAGCAACCATCCGTCCTCCTGGCCGTAGACACCCCGCTCGAAGAGCGCGCCCATGATCGGGGTGCCCGGCGCGGTCATGTCCATGCCGAGTCCGTTGGTGGAGGTGAGCAGGTCCCGCACGCTGATCGGCCGCCGCGCCGGCACCGTGTCGTCCAGCGGTCCGTCGGGCCGCGTCAGCACCTGCCGGTCAGCGAGCTCGGGCAGCCACGGATCCACCGGGTCGTCCAGCCGCAGCCGGCACTCGTCCACCAGCACCATCGCCGCCGCAGCCCCGACCGGCTTGGACGTCGAGGCCATCCGGAAGATCGTGTCGCGGCGCATCGGCGTGCCACCGTCGTGGCGCATCGTCCCGAGCGCCTCGACGTGCGTCTCCTCGCCCCGGCTGACCAGGGCGACAAGGCCGGGGATCTTCCCGGACTCGACATGCCGTTCCAGCACCTCGCGCAGTCTGCGCAACCCTGCTTCGGAGAAGCCGCCGTTGCTGTTTCCCATCATGAATCTCGCCTCCATCTACTCGGCGTCACTGACTACCGGTACAAAGTAACACCGACTACCGGTATATAGCAACACGGAATAGCTGGCGGTGCGAGTCAGACCCATGTCGGTAGCCGCACTCGGGGCGGCCTGATCCAGCGACGGGCCACCGACTCCGGCCCGCGCGGCCAGGAAGACCCGCCAACGAGCTCTGGCGGGAGGGCCGCTCCTCCCCGTGGCGTGCCGCGACCGAGAGCATCAGGCATCCCAACCTGGGCACGATCCCGCTCGACTGCGACACCATGCTGCTCCCGGACGGCCACCAGACCGTGCTCGGGTACTCCGCCGAGCCGGGATCTCCCGAAGCCACGGCGCTCGACCTGCTGCGAGTGATCGGCCTGCAGCAGGTGTGACGCCCTGCGGATCAAGTCGAGCGCGTCAGTCGTCGATCGCCTGGTAAAGGGTGGTCCAGAAGTCGTGGATCAGCCGCGCCGAATTCGGGACGGACATCCCGACCTGGGTGAGCAGGATGCCGACGAGCTGGTTGTGCGGGTCGGCGTAGGTCGAGGTGCCGGCTCCGCCGTCCCAGCCGAACTGGCCGGTGGGCGCGTAGTCGCCGCGGTAGGTGCGGACCGCCATCCCGAAGCCCCAGCCGCCGTGCTGGCCTTGGCCGAAGGACAGATGCACGTTGTTGGTGGCCATGGCGTGCCGGGCGGCCTGCTGCTCGGGCGTGAGGCGGTTGGTGGTCATCAGCTCGACGGCGGGCCGCGACAGGATCCGTTCGCCGCCGTGCGTCCCGTGGTTGAGCAGCATCCGGAAGTAGGCGTGGTAGTCGTCGGCGGTGGAGACCAGCCCACCGCCGCTGCCCTGGAACGCCGGCGGCTTGCTCCAGCGTCCCCCCTCGGCCTCGTCCCACACGTGGAACTCCCCGCTCTGCGGGTCAGGGGCGTACAGGGTCGGCAGCCGGTCGATCTTGTCGGCGGGCACGTGGAAGCCGGTGTCGGTCATGCCCAGCGGGTCGAAGATGCGCTCGCGCAGAAACTCCTCGAACGACTGGCCGGTGACCCTCGCGACCAGCACGCTGAGCACGTCGTGGCTGATCTGATACTGCCAGCGCTCGCCGGGCTGGTGCATCAGCGGCAGCTCGCCCAGGCGGCGCATCCACTCATCCGGCCCGGGCATCGGCTCCGGCAGATCGGGCGTGAGCCCCCGCTCGAAGATCGCACCCATGATCGGCGTGCCCAGCGCCGTCATGTCCATGCCGAGCCCGAACGTGGAGGTCAGCAGGTCCCGTACGGTGATCGGCCGCCGCGCGGGCACGGTGTCGTCCAGCGGGCTGTCGATCCGCTTGAGCACCTGCCGGTCGGCGAGTTCGGGCAGCCACGGCTCCACCAGGTCATCCAGTCGCAGCCGGCACTCATCCAGCAGAACCATCGCCGCCGCCATCGCGACCGGCTTGGAGGTCGAGGCCATCCGGAAGATCGTGTCGCGGCGCATCGGCGCGCCACCGTCATGGCGCATCGTCCCGAGCGCCTCGACGTGCGTCTCCTCGCCCCGGCCGACCAGGGCGACAAGGCCGGGGATCTTCCCGGACTCGACATGCCGTTCCAGCACCTCGCGCAGTCTGCGCAACCCTGCTTCGGAGAAGCCGCCGTTGCTGTTTCCCATCATGAATCTCCTCGCGCACAGTGTTCGATCTCTGCGAGCCCTGTCTGGGGCTCGGTCATGGGGACACCCTCTGCGGCGCCACCGGAGCCGTTCGGAAATCCCTGAACGCCTGCGACACTATATTGCGTTCATAAATCAGTCAACAAGCAATGAGGGACTGTTTTGCCTGCTAAATATGGCTGATACGACCTTCGTTGCAATGACACTGAGACTGAATGCAAAGGATGATCAGAATTGCATTGCAATGGGCCGCGAGCGAATACATACTGTTGCGGTGGTGTGCGGCCCGCGCATGTCGAGAGTCAGGAGACGAGCACCGATGCCCGGAGGCAGACTCACCAATGAGGACCGTCAGCACATCGCTGCGGCACTCGCCGAGGGACTCGGATACGCGGAGATCGGCCGGCGTCTAGGGCGGCCCGCGTCGACCATCATGCGGGAGGTCACTCGCAACGGCGGACCCGACGACTACGGGGCGGACCAGGCGCACGAGGCCACACGGCATCGCGCGCGCCGGCACAAGCAGGCTCAGCCTCCGGCGCCGCCGATCCCCGACAGCGGCCACGGGCGTGACCCCCAAGCGGTGCGGGACTTCACGGAGTCCTTCACCGCCCTCCTCGTTCAGCAGGGTCTGCCCCGGATGGAGGCCAGGGTGCTGGCCTGCCTGTACATCACCGACTCCGGCACCCTCACCGCCGCCGACCTGGTCCAGCGGCTACGCGTCAGCCCCGCGTCGATCTCCCACGCCATCGCCTTCCTCGAACAGCAGGGAATGCTCAGCCGCGAACGCGCCCCGGGCGCGCGCCGCGAACGCTATGTCATCGACGATCAGATCTGGCTCGGGACGCTCCGCGCGGCTCTGCAGATGAACGAGACCCTGGCCGTCGCATCGCAGCGCGGAGCCGAGATTCTCGGGGCCACCACCCCGGCGGGCGCCCGCTTCGAGTCATCCGCCGAACTTCTTTTCCTCCTGAGCGGGGCCTTCCGGCAGGTCATGGAGGAGTGGGTGCAGAACCAGGCCAACCGGAGCCCCCACCCGCCGACCACCTCTTCTTGACGCGCGCCACCGCGGGACCTGCGCGAAGCGCCTGTCCATGCGGGCCTTCGGGGATCAGCCCGCGGACCCCATCCGGCCGATCATGTCGAGCACGAGGTTGGCGGCCACCTCCGCCCCGTCGATGCGGACCTTCTCCGCCACGGCGGCCGCGCGGGCACCGGTCTCGGGAGCCAGAGCGATCTTGAGCGCGGCCGACAGCGACTCGGCGGTCGGCGTCGGACCGTCGTGTCCCGTACCGATGCCCAGCTCGGTCACCCGGCTCGCCCAGTACGGCTGGTCGGCGACCTGAGGCACGATCACCTGCGGCGCCCCGGCACGGGCCGCCGTCGCCGTGGTGCCCGCGCCGCCGTGGTGCACGACCGCGGCCACCCGGCCGAACAGCTCCTGATGGTTGACCTCGCCGACCACCAAGCAGTCGTCCCGGTCGTCGATCAGGGCCAGATCGGCCCAGCCACTCCCGAGCAGGACCCGGCGGCCGTGTGTCCGTACCGCCTCGATGACGGCCCGGGAGATTTCCCGCGCGCTCGCGCCCCGCATGGGCATGCTGCCGAAGCCCACGTACACCGGCTCCGCGCCGGCGGCAAGGAACGCCTCCAGCTCGGCCGGCAGCGGGCGCTCGTCCGGGCGGATCCACGCGCCGGTCTGTACCACGTCAAGGTCCGGCGTCTCCTGCCACGGGCCCAGGACCGGGTCGGCCGCCAGGAACGGGCGGTCGGTGAAGGCATAGTCGCGGACGGCGTCCACCGGCGGCAGGCCGATCGAGACCCGGTGGGCGTTGATCATCTCGCCGAAGAGCGTGTTCTTGTGCTCGGCGTCGAGATCCCACAGCGCCCGGTTGTCGGTCACCCCCGCGGGGACCTCCTGACCCGGCCAGGGGCGAGGCGGACGGTGCGGCGACGGCAGGTAACTCGGAGAGAACGACGTGAACACATAGGGCACGCCCAGCTTCTCGGCCGCCGCCCGCGCACCGGCCACGGCCGGGAACGAGCCGGTGGCCACCACCGCGGCGCAGCCCTCGGCCGGCCCGGCGACCGCCTCGTAGGCCATGGCGGTCAGCTCGGCGGCGATGTCGGACAGGCTCGTCTTGCCGGGGACCGCCCCCGTCGCCAGCGCGCGGATCGGCCAGCCGAGGGGAGTCAGCGGCACGTCGATGCCGTCCAGCAGCTGCGCGAAGTCCGGCGGCGCGCACATCCGCACCTCGGCGCCCAGAGCCTTCAGCCGCACCGCCAGGCCCGTCATCGGCCCGACGTCCCCGCGCGACCCGTAGGTCACCAGCACAACGCGCATTCCACGACCCCCATTTTTCGTACGTTTCCAGCGTCGAGGGGTGATTGTGCGGCATGACCCAGGCCTTGTGGCAAGGCCCCCCATGCGCTATAGGTTGGAAGTGGAAGGAGTGGTCATCCCTCCTACGCCGCGCGTCAGGCCACCCTTCACTCCCAGTCGATCTCGCGCAGCGCGGCCACGCCCTCGTCCGGTCCGGTGATCACCGCGTCCTCGCCGTCCTCGTCAGCCAGCGAGAGGACCTGGGGAGACAGCTCGATCAGCGAAGCGATGAAGGGCCGCCAGGTCTCCTCGGACAGTGACGACTGGGCACGGATGATCAGATCGAGAATCTGGTCCAGGTGGTCGTCGAAGGAGATGGAGAGCCCCGCCAGGCGCTCCTCGGATGCGAAGTCGAATCGGATCACGTTGACGTCGGGCAGACACCTGATCCGGAGCGTCGCCGCGTCGTTCTGGTACGTGTGGTCGATCCATCGCCACCCTTCGCCGCTCTCGGCCTGCCATCCGCGGCTCTCCAGCCGACCTTTAATGTCGTCTATCGTCACTGGCCATTCCCTCATGGTCATTGTCAGGAGCTGCTCCGCCGAGACGCTTTGATAGCTTCACGTGGGACAGACAGCATCCGGACTTCCGCCTTGCTTCAGGGACGAAGCACAGGAAGTCGTATTACATCTGTTTAGAGGAGCAGTATGAGGGTTGTCGTCATTGGGGGAAGCGGACATATCGGCACATTCCTCATCCCCCGGCTCGTACGCGCGGGTCATGAGGTGCTCAACATCAGCCGGGGAAGCCGGGTCGCCTATGCCGAGGCCCCTGAATGGCAGCACGTACAGCAAGTGACGGCCGATCGCCAGCAAGAGGACACCGAGGGCGTCTTCGGCGACAGAGTGGCGGGACTGCGGCCCGATGTCGTCGTCGACTTGGTGTGCTTCACCCTTGAATCCGCCGTGGCCCTCGTGGAACGACTCCGCGGGCAGGCAGGCCACCTGCTGCACTGCGGGTCCGTGTGGCGATACGGGCCGAGTCACAAGTCGCCCATCGCCGAAGGGACAGGGACGGAACCATTCGGTGACTACGGCATCCAGAAGGATCGAATCGCGCGGATGCTGAAGGACGAGACCGCCGGCGGCGGCATGGTGACGACGTCACTGCACCCCGGGCACATCGTCGGCCCGGGCTGGGACCCGATCGGACCGACCGGCAACCTGGACCCTGCCGTCTGGCGCACCCTGTCGGCTGGACAGCCACTGAAGATCCCCGGACTCGGCGTCGAGCTCATGCATCACGTTCATGCCGACGATGTCGCTCAGGCCTTCGAGAAGGCGATCGCGCATCCTGACACGGCGGGCGGGGAGGACTTCAATGTCGTCGCCCCAACGGCCCTGAACGTCCGCGGATTCGCCCACGAAGCAGCGAGCTGGTTCGGGCAGACGGCTTCGCTGGAGAGCGTGTCATGGGAGGAGTTCCGCGCCACCACGACCGACGAGCACGCGCAGGTGAGCTGGGAACACCTCTACCGCAGCCACTGCCTCACCATTGACAAGGCCAAAACACTTCTCGGCTATGCACCCCGGTACGAACCCGAGGCCGCAGTACTCGAGTCCGTCCGCTGGCTCATCGAACACGGCCGGCTCGAGGTAGACCGTCCCCTCGTCGTATGACTTCCCGCGGCCGCCAGCTGCTTCGACGAGCTTGAGCAGCGCCTGAGCCGCCGCGGCCGGGTCGCCGGCAGGCCACCTTCCGGCGACGCGCTGAGCGGCCATGTGACGTACACCACCGATCACGGATGTCACACAGCGGCGAGAACCGGCGTCTTGTGCGTACAACGCACTTGAGAAGCGAACAGGCAGGAGCCGGCCATGAACGAGCGCAGCGAGCCAGCGACAGGCACAGCCGAGCCGCTCGCCGGCCCCGCCCAGATGGACCCCGCCACCGAGGCGTTCGTCACCCACCGCAACCTGCTGTTCACCGTCGCCTACGAGATGCTCGGATCGGCCGCCGACGCCGAAGACGTCCTCCAGGAAACCTGGCTGCGGTGGATGACGGTCGACCTGACGCAGGTGCACGACCAGCGCGCCTACCTGGTGCGGATCACCACCCGGCGCTCGCTCGACCGGCTGCGCACCATGAAGCGCCGCAAGGAGGCGTACGTCGGCCCCTGGCTGCCCGAACCCCTGCTCACCACGCCCGACGTGGCCGAGAACCTCGAACTCGCCGAGAGCGTGTCCATGGCACTCATGCTCGTCCTCGAGACGCTCTCGCCGACCGAACGCGCCGTGTTCGTCCTGCGCGAGGTCTTCGACGTCAGCTACGACGAGATCGCGACCACCGTCAGCAAGACCCCCGCCGCCGTCCGCCAGATCGCGCACCGCGCCCGCCAGCACGTACAAGCACGCCGTCCACGCGAAGCGATCTCCCCCAGCCAGGCCCAGGCGGCTCTGGAGTCATTGCGGCGCGCGCTCGAAACCAGCGATCTCCAGGGCCTGCTCGACGTGCTCGCCCCCGACGTCGTCCTCATCAGCGACGGCGGCGGCGTCAAGCAGGCCGCGCCGCGGCCGATCACCGGCGCCGAGAAGGCGGCCCGCTTCATCGTCGGCGGCCTCGGCAAGGCCCAGGTCACGCTCACCGGCGACCCCACCGTGGTCAACGGCAACCCGGCACTCGTCCTTCGCGTGAACGGCGAGATCGACGGCGTCATAGCGGTCCAGGTCGAGGATGCCCGCATCACCGGCCTCTACTACGTCCGCAACCCGCGGAAGCTGACCCGCATCGCATCAGAGACCCCGCTCACCCTGCGATGACCCGCACTCGCGACGGTTGACCTTGCCCCAGGGTCAATGTCCCAGCATGGTGGCATGACCAACGCGTACGACGATGGGGAGCAGGCGGGCGACAGGACGATGCGGCACTTCACGGTCCACCACGACGGCGTCACGCTCCCGGTGACTCGCGGTGGCCGGGGACGACCGCTGGTCCTGTGCCCCGGACTGAACTCGACCCAGGCCCACCTGCACGAACTGACCGAACTGCTCCGGCGCGACCACGACGTGCTGACCTTCGACCTCCGGGGCCATGGCCTCGCCTCGGCCGCCGGCCACTACTCCTTCGAGACGTTCCTCAGCGATCTGACCGCCGTGCTGGCGGAGCTGGATGCGGCGCCCACGCTTGTGGGCTACTCGCTGGGCGCGGACCTGGCCGTACACTATGCCGCCGAGCATCCCGGCGCCGTCGCCGACCTCGTTCTCATCGACGGGGCGAACCCGGTGCCTGAGCCGTTCATCACCGAGGCCCTCCTGCCGGAGTTCCGCGCCATGTGGGCGGACCTGGCGACGCGGCAGCAGGCCGAGCGGGGCACCGCGCGTCAGGTGCTGCTCACCGCCCAGGAGATTCTCGACCTGAACATCGAGATCGATGCGGTCCGATCCAGGATCCTCGACCGGTACGAGAAGATCGGCCGGCCCATCCGCCTGATCATGTCGACCTCGATGGCCGGCGACAGCGGCGAAGGGCACGCACCGCGGTTCAACCGGAACTGGCGCGCCGGTGGCGAGCGGCTGATCCGTGAGCAGCCGCACCTCGCCATGTCCTGGCTCGACGCCGACCACCAACTGGTCTTCACCCACGCCCCGGAAATCGCCCAGATCATCCGAGGTGCCCAAACCGGCCAGGCGACTTCTTAAGCAACCCCTGAGATGCTGCTCTGATGCTGACCATCGGTGAGCTGGCGTCCTACGCCGGAGTGACGGTACGCGCGGTGCGGCACTACCACGCCAAAGGACTGCTGCCGGAGCCGGAGCGAGACCACTCCGGCTACCGCCGATACGACGCGGGCGCCGTAGTCGAACTGATCAAGATCCGTACCCTCGCCGAGGCCGGAGTCCCACTGGCGCGCGTACGTGAGCTGCTCCAGGCCGGCGAGGCGGAGTTCGCCACGGCGGTCGCGGACATCGACAAGCGGCTGCGGGCGGAGATCCGGCAGCGACAACGCCACCGTGAGCGGATCGCCCGGCTCGCCGCCGGGGACAGCTTGACGCTGCCCCCGGAGGTGGTCGACTATCTCGACGGGCTGCGCGCGCTCGGGGTCGACGAGCGGATCGTCCAGGCCGAGTGCGACGGCTGGATCCTGCTGGCCGCGCACTCCCCCGAGCGGGTCCCGGAGTGGATGGCCCGCAAACGGGAGCAGATCGCCGACCCGCGGCTCATCGATTTCTTTCTCACCCTGAGCCAGGCACTCGACCGGCACGCCGGCGACCCGCGGCTGGTCGAGCTGGCTGACAAGCTGGCCGCCTACATCACGCGGCTGGCCGAGGAGAAGGGCGAGGACTACGTCGACGACATCGACATCGAACCACCGCTCGTCAAGCTGATGGACAGGTTGGCGTTCGACACTGTGCCGCCGGCCCGTCGGCTGATCGAGCTGCTGAAGAAGCGAGGCTGGACCGGCTGGACCAAGCTCGAGCGCGTGGAGTCCACGCGGGCGACAAGCACGCCGGACCTTTGACGCGCTACCGGGTCTTCCTGTAGGCGTCCTTGAGGCATACGGCCCGGCTCGGGGCCGACCGACGCGGCGTAGACCGCGTCCTCGGTCATCAGCTCCAGCAGTGCGCCGACGTCGCGCCTGGCCCAGGCGTCGGCGAAGCGGGCCAGGCATTCACGCGGGCTCATCTCAGACTCAGACATCGTCGTTGTACTCCTGTGCGAGGTAGGCGTCCAGGTCCGGCCCGCCGGGGTTGGCGAGGACGTGCGTCATCCAGGCACGCCGCTCGAAGTCGGTGACGCTCAGCTCCCACACGCACCCGGCCGCCTGACTCGGGTGTGGCGCCAGGTGCTAGCGCCGGTCGTGCTGAACGGGCTGTCGGCAGACTCGGCGCGGTCGCTGTGGGAGCTGGCCACGGGTGAGGACGGCTTCCTGCTGGAGCTGAAGTCCGACCCCGGGCGGCTGGGGCTGGAGACGCTGCTGGAAGAGATCGTCAAGCTGCGACGGGCCTGGTGCTGTACGCGCTTGGCACGAACGTGGGGATCAAACGGGTCGCCGACGGCGGCCAGCATGGCGAGAGCGAGGCGGCGCTGCGGGCGACCCGGCATCTGTTCGTCAACCGCGACAACCTGCGAGCGGCGATAGCGACCCTGGTCAACGCCACCTTGAGGATGCGGGATCCGCTGTGGTGGGGCAACGGGACCGCGTGCGCGTCGGATTCGAAGAAGTTCGGGTCGTGGTCGTCGAACCTGATGACCGAGTACCACGCCCGGTACGGCGGCCCCGGGGTGATGATCTATTGGCAGTGCGACCTGAAAGCCGCACAATTCGAGCAAATGTCAGAAAGGAGCTATCGACATTTTCGACCTGTGACCAATTGGTCGATTCCTCAGCC
>NZ_JBICTR010000025.1:0-75268 GCF_043197735.1 Nonomuraea sp. NPDC049028
GGTTCGCGTGCAAGAACCTGGCGTGCGGATGGATCGGCAACGCTGATACCAACGCCGCCCGAAACCAGCTTCATCGGTACAACTCCGCCGCCGGACGGGCGGTCACAGGACGTGGAGACTCCGGGATACCGGGGCCTGCGAAGCGTCAAGCATCCTGTCCCACAGTCTCGCCCGCACCCGCGCTGCGAGCTGCTGCGTAAGCAGCACAGGAATCCTCCACATTCACGTGGAGGAGCACGTCAAAGCTTGTGGCGCGATGAGGGCTCAGGAGGTACGTCCTCCACGGTGCCAGGGCTCTGGTACGACTTCACCACGGACAGCATGTCCCTCCCTCTGAATCTCGGCCCTTCGACGGAGGAGAAGCGGGCTCGGGCCGGCCGAGTCCCGCCCCGCGAACTCAAGCCCTTCGTGCCACATCCGCTCAAGGCCTATCAGGCCGCCGTGCCGGACGATGACGATGAGGCAGGAAGGGAAAAATCTACTTTGTAAAGGCGCTCGGGCGGAAACAAAAACCCAAACACATAATCGAATAAATACCCTCATTTAGAGCTAACCGGCTTACGGAGAGTCACGGGGAGAGATGTCGAGTTCAGGCGCGATCAAGGTGGTGTTGCTGTGCGCGCTCGCGGGCCTAGGAGGTCGGGCAGTTCTCGCCGCGGCGGCCTCCTGGCTCCTGCGGCTCGGACCCCTCGTACACGTTCAGGGTCGCCTTGCCCGGCTCCGTCATGGAGCCGTTCTCCACCAGCCACGAGTCCGGCACCGACTGCTTCGTTCCGCCGGTTAGGGGATCCATGTCCTCGAAGTTCTGGATGGTCACGCCGCGCTCCTGCAGCATGCCGCGCACCTCGGCCACGGTCCGGCCGATGTAGGGCTGGCAGTGCAGCGGCTCGCCCAGGCCGTCGATCGTGGTGCCGTTCTCGAACGGCTCGCCGGGCCGGGCCTCGCGCCCGAGCGTGATCTCGGCGGGTCCCTGGAAGTTCTCCGGGATCTTCACCCCGATGGGGCAGCCGCCCATCTTGTCGCAGGTCCCCGGCTGGTCGATGGTCTTGATCTCGTCGAGGTACCGGTGCTCGGTGGGCGAGGTGGGGAAGATGGAGCCCACCCACGACGGCGTCGAGGGGATGAGCCTGAGGGTCACGTTCAGCCCTGCGTCACGGAGCTGCGCCTGGTACGTGCCGGCGTCGGCGTACAGGTCCTTGATCTCGATGACGTAGTACCCGTCCTCCTTCCTGATGTCGAGCGCCGCGGCCGTCCCGGGTCCGAGGCCGAGCCCGGTGGGCAAGAGCCAGCTCAGAGCGAGGAACGCGGCGGTCAGCAGGGCCACGCCCGGCACCGCGGCGCGCAGGATCAGCGGCCGGTGCGCGCGCCGCCCTGCCGGTGCGACGGCCCTGGCTGTGGCGGGCTCGGCGGCCATGATGTCGCGCATGAGCTCGTGGGCCGCCTCGGTCATGCCGGGCCCGGCGCCGGGGGACAGGTGGGCGACCACGCGGTCCACGCTGTTCTTCATGATTTTCCCTCCGCGAGTGCGACGGCGCGCAGGCCGTAGGTGGTCAGGTCGAGGTCGGCGGCCGCCAGTTCCTTGGCCAGCCGCTGGCGGGCGCGGTGCAGGCGCAGCCGCGCCGCTCCGCGCGAGCAGCCGAGCACCTTGGCGATCTCGGCGCTGCTCAGCCCTTCCCAGCCGACCAGGGCGAGCAGTTCCCGGTCGTCGGGCGACAGTCGTCTGAACGCCTGGTGGGTGGCCTCGCCGTACTGCTCGGCCACCGGCCTGGACCAGGTGGACAGTTCCGCGCGCAGCTGCGCGGCCAGCGCCGATCGGCGCTCCTCGGCGCGGAAGTGGTTGGCGAGGACCCGCCGGGCGACGGCGTACAGCCACAGCCGGGCCTCGTCCCCCGCGGGAATGTCGTCCAGCCGGCGCCAGGCGGTCGTGAACGTCTCGGCGATCACGTCGGCGATGTCGTCCGTGGACTCGGTACGTCGCGCCACATAGGCGGCGATGGCGGGATAGTGCGCCAGGTAGAGCTGCTCGAAGCGTTGCTCCGGCGCCGGGGGCCCGATGTCGCCTTCTCTCCGTTGTTTGGACACATCTCAGCAGATGTCCGGCTTAGCGGCTCTGTTTCATAAGAAGGCCTATTTTCCCGAAAGGTTTCACCGGAGACCCAGTAACACCCTTCCGTATCCGGACATTTGCTCATGCGTTGCCGCTGAACGTACCTGAGCGTCGTCGGCGGCGATCGGTCATGCAGCCGATGGAGAGGAAACGCATGAGGTTAGGCAAGGGCCTGCTGGCCGCCATCCTGGCAGTGACGGCCGGCGTCACGACCGCCCCGGCACCCGCCGCCGCGACGCCGGCCCCGACCCCGTGGGTCGCGAGGCAAGAAGGCACGACGAACCGGCCGACCGGCACGGTGACGCTGATCACCGGCGACCGCGTCATCGTCACCGCCGCCGGGCATCGGGTGGAGCCGGGAGCGGGCAGGCAGGTGCACTGCAGCAGCCAGTACCGCGACGGCCATCTGTACGTCTACCCGTCCGACGCCCATCCGCTGGTGGCCAAGGGCGTTGTGGACGAGCGGCTGTTCGACGTCACGCAGCTCCTGGCCTGGGGGTACGGTGACGCGAAGCGGAGCGACATCCCGCTGATCACGCAGTCTGCCAAGGGGGAGGCGCCCGCGCTCCGGAGCGCCCGCCAGGACCGGCGGCTGTCCTCCCTCGGCATGTCTGCCGCTGAGGTGCCCAAGAAGAGCGCCGCCGAGACGTGGAAGGGCATAACGGACGGCGTCCAGACCCTGACCGCCGGCCGGACGAAGATCTGGCTGGACGGCCACCGCTCCTTCACCCTCGACCAGAGCGTCAAGCAGATCGGCGCCACCGAGGCGTGGAAGCAGGGCTTCACCGGCGAGGGTGTCACGGTCGCCGTGCTCGACAGCGGCTACGACCTCACACATCCCGACCTGAAGAACGTCGTCACGCAGGCACGCGACTTCACCGGTCGCGACGACATCCGCGACAGGAACGGGCACGGCACGCACGTCGCGTCGATCATCGCGGGAGCGGGAGAGAAACAGCGCGGCGTGGCGCCCGGCGCGAAACTCGCCATCGGCAAGATCGGCGACATCGTGATGCAGGAGTCCGACATCGTCGCCGGCATGGAGTGGGCCGCGGCCGAGGTCAAGGCCAAGGTCATCAACATGAGCATCGGCGGCCCGGACACGGTCGACGTGGACCCGGTCGAGCAGGCGGTCAACACCCTGTCGGAGCGTACCGGCGCGCTCTTCGTCGTGGCCGCGGGCAACGACGCCAAGCCCGGTACGGTCTTGAGCCCCGGCAGCGCCGACGCGGCCCTCACGGTCGGTGCCGTCGGCCGGGACGACAAGGTGGCCGACTTCTCCAGCAAGGGCCCCCGGCTCAACGACCATGCCATCAAGCCGGACCTCACCGCCCCCGGCGTCGCCATCAAGGCGGCCAACGCCAATGGCGGTGCCGACGCCCCGTACGTCGCCAGGAGCGGCACCTCGATGGCCTCGCCCCACGTGGCGGGAGCCGCCGCGATCCTCGCCCAGCGCCATCCCGACTGGAGCGGACAGCGGCTCAAGGCGGCCCTCATCGGCAGCGCCGCCCCCAACGGGAGCGCCAAAATCTACGAGGAGGGCGCCGGACGCGTGGACGTGGCCCGCGCGGTCTCCCAGCAGGTGGCCGCGACGACCGGCAACGTCTGGGCCTCCTTCCCCTGGAACGGCACTGGCGAGCGCGTGGCGACCAAGACGCTCACGTACGCCAACTCCGGCGACACCCCGCTCACCCTGGACCTCGCCGCGGACGGCGAGGGACTGGAGCTGGGGTCCAAGCGGCTGGAGCTGCCCGCCAAGGGCGAGGCGTCGGTCGAGCTGACGATCCGCGCGGTGGGCAAGGCGCCCGGGGACTATCCCGGCGTCGTCACCGCCAGGTCGGGCGACACCGTTGTGCGCACGCTCGCGGGCGCGTACGTGGAGCCCGAGACCCACACCCTGACCGTCAAGACCATTGAGAGGAACGGCCAGACACCCCGCGCCGCCATGGGTTATCTCTATCAGCTCGAGACCGATACCCAGAAGACGCTCTCGTTCGACGACCAAGGCGTCGCAAGAGTACGGGTGCCCAAGGGCGAGTGGAACCTCTACGTCAACGTCTACAACTCGGACCAATCCACGACCGCGCATCGGCCCGTGACCATCGACGGCGCGGACCAGGAAGTGACGGTGGACGCGCGCCAGGGTAAGGAGATCACGTTCACGGTGGACGAGCCGACCGCCGTCCAGGACGGCAGTGAGGAGATCACCCTGGCCAACGGCTGGTTCAGCCAAGGCTGGGCCAGCTTCGGTGATGACGTCTACGCTCTGCCGGTGCGCCAGCCCGGCCTGAAGTACCTGGCCGGGAGCACCTGGCACAAGAAGGACGCCGCGCCGAGCCCGTACCGCTACGATCTGGTCGACTATCGCACCGGCGGAATTCCGGACGACCTGTCGTACACGGCGCGCACGCGTGACCTGGTGAAGGTGAGCGCGACGTACCGGGCGCCCGGCGTGCCCGGCACGGCCGACGTGATCGTGGGGCCGCTACTCCCCGGCGGGTCCTGGGCAGGGGGCGCCTGGCTGTCCGAGAGCCCGAGCCTGAATCTGCCGGCCACCATGACGCACTACCGCACTCCCGGCTTCGCCTGGGAGACCGGCATCACGACGGGCACCCACTGGGTGTCCGGCGTGAGCCAGGTGCTCGGCCGGCGGCCCGTCACCGAGCTGTGGAACGCCGCCGTGACCGGCCCCGCCTTCGGCACGTCCGCGGGCAGCCGCGACGGCGACTGGCTGAACTTCAACGTCGACGGCATCCTCGCCGACGGGCGGGCCGGGCTGATGGGCGGCGACTACGACATCACCGGCAGCATCGCCCTGGCCCGCGGCGAGGAGAAACTGGCCGAGACCGATCTGGCGACCTGCGAACCCGGATACACGGAAAGTTGCCGGCTGGACGTCCGCCTGCCCGCCGAGCCGGCGGCCTACACGCTGACCGCGTCGGCGCGGCGGCCGTCGGCGCTGTCCACGAAGGTCGAGTCGGCCTGGACGTTCCGGTCGCAGCGGACGGCCGAACCCCGGCCGCTGTTCCTGACCGCCGTCCGCTACGCCCCCGAGGGTTTGGACGACCACAACCGCGCGAAGCCCGGGTCCACGACCGTCGTCCCGGTGAGCCTCCAGCGCAACCCCGGCGCCTCCGCGCCGCGCGCCACGTCGATCACGCTTGAGGCGTCCTTCGACGACGGGGCGAACTGGCGGCCGGTCCGGCTGGCCCACGCCGGCTCAGGATGGACGGCCCGGATCGCGAACCCGGCCGCACCTGGGTTCGTCTCACTGCGCGCCAAGGTCACGGACGCGGCGGGTGACCGCGTGACGCAGACCATCACCCGGGCGTACGCCATCGGGTGACGGGTCCGCACTCCGGCCGCGCGGGCGCCAGTCTCCCGCGCGGCCGGCCGGACACGGTGAATCTGGACACTGTCGCGGTTCCGTGCCGGAGCAGTTCCTCGCCGACCACGAGCCCAAGCCGGAATAGGGGCCGTTCTTGGCGCCGCGCGCCTTCATCCGGATGTGGGACATTTGCTGAGGGCATCCGACCCGGAGACCTGTCGTGGTACCAAGACGAGGAAGTCGCGACATGACACTCCCCACAGCCACCGCGGCGGAGCGCAGGCACAGCCCTTGGCTTGTCCTCTTCGTTCTCTGCCTCGGCTTTTTCATGATCCTTCTGGACACGACGATCGTGAACATCGCGATCCCGCAGATGGGTGATCACCTCAAGGCGTCCCTGTCGGACATCCTGTGGGTCATCAACGCGTACATCCTGATCTACGCGGTCCTGCTGATCACCGCCGGGCGTCTGGGCGATCTGTACGGCCCCAAGCAGCTGTTCATGATCGGTCTCGTGGTCTTCACCGGGGCGTCGGCCGCATGCGGGTTCGCCCAGAGCCCGGCACAGCTCATCGTCTTCCGGGTGATCCAGGGGCTGGGCGGCGCACTGCTCACCCCGCAGACTCTCTCCGTCCTGACGATGATCTTCCCCTCGGAGAAACGTGGTGCGGCGTTCGGCGTCTGGGGCGCGGTCGCCGGTGTGGCCACGCTGGCCGGGCCGCTGCTGGGCGGCTGGCTGGTCACCGACTTCGGATGGCGCTGGATCTTCTTCGTGAACCTGCCCGTCGGCGTGATCGCCCTGGTGCTGGCCGGGATCGTGATGCCGAACCTGCGGCTGAACCGCCGGCACCGGCTGGACTGGGCCGGCACCGCGTTGGTCACCGTCGCGCTCTTTCTGATCACGTTCGGTCTCATCGAGGGGCAATCCCATGCCTGGGGGAAGGTCTGGGGTCCGATCACGATCGTGGAGATCCTCATCGCCGGCGTCGTGATGCTCGGTCTCTTCTTCGTGCATCAACGGGCGCAGCAGCGCCGGGAGCCGCTGGTCCCCTTCCAGATCTTCCAGGACCGGAACTTCTCCGTGATGAACGTCGTGGCCGCGTCGATCGCGTTCGGCATGCTCGGCTTGTTCCTGCCGTTGACCATCTTCCTGCAGTCGGTACTGGAACTGTCCGCGTTGCAGGCGGCCCTGACCTTGTCGCCGATGGCGCTGATCTCCATGGTGGTGGCGCCGCTGGCCGGGCGTGCCGCAGACCGGGTCGGAGGCAAGTGGATCTTGTTCGTCGGTTTGTCGCTGTTCTCCGGTGGCATGGGCGTGCTGATCGCGTCCTCTCATGTGGATACCAGCCGGCTCGATCTGCTGCCTGGGCTGATCGTGGCCGGCTTCGGGCTGGGCATGACGTTCGCTCCGATGCAGGCTGTCGCGATGCGCAACGTCGAGCCGCGAATGGCCGGCGCCGCCTCCGGCATGATCAATACGACCCGGCAGCTCGGCGGGGTGATCGGGTCGGCGGCCGTGGGCGCGGTGCTGCAGGCCCAGATCTCCACCCACCTCAAGAGCGCCGCCGCGGCCGACGCCGGTCAACTGCCCGCGCAGTACAGGGCGCAGGTTGTCGACACACTGAGCCACGTGGCCTCAGGCAGCCAGGACATCGCCGGCGGACAGATCGCCCCCCACCTGCCTGCCGGGATCCCGGATCAGGTACGGGCCCAACTGGACACCTTCTTCACGCTCGTCTTCCAGCAGGGCTTCGTGGGTGCCATGCGGGCGACGCTATGGTTGCCCATCGCGGTCATGGGGTGCGCGGCGCTCGCCGTGATGCTCGTACGCGGGCGATCGGACCGCCGCTCTCGGACCGA
This sequence comes from Nonomuraea sp. NPDC049028, assembly GCF_043197735.1. Taxonomy (NCBI): domain Bacteria; kingdom Bacillati; phylum Actinomycetota; class Actinomycetes; order Streptosporangiales; family Streptosporangiaceae; genus Nonomuraea; species Nonomuraea sp. NPDC049028. The sequence continues at coordinate 7,296 of NZ_JBICTR010000025.1, forward strand.
GAGGAACGAGCCGGAATCCCCTCCCGCGCCCCCGCTCGGGTCCGCGCCACCAGCCCCTGAGTAACTAACAGACATCGCCTTTGCGGCGAACCCCGGCGCCTACAACGCCGGCATCGCGGCGGGTGCCGCGCTTGGGGCACTGGTCCTGCCGCTCGCCGAGGGACGGGGCACCTTCCTCGTCGGCGGGCTGCTGACCGTCGGGTCCTGCGCGGTCCTCTTCGACGGCCGGCTGTCACGTATGCGCCGTCATACAGACGATCAGCGGGAGCAGGTTCGGTCCTATAGCGCTGGGGCGAACAGTTCGGCATCGGCCTGGAGCGGGGTCCTCATTCGAATGGGGCCAGGTGGCTGGCGTGTTTCCGCAGCGGGCGGTCGTTTCGCCAGTCGTCCAGTCGGATGACGTTGACAGCGATGGCGGAGACGATGTGTTCGAGGCGGACTTCTTGATGCCGCGGTAGCGGGTGCGGCGCAGGCCGGTGCCGGTGACGGCTTAGTGGATGGTGGCCTCGATGCCGCACCGGAGGGCGTATTGGTCGTGCCAGGCGGGGTGATTTGTTCGGTGCGGGCGGAGTCAGGGTTTCCTGGATTGCGCAGGAGGTCACATGCCGAAACGGCAGTAGTTTGGCTGGCGCCGCCGCGTCGGTCTGCCGGACGCGCTGGCCGTCAATAGGGCGGGGATGAGGGCGGGGGAGGGCGCCGTGTTCGAGCCGTTCGCGTACCTGTGGCGGGAACACCCGTACGGGCCGGATCTGGACGGTGTCCTGGTCAACGCCTCGCTCGCCATCATGTCGATCCGCCAGGCACTGCCTCCTGGCTGGGCCCGGAGCGCGCCGCCGCCCAGGTCTTCACGGTGGCCTGCCGCCGGTCTTGTCTCGCATCTCCAAAAATCTACTTTGTAAAGGCGTCCGGGCGGAGCAAAAACCCAAACACATAATCGAATAAATACCCTCATTTAGCCCCAGAAGGCTTACGAAGGGTCACGGGTAGAGCTGGTCGGCGACCTCGCGGACCCGGGTGGTCACCCGCAGCAGGCATCGCAGAGTCTCGGTGTCGAGGTGGTCCATGATGGCGCGCGACGACGGGGGGCAGGTTGTTCTCTTGGGAATGTCGCTCAGCCTGTTCGCCAAGCTTCATCCGATCGACAAGGGCACCGTGTCGCGCTATCTCAACAGGACCGTGCCCGCCACCAAGAAGAGATCGCGCAGCTGACGCGACAGCTGAAACTGGCCCGCGAACGAACGTATCGGGCTGAACGCCGGGTGCAGGCGCTCGAAGACCTTCTCGATCAGCTGGAGGCCCAGGAGCCGCCCGGAGGCGAGCACACCAGCCTCAACCGCGACCGGATCAGGATGCAGGACGCGACCACCCGTCTCCGTTGTCCCATCCCGACGACAGCGTTGCTTGAGTTCTTCCATCCACAGCACGGCTCCCACCCAGCTCGGTTCGACGCAGTGGACCGGGCGATGGCAGATCCCGCTGGTCGTCCGTGGCATCAGGCTCACCTGCCCACTCCCAGCCGATCATCGCGGCCACCCAGATGATCCGGTCGATCTCCGCGTCGGCCTGCGCTCCTTGGACTCGCCGATGTCGCGCACCTGACGGACCGCCTCGATCCACCGGTCGATGCGGTGGCGGGCGTCCCGGGCCATCTCGTCGTCGACGCCATGCACCAGGCGTACGACGGAGCCGAGCGCCGCGGTGGTGTTGCCGCTGGAGCCACCGCGGCCCTCGGGCATGCGCCCGCTCATGTAGTAGCGGAGGTCCACTTACAGCTCGCGCACCCCGGCGTGAATGGTCATGAGCAGCGGGCCGGCCTCGGCATGCCTGGGGCGCCGGCTACGGCCGAGGCGGCCGGAGATGCGCACTCCGGCGCAGGTGCGCCCAGCCTCGTTTGAGGGCTTCGCGGACCTTCAACTCCGATCACCAACTCTCGGATCGAGTGCCTGCCAGGCGCGGGGTCGGCAGGTTCAGCGTGCGGACCTGTTCACGGTGCGCAAGCACCTGCGCGTGAAGTGCGATGAGCTCATCCGATGAAGCCGCAGCCTTCTCGGCCTGCGCTTGGACGATCGACCCCCGGGGAGGCCATGCAGCCGCGCCCGGCTGCATGGGACACTGCTGGGGTGACCGCACGACGTATCGCCTACCAGGGGGAGCCCGGCTCGAACTCCCACTTGGTGTGCAAGCAGCACTACCCCGACTGGCATACGGTGCCGTGCGCGTCCTTCGAGGATGTGTTCGCGGTGGTGGAGAACGGCGAGGCCGAGCTGGCGATGATCCCGATCGACAACTCGATCGCCGGTCGGGTCGCCGACATCCACCACTTCCTGCCGACCTCGGGCCTGCACATCATCGGCGAGCACTTCCTGCGCATCCAGTTCCACCTGATGGCGCCGCCGGGTGCGACCCTGGACACGATCAAGGCCGTGCACAGCCACGTGCATGCCCTCGGCCAGTGCCGCCGGATCATCCGCGAGCACGACCTGGTGCCGATGATCGCCGGTGACACCGCCGGCGCCGCGCGCGAGGTGGCCGAGGCGGACGACCCGACCCAGGCGGCGATCGCGCCGCCGCTCGCGGCGGAGATCTACGGCCTGCACATCCTCGCCCGCGACGTCGAGGACGAGGAGCACAACACCACCCGGTTCGTGGTGCTCAGCCCCGACTTCGTGCAGGCACCGCGCGGCGAGGGCCCGGTGGTCACCTCGTTCGTCTTCAACGTCCGCAACCTGCCGGCCGCGCTCTACAAGGCGCTCGGCGGGTTCGCGACCAACGGCATCAACATGACCAAGCTGGAGAGCTACATGGTCGGCGGCCACTTCGCGGCCACCCAGTTCCTCGCCGAGGTCGACGGGCACCCCGAGGATCCCGGCCTGAAGAACGCGCTGGAGGAGTTGGCGTTCTTCACCACGGACGTGAAGATCCTCGGGGTCTACCCGGCCGACCAGTTCCGCACCGACTGAGTCTCGAGACGGGGCGCCAAGGCGCCACTGCTGGGTCACGGTACTTGCCACCAGGCGAGTATCACCAGCTACCACACCCGCGTTGATCGCCAGGGCACTCTGGAGGCTGTTGCGGCCTTGGACGGCCAGCCAGTCGGCATGGCCCGGCCTCGCAGGCCGGGCGATGCCGGCGGATCAGTAGCGTTCGGCGATGCCGGAGTTGATCTCGACAAGCGCCAGCGTGGTGTCGGTGAAGGCGACCACGTTGCTCAGCGGTGGCAGCGGCAGTGTGGCTTGTGCGTGGCGGGCGGCGTCGCCCACGGTCCGCAGGCCCAGCCGCTCGATGGTCACGGTGTGGACGGCCGTCGCGGCGTTGATCCGGCGGTCGGCCAGGTTGAGGTAGGTGGCCAGCAGTTCGGCCTTGAGGGTTCTGGGCTGTAGCAGCGGCAGCCGGAAGGTGTCGTTGACCTCCTGCTGGGTCAGTCGGCCGTCGGCCGGGGAGGTGTCGAAGCGGGTGTCGGTGGCCTGCACCCTGGCCAGCAGTTCGGCCGTGCGCGTCGCCGGGAGGCTCGCCCAGATGGTGGAGATCTGCGGGTTACGGCTGGGTGCCGCCTCGGTGACCGTGGAGGTGCTGGAGGCCGAGACCGGGTCGTAGGCGCAGCCGTTGGCGTTGCCGTAGGTGACCTTGGCCTGGCCGGTCAGCCGGGTGCCGCCCTCGGTGAGCAGGCTGGAGCGGGTGGTGAACTCCACGCTCTTGGCGGCGCCGGCGTCCGCCGTGCCCAGGTTCCAGGTCAGGATCCGGCCGTTGACGTTCGCCGGGCGCGGCCCGGTGCCCTGGTCGAGCGCGGTGCTGTAGTAGACGCCCTCGGGGAGCGTGTACTGCAGGGTGACGCCGGTGGCGGTGGCGCTGCCGGTGTTGGCGGCGGTGAGCTTGGTGGTCACCGCCTCGGCCGCGTTCGCCGTCGGGGTGGCGGTGGCCGTCAATGTCAGCTTCGGGGCCTTGATCCGGGTGGTCGCGGAGTCGCTGTTGTTGGCGGTGTCGGTCTCGGGCTCCTCGGCCAGGTTCTTTGCCGTGACGGTGGCGCGGTTGGTGAGGTCGGTCGCGTCGGCCGTGGTGCAGGGCACCAGGTAGGTGAAGGTCTCAGTGTGGGAGGCCTGCGCAGCCAGTTCCGGCAGCGCCCGGTTCACTGCGGTGCCGTCGGGCAGGGTGTCGGTGAGGCTTACCGCGGCGGCGCGGCCCTTGCCGATGTTGCTGGTCTTCACCTGGTAGGTGAGCGTGTCGCCGGGTAGCGCGGTCGCCTTGTCGACGGTTTTGGCGACCGTGACGTCGGGCTCGTAGAAGTTGCGCCGCGCCAGCTCCGAGCTGACCACCTGCCGGAACGAGATCTCCGGCCCCGAACCGGTGATGGCCGCGCCCTTGAACTTCAGGCTGGCCCAGTCGTCGTGCCCGGTCAGGACCGTCTCCCGCCCGCTGTCGCCGCCGCCGGGCGTGGACTGGCAGGTGTTGTCCCCGCCCGCCAGGATGTCGTCGCCTATCCGGACGTCGTTCGGGTTGACGGTGCTGTTGAGGCCGTTCGTGCCGCCTAGCACGCAGACGTCGTCGTCGGCGTTGATGTCCACGGCCAGGGGCGGTGTCGCCGGGTCGATGATGGGCTGGCCGGCGGTGTCGAAGTTCGCGTTCCAGTTCAGCGGCCCTCGCCCCGGCCCGAACCTCTCGTTGCGCATCGGGTCCAGCCAGCGGGTGAGGTCGGTGCCGTCCTGGATGCCCATCGATTCGTTGAGGGCGGTCCTGTCCAGGTCGGGCAGGTCCTCGCGTGAGTAGTCGAGGCGGCGGGCGGCGTCGCGGCCGGGGGCGATCGGGATGCCGCCCGGGTCGAAGGAGTAGTTCATGACGCTGAGGTAGTTGGGCTTGTGATTGGTGCGGATGCTGCCGCCGTGGGCGAGTCCGAGGGCGTGGCCCAGTTCGTGCATGATCGTGCCCGACTGGTCGCGGACCGTGCCGACCCGGGCGTTGTCCCGGCCGGTGCCCGGAGGCAGGACCTGCTCGTCGTCGGGGCGGGGGACGAGGGTCGTGTCGACTTTGCTCTCGCAGTCGCCATTGGTGCCGACGTCGATCTCGTTGGTGCCGAGCAGCACGTCGTCGCCGCCGAGCTTGGTGTCGATGACGCCGTTCGTCCCGGGCGCGACGCACAGGGTGCGCCAGGAGCCGAGCGTGATCAGGAAGTCCTTGTCGGCGTCGCAGCAGACCCCGGACACGCCGGCCGCGTTGGGCTGGTCGTGAGCGGCGATCGCGTAGTGGGCGTAGGGACGCAGCAGCGGGCTGAGATTGGCTGTCCGGAACCTGCGGAAGTCGTTGTCGAGCCCGATTGTGGCCTGTTCGGCGATCGGGTTGCCCTCGATGTAGATGAAGTCCACGCCGACCGGGGTGGGCACCCCCGCGTACCGGCAGGGTCGCACGGGATCGACCGGCGCGTTCGCGAACGCGTTCTTGGCCTCGGCGATCGCGGCGGATTTGGGTTTGTGGTTCTCGGCGGGCGAGGTCATGTAGTCGATGGTCACGATGACGCTCTTGCGGCAGGGGTTGATGCCCATCGCTGCCAGGTCGTAGCGCATCGTGCCGTCCGCCTCCCTGATGCCGAACCGCTCGATGACGTCGTAGATGCCGTCCTCGTCGGTGTCGGGGAGGGTGGCGGGATCCACCTTGATGTCGATGCCGATCGTGGCCGCGACGCCGTCGTTGACCTCGGGGAAGTTCGGGTCACCGTCACCGGTGATCCGGCCCTGGCTCGGTGTGATCCCGTCGGCGACGCCGCGCCAGGAGCGTGTGCCGAGGTCGAAGTCCAGGTTCAGCTCGTCGTCCTGGTTGCCGGGGCTGATGTCCATGAGATCGTCGCCGAAGTTGGTGCCGTCGTCGTAGTCCCACAGCCTGATGAGCACCGGCACGGTGAATTTGTCATCGGGCACGGAGACCGTCCTGGTGAAGATCCAGGGGTCGGGGAAGGTGCTGGGGTCGAAGACGTCGTCCTGTACGTACGGCTTGCGCAGGACGGGATCGCCCGGTCCGTCGCCGATGCGGATCTCGGGGAAGTAGTCGCCGTCCCCGCCGTCGTCGTCCGGGTTCTCGTGCTGCTGGACGTGGTTGATGGTCAGCGTGATGGTGACGTCTGTAGCGGCACGGGCCACCGAGACGATCGCCGTGTTGAGCGCGATGAGACAGAGCACGACCAGCGGGATGACAACCAATCGGCTGAAATGTGGTGGATGACGCATGCGCCCAACGATGAGGACCTTGCGGCGGTACGGCATGAGTAGTGGCTACTCAACCGTGCAGGCGGTCAAGAACCGCGGACTCACGGCAGACTAAGCAGGAGCAGATTCCGACCGCTGCACCACATCCCAGCCGACCTCGATCGATCGCTATCTGGGGTTCTTGGCCTCTTCTCGCAGGGTCAGAGGTGAGATGATCCTTTCAGGCTCGTAAGGCGTGTGACCGATCTTGAAGGCATGTTGCATCGATAGCGTGGCCGGGCGTTTTGGCCGATCGCGCGATGGCGGCAGAGGCAGATACCGACGCACGGGCTGGCCAGGATGCGGCCGTCCGGGCCGAATGCCAGCCCATACACCACGCTGACGTGGCCGATGAGCCGTAACGCCGGCGAGGCGGCGGGTTGCGGTGTTCCGCGGGGCCCCTTTGCTATGTCTTGACTGCGCACCGCTTTTGACCTGGGTAAACTCCCTCATCGCACCCCCGTGTCGGTTGAACCCGAGGGGGAGCATCATGGCTACGCTTCGCACTGCCGGTCCTATGCTGGCACTCGCCGTCGGCTACCTGCCTGAGCCCGTCGGCTCGGCGCGGGGGTGCCTTTTACGAGCCGAGATATGACGGCTACAGGGCTCTAGCGAGGTCCGACGGCGACGGCGGGGTACAGCTCTCCTCGCGGCACGGCACCCGGCTCAACGAGATGTTCCCGAAGTCGTGTTCGCGGTATGGGAACACCTCCCAGAACGGACGATCGTGGACGGCGAGATCGTCCGCTGGGGCGCCGCCGGCGCAGGCGGTCCTTGACGTACTGCGGGAGCTCGGCCGCCTCAAGAACGGCCTCTCGGTTGGGCGGGACGCGTCAGATCCAGGAGGCCAGAGCGCGGCGAACCTCCGCGCTGACGTGGAGGCGATAGATCAGGTGGAGCTTGCGGGGCGAAGGTGATTTTCCTGGCCGTGTTACCCGCGCATCCATCAGCCACAGCAGTTCCGGCTCCGTCCCCAGGCCCGGAGCGAGGGCGAGCTCTTCTCCCAGTTCCCGGGAGAGAACGGCAGCTCCTCCCTGACGCCCGGGTTCATACGCACGCTCCATGGCACACCACGCCACAGCTGTTCCCAGCGCGAGACAAACCTGCGCACCCAGTTCGACAGACCGCCGCCGAGCACTCCGCCCGGCTCCAGGTCGCGCACGCCGAGCAGCGCTGACTGACCGAGCAACGACAGCAGGCCACCGAGCGCGGGGCTCGGCTGGAGGCCGAGCTGGACGAGACCAAGACCACCCTGAGGGCCACCCGCCAACACCTGCACGGGCTGCACACGGAACGCAACACCGACCGCGATCGAGGTCGAAACGCTGCTCGCGTAGTGCTCCTTGGACGAGCAGCGACCGTACGTGATCACGCATGCGCGGTGTCTCGCAGCCCGATCCGACAAAACAGCCGGGGAGCCGGGACAGAGGGGCGGGGCGGCCCCCGCGAGTGAGGCACAGCCAGGACATGCGGTCGCGCTCGTAGGCGGGGAGTTGGCCGACCGGCCACTGTCCGCGAGGGCCTGGGATTCCGGTCTCGCTCATACCAACCTCGGGGAGCGTGGGTGGGGCGGCGCGCGGCCGCCCCTGGGCACGTCAGTCGCTGCTGCACTCCACGTGGGCATAGACGCCGTTGGCCCGAGCACGACCCAGCCGTCCCACCAAGATCCGGAAATAGCATCGCATGATGCACCTCATTCACTTTTGGATCACCTTTGGGAATAAAAGGGACCCATGGGAAAGCTCGCTCGTCGTTGACTCCCGAGTCGGTGCTAGACGCGGCCGATGATCTCCAGCACGAACGGCGCGGCGACGACGAGGACGGCGATGACGATCAGCAGCGCGATCACGTTGCCGACGAAGCTCGACCGGCCGGAGCGGCGCGCCAGCCGCGCCGAGTCCTGAGCGGATTGGCGCGCCCACTGGGCCGCCCTGGCCGCGTTCTGGTTGGCGTTGTTCTGGCTCTGCCACGATGAGAAGTTCGGGTTGGTCATGACGATCTTTCCTTTCGTATCGTATGGATCAGGCCGGGCCGTCCCGCGACCTCCGTGCCGAAACGCGTGTTCGGATGGCGCCGGCGAGCAGAGCGGCGCCGAGGGGCCCGGCACCCAGGAGGTAGGGGGCTCCCGGATCGCCGGTGAGCGGGCCGAGCAGAGCGGCGAACGCGATGACCGCTCCAGCCGCCGGCCGGACCAGTCCGGCGCGGGCGAGCCCGTACGCCAGCAGCGCGATGCCGGCGGCGGCGGCGTAGGCCAAGGTGAGCCGCGGGACGGACTGCGCCGCGACCCACCGCCCGCCGGCGACCCGCAGCGTCGCCTCGACCATCCAGGCCGAGGCGACCACCCCGAGCAGGGCCAGTGCGACGGCGGCCCGCCCCCGTCCGGCGTGCCGCGCGATGTCGCGGTACACCGTCGCGGTCGCCGCCACCCCGGCCCATGCGCCGGCCCCCCACATCACTTCGGCGCATGCGGTCAGGGTCCCGGCGAGGCAGAGCATCGCCGAGGCCAGCAGGCCCAGCCCGCCGAGCGCCCGCGCTCTCATGTTCGTCGTCAGGGCCGGCGGTGCGGGCTCAGCAGTGCTTGCTCAGCGACATGTGCTTGATGAGCGGGAACAGGCCGGGGTCGAACTCCGCCTCGGTGTCCTTGATCTGCCACCGGTACGGCTCGGTGTGGCTGGGCATGTTCATGACGAACTTCGTCAGGTTCGTGGGGTTAGAGCGGGTGTGTCGCAGCCAGCCGAGCACGGCGCCGTTCTCGTCCTTGATCTTCGCCCACATCAGCCAGGCGTCGCCGTCATCACTGCTGGTGACCGTGCCGTCGAAGGAGGCCTTGCCGGTGGAGGTCAGGGTCCATCGGGCACCCGAGAACATCGTGCAGTCGCCCGCCCGCATCGTTCCGAAGTAGAAGGTCTTGGTGGCCAGGGCGGTGGTGTCCTGCGCGTGGGCGGTTCCGGTGGTGGCGAAGGTCAGCCCCGCGATCAGGGCCGCAGCGGTCGATATGGCGCCCAGTGTCCTTCGGGTCCCGCGCATGGGATCGTCCTTTCCTGAGGGTGGCTCGTCGATCGGTCACCCTCAGGGTGGGCGATACCGTGTCCCGTCGTCATGGGTCCCGGGTCCCAGTCGATCCGGGAGGTTGTTCCCGGGCGAAAGGGGCCTTCATGAGGATTCGGGCGCTCCGCCGAGTCCCGCCTCGCGGGCCCGTACGATCGCCGCAGGCCGGTCGGCCAGCTGCAACTTGGTCAGTACGTTCGAGACGTGGTTGCGCACGGTCTTGCCGCTCACGCCGAGGCGCCGCGCGATCGCCGTGTTGTCCAGGCCCCGTGCCACCAGCCCGAGCACCTCATGTTCCCGCTCGGTGAGCTGCGGGAACGGGGAAGCCACGACGGCCTTGGAGAAGTGCGCGAGCAGCCGCGTCGCCACGCCGGCGCCGAAGACCGCCTCGCCGCGGGCGACCGCGCGGACCGTGGCCGTGATCTCCTCGGGGCCGGCGCCCTTGAGCGCGTAGCCGTGGGCGCCGGCCCGTAGAGCGGCCAGGACGTTCTCGTCATCGTCGTACATCGTCAGGATCAGCGCACGCGTGGGCAGGCCGGCGGCCCGCATCCGGGAGGTGACCGTGAGCCCGTCGCCGCCGGGCATGTTGACGTCGAGCACCGCGACGTCGGGCCGGTGCTCGATCGCCGAGCGCAGCGCTTCCTCGCCGGTCGCGGCGACGGCGAGCACCGTCATGTCCTCCTCGGAGTCGAGCAGGGCCCGCAGGCCCGACGCGAACACGGGGTGGTCGTCGGCAAGGATCAGCCGGATCATCGTGCCCTCCCAGACTCGCCCAGATCCGCCGGCAGGAAGGCGCGCACACAGGTGCCGCCCTCGGGCAGGGAGCATATCGACCATTGCCCGCCGACCTCGGCGGCCCGCTCGCGCATGGAACGCAGCCCCACCCCGGGTGCCCGCTCAGGATCGAGCCCGCGGCCGTCGTCGCGTACCGTCACCTCGACGCCGTCGGCCGCCAGCGCGATCTCGGCGGTGCAGCCGGTCGCGCCGCTGTGCCGGACCGCGTTGGTGATCGCCTCGACGGCGATCCGGTAGGCCGCCGTCTCGACCGCGGCGGGCAGCGGCGGCAAGCCTTCCTCGCCGATGACCTCGATCGGCATCGCTCCCGCCAGGCTCGCCGCTCGGGAGCGTACCGCTCCGACGATGCCCAGCTCGTCCAGCGCGGGCGGGCGCAGCGCCTCGACCAGGCGCCGGATGTCGCTCAGCGACGCGCTCGCCTCCGCGGAGATCTCGCCGAGCAGGGAACGCGCCGCCGAGTCACCCGGTACGGCGCGGGCCGCCAGCGCGGCCTTGAGCCCGATCGCGGCCAGCGTCGGTCCCAGCCCGTCGTGCAGGTCGCGGCGGAGCCGGCGGCGTTCGTCCTCCCGCGAGGCCACCACCTCGGCGCGGGAGCGGGTCAGGTCGTCGTGCAGCCGTACCGCCTGCACCGCGCTTCCCACCTGCTGCGCCAGCGAGGCGATCAGGCTGAGGTCGATGGGATCGAGCGGGTCGTCCGAGCCGCGCGCCGAGACCAGCAGGAGCCCGACGAGCGTCCCGTGGTAGCGCAGCGGCTCGGCGTGCACCTGGCCCGCCGCGACGCCGTGCCGGGCCGCCGGGTGGCGCTCGCCCGCGCCGTCCACCAGGTCGATCGCCACGTACGGCACGCGTAACGACCGGGCCACGGTCTCCACGATCGCCGGTAGCATCTCGGCGGGCAGCAGTACCGCCTGCAGCCGTGTCCCGAGGCGGGTCAGCGCCCCCTCCGGGTCGTGGCGGTCGCCGTACATCACCCGGTTGACGGTGCTCTGCGCCGCGTTGCGCAGCGGCGCCAGCGCGAGCGCCGCACTGGCCGCGGCGAGCGCGGCGGCCACGGTGCCCGACAGCCGCAGCACGCTGACCAGCAGCGCGACCACGGCCGCGTACCCGGCGACGAGGATCGCGACCACGGTGGCGTACACCAGTGAGCGGTTGGCCAGCCTCTCGACGTTGAACAGGCGGTGGCGGCGCAGCGCGACCCCGATCCCGGCCACGAACGGCAGTCCCGTCAGGCCGAGCGCGCCCCACGGCAGCGGCTGCGTTCCGGTGATCAGTTCCGGCAGGTGCCAGCCCGCGATGCCGAGTACGGCCGCGGCCGCGCCGCCGCCCAGCATCCAGCGCGTGCGCCCGCGCATCAGCGGATCCGGGTTGCCGCGATAGCTGATCGCGCCCCAGACCGTCCCGGCCACCAGTACCAGCGCCACCACCGCCGTCTGACCGCTGTGCAGCAGGCCGAGCCACCGCAGCGCGTCGGGCGCCATCAGCGCCGCGACCCCGCTCCACGCGGCCATGGCGGCCAGGGGCGCGGCGTAGGCGACGGCGATCGTCTTGCGGGTACGGGGCGACAGAGGCTGGCGAGCCGTGAACGCGAGCACGAAGGCCAGGAACGCTCCCCAGCCGATGGAGTACGACACGATCGCGTTGATGTGGAACAGCCAGAGCTGAGGGCCGCCGGTGGCCAGCGCGAGTGCGGGCAGCCCGACGGCGACGGTGAGCGTGCTGCCCAGCAGCCCGGCCGCGAGCACGAGCAGCGGGGCCGTCGCGGGCGCCTCGGGCCGCCGCAGGTACAGCGCGGCCGCCAGTCCCGCCAGCGCCAGGACGAACACGAGATTGCCCCAGCCCTGCACGAGCAGCGGGTACGGATCGGGCCGATCGACGCGTACCGCCACGACCGCGTCCTGGCCGGCCACGCCGTACGGGACGCTCGCGCCCAGGCCGGGACGAGAGACGGCGCCGAGCCCGTCGGCCAGGCGCCTGCCGGCGACGGCGATCACCAGGTCCCCGGTCCGCAGCCCAGGCCCCGAGGGCGCGGCCGGCACGTCCACCACGACGCCGTCGAGACGCCACGTCGACCAGCCCAGCCGCACGATGCTGCCGTCGGACGGCGCGTCCAGCGAGACGGCGGTCGCGACGACGCCCAGCACCACCAGGACGATCGCGACCGCGGCCGGAACCCTGCGCGAGCGTCGCATCGAAGCCAACCAGGACAGCCGCGCGGACACACCCCCATCCTCACCGACAACCGGCCGCGAAACCACCAGCCCGCGGGACAGGACGGTCCTGAGCCGATGGCGGCCCGCCGGCCGGTAGGTCACAAGTCGAGTCGGGCGCTGGAGGAAATGCCGGCCCGGCCCTCAGAAACCCGCTGCCACCGCGGCGCCCAGCCCCAGCAGGACGACGCCGGTGGTCACGCTGAGTCCCCGCAGGACGCTCGGCCGCGACACCAGGGCGCGCCCTCGGCTGACGGCCCAGGTGAGCAAGGTGTACCAGGAGGCGCTGACGAGCGCCCACAGGGCTCCCAGGGCGACGGTTGACAGGAACACCGGGCCATTCGCGGTCACGAACTGGGGCAGCACCGAGACGGCGAACACGCCCGCCTTGGGGTTGCCGAGATTGGTGATCAGGCCGGTGAGATATCCGCCCGTGAAGCCGGTGCGGCGCCCGCCCTCGTAGGCCGGGGGAGTGGGGACGGTGGTGAGCGCGGTCCGTAGGGTGTTCACCCCGAGGATCATCAGCACGATGCCGCCGGCGATCCGGAGCACCGCGTACGCGGTGGGGCTGGCCAGCAGGACGGCGGACAGCCCGGCCGCGGCGGCCGTGGACCACAGCAGGAAGCCGGTGGCGTTGCCCGCGAGCGTGCCTCGGACCGTGCGTTGCCCGCCTTCCAGAACCTGCCGGATCATCAGGGCTTGACTCGCGCCTGGCAGCATCGCCAGCAGCAAGGTGGTGGCGATGAAAACGGGCACATGCGTGGGCATGGAGAAAGAACCCCTTCCGGGGATTGCGGCCGATGAGTGTCCCACGAGTCTTCCTCGCCCGTACCCGTAAGAGAAGTTAAAAGAGAAAGGTGCAGCGTTAGGATTAGTGAATGCTGGTGGATCCGGGACAGCTGCGGCTTCTCGCGTTGATCGAGCGGCACGGCTCCCTGACGGCGGCGGCTCACGCGCTCCAACTCACGCCCGCGGCGGTCACCCAGCAGGTGGCCAAGGCCGAACGCGACTGGCAGGTGCCCCTGGTCATCCGTGGTCCTCGCGGAGCAACGCTCACCGCGGCCGGTGCGCTGCTGGCCTCCCACGGCCGAACCGTGCAGGAGGCATCGGACAAGGCCGAGGCGCAACTGGCCGCACTGCTCGGCCACCTGTCGCTCCGTCTGCGGATCGGCACGTTCCAGGCGGCTGCCCTGCACCTGCTGCCACCCGCCCTGACGGCCCTGCGGCACCGCCATCCGGACGCCGACGTCTCGGTCGTGGACGTGGTGTCCGGACGCGGAGCGGACGAGATCAGCGCGGGGCGCCTGGACCTGGCCATCGTCGCGTCCTGGGGCGCACCGCTCACGCCGCTCCCACACCTACGGGGCCACTCGCTGCTGCTGGACCCGATGGTCGTGGTTCTCCCCGATGACCACCCACTGGCCACCGGGCAGCCCGCGGACACCGAACTTCACCTGGAACAACTGCGCGACGAATCGTGGGTTTCCATCCTGGCCGGCCATGCCGCCCGCGAACAGTTCCACGACGCCGCCCGCGAGGCCGGCTTCACTCCCACCGTGCGGTTCGAGACCGAGTCCTACGACGTCGCCCAGGCCCTCGTCGGCACCGGCATCGCCGTGGCCCTGGTCTCGCGCCTGGCCCTGACCCATGCGCCCGGCACCACCCATCGCGAACTGGCCCACCCCAGGCCCTACCGCCACCTCTACGCCGTGACCAAAGCCGACGCCGGCCTCACACCACTGGCAGACATGCTCATCGACCTCCTCCGTGATGTCGCCCGCGACATCACCGCCACCTGGGAGGCTCCCCTCTAAACGTCGCCGAGGTAGCCGCGGGGCCCTCGAGGTCCGCCGGCCGTAGCTACGCGAGCGCAGGGCCCATCGCCGCGGGAGGCGGGAGACAGCCAGGGCGCTGTACCTGGAAAGCCTGGAAGAGATAGGCCAGCAGGCGCCGGGAGGCCGCGAGGGCGGCTTGTCTCGGTTGTCCGGCGAGGCCGCTGTTGGCCAGGAGCAGGAGGGTGATATCGGCGGGGTCGAAGTCGTCGCGCAGCTGTCCGCTCTCGCGGGCACGCTGGACCAGCCGCGCCAGACCCTCTTCGGCACACTCCGCCGCGCACAGCGCGAGTTGCTCGGCGAAGGCGGCGCCGGCCAGCACGGTGCAGGTGGGGAAGTGGCGGTAGAGGGTGGCCACGCCGACGCCGGCGCGGCGGGCGACGGCGCTCATAGGGGCGTCAACGCCCTGGGCCGCGAACACCTCGCGCGCGGCTTCGAGGAAACCTTGACTTCGACAGCCCTCTCGCCGGCCTCGCCTCCATCCTCGCCTCGACCCTCCACGGCAGCAGACGCATCCGCGTCTTCAGCGGCAACCCCGACACCGAACTGCTGGCCCAGATCACCCGTTACGCGGAGCACGGCGACATCGTCCCCGTCGTGGACACCGTCCACCCTCTCGACCGGCTCGCCGATGCCCACCGGGCCCTGGAAGCCGGTGGCGTCCGCGGCAAGCACGTCATCCAGATCCGGTGAGGGGGCGAACACTCACGTAGGATGTGTTGTTCATGACCTCCACGCGACCGCGCAAGCTCCGGAAGGATGCGGCGGAGAACACCGAGCGGCTGATCGCCGCAGCTGTGCGTGCGGGGCTGGCCGAGGGTAAGTTCGTTCCGCTGGAGCAGATCGCCGCCGAGGCGGGGGTCGGGATCGGGACGCTCTACCGTCGCTACCCGAACCGGGAGGCGCTGCTTGAGGCGATGGCGGTCCGCGCCTACCGTCTGATCCTGGCCGAGGCCGAGGACGCGCTGACGTCCGGCGATACCGGTCATGACTCGATCAGCCGGTTCCTCCATCAAACCTTCGCTCATCGCGACGAACTGGTGCTTCCGCTCCACGGAGCGCCCATGACCGAGGGCACCGAGTCCGCGAAGCTGCGCGCGCGCATGCAGCAGACCATGGGCGCCATCCTCGAGCGCGGCCATCAGGACGGTTCGGTCCGCACGGATGTCAATGCGGGGACTGTGGTGCGTTTCGGGGCGATGCTCGCGCAGCCGATGTCGAACGTGCCCGGCTGGGCCGAGGCGGCCGCCGAGTTGCGCGCGGTGTTCCTGCGCGGCATCGCACCCGATCGCGGTTAGTTCGACGCGTCAGTTCCCGGCGCGCGCGGGACCCTGGCCGGATACCCATGCCGCGAAGTCGCGCGCGTCGGGGACGAGGTGGCGCGTGAGGTCGAAGTCGGCCTGGTAGGCGGGGACGGTGGCGAACCACTGGAACATCGCTCGCATGTCCTCGTCATCACGGAGCACATCGATCGGCAGCCCCTCGTATCGCGTCGGCCGGCCGAGCTCGGATGCGACCCGGTCGGCCACCTGAGCCATGGTGAGCTCATCGCCGGCGAGTTCGACCGCGTCACCATCGATGACATCAGGGGCGATCAAGAGACGCGCGGCGGCGGCGCCGATGTCGCGAACAGCGATCATCTGGAGCGGAACGTCACCCGCGACCGGCAGGCGAAGCACCAGCTCCCCACTCCCGCCGTCGGCGAGCTGCGGCGCCAGGTTTTCCATGAAGAACGTCGGGCGGACGAACTTCGTCGCTACGACCTCGCCAAGCCGCTGTTCGACCCGGTGCTTGCTCTCGAAGTGCGGGATCCCTGTCGCTCGCTCCGCCCCGCCGACCGACGAGTACACGACGTGCGGCACGCCCGCGCGTGCTGCGGCATCCGCGACGGTCACACCGCGGCGCGCCTCGCCCTCCGTGCCGTCCGCTCCCTCGAACGTCGTCATCAAGAACAGTGCCGCGACCTCGGTGAGTGCCCGCTGGAGCGATTCGCCGTCCTCCTGGTCGGCCGCGACGACCTCCACGCCGCGGGCTCGGAGAGCACGTGCGCCCGCGGCTTCGGCGTCGCGAACCAGGGCGCGAACCGCCTGCTTCCGCGCGAGCAGAGCATCCACCACGCTGCCGCCCTGCTGTCCGGTCGCACCGATCACGGCGATGGGCTGCTGAAACTGAGTCATGAGTCATCCAATCTGAGTAGATGACCCTTAAAGCGGAGGAAAACCTCCGTTATTCCCGTACGATGAGCGCATGCTCGTTGACGCCGACTCAGACGGTTACGCCGCCGCCACCCGGCCCCGCAACTCCTCCATCAAGCAGCGGCCCGCGCGGGTCGCGGTCGTCTCCCGTCCGGAGGACATCGCGCCCATGCTCGATGAGGTGGCCGCGCTCGCGCGGTCGTCGGGCACGCCACTGGAGATCGTGCCGCAGGCGACCGGCCACGGAGCCGGCGCGCCGGTGGGCAAGGGGGTGGTCCTCCTCGACACCTCGAGGCTCACCGACGTGTCGATCGACCCCGAGTCGCGCGTCGCCGTGGTCGGGGCCGGCGCGACCTGGTCTGCGGTGAACGCCGCCGCCGGACAGCACGGTTTGCTCGGATTAGCCGGCTCAGCCCCGAGTGTGTCCGTGTCCGGTTACACCTTCGGCGGCGGCATCGGCTGGCTTGTCCGGCGGGATGGACTTGCCAGTGGAGCGCTTCGTGCCGTCCACTATGTCGACGGCGGCGGTCGCTCCCGTACCGCTGCCGACGATGCCGGCGACGAGGTCGATCGAGCGGCGATGTGGGCCTTCCGCGGAGCGGGGGGAGTCGGGATCGCTCACACGCTGGAGTTCGACCTCGTCCCAGCGGCGGACCTGCACGCCGGAGCACTGCTGTGGCATGCCGACGCGCTACCGAAACTCCTCGCAGCATGGTCGAGCACCATCGCAACAGTCGGTAGCGGCGTTTCCTCCAGCATCGCGGTGCTTCACGTGCCGCCTCTGCCCCCGTTCCCGCAGGAGCTGCACGGGAGGAGCGCAGTTCACCTCGCGATCGCCGATCCTGACGGGCCTGTCGCGGCGACTCCGCTGCTCGAGGCGATGCGGGCGGCAGCGCAGCCGGTCTCCGACAGCTGGGGCCCCACCGACGCGGCGGGACTTGCTCGAATCCACCTCGATCCACCCACGGCAACCCCGGCCATCGGTGACGCGCGGTGGCTCGACGCATCGACCCCTGTCATCGCCGAAGCGCTCCTGTCGACAGCCGCGGCAGACGACGCCCCGATCGTGATGATGGAGATCCGCCACGTGGCGGGCGCGCCGGTCAGGCGCACCGGGGCCGTTGTGGCCCCGCCGGGCGACTTCATCTACCACGCGGTCGCGCCGCTCAACCTGTTCTCCCGCGAACGGATCGAAGCAGGGTTCGCTCGGGCGCGATCCATCTGGTCGATCGCCGACGCCGGGCTCGTGGGTCGAGGGCGCGGCCGGCGTGCCGGACGCGCTACCGGCCGATGTCCGGAAGCGGGCCGCGGCGATCGCCGACGCTGTGGACCCGGACGCCCGAATCCGCCGCTCGCGCCTGCTCGGATGATCCCGCGGCGCTCGTTGGCCCAGCGAGGGGGCCGGGGCGCGATCAGGCTCCGCCGCCGGCCAGGCTCTGCCGTGCGGCGCTCTTCTGGCGCGGCTTGGCCGACCGAGCGCTGATCCGAGATCCCTTTTTCTTGATCGGCGTGTTGGGGATCGGGGCGGGCCGTCAGTACCAGGACATCGTCATACCCGCGTCCGCGTGAACGGCCGCGCTGTATGTCTCCTTGAGGTCGGCGAAGTACAGCGTGAAGTACTCCTCGTCGTCGCCGTTGACGTTCTCGCTCGTCCGTAGGGCCGTCATGAACTGCTCGGCAGTGATGGGCGAAAGGCGCTCCCAGAAGGCTCTGACCTGTTCGGGGGCGAGTCGGCCCACGAATCCTTCCTCCGACCCCTCGGTGTCGACGCCGTCCGGACCCCCCACCCCGTGAACGATCTCGTCGCCGTCGAGCCCCAGTGCCTCCAGCCCCACGCGAAGGTAGTGCGCGCTATTGTCGAGGTCGTAGCTGCCAAGCTTTTTTCCGTCCCTGACGACGTCGATGTAGATGCAGACCCCCACGGCTGCCCCCTCGTCTGGCCTTCGGCGACGAACATATATGTGCGTAGATCTTACGATCACCAGTTCGAGGCTCTTCGCCTGAGCTTCGAGTTCGGCGAACCGGGCGTTGGAGAGGGCGGCTTGAAGCCGTTCGTTCAGGGTCCGGGTTTCGTCGGTGAGGCCCCGGACCGCGCCGCAGGACCATGGATGATCTGTTCCAGGCAGTCGCGGAACAGATCATCGACGCTGTGGCCGGCCTGGAAGTACTCTGTCACGCCGGCCATCACGGTGGGGTACGCCGTGGCGTACGCGGCCATGTCGAAGCCGTCCAGGGCGTCCGCGTCGGGGCGGCCGGCCTGTTCCTCCAGGACGTAGCCGACGGTGAAGCGCAACACCGTCAACACGATCAGGCGAGCCTGCCGCAGGGGGATGCCCCGCCCGACCAGTGTGCTCATTGCCAGTTCGGAGATGGCGGCCATCTTGAGGGACAGCTGGGAGGCCGCGATGATCCGGGCTCCGTCCGGGTGGGCCAGCAGCGCGCGGCGCAGCCGCTCGGCCAGGCCGATCAGCCAGTCCGGCCAGTGCTCCTGCGGCGCGGGCGGCGCCGGCTCGGGGAACTGCTGCTCAAGGATCGCCTCGGCGATCGCGGTGACCAGCGCCGCCTTGTTCGGGATGTGCCAGTAAAGGGTCGGCGACTGTACGCCGAGCCGGGCGGCCAGTTTGCGCGTGGTCACGCCGTCGAGACCCTCTGCGTCCAGTAGCGCGACGGCCTCGGTGACGATCCGCTGCTTGTCCAAAGCCAATTCCGGCACCTCCCTTCCGGAGTCTATCAGTGATAGAGTCCTCTATCAGTGATAGAGAGCCACGCGCCAGAGGAGGCAACGATGAGACACCAGCACTCGCTCCGCGACCTGCTGCACCGGGCGACCCATCGCATTCCGGGGATTCCCGCGCACACCGAGCGGCCGGCCGGGCACCAGGGCCAAGCCCGCCACGGCCATGGGAGGCGGCACTCGCTCACCCACCACCGTTCGCACCACCACGGGTTCAACCACTCGTCGGCCCGTCCGCCTCGTGTCCTGGCGGCGTGGCAGACGCGGATCGCTCGCTTGTTCGGGCAGGAGCTGGGATGAAGGCAGCGGTGCTCCACGAGGTCGGCGGCATCCCGCGCTATGAGGACTTCCCCGATCCGGTCGCCGGCGACGGTGAGGTGATCATCGATGTCAAGGCGGTCGCCGTCGAGAACGTCGACAAGGCGATCGCGGCCGGTACGCACTACGCCAGCGAGAAGTACATCGGCCGGCTTCCGTTGATCCCCGCCTTCGACGGCATCGGCGCCCTCCCGGACGGCACGCTCGTCGGGTTCGGCAACATCCGCCTGCCCTACGGCGCGCTCGCTGAGAAGGCCGTGGTGCCCCAGGGCTCCTACCTGCCGATCCCCGACGGCATCGACCCGGCCGTGGTCGCGGTGATGGCCTCGGCCGTCACCGCGATGTCGATGAAGACGGCCGCGGGGTTCGTTCCCGGGGAGACGGTGCTGGTGCAGGGCGCCACCGGGGTCGCCGGGCGGCTCGCGGTCAAGGCGGCCCGGCTGCTGGGCGCCGGCCGGATCGTGGCCACCGGCCGCGACGACGACCAGTTGCGCGAGGTACAGGCCATCGGGGCCGACACGGTGATCAACACCGCGGTCTCCGACGAGGCGCTGGCACAGGCGTACCTCGACGCCAGGGGAGACGGCTACGACGTCGTCATGGACTACCTGTGGGGCAGGCCCACCGAGATCCTGCTGCGCGCCCTGGTGCCGCGGTCGTTCGCGTTCGGCAAGCCGACCCGGGTGGTCCAGATCGGCGAGTCGGTCGGCAGCGAGGTCGCCATCGCCGGGTCGAGCCTGCGCACCTCCGGCGTGGAGATCTACGGCGCGGCCAAGGGCCTCGACCCGCAGACCATGGACCAGGCGTACCAGCAGGTCGTGACGTGGACGCGGTCCGGCGAGCTCACCTTCGACGTGGAGAAGGTCCCGCTGAGCGACATCGCGGCCGCTTGGCAGCGAACCGACCTCAAAGGCAGGCGACTCGTCGTGATGCCATGACCGGCCCGCGCCCACGACACACCAGCGATGATCACCGGTCGGCGTTCCGTCGCCGTCCCCGGGGTCGAGCTGCGCATGCGGGCCGCAGGGTCTCTGACCTGCGACGATGCGAGTCCCGCCGCAGCCTGTCCGGAAACGTACACGTTCTCGGACGACGGGCTCACCTGCGCGAATGCCGTCCGAAGTCCCTACCAGGCCCGCCGCTCCCGAACGTGTCCCCAGCCGCCCGGTAGCGCCGATCCCCGCCTTCAGTCATGATCAGGTATGGCGATGACGCAAGAACTGCTCGCTTGTGTACGGGGTCGGACGCCGGGCCGCGCCGGCCGCACCGCTGGAGTCCGGGCGCTACCGGTTCTGCTCGCCGTCCTCGCCGTCCTCGTGATGGCCGGCGGTGGCCAGGCCGCAGCCCGTACGGCCGTGGCCGGGGCGCCCGCCGAGGCGCGTGGTTCGTCCTCCGGCCCTCCCGTGGTGCTGCCGAGGATCGACTGCGCGGCCCTCGCCGGGCAGGACCTGTCGGGGACGCCCGGCGCTCCGGCGGTCATCGGGTCCGCGACCGCGACGACCTCGCCGGTCGGCTGGGCGGCCTGCGAAGTCAAGGGAACCGCGGCGCCGCAGATCCAGTTCGACGTCCTCCTCCCCACCGAGACGTGGCGGCAGCGGTATCTGCAGACCGGGTGCGGGGCGTTCTGCGGGAGCGTCGACATCTACGCCGACGCGACGGACGGGTGCGTGCCGCTGACCCGCGGCGACTTCGTCATAGCCACCGGCAACGGGGGGCACGTCGGCGTCTCCGGCTTCGACGGCACGTTCGGTGCCGATCCGCAGCTCCGGGTCGACTTCGGCTACCGGTCCGACCACGTCGTCGCGCTCGTCGCCAAGCGGCTCATCGCGCTCTACTACGGGCAAGGCCCGCGCTACTCCTACTTCGACGGCTGCTCGCAGGGCGGCCACGAGGGGATGGCCGAGGCGCAGCGCTACCCGCGTGACTTCGACGGCATCATCGCCGGCGCCCCGGCGTCGTTGCTCACCTCGCTCATCGTGTGGTCCGCGGGCTGGCACGCCACGGCCAACACCGACGCGCGGGGCCGGCCCATCATGACCGCTGCCAAGCTTCCCGCGCTGCACGCCGCCGTCATGCGCGAGTGCGACGCACGGGACGGCCTGGCCGACGGCCAGATCGACGACCCGCGTGCCTGCGCGTTCGATCCGCGGAGCCTGCGCTGCGCGACAGGAACCGACAGCGCGGACTGCCTCACCGACGCGCAGATCGATGCCGTACGCAAGCTGTACGACGGGCCACGCGACGAGCGGGGCCGGCGGATGTATCCGGGGGGCGAGCCCGTGGGCTCGGAAGCGAACTGGGCCCGCTGGGTCACCCCGACCGCCACCGGCGCCCCGGCCGTGGCCGAGGGCAACGCGACGAACGCGCTGAAGTACCTCGCCTACCCCTCCGCCCGGCCGTCGGCGACACTGCGCGACCTGCACTACGACTCGGCGACGTTCCGCGATATCTACCGGCAGGCCGGCGTCTACGACGCGAGCGACCCCGACCTGACAGCCTTCCGCGCCGCGGGCGGCAAGCTCCTGCTCTGGCACGGCTGGGCAGACCAGGCGATCTCGCCGTACGGGACGATCGCCTACTACCACGCCCTCACCGAGCGCATGGGCGGGACGGACGCCACGCAGCGGTTCGCCCGCCTGTTCATGCTGCCGGGCGTCGCCCACTGCGGTGACGGTCAGGGGCCGGACGCGATCGACGCGCTCACCCCCACCCTCGACTGGGTCGAGAACGGCGTCGCACCCGACCGGCTCGTCGCCACGAAGCGCCAGGACGACACCGTCGTACGAACCCGGCCGGTCTACCCCTATCCAACCGTCGCACGCTACGACGGGAGCGGCAGCATTGACGACGCGGGGAACTTCGCACCGACACCGCCGCCCACGCGCTACGAGGACGACATCCCCTGGCTAGGGTCATTCCGCTCCGGCTACGAGCAGACCTGCGGCTGGCACGACGGCCGCTGGTCCTGCACCCTGGCGCAACGGCCGAGCTAGCTGGGCGGCTTGGCGTCCTACTCCACAACCGCGGCCAGGGCCACTTGGTCTCGTCACCGCCCCGCTCGCGCTCCACCGTGCCGCATTACAGCAAAGCAGCGCCCTCACGACCGAGGGCGCCGGACTGACCGCGCGCAAAGCGCACCGGGTATACGCCACCCGCATCCCAGCCGCCCAACAACACATGCCGCGCCGCCCAACGCCAACGACGCTGACCAGCAACTACCGCGCTGCCCGCGGCCCGTTACTGTCGTAATCGAGACGTGGTGGCCGGACCAGCTCGGCGCGCTCGGCCTGGTCCTCAACGCCATCGTGCTCTGGACGCCCCGCTGCATCGACGCCCAGTGAGGACGACGCGGAGAACTGACGGCGTCAGGTGCCGACCAGGCGCGCCGATCAGCTTGTGGGCCGCCGCCCGTGGTCAGCCGCTTCGCAGCCGTGGCGGTCTGCCCCCAGCGGCCCCGAGGCCACCACGGCGTGGCTGTAGCCGTTGCCGGGAGGCATGCCTCGGGGCGTACGAGGGGGCGCATCGTCACGTCCTACTCATCCGGGTCCCAGGCGCTGAGCTGGTCGAAGACACGTCGGTCGCCGTCGAGCTTCAGCGAGTCGATCGGGATACGGTCGTGCAGGATGAGGACCAGCTCGTCGGCCGTGCCCCAGGCGGAGGCGTTGGCCGCGTCCGGGTCCTGGTCGGCAGCGGTGGCCGATATGGTGCCGGGCCCGGGGAGACGGGCGGTCCGTGCGCCGTCGGCGGAGAGCGAGAGGCGCCAGGAGCGGCCCTCGGAGGCGTGGAAGTCGACGACAGCGGGCTTGTGTGGCCAGGCACTCGTTGTTGCGACGCAGGTGGACAGGAACTCGTCGACACCGTCGAGTGCCACCTCGGCCGGCAGCGGCTGCGGGGCACCCACGGTGATCTGGGCGTCGTAGGTGTGCACCGCCATCTGCTGGAGCTGGTGCCGAGCTACGGCACCTGAGGTCTGCGGCGACTGCGACGTCTCCCACCACGTCCAGCAACCGCGATCCGGGCCGGCCTTCCGCAGTGCGTCCACCAGTTGCTCTGTGGACTCCGCCAACCAGGCCAGCAGCGCCTCGCGCTCCCGAGGCGCAACGGAAGCGCCATCCGCTGCCGACTTGGCCGGAGCAGGCCCTGCGGCGACGGTGGCGGCCCAGTCGCGGCGCCCCTCGCCGATGTGCTGCGCCAGATCGAACAGCGTCCACTCGGGACAGGTCGGCACCTGTACGTCAAGGCTGGGCGCGGAGGCGACCGCGGCGCGGAAGGCGGTCGACCGTTCGTCGATCAGTCGCAGCAGAACGGGGAACTCGAGCGTCGTTGTCACCCGGAATCTCTATCACTACCTTCCAATGATCGCATCCAGCTCGAACTCCTCACCGGCCCGCTCACCGGAATCTACGACCCCAACGGCATGGGCGCCATGTTCTTCGCCGTGCTCGCCGTCGCCGGGCAGATTGAGCGCAACTACATCCGCGAGAAGACCCTCGAAGGCCAGGTCATCGCCGCGTCCAAGGGCAACCACGGCGGACGGCCGAAGGTCATCGACGACGACATGCTCACCTTCGCCGTCGCACTGAAGGACAAGGGCGTCCCCGTCCCCGACATCGTGAAGAAGCTCACCATCAAGGCCGGGAAGAACGCGGGCAAGTCGCCGTCGGTCGCCTGGCTCTACCGGGCACTCGCGGAAGCCGAGGCCGCCGCGGTGGACGAGATCCTGCCCCTTCGGCCCAAGGCCGTACGCATCCGCCGGCCCGGGGAGCCGCTCAAGGCCGAGGAGATCGAGCTGCGCGAACGGCCTCAGGCCCAGCCGCACCCGAACACCGAGCTGCGGTAGACCCCGTGACCTGCATCAAGCTCGTGATCACCGGCTTAGCGTTAACCGCTGTGCCCCAAGGCCGGAAACCGGGGGAGACCTGCCCCTGGTCCTGGACGCATTACCGACCATAGCCTGGCAGGGCGGGCCCCCATGGCGGATTGGCCAGCAGGTCTATAGCCGCATAGATGTGCCGGCGCAGGTCGGCCAGGACATCACCGGTGTTGGAATAGTCGAGGACGGGCTCGTTCAGCGACAGCAACGAGTCGAGGAACAGCAGGCCTTTCGAGGGCCAGCGGCGGTGGATCGTGATCGCGGCCGCGTGGTGGCGGTACCGTCCCCGGCCCCTCAAGCCTTACTACAGCCCGTGCGACATCCTGCCTGCCGACTTCCTCGTGCGGTCAGTTACCCGAGCAGTTCGACGATGCGCTCGGCGAGCAGGGTTGCGCTGGCCGGGTTCTGGCCGGTAACCAGTCGCCCGTCCACGACGACCACCCTTGATCGATCAGAGATCATGACCAGCAAGATCAATTGGCGGGTGGCGCCCTGAACGCCGAGCAGTTGATCACGCACCGGTTTTCGCTCACCGAGATCGACCTGGCTGTCAACGCGACCCGGGACCGCCGCGAGCCGATCTGGATGACCGTGGCGCTGCCCGATCCCGTCGTACTGGGCGAGCGCGCGGCCGGTCGTCCCCTCTGTATGACCGGCAAATGGCCGGTTACCACCCTGTTGACGGTCCACTCACAGTCTCATCATCAACAGTACAAGCACCAGGTAGCCCGAGCGGGAGCATATCTGCCCCTCTCCGGCGCCACCGTCAAAAAGTCGAAATTGATATCCAGATCAGCGGAGAACCCGTTACAAAGAAAGGCGCCAAAAGATGTATCAAACGAAAAAGCTGGCACGCCGGGTGGTCACGTTCGCGATGACTCTCTTCTTAGCCGGGACGGCCATGGTCGGGGCAGCGTCGGCGGATGACACACCTGATCCCACTCCCACTCCGCCGGTCGTGAGTTGGACGGACGAAGCGGGCGATACCTACTTTGCCCAGGCGCTCACCGCGGACGAGATCAAGGAGAAGGGCCTGGACAAGTACGTGGACATGGACAACCTGACCATGACCACGCCGAGGCTGGAAGACGCCACGACGTCGGGGATGAAGCCTACGGAGCCTGAGGAGAGCATCGGCGGAACAGCCGCCGTGAAGGCCAATGGCTGCTGGCATTACTGGTTCGGGTACGGGACGTTCTCGTGGCCGCGCCTGTACGGAAAAACTGACGTGGACTGGTGCGGCGACGGACGATGGGTCAGGTACGCCAACTCCTTCTGCTACGGCTATGACGACTACACGACCTACAACTACGAGGGTTGCAGCAATTACCCGAACTATGGCGTCGGCTGGAACCTCTACCGAGTGAAGACCCAGTGGAGCCTGTGCTATGCGTATAACCCCGTCTGGGGCTCGTGCCTTGCGCGTTCGAAGCCGATTCGGAGTTACCAGTTCCTGGGCAGCGGCGCCGTCCAGTACCTGGGCGCTGGCTGACCGATCAGGGGCCTCCGCTCGCCCTTCGAGGACGAGCGGAGGCTCTGGCGCGAGTCCGGCGTGATTCACTCGATCGTCGCGTACTCCTTGTTGAACGCCTCGAAGTTCCCCGCACGCGCGAGCAGTACGTGCACCTCCACCACGTCCTCCCGGGTCGCGCCTCCGGTCCGCAGGACGTGCTCGCAGTTGATCAGCGCCTGGCGGGTCCGATCCTGGTTCGTCGGGCCGGCGAACCTGCCGGTCGTCGTGTCGAAGCCCCACATACCGGTCACATAGGGTATGCGTCCACGGCCGTGCTGCAGTCGTCGGGGGTGCCGCGATCCATGGCGCGAACAGCTCCGGCGGTCCCGGCTATGATGCGGCGTCGCCCTGCCCGACCAGACACTCATCCAGGTCGGCGAGCACCTGGCGCAGACGGCCCTGCACGCGGACTCCATCGGCCACCGGCCCTGGTACGTCTTCGACGACCTGGTCGGGCGCTCCGAGCGTCCGCGCGGGAAACGGCCGTACTGCATGGAGAACTTCAGCAAGATCGCGAAGGCGAGGCGCGTGGCACCGCGCTTGCCGGCGACGAGGTCGCGCTCTTCACCCAGGATCGTCCAGTGCTCGACCAACTTGTCGATGTGCATCGGGGGTGTGTCATGTCCGCCCGCCATTGACCAGGCAAGTCACAACAAGATCAACAGGCTCGTGGCGCATTTCTTGCCGGCACCTCATGACCGATGCTCTAGACGGCAATCCCGCACTATGCGAATATGAGTTCGATTTACGAAGATCGTCAGCGGGAGCGGGTCCCGTAGTCATGCCGGGGTGCTCCCCTCCTCCTCCAGAACGGAGTGCCTGTGCGCCGATCAACCTCTGCCCGTGCTCCTCTGTCCCGCCGATTAGTCGCCTGGGCCGGGACCCTGCTCCTGACGGCGGCCCTGCTCGTCACTCAGGCGCCCACCGCCTCGGCCGCCGCGACCGTCACCGACCTCGGCGTCGCCGGGAAGGGCGGAGACGTGGTGGCGCGCGGCGGCAAGGTCTTCGTCGCCGCCGGCGACCAGATCGTGGTCGCGTCCATCGACGGCAAGGTCATCAACACGATCCCCGGCCTGTCCGGTGCTGTCGCCCTGGCCTCGCCGGAGACCGGCAGGAAGGTGTACGCGGCGCTGCGCGATTCGCATGAAGTGATCGAGATCGACACCACCACGCTCGCCATCACCAAACGCATCGACCTCACCGCGTACCCGTGCCCATCGAGCCTGGCGCAGTCGTACGGCCGGCTGTGGATCGGATTTGGTTGCGGCGAAGCGGGCGGGGGAGGCGTTCTCGGTCTCATTCCGGCGGCGGCGATACCCACCCCCGTCCGGGTCGGGCCGGCCACGACCCAGGCTCCGCTCGTCGCCGTCGCCGGGAACACGCTGGTGGCCGGGGAGCCGGGAGTCAGCCCCGCCACAGTCAAGGTGTACGACATCAGCACCACGCCGGCCACTTCGCGCGGCGAGATCCGCGGAGACGCGAACGGGCTGCCGGCCCTGCGGGATCTCGCACTCGCCGAGTACGGGTCGACGGCGCTGTCGACGTTGGACGATACCCGCCAGTTCGACGCCTGGGACACGACAGCCATGACTCAGGGCCGCGCCTACGACAGCAGCGGATTCGGCGAGCACGGCCTCCCCACCGCTGTCGCGGCCAGCCCGAACGGCGCCTATGTGGTGGGCGGCTGGAACTCCTCCGCGGGCGACGCGGCGGAGCTCGTGGTGTACGACGCGACCACCGCGGAGGTCATCTACACAGCCGCCCAGCAGGGGAAGGCGGTGGTGGCGGGCAGCATCGAGTTCTACGGCACGCTCACCTTCGCGGTTTTGAAGGAGCCCGGCACCGGGCGGATGCACCTCTGGCGGCTGCCGCCCTCGCCCTACCACTCCTCCACGCTGACCTTGACGGCTCCCTCCAAGGTGACCGCGCTCAAGCAGTCGACCCTCAGCGGACGACTCACGCTGAGCAGCGGACTGCCACCCGGCGTACAGACGCTCGAACTGTACCGCTGGCTCCCCGACGGCACCTCCAGGCCGTTCCAGGAGATCACCACGGCGGCGGACGGGACCTACCAATTCACCGACGCCCCGCCGTCCACCGGGGCGTTCAAGTATCAGGTGTACTGGCCGGGCAACTCATGGTTCCTGGGTAGTGGCTCCTCGGTGACCGTCACGGTGGCCTTGTACGAGCCGACGCTCACCGTGACCGGACCGGCGACGGGCAACGTCGGCGAGCGACTCGAGTTCAGCGGCACCTTCGGCGCCGACGGCTTCACCTTCCAGCGGGCGATCATCACCGTCTCGCGCAAGGTCGTCAGCCCGGATGGCACCGTCACCTCGGAGCACCTAGTGAAGTTGACCTCCGCCGCCGACGGGTCGTTCAGCTTCTCCGATACGCCGGCCACGGCCGGGGAACACACGTACTCCGTCCACTTGTTCGGCAACTCGACCATCGAGTCAGCGCGCACCACCCAGGTGGTCACCGTCCTCCAGCCGCCCGCGTAGCATCCCGACGCTCGGGTGACGGTGACCCGACTCGCCGTCACCCATGCTTTCCCACGCCAAGGGACTACAGATCGCCAAGGCAGCCATGGGGGTCCGCCTGAACGACACCGTCCATCGACGAGATCACGGCCGCCGCCGTGTCCCGGCACACGGCGCACATGTACTTTCCGAGCCTGGACCATCTGCTGATCGACGCGACCGCCGGCGCGATCAACGAGCCTCCAGTCGAGGAGGCGCTGGCCGATCCCGCACTCGCCGGCGACACCGCAGCCCGGGTGGAAGCCCTCACCCGAACCCTCCTCGCCTAATCACCACAGTCGCTCCTCCCTTCAGGCATGTCAGGCGTGCTGCCTCGGTACTACCGCCCTGAGCGGGCGGTGGGGGCGCCGATGAGTCGGTGTGGTGGGTGGTGGTCGATGAGAGCTTCGGGTTGCATGTCGAGGCGTGCGCGTACCTGGCGGGAGCGCGGCGGGCCGAGCGTTCAACACCGAGAAGACGTACGCGAGCCGGATCGCCTTGTACTTGTCGTACTGCTGGGGGAACGGCGTGGACTGGTCGAGCCCGAGTCTGGCGCCAGTCGGCCGCGGTCGACCGGCTGCGCGTCGTTCCGGTCAAAACTCCGACGCGGCCCAGCCGCCCGCCGCTCGGCCATGCCATCTCGACGTCCAGGTACTCCCGCCTCCTCATCCGCCCCGTCCGAAGGACTGCGGCAGCTTGGTGAGATCCCCGAGCTGATCGACAGCGGCGGGGCGGACGAGGAGTGGGTGTGGAGCTCAGGTATCCAGGAATTCATCCCCGCGCCTGGCCTGGCTGGGCGATCCTGTCTTTGTCGAACTTGGGAGAGATGCCCGGGCGGGGGGAGATGCACCCGGCGTGAGATGGTCGTCGACGCGGAGAGCCTCAACCCGTCGGGCACAGGACGGCTTGGCCGACTTTGATCATTTCGGGGATGATGGCGTCGTCGGTGGTGCTCCGCGTGACGGAGATCTCGAACTGCCGCCGGCCATCGGTCGAGTAAAGGATCAGTGTGGTGTAGCCGAGTCCCGAGCCGCCCTGCAGCTTCAGGTCTTCTTCGCACGTTTCCGTGCCCTGCCGCGCGCTGCCGCTGCCATCGCCGCCGGCTGAGCCACCGGCGAGGACCTTCCGTAGCGACGGTGGCAGCAGCCTGCCCTGGTCGAAGGCCCGCTGGAAGATGCTGACGTCACGCGTGGTCGAGACGACATTGCCGGCGCCAAAGCCCCAGCTGGCGTTGGCGCGGTGCATGTCGCGCAGGGTGCCGGTGGAGTCAGCGTAATAGCCGTGCCCGTGCGGGCCCTTGATGCCCTCCGGGGGCTTGGTGAGCGCGTAGGTCCGGGTCATGCCGAGCGGGCGGAACAGGCGCCGGTCGAGTTCGTCGGCCAGGGTGTGACCTGTCACCTGCTCGATGATCATGCCGATGAGGGTGAAGTTGGTGTTGGAGTAGGTGAACTTCTCACCCGGCTCGCCGGTGCGCGGCAAGCCGCGCGTCGTCTCCACGATGTCGATGGGCCGGTAGTAGGTGGTGAAGTCGAAGACGTCGAACGCCGGTTCGGTCGAGCCGCTCAGGGACCACCAGTCGGGGATGCCGGAGGTGTGCTGGATCAGTTGCCGGACGGTGATCTCGTCGGCTCGTTCCACCGGCCCGTCGGCGGCCACCTCCGGCAGCAGGTCAGCGAGTTTGTCGTCCAGGCCGAGCTTGCTCTTCTCGACGAGTTGGAGGAGTACGGTGGCCACCATCGCCTTGGTCTGTGAGCCGATGTAGAAGCGGGAGTCGGCCGGGATCGTGCCGCCTTCGCCGTTGAGCAGCCGCGACCCTGCGGTGCCCTGGCCGGCGGCCTTGCCGTCCACGTACGCGCCGCCGATCGCGCCCACGACGCCGGGCGTCTTGGCGAGGTTCTCCATGGCCTGCTGGGCGTCGCCGACCGCGGCGGCGCCAGCGGCGCCGGCGGCCGTCGCGGGTGAGGCGGTGGCCAGCAGCAGGGCTGCCGCGGTCGCGGCGGCAACGGACATGCGCTTCAAGACAACAACTCCTTTGAGGGGACGAAAAGGGGTCAGCCCGGCGCGCGGGCGGATCACGCGATGACCTGTCGTGCCGTCTCGCCGAGGGACGCCACGGAGGCGTCGGAGATGCCAGGGATCACCATCAACAACACGCGTGACACACCACCGGGTCTCGCAGCACGCTCGGCAACTCACCCGCCGGTCAACCGCAATCCACTGTCGACCAGCCGTGTCGCCATCTTGTCCGCGCCGTGTCATGGTCAAGTCATGGCGCGCCTACGCCTCGATCACACCGGGCCGCTACCTCGACAAACACCACTGGATCTCACTGGGGCCGGGACCCGGCATCACCGAGCGGCTGATCACCGACGCGGTCGAGGATTCCTACGACCTGGTCGCCGAGCGGCCGCAGCGACGCGACCGATGAGCGCCGCGAGCTTCCCCGCGAACGGCGAGCCCTCGCTCGTCAGCGTCCCGTGCAAGGGCTCGCCCCGTCCGCACACGCCCGCCTGCGACTCGAGAGACCGATGGAACCGACCGTAGTGACCCTGCCGCTCTTCGACGAGGAACCCTCCGGCCAGTCGCCGACCGCCTGCGCCCCGCAAAGCTGAAAGACGTCGTCGGGAAGACCACCATCATTACCCGGCTCCTCGCCGACGATGGCGACATGGCCTTCGAGCCGGTGTCGCCCACCTTCTCCGGGTGGCCGAACCGCCCCAGGCCACCGATGGTAAGTTGATCGACTTGCCTTAAGGATGGTGCGGGCGTACCTTCGCGTTGTGAGTCCATCGACTTACCTTACGACTCGGCAAGGAACAATCAACATGAATCGTCTTGCGGGCAAGCGCGCCCTCATCACCGGCGGCACGAGTGGGATCGGTCTGGAGACCGCGCAGCGTTTTATCGTGGAGGGGGCCGACGTGCTGGTCACAGGCGTAACCCCGGCCAGCATCGACAAGGCGCGGCAGATCCTCGGGGACAAGGTGCCGGTGGTGCAGGCCGATGCCCGCGATCTCGATGCGCAGCGCGGCCTGGCGGAGCGGGTGCGTGAGCACTTCGGGGAGCTGGACGTGGCGTTCCTGAACGCCGGCGTCTCGGACTGGCGGCCGTTCGAGGACCACACGGAGGACAGTTTCGACCGGCTCTTCGACATCAACGTCAAGAGCATCTTCTTTCTCACGCAGGCCCTGATGCCCGTGCTGGCCAACCCGTCCTCGGTCATCCTCAACGCGTCCAGCAGCGCGCACGGCGGCTATGGCCGGTCGAACGCCTACGCCGCGACGAAGGCGGCTGTCGGCTCCCTGATGCGGTCGTGGAACGCGGACCTGCTCAGGTCGCACGGCATCCGGTTCAACGCGGTCAGTCCCGGCCCGGTGGACACCCCGCTGTACTCTAAGCTCGGGATCGAGGACCCCGCGCAGCAGACGGCGGTTCTGGAGGCGATCAGCTCCGGCATCCCGCTGGGCCGCATGGGTATGCCCGAGGAGGTCGCGGAAGCCGTCGTATACCTGGCCTCCGATGTCTCCGCCTTCACTGTGGGCCAGGACCTTATCCTGGACGGCGGCCAGACCGTCCTCTGACAGCGAGGATACGGCTGGGAGACGGGCGAGGGGCGTGGGTATGACGGCGGCGGACCGTGACCGAGCGGAAACCGGTGGCGATACGTGCCAGGCCGGGTATCACGCGCAGATCAAAGCGGAGAACCGCGCGCGCATCATCCGCGCCGCCCGCGACCTCTTCCTCGCCCGGGGATACGACAAGACATCCCTGGCCCAGATCGCCAGGGAGGCCCGCGTCTCCACCGGCACCCTCTTCAAGCGGTACCCCTCCAAGGCTGCGCTGTTCGCGGCCGTCACCTCCGAACAGTGGCAGCTGGATGTGCAGTACGCCGAACCGCCCCCGCCCGGTGATCCCCGGTACGGTCTGGACCACATCGGCCGCGACTACGCCTGCCTGGTCTCGCGGCCCGGCACGGCGGCGCTGTGCCGCCTCATCATCACCGAACTTCCCCAGATGCCGGAACTCGCCGACATCGTCGGCACCGGCTTCGCCATCGACCGCGGACCCTTCTTCGACCGGCTCCGCGACTACCTGGACGCCGAAGCGCAGGCCGGCACACTCGACTTCCGTTCGGCCGACGGACAGACACAGCCGGCATCCGCAGTGGCCGAACAGTTCCTCGGCATGATCTGCGGCCAGCTCCTGTGGCCTCAACTCGTACGGACCGACTTCGTCCCGCCCGACCCCACCGACACCACGATCGTGGACGAAGCCGTCGCCCTCATGCTCACCCGCTATCGCGCCGGATCCTGAACCCAAGCAGCCCAGCGGAACCCTTACGGGGTGCTCGGTGTGGAATCGTCGGCCTCTGCGGAGCAGATCACCTCCGCGTACCGCCGACTGGTGCGCGTCCTGCATCCTGATGTTCGCCCCGCCGGGCCGGCGGAACGGGAACGGTTCGCTGAGGTGATCGATGCCTATGCCGTGCTGCGCGACCCCGCCCGGCGCGCAGCCTACGACGCCACGCGCGGAGGCGGCGCCCGACTCGAAGGGCGGCCTGTTTCTGTCCGGGTCACCCACACGCCGGACCTTGGCCTCGACGTGTCCGCGCACGCCGTCCGCCGGCGTGTTCCTGCTCACGCGGCTGATGTGGCGGTCGTGATCGTGGAGCGTTCTTCTGCTGTTGCGCCGTTGGAACATGTGCTGCTGCGGATGGGCGCCACCCGGTGGGGCCTGACTCGCAGGGATACGCGTGAGGTGCCGCGGCTCGGCTGGCCCACGGCGCGCCTGTGGTGGCGGTGAACCGCGCAAGGCGGAGCTGGTGCCATGAGGAGGAGGGCCGCAAGGAAGGAGGCCGGTGATGACCCGACCCGTCGGTATCGACCTGGGCACGACGAACTCGGTCGTGTGCGTGCTGGAAGGCGGTGAGCCGACCGTTGTCACCAACACCGAGGGCTCGCGGACGACCCCTTCGGTGGTCGCGTTCGCCAAGAGCGCTGACAAACGGCGTGCCCGCCATCGAGATCGCGGCCCGGACTGGGGCCGTTCCGATGACTACCTTCCCCGGGCAACCATGGCCAGGAGGTCGAACGTGAGGCCGGCGGCGGCCAGCGCGGTGATCTGAGCGTGGTCGTAGGCGGGTGAGACCTCGACGACATCCGCACCGACGATGTCGAGGTCCGCGAGGGAGTACAGCAGCAGCTGAAGCTCCCGGGTGCTCAGCCCGCCGGGCTCAGGGGTGCCGGTCGCGGGCGCATGGGCGGGATCGAGCACGTCGATGTCGATGCTGATGTAGACCGGCCGATCAGCCACTCTCTCCCGGAGCCGGTCGGCGGCGTGCTCGATGCCGCGCCGCGCGACGTCGAGTGTGGAGATCGTCGCGAATCCCAGCTCCCTGTCGTCCTCCAGATCCTTGGCGGCCGGGGTTGTGTGGCGGATGCCCACATGGGCGCAGTGGTTCACCGCCAGCAGTCGCTCCTCGGTGGCCCGGCGGAACGGAGTGCCGTGAGTGAGCCGCGCACCGAACATGTTGTCCCAGGTGTCGAGATGGGCGTCGAAGTGGATGAGTGCCACGGGGCCGTGGTGCCGATGGGCGGCTCGCAGCATCGGGAGGGCGACGGTGTGGTCGCCGCCCAGAGTGATGATCCGGTCAGCACTTCGATAGAGCCGCTGAGCGGCCGACTCGATCTGACTCACCGCCTCGGCGATGTCGAAGGGAGTCACGCCGACGTCACCGGCGTCGGCGATCTGCAACCTCGACCACGGCTCGATCTCGAGCCCGAGGTGGTAGGGCCTCAGGAGTTTGGAGCCGGCGCGAATGGCCTCCGGGCCGAATCGTGCGCCTGGCCGGTAGGTGGTACCGGCATCGAACGGCACGCCGAAGATCGCGACGTCGGCCCGGGAGACCTCGTCGAGCCGCGGCAGGCGGGCGAACGTGGAGGGCCCCGCGAAACGCGGGAGCTGCCTGATGGAATCGGGCGGTCCGACGATCCCTGTGTCGCCGGACTCCGCGAGCTCGTCCTTCTCAACGCTCGACAACGCGATTCTCCTCCCAAGGTGACCGGCCCCCGTCTTCTGGGCCTCACAGTAGTCAGAGCTCTCTCCCGGGCATTCGGTCGATCGCACGAGGGATTCGCGCCGCTTCCGGCCTTCGGCACAATGCGCCGATACCTGGTGAGGACAATGATGCGAAGGTCGGCATAACACCCACGAGTGAGGATTCCGCTTGCCTGAGAATGCATCGGATGCGTATGCGTCCTCGACTCCAGACCTGCTCGGCGCCTTGGACGGAGAGCGCCGGCGATTGGGCATCCCGGGTGCCGTCGTCCACGTGAGCGGTCCGTCGTACGGCAGTTGGACCCGTGCGCTCGGCGTCTGCGATCTGGCCACCGGGGTGCGGCTCACCGCCGGCAGCCGCATGAGGATCGGGAGCCTCACGAAGACCATCGTGGCGCTGATCGTCCTGCGCCTGGTGGAAGCCGGAGACCTCTCCTTGGACGATGAGATACAGGCCCATCTGGCAGAGCCGCAGATCCCGCGAGGAGTCACCGTTCGCCGTCTCCTCGACATGACCTCGGGCCTGCCCGACTACACCTCGGAGGAGTTCGTCGCCGGTCTGCTCCTCGAGCCCGACCGGCTCTGGACTCCCTCCGAGCTGCTCAAAGTCGCCCTGCGGAACCCGCAGCAGTTCGAGCCCGGCACCTCCTGGGCGTACTGCAACGCCGGCTACATCATGCTGGGAATGCTCATCGAGCACGTAACCGGCGCACGAGTCGAGGACGTCGCGCGCCGGCTGGTCTTCGACCCCCTCGGCATGCGGGAGACCGAGCTCCCGCCGCTGACGCACGACGCCGCCGCCCTGCCGGATCCTCGGCTGCGTGGGTACCACCGCCGGGACGGCGAACTCGTCGACGCGACGCGCGTCAACCCGTCCTGGGCGTGGACCGCCGGTAACGCGGTGTCCACCGTGGGCGACTTGAGACTGCTCATCGAGGCATCGGTGCGCGGCGACCTCCTCCAGGAGCAGACCCGGCGTGAACTCATGCGCACCCACCCGGTGCCCGACAGCACCATCACCTACGGCCTCGGCATCGCGAACTTCGACGGCATGTGGGGCCACAACGGCGAACTGCCCGGATTCCAATCGTTCGCCGGCCACGATCCGGCGACCGCGATGACCGTCGTCGTCCTCACCAACCTCGACGACCACTCCGCGGACCTGCTCGCCGCGTTCCTGCGCACCCGGCTCGCGAACGCTGCCGGCTCATGAGGAAAAAGCCGACACCCGAGGATTCCACCGGGCCGGAGGTGTCCGGGAACCTGTCGCTCCTCCTCGAGGATCTGAGCAGACTCGTTCGTACCGAGTCGCCGTCGACGGACCTGGACGCGGTCGGCCGCTCCGCGCGGGTGGTCGCGGACTTGGTTCATGAGCGCTTGGGGCGTCGGCCAGAGATCCTGTGCGTCGACGGAGTCGACCATGTCCTGCTGCGCGGGGCCGATCCGAAGGTCATGCTCCTCGGGCACCACGACACCGTCTGGCCGCTCGGCACGTTGGACGAGCTGCCCTACACCGAAACTGCCGGCGTCGTCAGTGGCCCGGGCTGCTTCGACATGAAACTCGGCCTCGTCCAGGCGATCCACGCTCTCGCGTGGCTGCGGCGATGCCGCGGCACCGGCGTCCTCGACCAGGTGACCCTTCTCATGACGGGCGATGAGGAGCTGGGATCCACGACATCACGGGCACTGATCGAGCAGGAAGCAGGCCGCTGCCGGGCAGCCCTCGTGCTGGAGGCGGCCGGCCCGGGCGGCGCACTGAAGACGGGGCGCAAAGGCGTGTCCCTCTACCGGATCGAAGTGCTCGGTCGTGCCGCGCACAGCGGTCTCGATCCGGAGAAGGGCGTGAACGCGACCATCGCGATCGCCGAGGTGGTGCTGGCGATCGCCCAGCTCGCTGACCCGGCGGCCGGTACGACCGTCACCCCGACGGTGATGAGCGCGGGCACGACGCCCAACACCGTGCCCGCGACGGCCACTGTGGCTGTCGACGTCCGGGCCGGCACCGCCGAGGAGCAGCACCGCGTGGACCGGGCGATCCGCGAGGTCGCGCCGGTTCTCGTCCCGGCGGAGATCCGGGTGCGGGGCGGAATCAACCGGCCGCCCATGGAACGGAGCGCGGCGGCGGCGCTGTTCAGCCAGGCGCAACGAATCGCACGCCGCCTCGGTCATCCTCCGCTGGAGGAGATGACGGTCGGCGGCGCATCGGACGGGAACTTCACCGCGGGTATGGGAGTGCCCACCCTGGACGGGCTCGGTGCCGTCGGCGGCGGCGCCCACGCCCGCGACGAGCACGCGGAGATCGCGTGGATCCTCCCGCGTACGCGACTGCTCACCACCCTCATCGAGGAACTCGCAGAGTTCTAACGGCGGGCGGAGAGCACCTGACGCGCGCGCTCGCTGCTCGCCGCGAGTTCGTACAGGACTGTGATGAATCCGAGGAGATCCGCCGACGCCGTGAGGACTGTCGACACCGTCCGGTCGGCCGTCCGGGCGCAGCCGGGGATGCAGGCGGCGAGCTCGGCGGCCACCGGCGAGGGCAGGTCGACCTCGACCTCGAACGACGGGGGCGGCGGCGGACAGCTCAGTGCCGACGCGCGGGCCACGGCATCGGCGGCCCCTTCCCGCACCAGGTTCCTCGCCACGCTCGGCGCGACGGAGTCCGTGGCCGAGAATCCGTGTGTTGTCTTCACGGTCACGATCGTGGCCTCGGGGAAGATCTCGGTCGCGATCGCGCCGATGACGTCATCCCCGGTGACCAGGCCCACCGGGACACCGAGCGATGCCGCGTACAGGGCATTGACCTCGGCCTCCGACACCGGTGATCCGTTGACTCTGACCTCACCGAAGTAGGCGGAGAAGGTGTGCGCCAAGAGCCCGGGCGTGCCGGCCGGCGCGTGGTAGCCCACGAAGAGCGCCACGGCGCAGTCCTCGGTCAGGCCCTCGGCCATGCACTGGGCCTTGGGCTGCCCGAAGACCAGCCGTGCCCTCGGGTCGAGGCGCTCGTGGATCAGGTTGTCCATCGTCCCGTGGGAGTCGTTCACGAGCACGCTCGTCGCTCCGCCGTCGAAGGCGCCCGCGATCGCGGCATTGGCCTCCTCGGTCATGAGCTCCTGGGCTCGTGGGTAGCCGTACCCGCCGCGCACGATCTGGTCGAGGGTCGCGATGCCGGCGACGCCCTCCATGTCGACGGAGATGTACGCCTTCATCGCTGAGCTGCTCCTTCGTCGGTGCCACGCGTCACTCCCATTGTTGTCGAGGCTTTCGCGCCAACACTGGGTCGATCGACCGAATCAAATCGGACACAGATGTACGATCACACAATGCAAGACGGTAGGAGCAGACCAGCGGACCTGGGGCGGGTGGTCGAGCGGCTCGGCTCGACGCTGCTGACCATCAAGGCGGGGCCACGTCAGCCGGCTCGTGCCGTGACGACCGTCATCCTTCACGATCCTCTGGACCGACCCGACGTCCCGCCGGACGCAGTGGTGCTGGGCGTCGGCGTGGCGGCTGACGACAGCTTGGTCACCCTGGTCAGAGCGCTGGGCGAAGCCGGGGCCACGGCCCTCGTGGTCCGGGAGCCGCTGGCCGTCGACGAGGAGGTCGCCCGCGAGGCGGAGCGCGGCAAGGTGTCCGTCTTCGGCCTGGTGCAGGGCGCATCGTGGATCCAGGTGGCGACGTTGCTGAACGGCGCTCTGCTTCTCGGTGCCGATGGGGCGCCCGCTGTCGGCGGCGATGCGGACCGAGACCTGTTCGCCCTGGCGAACTCGCTGTCGGCTCTCCTCGACGCCCCGGTCACCATCGAGGATCTGTCGTCGCGGGTGGTCGCCTTCTCGGCTGACCAGGCCGGCGCCGACGAGCCGCGCCGCCTGACGATCCTCGGCCTCCAGGTGCCGCAGATCTACAGCGAATACCAGAGAAAACAGGGCATGTTCCGCCGCGTGTACGCCTCGGAGCGACCGGTGTTCATGCAGAACCCCGCCCCCGGCACCCGTCCTCGGGCGGCGATGAGGGTCCAGGCGGGCAATGAGCTTCTCGGCTCCATCTGGGCCGCCGTGGCAGGGCCGCTCACCCCCGAGCGGGAGGCCGCCATGATCGAGACAGCACGGGTGATCGCGCTCGAGATGCTGCGTGCCCGCGTCAGCGCCGATGCCTCCCAACGACTCGGAGTCGCCCTGCTGTCCATGCTCCTTGAGGGAGGGACCGGCGCGCGCGAAGCCGCGCAGCAGCTGGCCTTCGGTTCGTCGCCGGCATGCGTCCTGGTCCTGGGGCCGCTGCAGTACGACGACGAGGTCCGCACTGCGGCCGACATCCAGCGAACGGCCTCCGCGCTTCGGACGCACCTCAGGCCCACCTATCCGCGGGCCATCGTCGCCCAACTCGGCGGCGCGGTCTACGCCGTCGTCCCTGTGCGTGCCGCGGCCGCCCCGGCGCTGGCCGCCATGAAGGACCTGGCCGCCGAGTTCATCGCCCGTCTGGACACCGCCACCGAGTTCTGCGCCGGACTCGGCGGCATCGTCGAGGACGTCAGCGAACTCGGCTCATCCCGGCGCGATGCCGATGCCGCGATGCGGGTGCTGAGCTCCAATCCGCGCGCGGGCAGACGCGTCGCGTCACTGGCGGATGTGGCGATCGAGTTCCTCCTGCTCCGCCTCGGCGACCTGATGGCAGCCGACCGCATGGAACTGACCGGCCCGCTCGCCGACCTGGAGGACTACGACACCGAACACGACACCCAGCTGGTGCCGACACTCCAGAGCTGGCTCGAGCACTTCGGGGACGTCGCCGCCGCGGCACGAGCCGTCCACGTGCACAAGAACACGTTCCGATACCGGCTCGGCCGGATCGAGACGATCGGCGGCGTGGATCTGGCCGACCCCGACGAACGATTCGCTCTGATGCTGCAACTCCGACTCGGCCCCGGTCGGCGATCGCCGCGGCCACCCGCGTAGCGACCGGGACCGCATCAGCCGGTCCCGGGTTGGTCGATCGTCCAAGGTCCGTGCACGCAGATCAGGCGGACGTACGATGCGCCTCTCCGACCAGGCAGGTGAGTCTTGGTGTTCCACGTCACACCCCGACTCGGACCTTAAGGCGGGCCTGCCATGAATCGACGCGCCGCTGCTTTCGCAGCCCTCCTCATCGCTCTGCCAGCTCTTGTGGCTTGCGGCGGCTCGGGCTCGGGCTCGGACGGGGGCCAGGCGGGCTTCGCGACGGACGGCACGTTCGCGTTCGCGATCGACTCCGACCCAGGCGACCTGAATCCGCTCGTCACCAACCTCGTCAACGCGCAGATCGTCGGAATGTACTCCTACGACACGCTGATCTTCCTCGACGCCGAGACGGCCAAGCCCGCGCCCTTCCTGGCGAAGAGCTGGACCGAAAGCCCGACCAAGGTCACCTACACCCTGAACGACGCCATCACCTGCGCCGACGGCACGCCGTTCACCGCGCAGACCGCCGCTGACAACCTCAACTGGATTGTCGACCCCGCCAACAAGTCGCCGCGCCTGGAATCCGTCGTGCCGGCAGATGCCAAGGCGAGCGCGAAGGGGAACGTTCTCACCGTCACCACCTCCAAGCCGCGGCCCTTCATGCTGTACGACATCGGCGAGCAGCAGCTGGTGTGCGAGCGCGGCCTGAAGGACCCCAAGAGCCTCTCCGCGGGGAGCGACGGCACCGGCCCGTTCGTCATCGATCGCGTCGTGGCCGGAGACTCGATCACGATGACCCGCCGAGAGGGCTACACCTGGGGCCCCAAGAACAGCACCTCGAACACGCCGGGGATGCCGAAGACCGTGACGACCAAGATCGTGCCGAGCCCGTCGACCAGAGCGAACCTGCTGCTGTCCCGTCAACTCAACGCGGCCATAGTGAGCGGCAAGGACGAGGAACGCCTCGCCGCTCTCAAGTCGCAGCCGACGCCGGCCATGTCCGGAATGATCGTCTACAACCACCATCAAGGTCTCCCGACCGCTGAGGCCGCCGTACGGCGCGCACTGACCCAGGCGATCGACCTCGACACCCTCACGAAGATTCTGACCGGCGGCAAGGG
Source organism: Nonomuraea sp. NPDC049028 (assembly GCF_043197735.1). Taxonomy (NCBI): domain Bacteria; kingdom Bacillati; phylum Actinomycetota; class Actinomycetes; order Streptosporangiales; family Streptosporangiaceae; genus Nonomuraea; species Nonomuraea sp. NPDC049028. The sequence goes on from NZ_JBICTR010000025.1 coordinate 47,669, forward strand.
CGAACGGGCGAAATCGCTGCTCTCCGAACACCCGAGCCGGTGCGCCTACGACACCGTCCAGGGCAACCTGCCTTCCCACGACCCGAACGCCGCCGGCCAGGCCCTGCGCGCGGTGGGCAAGCCGGTCGACATCACACTTGTCTACGACAACTCCACGGACACGGGCAGCGCCGCCGCGGAATACGTCGCGAAGCAGTGGGAGACCGCCGGCGCCGCCGTGAAACTCGACGGTGGTGACGAGAACTACATCATCAGCCGGACCTTCGCGGGCAAAGACCCGTCGGGCTGGACGGCATCGCTGGGGCTCAACCTCCAGACGGGCACACCGGCCATCTTCCCGCAGTACCTCTCCGGACCTGCCGCCCCTGCGGGGACAAACTTCGCCTCCATCGACAACAAGGACTACAACCGCAGCGTCGCCGCGGCCGGCGGGCGGACCGGTGACGATGCCTGCAAGGCCTGGGCCGAGGCGGAGAAAACCCTGATGACAAGCGCTGACCTCATACCGGTGTCCGTCACGCCGTACAAGATGTACTTCAATGGCGCGACGGCGCTCTACCTGCCCGTCGGCGGCTCGGCGATCCGCGTGCTGAAGTGACCACGGAACCGACCGTCACCCTGCTGACGGGAACCGGGGCGGGACCGGATTCCGCGACCGGAACGCTCCGGGGCAGAGGTGGGCGACTGGGGGCCTTCATCGTGCGGCGGCTGGTGCGGCTCGCGTATTCGGTGGTCACCCTGGTGACCGTCGTCTTCCTGATGGTCCGGCTGATCCCAGGAGACCCGGTCCGCAATGCCCTCGGAATCAACGCGACGGCCGCGGTCGTGGAGGCACAACGCGAAAGCCTGGGACTGAACGACCCGCTGTGGACGCAGTACCTGAACTTCTGGAAGGGGCTGCTCACGTGGGATCTCGGAGACTCTTTCTCCCTTCACCTGCCGGTGACCACGATCATCGAGCAGCGCCTGCCGGCGACCCTGGAACTCGCGTTCCTGTCGCTGGCGCTGGTGCTCCTGGTGTCGATCCCGCTCGGCATCGTCGTCGCCGCGCTCACCCGAGGCGGCCGCAGACCCACCGTCGACCTGGCCTACACCTCGGCGAGCGGCCTGTTCGCCGTCATCCCCGAGTTCCTCATGGGAGTCGCTCTGGTGTACTTCTTCGCCGTTCAGAGCCACCTGCTGCCCGTGGCGGGCCGAACCGATCCGAGCTCGTACGTGCTGCCCGTCCTGGCACTGTCGATCGCGGTCGCCGCGGGCGTCTCGAGGATCGTCCGGGTCGAGGCGCTCACCGTGTTCGAGCAGGACTACATCCGGACGGCGCGGGCGAAGCGCATGTCGAGGTGGCGCCTGTACTTCCGCCACGCTCTGCCGAACCTGGTGACCTCCTCGCTCACCGTCGCCGGAATCGTGCTCGGCTCCCTCGTCGCGGGCACGGTGCTGATCGAGACCATCTTTTCGTGGCCCGGACTCGGGCTCACGATCGTGGACGCGGTGCGGAGCAAGGACTTTCCGCTCGCGCAGGGGATCGTCATCGTCTACGGCTTGATCGTCCTCGTTTCCAACCTCTTGATCGACATCGTCCTGGTCTGCCTTGACCCGCGTTCAGCGCTGAAGGACACGTGATGGCAGTGACAAGCATGTCCTCTCCCGACTCCGCGCTGGCGGGGCCGGCCGCCGCGGTGGGCGAGCCGATGCCCATGGCGGTCTCGTCTCGCCGCAGGTTCCTGACCGTCCTGCGTTCTCCCCTCGGCATCGGCGCGCTGGCCGCCCTGATGGTGGTCGCGTTCTTCGCGGTGTTCGGACCGGTGCTGTGGGGCGAGGCCGCGCGGCAGGCCGATCTGACCCAACTGTCCGCGAAGCCCAGCGCGGACCACCTCCTCGGCACCGACGCGGGTGGCCGGGACGTTCTCGCGCGGGTGCTGACCGCGACCCAGCTCTCGATCGTCACCGCCCTCCTATCGGCCGCCCTCGGCGTGTTCGTCGGTGTGGTCATCGGCCTGCTGCCGACGATCGCGCCCCGGCGGCTGGGGCGGTTGGTCAACAGCGCCATCGGCGTGGCACTCGCCTTTCCGGCTCTCCTGCTCGCCATCGTCGTGTCGATCACCCTCGGTGTGGGCGCCACCAGTGTCACACTGGCGATCGGCCTGGCCATGGCGCCGTCCTACGCCCGGCTCACTCAGACCCTCAGTGCGTCGGTGACCGGGCGCGACTTCGTGGCCGCCGCTCGCATCCTCGGCGTCAGCCGAGCGCGGATCCTGGTACGGCACGTCCTGCCCAACATGCGAGACCCGCTCATCGTCAACGCCAGCATCGGCGCCGGCACCGCGCTGGTCGCGGCGACGGGGCTGTCCTTCCTGGGCCTCGGCGTACAGGCGCCGGACTACGACTGGGGCCGCATGCTCAACGAGAGCATGGGAGCCATCTACGTGAACCCCGCTCCGTCTCTGGGGCTAGGCGCCGCCATCGTGTTCGCCGGCGTGACGTTCGCGCTCGCCGGCGAGGTGCTCGCCCGGGCATTCGGGCTGCACCGGCCCTCCGGCCGCCGCCGGCGGCGGAAGACCACCGGCTCGACGGCGGCGGCACCGGTCCCGCAGGTCGCGGAGGACCCCGTGCTCCGCGTCCGCGGCCTGCGCGTGGAGGCGCCCCGGGGGGATGGATGGGCGACGCCGGTTCGTGGCGTCAGCTTCGACATCGATCGAGGGGAGATCGTCGGCATCGTCGGTGAGTCGGGCTCGGGGAAGTCACTGACCTGCATGGCGGTCGCGTCACTCCTGGAAGAGCCACTTCACGTGACGGCGTCATCGGTCCAGTTCGACGGCACGGAACTGGTCGTCAGGGGCAAGGTGCCCGGCAGACCGCGTTCCAAGTCGCTGGCCCAACAGCTCGGTACGCGGCTGGCATTCGTCTTCCAAGATCCCTCGACCTCGCTCAACCCCGCCCTTCACGTCGGTACGCAGGTCGCGGAGGTCGGTCTGCTGCACGGCGGCCTCAGCCGGCGCGAGGCACGCCGGCGTGCGGTCGACCGGCTTGCCGCGGTACGGCTCTCCGACCCGGCTCGCCGCGCCCGCCAGTATCCCCACGAGTTCTCGGGTGGCATGCGGCAACGAGCCACGATCGCGATGGGGCTCATGGGCGAACCGGCGCTGGTCATAGCCGACGAGCCGACAACGGCCCTCGACGTCACGGTGCAGCGGGAGGTCCTGGCGCTCTTGCGGAGGGTGAACCGTGAGCATGGGACGGCCGTCATGTTCGTCTCGCACGACATTTCGCTGGTCTCGTCATTCTGCACGCGGGTCCTGGTCATGTACCGGGGAGCCATCGTGGAGAGCCTGAGCACCGAGGATCTCGCGAGCGGACGCGCGGCGCATCCCTACACCCGGGCGCTGGTGGCGGCGGTGCCGCACATGGACGCCGTCCCGGGCACCGAGTTCGCCACGATCACCGAGGGTGCCGAGTTTCCCCTCGACGCCGTAAGGGAGGGGTCGGTGTGAGCGACCTCGCCTTCGAGAACGTGGGAGTCAGGTACGGGCACGGACCCGCCGCCCATCAGGCGGTTCGTGGGGTGAGTCTCCACGTGCCGAGCGGCCGGACGGTGGGGCTGGTGGGCGAGTCAGGTTCGGGCAAGTCGACGCTGGCTCGCGCCGTCGTCGGCCTGCACGAGGCGCATACGGGCCGTATCCTGGTCGACGGCACCGATGTCGTCGGTGCCCGGGGGAGCGCCGCGTCCGTTCGCCGCACCGTGCAGCTGATCTTCCAGGACGCCAACTCCTGCCTGAACCCAAGGATGTCCATCGGCGCCTCGATCGAGGAGGCGCTTGCCGTACGCGGAAGATCCACGCGACGCGATCACACTCACCGGCGCGGCGAGGTGGCCGCACTTCTCGAGATGGTCGAGCTCGACCCGGCCCGTGCCGGCGATCTGCCCATGCAGTTGTCGGGGGGTCAACGTCAACGCGTCGCGATCGCGCGGGCGCTTGCCGCCGAGCCCCGGGTGCTGCTCGCTGACGAGATCACTTCAGCGCTGGACGTCTCGGTGCAGGGAACCGTACTGAATCTGCTGATGCGTGTCCAGCGGGACCTCGATCTGACGGTTCTCTTCATCAGCCACAACCTCGCTGTGGTCAGGCAGTTGTGCGACGACGTCGCGGTCATGAAGGACGGGCAGGTCGTCGAGGTCGGATCGGCGACCGAGGTGATCGACCACCCCGAACATCCCTACACACGTGAGCTGATCCGTGCCGTCCCCCGGATCGGCACCCCTCTCTTCGGCAAAGGAACCACTCTATGAACTCTCGCCTGTGCAGTCTCGATGACGTCCGTCAGGTCGTCACCGTTCCCGAGACTGCGATCACGGCGGATGGAAGAACGGTCGTCTTCACGCGGCGCCAGGCGGCAGACCACCGCACGGAGACCTCGCTGTGGGCGGTTTCCCGCGACTCTCAGCCACAGCCGCTGACCCACGGGCCGACGGATCGAGCACCTCGCATCGTCCCAACGGGGATCATGTTCCTGCGCGATGTCGACGGATTCCCGCAGTTGCATCTCCTGCCGCACATGGGTGAGCCGACGCGGTTGACCGAGCTGCCGCTGGGGGCCGGGGCCGCGGCCGTCAGCCGGGACGGTCGCCGGGTCGCGTTCTCCGCACCCGTGAACCGCGCGCCCGGCGACGCCGCTGCGCCCATCGTCATCGACACGCTCGACCAGAAGGCGGACGAGATCGGCTGGATCGGCAGTGTCCGCCGCCAGATCTTCGTGATGGACCTGGGATCCAGGCAGATCAGACAGGTCACCGACGGCGACTACGACGCGGACGGCCCGGCATGGTCGCCCGACGGCGACCGCCTCGCATTCACGGCCTCCATGGCCCACCGCGCGGACGTCGAGCTCGAACGCCGCGCCTACGCGGTCGAGGTCGACGACCCGCTCGCTCCGGTGCAGGTGCTCGGACAGGCCACAGGAGTGACCGGTCCGGTCATGTGGGCTCGCGACGGCGCGTCGTTGCTCGCCGTGGGATCACCCGCGATGGTGGCAGGTCATGCCCGGCTTCTCCGGCTGTACGGCGACGGCAGGCCCGACACCGACGTCACGGCTGGGCTGGACCGCAATGTGCTGCCGGGCGCGACGGGCTACCCAGGTGGCCACCCGGCGCAAAGCCACGACGGCAGCGAGATCGTCTTCTGCCTGCGTGACCGTGGCTGGACCCATCTGTACGGGGTCGGTCCGGATGGCGGAGAGGGCAGGCCGATCGTCGCGGAGCCGCATCAGGTCGTCTCCGCGCTCTCGGTGGCCGCCGAGGCACCCCGTGCCGCGATCGTCCTGACCACTCCTGAGTCGTTCGCCGAGGTCGCGATCGTCGACCTCGCCACCGGCGAAGTCGAGGTCCTCACCTCGCTGATGGAAGAGAGCCTCCCCGGGGTCCAGCTCTGTCGACCGGAGCCACGAGAGTTCACGATCAGCGATGGCGTCGTCGTCCACGGGTGGCTGATGGCGGCACCGGACACGACCGGAACCGCTCCGCTCCTGCTCGACATCCACGGTGGGCCGCACAACGCCTGGGCCGGTGTGGCCGACGAGATCCATCTGTACCAACAGCTCCTCGCCGCACGCGGGTGGCGTGTCCTCACGCTCAACCCCCGTGGATCCGACGGGTACGGCGAGGAGTTCTACCGAGCCGTCGACGGCGGCTGGGGACGAGCTGATCTGGCGGACTTCATCGAGCCGATCGACCAGTTGATCGCCGAGGGGATCGCCGACCCCGAGCGACTCGCTGTCGCCGGCTATAGCTACGGCGGCGTCGCGACCTGTGCCCTCACCGCCCACACCGACCGGTTCGCGGCCGCGGTGGCCGGCGGCCTGATCTGCGACTTCGCCTCCATCGCCGGTCAGCGACTGCTGCCGGAAGGCTTCTTCGCCTCGGCGACCGCAGGTGCCGCGCCGACAGACGTGGTCCGGCTCATCGAGAGCTCTCCGATCGCACGCGTCGAGCAGGTGAAGACACCCACGCTCGTGCTGCACGGCGAGAACGACAACACCTGCCCGATCGGACAGGCTCAGCAGTGGTTCTCGGCACTGCGGATCCAGGGTGTGCCGACTCGCCTGGTGGTCTATCCAGGAGGCAGCCACCTCTTCATCGCCGACGGCGAGGTCGATCACCGCGTCGACTACCACGCCCGGGTCGTGGAATGGGTCGAGCTGCACACCCGCGCCGCCGCACGGCCGGCCGCGCTGTCGCCGGCCCCACGTGGGGAGCACTACTGGCGCCGCCGTCTGGACCTCCTCCGAGAACGGCACGGAGTCGTCGGGGCGCAACTCGGGATCGTGCAGCTCGATCGGAGCGGAACGGTCTTCGATCGCATCACGGTCAGCTCCGGGGTCCTGAACGTCTCGACCCGGGAACCCGTCATCGACGACGCCGTCTTTCAGATCGGGTCGATCACGAAGGTCTGGACGACGATGCTCGTCATGCAGCTCGTCGACGAGGGGCTGCTCGATCTCGACGCTCCCGTGCGCGAAATCCTGCCGGACTTCAGGCTGGCCGATGACGAGTCGCCCTCGGTGACGGTACGGGCGTTGCTCAACCACACCAGCGGCATCGACGGGGACGTCTTCACCGACACCGGGAGGGGAGACGACTGCGTCGCGCGGTACGTGGAGCACCTCGCCGCCGTCTCTCACATCCACCCGCTTGGAGAGAGGTTCTCCTACTGCAATGCCGGCTTCGTCGTCGCGGGCCGCATCGTCGAGGTGCTCCGCGACATGACGTGGGACGAGGCGCTGCTCCACTATTTGATCAAGCCGATGGGCCTGCGGCACACCATCACCCTGAGCGAGGACGCACCTAAGTTCGCCACGGCGACCGGCCACGCCGGCTTCGGCGACGAGTCGGCCCCGGTGCCCCAGTGGTCGATCACCCGATCCATGGGACCCGCGGGCCTGATCGTGGCGAGCGTCGGCGACCTGCTGACGTTCGCGGAGATGTCACTGCGCGGAGGGGTGACCCGGGAAGGCGTTCGTCTGCTGTCAGCCGGCAGCGCTCGCCTGATGACCATCGAGCATGTCGATCTGAGACAGAGCGTCGCCACCGTCCAAGGCTGGGGACTGGGCTGGTTCCTCGAGGACTGGCGGGGAACCTTCGTATACGGCCATGACGGCGGCACGATCGGCCAACGTTCATACCTGCGCTTGATCCCCGGTACGAACTACGCGGTGGCGTTGCTGACCAGCGGTGGTCAACCGGATGGTCTCTTCTACGAGCTGTTCGCGGACGTCACGTCGTCGATCGACGGCAGTCTGCCCCCGGTCCGGGTCCGGGCCGACATGACACGTCCGCCCGAACCGCTGGAGGGCGCCTGGGAGTGCGCTGGCTATCGCGCGGAGGTGGCCCCCGACGCGGACGGTCTCAGACTGACACTGTGGGAGCGGAAGGGGCATCTGCGCGACGGCACGGCAGCAGAGCCGGAGTTCGTCGCGCTGCATGCCTCGAACATCCCGGGCGGCTACGCCTACACCACCGCTGAGCTCGCGGGGGAGAAGCAGTTCCGGCCCGTCGCCGGCGGCGTCTACAACGGATCCCGCTTCCTGCGGCAGGAGTGCTCATGACGACCCAGGCGCCGAGCTCGACCTCCATGGAGTTGCGGCTGCTTCACCGCCCGGAGGAGATGTCTGCCGCCTCCGAGCTCGTGGCGCAGATCTGGAAGGTCCAAAACACCCAGTCGCATGTCAGCCCGGAGCTCCTCACGGCGTTCGCGCACGCGGGCAACTACGTCGCCGGTGGTTTCCGCGGCCATGAGCTCATGGCGGTCTGCGTCGGGTTCTTCTACCCGCCCCGGGAGAATGCCCTGCACTCCCACATCGCCGGCGTGCGACCAGACGCGGCGGGCACAGGATGGGGCAGAGCCCTCAAGCACCACCAGCGCGACTGGTGCCTGGCCCGCGGTGTCACTCGCGTGACGTGGACCTATGACCCCCTGGTGGCCCGGAACGCGTACTTCAACCTCCACAAGCTCGGCTGTGAGGTCGAGGTCTACCTGCCCGACTTCTACGGACCGATGGGTGACGGGCTCAACCAGGGCCAGCACAGCGACCGGATCATGGTGGCCTGGCACATCGGGCAGGCCACGGCGCCCTCACGAGCCGAGAAGAAGCACGGCCCCGCCGTACTGAGGTCCGTGGACCGGCGACCCCAGCTCGACCTCGGCCGGGCGGAGTCGCTGACCCGATGCGTCGTGGAGATCCCCTCGGACATCGAGGCTCTACGGCGCCACGAACCCGAGCTCGCGATCTCATGGCGGCTCGCGCTACGACGGGCGCTGGGTGGGCTGCTGGAAGAAGGCTGGGTCGTCGTCGATTTCGACCGCCGGGGTCACTACTGCCTCACGAGGAGCACCTGAGAATGCACATCGAGCGTGTCGAGCTCATCACGGTCCGGATGCCGCTGATCCACCCGTTCACCACCTCGTTCTCCACCCAGACGGAGCGCCTTCCGCTCCTGATCCGGGTCACGGCCTCAGACCACGGCGGCACCGTGACAGGGTGGGGTGAGTGCGTCGCCCTCGCCGAGCCGTTCTACTCGCCGGAATACCTTGAGGGAGCACGAGAGGTCCTGCGGCGATTCCTCGTGCCCGCGCTGTTCGAGTGGCAGGCCGCGGGTCACGCCGTGTCGGCATCGACGGTCGGCGCGGCACTTGAGCACGTGGTCGGCCACCGCATGGCCAAGGGCGCTCTGGAGATGGCGATCCTGGATGCCCAGCTGCGGCTTCGGAACATGTCGTTCGCAGCGCAGCTCGGTGTGACCCGCGTCTCGGTGCCCTCGGGGGTCAGCGTCGGCATCGAGAAGTCGATTCCCGACCTGCTCGGCCGGGTGGCCGACTTCGTCGACCAGGGCTACGCGCGCATCAAACTCAAGATCCAGCCCGGGTGGGACCTCGAGCCGGTCAAGGCGGTGCGCGAGCGGTTCGGCGACATCGCGCTGCAGGTTGACGCGAACACCGCCTACCGTCTCTCCGATGCCCAGCGGCTGCGCAGACTCGACCCCTTCGATCTGCTGCTGATCGAACAGCCGCTGGGCGAGGAGGACCTGCGGCAACACGCTCTGCTCGCGGGCCTGCTCACCACGCCGATCTGCCTGGACGAGTCGATCGTTGACGCGCGGTCGGCCGCCGACGCGATCGCGCTGGGGGCGGCGAGTGTCATCAACATCAAGCCTGGAAGAGTGGGGGGATACCTCGAGGCGGCACGCATCCACGACCTCGCGCTGGCGCACGGCGTCGCAGTCTGGTGCGGCGGCATGCTCGAAACCGGCATCGGCCGAGCCGCCAACGCGGCGTTGGCCGGGCTCCCGGGCTTCACGCTGCCCGGCGACATCTCGGGCTCGGATCGGTTCTACGCCCAGGACATCACCGAGCCGATCGTCATGAAGGACGGCGCGGTGTCGATCCCCGGCGGACCCGGGTTCGGCGTCGAACCCCTTCCCGCGGCACTCGGCGAGATGACCGTTCACACGCTCGACCTCACCGCCTAGCGACGAGACCAAGGATCAGGCCAGATGGGATCAGCAGGCAGCTACGACACCATCGTCGTCGGAGCGGGCTCGTCCGGCTCGGCACTCGCGGCACGGCTCGCCGACGCGGGACAGCGGGTGCTGCTGCTCGAGGCCGGCCGGGACTACGCGGCCTCGCAGCTTCCGGAGGCATGGAGGTCGCCGAATCCGTTGAACGCGATCCTGAACTCCGACTACAACGCGTTCTTGTGGGACGGGCATCTGGCCACCAGGACCGAGGCCCAGGAGCCCTACCTGTACTGGCGAGGCAAGGGCCTCGGCGGAAGCTCGACGGTGAACGGGCAGATCGCGATCCGGCCGCCCATCGAGGACTTCGACGAGTGGGCGGCCTCCGGTTGCACCGGATGGTCGTCCGCGGAGGTCATGGCGGACTTCGTCGCCCTGGAGTCCGACGCCGGCTTCGGCGACGAGGACTACCACGGCACCGCCGGCCCGATCCCCGTCTACCGGGCCCCGGTCGACACGTGGGGCTCGGTCGACCAGGCGCTCCGCGCGGCAGCGCTCGCCTCGGGTTTCGGGTGGGCCCCGGACGTCAACGCACCCGGCGCGACCGGCGTCTCTCCCTACCCCATCAACTCGATCGACCGTCGACGGGTCTCGTGCCACGACGCCTATCTGGAGCCACGTCGCGACAACCCGGGCCTCACCATCCGCGGCGACAGTCTGGTCGACGTGGTTCTCTTCGAACGTGCTCGGGCAGTCGGCGTCCGGCTGGCCAACGGATCGGCCTTCCACGCGAACCAGGTCGCGCTCAGCGCGGGCGCCACGGCCTCGCCCTCGATCCTCATGCGCTCGGGCATCGGCCCCGCCGATGACCTCCGACGGCTGGGCATCGAGGTCCGTGCCGATCTGCCGGTGGGCCGTGGGCTCCAGGACCATCCGATGGCCCTGATAGGCATCCCGCTCACCGAAGCGGCCTCGGCCGGCCCCGCCGACCGGCACACGAACTGCTGCGTGCGCTACAGCAGCGGCACCGTGCCCGGCGGGAACGACATGATGCTGGCCGCCCTCAACCAGAACGCGCTGGCCATGGCGGCGGCCGAAGTGCGCGCCGGCGCCGGTGCCGTCGGGGTGTTCGTCAACCGGACCTACTCGCGCGGAACGCTGAAGCTTCGAAGCGCCGACCCGAGCACGCAGCCCCGGGTGGCGCTGAACATGTTGTCGGACGAGCGCGACATCGACCGCCTGGAAGCGGGCATCAGGCTCCTCGGCGACCTGGTGGCCCACTCCAGCTTCGCGGAGATCGCCGACGGCGATCTCTGGCGGGTCAATTCGTCGCTGCGCGATGCCCTGGACACACCAGGGCGACTGCGCGACTACCTGCGCGCCAGCGTGGTCGACACGCAGCACGCGACGAGCACGTGCCGGATGGGAGATCCGAACGCGCCGGAGACGGTCGTTGACCCCCGGTGCGAGGTCCTCGGTTTCGAGGGTCTCCGAGTCGTCGATGCCTCCGTCTTCCCCTTCGTCCCACGCGCCAACACCCATCTCGCCTGCGTGATGTTCGGCGAGCATATGGCCCGCAGGCTCCACTGAAGCCGGCTTCGATCCAGAAGGAATGAGCAGATGAAGCGCCTGAGCAACATCATCGACGGCACCCCGGTCGAAGCCGCGGACCCGGAACTCCGCAGCGTCGTCAACCCGGCCACCGAACAGGTCGTCGCACTGATTCCGGCCGGATCGGCCGCCGACGCCGCGGCGGCGGTGGAGTCGGCGCAGGCCGCGCACGCGGGCTGGGCGAGGCTCGACCTCGAGGACCGCCTCGGCCGGCTGAGCCGCACCGCCGACCTCCTCGAACGGCATGTGCGTGAGCTGGCGGAACTCGAGAACCGGGAGATGGGCAAGCCTGTCCCGCTCGCCGAGCAGTTCATCGCGGGCGGAATCGCCTCGTTCCGGCTCGGCATCGAGCGGGCGCGGTCCTATCCGTTCGTCGCCGACGTCACAGCTCCGGGCGAGTCCGGACGGACAGTGGTCATCCGTGAGCCGCTGGGCGTGCTGGCACTCATCGTGCCCTGGAACTTCACGGTGACCTCGATCCTGGGAGCCCTGGGCCCCCTGCTCGCCGCCGGCAACACAGTGGTGATCAAGCCCTCGGAGAAGGCGCCGCTGTCCGCGGCCCGGCTCGTCGAGCTGTGCGACCTTCCGGCAGGCGTGGTGAACCTTCTCCTGGGCGACGCGCGCGCCGGCAAGCCCTTGGCCGAGCATGAGGCGGTCAAGCTGGTGCACTTCACCGGGTCTGTCGAGGCGGGCCGCAGCGTCGCCGTCGCCGCGGCCAAGCGCCTTCAGCGAACGATCCTGGAACTGGGAGGGAACGACCCCGTCCTCGTCGACGCCGACGTCGACGTGGCCGCCACCGCCAAGGCGGTCGCGACGTCGACGTTCCTCAACAGCGGACAGATCTGCACATCGTCGGAGCGGATCTACGTGCACCGCGCGGTCGCGGACGAGTTCATCGCCGCCCTCGTGGCCGAAGCCGAAGGCTGGACGATGAGCGACGACCCCTACTCCCCGGGCCTGGGACCACTGGTCGACGACACCCAGAGGAGGATCGTGCACGACCACGTCCACGAAGCCGTCGACCGCGGGGCGACGCTGCTCTGCGGTGGCGGGCAACCAGACCGGCCCGGATACTTCTACCCCGCGACGGTGCTGACCGAGGTCACCTCGGACATGCGCATCATGAAAGAGGAGACCTTCGGGCCGGTCGCCCCCGTCACCGTGGTCGACTCCTTCGCCGAAGCCATCGACCTGGCCAACACCACAAGCTTCGGACTCGCGGCGACGGTCTATTCCTCGACCCCCGAGAACCTGCGGCGCTGCAGGGAGATCAACGCCGCTCTCGTGTGGATCAACGAGTGGCAACACGGTGGCGTCAACATGGTCTACGAGCCGTGGGGGGTCAGCGGGATGGGTGCGACCGGGGCAGCGGCGTCGTTCGACGCCGCCACCCGCCCGGTGTCGATGCTCTACTCGCCGTCCACGAACCACGGGTAGTACGGGGCCGTGCTCCAGGCAGGGGTCGCGCCGGTCGTGGCGGCCTGAGCAAGGGCCCACTCCGGAGAGCCGAATATGAGTAGGGGCTACTCATGTCCGGCGGTGGGCCGCGGGACAGGATGCGATCACGGGGCTGGGAGTGCCCGCCCGCGATCCGTTCCTTGATCTCTCCCAGAGGAAGAACATGCTCACACGTTCCGGCAAGCTCGCGGCGATGACCGCGTCGGGATGCCTGGCGATGTCGGTGCTCGGGGTCACGGGAGCCGCCGCCGAGACGGCGTTCGCCCCTGACACCTGCGCCAGCGGGTACGTCTGGCGCGGCGCGCGGCCCAGCGACCACGTCTGCGTGGACCCGTCCGTACGCGACCGTACGCGGTCGGAGAACGCCTCCGGCGTCTGGCACGCGTGCACGACCGGGTTCGTCTGGCGGGAGGCGTACACCGGTGACTACCGGTGCGTGGTCCCCAGCTCCCGCTCCCAGGCGCGGCAGGACAACGGCAGCGCGGCCCGCAGGCTCGCCTGGGTCGTCATGGTGAAGCGCAACCACGCCGGTAACGGGCCCTCGTGCGACGGTGAAAGCTGCTCCACCACCAACGAGGGGCCGTACCAGACCGTGGGCGTCCGCGGCTACTACCTGACGCCGGGCACCCAGGTCGCCGTCCAGGTCAGGCGCGCCTCGGATGACCGGGTGCTGTGGCAGGGCCGGGCCACGGCGCAGCCGGGCGGTAACGGACCGGCGGGCAACTACTCGGTCGACACGGGGCGGGTCCTGTGCGGTGGCAGCTCGTTCGCGGCGCCGCTCACCGCGTACGTGGTGGTGCGCGGCGACGGCGGGCAGTGGTCGCCGCGCGTGCCGATCGCCTGGCGGTCCTGCGGACTGGTGTGATCAGCGTGCCAGGGGTTCCGGCCGGGGCCCGGTGAGGATCCTCGCGTTGAGCACCGTGGTGACCTTGAGGGCCCATTCGCTCGGCTCTCGTACGAAGGTTCCGTGTCCCGGCCGTCCCGGGCCGTCGTCACGTGCGGCGTCGTGCAGTCCGCGTCGGCGCAGGTGATCATGGACAGGGCGCCGTTCCTGGAGTTGAGCCGCGCGGCCACCGGACGGTCGTCCGCGCGACCGCCACCGCCAGGCTGCGATAACCGCTGTCGTCGAAGGGCGACTCCAGTTCGGCGGCCATCTTCCGCTCGGGCCGGTAACAGGCCGGATCGTCGCAGAACGTGAACAGGACCGTCTCCGACCCGGGCTCGGACGGAGGCCGGTCCGCCGGCCTCTCGTTCCGGCGCGTCTCCACGACGACCAGGCCGCCGTCCGGGCGTACGGCGAGGGCCACGGAGCTGCCTTGCGGGTCGAAGGTGGGCTCGGACAGCGGCTTGCCGCCCGCCGGGGGCACGCACCCGTTGCCGTCGCAGATCAGCAGGCCGAGCCGGACGGCGTTCCCCAGGCGGCCCCGGACCTGGGGGTCCGCGTTCCAGGCGGTCAGGACCAGGCGGCCGTAGCCGCGGCCGAGCGCCCGCCATCCCGAACGCCCTTCAAGGATCACGGCCGGCACGGCCAGCAGGAACGGCGCCGCGAACACCGCGAGCCCCACCATGACGAAGATCGACAGGCAGGACTGAGCGGTCGCCCACGCCACGCCGAGCCCGGCGGCCACGATCGCCGCCCATCCGAGCAGCATGATCGCACCGGCCGCGAGCATGGCGGGCGCGCGCCGCAACGCGGCGGACGGCGACACGGAGCGGTCGAGCATCAGCCCCGCCGCCATCAGCACAGCCGCGGGCAGCACCACGGCGTGCGCGAGCATCGAGACGACCCCCATCGCGACCGTCCAGCCCACCAACGGTCCAGGGAGCGCGGACAGCAGCGCGAACTGCCCGTTGACCAGGCCGCCCGCATCCCCGACCAGCGGCATGGCCGCCAGGTACCACGATGGCCGCCGGTAGCGACGCGATGAGGGCGGGCCCCGCCAGGCGGGCCAGGTGCCGTACCGTCCATCGGGTGCTCTGCAACAGGACACTGGTGCGCCATATATGACCGACGGTGTCGGGGATTGTCATCCTGGAGATTCTGCCACCGGAGATCTTCGTCCGGCTGCGGGGCGCGTTATGCGATGCGGGCGAGGTCGCGCATATGGTTCGGGTACGCCGGAGGCAGCCCCTTGGCGTACCGCTCGAGTTCGTCGAGGGCGGCCTCGGCGAGGCGATGGACCTCCGTGCCCATGGCGCTGGCGATGTGCGGCGTGAGCTGCACGTTGGGCAGCCCGAACAGCGGTGAGTCGACCGGCAGCGGTTCGGGGTCGGTGACGTCGAGGATCGCGCTGAGCCGCCCGCTCACGCATTCGGCGGTGAGCGCGCCGGTGTCGATCAGGCTGCCTCGGGCGGTGTTGATGACCGTGGCGTGGTCGGGGAGCAGCGCGAGGCGGTCGGCGTTCAGCAGGTTCCGGGTCTCGGGCAGCGACGGCGCGTGCAGGGGCACGATGTCGCTGCGGTGCAGCAGGTCGGGCAGCGGAACGAGGGTCGTGCCGAGGGCCTGGGCGTCCGCCTCGGTGGCGTAGGGGTCGCTCGCGAGCACGGTGAGGTCGAAGGACCGCAGCAGGTGTGCCACCCGCCGGCCGGTATGCGACAGGCCGACGATGCCGACGACGCGACCGTAGTTGGACCGACCACCCCCCACAACTGCTTGGCTGCGACGCAGGTCAGAGACGGATTCGTTGTTTTTTCCGCGATTGCTACCGGGACCCCCGTTACCGACACCCGATGTTCGAGGTGGAGGAGAACTTGGGCGGCTTTGAGGATGGCACCGATCCGCCGAAGGTCGAGACTGACTCGGCGGAGCGCCCTGGAGGTGGGCTTCAGCAGGGAGTTCGTTCGCTCGGCGACCCCGTGGACGCCACGTATGAGCCCCTCCCTGCCAAATGGACAGAGGTAGCAAACGGCGCGATCGGCCGCCCGTCGCAGAAGACGGGCCACAGGTCCGCTACATCTTGCCGGTACGGGTCGGTCAGTGTTGCGTCTCGTCTCCCGCCCCGCTTGGCTGGATGGCGAAGTCAAAGCGCGGCGCGGAGCGGCTCAACGTCGCGGTCGGCATCGAGATCGGCCAGACGCTGCTCAACGCGTCCGTCAGCGCGGCAATGAGGTCCGGGACGTCCTTGGCCGCCGAGGAGTGCAGCCCCTCCGCGATGATCAAGGCCGTATGGGTCTTGTCGCGAACGGCCGAGTGGCCGCTCTGCCGGTTCGTCCATCGCCGGGCGTGGGCGTGCCCCGCGGCGTCGACGAAGGTCACCTCTCCCGGTTCTGGGTTTTCCAGCTCTCCCGACAGTGTCAGGTACTTCTCGTCGCCAGCCGCAAGCCGGACTTCGAGGTGCCCGGAGATCCTGGCGACGTCCAGCGCGGCCACCGGGATCGCGAAGGCGAGTGAGGCGGCGTTGCAGAGGTCGACCAACGGGTGGATCCGCGGCAGTGCGCCTTCCTTGCGGAAGCGCCGCAGCAGTGACTCCGAGGCGCATCGATACCGCGTTGGCTTGAGTCCCATCTTCGAAAAGGTGCGCCGCCAGGCCTGGATCTCGGGCAGGTCGGCCTCCGTGCCCGCCGCGAGCCGCGCCTTGGCGAGCATGTTGAACGCCTCGATCCGGGGCTCGACGACCGCGTCGGCGGTGATCCCCGTGGCGACGAGCACGCCGGCGACGAGCTCGGGGTGCTCAGACCAGATCTCGTCCGAATGCTGGAAGTACATGTTCGGCTCCGTCGTGGGCTCGGCGGTCATCGGACGGCGAGCGCGAGCTTGGCGCCGAGGGCGACGAATGATCCGGCGAAGCCCCTGCGCAGCCAGGCCATCAGCCGCGGCCGCGCGATCACGCGGTCCCGTACCGAGGCAGCAAAGACGCCATAAACGGCGAAGATCGCGAGTGTGGCCAGCATGAACACGGCGCTGAGTTCCAGCATCCGCAGCACGTACCCCGGCTCGCCGGTGTCGACGAACTGCGGCAGGAAGGCGAAGAAGAAGATGGTTAGCTTCGGGTTGAGAAGGTTGATCAAGATGCCGGAGGCGATCACGCGTCCGGCTGGGAGCGGCGTGGTTTCCTCCTCGGCGACGATCGGATCTGTGTCCTTCAGCGTGGCCCACGCCATGTACAGCAGGTAGGCCACGCCCAGGTACTTGACGAGCTGGAACGCCGTCTCGCTGGTGTGCAGCAGCGCCGCCATGCCGGTGATCGCCGCCACCATGTGGGGAACGATGCCCAGCGTGCATCCGATCGCGGCGACGACGCTCGCGCGGCGGCCGTGCGATAGCCCCGCCGACAGTGTGTAGATCGCCCCGGTGCCAGGCGTGGCGACCACGATGAGCGTGGTGACCAGGAACGCGATGCTCAAGGTGGTCCTCCTGATGGGCTCTGGTGATGGCCGTTCTCGTGACCGGAACTCTGCCGCCACAATGGCCTCATGAACAGGTCCAATGAAGACCTCGTCGAGAGGGCCATAAAGGCCGGCTCCGATTTCCTCCAGCTGAACGTCGAGGACGCGCCCGTCGGTGGGCTGTCCGAATGGCTCACCGACCGATTGCGGTCGGCGATCTGCGACGGCCGCCTGACCGTGGGGAGCAGGTTGCCTGCGAGCAGGGTGCTCGCGCGGGATCTCAGCGTGTCCCGCGGCGTCGTCACCGAGGCCTACCAGCGTTTGAACGAGGAAGGCTATGTCGCAGGGCGCCGCCGGAAGGGGACGATCGTCGTCGGCGCTCCGGGCCGGACGCCACCGGCGCGGCCGCCGTCCCTTCCGGCGGACGTGGTGCCGGAGGACGCGGTGTTCACGGCGTCGCCCGGCGTCGAGGTCTTCGACTTGCTGCGGGCGGCCGCAGCGCGGATCGACCTGTCACCGGGCGTGCCCGACCTGGCCGCCTTCCCGCGGTCAGCGTGGCTGCGTGCCGAACGCTCACTGCTCGCCGACCTGGCATTCTCCGCCCTTGGATACGGAGATCCGCGCGGAACCCCGGCGTTGCGCGTCGCCGTGGCGAACTGGCTGGCCCGCAACCGCGGGATCCTCGTCAACCCGGCAGATGTGATCATCACCGCCGGCACCGCTCAGGCGCTCGGACTGTTCGCCGAGATGCTCGCCGAGGCCGGGATCCGCGAGGTGGCGGTGGAGGATCCCGGATCGCTGGGCGCCCGCCAGCACCTGCACAACCGGCGGCTGGTCACCCCACCGGTGCCGGTCGACGCCGACGGGATAGAGGTCGGCGCGCTGCGCGCGACAGGCGCACCGGCTGTCCTGCTCACGCCGGCGCATCAGTTCCCGACAGGCGTGGTGCTCGGCGGCGATCGGCGCCGCGAGCTGATGCGGTGGGTCGATGACGGCGGCCTGATCATCGAGGACGACTACGACGCCGAGCACCGTTATGACCGGCCTCCGGTTCCGGCGCTACGGTCGGCGCTCGGCGAGCGCGTCTGCTACGCCGGGAGCGTGTCCAAGCTACTGGCGCCGGCGCTGAGGATCGGATGGGTCCTCGCGCCGCCGCGGTATCGGGACGCCGTCGTGGCCGCCAAGCGGTTTGCCGACCTCGGCAACGCAACACTGCCGCAACTGATACTGGCCCGCCTGATGGAGTCGGGGGAGATGGAACGCCATCTGCGACTGCTGCGCGGACGCCACCGCCGCCGTCGGGACGCCATGATCGACGCGATCAGAGCACAGCTACCGGACGCGGCGGTCCACGGCGCCGCAGCGGGCCTGCACCTGACGATCACATTCGACGCCGGGTTTTCCGACGTTGACCTCGCCGCCGCGTCGCTCGCGTGCGGGGTGAAGGTGCAGCCGCTCTCGTGGCACCGGCAATGCCCCGGCCGCCCGGGGCTCGTGCTCGGCTACGCCGCGAGCACCCCGACCGCCATCGGCGAAGCCGTGGCGATCATCGGCGAGGCACTGCGCCGTGTGCGCTGACGCGGCTCCGCAGGGCACCCAGTGCAGCTGATCACACCCTGCCGGTCCACATCCACACTCACACCCTGGACCCGACCGCATCGGAACGGCCAGTATTGGTAACCCGAGCCCCGACGGCTCGCTGACGCGACTGGTCGTTCGGTTCCTGCTCAAGGGCCTGGAAGTCCCAGAGTTCACTGAATTGACGGTTCGTCGGACGGAACCGATGGATCTTCATGCCTCATGACCCATTTCGACCCCTGGGTTCGCCGCGACTGGCGGGGTCTTGCTCTTCAGCTGCGGTGGCCAGCAGGGCGCGGGCGTTCTCGGCACAGCGGATAGCGGATAGCGGATAGCGGTCTTGGGGTCGAGACCGAACACCGCAGCGAGGGGGAGCGGGTCCGGGCCATGCGCGAGGGCTTCTTCGAGCTGCTGATCAACGTGAAGGCGTTCAAGTGCCGCAGCCTGACCGCGCAGCTTCTAAGCGGAATAGATCTTGGATACGAGACCGACGCCGTGGGCGCTCATCTGGTCGATCCACAGGTGAGGATTGACTGTGCTCGGCCAGCGGGTGCGACGGTAGTCGAGCCATTTGAGCAGGATCTGATGGGTGAACTCGTCAATGGGGCACGCGGCGCAGCAGGTCCTCCAGGCCCGTCGCGAGCCATCGTGGCTCCGGCGCGCCGATCACACCAGATGAGCTCCTCGGGAATGCACCGGTGGGACGACGCCCTCTAGCTCATGACCACTCCGCTTGCCCCGCCGACGGATCACGGCTTGACTAACCGGACCGCAGTCCGATAACTTGCGACCATATTCGGACCATAGTCCGCTTCTCGGATTCTCGCAGCAGAGGGTAAGTCATGCTCAAGAAACTGATTCTGGCCAGCATGGCCAGTTCACTGGCCATGCTGGCGAGCGGAACGGCTAGTTCGCTCGCCGAGTCGCGCCCCGCACAGGCCGCCGGCCAAGTCATCTACCACTCTCACAAGGAGGATGGATCGCCCTGCGAAGGACTGAAGGGATGCACATTCGTCCAATTGAAGGGCGATCCGAAGACCGGCCCTTCGGAGGCGATGTTCACTCTCAAGGCCGGCACTCCCTTCTCCCCGCACTGGCACACCAGCCCAGAGCGCGTCGTCGGAGTCTCGGGGGTCATGCTGTGGCACGTGGAGGGACGCAAGACCTATCGGGTCGGTGCAGGCGATTACCTGTATTACCCATCGAAGGCGGTGCACTGGGGCAAGTGTGCTCTGGGTGCCGACTGCGTCTACTACGTGTACGACTCCAAGCCCTACGACTTCCATCCCGCCGAACGCTGAAGTGGCGTTGCGTCGACCGACGCCGACTCAGCCGCAAGGAAGCTCAGGCAGAAGCCCGCCGTACAGGAGGGGTGGCCGTTCAGCACACCTGGCGATCACGGGCACAGCCCGACTGATCGGCGACTCCGGCACCGGCAAGTCGCACCTGCTCATCACCTTAGGCACCGAAGCGGCGATGCCTGGATTCCAAGTGAAATAGACCCTGGCCACCTGGCTGGTCAGGGTGGCAGTGGACTCGGCATCGAGGCCCACATCGATGTCGGCTATCAGCGCGGTTCCGGCTGATCAAGGATACGCGGCTGGACTCTCCCATATTGGAAGAGTCCATGCTGGGGCATAGACGAGGAACTGCTGCCGATCGGGCAGTTCGCCAGGCTCGGTCGGCTGAGCGTCAAACGGCCTCGCTGTAGTCCCGGGGAAATTTCCAACAGATTTGCCTGACCTGCGGCGATACACAGGGCCTGGACGGCAGTCGCGAGGCGTCTACGGTGGGATCATGGGCGATGACGAGCCGAGGTTCGGCTACGGCCAAGGACGGCGGCCGCTGTGGAGCCAGCGCGAGCGCGATGCCGAGCAGGTTCTGCGGGTGTGGCCGGCCAGCAGGCGGGGCAGCAGCCGGGCGGTGGGGGTGGCCCAGTGCACGTACTCGATCGCGCCGCCCTTGGACACGACCCGGGCGCGGCGACCGGATACTGAGGCCCGGTCACGGCGGTCAGGCGGGCGAGGGTCTCGGCGTAGCCGGCGCGGGTGGTGGCCGCCTGCACCGACTCCAGGAAGCGCTCGACCGCGGCCGTCATCGACGAGGCGGGCGGGGGCCCGGCGGCCGGGGAAGGACGACGGACACGGACGTCCTCCGGGCAGGCGATGTGACACATAATGTAGCCGAGTCGCCGTCGTGGCGGCAGACGCCGAGCTGGGCGGACACGGCCCTAAGGCCGCCCACGTGACAGATAATGCAAGTTCTGTGTCACAGATGTGGCGTCGCCATGGGCAGAGACTAGGTGGTCGTTCGCAACCGGGCCTCGGCGGCCCAATGAGGTGCGTTCCACCGGTCGGCGATGGTGGCGGCCTGAGCGAAGTGGGCGGCGGCCTCGTCGTCGTGGCCGAGGAAGACGGCCAGCTCGCCGAGGGTGTAGGCGACCGGGCGCAGCTCCACGGACAGGCTCGTGGCGTCCGGCGGGGGGCCGTCGCAGCGCGCAAGCAGCGTCGCGTAGATCTCCTCGGCCGCGGCGCGGTCGTCCAGGGCGATGGCGGCCATCGCGCGGACGGTCGTGAGGAAGGTGAAGAAGTAGTCGGGCCGGATCGGGTCCGAGGTGCGTACCCGGCGGGCTTCGTCGATCAGGCCGTTGGCGTGCAGGGCGAGGACCAGCAGGTCGGAGGCGATCGGGCCGAACGCCTCGTGGAAGGCGCGCACCTCCTCCAGGTGCTCGCCGAGCGTGCCGTTGTTCACCCAGATCGCGGCCAGCGCGAGGCGGAGGAAGCCGACGGCGTGCAGGGATCCGGCGCGCCGCATGCCGTCGGCGGCCTCGGTGTAGAGCCGTTCGGCGTCGGCGAACCGGCCCTCGATGAGGGCCAGGGTCGCCAGCACCACCTCGGCGACGCCGATCGCTTCGGGCAGCCGGTAGGTGCGCGCGAGGTCGAGCGCCTCGGCAGCCGCGCGGCGCATGGTGGCCGGGTCGTTGGCCCCGGCGGCGGCGCTGGCCTGGTTGAGCAGCCCGGTGACGCGATAGACGGGCAGGTCGTGCTCGGTGCCGATCGCCACCAGTTCGCGGCAGAGGTTGTCGCGTTCGGGCAAGCCGCGGTGGCCGCGGGTAATGACCTGGAGGGCCGCCGCCCGCAGGCGGGGTGAGGTGGCGAGGTCGAGCGCCTCGCGGGCCGCCGCCAGGGCGGTGGGGTCGTCCTCGCCGACCAGTTCTTCGGCGTAGGCGGCGAGGAGGTGGCTGCGTGCCTCCGGGGCCAGGTCGGTGCGCTTGAGCAGGCGGCTCAGCCTGTCGACGATGGGCCGGTCCACCGTGCCGTACTCGCGGGACTGCCATGGTGTCGGCTCGGTCCAGGCCGTGAACGCGGCGATCATCAAGTCGTCGCGTCCCAGGGACTCGGCGTACTCGACGGCCTGCAGGCGGGTCTGGCGCGCGGCAAGCAAGGCGCCGGCCCGGATCTGCGCCCGCAGCAGCCTGCCATGCAGGTCTATGCGCTCCTCCGGGCCGGTCGAGTTCGCGACCGCGTCGGTGAGGAGATCGGCTGCGACGTCGTGGGCGTAGCGTGCTTCGGCCAGTTCGGCGGCCCGGAGGCAGTAGCCGACGGCCTTGGGGGATCCGGCTCGCGCGTAGTGGTGCGCGAGCGCCGGGATGTCGCCGGTGGCTTCCAGAGCGGCGGCGATGCGGGCGTGCATGCGGGATGCCCGCAGGCGGCTGACGCCGGCGATGAGGGTGTCGCGGACGAGGGCGTGGACGAACCGCACCCGTCCGGGGCCGGGCTCGCTCAGCAGCCCGGCGATCACGCCTGCGTCCAGTGCGTTCAGCACGCCTTCCTCGTCGGTGTCGGCGGCGTCCACGAGGACGTCCACCGAGCTCTCCCGGCCTGCGACCGCGGCCAGTCGCAGCACGGCCACGCCTGCCTCGGGCAGCCGTGCGAGGCGCCGCCGCAGCACGTCCCGTACGCCTTCGGGGACCTCGGAGAGGGCGACCAGCGCGCCCTCTCCGTTCAGCAGCCGCGCGCTCTCCCGCACATAGAACGGGTTGCCGCCGGTGCGCTCGGCGATTCCGGCGACGGTCTCGTCATCGGCCTCACACTCATTCCGTACGATCTGCGCGACAGCCGCGTCGTCCAGGCCGGGCAGGGGGAGCCGCAGCGGCGTGGCGCGCGCCAGCGAGGCCAGCGTTTCGGTGAGGTGCCCGCTCTCGTCCGCCCGGTAAGCCGCCACGACCAGAACGGGGGCCCGAATGCCGAGGCAGCCGCCGAGCAGCTCCAGCGTGACGGCGTCCGCCCAGTGCAGGTCGTCCAGCACGACGGCGACCGGGCTTTCCGCGGCGACGGCCGCGAGCCACTTCCACACGGCCTGACGCAGGCGGAACCGTCCCGCGGTGGCGTCGACGTTCACCGGCTCGGTGTCGGTGAGCAGCGGCGCGAGGTCGTCCGCGAACTCGCCCGGGGACCTGGTCGCGGCAACGCCTCTCAGCGCCTCAGTCCAGGCCCACGCGGGCGGCGCGCTGTCGACCTCCGAGCAGTGGCCGACGGCGACCAGCCATCCGTCACGTTCGAGCCGCCTGCCGAGGCGTTCCAGAAGCGTCGACTTGCCGAGTCCGGCCTCGCCGGTGACAAGGGCGATGCGCGCTCCGTCGGCGGCGGCCTCGGCAGCGGCCGCGACCAGTGCCGCCAGCTCCTCCTGGCGTCCGACGAACGGCGCCTCGGTGATCGGAACCGTCTGCGGCAGCGGGACAACAGGCGGTGGCAGGAACACGGACGCGTGAAGGACGTCCGTGCGCTGGGTGAGGATCGCCTCCTCCAACGCCGTCAGGTCCGGGCCGGGGTCGAGCCCGAGCTCCTCGGCGAAGATCCCGCGAACGCGGCGGAGCGTCGCCAGCGCGTCGGCTTGGCGGCCACTGCTCCACAAGGCCAGGGCGTGCAGCCGCCAGCCCTCCTCACGCAGAGGCTCGTCGCGGGTGAGCCGCTCAGCCTCGGGAACCACCGCGGCGGGGTCGCCGATGCGCAGACCGGCCGCGACGTGCAGTTCGGTGGCGACCAGGCGCAGCTCGTTCAGCCGGGCCGTCTCCGCGGCGGCCCACGGCTCGTCGGCGACCTCGGCGAACGCCGGTCCCTGCCACAGGCCCAATGCCTCGGCGAGCCGGGCCCGGGCGGCGCGCGGGTCGGTGTCCGTACGGGCCTGGTCGAGCAGGTCCTCGAACCGCCACGCGTCCACCGACTCGCGGGGCAGCCGCAGCGCATAGCCGGGCGCCGCGCTCACCAGCAGCCGGGCCGGCGTGCGTGACGGGCGGCCGGGCTCCAGCAGCCGGCGCAGGTTGGACACGTACGCCTGCAAGGACATCAGCGCCCGCGCGGGCGGCTCCCCGCGCCACAGGTCCTCGATCATCCGGTCGACCGGCACGACCTGCCCGCGCGCCGCCACCAGCAGGGCCAGTACGCCGCGCTGCCGCGGCCCGCCGAGGTGGACGGGCTCACCGTTCACCTCGGCGGCGAATGAGCCCAGTACGCGGATGAAAACCATGATCCGGACATAGTACTTGGGCTGTTCCAAATCGGCTCCAAGCCCCCTCCAAACACCCGAGAGCAACCTGAACACGTCGCAACCGATGAAGGACAGGAACAGATGAGCGTCAATACCCAGGACATGGAGATCGTGCACCGCGTCTTCCGCCGTGAAACACGGCTGCTGGTGGACCTCGTCGCGGCGGTCGCCCCGGGTGACACTGCTCGCGCCAAGGTGATCGCCGACCACTTCCGCATCTACCGGCTGGGCCTGCACCACCATCACGAGGGCGAGGACGAGCTGCTGTGGCCGCCGCTGCTCGCCCGGGTGGACCTGGAGGCCGACATCGTCCTGCGCATGCAGGCCCAGCACGAACGCATCGCGGCCACCCTGACCAGACTGGCCGCCGCGGTCCCCGCCTGGGAGGCCACCGCGGGCGCCGACGAACGCGACACCCTGGTGGCCGCCCTCGCCGAGCACCGCGCGGTCCTGCTGGAACACCTCGACGACGAGGAGGCCACCCTCCTCCCGCTCGCGGCCAAGCACATCACCCAACAGGAGTGGGCCTCCCTGGGCGACCACCTGGTGAACAACACTCCCAAGCTCACCCTGCTCACGCTCTTCGGCGCCGTCCTGGAAGACGCGAACCCGGCCGAGCGCGCCATCGTCCTCAGCGGCCTGCCCGCCCCGGTCCGCGTCATCTGGCACGTCATCGGCCGCCCCCGCTACGCCCGCCACATCCGCCGTGTCCGCGGCTGAACCCTGCTCCGACCCCGTCTGAACATCAAAGGAGAACAACCATGTCGCAGAAGAAGCTCAACACCGTCCTGGCCGCCGCCGTCGTCCTGTTCACCCTCTACCTCGGGTTGTCCTTCGTCCTGCCCCTCGGGACGTCCTTCCCGGGCCTGCCGAACTGGCCCTCTGGCGACAGCGGCTTTCCTATCGTGAAGGGCAGCCGCGAAATCGCGATGGGCCTGGCCATGGGCATCCTGCTGGTGACGGGCCACCGCCGCGCCCTGGGCTGGGTCCTGCTGATGGTGGCCGTCGCCCCGTTCGGCGACATGGTCAACGTGCTGGCCCACCACGGCTCCATGGCCGCCGCGTTCGGCATCCACGGCCTGACCTCGGCGCTGATCGCGGTCACGGGGTTGCTGATCCTCCGCGAGACCAGCAAGGCGCGCAAGGCCCAAGAGACCGCCACCCCAGCGCCCGCCGCGCAGCCCGCCTGACGTTCCCGCAGTGCGGCACGGTGTTCCTTCGCATTTTCTGAGAACTCGAAAAGGGAGACGACGATGACGATCAACGATTTGCGCGGTGTCCTCAAGGGGCGCGTGCTCCTGCCCGGTGACGACGGCTTTGAACAGGCGGCCACCGCGTGGAATCTGACCGTCAGGCAGCCGGTGGCGGCCGTGGCGGAGGCCGTGGATGCCGATGACGTGGCGGCGCTTGTGCGTTACGCGCGGCGGGCGGGTCTGACGGTGACCGCGCAGCCGAGCGGGCATGGCGCCTCGGGTGATGTGGAAGGCCTGATCCTGTTGCGTACCGGCCTGCTGAACGAGGTGGAGGTACGCGCCAAGGAGCGCGTGGTCCGGGTGGGCGCGGGTGTGAAGTGGGGGCAGGTGCTGGCGGCGGCCGGTCCGCTGGGTCTGACTGGCCTGTCCGGTAGCGCGCCGGGGGTCAGCGTGACCGGCTACACCCTGGGCGGTGGGGTCGGCTGGTTCAGCCGCAAGTACGGCTTCGCCTCCGACAGCGTGCGGGCTATCGACATCGTGGACGCCGATGGCGAGCCGGGCCGGGTGAGCGCCGAGTCCGATCCCGAGCTGTTCTGGGCGCTGCGCGGCGGTGGCGGGGACTTCGCGGTGGTGACCGCCCTCGAACTCGAGCTGTATCCCGTGCCAGTCCTGTACGGCGGGCGTGTGATCTGGCCGGAGCACCGGACCAGGGAGGTGTACGACGCGTTCCTGGAGATCACCGCCGAGGCGCCGCGTGAACTCAGTGTCTGGATCAACCGGCTCCAGCCACCCGGCGCGTCGCCGATGGTGACGCTGGATCTGGCTTACCTGGGTGAGGCGGCTCAGGGGGAGGACCTGCTGGCGCGCCTCGACAAGATCGAGGGCGCGATCTCCGACAGCCGCGGCGTCGTCCCGGTTGCCGACCTGGGCGGCATCACCGCCGAGCCCACCGATCCGGCCCCGTCCATCGCTCGTGCGGAGCTGCTCACCGGCCTGGACGCGGACGCGGTGGAGCTCGTGCTGGCCAAGCCGGTCGAACCGCTTATCAACCTGCAGATCAGGCACCTGGGCGGGGCGCTCGCCGAGCCGGAGGGCGGGGCCGGTGCGAGCGGCGCGGTGGCCGAGCCGTACCTGCTCGGCCTGCTGGGTCTCGGCCTGCCGCACGCGGCCGACGCGACGCGCGCCAAGCAGGCCGAGGTCGTGGCCGACCTGGAGGCCTACATCAGCGGCCACAAGCCGTACACCCTGCTGTCCCCCGGTGACACGGCGGCCAAGTCCTTCTCCGGCAGCGCGCTCGCGCGGCTGCGGGAGATCAAGCGGGCCCGTGACCCGCACAACGTGTTCCGCGCCAACTACCCGGTGCACGGATAGATCGGTTCCCACTGCGCGCACGGCATCGCAGATGCGACGGCGACTCGACCGCAGCCCGCGCCCGCCAGGAGCCGGCACCTTCGGTGCCACGTCCGCGAACAGGTTCTCGGATAGCCCTGATCGCGCGGATCGCGGTCAGCTTGTCGATCTCACGCAGCATCGACTCCAGGCTGATGTTGCCCGGCATCGCCTTGATCAGCGCCAGCACCGAATCGCCCGTCCGCAGTGACCGGGCCCCGCACAAGGCTGGGCGGGGGACACCGGCGCGGCGCGCAGGCCAGGCGCCGGGAAGCGGCGATCACATCAGAGCTATCTCCGTAGCCACCGGACGCAGTGGCCGCCAGCCGCCGCCATCCAGCTTGGCCAATTCCGCCTCCACGTCGACATTGATCACGCCGAAGAAGTCGATGTTCTCGCTGTGCGCCGGAGAGATGTGGGCCGGCAACTCATCCGGCACGTCCCGGCTGGTCGCCCGCAGTTGCCGCACGGCGAGCGAGTAGTACTCTGTGGTCCAGGTGGTGACGGCGTTGGTCAACACGGTCAAACACCACGCCTGATCGGTCTGATCGGCCAAGGCCGGCTTGGTGACGGTGCCCTGCTGGGCGTAGTGCAGGTCCCGGCGCAGCGCGTGCAGGCTCTCGCCCTTGTTCAGCTGCCGGGCGATCTTCCTGCGGTAGGCCGGGCCGGATCCGACAGATACTTCGCCGCATGCAAGGTGCGGCGCAGCATGCCCCACTCCTTCAAGGCAGCGGCCAGGGTGTTCTGCCGGGAGGCCGCCGACCACTTGCCCACCACCAGCGACGCGGTGGCCTGGCCATACTTCAGCGACCCGGCCATGCGCAGCAGATCGGGCCAGCACTCGGTGATCAGGTCTTCATTCCAGCGCGCGCTCAGCAGCGGCCCGGCATGTGCCTCACGCAGCGTCTCCTCCCGCACGTACCACTCCTGCGTCCAGCGCAGCACGTCATAGCCGATGCCGCAGGCCTCCGCCATCCTGGACAACCCCGGATT
>NZ_JBICTR010000026.1:0-56968 GCF_043197735.1 Nonomuraea sp. NPDC049028
CCCAGTGACCTGCTTGAGCCGTGGTGCGGTGCAAGCCGCTCGCCCGGTTCTGAGGGGGCCGGGGTTCCAGCAATGGGCCCCGGCTACCCGACCGTGGACCGCAAGTCGGTGTGCGTCTACTCCCAGCTTCGCTCCTGCAACGCCTCCGAAGTCGCCGCGATGATGGAGGGCGTACTGCGGCACTGCACCGACGCCACGATCGATCGCCAGTACACAGATAGTCATGGCCAGTCGCTGGTCGGGTTCGCGTTCTCCTACTTGCTGGGGTTCAAGCTGCTGCCCCGGATGAAGAACATCGCCCGGCAGAAGCTGGTGAAGGCCGACGCCGATGACGAGGTCCCGTCCTGCCTGACCGGCATGGTGGCCGACAAGCCGATCGACTGGGAGATCATCGCTCAGCAGTACGACCAGATGGCGAAGTACGCCACCGCCCTGCGCAGTTTGGTGCCTTGGAACGCCTGACGATCTTCGGTTCCTAATTCGTCGGCCGACCAAGCGGTCACTGACCCGCTACGACCACTGAACACCGGCAAGACCGCTTGGACGCAAGCATCTAGTCAGCACCCTGGCTCATACGGTGCGCTGGGCGCATACTGTGACCACTCCTGCCTGGTCAAAGGTGGTCTCCCGCCAGTCGTGCATGCCGTCGATAGAAGATCGTTCGGCTCACCCCGAACACGCGGCCCTGGTGGCCAGCGAGCGAGGCGCCGATCTGGCTATAGGTGGCCGTGTCCCACCCAATCCGGTACGCAGGTCGGCCCTTCAGAAGACGAGTCCACCCGCCGGGATTCTCCTGGCCGTCTGCCTGCACCCATGGCCGTCCGCCAGGGGCGTCATGGCCGCCAATCCGGGTTTCCCGATGACCGCTAACGCACGGCAACCCCGATCCAGACGATGGTGGCGGACGGTCGGCCTTCGACTCCGCGGGAACATTTGTCCAAGACTGATAGTCGACCGCCCGTGCACAGTCTCCGCATGAATGAGTACGACATCGAGCCGCGTGGTGAAGGCCGCGGTCGAGAGAGCCGCCGACTGGAGAGGGCGGGGTCTTCGTAGACGGGGGCGCCTGCGACCAGTAGGGCGGTGAGGGCGTGCCGCTGGCGGGCGTCAGTCTGCATGTTTGTGGAGTGCCACAGGCAGACCGGTCAGCCACGTCCGGCATCCGTGACGGGTGGGTGCGGGTGAAGGCCTGGGCGGTGGGCAGGGCGGTGCCCGCGCTGGTAGGGGCGCAGTCACGCCGCTCCTGGGTGTCGGCCTACCAGGCCAGCTCGACCGGGTCCTCGCCCCCTCATACGCCGACCCCGTATACGCCGCCCCTCATCCACCATCGGCTCGGCCACGGGCCGGGTCGTGACGAGATCGACGAGACCGGAGAACGATGACCACCACCAGCGACCTCGCTCGGGCGACCAAGCAATCGCATGCCGATTCCGCGGCGGGACAGAGCATGACCCGGCTGTTGCGTCCCCATCTGCGAAGCTTCGCGGCCGTGGTGATCTTGCAGGTCATCGGCGCGCTCACGGGTCTGGCCCCGTTGCTGGCGGTCGTCGAACTGGGCCGTGCCCTGCTGTCGCCCGGCCCGATCGATCACGCTCACGTCTGGACTGTGGTGATCGCGGGTGCGGCCGGCCTGTTCGTCCGGCTGCTGTTCACCGCCGCATCGTCGGGGATCGGGCATGTTCTCGACAGCCGGGTGCAACTGACGTTCCGCCGGCAGTTGGCCGCGTCGCTGGGACGCGTCCCGATCGGCTGGTTCTCCCGGCGCCGCACCGGTGAGCTGGCCAAGGTGGTGGGCGAGGACGTGAGTGCCGTGCATCCGTTCATCGCCCACGCCCCCGGCGAGCTCGTCGCCGCGTTCGTGGTGCCGCTGGTGTCGCTGATCTACTTGTTCACCGTCGACTGGCGGCTCACGCTGATCACGTTGATCCCGGTGGTGCTGGCGATAGCGCTGGTCCCGCTGCTGATGCTGCCCGCCAGGACGCGCGAGCAGGAGGCCTACGACGCGGCCCTGGGACGGATCGCCAGTTCCGTCGTCGAGTTCGTGCAAGGCATCTCGGTGGTCAAGGCATTCGGCGGAGGCGAGCGCGCCCACCGCACGTTCCTGACAGCCGCCGACGACTTCGTCAGCATCTTCTCCCGCTGGGTGCGCGGCATGTCCGTGATCGCCGCCGGGATGCAGCTGGCGCTGTCGCCGCCGTTCGTGCTGCTCATCGTGCTGACCGGCGGCACGGCTCTGATCACCTCCGGCGGCCTGGCCCCGGCGGACCTGCTGCCGTTCCTGCTGCTCGGGCTGGGACTGACCGCTCCGGTGGCGGCGCTCGGCCACGGCTTCGACGACCTGCAGAGCGCCGGCCGCGCGGTCGGCCGGATCAAAGACGTGCTCGCGGTCCGGCCACTGCCCGAACCCGCCCACCCGCGTCCGCCGCGGGGACACCGGGTGGAACTGCGTGACGTCCGCTTCGCCTACGACGCCGACCACGAGGTGCTGCGCGGCATCGACCTGGTGCTGGAGCCAGGGACGGTCACCGCGGTCGTCGGACCGTCGGGAAGCGGCAAGTCCACGCTGGTCCAGCTGCTGCCGCGGTTCTTCGACCCCACCCACGGCTCGGTCCTCCTTGGCGGCGTCGATCTGCGCGAGATCGGCAGCCGGGAGCTGCATCGGCAGGTGTCCTTCGTCTTCCAGGACGTCCGTCTGCTGCGCGTCTCGGTCGCCGACAACATCGCGCTGGCGGTGCCGCGGGCCGGCCGCGACGACGTAATCCGCGCCGCCCGGCTGGCCGGCATCCACGACCGCATCCTCCAGCTGCCGCACGGATACGACACGGTGCTCGGTGAAGAGGCCAAGGTGTCCGGAGGCGAGGCGCAGCGGATCTCGATCGCCCGCGCGCTGCTTGCCGACGCTCCCGTGCTGGTGCTGGACGAAGCGACCTCCTTCGCCGACCCGCAGACCGAACAGGCGGTCCGCCGGGCCCTGGCGACGCTGAGCGGCGACCGCACGATCGTCGTCATCGCCCACCGGCTGGAGACGGTCGCCGACGCTGACACTGTCGTGGTGCTGGAGGACGGAGCGATCGTCGAACGCGGCAGGCCCGCCGACCTGCTGACACGAGGCGGAAGGTTCGCCGCGTTCTGGCGATCCCACCAATCCGACGAGACCAAAACCCACGGTGGCGTACTGCGAGGAGACGAGCCCCGATGATCCGAATGCTGCTGCGTGTGCTCGGAGATGAGTACGCCTGGGCGATGCGCCGCACCGTGATCCTGATGACGATCACCGCGGTGGTCGAAGGTTTGTCCTACGCGCTGCTGGTCCCGGTGCTGCGGGCGCTGCTCGGCAGCACGCCCGCGGATGCCGTGCCCTGGCTGGTCGCGTTCGGGGCCGCGGTCGCCCTCTACGCCGTGCTGCGCTACATCAGCGACTTGTCCGGCATGCGGGTCGGGACCACCATGTTGCGCGGCATGTATCACCGGCTCGGCGAGCACCTGGCCCGCCTCCCCCTCGGCTGGTACAACGCCGGTCGCATCGGCGAGGTGTCCGCCCTGGCCGGCCGCGGCCTCCTGCAAGCCATGGGCGTGGCCGCGCATCTGCTGGCACCGTTCATCTCCGCCCTGGTCACGCCCCTGACCATCGTGGCCGTGATGACCGCCTTCAACTGGCGGATGGGGCTGGCCGCGTTGCTCGCCGCACCCGTCGTGGCGGCGATCCAGGTCTGGACGGCACGCGCGACGGCCGCCGCCGACGTTGAGCGTCACGAACGCCACCAGGAGGCCGGCGCGCGTGTGATCGAGTTCCTCCAGGCCCAGCCGGTGCTGCGGACCGGCGGACGGACCGGCGAACGCTTCCAACTGCTCGACGACTCGCTTCGGAATGCCCAGCGCGCCTCCCGCCGTACCGTGCTGGCGACGCTGCCCAGCGCCGTGGGGCTGACGCTCACCGTGCAGGCGATCTTCACCGGGCTGCTGGTCCTGGGCGCCTACCTCGCGCTCGGGGGGAACATCGGTGCGGCGGAGATCCTGGCGATCCTGGTGCTGGCCGCCCGCTGCGCCGACCCGCTGCTGTCGCTGTCGGACATGAGCGGCAAACTGCGCGGCGCACGTTCGGAGCTGGCCAGACTCGAGACGGTGCTGCGCACCGAGCCGCTGCGGGAACCCCGCGAGCCGATCCAGCCGGCGCACCACGGCCTGGAGTTCGACGCCGTCGCCTTCCGGCACGGAGCGCTCACAGTGTTCGACGAGGTGTCGCTCACCGTCCCTGAAGGACAGCGGCTCGCGGTCGTCGGACCGTCCGGCGCGGGCAAGAGCACTCTGCTGCAGCTGCTGGCGCGCTTCTACGACGTGGACGCCGGCGCGGTGCGCGTGGGAGGCGTGGACGTACGCGCGATCAGCACCGAGGCGTTGATGGCGCGGATCACCATCGTCTTTCAGGATGTCTATCTCTTCGACGGCACGATCGAGGAGAATGTGCGCCTGGGCCGTCCCGGCGCAGGCGTGGCCGAGGTGCGGGCGGCGGCGACCGCGGCGCGGTTGGACGAAGTGATCGAGCGACTGCCCGGAGGATGGGCTGCGAAGGTCGGCGAGGGCGGCGCACTGCTGTCAGGTGGTGAGCGCCAGCGTGTCTCGATCGCGCGGGCGCTGCTGAAGAACGCGCCCATCGTGCTGCTGGACGAGGTGACCTCGGCGCTGGACCCGGTCAACGAGGCGGCCGTCCACGAGGGCATCGAGCGCCTGATGGCGGGGCGGACGGTGGTGATGGTGGCGCATAGGATGCGGACCGTCCGGCGCGCCGACCGCATCGTCTTTCTGGACGGCGGCCGGATCGTGGAGGAAGGCAGCCACGACGAACTGCTCGACCATGGCGGCCGCTACGCCGGCTTCTGGAACATCTCCATGGCTCCCGCCGCGCGGGAATGAGCCCGCCGGGCCCGTGTTCCGGCCTTGGGACCTCGGTACGGCCGTTATGGCGATGGCCGCCGGTCTTCGACTGCGCGGGAACATATGTCCAAGACTGGCGGCCGGCCGCGCGTGCATAGTCTCCGCATGAGTGAATACGACATTGAACGTTCGCATGGGATGCACGTGGTCCATGACGGC
Source organism: Nonomuraea sp. NPDC049028 (assembly GCF_043197735.1). Lineage (NCBI taxonomy): Bacteria > Bacillati > Actinomycetota > Actinomycetes > Streptosporangiales > Streptosporangiaceae > Nonomuraea > Nonomuraea sp. NPDC049028. Next base: position 5,092 of record NZ_JBICTR010000026.1, read on the forward strand.
CCGCGGCAGGCGCCACCGTTGTTGCTCATCCACGGGTCGGGGGCCTCAGGCGGTTTCTGGGGTCCGGTGGTCCCGGCGCTGACCGGTCACCATCACGTCATCCGGGTCGACCTCCCGGGCTGCGGCCAGTCCCCGCCCGCGCCGTCGTATGACGTGCCCGCGCAGGCGGGTCAGGTGGCGGCGCTGCTGGACGACCTCGGCCTTCGTCACGTCGCCGTGGCCGGGCACTCCAGCGGCGGCTACGTCGCCACCGCGCTGGCCGAGCAACGTCCCGACCTCGTGGGTTCGCTTGCGTTGATCAGTAGCGGCCCGAGTCCGGATGCGCTCCTCCGGCAGCCGTTCATCCTTCGGGTGCTGCTGGCCCCGCCGCTGGGCCCGCTCCTGTGGCCGAGGCGTTCGGACGCGATGATCCGCAAGGGGATCAGCGCGACGGCCGTTCGCCCCGTGGACCTCCCGGACGACGTGGTCGCCGACGTACGGGGCATCACCTACCGCGTGATGAGGACGGTGCTGCGCCAGAACACCGCCTACATCGCCGAACGGAGCGTGCCCGAGCGGCTCGCCGCCCTCGGGGTCCCCGTGCAGGTGATCTTCGGTGCTGCCGATCCCCGTTGGGAGCCGTCGTCGGCGCGCCGATACGACGCGGTGCCGGGCGCGCGGGTCGAGCTGCTACCCGGTGTCGGGCACCTACCCATGCTGGAAGCGCCCGAGACGATCGGCAAACTGCTGCTGGACTTCACGGCGGCGGGGCCGACGACGACCCGTGATCCCTGATGCCTAGACTGGCCATGTGTTGCCTGCCGGAATGCCATCTGACCAGACATGGGTGGACATCGCAGTCCCACGCCCGTCGGTTCGGCTGCCGGGGGTCAGCATGGCCGGGTTCTGCCATCGTGCCCCGGCCTCGGTGGACATCTCCATGATCGCCTACCCGTCCGTCACCCTGTTCGTCGATCTGGGCGAGGGAGAAGGTGTCGTCTACGAAGCCCCTGGCCGGCACGAGCGCGGCAGCGTCGTCGCCGGGCTACTCCCCGGCGATCTCCAGGCAACTGGCCGGGGAGCCGGACAGTTGCTCCAGATCCGGCTGGATCCGGTCGCGGCGGCTGCGTTGCTGGGCGGCGCATCGGCCGAGCTCAGCGGGACGGTGGCAGCCCTTGAGGACGTCTGGGGCCGCGACGCCGGGCAAGCCGAGGACAGGCTGCGCACCGCCACGTCGTGGGACGAACGCTTCACGATAGCGGTGGACATCCTAGGTCGGCGGCTGGGCGACCACCCGCCGGTCGACCCCCAGGTCGCCCACACCTGGCGGCGGACGCTGTCCAGCCGGGGCCGGGTGCGGGTCGACGGCCTGGCGGACGAGGTCGGCTGGAGCCGCAAGCGCCTGTGGTCCCGCTTCCGGTCCCAGCTCGGCATCACCCCTAAACGCGCCGCCCGACTGGTGCGCTTCGACCACGCCGCCCACCTTCTCGCGGCGGGTCACGCCGCCGCCCGCGTAGCCGCCGAGAACGGCTACGTCGACCAGTCCCACCTTCACCGCGAGGTCGCGACGTTCGCCGGGCTCACGCCCACGGCCCTGGCGGTCGCGCCGTGGCTCGCGGTGGACGACGTCGCATGGCCGGCTTCATCGCCCGCCGGCGCAGCACGCCTTCCTGCGATGAGCCACACGCGCAAAGCTCCCACCGCGGAATGACCCTCCCACACCGGCCATCATCAACCCCATGCCCACCAACCAGAACTCCCGGCTCTTCCGCTCGATCTCCGCGATTCACCCTGACAGCAGCGTCGCTTCGTGGTCCTTGATCGCTGCTGTGACCAGGCTGCGTGCGGCCCCAGATGATGGCCCCCTGTTCGGCCTGGGGGCCCAGGCCGCGGACGTCACGCAGGGCGATCTGCGCCTCCCAGCCGACCACGACGGTCAGGGCCGAGATCAGGCGCTGAAACGACTCCTCGCTCAGGGTGCCGCGGAGCGGTTCGCAGGGCTCGCTCCAGCCATTCCACCCCCGGCGGGGGCTGCGTCGCTGGCCGGTCAGCTCTTCACCGTCGCGACCCTTTCAAGATCATCCCAATGTGGGTTTTGGGCTTATGTGCGCTGTTACCTGACAGGCCAATCCGGCTACGACAAACGCCCGCACAGGGCCCTGCCCCTCCTCAAACGAGCGATCCGAGCCCTGGCGCAAGACACCGCCTGCGGACCAACTCCATATGGGTCGCCGACTCCCACCCCCGTCGAGTGGATCCGACCCCGCCCTCCGCCCGGCCGTCTCCGACCCGAACACGATCAAGCAGAAACCCCACCCAGCCACAGTCACCGCTCCGAAACGATCATGAACCGCAATTGCGATCGATCACTCGGCTACCTGGCGGCTGGGGACGCGTTCGGGAGTGGAAGGCCTGGACCGCGTCCGAATCGGTGACGCGCACCACCGCGATATGGCTCTGGGAGCCGGGAAGGGGGATGCCGGCTAGCGGCGGGCGGTCAGTGCGGGATATCGGTCCGGTGCGTGGCGAGAAGGTCCATCCCGAAGTCCCCGTCCGGGTCCCGCCACACGGAGTGCGCGTGGTTGGCGGCGCGCTGGGTGTTGTCGTACTCGATGAGCAGGCGCGGGCCGGTGAGCCGGTAGTAGTGGGGCTCGCCCGGCGAGACGCTGCCGGCCCAGCCGAAATGTACGCGGTCGAGGTTGTGCTCGACGAGATAGTGGCGGCGGTAGGCGTCGGCGACCGGTGCCGGAGAGCGGTCGGTGTAGGCCGCCAGCAACTCGCGGAGCAACCCGCGCTGCTCCCCCGTCATCTCGTGGGCGGGGACCCCTTGGGGGTCATGGGTGAGCGCCATCGTCTCGTGGTCCTGCTCGGTGTAGCCGGAGTCGCGCTCGGCGGCTTCGTCGAGCCGGTGGGCCAGCGCGGACAGCTCCGGCGTGGGCAGCGGTCCGCGGAACAGGTCCTGAAGGTGCATCATGCGGTCTCCGGGGCGTACGCGGGCGCGGTTGCCCGAGACGATGTCGGAGATCGCGCGGGGGTGCAGCAGCGCCCGCGCCTGATCCTGCCTTCCAAGCGAGCCCATCACGGAGCGAGCCAGGTCCTCGGCCCCGCCGAGCGGGCGCAGCGTTCCGGCGAGCAGCGGCGATGTCGCAGGGTTTGCGCCCAGGAAGGACGGTGTCGACGCCGCGATCCGTCCCTCATGAATCAGCAGGTTCACCGACACATGGTGGCCGCCGACACGCCACCCCCACAGGGGGTCACCGGGACGGCCGAAGACACGCACCCAGTACAGCCCCGGGTCGCGGGTACGCTCCCGGCCCCAGTCGACGCCCCACCCCTCGAGTTCGTCGAGGACGTTCTCCAGCCCCATGATGACGCAGGCGGTGGCGTACGCGGGGCGCGTCAGGCCGCTGGCCAGGAGCCGCATGGCGAGGCCCTGCTGCCGGGGCGAGAGTTCGCCGAGCGGCACCCCGCCGTGGTCGGTGGGGGTGTAGAACCACCGGACCCGCTCGGCCTCGACGGCCGGGTCGCCGAAAGGGATCAGCGCCGCTCGGGCGTACAGCGCTTCCGGGAGCGAGTCGAGGAATTCGGTCGCGACGCGGACCATGTCGTCCACGAGCGTCCGCTCCGCGTCGTCCGGACCCGCCGTTCCCCCACCATCAACGCGATCGGTGACCTTCTCGCCCACCAGACCCACCTCATCCCTCTCGAAATGGTCCCTTTCGGGAGTCATGCGGCGATACGTCCGGTTCCGCGACATCGAGCATAACCTTCCAACCATCGGCAACCTAGCAAAAGACCGCCGGTATGTAGGATGTGGCCGTGACCTTCAAGCGCGCCCGCAACGACGAGCAACGCGGCGAACGACGGCGGCAGATACTCGACACCGCCGCCGCGATGCTGATCGAGATGCCGGTCGCGAAACTGAGCCTGAACGAACTCAGCCGCCGCGCCGGCCTGGCCAAGCCCAACGTGCTGCGCTACTTCGAATCCCGCGAGGCGGTCCTGCTCCAGCTCCTGGACACCGAGATCCACAACTGGATCGCCGAACTGGAGCAGTCACTCGAACCCACCGACGGCACACCACGGCAACGCGGAGACCGGCTGGCCGCCATCCTGGCCAAGTCGATCACCCGGCGGCCGGTGCTGTGCGACCTGATCAGCACGCAAGCCGCGGTGCTGGAACACAACGTGTCCACCGAAGTCGCCATCCGGCACAAGAACGCCACCCTGCGCGCCTTCCAAAGCCTGGTCCGGCTATTTCTCCGCTACCTGCCCGAACTCGGCACACAGGACGCCTTCCGGCTCGTCGGACTGGCCACACTGACGGTCAGCGCCGCCTGGCCGTACAGTCAACCCACAGAGGCACTACTGGCCGCCTACGCCTCCGACCCGGCGCTGGCCCCCCTGCAAGCCGACTTCACCGACCTCGTACGCCAAGCGCTGGAAGTGACCATCTCCGGCCTGCTCGCCCGCGGAGAAGACCTGCCCCTGGGAGCGGGCCCCCTCAGCTGAGCCCGCCGCGAGGCTCGCCTGTCAGACCGCGAGCGAGCGGACCACCTCCTCGTCCACGCCGATCCCCAGGCCGGGGCCGGTGGGCACGTGGGCGACGCCGTCGGTGACGGTGATGACCGGGTCCGTGGCGTACGGGCTGGTGATGAACTGGCGGCCGTTGAGGTCGACGGGCGTGTCCACGCCGAACGCGGCGAACAGGTGCAGCGAGGCGGCCAGCCCGATGTCGGACTCGGTGAGGCCGGAGCCCATGACGGCCAGGCCGCTGTCCTCGGCGAGCTGGCACTGGCGCAGGGCCAGGGTCAGCCCGCCGCAGCGCTGCACCTTGGCGACGGCGACGTCGATGGCGTCGAGCCGGACGAAGGTCGCCAGGTCGCTCGGGTGGCGCAGGCTCTCGTCCACGGCCACCGGGATGGGGCTGGCGTCACGCAGGCGGCGCAGGCCGGCGAGGTCGTTGGAGGGCACCGGCTGCTCGAAGACGGCGACGTTCAGATCGGTCAGGCGCCTGGCCACCCGGAGCGCGGCGGCGGCCGTGTAGCCCTGGTTGGCGTCCACCCAGAGCACGGCGTCGGGCGCGGCCGCGCGTACGGCGGTCACGATGGCCACGTCCTCGTCCTCGGTGTGCAGGCCGAGCTTGACCTTGACGTGGCGGTAACCGTGGGCGCGGCCCTCGGCCACCGAGTCTGCGGCCTCGGACGCCGACTCACCCGACACGATCCAGGCCAGCTCGATGGTGTCGCGCCTGCGCCGGCCCCACAGCTCGCCGAGGGACACGCCCAGGCTGCGGGCGTAGGCGTCATGGCAGGCCACGTCCACCGCCGCGCGCGCCAGCGGCATGCCGATCGAGAATCCCTTGCTGATGGTCCGGTCGAAGGTACGGCAGAGCCCGTCGAGGTCCCACAGCGGGCGACCGACGGCGGCCGGGGCCAGGTAGCCCTCGATGGTGGAGACGATGGATTCGGTGGTCTCGTACGTCCATGAGGGAATCGGGGTGGACTCACCCCACCCGATGGCGCCGTCGTCGGCCGTGACCTTCACCAGGACCCTGATGGCGGGACGGCCGCTCTGGACCACGGACCCGCCCGCCACCGCGAAGTCGCGCAGCGAGGGCAGGGCCACGGTGAAGGTCTCGACGCGTGCTATCTGGTTCACGTGATCAGTACCATTCCGACTTGTCCACCACATTGATCAGTTCGCGCCCGGCCACGAAGCGGCGGGCGTTCTCCAGCAGGACGGCGAAGCACCGCTCCGAGGCGTGCGGTCCCACGCCCGCGACGTGCGGGGTGATGAGCACGTCGGGACGCCGCCAGAGCGGGTGGTCGGCGGGGAGCGGCTCAGTCTCGAAGACGTCCAGGGCGGCGCCGGCCAGGTGGCCCGAGGACAGGGCGGCGGCCAGGTCGTCGAGCCGGACGATGGGGCCGCGGCCGACGTTGACCACGTACGCCCCCTGCTTGGCCAGCGCCAGCCGGCGCGCGTCCAGCAGGCCCTCGGTGGCTGGGGTGTGCGGGATCGTCAGGATGACCAGGTCCGCCTCGGGAAGCAGCCGGTCGAGGGCGTCCGGCGGCAGCACCTCGGCGAAGCCCGGCACGGGGCCGCCGCGCCGGGCGTCCGTGCCCACGACCCTGGTGCCGAACGCCGCCAGCAGCCTGCCGACCTCGGCCCCGACCGCGCCCACCCCCACGACCAGGGCCGTGGCCTCGCTCAGCGGCAGCACGGCGCCGGGGTCCCAGTCGGGCGCCCAGCGCGCGCGGGCCTGTTCGCGGGCGTACCTGGGCAGGTCCCTGGCCAGCGCGAGCACGAGCGCCAGCGTGTGCGCGGCCACGTGGTCGGTGTAGGTGTCGCGCATGTTGGTGACCTGTACGGGGTGCGCGACCAGGGCCGGATGGTAGAACGCCGGAGGCGGCCCGGCCTGCGGAGCCTGCAGCCAGCGCAACCGCCCGGCGTGCGCGAGCAGGTCCGCGGGCAGCGTGCCGTAGGCGGCGTCGGCCTCCGCCAGCGCCTCGGCCGCCTCCGCCGGGGTCTCCGGCCGGAGGACGACGAGCTCCGGCACCGCCTGCTCCAGCCGGGCCCGCCAGCCCGCGGTGGCCGGATCGTGCGGCGGCAACAGCACCAGGGTGGTGCTCACGCCCTTCTCGCGAGGCCGGACTCGGTGATCTCGTACCGCAGCGGTTCCCCCGCGAGGTAGCGGACGAGCTCCTCGGCCATCGCCTCGCCGTGGCGGCGCCGCTCGTGGCCCAGGCTGCCGGCCACGTGCGGGGTGACGACGATGTTCGGCATCGTGAACAGCGGCGACCCGGCGACGGGCGGTTCCGGGTGGGTGACGTCGAGGACGGCGAACAGGTCGGTCCGCCGGCTCAGCACGTCCACGAGCGCGGCCTCGTCGACCAGCTGGCCGCGCGCCGAGTTGATCAGGGTGGCGTCGTGCTTCATCGACTCCAGCAGCGCGGCGCCGATCATGCCGTTCGTCTCGGGGGTGAGCGGGGCGTGCAGGCTGACCACGTCGGAGGTGGCGAACAGCTCCTCGAGGCCGACGAGGCGCACCCCGAGCCGCTCTGCCTCGGCCGGGTCGGCGTACGGGTCGTGGGCCTGCACGTCGAGCTTGTGGTGGGCGAGCAGCCGTGCCGTGGCCCGGCCCGTGGCGCCGAGCGAGACCAGCCCGACCGTCGCGCCGTAGGCTCCCAGCTCGGGTCCGCGCGGGGCGGTGGCGGCGGCGGCGCGCGCGTTCAGCACGTAGCGCCAGCCGTGCTTGAGCGCGTACAGGATCTGCGACAACGCGAACTCGGCGACCGGCTCGGCGTTGGCCGTGGCCGCCGTGGTGACCCGCACTCCCCTGGCCCACATCTCCGGGGTCACCATCGAGCGGATGGAGCCCGCGCCGTACAGCACCAGCGAGAGTTTGGGTGCGGCGGCGAGAAACTCGGCGTCCAGCTTGGGCGCGCCCCACCCGGTCACCAGGACCTCAAGGCCGCCGAGCACGTCGGGAGTGAGCCGGTCGGCGGTGAGCAAGGGCGAGTCGATGGCCAAATGCCGCTCAAGCGCGGCCCGGGCATCCGGGCCGTAGACGTCGTCGAAGCGGTTCGGGTCCATCACATACAGGCCGTTCAGCATTATCAACTCTCCTTCAAGCGAGCCGCCGCCCGCAAACTTGCCAGGCGGGCGGGTGAGCCCAGCCCGGCGTGGTAGTAACGCAGTTGCCGCGCGCCCCCGGCGACGAGGTCGGCGGCCAAAGCCGGGATCCGGGCGTGCCCGTCCTCCAGCACGGTCAGGTTGGCGACGAGCGGGACCTCGGTACGGCTCGCCGCGGCCTTCATCTGGGCCAGGGCGGCCTCCTCCTGGCCCCAGCACTTGAGCACGTACGCGTCGACCGGCGCGTCGAAGGTGGCCAGGTCGATCCCCACGTCGGGGCCGGTGACCTGCGGGTCGTCGGTGGCCATGAGCAGCACCTCACGCCCGCCGGCCAGCGCCGCCACCTCCCGGACCAGGCCGGCGATGACCTGCCCGCGGTGACCGTACACCGCCCGGGCACGCTCGGAGCCGAGTACTTCCTCCAGGCTCGTCCCGGCCGGGACGCCCCACTGCAGCTCCCCGTCCACGGCGGCGCGCACGTCACGCGCCAGCTCCTCGACGTCGAGGCCGCGCCCGGCCAGCCCGGCCCGGCAGGCCGGGCACAGGCAGAGGGACAGCAGCGCCTTGCCGCAGGCGGACAGGCCGGCGCCGGAGGTCTTCTCGTGGTGACCGGCGTGCTCCATGCCCAGCCAGCCGCACGCCTCCAGCATCAGCGCGGGCACGTCGTACTGCTCGCACACCTCGCCTACGAGAGTGAGCGCGTACTCGTGGACGGCGGGCTGAGCGGGACAGAGCGCGTAGGGGTAGGACTCGCCGTAGGCGTTCGTGACCGTCAGGTCGGGCGCTTCGCGGCCCAGCACCGAGGAGTGCGTGAGCACCAGCCAGGCCTCCGCCCGCAGCCCCGCCCCGGCCAGCGCGGCCAGCGCCGTGCCGAACCGGTCCTCGTCGGCCACTCCCCAGCTCGGCGGGTACGGCCGCAGCCGCCCGCGCCAGCGCTCGGGGCGCAGCCGGAAGTAGGCCGCCGCGTGGTCGGCCTGCACGATCCGGTGACGCGGATGCCACGGGGTGACGCCCCGGACCGAGTGGTAGGCGGCCTGCAGGGTCACCGTGCTCACGCCCAGCCCGGCGATGCGCTCGGCCGCCGCGGGGTCGCCCACGACGTCCCAGGTGTAGGCGAACGCCCCATGCCTCACGCGTTCATCCTTTCGTGGCGCCGGCCAGGCCGCGCGTGAAGTAGCTCTGGAAGAACAGGAAGATCATCAGCATCGGCAGGAACGAGATCGTCATTCCGGCGGCGAACCCGGTCCAGTCCGTCGCGTGCTCGCCCTGGAAGGACAGCATCCCGACGGCGAGGTTCTGCAGCTCGGGCTGGCCGAGCGTGAACACCAGCGGGATGTTGAACTCGTTCCAGCTGCTGATGAACTGGAAGATGACCACCACCGCGATGACCGGCTTGGCCAGCGGCAGGATGAGGCGGAAGGTCTTGAGGAAACCGGCCCCGTCGAGCTTGGCCGCCTCGAACAGGTCGGTCGGGACACTGGAGAAGAACCCGACGAACAGCAGGACGTAGAGCGCGCCGGCGCCGCCGGACATGGCCAGGATGACCCCGGCCCGGGTGTTCAGCAGGCCGAGGTTCTCGATCAGCACGAACTGCGGGACGATGATCGAGGCGACCGGGATGAACAGGGTCCCCACGATCATCCGGTAGAGCAGGGTCCGGCCGGGGAACTCATACCTGGCCAGCACATAGCCGCATAGGGCCGCCTTGACCAGCTCGACCAGGGTCGAGGCGACCGAGTAGAGCACCGTGTTGAAGAAGTATCCGGAGAACCCGGCGTTCACCCAGGCCCGGACGAAGTTGTCGAAGTTCAGCTGGTCGGGCAGGAGGCTCGCGCCGCTGGTGAACATCCCCGCCTGGGTCTTGAACGCGGCCGAGATCGTCCACAGGAAGGGATAGACCCACACGAGCCCGACGACCAGCAGGATCGGCAGGGCGATGAGATTGGCCCGCACGGCGTGGCTGCGCCGGGCCGCACGAGTGGTCGCTGCCATCAGACGCCGTACTCCTTCCTGAGCCGCTGAGCCCGGCGGACCGCCAGGCCCTGGGCGGAGACCAGGACGAAGGCGATGACGGAGAACAGCAGCGCCGCGGCCGAGGCGTAGCCGTAGGCGAACGGCACCGAGCCGAAGGCGTTCTGGTAGATGAAGTAGGACACGACGTAGGTGCTGGTGCCGGGCCCGCCCGCGGTGAGCGTGACGACCAGCCCGAAGACGTGCATGGCGTTCACCAGGCCGAGCAGGGCGATGATCACGGCGACCGGCCTGATCATCGGCAACGTGATGCGGGTGAGCTTCTTCCACTCCCCCGCGCCGTCGATGGCGGCCGCCTCATAGACCTCCTCGGGCACGTTCTGCAGCGCCGCGATCCAGTAGATCATGTACTGGCCGAAGATCTGCCAGATGGAGACGAGCACGAGCACGACCAGCGCGCTCCACCGGTTGGCGAACACGTCGAACCCCTGGTCGACCAGGCCGAGGTCGCGCAGAATCGCGTTCAGCGCGCCGTTGGACGGGTTGAGCAGGTAGGTGAACACCAGCCCCGCCATGGCGACGGGGATGATGAGCGGCGCGAAGAACATGGTCCGGAAGAACCGCTTGCCGCGCAGCCACTTGCGGGTCAGCAGGATCGCCGCCAGCAGCGAGATCGGCAGCTTGATGACGGTCGTCAGCAGGGCGAAGACCAGCGTGTTGACCACCGAGAGCCAGAACAGCGGGTCGGCCAGGATCGTGCCGTAGTTGCCGCCCCCGACGAAGTTGTCGATGGGGCCGACACCCGACCAGTCGAAGAAGGAGTAGTAGATCGTCGCGATCAGCGGCCAGATGGTGAAGCCGAGGTAGAGCAGGAGGAAGGGGGCCAGGAAGACGAGCAGCCAGACCCTCTCGAGGCCGCGGACGCGCTCGCGGGAGTGATCGGGGCGCTCTGGCACCCGCTTGGCGGGCGACCGGTCCCTGTCCGTCACCCTTTCCCTCCTGGGGGCGGGAGCGGTGGTTGTCATGGATGTCCTCACGAGGAGTCCGGTCAGTTGCGGTACATGTCCGAGGTGTAGTCCTTCGTGTACTCCCAGTCGGGGAAGGTGTAGCAGTCCATCGACACCTTCAGCCCGCTGGCCGCCTCCTGCTTGAGCCCTTCCTCCAGAGCGGTCTGCCGCTGCTTGGCGATGGCGGCGCCCGTGCTCTCCAGAGGCTGGCCGCTGGTCAGGGCTTCACCCATGGCCTCCCACTCTCCGTCGGGGGTCTTCGCCACCGCGTTGACGTACGCCTTGGACTTGGCGATGTCGGGGCACTTGAGCAGCGGCACGGGGAGCTGAACCCGGTAGCCCGGCTTTCCGCCGATCTCCATGATCTGCCTGAGCGCCGGGTCGGTGACCATCTTCTGGTTGTCGACATAGGCGAGCGTGCCGAAGGCGCTCTTGTAGTACTGCTTGACGAAGTAGCCGTTGGGGTCGGTCATCCACTGGATGAACGTCCACATGGCGTCGGGATGCTTGGTCTGCGAGCTGACCCAGTACTTGTTGTTGTCGTACTTGCGGCCGGCCGCGCCGGTCTGCCCGCCGTCCGGGTTGACGCGTGGCGCCACCACGTACTTGTCGCTGCTGAAGCCCTGGCTGGCCCACACGCTCGGCAGCCACGTGCCGTCGAACATGATGCCGGCCTGATCGGCGGCGAACTGCTGACGGGAGAAGTTCTTGTCGTTGGTGCCGGGCGCCAGGTAGCCGGCCTTGTTGAGCTCCTGGATGAAGGCGAAGGTCTTCGTCTGCGCGGGCTGGGTCACGTCGAACTTGCCGGTCTTGTAGTCGAAGAACTCGTCCGTCGAGACGCTGCCGATCAGCCCGTACCAGATGCGCTGCATGTCCACGCCCTTGGTGGGGGCGGCGATGCACTGCGCCTTGGTCTTGGCCTTGATCTGCGCGCAGGCGTTCTTGAGGTCGGTCCAGGTCTTGGGCGGGCTGTTGACGTCCAGCCCGGCATCCTGGAAGACCTTCTTGTTGAGGAACATGTAGCCGGAGCCCCAGTACAGGTTCTCCGAGAACGGGAAGCCGTAGGTCTTCCCGTCCTGCATGTTGATGCCTTCCAGGAAGGACCCCTCCGGCCAGCGCTTGGTGAAGTCGGCGGGGACGGTCCCGCTCGGGCTGAGCGGGCGGATCCACTTCTGGTCCGTCAGCTGGGACAGCCCGAGAGCGTTCCAGTAGAACATGTCCGGCGCCTGGTTGCTCTGGAAGGCCAGGGGCAGGGTCTTCATGTACTCCGACTGGGTGATCGAGCGCCACTCGATCTTGATGTCGGGATGCTCCTTGGTGAACTGGGCGCCGATGTCCTTATGGAAGTTCACCTGTTCGGCGGAGAAGTCCCAGATCCGCAACGTGGTCTGCGAGCCACCTCCGCTCGGGTTGCTCGAGGTACCGCACGCCGACACGAGCAGAGACGCCATGGCTGCGGTCGCCATCACGGCGGTCAAACGCGGACGGGGGATCATGGACCCTCCTAAAGAGGCGGAGGTCAGAGGGGGGTCGGGCGGCTGGTAAGCGCTTACCCGAGGGTGGGTCGAGAGTAGCCCGCCTCATTCCCCGATTCAAGGCTTGTGAGAAAGCGGTTTCAGATGGATGCTCAGCCATGAAGTCTGTCTGACCCAAGATGTACAAGCGCTTTCTCAACTTCAGGAGTACGTGTGCGCCTGCTCGCCTTCACCAAGCCCTTCGGCTCCATCGACGCCCCCGAGCTGGCCGAGGCCGTGGCCTCGGTGGGCGCCGAGGGGGCGGACCTCCTCGTACGCGAGGGCCAGACGGTCAGCCCCACAGACCCGGACGGCATCGCCGTCGTCGCCGCCGAACTCGGGCGCCGCGGGCTCACCCTCGACGTCGTCACCACCGATTTCCTCGACACCGACGCCGACGCCGAACGGCTCATCGCGGCCTGCGGCGAGGCCGGCGTCCCCCTCGTACGGACGGGCTTCTACCGCTACGACCCCGCCATCGGCTACCACCATCAGCTGAAGGAGGCCAGAGCCGCGCTGACCCGCCTGGCCGCTCTCGCCGCCCGGCACGGCGTGCGGGTGGCGGTCCAGCTGCATCACGGTACGATCCATCCATCCGCCGCGCTCGCCCTCGCACTCGCCGGTGACCTGAATGACGTGCGCTTCTACGCCGACCCCGGCAACCAGGCCAAGGAGGGCAGCGAGGCATGGGCGCTCAACGTCGAACTGCTGGGCGATCGGATGGCCTGCATGGGAGTGAAGAACGCCGCCTGGCGCTCGGGCCCGGACGGCTGGACGTGCGATTGGCAGCCGTTCGCGGACGGGGGCGTGGTCCGCTGGGCGGAGATCATCCCCGGGCTGCGCGAACGCGGCTACGCCGGGGTGCTGTCGCTGCACGTCCACTACCCGGCGGCCGACCCGGTGGCGGCCGTACGGAGAGATCTGGATCATCTGCGCGGGCTGCTCGGCTGACGGGCGCACGGGAGGCAGGAGGAGCGGGTGCGTAATCTGCGGCAGGGCCGCGGGAGCCGGGTGACGATCAGCGACGTCGGGGCGGCCGCGGGGGTGTCGGCCTCGACCGTCTCCCGTGTGCTCAACGGCACGACGAAGGTCGATCCCGCTCTGGCGGCGCGGGTCCACGACGCGGTCACGCAGCTGGGCTACCGGCCCAACGCGGCGGCGCAGGGGCTGGCGCGCGGCGAGTGGGGCACCATCGGCGTGCTGGTCCCCGACCTGGCCAATCCCTACTTTCCCGGCGTGCTCAAGGCGGTCTCGGCCGTCGCCCGCTCGCACGGGCGCCGCGTCATGGTCATGGAGTCGGACGACGACCCCTCGATCGAGCAGGACCTGGTGGAGGACCTCATGCGCAGCTGCGACGGGGTGCTGCTCGCCTCCTCCCGCATGGAGCGCGCCGACCTGGCCGTCCTGACCGGCCGGGACCACCCGCTCGTCCTGCTCAACCGGATCGTCCCCGGCCTGGCCGCGCCCGCCGTCTCCGCCGACTTCTTCGGCGGGATGATGCTGATCTGCGGCCACCTGGCGCAGCTGGGCCACCGCCGGGTCGCCTACCTGAGCGGCCCCGAGGTGTCCTGGGCCAACTCCGAGCGGATCAGGGCGCTGGAGGCCGCCAAGGCGTTCGGCCTGTCCGTCACGATCCTGCCATGCGGGTCCACCAGCCGGTGCGGGTACGAGGCCGCCGCCGCGGTGGCCGGCACCGGCGCCACCGCGCTCACCACCTACAACGACCTGGTGGCCCTGGGGGCGGTGACCCGGATGCGCGAGCTCGGGGTGCGGGTTCCCGAGGAGTTGTCGGTGGTGGGGTTCGACGACATCGCGCTGGACCACGTGGCGCACACGGGACTGACCACGGTGTCGGTGCCCCAGGGGCAGCTCGGCAGGCAGGCGGCCGAGATGCTGGTGGCCCTCATGACCGAGGGGCACGACGGGGCGCCGGTGACGCTGCCGATGGAGCTGCAGGTCCGCGACAGCACCGCCCCGCCCGGGGTTCCCGCAGTGTTGACTGGCGAGGGCGACGGGGTGTTGACAAGTGAGGGCGGCGGCGGGAAACCTAGCTCGGGATAGCGCTTTCCCAGCGAAAGAGAGACCCCGTGCACACCGACGACCTGCCCGGCGGCGATCGAGACGAGTTGGCGCGTCAGGTATTGGACCTGGTCACGCCCCTGATTTCGCGATTCAGTCCGGGGCGGGGACGGCTGCGGCTGGGGTTCCACACGGCGCACTACGATTTGGCGTCCGCCGAGCTGGAAGCGTTTGCACGCCCGCTGTGGGGGCTGGCGCCGCTGGCGGCCGGCGGCGGGGCGTTCGACCACTGGGAGCTCTGGAGTGCCGGGCTCGCCGCCGGGACCGATCCCGAGCACCCCGACTACTGGGGCGCGGCCTTCGACAAGAACCAGCGGCTGGTCGAGACCGCCGCCATCGGCCTGGCGCTCGCCCTGGCCCCCGAGCGGATCTGGGACCCGCTGACCGGCCCGCAGCGCGACACGGTGGCCGCCTGGCTACGGCACTCCGTCACCGTGGAGCCGAACAACAACAACTGGCTGTTCTTCCCGGTCATGGTGGGGCTCGGGCTCGACCGCGTCGGGATCTCCCACGACCACGACGCCAACACGGCCAGGCTCGACCGGCTGGAGGAGTTCGACCTCGGGCGCGGGTGGTACTCCGACGGGCCGACGTGGCAGCGCGACTACTACATCCCGTTCGCCATGCACTACTACGGCCTCATCTACGCCGCGCTCGGTCGCGACCAGGAGCGGGCCGGGCGCTTCCGTGAGCGGGCCGCGGCGTTCGCCCAGGACTTCCAGCACTGGTTCAGCAGCGAGGGGGTGGCCGTCCCGTTCGGCAGGAGCCTGACCTACCGGTTCGCGCAGTCGGCGTTCTGGGGGGCGCTGGCCTTCGCCGGCGTCGAGGCGCTGCCGTGGGAGGTGACCAAGGGACACCTGCTGCGGAACCTGCGCTGGTGGGACCGCCGGCCGATCCGCGACAACGCGGGAGTGCTCACCATCGGCTACGGCTACCCCCAGCCGCACATGGCCGAGCAGTACAACGCGCCCGGCTCGCCGTACTGGGCCATGAAGGCGTTCCTGCCGCTCGCCCTGCCCGCGGAGCATCCGTTCTGGGCCGCCAAGGAGGCCGACGCTCCCCCGCTGCCCGAGGTCAGCACCCAGCCGGAGGCGGGCGTGGCGCTGATGCGCTGCGAGGAGGGGCGGCATGTGGTGCTGCTCAGCGCGGGGCAGCGCAACCCGTGGGCGCGGCACGGCGCGGCCAAGTACGCCAAGTTCGCCTACTCCACGCGGTTCGGCTTCAGCGTGCCGGCCGGGACGCTGAAGCTGGAGCAGGGCGCCTTCGACAGCACGCTGGCGCTCAGCGAGGACGGCGAGCACTGGCGGCCCTGCGAGCTGCCGGACCAGGTCTCCGCCGCCGACGGTGTGCTGCGCTCCCGCTGGACGCCGTGGGAGGACGTGGAGATCGAGACCTGGCTCGTGGCGTTGCCCCCGTGGCACGTACGGGTGCACCGGATCACGACCGGGCGGGCGCTGCGCACGGCCGAGGGCGCCTTCGCGATCGACCGCGACCGGCCGCCCACCCGGGTCGACATCGGTTCCGGCCGGGCCCGGCTCGACGCGCCCCACGGCCTGTGCGTGATCGAGGACCTGACCGGCGCGCGGGAGGGCGACCTGGTCACGGCTCTGCCCGGCACGAACGTGCTCACGCCGCGCACCACGATCCCCACGTTGAGGGGCGACCTGCCGCCCGGCGAGCACCTGCTGGCCTGCGCGGTGCTCGGCCTGGGGCCCACGAGCCCGGACGCGGCGGACGGGTGGCCGCAGGCGCCCGCGTGGGAGACCATCGAGCCGCTGATCGGCCCTAGTTGACGTACTGCTGGAGGAGCTTGTCCGTGCTCCGCCCGACCTGGTCGAGGTCGACGCCGAGCTTGACCAGCACCTGGGCCGCCACGCTCGCCCGGTCGTGGGTCAGTGCGAGCAGGAGGTGTTCGGTGCCGATGTAGTCAAGGCCGCGGTGCAGGGACTCCTGGTTGGCGGCCTGGAGCACTTGGCTGGCCGCCGGCGTGAACGGAAGGTAGCCCGACGGAGCGGACTGGCCTCCGCCCCGGCTCTCCTCAACCTGCCGGCGCACATCCTCAAGGCTGAGGCCCAAGCCCTTGAGAACCTGGGCGCCCACGCCCTCATCTTCACGGAGCAGACCGAGAAGCACGTGCTCGGTGCCGATGGAGTCGTGGTTGAGCGTTCTGGCCTCGTCCTGGGACAGGACGATGATACGCCGCGCTCGGTCGGTGAACTTCTCAAACATCCCGCCGCTCCTCGGAAAGCAGTTAGTCAGGCCGGTGCACCCGGTTTTGTCCCTGGGCATGCTAGTGCGTCACAGTCGCATGATCGGATCTCGGAGGGCGGGCATCGTGACCCGTTCGACGTGCGTGCCCCACCATGCACGCGACCCAGGGACGTCAGGCGTCTCGCCAGCGTTGGAAGGTCGCCGCCTGGCCCACGAGCACGCCGCCGCCGTCCACCAGGTTCCACATCGTCACGTCCTCGATCCAGAACCGGCGGCCGGACTTGGCGATGCGCTGTCCCCGGTAGCCGGTCGCGAAGCCGGTCCGGTGCACGGCGTCCAGGAGCCGCTGACGGTCCTCCCGCCGGTCCGGCTCCGCCGAGAGCCGGGAGGGCAGGCCGACGAACTCCGCCCAGTCGTACTCGAAGCATCGCTGGGCGGTGCGGTTCGCGTAGGTGAAGCGGGGGTCGTGTGCCGCGTCGTGCGCCAGCACCCCGAAAGGCGCGTCCTCGTAGAGCCAGCGCGCCGTGGCCTCAGGGCCGGCCAGCGGGGTGCCGACGAGGCGCTGATGGCAGCCCGCCAGCAGGTCGAAGAAGTCGGGATTCACGTAGCAGCCGTTCTCGTCGGGACGCCCGTCATGATCGTTGCTTCCGCTCTCGTTCGCCGCGCTGTGCCCGGGCACATGCGCCCGGCCGGGCATTCCACCGGTGGTGGAATGCCCGGCCGTAGAAGGCGATTTACCAGTGACCGCCCTTGTGGAGCTGGCCACGGACCGCGCCGTCGGGGAACTGGGCGGTGTGCAGGTTGGCGTACCAGTTCTTCGGGTTCTTCTTGATGTCCCTGAGCAGGCTGCTCTTGACGCGAACGGAGCCGAAGCTGGTGTTACCACGAATGGTGCCGCTGGACAGCAGGTCGATGACGACGGGACCGTTCACGCCCGCCTTGCCGCGGTGGATGTGGAAGGCGGTGGGCTTGCCGGTCTTCCTCCACTGGACGAAGTAGTAGAAGCGGTTTCCGTTGATGCGGAACTTGGCAACGGCCACGCCGTCCGGGTCATTGACCTTCTTGCCCGCTTCGCGAACCTCGTTCCTTCCGAGGAGCCCGGCGGCGAAGTAGTACTTCCTGGACGCGCTGGTCATGGGAGCGCGGCTGTGCGCGGCGGGCGCCGTGACCACCTCGGCGGAGTGGGGCAACCGCCATTCCGGTGCGGCTGCCGCGGGCGTGGCGGTCACCGCGGTGGCGGCCACGACCGCGACCGCGCCGGCCGCCGCCGCGCCACCAATTACCCGCCGCCACGAGATCCGTCCGTTGCCCGCCTGCTTTAACGTGCTCATCATTGCCTTTCCTTTTTGACTGGCAGTTGTGACTCTTTGATCGCTGCAGACCATATGAAAGACGATAGTGGTCGTTCTGCGTAAAAATACACATTCGGCATGTGAGCAATGCCACAGGGCTTCTACAAGGGCAGATACGTTCTTGACGAATACTGAACAGAAAGTGGAATTCGCGCCCGCCGGCCGGAGTCCTCAATAAGCGTCTTGATAACGAGTGAATATTTACTGAATTCGCCGCTCGACCCTTTTCAGGATCCGCGTGGATCAGTGGGCGACCGGCCCATCGTCCAGCGTGGCCAGGAACTCTTCGGCGCGCCGTGCGAACAGGTGGGTCCCGCGTTCGGTGGACAGCGTGCGGCACCTCTCCGCGACGGCCCTCACCTCGGCGACGGATTCCCCTCCGGCCAGCAGCAGTCGCGCCCGCAGCAGGAGGAGCAGGCCCTCCGCGTAGCGCTGGCCATAGAGGTCGAGGCAGGAGTCGGCCCTGTCGAGGGCCGCGGCGGCCTTGTCCAGCGCGCCGGCGGCCAGCCACATCTCACACAGATGCCCGTAGCAGGTCGAGACGCTGGCCCGAGGCGGATCGAGGAGGTTCGTGGCGATGATCCGTTCAGCCTCCGCGGCGGCGCCGGCCGGATCCCTGCCGGTCATGGCCAGCGCCCAGCACCGGACCAGCCGCTGGTAGGTGCCGAGGAACACGAAGGAGAAGTCGGGGTCCGCGGCGATCCCGCGTTCCGCCGCGCGCAAGGCCCGTACCGGGTCGCCGATCAGTGCTTCCATCCTTGCCGCGTGGGCGGCCCAGACCGTGATCGTGAACGGGGCGTCGCCGGGGGCCGCCAGCCGGTCGAGCAACGATCGCGCGCCGTCGATGTCATCGTGCATCGCGGTCGCCTCCGCGAGCATCCCGATCATCAGCAGCTGCAGGTCGTACCAGACGGGATCCTCCTCGCGCCGGACGACGCGGGTCAGCAGGATCCGGCTCGCCTCGGTCAGGCGACGGAACGCTTCACCCATGTTTCCGTCACTGAACTGCTGGAGTCCCCACGCCTGCAGCCCGTACGCGCGTACGAGCGGCTCGGCGGACGCTTCACCCTCTTTCAGCAACCGGCGCGCCAGCAGCCCGCTGCGGTCGTTCTCGAGGGCTTGGGCGTGGGCCGCCCAGCGGGAGTAGAGCAGGACGATGGCGTCGAGTTCCCGGCCGAGGATCCGGGCCAGGTGCTCCGCGCGTTCCAGCAGATCCACCGACGACGTGCCGTACATCTCACGCATCCCGACGACCGCGATCAGCTGGGACAGGGCGGGCAGCTCCGCGTCGGCGAGGCCGGCCGTCCGCGCCACCCGGACGCCCAGCCGCAGTTGTCGCTCGGCGGCCTCGAGCGCGGACTTGGCCGCCGCGTGACGGCCCGCGCGTACCAGCGCCGCCGTGGTCCGGCGCGGGTCGGCGAGCGGGCCGGCCGCCCACAGGTGGTGGGCGACGCGCTCGGCCACGTAGTCGCCGGAGGAGTCGGTACGGTCGAGCGTGTCGGCGACCCGCAGGTGAAGCGGGTTCGCCCGCCCGGCAGGCGTGGTCTCGGAGACGGACTCGCGGACCAGATCGTGCGAGAAGCGGAACGAGAACGGGTTCCCCGGTATGGGTTCGAGCAGGCCGAGCGCTTCCACGGGCTCCAGACGATCAAGGCAGGTCTGTACGTCAAGGTCGGCGACGCCGGCGAGCAGACCGAGGTCCACCTCCCGGCCGATCAGCGCGGCGATCTGGAGCAGGTTCCTGGCGCAGTCGTCGAGTCCGGCCATCCGGTCGCGGACGACGTCTCGCACGGTGGAGGGCACTCCCACTCGCGCCCCGGCGCCCTCGACGAGCGCGCCGCTGTCAGCCAGTAGCCGGGCCAGCTCCCGGACGAAGAACGGATTGCCGGCCGTACGCGTATAGATGCCGCCGACGGTCTCCGGGCCTGGATCCTGGCCGGTCTCGCGGCGGACGAGCTCGGCCACCTCGGCCGAGCCGAGAGGACCGAGCCGGCTACGGAAGTGGCCGGGCGCCCGGCTCGCCGCGGCGAGCGTCCGCGTCAGTGCCGATCCGGGTACGGGCGCGCGGTCGCGGAGCCCTCCGATGATGGCGGTCCCGGTCGGCAGCCGGGCCGCCAGGTGGCTGAACAAGTGCAGTGACGCGACGTCCGCCCACTGGAGGTCGTCGATCACGAGCACCAGTGGCCGCCGCGCCGCGACCTGGCCGATGGCGGCGACGGCCGCCTCGAACAAGCGGAACTGGGCGCCCGCGTCGGGTGCCACCGATTCGCCGAGGACGTCGCCGTCCGGCTCCAGGAGGTCGCCGAGTTCGCCGGCGAGCCATCTCTCTCGCGCCGCGCCGGGCAACTCGTCCAGCACCGCGCCGACTGCCTGGATCCACGGCCACATCGACGGCGTTCCTTCGCCTTCCAGGCAGCGGGCCCAGACGACGGCGGCGTCACGCGCCTCCGCCTCGGCGGTGAGCTCCTCCAGCAGCCGCGTTTTGCCTATCCCCGGCTCGCCCTCCAGGACGATGAGCCCCGTGCCTCCGGTGAAGGCGGGCTCGATCGCCTGCCGCAGCACCGTCAGTTCCTCCGCTCGGCCGACCAGGACGTCTCCGGACGAGGTCGCGGATCTCGCGGGGGCCCGTACCGGTGCGGGCGAGTGTCCGGCCGAGGGCCGTACGGTCGCTGTCTCGGTCGCCGCCGGGTTCTGGTCCAGCATCCGCCGGTGCGCGGCGGCCAGGGCTTGGCCAGGATCGATGCCGAGATCCTCGGCGAGCCGGGCACGGACCGCGCGGAACACCGACAACGCCTCCGCCTGCTGCCCGGCGGCGCCCAGCGTGGAGATGAGGCTCGCCTGCACCGGCTCGTGCAAGGGCGCCATCCGGGCAGCCAGGTGCAGGGAAGGCAGCAGCCGCTCCGGCCGGCCCAGCGACACCGCGAGCTCGGCCGCCGCCGTGCACGCGTCGAAGAACTGGCCGTCCAGCCTCGCGAATATCGACGTCGCGGCCGGTCCCTGGCCCAGCCCATCGCCCGCGGAGCCGTGCCAGAGTCCCAGCGCTTCCACGTAACAGTCGAGAGCCGCCTCAGGGCGCTCCTGCACCCGGGCGGCCTCGACCAGGTTCTGGAACACGACAAGGTCCAGTGTCCCGGCTGCCGCTGAGAACAGGTAGCTGTTGCCACGCCGCTCCAGGTACGAGCCGGAACTTCGCGCCGGAAGCTCAGGCTCCAGCAGCCGGCGCAACGACCCGACGTACTTGTGGATGACGTTGAGGGCACTCGCCGGCGGATCATCCTGCCAGATGAGATCGATCAGCTCGTCGGTGCTGATCGGCCGTCCTTCCCTGGCCAGGAGAAGGCCCAGCAGGAAGGCCTGCTGCCGCGGGCCGGTGCTCAACTCGACGTCACCCCGCCAGAGCCGTAAAGGACCGAGAATCTGGAAGAGCAGGGAGCCGCCGGAAGCCCGTCCGTCCTCGCCATCGCCGTCGATGGGAAGGATTGCCACAGCCACGCGTGTACCACCTTGGAATGTCATCGGATCGCCTGGGCTCAGCCAGTGAAGCGGACCGCGAAGGCGGTGGGTACTGTGATCCTGCTCGACCAGTGCCCATTCCCAGCGACGTCGCGGCACTGCGCCGGGGCGCGTGTCATGCGATGGGGTGTTCGCTTCTAAGATCCGAGGTGTGGCCAAGTATTTCGCTCTGCACCCGGACAACCCCCAGCCTCGCCTGATCAGCCAGGTCGTCGAATCGTTAAACGCCGACGGGCTGATCGCGTACCCGACGGACTCGTGCTACGCGCTGGGGTGCCGGCTGGGCAACAAGGAGGGCATCGATCGGATCAGGGAGATCCGCAGCCTCGGCAGTAATCATCACTTCACGCTGGTCTGCCGGGACTTCGCGCAGTTCGGCCAGTTCGTTCACGTGAGCAATGCGGTGTTCCGGCTGGTCAAGGCGGCGACTCCGGGCGGATACACCTTCATCCTGCCCGCGACCAAGGAGGTGCCGCGGCGGTTGCTGCACCCCCGGAAGAAGACGGTCGGCGTGCGGATCCCTGATCACATCGTCACCCAGGCGCTGCTGGCCGAGCTCGGCGAACCGCTGCTGTCGAGCACCCTGCTGCTGCCCGACGAGACCGAGCCCGCGACGCAGGGCTGGGAGATCAAGGAGCGGCTCGATCACGTGGTGGACGCGGTCATCGATTCGGGCGAGTGCGGCGCCACCCCGACCACCGTCGTCGACCTCTCGCAGGGTGAGCCCGAGATTCTTCGTCGAGGCACGGGAGACCCGTCCCTCTTTGAGTAGGTACGAGTAAGGGTGAGGGCCGCCCCGAGCACCACGGGGCGACCCTGGCGGCGGCCGGCGCTTGGCCAGTACGGCTGCGGCCGCGAAGCGCTTGGCCCGTGCGAGCCGGCGGCGCGGCTACTTGGCGGCCAGCTCTCGGCCGGCGTCGCGGGCGGCGGCGAGGGCGTCGCCGTGAAGCTGCGCGGCCAGCGGGCGCAGCGATTCCATGGCCGGGTTGGTGGCGGCGAGGGTGAGCTCACGTTCGACGACGGTGAGGTCGGCCTCCCACATGTCCCTCAGAACCCGCGTCAGGTACGGGGTGGAGTGGTCCCAGCCCTCACGCGGGGTCCCGGGCCCATAGCCGCCGCCACGCACGGTGGCCAGCACGGTCGGCTTGCCCTTCAGCACCGGAGTGCCGGTGCCCGCTCCAGCGATGACGAGGTCGGCCCAGGTCTTGAAGTGCTGGGAGACCCCGTAGTTGTACAGCGGCACGGCCAGCAGAACCGCGTCGGCCGCCTCCAGTTCGGCCGCGAGCCGCACGGCCAGCGCGAGCGCGTCACGCTGCGCCTGGGTGCGGTCGGGCTCAGGGGTGAACCCCGCGGTCGCCGCGAGCGCCCAGGCCTCGGCGGGCAGCGGGTCGGTGGCCAGGTGACGGCGCACCACGGGCACGCCGGGCCGGGTCGCGGTCCACTCGGCTTCAACGAGGTCGGCGAGCTCGGCGCTGGAAGAGGCGCCGGGAAGGATGCTGGCGTCCAGCCGGAACAGACTCATGATCATCTCCTTTAAGGTGCCGCGTCATGCGGCTCCACGGTGTCGGCGGCGGTCTGGCCTGGGTGTCGGCCCCGCGACTCGCTTCAGCATAAGCGGACTTTACCCCGCTTTATATTCCAGAGGTAGGGTGAGAACTTGTGGATCTCCCTGTGGTGCCCTTCGGTCGTCCCCGTCCGGAACGGGTGGACGCGGCGCGCAACCGTCTGCAACTGCTCCAGGTGGCCCGCGAGATGATCGCCGAGCACGGGGTGGAGAAGGTGACCATGGACGGCCTGGCCGAACGGGCCGGCCTGGGCAAAGGGACTGTCTTTCGCCGGTTCGGCACCCGCGCGGGAATCTTCCAGGCCCTGGTGGACGAGGACGACCGTGCCTTCCAGCAGGCCGTCATGGGCGGGCCACCGCCGCTCGGCCCCGGAGCCGACCCGGTGCGGCGGCTGATCGCCTACGGCCGGGCCCGCATCGCCTTTCTGCTCGACCACCACGCGATCGTCCGCGCGGCCCTGGACCGCAACCAGCCCGTCCCCGTCGGCGAGCACAACCTCTCCCGGCTGCACATCCGCATGCTCCTGGGACAGGCGCACCAAGACGAACTCCTGGACATCGCCGACCTCGACAGCCTGGCCGTCCAGCTCACCGCCGCCCTCGAAGGCCCGATCCTGCTCTACCTGGGCATGTCGCGGCCCTTCCCGGCCGACCCCACCCCGGCCTCCATCCCCTTGGCCGACAGCTGGCAGACCATCATCGAACGCCTCTTCCGTACGCCGTCACACAGCGGTTAGCTCACGGCAGCGGCGATAGCGCCCGGATACCCGATCGACAGGCCCGTCAGAGGGTGGCGTGGGCCCAGTCGGTGAAGGTCGTGGTCGGGATCGCGAGGGCGTGGGCGAACTCGGGACGCGCCGGTGCGGGGTGCAGGCTGGCGTACTGCTGCGACAGGACAAACTCGCTGCGCAGACCGGCGGCCTGTGCCTCCGACGGGTCGGCGGGAAGGGTGATGGGCTTTCCGCGGACCTCGGAGAGGATCGCGGCCGCCTCGCGGAAGGTCAGCAGGTCGCCTGCCAGTTCCAGTTCCACGCCGTCGAACCGCTCGGGGTCGGCGAACGCGGCCGCGGCCGCGACGCCGATATCGTCCAGGGCGACGAAGGGCTGGGGAACCTCGGGATCCATGGCGACCAGCAGATGGTCCGGCCGCCCGTCAGGGAAGTAGAACGACGGGTAGAGGAGGTTCTCCATGAACGTGCTTGGGCGCAGGATGGTCGTGTAGCGGGTCGCCGCGTCCCGCATCGCCTGCTCCGCGGCGGCCTTGCTGCGCCAATAGTGCCCCATGTGGGCCCCCCATCGCTCCTCGTCGATCGGTTCGCGGCGGCCCGCCCCCGACACCGAGGTGTGCACGATCTGTTCGACGCCGGCCTTCTGCGCCGCGGCGGCGAGATTGCCGGCGTACCGCACCTCGGAGTCGCCCATGAGATCGGCGAGGTCGGGCATCTGCATCGAGAACACGCCTCGGGCCCCGTCGAGGGCCGCCACCAACGAAGCCGGGTCCTCCAGGTCGCCCGGCACGAGCGTGGCACCGTGAGCGGCGATCTCCTGTGCGCGCGGCGAGGTGGGATCGCGTACGAGAGCGTGCACGTCCGTTCCCGCTCGGAGCAGGGCCCGCGCGGTCGCCCCGCCCTGCCGACCGGTCGCCCCTGTGACCAGCACGAATGATGAATCCGACATGTATGCCTCCAGCGGCCCCATAAACGGAGGGGCACCCCGCTTTTCCAGACGCTACGATATGGGGGGTCCCACCGTTTGTCCAGTGAAGGGTGAGCGCAACGATGAACGCGGCAGGTCCGGCGGGCCGGGCAGACAGGCAGCGCAATCGCCGGCGACTGCTCGAGGCCGCGGAGGCGG
The DNA here is from genome assembly GCF_043197735.1 of Nonomuraea sp. NPDC049028. Taxonomy (NCBI): domain Bacteria; kingdom Bacillati; phylum Actinomycetota; class Actinomycetes; order Streptosporangiales; family Streptosporangiaceae; genus Nonomuraea; species Nonomuraea sp. NPDC049028. The sequence goes on from NZ_JBICTR010000026.1 coordinate 29,771, forward strand.
TGATCGGACGGGACGGCGCACAGGCCTCGCTCGAAGAGATCGCGCGCCGCGCGGGCGTCGGCTCAGCCACCCTGCACCGGCACTTCCCCTCGCGACATGACCTGCTCAACGCGGTGTTCCACGAGGGCGTGGAACGGCTCAGCCGGCGCGCCCAAGCACTCGCCGACAGCCTGGCTCCCGGCGACGCGCTCGCCGCGTGGCTCGAGGAAGTGACGACGTACACCGCGACCACACGCGGACTCGCGACGGCCCTGATGTCAGCCCCCGAATGCGCCGTCGCCGCGGAAGACAGCTGCCACGGCCTGATACATGATGCGGCGACGCGTCTGGTCACGGACGCGGAGGAAGCGGGCGTCCTGCGTACCGAGGCGACGACCCACGACCTCATGACCCTGACCAACGCCATCTCCGTGGCCTCCGACGGCGATCCCGACAGCGCTCGCCGGCTGTTGCGGCTCACCCTCGGCGGCGTCCTGAAGAGTCCGCCCGCCGAGCACCCTCCACTGAGCCGAGCGGCGACGAGCGCGCGCTGACCTGGCCTCCCGGCTGTACACATGGCACAATCCACCGGTGGTGTCCGGCGGCTGCGCTCAAAGCTGACAGCCGCTGTCCACCGGGTCAGGCGAGGATTGTTGGCGACGCTCCATGAGATGATCGAGATCATGATGGGTTTGTCAGGCACGGGCCGTCCGGTCCTTCACCCCTCCAGGTCGGCCGGCGAGGCTGCCGCGATGTTCAACGCCGACCTGGTCGCGGCGTCGGCCGCGTGCTGAGCATGGTCGAAGCGGAGACCACCCCGCGAGTCCCGCACACGTTCGGGGACGGCCTCGCGTCTCCCTTCCCCGGCGGCGACCCCATGAGACCAGCGAGCCATCCAGAGCCGGTCGGCGTCGGGCAGATCCCGGGATTACGACCGCGCCTGCGCCCTGGTGATGGGGGCGAGGTCCCCGCGGCCGACGTCGGCCTTGTGGACGCACTGGATCCGCGGACCCGGCGTACGGTGACGGCCTGGCTGCGCGAGAAGCCCTCCGCTCCCCTGCGGCAGACACGGCTGCGGGTCCTGGCCTCGTTCCTGCGCTGGCTGCACACCGCCGAGCCGGCCCTCGACCTGCTCACCGCCGCCGAGGCTCAACTGGACGCCTACTGCTACACCGCCCTCACGACCGGCGTACGCGCGTCCGGCAAGCCCTTGACCAGGGCGACGGTGATCCGGAGACGCGCCACGCTGGCCTCCTTCTACGCCTTCGCCCGGCGAACCGGCGCGGATCGGTCTCACCGCGGCGTGACCGGCACGCCTGCGCTCACCCCGGCCGAACGGCGCCTGCTGCGAACAGGTGCCGGGCGGCTGGCCGACGACGGCCGGTGGGCCGAGGCGCTCGCCGTCGCGCTGCTGGAGGCGACAGGCGCCTCCGTGGAGGCGCTGGCCGCTCTGACCGCCCACGATGTCCGCCCTTCCGCCCCCGCCGACCGGCTGACCCTGATCACCTTGCGCGACGGCCGTGATGGCATCGTCGCGTTCCCGGTGTCGCCGGAGGTCCGCCACCTGTTGCGCGCGCTGTGCGCCAGCCGTCCCCCCGGAGAGCCGCTGCTCAGGCAGGATGACGGCCGGAGCGTCGACCTCGAATGGATCGGGGCCGCGCTCACTGACGCCGCGCTCGCCGCCGGCGTACCCAGGCAGCGAGCCGAACTCCTGCACCCGCGCCTGTTGCGCGCCCGCACGGTGACCGAGCTCGCGCGCCCGTAACTGGCGGGCCGGGCAGGTCAGCCGGGCGGGCCTGTCTGGCGAGCCTGTCTCGCGGGGCTGTCTCGCGGGGCTGCCCCTGAACAGCTCGAACCCCGCCTCTGGACGGCCCGGGGTCACCTTTCGCCGATGAAGTACCTGGCGGGGATGAAGAGCTCGTGCCCGGTGTCGAAAAGCACCCGTACCCCGGCGGTCGTCCACTCCGTCGTCTTGACAGAGTCGGCGGACGTTTCGATGTCCACCCAATGGCCGTAAGAAAGGCTGGGATCCCGGCCGACGAAGATCTGGTGCGACTCCCCGATAAGGGCGCTCCGGCGAATAAAAGCCAGCAGATGCTTCGAATCGTCGTCGTAGGCCACAGTGGCCGGCTGGTCGCTGCGATAGACCACCTCGGTCCGCGGCCACCGCACCGCGACGGACAGCGCCACACCGAGCGCGATGCCGAGAACGATCAGCCCGAGTCCCTTCAGCCGCCGGGACCGGTGCGGACGGGTTAACGGCGGTTCCACAGTCAAGGGCGAAGTCATCTACAGCCTCCGTAATGGTCTACTTCGTAGTTCGTCGCTGCGGCACGAGGGAAAGTTCGCGAGCGCCAACGATGACTTGCTCTTCAGCGCCTCAGACGTGCACCACCGCGGTGTGGGCGTGTCCGCGGCTGCGACCGACCTCCACCTTGACCGAGCGCTTGGCCTTGCGCACGCCGCGGTCGCTCTTCTTGACCGATTTCACCCGCCAGGGCAGCGTGATCTTCACCTCGTCGGCGGTCCTGGACGGGTCGGAGACCGCGAGCCGTACCCGCCCGTGGTCGCGGCGGATCAGCAGCGTGCAGGGGCCGTCGGCGTGGAGCGGTCCGTCCGCGGTCTCGACGGTCCCCGCGCGCCAGAAGACGGCGGCGAGCACGTTGTCGCGGGCGATGGCCTGCACCGTCCGGGAGTTGGCGAGGATCTTGATCCGCTGCCCGTAAGCCGCGGTCTGCGCGATGGAGGCGTCGGGCAGCACGGCATAGGCGTAGCGCGCCTTGCCCGGATCGACGCCGTGGTCGAGCAGGATCGTCGTGTAGTGCCTGGTGACGGGGGTGTTGTCGCCGCCGGTGGTGGCGCCCTTGTCGATGTCGCGCCAGCGGCCGGTGCGCTGCTCGCGGATCACCTTCGCGTCGGCGCCGTCGAGCAGCGCGTAGCCGGCCACACCGGACAGGTGGACCCAGCCGTCGCCCCGGGTCAGCGGCGGATGCCAGTCGTGGGTGTTGCGGTTCTCCACGATGGTCTCGATGCGGCGGCCGTCGGAGGCGGCGATGCCGGTGCCGAGGGCGATCACCGCGTCATCGAGCAGGAACCACGCCTTCTTGGCCCGCAGCGAGGAGCCGTCGGCGATCAGCTTCATGGCCGCCACGCCGTACTCGCCGTCGAGTGCCACGCCGCCCGCCCACGGGGTGGGTGGCAGGCGGCGCTTGCTGTGGGAGAGGTCGGCGCGTTTGCGCGTGTCGACCGTCGTGCCCGGCAGCCGGTGCGGGTCGATCGTCGGCCACAGGTCGTCGTTCCAGTGGGTGAGGTCGGCGGTGTAGAGGTAGGTCATGCCGTCGCCGGTGTACCAGCCGTGCAGGTTCTCCTGGTTCATGGCCTCGGCCGCGCCGATGCGCTCCGAGCTCATCGCGATCGCGTACGCCCAGGTGGGGCGGCGGTGCACGACCCGGTCCATGTCGGCGAAGACGTACGTGCCCGTCATGCGCGGGCCGACCGGCACCGACAAGTCCTCCAGCAGGGCCTTGGCCCCGGCGATGCTCGCCAGCGATGCGAGCGTGGGGGCGGCCTGGTTGCGGACGATCCAGCCCTTCACCAGCGGTCGCCAGCGCTGGGCATAGCGCTCGGGCGCCGCCTCCAGCAGGGTGAGGATGGACTCGACCGCCTTCTCCCCCGAGTGGTGGTCGCGGTGGCCCTGCACCGAGATCTGCCGGCCGCGTACGCAGTCCATCATCAGCCCGTCGAAGATGAACGGCGCGAACGAGCGATCCACGAGGTCGTAGACGTTGCCGATGCCGGTGATCTCCCACGGTGACCTCGCGAGCATGGCGATCAGCTTGGCCACGCTCTCCAGGTAGTCCACGCCGTAGCTGCCGTTGTAGGGGAACACGTCGTGCTGGATGAACGACCCGTCACGGTAGAAGCCGTCGCCCGGGCCCCTGGTCGGACGTAGCAGGTCGGAGACCGCGTTCCTGGCCCGCTTGACGAGGCGGGCGTCGTGGGTGAGCAATCCGCGCATCGCCACCGCCGTGGCCTTGCCCGCCCGATTGGCGCCGGTCTCGACGACGCCGGGGTGGCTGACGCGGCGCTCCGGGTTGGGACACCAGCGGCGCAGGGGGCGCAGCCAGCGCTCGAGGCGGTCCTTGGGCAGGCCGTCGTACAGCAGGGCGCAGGTGTCGGTCAGCGCGCGGGGGACGCCGATCTCCCACCAGTACCAGTTGCTGCCCCGCCGGTCGAGTCCCTCGTGGTAGGCGTGCTTGTACAGGAAGTCCAGCGCCATGATCGCGGTGTCGGCGACCCGCCCGTCCCGGTGCATGGTGGTGCCCGGCGTGGCCCAGCCCAGCGCCAGCGTGCGCATGCGGTTGTAGGCGCGGTTGAAGTTGCCCGTACGGGGGTCGTCGAGCGGCAGGTCGGGCCACAGGCTCGGGCGGCCGGCGTCGGGCTTCAGCTTGCGCAGCACCGCGTTGGCCGAGCCGTCGACCGCCTGCGCCTTGTCGGTGTAGACCGAGTCGTACGACCCGCCGGCCAGCAGGCTCACCCACCGCTCACGCGCGGCGTCGAACGTGGCGGCACCGACCGTGGCGGGGCCGGCCGCCTCGGCTGGTCTGTCCCAAAGAGCGAGGCCGGCCACGGCCGAGGTGCCCAGCAGGGCGGACCGCCGGCTGAGGGGGTGGGTCATGGCGGCCTTTCGACAATCGGGCGAACATCAGCTCAAAGGATCATATGTCGACTCGCCCATGGCCCGGATCATCGCGTCGGCAGGACCCCCGCGTTCACCAGTCATGGACGGTGCCGTCCGTGAGCCGGTTGAACGGCAGGTACGCCGGTTGGTACGGGAAGCGCGCCGCGGCCTTCTCATCGAGCTCCACGCCGAGTCCCGGCAGCCCGCCGGGGTGCAGGTAGCCGTCGGTGAAGCTGAACGACTGCTGGAACACCTCGTTGGTCGCCTGGCCGTGCTGCATGTACTCCTGGATGCCGAAGTTGTGGATCGCCAGGTCCAGGTGCAGGGCGGCGGCCATGCCGACCGGCGAGATGTCGGTCGGGCCGTGGATGCCGGACTTGATCTGGTACTGGGCGGCGTAGTCGAGCAGCTTCCGCATGGCCGTGATCCCCCCGGTGTGGGTGACGGCGGAGCGGACGTAGTCGATGAGCTGTTCGCGGATCAGGGTCTGGTAGTCCCACACGGTGTTGAAGACCTCGCCGATGGCCAGCGGAGTGGTGGTGTGCCGGCGTACCAGGCGCAGCGCCTCCTGATTCTCGGCCGGCGTGCAGTCCTCCAGCCAGAACAGGTCGTACGGCTCAAGGGCCTTGCCGAGCTTGGCGGCCTGGATCGGGGTCATCCGATGGTGCCCGTCGTGCAGCAGCGGCAGCTCGGGCCCGAACTCGTTGCGCACCGCCTCGAAGACACCGGGCAGGTGGCGCAGGTAGGCGCGGGTGTCCCAGTCCTCTTCGGCGGGCAGCGCCGTGCGCTGGGCCGGCTCGTAGTCGTACCGCCTGCCGTCGACACTGGGCTGGGCGGCTACTCCGTACACGGCGTTGATGCCAGGTACGGAGGTCTGCACCCGGATCGACCGGTAACCCATCTCCAGGTGCCGGCGGATCGAGTCGAACAGCTCTGGCAGGTCCCGGCCCGAGGCGTGCCCGTACGCCATGATCCCGTTCCGGGAGGCTCCGCCGAGTAGTTGGTAGAGCGGCATCCCGGCGGCCTTGGCCTTGATGTCCCATAGCGCCACGTCCACGGCCGCGATGGCGGCCATGGTGACGGGCCCTCGCCGCCAGTACGCCGAACGGTAGAGGAACTGCCAGGTGTCCTCGATGCGATGCGGGTCTCGCCCGAGCAGGAGGGGGACAACGTGGTCGGCCAGGTACGACGCGACCGCCAGCTCCCGCCCGTTGAGTGTGCCGTCTCCCAGCCCGCTGATCCCCTCATCCGTCGTGATCTTGAGGGTGACGAAGTTGCGGTCGGGGCTGGTGACGACGACGTCCGCTGCGATGATCTTCACGCAGATGCCTTTCTCAAAGGTGGTGGCGGAGAAGTCGAGGGATCACGCTTACCATTCCGCGTAGGAACCGTCCCGGTGCCGCCAGATGGGGCTGCGCCAGGCGTGTCCTGTTTTGCCGGCGGAGCGGACCGCCTGATCGTCGACCTCGATACCCAGGCCGGGCGCGGTGAGCCGCTCGACGTACCCGTCCACGAAAGCCAACGGGGTCTTGTCGAGGCAGTAGTCGAGCACCTCGGCGCCGCGGTTGTAGTGGATGCCGATGCTCTGTTCTTGGATGAGGTAATTCGGCGTGGCGAAGCCGATCTGCAAGCAGGCCGCGAGGGCGATCGGGCCGAGCGGGCAGTGCGGGGCGAGTTGCACGTCGTACACCTCGGCGAGGGTGGCGATCTTGCGTACCTCGGTGATACCGCCGGCGTGCGAGAGGTCCGGCTGGGCGACCGCGATGCCGGCCTGGAGGGCGGGCAGGAACTCCTGCCGGCTGTAGAGCCGCTCCCCCGTCGACACCGGGATGGTGGTCGAGCGGACGAACTCGCCGATGAGGTGTGAGTTCTCCGGGACGACCGGCTCCTCCAGGAACAGCGGCCGATACGGCTCCAGCAGCGGCGCCAGACGGCGGGCGTTGGCCAGGGTGAACCGCCCGTGCAGGTCGACGGCGACGTCGCGGTCGTCGCCGAGCACCTCGCGGGCGGCGGCCACCCGGGCGACCACGCCGTTCAGTTCGGCGACCGAGGCGACCGGGCTCATCTTGCCGGAGGCGTTCATCTTCACCGCGGTGAGCCCGGCCTCGACCTGGGCGGCGATGTGGTCGCGGACCTCGCTGGGCTCGTCGCCGCCGACCCAGCCGTACATCCGGATCCGGTCTCGTACCGGACCGCCGAGCAGCTGGTGCACCGGGGCGCCGAAGTGCTTGCCGGCGATGTCCCAGAGGGCCTGGTCGAGGCCCGCCACGGCGCTCGCCAGGATCGGACCGCCCCGGTAGAACGAGCCCTTGGTCAGCACCTGCCAGTGGTCCTCGATGCGCAGCGCGTCCCGGCCGATCAGCAGCTCCGCGAGCTGGTCGATGGCGGCGCGGACGGTCTCGGACCGCCCTTCGCAGGTGGCCTCACCCCAGCCGACGATCCCGGAGGCGGTCTCCACCCGGACGAAGAGCCAGCGGGGGGCGACGAGAAAGGTCTCTATGCGGGCGATGGTCGTCATGCCGGTCAGCCCTTTGTCGCGCCGGCGGTGAGGCCGGAGACCACGTACTTCTGCACGAACAAGGCGATCAGCATGATCGGTACGGTGACCACGGTGGCCGCGGCCATCAGACCGCCCCAGTCGATGCTGGCGTAGCCGACGAAGTCGAAGATCGCCACGGGCAGGGTCTTGGTGTCCGCGTCGGAGAGCACGAGCGCGAACATGAAGTTGTTCCAGGAGAAGATGAAGGACAAAATCCCAGCGGTGGCGATACCCGGTACGGACAGCGGCAGCAGGATGCGGCGGAACGCGCCGATATGGGTCAGCCCGTCGACCAGCCCCGCCTCCTCCAGCTCCTCGGGCAGGCTGTCGAAGTAGCCCATCATGATGTAGACCACCAGCGGTAGCGCGACGAACATGTGGCTGAGGATCAGCACCCCGAAGCCGCCGACCATCTTCAGGTTGGAGAAGACGTAGTACCAGGGCACCAGCAGCGAGACACCGGGGATGACCCGGGCCATCAGCACCACCAGCGCGGACTTCCTCATGTTGAACCGGCTCATCGAGTACGCGGCCGGCAGGCCGAGGATCAGCGACGCCACGGTGGCGGCGAACGCCACCCAGAGGCTGTTGAGGATGAACTCGACGTAGTTGGCCTGCCGGAGCACCTTGGCGTAGTTGTCCATGGTGGGCGAGAAGGCCAGCGCCTTGCCCGGATCGTAGATGTCGACGTTGGTCTTGAACGACGCGGCGATCATCCACAGCAGCGGCGCGAGCAGCGAGAGCACCACGAAGGTGAGTGCCACCACCCGGAACACCCGGTACGCGGGACGGGGCTTCATCGCTTGGCCTCCTTGCGCCGGGCGGTCAGGGCCCACATCGCCCCGATGATGATCAGGAAGAAGAGGATGAGGACGGTGGAGGAGACGCCGTACTCGTTGTAGTCGAAGCTGAGGCCGTAGGCGTACACGTTCAGCGTCTCTACCTCGTGGAACGAACCGCCGCCGCGGCCCTTCGTGGCGTAGAGGATGTCGAAGGTCTTCAGCGCGTCAATGCCGCGCAGCAGGATCGCCACGGTCAGCGTGGGTCCCAGCAGCGGCAGGGTCACGTGCCGGAAACGCTGCCAGGTGCTGGCGCCGTCGATGCGCGCCGCCTCCTGCGGCTCGTCCGACAGCGAGGTGAGCCCGGCGAGCAGGATCAGCGTCACCATCGGTGTCCACTGCCACACGTCGATGAAGATCGTGGTGGGCAGGGCCGTGTGCTGGCCGGCGAGCCACGGCTGCGGCCCGATGCCGACCCAGCCGAGGATCTGGTTGGCCATGCCGATGTTCGGGTCGAAGATGAGCCGCCACATCATGCCGACCGCGACCGGGGTGGCGACGAGCGGCATCAGGATGGCGACCCGGACCCATCTCTGCCCTTTGAACGGCCGCCAGAGCAGCAGGGCGATCGCCATCCCGAGGACCACCTCGAACAGCAGCGCGACCACCGTGAACGTGGCGGTCCGTCCTACGGCGGGCCAGAACCGGGCGGTGTCCGTGAAGACGTCGAGGTAGTTCTGGAAGCCCACGAACTCGCTCTCCGCGCGGACGGATCCCTCGGCGTCGGTCAGGCTGAGATAGCCGGTCCAGGCCAGGGGGAACACGATCAGCGCGGTGACGAAGGTCATCGCGGGCGCGGCGAAGAGCCACTTGCGGTGGTCATTGACCCAGCGCACCCAGCCGGGCGTATGGGAGGCGGTCGGGGCGCTGCGCGGCGGCTTGGCGGTGGTGATCGTTGCCATGCTTACTTGGCCTCGTCGTCCAGGAACTTCTGGAATGCGGCGTTGGCCGTGTCAGCGGCCGCCGCGGCGTCCTTGCCGGTGATCGCGTCGACGATCGGCTGGCCGACGATCTCGCGGGCCTCGGGAACCTTCACGACCAGCGGCCGGTCATGGCCCACCCCGGCCTTGGTGCTGGCCTTGATGGCCTCCACCAGGTCCTTCGGGAAGGTCGAGGTGCCCTGCGGGTTGGCCCAGACGGAGCTACGGGCGCCCGGCACGCCGGACGTCTGCTGGCTGAGCGTCTGGTCCTTGCCGGTGGCCCACTCGATGAACTTCCAGGCGTTGCCCTGGTTCTCCGAGCTGGAGTTGATGCCCAGCGCCCATGACGGGATGTTGTACGGCTTGGAACCGGCCGGGCCGGCCGGGAACGGCGCGAAGCCGACCTTGTCCGCGACCTTGGATTTGGCCGGGTCGGTGGCGTTCTTGTAGAGCGAGTTGGCCTCGGTGTAGAAGGCGGCCTTGCCCTGGGTGAAGATGGCCATCGCCTCGGGCCAGCCCATATCGGTGCTGACGTTCGCCGGGCCGGAGTCTTTGATCAGCTCGCCGTAGTAGGCGTACGCCTGCTTGGCCGCGTCGCTGTTGACCGCGGCCTTGCCGCTGCCGTCCACGAAGTCGCCGCCGAAGCTGTAGAGAAAACTGGAGAACTGGGTGACCGCCGGCGACTTGCCGGTACGGGCGACGAAGCCCGCGACGTCCGGCTGGGCCGCCTTGACCTTGGCGGCGGCGGCCTTCAGCTCGTCGAGGGTCTTCGGCGGGGCGCTCAGGCCGGCCTTGGCGAGCAGGTCCTTGCGGTAGTAGAGGACCTCCTGCTCGGTGATGATCGGGACACCGACCGGCTTGCCGTCGTATGTGGTGGCCTCCACCGGGCCGGCCTGGAAGTCGCTGAAGTCCCAGTCCTTGTTGGCCTTCACCTGGTCCGACAGGTCGGTCAGGTATTTGTTCTTGGCGAAGAGCTTCCCCTCCTGCAAGGGGCGGTACATCATCACGTCGATGTCGGACGAGCCGGCGTTCAGCTTGACGTTGTACTGATCGGAGAGCTGGTCCTCGCCGAGTTGCGTGACCTCGACCTTGAGCCCGGTCTGCTTCTCGAAGTCGGGCAGGCTCTTCTTGATGTTCTCCGTCCACACGTGGTTGGCCAGGGTGACCCGGACCGTCTTGGACGCACCGCTGTCGTCACCGCCACCGCCACAAGCGGACAGGCTCATGGCGACAACCACGGCCAGAGAAGTACTGAATATCGATCGACGTTGCACGTCATCTCGCCTTTCTGTCATGGCCGCCGCCCGGAAGAGCGCCACACTCTCGTAACATCGGCTTAATTCCGGGATGCTAGGACAAAAAAGCGGATTTATTCAAGAGCTGGCCTTCAACTGATATGCTTTATGCCGTGAATCAGTCCTCCCCCGAGGGTGCCCCAACCCAGCCCTCCCCTCCCGAGACTGGGCTACACGCACGCATCCTCGACCACCTCGGCACCGCCATCTGCAGCGGCGATGTGGCCGCCGGTTCCGTCCTGAGCATCGACGACCTGGTCGACCGCTACCAGGTCTCCCGCTCGGTGATCCGCGAGGTGCTACGGGTGCTCGCATCCATGGGACTCATCGAGACCCGGCGCCGCGTCGGGATCATGATCCAGCCCGCCGAGGGGTGGAGCGTCTTCGATCCGCAGGTGATCCGCTGGCGGCTGGCCTCGGCCGGGCGGATGGCGCAGATGCGCTCGATCACCGAGCTACGGACCGCGATCGAGCCGCACGCCGCCTGGTTGGCCGCCGAGCGGATCGACGACAACGAGGCGAGCGAGCTGGTCGGCCTCGCGGCCAAGATGTGGGCCGCGGGGAAAGCCGGCGATGAGCCGCGCTTCCTCACCCTGGACATCGAATTCCACCGGCGGGTGCTGGCCGGCTCCGGCAACGAGATGTTCGCGAAATTGCAGCTGATCGTCGCCGAGGTGCTCGCCGGCCGGCACCACTACCACCTGATGCCGCACAACCCGGACGAGCAGGCGTTGCAGTTGCACACTGACGTGGCCCAGGCGATCCAGCGGCGCGACGGCGAGCGGGCCCGGGAGGCCATGGTGGGGATCATGGAGCAAGGGTTCGCCGAGATGAAGTCCATGTGGGAGCAGGCCGTCGAGCCAGGCGGCGGCTGAGCGCGCTGCCGCCGATCCGGACGTTCAGGAGCGATCTTCGAGGGCGCGATGCCCTCAAGCCACGCCTCAGTTGTCGACGGCCCATACCGCGGCGGCGATCGGCTCGAGCCCCGCGGCCAGCTCGTCGAGCTCGTCCGCACTGAGCACGTCGTACGCCGGCGCGGCCAGCTCGTCGGTGAGCGCCTCGATCCGCTCCTTGGTCTCCCGGCCGGCGTCGGTGAACCCGCCGGCGGCGTCCACGAGGCCGCGGCCGCGCAGCCCGTCGACCACGGCGGCCAGCTGCGCCTTGGGCAGGTGGTGGATCCGGCCGAACTCCTCCGCCCTCATTCCGAGGGAAACAGCCATGAGGACGTGGGCCTCGGTGCCGCCGATGCCGTGGGCGAGAAGGGCGGCGTTATGGCCGTCCCCGCGGTGCTCCCGCAGCAGCGTCGCCGCGTGCCAGAGCCTGGCCACCGGCTCCTCTGGCACGTTGAGCGCCCGCAGCCCGGCGTACAGTGGTCGGCCCTCGGTCGGCGCGCTGACCGCTGCTCGGATGGCGAGGTCGGCGGCCCGCACCAGACCGGGCGAGTCGGCGAGCTCCCCGAGCATTTGCCGCAGGGCGGCGGTGCTGCCCTGTTCGCGCACGGTGATCGCCTCCTGCGGGGTGGTCTTTCCCCACACCCAGGGGATGTGGCGTGCCACCTCGCCGTCGGCGAAGTTGTAGAAGACCGCGTGCACCACCTCGGCCGGTGCCAGTCCCAGCGGTGCGGCCCGGCCCGCGAAGTATCCGTCCCAGTAGTTGCGCATGCCGAGGGCCAGGAACGCCTCGTTCGCCACCTCGGAGAAGGTGACCGTGGCGATCGGCTCGACGAGCTCGAACATGCGGTGGATCTTGGTCTGTGAGTGCTGCTGCATCGGTCGGCATCTCCCTTAGTCGTGACAGCTGGTCGTGACAGCGCCCTCGTGGGCGACCGCTCACCCTAGCTACGAACAACGGGGCCCAGATACGACAACTCCGGTCGACAATTTTCCAGTCGATTCTGCCGGGCAGCGTCGGGGTGTCACCCGGACCCGGTCACCGCTCGGTTGCCGCGGTCTGGTTGCCGGCTGGGCCAGGCTCGGTCCGTCCTCGCCACAGGTCATGTCGGCCATCCGTCTGCGCAAAGAGCCCACGTCCGCTCCTCGGGCTTGATCTTCGGATCGGAGCCGGAGGCCGGTCCGAAGCGGTGGTGCCAGCCGGTCAGGTGCGCGGTGCGGGCGAGGATGTCCAACAAGGGCCGCTCCGGCAGCCGGTCCAGCACCGCACCTTTCCAGTGCGATCGCCGACCGATCGTCGCGGCCTTCGCCGGGTCCGTCAACCGGTCGAACTTGCTGCGCCAGGACGAGGGGTCTACCACCGGCAGTTCGACGAGCTTCGCGCGTCGTGCCGGTGATCCGGCGGGCAACCGTCGCGAAGACGTCCGCCCCGGAGGGCCATCCCATCGCGCATGGGACACGGAACGTCTCAGCCACCAGGTGGGGCGGTCGAGCCGCGGATGACCAGGCTGGGGGTGACGGAGAAGCGGACCGCTGAGGTGCGGCCCTGGATGCGTTCGAGCAGGAGCCGGCCGGCCGTGCCGCCCATGACGGCTCCGTCCTGGTTGACGCTGGTCAGCGCGATGTTGGGCAGGGCGGCCAGCTGGGTGTTGTCGTAACCCACGACCGAAAGGTCCTGCGGGACGGACAGTCCGGCCTCGTGGACCGCGGCGAGCGCGCCGAAGGCCGCCTGGTCGGCGCCCGCGAAGATCGCCGTCGGGCGCGGGGAACGGCTCAGCAGCTGGCGGGCGCCGTCGTAGCCGCCCTGCTCGTGGTAGTAGGTCTTCGCTATGGCGATCTCGTCGTCGAGCCCGTGTTCGCGCATGACGCGTTCGTATGCCTCGGCCCGGATGACGTGCAGCAGGTCAGAGGGGCGCGCGTTGCTGTTGTCCTGGTGGGTGATGTGCGCGATGCGGCGGTGCCCGAGTTCGATCAAATGGCGTACGACGAGCTCCGCGCCGACGTCGTCCTCGTCGAACACCGAGTCGTAGAGCGCCGACCGCTCGTGGCGGGCGAGCACCACGGTGGGCACCTCCTGCGCCACCTCCTCCAGCCGCGCCCGGCCGGCGAGCGGGGCGACCATGATGATGCCGTCGACCTGCCGGTCCACCAGGGCGTCGACCGCCTGCTTCTCGACCTTGCGGGTGACGCCGCCCTGGATCATGATCGCCTGGTAGCCGGTGTCGGCGAGCTGCTCCATGAGGCCGTCGAGGATGTCGGCGAAGAACGGGTTCCTGATGTGCGGCAGCATCAGCCCGACGGTGAAGGTGCGCCCGCGCATGCCCCGGGCGGCGGCCTGCGGCCGGTAGCCCAGCTCCTCGATGGACGCCTTGACCCGGTCCTTCATGGCCGGGCTGACGCCGTAGGCGTTGCGGATCACCTTGGACACCGCTGTGACGGAGACCTGGGCGTGGCCGGCCACATCGGCGATCGTCACGCGTCGCCGTCGATTGTGCGCGGCCAATGGGACTCCCTTCACGAGCGAGATCCCATTCTACGAGCTCCGTCTGCACGGGTAACGTTACCCATTTAATCAGACGAAATACAGCAAGTCAGGTGGTAACAAGTGGGAAGCGTTACTCAAATACGCTCTTGACGCTGTCCCAGGTAACGCCTACGTTAACTCGCATCGGGGGCTGTTAAAACGTTTCAACCAACCCGGAGGGGCGTTGTGAAGACCTCTCACCTGGGAGCGGCGATGGCCGTTCTCGCGATGGCGGCCCTGACCTCATGCGGCTCGGGCTCCGAGCAGGCCGCCGACGGCACGGTCACGCTGTCGTTCATGACGGGTAGCGACCAGTCGACCGTGGACACGACCAAGGCACTCGCCAACGCCTTCATGCAGGCCAACCCCAAGATCAAAATCGACATCGAGACGCAGCCCGGAGGCAGCGAGGGCGACAACATCGTCAAAACCCGGCTCTCGACCGGCGAGATGACGGACGTGTTCTGGTACAACTCCGGGTCTCTGCTCCAGGCGCTCAACCCGGCCCAGACGCTGGTCGACCTCACCGGCGACCCGGTGCTGGCCAACGTCCAGCCCGACTACCTGCCGGTGGTGACCCAGGGCGACCACGCGTACGGCGTGCCGGCCAGCGCGGCCTCCGGCGGCGGCATCCTGTACAACCGCAAGGTCTACGAAAAGCTCGGCCTCCAGGTGCCGAAGACCTGGGCCGAGTTCATGGCCAACAACGACAAGATCCAGGCGGCCGGGATCACACCGGTGATCTCCACCTTCAAGGACTCCTGGACCTCGCAGCTGTTCGTGCTGGGCGACTTCTACAACGTCCAGGCCTCGATGCCGAGCTTCGCCCCCGACTACACCGCGGGCAAGGCCAAGTTCGCCTCCACTCCGGCGGCGCTCGCGAGCTTCCAGCACCTGGCCGACGTGCACGCCAAGGGCTACCAGAACAAGGGCTTCGGCTCGGCCACCTTGGACCAGGGGCTGAAGCTGCTGGCCGACGGCAAGGGCGCGCACTATCCGATGCTCACCGCGATCCTGCCTCCGGTGCTGAAGACCAGCCCGCAGGCCGCCACCGACGTCGGCTTCTTCGGCATTCCGGGCACGGACGCGGCCAAGAACGGCGCCACCATCTGGGAGCCGCCCGCCATCTACATCCCCAAGACCACCAAGAAACTGGACGCGGCCAAGAAGTTCCTCGCCTTCGTCGCCTCGCCCGCCGGCGCGGACGCGGTCACCAAGGCCGTGCAACCGACGGGGCCGTACCGGGTGAAGGGCGCCAAGCTGCCCGACAACGCGATCCAGGCGGCCAAGGACGTGCAGGCCTACATCGACAAGGGCGCCACCTCGCCCGCGCTGGAGTTCGTCTCGCCGATCAAGGGCCCGTCCCTGGAGCAGATCACCGTCGCGGTCGGTTCCGGTCTGACGGCTCCGGCCGAGGGCGCCGCCCAGTACGACAAGGACGTGGAGAAGCAGGCCAAACAGTTGGGGCTGCAAGGGTGGTGACCAAGCAGCAGGCCGGGCCCCGCTCGGGGCCCGGCCCTGCCCCCGAGGGCCGGCCCGCCCGAGCCGACCGCCGCAGGAAGCACGCGGCCTATCCGTACGCGCTGTACCTGCCGGCCACCGTCGTCTACCTGGTGATCTTCGGCGTGCCGACGGTGATGGCCTGCTATTTCGCGCTGACCCGCTGGACGCTGTTCGACAGCACCTTCGTCGGCCTGCAGAACTTCCGTGACTTCCTGGCCGAGCAGAACCTGCGCATCGGCTTCCAGAACACGATCTTCTACGCCGTCGTGACCAGCGGCCTGAAGGTCGTGCTCGGGCTGCTGCTGGGCGTGCTGCTCACCTCGAAGCTGCGGCTGCGCGGCTTCCTGCGCTCGGTGGTGTTCTTCCCCGTCCTGGTCTCCACGGTCGGGGTCGGCATCACCTTCAGCGTGCTGCTCAAGCCCGACACCGGCCTGGTCAACCGGGTCCTGGCCCCGGCCGGGATCGACGGCGGCGACTGGCTCGGCGACGCCACCACCGCGCTGCTGTCGGTGGCCCTGGTCGACGTGTGGAAGGGCGTGGGCCTGGCCACGGCCGGCAACGTGCTGCTGTTCCTGGTCGTCTCCGCCATCATCGTCCCGCTCACCTGGTTCCTGGGCAAAAGGCAGGTCGCCGTATGAGGGCGCTGAGAAGGTTCGGCGCCGAGGCGACCGCGCTGGTGCTGGCCACCGTGTTCTTCCTCGTCCCGTTCGCCCTCATGCTGCTGACCGCCGTCAAGGACCCCACGCAGGCGCTGGACCTGGACTTCGCCTGGCCGGCCAACTGGCGGCTGGTGGAGAACTTCACCGAAGTGATCGAGGCCCGCGACTACGTGCTGCTGCGCGCCTACATCAACAGCACGATCCTCACCGTGGTGTCGGTCGCGCTGATCGTGGTCTTCGCCGCCATGGCCGCCTTCGTGCTGCAACGGCGACCCGGGAAGGTCGGCTCGCTGGCCAACTTCCTGGTGCTGTCCGGGCTGATCATCCCGCCCGCGATCGTGCCGACGATCTGGCTGCTGCAGGCGTTCGGCCTGTTCAAGACCATGCCGGGGCTGATCCTGGTCGAGGTGGCGTTCGGGCTGTCGTACGCGGTGCTGCTGTTTCGCGCGTTCATCGCGGCCATCCCGCGCGAGCTGGACGAGGCCGCCATGATCGACGGCTGCACCGGGACCGCGCTGTTCTTCCGCGTGATCTTCCCGCTGCTGCGGCCGGTCACCATCACCGTGATCCTCACCAGTTCGGTGGCCATCTTCAACGACTTCGTCAACCCGCTGTACTTCCTGCCCGGCGACGACAACGCCACCGTGCAGGTCACCCTCTACAACTTCCAGAGCCAGTACAACACCCAGTGGAACCTGCTGTTCATGGACATCGTCCTGATCACGATCCCGCCGCTGCTGCTGTTCGTCTTCTTCAATCGCAAGATCGTCGCTGGGATGACCGCCGGCGCCATCAAGGGATGACCAAGATGAAGGGAGTGACCTGTGTCCCGATTACGTCGCCGGATACGTACGCTCGCGAGCCTGGGATTCGCCCTCGCGCTCTCGCCGCCTCTGGGAACTCCGGCGAGCGCAGCACCTCTCGTCCAGGTGGTCGACCTGAATGTGGACGGCAGATACGACCAGCCTCTCGGCCTCGACGACCCCGCCCCGTCGGTGGGGTGGCGGATGAAGGAGACCCGGCAGGCCGCCACGCACCCCTGCTACCGGCCGCCCGCACGAGCCGCGTGTCCGGGTGACGCGCAGACCGGCTACCAGATCCAGGCCGCGACCAGCGACGCGAACCTCCAGCATGGCCGGCTGATCTGGGACTCGGGCAAGGTGAACTCCGCTGTCCAGACCGGCGTCCGCTACGCCGGCCGGCCGTTGGGTTCGCGGCAGCGGGTCGTCTGGCGCGTCCGCGTCTGGGACGCCGACAAGAAGCCGTCGGACTGGAGCAAGCCCTCCTCCTGGGAGATGGGCCTGCTGCGGCAGAGCGACTGGGGCGCGGCGCTCTGGATCGAGTACCCAGGCCGGACGGAAACCCAGCCCATGCCGATCTTCGCCCGCCAGTTCGGCGTCGACCGCGGGAAGCAGGTGGCCGGCGCCCGTCTTTACCTGTCCGGCGTGGGCCTGCAGCTGCCGACCTTGAACGGTCACCGGCTCAGCGACGAGGTGCTCGCCCCCGGGTACGCGAACTACCAGCTCTCCAGCGAGTACCGCGCCTATGACATCACCGATCACCTGCGTGCCGCAGCCAACACCCTCGGCGTCCGGCTCGGCAACGGCCCCGCCTATGTGCGGCGCAGTGTCACCAATGCGGCCGTCGGCCGCACGGCCCCGTACTCGTGGTGGCAGAGCCAGCTGAAAGGCGCCGGCGCTCTGGCCGCCGACGCCGGGGCCGGCGCTACGACGGTGAAACTGACCGACGTCGCCAACTACCACGTCGGCGGCACCATCAACATCGACACCGGCGACGGCGGCGACAACCTCGAATCCCGTACGATCACCGCGATCGGTTCGGCCGGCGCCGACGGGACGGGGATCACCTTCACGCCAGGGCTGTCCAAGGCGCACGCCTCCGGTGCGACGGTGACCGGCTCGGGCAACAACATCGCCGCCGGCGACGCGAGCGCCGGCGCCGCCGTCACCCCACGCATGATCGCGCGGCTGGAGATCGCCTACCGCGACGGGTCCACGGACGTCATCGTCTCCGACCGCGGCTGGCGCACCGCACTCGGCGCCCTCGTCACCGACGCCTGGTATTCCGGTTCGGACTATGACGCGCGGCGCGAGCAGGTCGGCTGGGACCTGCCGGGCTCGGACCTGTCGGCCACCGCCAAGCGCCGCGACGGTTCGGCCACCTCGTGGGTGAAAGCGGGGATCGCGCCGCCCCCGAACCTCGCCACCCAGCTCGTCGCCCGCGCGGCGGAGCCGGTCAAGGCGGTCGAGACGTTCACGCCGGTCTCGATGACGAACCCGGCCCCGGGCACCTGGGTGTTCGACCTCGGCCAGAACATCACCGGCTGGCCGCAGCTGAACCTCAAGGGCACCGTGCCCGGCGGAGTCACCATCCGGATGTCCCCCGCCGAGTCGCTCGCCCCTGACGGAACCGTCGACCAGTCCTCGATCATGGGCGGAGGCGGCTCGCGGGGCCGCGACCTGTTCAACACCTACACCACGGCCGGACTCCGTGGCGGGGAGACCTGGCACCCCGACTTCAACTACTTCGGCATGCAATGGATCCAGGTCACCGGCCTGCCGGAGGGCTACACCCCGGCCAAGGACCTGGTCAAGGGCATCCGCCTGCAGGCCGCCACGCCGATGGCGGGTGAGGTCACCACCTCCAGCGCGCGCGTCAACCGCGTTCACCGGATGGCCAGATACTCCTTCGCCTCCAACATGATGTCGGTGTTCACCGACTGTCCCGGACGCGAGAAGCTGTCCTACCCGGCCGACTACACGATGCCGATGGGCGCCATCCATCGCAACTACCAGCTCGCCGCCTACCTGCGGACCACGATCCGGCACCTCGTCGAGGGACAGTCGATCGCCGACACCCCGATGCGCGGCAACGTGGCGTTGAAGACGCCGGTCTACGACTGGGGCTACAGCGGACGTTTCGGCGACGAGATCAACTGGGGCGACGCCATCATCCTGGTCCCGGCGCTGCTGTACGAGCTGTACGGCGACACCTCGACGATGGCCCGTTACTACGACCGGATGGTGGCCTTCGCCGGCTACATCCAGCGCGAGAAGGCGGGAACGGGCGAGGACGCGCACATCGTCGACGCCGCCCTCGCCGACTGGGTCGCGGCCGACCAGACCTCGGGCCGGATCACCGGCACCTGGGGCTACTACGTCATGATCACGAAACTGGCCACGATGGCCGGGCTGACGGGTCACACCGACGACGCCGCCCGCTACCAGACGCTCGCCGGTGACATCAAGAACGCCTTCAACGCCCACTTTTACAGCCACGAGCTACGCCGCTACACCAGCGCGGGCGACGCCGGGGCCACCGGCGCCACCCAGACGGCACAGGCGCTCGCCCTCGACGCCGGGCTCGTCCCCGACGGTGAACGCCCGGCGGTCCTCGACGCGCTGGTCGAGCTCGTACGCGCCTTCCACCCCAACGGGGACGGCCCGCACTTCAGCGGCGGCACCATCGGCATGGCCCCTACTGTCCGCGCGCTGGCCGGCGGCGGCCGCGACGACGTCCTGTGGGAGCTGTTGCAGGGCGACGACCAGCCCAGCTACGGCTTCTTCATGCAGCCCACCACCGCCAACCCGGGCGGCATGACGACGATCGGCGAGAACTGGAATCGCGGGGCCTCGAAGAACCACATGATCCTCGCGCAGATCGAGGAGTGGTTCCACACCGGCCTGGCCGGCATCCGCGAGGCCGGCGGCTCCATCGCCTACCGGCGCCTGGTCATCCAGCCCAAGCCGGTCGGCGACCTCACCTCGGTCAACGGCAGCTACGAGACACCGCAGGGCATCGCCCGCTCCGCCTGGACCCGAGGCGAGCGATGGTTCAAGCTGACGGCCGACGTCCCGGCGAACACCACCGCCGAGGTCTGGGTGCCGGCCAAGAACGCGCGTTCCGTCGTCAGCCCACCTCGGGCCACGTTCCTGCGGATGGAGGGTCAGTACGCCTTGTACAACGTCTCGTCCGGTTCGTTCACCTTCGTAGCGGCAACGGCTGGCTGATCCCTTGAGGCGGTAGCTAGTCGACCCAGCACGCCCTACCCGCTCCGGGTGAGCGTGCCCCGAGGTCGCGGTCGCGTCACCGTACTGCCGTGGACCGCCGGCACCACCCAGCGCGTCAGCGGGCTGAGCAGCGTCGCGGACTTCATCGCCGGCACCGTGGCCGACCGGATCGGCGACGCGCGGATCTTGTCCGCCGAGTTCGCGACCAGCGTCGAAATCGTGGTCGGGCGGTCCGGCGACGCCCTCGTCATCCATCTCATCAACCATTCGGGCGGTCGGCCGGAGCGGCTCATCGATCCTGTACCGATCCGCGGCCGCCTGCGCATCCCCCATCGGGTGGCCGGGGATCGGCCCGTGGTCACGTCGCTGTCCGGGTCTTCGTGCGAGGTCGGCACCGAGGCGGACGCGCTCGTGATCGACGTCGAGGTGGGCGCCGTCGAGGCGATCCGCGTTGGCTGAGCGCGGCGTGCGTCTCGAACCCCGCACCGGCCGGGAATCGGCCGGGGACGCCGCCGACGGGCCCTTCCGGCTGGACGACCTCGTCGATGATCTCGTTCACGTGCTCGACGGGCTCGGGCTCGACCAGGCGCACCTGGCCGGCGTCTCCCTCGGCGGGGTGGTCGCCGCACAGGCGGCCGCCCGGCACCCCGGCCGGGTACGCAGCTTGACGATCATCTGCTCCGCGCCGGTGCTCCCGCGCGGCTCCTGGATCGAACGCGCGGCGACCGTACGCGGCGCCGGGCTCGCCGTGATCCGCGACACCGTCGTCAAGCGCTGGTTCACCCCGGAGTTCGCGTCCCAGAACCCGGACGTCGTCCGGCGCTACGGCGCCATGCTCCTCGCCAACGACGCCGAACAGTACGCGCGCGCGTGCGAGATGCTCGCGGCGGCGGACGTACGCGACGACCTCGCCGACGTGACCGCGCCGACCCTGGTCATCGGCGGCTCGGCCGACGTCGCCACCCCTCCCGCCAGCCAAGAGCTCTATGTGGCCCGCATACCGGGGGCACGCCTGCTGATCCTCGACGACGTCGCGCACATGGCGACGGCCGCCGTGCCCGCGACGATCGCGCGCGAGATCATCGGGCACGCCGCGCCCGTCTCCGGCTGATCCTGACGAGCCAGGTGCCCCGGTCCGTCGTGGGCTCTATCAGCTCATGACGGTGGGCAGTACCTCCTCTGTCAGGCGGCGGAGCTGGCCTCGCTGGTCCCAGGAGGTGAGGCGGAGGATGAGGTGGGTGGCGCCTTTGTCGAGCAGGGCGCGCAGGTCGGCGGCGCATCGCGCCGGCGGGCCCGCGGCGGTCCAGGACTCGATCATCGGCGCGGCGACCTCGTCCTCGTCCTCGTGGGCGGCGATGAACCGGCTCGTCTCGGCCAGGCATTCGGCCCGGTCGTCGCCGATGTTGACGTTGTGCATGGCCACGACGGGGAAGGTCGCGGGGTCGCGGCCGGCGGCGGTCAACTCCTCCCGCAGCCGGGACCACAGTCCTTCGAACAGGCCGGGCCAGCTGCCGGCCGTCATCCAGCCGTCCGCGAGCGTCGCCACCCGCCGTAAGGCGCGCTCGGCGAAGCGCGGATCCCACGGGTTGGCCGCGATGAGGATGGGACAGGGGTCCTGCAGCGGGGTGGGGGCGATGAGAAGGTCCTTGTAGCCGCGGAATCGCCCGTCGAAGTCGATGGGCTCGCCGCTCCACAGCTCGCGGCAGAGCGCGATGTTCTCTTCCAGGCGAGGTGCGCGTTCTCGATCGGGCACGCCGAAGTGCGCGCCCTCCCTCGCGCTCACCCCGTCGCCGACGAGCCCCGTGCAGGCGCCCAGGATCATCCGGCCGCCGGAGAGGTGGTCGAGGGTGGCCCATTGGTAGGCGGTGACGGCGGGGTCGCGCAGCGGGAAGCTCGCCATGCAGGACGTGCCGAGCCGGACCCGCTCGGTCATCGCGCTCAGGGCGCCGAGGAGAGACAGCGCGTCGGGGCGCGGCTGGGCGGTCAGGCTGTCGCCCACCCAGACCGAGCTGAGGATGCCGCTCTGTTCAGCGGTCACTCCCAGCTCCAGGAGTTCGCGGATGCCGCCGAGGCCGAACAGGGCGCCTCGCTGCGGGATGAGCAGGCCGAACCGGGTGTCGAACATGATCCCTCCGTAATCCAACAGTGTTGGTTTTGGCTAGGATCGTAGCAAGCGGAAGGAGAGGGTGTGGCGAAACCTCGGCGTGGCAGGCCGGCCGCAGGCCCGCATCTGACCGTCGCGGCGCTGGTCGCCGCCGCCCGCGAGCTCGTACGCGAGGAAGGTGTGGACCGGCTGAGCATGCGTCGCCTGGCGGCCCGGCTGGGCGTGGACGTCTCCTCGCTCTACTGGCACGTCACCAGCAAGGAGGCGCTGCTCGACCTGGTCGCCGACGACCTGCTGAGCGAGGCGCGCTGGCCCGACCCCGCGCTGCCCTGGCGGGAACGACTGCTCGGCGCGTTGGCCGAATACCGCAGGCTGCTGCTCGACCACCGCGACGCCGCCCGGATCCTGGCCGGGCGCTGGGTTCTCGGCCGCAACACGCTGCGCAGCCTGGAGGCGATGCTGTCGGCACTGCTGTCGGCCGGGCTGGACACACGTGCGGCCGCTCAAGTGGCCTTCCTGCTCAACAGCTACGTGACCGGCTTCGTCCTACAGGAGCTGAGCCCGATGAACTCCGCCGAGGCCGAGGGGGCCGACCCCGGCGAGGTGCTGGCTCGCATGAACGCCACCCTCAAAGCACTACCGGCCGACGAGTTCCCCAGCCTCGTCACGGCGGCCGACGACCTGACCGCCCGCACCAACGACGAGCGCTTCGAGCGCGGGGTGACGCTCATGCTGGCGGGTCTCACCGCCTTGTGACCGCTTGCCCTTTTGGGCCTCAGGCGGTCAGCAGGGGTAGCGGCTCGAAGGTGTGGTCCTGCCACAGGCGGCGCGAGGTCTCCTCGGGGTAGGCGGTGACGGACGATGTCGTGTCGAAGACCTGGGTCAGGCGCTGCCGGGGGTCGTACGCGGGCCAGCCCGGGTCGCCCGTGGCGGCGAAGGCCGTCCAGGCGGTGCGGATGCGCGTCGTCAGCGCGCGGGCCTCGGCGGTGTGCTCCGGGCCGATGGCCACCGGGCCGAGGTGGGCGTCATAGGTGCCGAACAGCAGCGGGCCGTCCAGGCCATGGCAGGCCCGCAGCAGTCCGCCCGTGCCCGGGGACTGCCAGGTCAGGTCGTACAGGTACGCCTGCCCGCCCCCGACGACCTGGGCCTCGGCCAGGTGCAGTGTCGGCATGCGGAACAGCCAGTCGCTCTGCACGAGCTCGAACAGGTCCTCGGCCGACGCGTCCGGGAACGCCGCGCGGTAGGCACGTTCGCCGTCCTCGCCCGGTCCGTAGCGCCGCAACGTCTGCGCCGCCAACTCCTCGGTGACCTTACCGAACAGGTTGCCGAGGAGCAGGAAGGTCCGCCACTCGTCGCGGTTGTGGCCGATGATCAGCTTCACGTCTCGTCCCGCGCCGCGGGCCAATCCCTCCCAGGGCGTGACCGGCAGCACCTCGCCGTCCACGACGGGAGAGTAGAGGGACAGGGTGTGCGCGAAGGAGCCCCAGCGGTCCTCGTACTGCCGCATCTTGGCCGTCAGCGCCTGGCCGACCGCCGGGAGTTCCCGCGGATCCACGCCGGACAGCTCTTCGACGGTCGGACGCAGGCCGGCCTCGGCGGCGATGGCCGCCCCGACGTCCCGGGCCAGTGCGCCGGACAGGAACGTGCCCGGCAGGCTCTGCCCGACAGCCCGCCGGAACAGGCCCGCCGCGCTCGGCATGACCATCAGCGAGGCGATGGACCCGGCGCCGGCCGAGTCACCGAGGATGGTCACCTGACCGGGGTCGCCCCCGAAGGCCGTGATGTTGTCCCGCACCCACTCCAGGGCGGCCACCTGGTCGAGCAGGCCCCGGTTGGCGGGCGCGCCCTCGATGCCGGCGAAGCCTTCGATGCCCAGGCGGTAGTTCAGCGACACGAACACCACGTCGCCGTCGCGGACGATGTGCCGGGCGTCGTAGCCGGGGCTGCCGGAGAAGCCGAGCTTGTAGGCGCCACCGTGGATCCACACCATCACCGGGCGGCGGGCGGCCGGGTCCGGGGCGGGCGTCCAGACGTTGACCGTCAGCCAGTCGTCACCCGGGCCCTTGAAGGTGAAGAAGTCCCCGCCGCCACGGCCACCCATGTCCGTGTCCTGCGGGACTGGCGGGCCGAACTCGTCCGTCTCTCGTACTCCGTCCCAGCGGCGTGCGGGTCGCGGCGCCTGGAAGCGGGCCGCGCCGATCGGGGGTTCGGCGTACGGAATGCCGCGGAAGACGGCCAGGCCGTCCTCGGTACGGCCGCGCACGACTCCGGCGGCGGTGCGAACCTCGGGCTCGACTACGGACATCGCTGGGCTCCCTTAAAACGGCTGATTTAACAGTTGTCTATTTTCTAACACATGTCTAGGGTTGGCGGCGTGCAAGTCAGACAAGACCGCCGGGTGCTCCGCTCTCGCGCCGCGCTGATGGCCGCCGCGGTACGCCTGGTGTCCGAGCGCGGCACCACGGCCCTTCCCGTCGGGGATCTCTCCGATGCCGCGAACGTCAGCCGGCAACTGGTCTATCTGCAGTTCGGCGACCGTGACGCGCTCCTCGTGGCGGCCGCGGCCGACCTGGTCGAGCGGGAGCTCATTCCGGAGGTGGGCGACGACAGCGCGCCACGTCGCACACGCGTGCTCGCGATGGCCCGGCACTTCGCCCGGCACCGGCCCTTCTACCGCGCGATGCTCACCGGATCCTGCGCCTTTCCCATGACCAGGGCCCTGAACAGGCTGTTCGGTTCGCTCATCACCACGACGGGCCTGCGGGAGGTGCTCGGCGACCTCGACGACGACACGGCCCGGGACCTGGCGACGATGATCACCGACGGCACCGGCGCGATCGTCAACGACTGGGTGGTCGACGCCGACGACCCCCTCGACCCCGAAGAACTCACGGACCGCCTGCTACGCCTCTCGACGGCGTGCGCCCGCGGCCTCCCTGACCTCACCCCTTCCGCCGGAGGCCGCCCCCGATGAACCTGAACAGCCACCTCGTCCAGCGCATGCTGCGTCTGCCCCCGCCCCTCACCAGGGATCTGACCGTCGAGCGCGACCTGCGTGTCCCGATGCGCGACGGAGCCGTCCTGCTGGCCGACCGCTGGACCCCGGCGACCGGCGGCGACGGCCTGCCGACCGCGCTCATCCGCGTCCCCTACGGCAGATCCGGTCCGACCGCGGCGCCGATGGTCCGGCCGCTGGCCGAACGCGGCTTCCAGGTCCTCATCCAGAGCACCCGTGGCACCTTCGGCTCCGACGGCCCCTTCGACCCGCTGCGCTGTGAGCGCGAGGACGGCCTCGACACCTTGGACTGGGTGATCGAGCAGCCTTGGTTCGGCGAGTCGATGATCCTGGTCGGTGCCAGTTACAGCGGCTTCACCCAGTGGGCGGTCGCCGACGCCGCGCCGCCCCAGGTCAAGGCCATGATCCCGGGAGTCTCCGAATCGGCCCTCACCCTGGACTTCCTGCACGGGGACGCCTTCTCCCTGGAGACCCCGTTCGTCTGGGGCGTACAGGTGGCCGGCCAGGAACGCAGGTTCGGCATGCTGCGCCAGCTGCTGGGCGGCAAGAAGGTCCAGCGCGCCCTGCGCACGCTCCCCTTGAACCAGGCCGACACCGCCGTGCTCGGCCGCCACTACGACTACATCCAGAACATCCTCGTCCACGACGCCGACGCGCCATTCTGGCGGGGCCTCGACCACCGCCACCGGGTCGCGGACATCACCGTGCCGGTGAGTACGGTCGGCGGCTGGTACGACATCTTCCTGCCCGGCCAACTCCGCGACTACCGCGCTCTGCGGAACGCTCGTCTCACCGTCGGCCCCTGGGCCCATATCTCCATGGGCGTGGGCCACACCTACACCGCCGAGGCCCTCGACTTCGGCCTGGCCCTGGCCAGGGGCGAGCAGCCGGCCGAACGCGCCCCGGTACGCCTGTTCGTCATGGGCGAGGACAAGTGGCGCGACTTCCCGTCCTGGCCGCCGCCGGGGTACGAGCCCCAGCGCTTCCACCTTCAGCCGGACGGCGCCCTCGGCACCGAGCCACCCGCCGACTCCTCCCCTGACGGCTACCGCTACGACCCGGCCGACCCCACCCCCGCCGTCGGCGGCGTCCGCATGGCCTTCGGCGAGAAGGCCGGCCGCGTCGACAACACCGCCCTCGAGGCCCGCCCCGACGTCCTCACCTACACCACTGCCGCGCTGGACGACGACGCCGAGGTCATCGGCGACGTCAGCGCCGAGATCTTCTTCCGCTCCAGCCTCCCCTTCGCCGACGTCTTCGTCCGGCTGTGCGACGTCGACGCCGACGGCCGCTCAACGAACGTCTGCGACGGCCTGCGCAGTCTCACCGGCGCCGACGAGACCCGCACGGCAGAAGTGCGGATGTGGCCGACCGCGTACCGCTTCAAGCGCGGGCACCGCATCCGCGTCCAGATCTCCAGCGGCGCCTTCCCCCGCTACAACCGCAACCCCGGCACCGGCGAACCCCGCGCCACCGCCACCACCCTCCGCGCCGCCG
Source organism: Nonomuraea sp. NPDC049028 (assembly GCF_043197735.1). Taxonomy (NCBI): domain Bacteria; kingdom Bacillati; phylum Actinomycetota; class Actinomycetes; order Streptosporangiales; family Streptosporangiaceae; genus Nonomuraea; species Nonomuraea sp. NPDC049028. Next base: position 56,248 of record NZ_JBICTR010000026.1, read on the forward strand.
ACCAGCAGGTCTTCCACGACCCGCGGCACCCGTCGGCGGTGCTCCTCCCCATCCGCCGGACCACGTCGGAGAAGTCCGGGAAATGACCGGCGCAAGCCCTGGTGACGGCAACCGCGCGTTGTGAGGCTGACTGCAATCCGCTCTGTCGAACTCACGGGGAGATTCGATGCAGACAGCAGGCAAATCCCGGAAGACACGGTCCACGGCCCGCGTCCTGGCGACAGCGACCGTACTCGCGACATCTCTCGCGACCACCATCGCACCCGCATCGGCCGGCACCAGCGCCACCCAGGCGGCCGTGGCCCGCGCTCCGGCCGGGGTCAGCGTCTGCCTCGGGCTGTGGGCCGCGTACAACGCCATCCTGCTCAGGCACCTGGGGGGCCGTTGCAGCCCCCTGGGCACCTACCACATCCATGTCTGGGGCGGCGGCCGCGACATCAACTACCCCACCTACACCTACAACAGCGCCATCAGGGAATTCTCCTATACCTGGCCGGTGCCTCAAGGGACCAACATCTGCGCCGAACTCTGGTACCACAAGCCTGGCGGCGGCTATGAGAGCTGGGGCCTTCCCTGCGAAGAGATGTGACTTCCCCGACGAACCCTCACGGAGGTGGGGGGGGGGGGCGGGCCCCCCCCACCCCACAGACACCAACGAAAACGCCGAGAAGGCACACCCCAGAACCAACACCGGAAAAAATGACACGAACCGGGCGGCGGA
>NZ_JBICTR010000027.1:0-40006 GCF_043197735.1 Nonomuraea sp. NPDC049028
GCAGCGCCGAGAGCCGGCCGTGATCGCGTGGCAGCTTCTTCCAGCCTTCGGTGACGACCTCGCGCAGCTTGCTCATCCCGATCGTGTTGCGCAGCCCGCTGGCAGGAGAGCCGGACGCCCTTCCACCTGTCCGCCCGCACGGTCCGCCTGCGCGTCCTCGTCGACCGCACGTCCGTCGAGATGTTCGTCGACGACGGCCGGTACGCGCACTCGACCGAGGTCTTCCCCGACCCGTCCGACACCGGGCTGGCCCTGTTCACCATCGACGGGCAGGCGGTGTTCCGGAACATGGTGATCCGGGAGTTCGCGGTCTGATCCGACGGGGGGTGGCCGGTGGGATGGCCGCGACGGACGAGGTCGGCGGCGGCGCCCGGCGCACCGGGGCTCTCGTCGAGGAACAAGCGCGAGGGCCGCACCGGGCGCGCTCGGTTCCGCGTCGGCCGAGCTTCGGGCCACGAGGTGGGGCCGGTCCCGCGTGAGGGAGCGGCCGGTGGGGCGTGATACGGGGGCTTCGGCTCGGCATGACAAAATGGGGGGCCGTTCGTCCGTCCTTTGATGCTGCGAGGTTCTCCGTGAGCAAGCCCGTGGCCCGCGAGCCCCTGCGCCGTAATTCGCGGTCCAACCGGGCGCGCATCCTGGCCACGGCCCGTGAGGAGCTGGGGCGGAACCCCGATGTCACGCTGGAGGAGCTGGCGCGGGCCGCCGGGGTCGTCCGGCGCACCCTCTTCGGGCACTTCCCGGGGCGGGCGGCGCTGCTGGAGGCGCTCGCCGAGGAAGCCGCCGAGACGTTGCGGAGCACGGTGCAGGCCGGGCCGGAGTCGGGGGAGCCGGCGGAGTCGGCCGAGTGGGCGTTGGCGCGGTTCGTACTCCGGATGTGGCCCGTGGGCGACCGCTACCGCATGCTGCTGGCGCTCACCCGGCGGGACCTCGGCTCCGAGCGCCTCGACGAGGTGCTCGCGCCGGCCCGGGAGGCCGCCATCGGGATCCTGGATCGCGGGCAGCGGGACGGCGTCTTCCACTCCCATCTGCCGCCGGCCGTGCAGAGCGCAGGCCTGATGGCGTTGATCGTAGCTCTGGTGGAGTCCGTCAACACCGGCGCGCTGGAGGACGACGGGCACCGGATCGCCACGGCCACCCTCATCGCGGCCGGCGTGCCGGAGGATCGGGCGAGCGCGGTGGTCGAGGAGGTTGCGTCGGCGATGGCTACGGCTCTTCCGGCCCACGGCACCTGATTTCTCTCCGGCCGACCCGTTCGACGAGGTATCCCGGGCGTCGTCGCGGCCCGCGACCTTGAAGTCCTTGAAGGTGACGCGGTTGCCGGAGGCCGCCGAGACGGTCGTCGTCGCGGTGACCTCGAAGCCGAGGGTGGTTAGGACGCGGGCGCGGATCCGGTCGGAACCGTAGCCCCGGGTCAGTTCCAGGCCCAGGGCGTCGGACAGGTCCGCGTACGACAGGAAGACGGTCGCCTCCGACGAGCGGGTCCGAGCCTCGCTGTCGTCGTCCGGCTTCGTCAACCCGTCCATCCGCAGGGCGAGTTCGGTCACCGGCAGCGGGCGGTCGGAGCCGTCGGCGGGTTCGTGCGAGTACGAGTACGAAAACTCGCACTCCTGGTCACGGTCGTGCTCGGGGCGGGGGCGGTACATCGGCCCTCCTCCAAAGGGCTTCGGGGGACAGGGAGTTGGGGGCGGACATGTGTGAGTGCGAGGGGGGTGCGGGCACGGGTTTCAGACGGGACTCGGGGGCGACCCGGTCTTCCGTACGTGATCGACCTTCGCGGCGGCGGTGTCCGGGGCGACTCCGGCGGCGATGAGGGCGGCGGTTGCGGCGCCGGTGCCGTCGTCGGGGCACAGGCCGCGGTCGACGCAGTCGAGCAGGGCCAGCAGTTGGGCCTCGATGGCTCGGGCGAGCGGGTCGGGCGGGACGGTGATCTGGAAGACGCCCTGTCGGCGGCCGTGGGCGAAGACTCTCGTGGCCATGTCGCGGGCGGGGGTCAGCAGTTCGTCGACGCGTGCGGGGGCGAGGTCCTGGCCGCGGGCCAGCCGGATGAGGGTGCGGTAGCGGTCGCCGACGGGCCACATCATGAGGACGAATCGCGCCAGGTCCGCGACGGCGTCGGGGGTCGGGGCCGGGGCACCCGCGACGGCGCGCCGGATCGCCTCCGCGGCCTCGGCGGCCAGGCACTCGACGAGCGCGGTCCGGCCGGCGAAGTGGACGTACACGGTGCGCCGGGCCACACCGGCGGCGGCGGCGATGTCCTCCAGGCGGCTGTCGGGGTCGCGGGTCAGTTCCCGCCGAGCGGCGTCGAGGATCCGGGCACGGGTGGCCCGCGCGTCCCGACGCTGCGCCGAAGTCGAGGTCGAAGTCGGAGCAGGAGGGGGCGGCGTCTCGTGGGGCCAGGCCGGAGACCGCCTCGGCCTCGTCGTCGGTGTTCGTGCTGGTCGGCTGGTCACGTCGGTACCTCGAAGGCGGGTGGGAGGAGGGAGTCATCGCGATATTTGCACATCGACGGGCAACAAACTAGTCTGCACATCGATGGGCAATTAAGCGATTCCGCTCAAACATGGTCCAGCAGATCGGCTCCGTGATCGGCGTCAGCGTCCTGGTCGCCGTCAGCCGTACTTGCTGCTTGGTCCGGGCTTGCCGGACCGCGACGCCGCGAAGGCGGCTTGGGGGTTGAACTCATGACACAGGTGACCCAGCGACCGTCGTCTGGCGCGGACTCCCCGGCCAGGGGGTCCCAGGCGACCGACCGCGTCCGTCATCGGACGGTTCAGGCAGGCGGGCTGGAGGTTCCGATCCTTGAGGCCGGCAGCGGGCCGCTCGTGGTGTGCCTCCACGGGTTTCCCGACCATGCCGCCAGCTGGGCGGGGATCCTCGACCGCCTTGCGCAGGAAGGGTACTGGGCGGTCGCGCCCGCACAGCGCGGATACTGGCCCGGCGGCGCGGCTCCCGACGGCTCCTATCGCATTGCCTCGACCGGCCAGGACGTCCTGGCCCTCATCGAAGCGCTCGGGCGCGAGCAGGCGGATCTCATCGGTCACGACTTCGGTGCCGGGGCGGCGTACGCGGCAGCGAGCCTCGACGCGAGGCGTGTCCGCAAGCTTGTCACCATGGCGGGTCCCCATGGCCGTCAACTGCTGACCGCATTGGTCACTGACGGTGACCAGCAGCGGCGCAGCTGGTACATGTTCTTCTTCCAGACAGCCATGGCGGAGGCGGCCGTCGAGCTCGACGACTTCGCCTTCATCGACCGGCTCTGGCGGGAGTGGTCGCCCGGCTACGAGCTGCCGGATGCGGAGCGTGCCGCGCTCAAGGAAACCCTGGGTGCTCCGGGAGTCCTGACCGAGATCCTGGGCTACTACCGCCAGTTGTTCACGCCGCCGCCCGCGGACGAGGCGGCCCAAGCCCTGGAAGCCCGGGCGTTCGGTGCCATCACCGTCCCGTCGCTCTACCTCCACGGTGCCGGCGACAACTGCTTTTCCGTGGAGGTGAGCGAGGGCATGGACGACCTGTTCACGAACGGCTTCGAACGCATCGTCGTACCCGGCGCAGGGCACTTCCCGCACCTGGAGCAGCCCAAGACAGTCGCCGACCACATCCTGGGCTTCCTGAACAGCTGACCCCCTCCCACCACCCAGAACTCGAAGGGTTGACCGAACCATGACTGACAAGGAAAGGCAGGAGGCCATGGCTGTGACGACTTCTCCGTACGCGAGCGACGCACTGGCCAAGGGGGCCGTCGACGCGGTGGTGATCGGCGGGGGCGCCGCGGGGCTGAACGGTGCACTGATCCTCGCCCGCTCCCGCCGCTCGGTCGTCGTGATCGACAGCGGCTCCCCGCGCAACGCGCCCGCGGAGGCTGTGCACGGCTTGATCGCCTTGGACGGCACCCCGCCGCCCGAGATCCTTCGACGGGGCCGGGAGCAGGTGCGCCAGTACGGCGGACGCGTCGTCCACGGCGAGGTGGTCTCGGCCGAGTCCGCCGCCCCGTCGGCGGACGGGGGCCTGCGGTTCACCGTCATCCTGGCCGACGGCCGCCGCATCACCGCCCGCCGCATCCTGGTGGCCACCGGCCTCACGGATGTGCTGCCCCAGGTGCCCGGGCTCGCCGAGCACTGGGGGCACAGTGTGGTGCACTGCCCGTACTGCCACGGCTGGGAGGTGCGCGACGAGCCCATCGGTATCCTCGCCACCGGTCCGGTCTCCATCGACCACGCGTACCTGTTCCGTCAGCTGACCGAGGACCTGACCTACTTCACCCACGGCACCGACCTGGACGAGGACAGCCGCGCCCGCTTCGCCGCCCGCGGCATCCGCGTCATCGACACCCCGGTCACCGAGGTCGTCGACGACGAGGACGGTGCCCTCGCCGGGGTGCGCCTGGCCGACGGCCAGGTCGTGGCCCGCCGCGTCCTCGCGGTCGCCGCGCAACTGCAGGCCCGCACCCAGGGCCTGGAAGGTCTGGGCCTGCCGGTGCAGGACCTGCCGAAGGGCCGCGGTTTCGCCTCCGGCACGGCCGGCACCACCGAGGTGCCGGGTGTGTGGGTGGCCGGCAACGTCACCGATCTGGTCGCCCAGGTCGGGGCCTCCGCAGCGGCCGGCGCACTGGCCGGCGCCGACATCAACAGGATGCTGGCCATCGCGGACACCGACGCGGCCCTCCAGGGGATCGCCGAGGCAAGCCCACAAGGGGCCACAGGATGATCTTGAAGCCCTGAGATCTCAGCCCGTCACCCGCCCGCCTCACCTTCATCGGTGAGGAAACCGATCTGTTTTCCCGTCTAGAAACTGATCAGTTTCCGGACGGTTTTCAGTCATGCCCAGCAAGCAGGCAGCAGGAGCGTCCCGCCGAGGTCAACGCCACCCTCCTCGGCTTCCTCGCCCGCCTCGACGACTTCACATCCTCGGCTTCCTGAACGGCCGACCCACCCCAACCAGATGGAGGACACGACAATGTCGGACCGCAATCCCATGGACAAGAACACGACATCGCGACAGCGGGCCCTGGTGGTCGGCCTCGGGATCAGCGGGACCGCCTCCGCGCTGCGACTGCATCGCGCGGGCTGGGACGTGGTGGTGCTGGAGAAGGCCCCCGAGCGGCGCCGCGGCGGATACTTCATCGCCCTGTTCGGGACCGGGCTCGCCGCCGCCGAACGGCTGGGCATCGCCGATGCGGTGCCGAATCGCTTCGCTCCGGAAGGCGTGAGCTACGACGTCGACCGCACGGGCCGGCGCCGCCGCGGTGTGGGCTACGCCGATGTGTTCGGCGGGTCTCGAATGGTGATGCGGGGCGACATCGAAGACGCGGCCTTCACCGCCCTGCCCGACGAGGTCGAGATCCGGTACTCGACCGTGCCGATCGCGCTGGACCAGTACGTCGACGGGGTGGACGTCGAGATCCGCGACCTGACGACGGAGACGACGACCGTCGAACGGTTCGACCTGGTGGTCGGGGCAGACGGACTGCGCTCGACGGTGCGCCGGCTTGCGTTCGAGCCCGAGCAGAGCCCGATCCGTCGGCTGAACTACATGATCGCCGTGTACAGCCTGCCCGAGCCGGTACCCGGCTACCGCCTACAGGACGGGCTGTACATGGGCGAGGCGGGCCGATCGGTGTGGGTGTTCTCGTTCGCCGACCGTCCGCCGTCGGTGCTGTTCTCCTACCGCACCGACGACGTGGACGCCGAGTTCACCCGGCCGGCCATCGACTCGCTGCGCGCCGCCTACGGCCCCGAGCCCACCGGCTCCACGCTCGGTTGGCTGCTCGACCAGTTCGAGAAGGCCCCGGACCACCTGTTCGACTCCGCCGAGCAGGTGCACCTCGACCACTGGCACCGCGGCCGAGTCGTGCTCGTCGGCGACGCCGCGTGGTGCCTGACCGTTTACTCCGGCATGGGGGCATCCACCGGCCTGGCCGGGGCGGACCTGCTCGGCACCATGCTGGAACGCCACCCGCACGACGTGCCACGAGCGCTGCAGGACTGGGAGGACCACCTGCGCCCGTTCATCGACCACCACCTCGGCAGCGGTGTGAGCATGCGCGGTTTCTTCACCCCAGGCAACCGCGCCGAGTTGCTGCTTCGGTCCGTGATGATCCGCCTCGCCCGACTGCCGATCACCGGCCGGCTGCTCGCCAAGATGATGACCAACAGGGCGCGGATGAAAAGTCTGGATATCGCCGCCGCTGCAGCGTGAGTGGAGTTCCTCGAATACGAGCGGGAGAACGAGGTCCTCTGGGCCCGCAACTTCGTCGAACGAATGCTCGGACGCAGGTCGCGGGGATGGCCGGGAGGGTCATGTACCGGAGAATAGGCTGTTATCCGGTGCATCGGGGTTCACCCGAGCTGCTTGCTCCACGCGTCGTAGCAGCCGCGGTCGACGAGCCTGGTCCAGTCTGCGTCGGGGGTGGCGACTACCGTGGTCTAGCTGCGGGTGCCGCACCGGCTGCACGCGATCCCGGTCTTGCGGTCGAGGCGGTGCAGCTGCAGCGGACCCTGGGCGGGTTCAGAGCGCACGACGCGGTTGGCGAGGCGGGTCATCGGCACCGCGGCTTGGTCGTGGAATCGCCGCCACCGCGGCGGCCGCGGACGACGAAGGAGCCGGGTCCGATGCTGGTGCGTGCGTTGTTGAGGAACGAACGTGACACCACGCCATGCGCTACCGGAAGAACGCCAGCAGGCCCTGAGTGCGGCCTCGCAGCTGGTTGACCTGCTCACCGTAGGCCACAACATCCCCGCCGACGCGCAGACTCTGCCCTGCGGGGTCGTCGTGCGCCACGTACTCGACCACCACCTGCGGCACGTCGGCCGGGCCGGAGTCGGTCAGAAACGTGCCGAGTATGCGCACCGTGCCCCATTGGATGGCCCAGCCCAGGCGATTGTGCAAGCGCCGCTTGTCCCGCGCTTCCTTCAGCGCGGCGGCGTCCAGGAAGAAGAACCTCTCCAGTTCTTCCGGCGTCGGGTCCACCGCGAACCGGCCATACCGGTCAACGTGTGCGGCGGACAAATACTCCTGTGCCACAACGCGTCGGCTCGACCTTCGGTCCCGGACGTCCCATAACCAAGAACCATAGACGAATTACTGACTCAGGACACTAGAAACCCGTCATCAGACGAGAGGCAGCCATCGGAACGCTGGATGGCGGTAATCCTGGCCGGCTCCGGCTTGCTACCGTCACTGACCGTTCGCTTGCTGCTCAAGGCCCGGCAAACAGGGCCAAGCCCAGGCCGCGCGGAAACGTCGACGGTTCTCCCCGGCAATGGCTGACCGTTGTGTGCCGTGGGTTGAGGTCGAGGCCCACCCGGCGCCGGCTCGGTGTCAGTCGTCGATCGCCTGGTACAGCGTGGTCCAGAAGTCGTGGATGAGCCGCGCCGAATCCGGGGTGGACATCCCGACCTGGGTGAGCAGGATGCCGACGAGCTGGTTGTCCGGGTCGGCGTAGACCGCGGTACCGGTTCCGCCGTCCCAGCCGAACTGGCCGATGGGCGCGTAGTCGCCACGGTAGGTGCGCACCGCCATCCCGAAGCCCCAGCCGCCGTGCTGGCCTTGGCCGAACCCCACATGGACGTTGTCGCGAGCCATGGCGGTGCGGGCGGCGTTCTGCTCGGGGGTCAGGCTGTTGGTGGTCATCAGCTCCACAGCGGGCCGCGACAAGATCCGTTCGCCGTCGTGCATCCCGCCGGTGAGCAGCATCCGGAAGTAGGCGTGGTAGTCGTCGGCGGTGGAGACCAGCCCGCCGCCGCCGTCCTGGAACACCGGAGGCCGGCTCCACCGCCCCTCCTTGGCGTCGTCCCATACGTTGAACTCGCCGGTCTGCGGGTCGGGGACGTAGCTCGGCGGCAGCCGGTCGATCTTGTCGGCGGGCACGTGGAAGGCGGTGTCGGTCATCCCCAGCGGATCGAGAACACGCTCGCGCAAAAATGTCGCGAACGACTGGCCGGTGACCCTGGCGACCAGCACGCCGAGCAGATCGCTGCTGGTGTGGTATTGCCAGCGCTCGCCGGGCTGGTGCATCAACGGAAGCGCGCCAAGGCGGCGCATCCACTCATCCGGCTCGAGCATCGGATTGGGGGTGAGCCCCTGCTCGAAGATCGCGTCCATGATCGGAGTGCCCAGCGACGTCAGGTCCATGCCGATCCCGAACGTGCTGGTGAGCAGATCCCGGACGGTGATCGGCCGCCGCGCCGGCACGGTGTCGTCCAACGGGCCGTCGACCCGCTTGAGCACCCGCCGGTCGGCGAGCTCGGGCAACCACGGCTCCACCAGGTCATCCAGCCGCAGCCGGCACTCATCCAGCAACACCATCGCCGCCGCGATCGTGACCGGCTTGGACGTGGACGCCATCCGGAAGATCGTGTCCTGGCGCATCGGCGCGCCGCCGTCATGCCGCACCGGCCGACCAGGGCGACCAGCCCGGGGATCTTCCCGGACTCGACATGCCGGGTCAGCACGTCATGCAGCCTGCGCAGCCCACTCGCGGACAAGCCGCTGTCGCTGTTTCCCATGCCCCGGCGTGGCGATCACCGGGCGCGGCATGACTACGCATTCGCCCTGCTCAAGGACGGAGCAGGGGCGAATTGCGCAACGTGTTCTCAACCCGACGGTTCGCAAGGGCTTCGATGAGCCACGTACGGGTGAGCTCGGCGTGGCCCGAGGCCGCGGCCGCCACCGCTCTGATATCGGGTCGTCGCCGTCGTGATGCCGCAGCTGACCTGCGGCGGGAAGGAGCCGGCCGAGCGTGCCCCCGTGGCCGGGCAGTGCTCGGGCACTGCGGGCCGAGCTGTGGATCAGAGGCTGCGGGCGGTGATGTCGCCGTTGGAGGTGGTGGCCTGGATGTCGAGTTCGGCGGTGCCGTTGTTCTTGAGGGCGTTGTTGATGCGGCCGTTGGAGGTGCCGGCGTCCAGGGAGGCCGAGACGCCCGCGGCGGCGGTGACCAAGATGTCGCCGGACTGGGTGCGGAGCACGACCTTGCCGCCGGTGGCCTCGGCGATCCGGATGTCGCCCCGTGCGGTGCTGATCTCCGCGGCGCCGCCCAGCCGGTCGACCTCGACGTCGCCGTCGGTCGCGGTGAGGCGGAGGCTTGCGGTCTCGTCCAGCTTGATCTGGTGGTACGCGCCTTCGAAGGTGACGTCGCCGAGGCGGCCGACGGTCCGCAGTTCGGCGCTCTCCGTCTTCGCCTCGACGCGGGAACCGGTGGGCAGCTGGATCGTCACCTCGATGGCTCCGGTCGGGCCGAGGTACTGGTTCTTCGTCGCGGTCTCGACCCGCAGGACGCCGTCGGCGTAGTCGACCGTGGTCTGCTCGGCGGCCTTGACGTCGCGGCCCTTAGCGGCGCTCGCGGGCAGGACCTCGACGGTGGTGTCGGCCCGGTCGGCGGCGATGAACTGCACGCGTCCGGCGGGGATGTTCAGGACAGTGGTGATCGGGGCGGCGGTGTTGAACTTACGCATGGTGTGCTCCCTGTGCTGCAAAATGTCGTTTTCCTGTATGACCACTCAGGCGTTGCGTCCCGTCCCGGGCCGCGATCGCTGAACCGTTCGTGGCTCCACCATCGCCGAACGCTCTGACGCCGGACCGTCGCCGTCCTGACGCAGCCGCTGACACGGCCCCGTAGGGCGATGACGTTCGTGGAGGCAGCGGCCGGCGCTGCTGTCAGCTCAAATCCGGGGGCCGAGAAAGGAGCCGCCGGAAGCGTCGATGATCTGCCCGGTCACCCAGCGGCCCGCCTCGGAGGCCAGGAAGGCCACCACGTCGGCGATGTCGGCGGGGTGCCCAACCCGGGGGATGGCGTTGCCGCTGCCCACCACCTGCTGCGCCTCGGGGTCATCCAGCATCCACGGGTTCATGTCGGTGACCGTCGGCCCGGGCGCCACGGCGTTGACCGTGATACCGCGCCCGCCGACCAACTGAGCGAGGGAGCGGCTGAGCACCTCGACGGCGGCCTTGCTCATCGCGTACGGCTGCTCGGGCATCGCGATCCTGGTCGCCGCCGTGGACAGGTTGATGATCCGGCCGCCGTCGTTCAGCAGCGGCAGAGCCCGCTGGATGATGAACAGCGGCGCCTTGGTGTTGACCGCGATCAGCCGGTCAAACGTCTCCGGGGTGATCGTCTCGATCGAGTCGGCGGTGATGGCGGCGTTGTTGACCAGGATGTCCAGCCGCACCTGGCCGGTCCACGCGAGCAGACCCGCCTCCAGCGCGGTGAACAGGGTGTCCATGTCCCCGGCCATGCCCAGCTCGGCCCGTACCGCGAAGGCCCGGCCGCCGCCCTTCTCGATCAGCTGCACGGTCTCGTGGACGGCTGCCGCGTTGCTGCCGTAGTGCACGGCCACTAGCGCCCCGTCGGCCGCCAGCCGCCGCGCGACGGCCTGCCCGATTCCCCGCGAGGCCCCGGTCACCAACGCCGTCTTGCCCAGCAGAGACGTCATCTCGTCACTCCAGAAGTGGTCTGAATCTTCCGGCAACTAGGATCAGTCCGGACCACCACGTGGAACAACGCCAAACTGCGCAAGAGTGTATTAATCGCCGAGTTAAGGAAGGAGGATCGTGGATCTTCGGGACATCGAGATCTTCCTGACCCTGGCTGAAGAGCTGCACTTCGGCCGGACCGCCGAACGGCTGCGCGTGAGTCCCGCTCGCATCACCCAGGCCATCAAGAAACAGGTTCACCGCATCCCAGCCCGCAGACGGGCTGCGGCCCCTGCGCGATCCAGCCCGAGCTGAGAGCGACGACACCGACCAATAAGACCCCCAGGGCCCCGAGCAGGCCGCCCAGCAGGCCCATGACGTGGCTTCGAGTCCGTCCCCCCGGTCGTTCCACCGGCAGCTACTGGGCCCACCACTCGGGTCGGCGCGACCAGCCCCAAAGTAGCTCTATGTAATCATCGCTACTCTTCGTGGTCTCAGAAATGAGGAGTTCTGATCATCATCGGTTCCCGCGTCCCGAGCGGAACGCAGTAGTTCAGGCCCCCGTCGTTGTCCGACAACAAGCTCAGCGACCGCACCACTCCATCCATCCCGGTCGGGCGCCGCTGCTCCTTACGGAGGAGCTGGACTCGAAGCTGCTGATTCGTCGCCGCTGTTTCGAGTGCGTTGGGTGATGGTGTGTTCGAGGCCGTCGAGGAGGGTGTGCAGGCCGAATTCCTGGGTCGTGGTGGCCGAGGGGATGGCCATGGTGGTGGCCAGCAGCGGGAAACGGTCGGCGTTGCGGAGTAGCAGGTCGCGCATGATGGGGGCGGCCCTGCCGTCCGTCCAGGTCTGAGTGCCTTGGGTGGCGGCTGGGTGGGTGGCGCGGATGTGGTGGGAGACCAGCATGACCGCGTCCAGCCGTTCGCGTTCGGTCAGGGGCGTGTCGGCCAGAGCGCTGAGGGCTCTTTCGGGCCATCCAGTTTCGCATGGACCCATGACGCGGTCGCCCACGGTGATCGACGGCAGCCAGGGGTGGCGTCGCCAGGCGGCGGACAGTTGGCGGGCGTACTCTTCCAGCTTGGTCCGCCAGCTGGTCACGCCGCTCAAGTCGGGGGGTGTGCCGACCGCCGCCTCGATCATGATTGCACTCAGCTCAGATTTGCCGTTGACATAGCGGTACAGGGCCATTTTGGTGAGGCCGAGCTCGGCGGCTACCCGATGCATCGAGACCGCCTCCAGTCCCTCGGTATCGGCGACCTTGACAGCGGCGTCGGCCACTTGGGCGAGGTCGAAGGCGGGCCTGGGGCCCCTGGTGCGCGGCTTCCGCAGGCCCCACAACAGTTCGGCCAGTGCCATCGGATCCTCGTTAGCCGACATCGCAGCCTCCCACTTGCCCACCCTAAAAAACTGTATCTATGATACACAGTGTTATGGAGACACAGTTAGTCGCCGAACTCGGGAGCAGGCGCCGTGGCTGAGGAGTTACACCGTCGCAGACAGGGAGCGGACTATGTCCAAATCAGTGCTCGACATGTCAATGTCGCTCGACGGGTACGTCGCCGATCCCAACGACTATCTCGGGGGCGACGATGGCGAGCGGCTGCACAAGTGGGCTGACGCGGGCCCGCAGACCGGTCCGTCGTCCGGGCCGATCCAGCAGTTCCAAGCCGAATGGAAGGCGGCTGGTGCGGTCCTCGCAGGGCGGCGGACCGCCGAACTCATGGATCACTGGGGAGGCGATCACGACGGTCTCCCGATCTTCGTCCCCAGTCACCGGCCGCCCAGCCCGGCCGCCCGTTGGGGTCATCCGCTGGTGACATATGTGAACGACGGGATCGAAAGCGCGATGGCGCAGGCGAAGGCCGCCGCCGGGGGCCGGGACGTTCAGGTGCGTGGCGGCGCCTACACGGTGCAACAGGCACTCGAGGCCGGGGTACTGGATGAGGTGCAGATCCATCACATCCCGGTGCTGCTGGGCGCCGGCCGCCGGCTGTTCGACGTCTTGCCGTCGGAGATCGAACTGGAGATCGTTCAGGTGATCGACACACCGGAGGCCACCCACATCCGCTACCGCATCCGCCGCTGAGCCGATCAGTCACCGACCCAGGCCAGCGCTGAGGCCAGCGGCGCTCCGCCTCTCCTTCCCGGAGATGGGCACCGAGTACGAACTGGTGCGGTTACCTGTCAATCTCTTTGAGGTGACTTCGGCTAATCCTGTGTGGTGTTCGGTGGCTCTTCTCGGCCGACGGGCGTGTCGATCTGTAGGCGGCCCGGGCGACATAGCGGCTCCCTTGCAGCCAAGCCTCAACAGCCCCTCAACTCAAGATTAACCTCTGAGCTGGGACTCTTCTCTCGCGGCGCGGTTCTGGTTCGTCTTGTTCTCGGGGGACGGGTGACGTGGGTTGGGCCGGAGCGTGATTCGACGTAGTGGGTGTGCTCGCGCAGCATGACGGCGATTTGCTCGGCGAGCTTGGCCTTGCCGCCGTAGTAGGTGATGGGGGCAGCACCGTGCTCCTCCTACGCCGAGACCGGCTTGTCGGGGTCAAGGTGGCGGTAGATCGTGGCACGACTGACGCCGAGCCGGTCGGCGATCTGCTGGACGGTGTAGCGCCGCTTACCGTCCTCGCCTTTCACCTCGTACAGCGCGCGGGCCATCTCCACGCCGTGCTCATCCAGGGCGGGGGGACGTCCGCCGACGCGGCCGCGTGCCCGCGCCGAAGCCAGCCCTTCAAGGGTGCCCTCCACGATGAGCTCGCGGAGGAACTCGTCGAACGCGCCGAACATGTGGAACTGCAGCCGCCCCGACGGTGTCGAGGTGTCGATGCCCTGTTTCAGTACCAAGAGATCGACCTCGCGCGCGCCGAGCTGGGCCGCCAGGTCCAGCAGATGGCGCAGCGAACGGGCCGCCCGGGAAAGGCGGGTGATGACGAAGGTGTCACCGGGCCGGAGGTAGTCCAGCGCCTTGTCGAGCTCGGGACGGCGGTCGATCTTCCCTGAGGCCTTGTCGACGAAGATCCGGTCACAGCCTGCTGTCGTGAGGGCATCGCGTTGGCTGTCGGGGTTTTCCTCAACCCCGAGGAAGTCCCAGAGTTCATGCGAACTGAAGGTTCATCGGATTGAACCGAAGGGTCTTCATCCCTCATGGACCGTTTCGACCCTTGGGTTCGTCGCGACTGGCGGGGTCTTGCTCTTCGGCTCCGGTGGCCAGTAGGACGCTGGCGTTCTCGGCATAGCGGATGGCGGTCTTGGGATCGAGGCCGAACACTGCGGCGAGGCGGAGCGGGTCCGGGCCGTGCGTGAGGGCTTCTTCGAGCTGCCGATCAACGCGGAGGCGTTCGAGCGTCGCAGCCTGACCGCGGAGACTCTTGGCGAAGTAGATCTTGGAGACCGGACCGGTGCCGAGGGCACTCAGCTGATTGATCAACAGGTGAGGATTGGCTGTGTTCGGCCAGCGGGTGCGCCGGTAATCGAGCCATTCGAGCGGGATCTGATGGGTGAACTCATCGATGGGGCGGGTGCGGCCGGCGATGGTGAGCCGTCGGTTGCCGAGGTCGACGTCATCGAGCAGCAGGAAGCGGATGGCGCCGGTGCGGGCGGCGTGAACGGCGGCGAGCATGAGCACGAGCCGGGCGGCCGGGGTAGTGGCGGCTTCGGTCGCCCGGTCGATGGCGTCCTGGTCGGGCCGCTGGACAAGCCCGTAAGGATGCTGGCCGATGCGGATGCCGCGGGTCGGGTTGCGGAAGATAAGCGCAGCGCCCGCGCCCAGGCCTCGACGTCGTCTCGGATGCCTGGGGCGAGTCCTTCGAGCTTGGCTTCCAGCCACCCGTCGAAGGCCTGCGGCCGGTCATCGACGAACACCCCCATCTCCTGGAGCACCTCGAGGGTCCGCTCGACGGTGATGCCGAGCGCGCGCAGCGCGGGGAAGACCTCCGAGTAAGTAGACGACGTCGAGGCAGCTGTGCCGGGACAACACGATGATCAGGGCGCGCCGGACGGCGAATCGAACACCACGTCGCCACCCGCGCGCCTCGCCCCGCCGATAGGCGAGATAGAGCGCCCAGCTCAGCCACGGATTGGCGAGATCGACATCGGCGCTCTCGTCGAACCGAGTGAAGTCCCGGCGTGCTTCGAACAGTCTCAGCTGGGTCCACCGCTCGGTGGGCCGGACCGCAGGCGGCGGAGGCGGCTTGGGCCGCGACCGCCATCCCTGTTCATGGACTGGGCTTTCGGGGCGGCGTCGTTTCATCCGGTCGAAGAACGGCTGCTGGAACGGCAGTCTTTCCCCGGATTCCAGGACCGAGACCGCGCCGCGGGGCAGGCCGCCTGCGGCCTTCGACTCATAAGCGGCCTGCTGCCAGCACAACCTGCAGTAGCCCTTCTTTAGCGCGACCGTTCGGTTGCATCCGGCGCATTCGCCCTCGCTGCCCGGGTAACAGTGTCGAAGCACGGTGCAGGCCGAGCATCGGCGAGCGCCGAGGACTCCCCAGGCCAGGCAGTCCATGCAGCTCTGTGGACCATGCAGAACCCGTCGCGGCGGCATGTCACGCAGGCGGCAGAGAACGACCGTCCTTCCGCTTCGGAACCACGGGTGGGCCACCCGCGGCTGCTGCCGTGACCTGCTTGTCCTGCCCGCCATCGACGCGTCTGACCTTGTCGGGCTCGGGGATGAGGAGCTCTTCGACCCCGCAGCCCAGCACGGCGCAGAGGACGTTGAGGTCGTCGAGCTTGATGCTGGCCGGCTCGCCCGACCACAGGCCGGACATCTTTCCAGCGCTGATCGTCAGGCCGTGCTCGGCGAGCATCCGCTGCAGCTCAGAGGCTTTCCAGATGCCGCGGGTGGCGGCGGCCAGCCGCAGGTTCCATCTCATCGCCGTAGTCCTTCCAGCCGGGCGGCGGCGCGCTGCTGGCCCGCTGCCCAGGCGTCTTCGATGTGAGTGCCGGTGACGTGCACGTACTTCATCGTGGTCGCGATCCACGCGTGGCCGAGCAGCTGCTGGACGGCGATGAGGTCCATGCCCTGCTGATAGAGCTGGGAGGCGCAAAAGTGCCGCAGCACGTGCGGGGTCAGGGCATCGGCCCATTCCGGCAGGTGCGCGGCGGCGGCCTTGGCGAGCGCGGCCCGCAGCGTTTCATCGCCGACCCGGGCCACCGATCCGTCAGCGTTCTTGCGCTCCGACAGCGGCAGCGCCACGCCGGGCCGGGTGTGGTCGTCACCGAAGTGCCCCCACACGTCTTCGACGAACCACCGCTGTGTCGCCGCGGCGTTGTTGATCAACGGCACCATGCGCTCGCGTGGCCCGGAGCCACGGGCGCCCTTGCCGTGGCGGACGTGCAGTTTGCCGAAGCGGCCCAGGTCCCACTTGATGTCGGCCAGGTCGAGCTTGCAGGCCTCGTTCACGCGCGGCCCGACCTCGGCCATCAACCGGCAGGCGGTGTAGTTGCGGGCGGTCGGGGCGAACTTCCGGCAGGTTGTCAGCTCCTGCCGCCATCCGGCGAACAGCCGATCGACCTGGTCAGTGGTGGGCGGGATGCGCAGCTTGCCCTGCGTCCCGCCGCGTGGCCGGTTCATCTCGTCGATCGGGCACTCGATGACGCGGCCGGTCATCTGGTGGATTTCGACCTTGTGACGCAGCTCCAGGAACGCAAAGAACGTCTTGATCGCCTGGGCCCGAGCCCGCCGGGTGCCCCTGGCGGTGGCGCGTAGCACCTTGCCGAAGTACTTATCGGCGTCGGCCGGTTCCATCTCCCACAACGGCTGGCCGAACCAGACCCGCACCTGCTCCAGATGCACCACGTCGGAGGAGATCGTCCCGTCCGACAGCCCCGCTGCCGTCCGGGCCGGCACGAACCCGGCCAGCACGTCGGTCTCCAGCGCCTCCAGGTCCTCCGCAGTGGCCGGGGCACGCGCCACCCGCAGATCCTTCACCACCGCCAGCGCCAACTCCGGCCACCTCGCCTTCACTCTCACAGCAAGACGAACGACCAGGACGATAGACCTTCAGAATCCCCGAAATCTCATCAACCTCTGCAGAAGCCGGAGCACGCCGCGACCAGGGCATTTGCACTCAGGGGCAAACATGTACCCCCCAACCGGGCTCACGCCGAAAATGGTGCCGTTTCGAGATTCAGACTGACGGCCTGTGACGGCCGAGGTGACAAGGGAGCACAGTGAAGAAGTCTCGAGGGGTACGCGGCCATCCAGCGAGCAGTCGGGCCGTGAGGGAGCGCCGTGGTGGCGCCGTCGCCGGCCTGGCGGTGTTCATGGTCGCCGCGTCGTTGACCGGGCAGGTCGCGATCTCGCAGGCCGCGCTGGCGGACGATGCCACGCTTCGACCCGGTCAGGTTGCCACCATGCCTCAGCCCGCCCTGACGGCCGCCACGTTCAAGCCCGACGACCGGGCGGTGGCCACGCGGACGGCGAAGGCACAGGGAAGGCGGGTGGAGGTGGAGAGCGAGAAGACCGAGAGTTCCTCGCTCTGGGCCAACCCCGACGGCACGTTCACCTTGGAGACCTTCCCAGGGCCGGTGCGGGTCAAGGACGGCGACACGTGGCGCCCGATCGACACCTCCCTCGTCCGCGACGGTCAGGCGGGCCTGCGCCCGAAGCGCACCGCCTCGGACGTTCAGGTGTCAGACGGCGGCGGCGAGCCGTTCGCCAAGGTCCAGCGGGTGGATCGCTCGTTCGCCGTCTCCTGGGGCAAGGCCCTGCCCGCGCCGCAGGTCAAGGGGGACACCGCGACCTACAAGGACGTCGTGCCCGGCGGCGACCTTATGGTAAAGGCGCTGCCGAACGGGTTCAGTCATTCGATCGTCTTACGCAAGCCCCCCTCCCATCCCCTGGAGATCACCTTGCCGGTGGCCACCAAGGGCCTGAAGCTCTCGGAGGCCGCCGACAAGGGCCTGAACCTGCAGGACGCCTCCGGCGAACTGCTGGCATCCGCTCCGGCCCCGCGCATGTGGGACGCCACGACCGATCCGCGCTCCGGCGAACCCGCCCACCAGGCCGCAATCGACATGACGATCAAGCAGACCGGCCAGGGCACCGTCCTGGTGCTGAAGCCCGACGCGAAATTCCTCTCCGACCCCGCGGTGAAGTACCCCGTGACCGTGGACCCCACCAGCACGCTCACCGTCGAGACCGACACGTGGGTACAGAGTGACATTCCCGACTCGCAGCGCGGTTCGACCGAGCTGAAGGCCGGCACCTACGACGGCACCCACATCGCCCGCTCCTACCTGAAGTTCCGGCACGTCGACGATTTGCTCGGCACCCAGATCGTCGACACTGACCTGCGCCTGTGGACGTTCTGGTCGTCGGTCTGCGTTGACCCGAGCGCCGGCGTGCAGGCGCGCCGGATCACCTCGGCCTGGGACCCCGACACCATCAGGTACGGCTCGGAGCCGGCCACCACCACCACAGGCGCCGTCACCACCAAGACGGCCTACGGCGCGGCGAGCTGCCCGCAGGACTTCATGCACTGGGACACCGACGCCATCGTCCAGGCGTGGGCCGACGGCCAGCCGAACTACGGCATCCAGCTGCGCGGCGCCGACGAGAAGGACGCCTCAACCTGGCGGCGCTACTACTCGTCCAACTACGTCTCGGGCGCTCAGGGCGACAAGGAACCTGCTCTCACCGTCACTTTTTCCTATAAGCTCGCCACCCCCACCGGTCTGGACGTGACCCCGAGAGCCTCCACGGACCCGGCGGTCACCACGGTTGCGAGCCTCACGCCGACCCTGTGGGCCAAGGCGACCGATCCCTCCGGGAAGCCGCTGGACTACACCTTCGAGGTGACCGAGGCCGGCAACGGCGACGTGATCGCCACGGGCGGCCCCAAGGGCGTGGCCTCAGGAACGACGGCGATCTGGAAGGTGTCGGGGAACGCCTTGCGCAACCCCGGGTCGTACCGGTTCCGTGCCAGGGTGACGAGCCAGACCGGCGCGAGCGGCTGGTCGTCCTGGACGCCGTTCGCGACGGACGTGCCCAGGGTGCCCACCGGCCTGGCCACCGGCGCGAGCGACCCGTCGGCCGTGGTGCTGTCTGGTCTGCTCTCACGCCCCTCAGGCGAATGGCTGACCGCGAGGTTCTACCTCTTCGACAGCGCCGGCACGGCGGTGGGGACCAGTCCGCTGGGAACCGCCGACGCTCAGGGCGGGCAGCGGGCGTCCTTGAAAGTCTCTCCCGAGCTGCTCACACCCGGCGCTTCCTACAAATGGCAGATGGAGGCATGCGTCGTGGCGGCCTGCGGCGCCCGCACCGCTCCCGTCACCTTCATCGCGCCGCAGGCTGCGGCGGAGAAGCCCACCCAGACCAAGACCTTCGACGCCGACGTGCTCAGCGTCCGCGCGGCCAGAACGGCGTCCGACGCCTGCGACGGGAACCCGTGCACGCTTGAGGAGGCCTCCGCGTTGCAGGTGGGAGGAGGCCGGATCTCCACGTTCGAGGCCGACCTCGGCGCGATCCCGGCGGGTGCGGAGATCGCCTCGGCGACACTCGACCTCGGCACCCCCATGTGCGCCATGGCCTGCCCCACCGGTGGGAAGGTGTCTGCGTACGAGCTGAAGGGCGCCCTCGCCGCCGACGCCTCGGGCGCCGACGTCTCCGCCAGGCTGCTGGAGGAGCCGTTCGCCGAGGTTGACCAGACCGACCCGAAGATCGACATCACCGGTTCCGTGCAGGGGGACCGCCAGGACGGCCAGGGCTTCGCCGAGCTCGCGCTGCGGGCCACCGACCCGGCGGCGCCGGAGATGGCCTTCGGCTCGGCGAGGATCACCGTCACCTATGTCCCGCCCGGCGTGCCGGGAGCTCTGCAGAACGTCAGCGTGCGCGCCGGAGACGGCGGAGCGCTCGTCACCTGGGGGCCTCCGTCCGAGGCGACCGGTGACACGCGGACCACGGGGTTCGACCTGGAGGTCCTCGACGGCTCGGGGAACGTCGTTCAGACGCTGACGCCGTCCGAGGCGAGGGCGATCCTCCCTGGGCTGGCCAACGGATCGGCCTACGTGTTCCGGGTGCGCGGGAAGAACGAGCAAGGTGCCGGAGCCTGGAGCACGACCGCGGCGGTCAAGCCGCAGGCCGTGCCCGACCGGCAGGAATACGTCGACGCGGTGGCCCAGTATCTGGACAGCCGGGAGGGCATCGTCGAGGGACGTTTCGCGAGCGCCGCAGAGGCGATCGGGAAACACGACCAAGGCTACCGGTTCGAGTCGCTGCTCCAGGCGGACGAGCAGGAGCTGCTGACCGCGAAATCCAAGGCCGAGGTCGGCGGAGGGGCCCAGGAAAGCTCAATCACCACGCTGGGAGACCCGCTCGTGTCCCTGTCGGCCGACAGCGCTACCGTGACCGTTCGGGCAACTGTGCACCAGAACCGTGTCGTGCGTGACGAAACCGGCGAGAAGACCACCGAGGAGGAGGAGAATGCCACGGACTATTCCTTCAACCTGGTGGTAGCGGGGCAGGGACAGCGTACGGACGGCTCCGCCGACGGCCTGATCGATCGGACGGACGGCGACTCGGTCGACTCCCAGGCTCACCCGGAGGGATGGGTCAGCGCGGATACGAGCGAAGACCTCACCGTGCCCGTACCGGACGACACCCCCAGCGACACGGTCTCGGCCAACTCCGTGAGCCAGTCGGGCATCGCCAACTGGGCCAGGAGGAACGTCAACAGCCACGTGGAATACACCAACAACGACTGCACCAACTTCGCCTCCAAGGCGCTTCGGTTCGGGGGCGGCGCCTGGGAGATCCGGAACTACGGGAGAACTGCCAAGCAGAAGCGCGAGAACCTGAACAACTGGTTCTGGGCGGCTCCCACCGGCAAGGATTCGCAGACGTTCGTCCTGGTCCACAAGAGCATGTACCACATGGCCAACCGGCACCGGATCCAGTGGCGCTCCACGTTCTCACAGGTGCAGGTCGGCGACATCATGTACTGGGACTTCGACCCGTGGCTGCACGACGGACCCGAGCACATGTCGATCGTCACCAAGAAGACCGCCAACAACGAAAGAGGGATCTTCTACACCGCGCACAGCTACAAGAGGCTGGACGCCAGAGTCTCCGACGCGAAGAAGAACGGCTATACGATCGGCTACGCGAGGCTCGTCGTCTGACGAGGAAGAGGCGCCGAAACCCCCAGCGTGCTCGTCCTGCCGCCTTCCGGGGTCACGGAAAACGATAATTGATCTTTAAAAGAGGGCGTCCGGCCGGAAGTCCGGGCGCCCTGCCCGTCCGACGTCCATGACCAGGGCATGGACGTCGGGCCGTGCGTCGTAGGCCTCGGGGTCGAGGAACGAGAGGACAGCCATTAGCGGTGAGATGGATCATGGTGCAGATGGTCACGGTGGGACGAGGAGTCGTCGCCAGAAGGGGTGGGCGAGGAGTTTCCAGGACAACCCGGACGATCCCCAACCCCTGGCATCGCGGACGAATTGAGGTAGTCCTGAGGCAGTCTTGAGGATTGCTGAATGTTTTAGTGCGAATTGTCGTTTTATGTGCTCTTCAACGAGGCTCGTGGGCACCGGGCGTGCGGGGTCGGGCGTACGTCGCGTCATGGTGGTGTACGGCACGCGGCCCGAGGCGATCAAGATGGCTCCCCTGGTCATTGGTCTGACCGAGGCGGCGCTCTTCGAGCCGGTGGTGGTCGTGACAGGGCAGCATCGGGAAATGCTCGACCAGGTCCATGAGACGTTCGGCATCGAACCGGACGTCGATCTCGGGATCATGCGGCCGGGACAGACCCTCGCCGAGCTGACGAGCCGGGCGGTCTGCGGGCTGGACGGTCTCGTGGCCGCGTACCGTCCCGACGCGGTGGTCGTGCAGGGGGACACGACGACCACGCTGGCCGGAGCGCTAGCGGCCTTCTACCACCGGGTGCGGGTCGTGCATCTGGAGGCCGGGTTGCGCAGCGGCGACCTGTACTCGCCGTTCCCGGAGGAGGCGAACCGCAGCCTGACGAGCCGGATCGCCACCCTCCATCTGGCGCCGACCTCAGGCAGCGCGGACAACCTCCTTCGTGAGGGCGTGTCCGCCGAGTCGATCGTCGTCACCGGAAACACGGTGATCGACGCGCTCCTGCAGAGCACCTGTACGGGTCACGGGTACAGGGAACCGAGGCTGGCCGCGCTGGAGCAGGACGGCCGGCGCGTCATCGTGGTCACCGCGCATCGCCGGGAGTCCTGGGGGGACCGGATGGAGGGCATCGCCCGGGCCCTGTCGCGGCTGGCGGCGGCCGGTGAAAGGGACGTGCACCTCGTCTTCCCCATGCATCCGAACCCGGAGGTGAGGCGCGCCCTGCTCCCGCGTCTCGACCGGCATCCGAACATCACGGTCACCGAGCCGCTCCGCTACGGCGACTTCGCCCGCCTGCTGCGCCGCTCGTACCTCGTGCTCACCGACAGCGGCGGGATCCAGGAGGAGGCGCCGAGCCTGAACAAGCCGGTGCTCGTGATGCGCGACACCACCGAACGGCCCGAGGCGCTCCGCACCGGGGCGGCACGGCTGGTGGGGACCGAGGAGGACGGCATCGTGGCCGGTGTCAGCGGCCTGCTCCACTCGCCCGAGGACTACCGGCGCATGGCGCGGGCGCGCAATCCCTACGGCGACGGGCGGGCCACCGAGCGGGTGCTGGCGGCGCTGGCCCACCTGTTCGGCCTCGGTCCGCGCCCCGTCCCGTTCGGAGCCCTGCCCGAACAGGGCGTGCCCCGACAGGACTACCGGGTCGTGGTCGAGGTCGAGGCGGCGAGCCATGGCGTGAGGCCGGTGATCGTGCGATGAGCGACGGCGAGCGCGCGGGCGGGCTCCGGCGGCACGCCGGGCTCAGGTGGCTGGCGGCTCTGCTGCTGAGCGCTCTCGTCGTGTCGGGCGCAAGCCTGGGGATCTTCTCCAGGAAGGAGCCGGTGACCTTGCCCGCGCCCCGTACGTGGCCGGCGTGCAGCACGAACGGCCCGGACGCGCCGGACGGACGGTCCGCGAACCCGGCGGCGACAGCACGCGCGGGCATGGACCAGAACGGCACGCACCATAACGGCAGGGACCAGAAGAGCACGCCTCAAAACGGCACGGACAAAGACGGCACGAACGCGAACGCGACGCTGATCGCCGTCGACGACGCCGACGGGCCGGCCGCGTTCCAGGTGTACGCGGCCCGCGCCGCCAACCTGGTCTCGCACTTCGGGCCGGTACGGGTGATCCGGACGAGCGCCTACCGGGCCGGCATGCTGGCCGGCCACCGGGCCCTGGTGTACGTGGGCATGTCGAGCACCCAGCGGCTTCCGGCGGCCCTGCGCGGCGACGTGCTCGCCGGCCGGCGCCCCGTTCTCTGGCTGGGCGGCAACATCGGCACGCTCACCACGGCGGACGACTTCGCGCGGCGCTACGGCTGGCGATGGGACGGCGAGGGCCTGGCGCCCCGCCGGGTTCCGCGCCAGGGACCCGACGCCCAGCCGCCGATCCCGCAGTCCGGGCAGGCCGTCCAGCGCGGCGCGGGCCTGGAGCGCGTCACTGGCGTCCAGTACAAGGGGGTGCTGCTGAGCCGCGACCCCGCCCAGGGACCGATCAGCACGTTCGCCGCTCTCGACCCCAGCAGAGCCCGGGTGCTGGCCACGGCGGTCACGACGGATCGCCGGACGGGTCCCTGGGCCGTCAGGTCCGGGAACCTCACCTACGTCGCCGAGGTCGCGTTGAACATCGACGAGGACGACGACCGCTTCCTGGCCGTGTCCGACCTGCTGTTCGACCTGCTCGCTCCCGGAACGCCTGCCCGCCACCGCGCCCTGGTCCGCCTGGAGGACCTCGGACCGCAGGCCGATCCCGAGGCCATCCGCGCGGCGGGGGAGACGCTGTCCCGGCTCGGCGTCCCGTTCAGCTTCGGCGTCATCCCGGTCTACCGCGGCCCGCTGAAGGATGGTCAGGAGCGGGCGACCATCCGCCTGCGGGACCGGCCGGAGCTGGTGCGGGCCCTGGTCTACCTTCTGGAGCACGGCGGCACGATGGTCCTGCACGGCTACACCCACCAGTCGGACGGCCCGCCCAATCCCACGAACGGGGAGAGCGGGCAGGACTTCGAGTTCTTCCGCACCCACTTCGACGCCCAGCAGCGGCTCATCTACGACGGAGCGATCCACGGCGACTCGGCCACCTGGATGGAACACCGTCTCGACCAGGCGGTGGCTGAGGTCCGCGCGGCCGGCCTGCCCGAGCCGCACGTCTTCGAGGTGCCGCACTACGCCGCCTCGCCGGACGACTACCGCGTCATCGCGCGCAAGTTCGCCGCCCGCTATGACCGCGGGGCCTACTTCACCCCCGGCTGGGAGGGCCACGCGCCGGTGTCGCCGTACATGGACGAGCAGTTCGCCCCGTACGTGATCCGCGACGTCTATGGCAGCGTCGTCGTCCCGGAGACCCTCGGCATGGTGGAGCTGCACCCGGTCATGGAGGACGAGGGGACCCCAGAGGCGATCGTGGAACACGCCCAGGCGCAGCTCGTGGTACGCGACAACGTCGCGGGGTTCTTCTACCACCCCTTCCTCGGCGCCGACCGGCTGAAGGACATCGTCGGCCGGCTCAAGTCGATGGGATACCGCTTCGTGGCGCCCTGTCAGCTAGGAGAGAGGAAAGGCAAGCGCCATGACTGAGCTCCTCGCGCGGGCCGTGGACGTCGGGGCGACGGCGTTCGGCGTGGCCCGGCTCGCCCTGGCGGTCGCCGGACTGCTGTTCGCGCTGTACGTCGTCGTCCTCGGCACGCTCGTGCTGGCCGCCCACAGGAGGCGCCGATGATCACCGTGCTGGTCCTGTGCGCGCTGTCGGCCGTGCTGCTGGTGTTCACCTACACGCTGGGGATGTACCTGGAATCGGCGGGCATCGCCGAGCACCCCGCCGGCGACGGCGGCGACTTCTCCGTCGTCTTCCTGGTGCCCTGCCTGAACGAGGAGCGGGTCATCGCCGCCACCCTGAGCGCCCTGCCCGGCGGCCAGGTCCTGGTCGTGGACGACGGCTCCGACGACGGGACGGCCGAAGTCGTCCGGCGGGTCGCCGGCCCGCTGGTCCGCCTGCTCAAGCGCGAGCCGCCGGACGCCCGCCAGGGCAAGGGCAGGGCGCTCAACCACGCTCTTCGCCACTTTCCGGAGGAACTGCTGGACGACGCCGACCGTGTCCTGGTCTGCCTGATGGACGCCGACGGTCGGCTCGACCCGCGGGCCCTGGACACGGCGCTGCCGTACTTCGCCGACCCCCGGGTCGGCGCCGTCCAGATGGGGGTGCGGATCGGCAACCGGACGCAGAGCCTCCTGACGCGGATGCAGGACATGGAGTTCGTCGTCTACACCTGGATGTTCCAGCGCACCCGCACCCGCATCGGCTCTGCGGGGCTCGGCGGCAACGGCCAGATCATGCGGCTGAGCGCCCTCCTGGACCTGGGTGACGACCCGTGGTCGCCCAGCCTGACCGAGGACCTGGACCTGGGCGTGCGGATGGTGCTGTCCGGCTGGCGTACCGCCTGCGTCCCGGACGCGACCGTGAGCCAGCAGGGGCTCGTCAGCGTGCGCGCCCTGGCGCGGCAGCGCTCACGCTGGTTCCAGGGGCACCTTCAGGCGCTGCGGCTCGTGCCGTCGGTGGTCGGGCGGGCGTCCGGCCGGGTGGCGACCGACCTGCTGAACGTGCTGCTCAGCCCGTTGCTGATCTTCGTGGGCGCCTTCATGACGATCTCGCTGGTCGCGTCCCTGGTGGGGGTGGCGTTCTCGCCGGTGGCGCGCGAGCAGCTCATCCAGCCGGTGCCGATCGCGTCGTGGTACGCGCTGACGTTCGGCGCGGCCTTCCTGCTCGGGCCGCTCTACGCGCGCATCAGCGGTGACATGGGGCGGTTGCGCGGGCTCTGCTACGGTCACCTGTTCATCGTCTACAACCTGGTCTGGCTCGTGGCGGCCTGCCGGGGGCTGTGGCGGGCGGCGCGCGGCCGGCGGGTCTGGATGAAGACCGAACGGCTGGCCGATCCGTCACCGGGACCCGCGTGAGAGCGCTCGCGGGCCCGGCACTGGCCGCCGTCGCGCTGCTCGCCCTCCCGGTGGCGCCCGCCGCGCCCGCCCCGTGCGTCCCGTGGCCGGAGGGGACCGTCCGGGCGGGGCTGTTCCTGACCTACGACGGGTACGGCAGGGCGTGCACGTACCAGGCCGGCGGCCGGTGGGTGTGGCGGCTGTCACCGCGGCCCGCGCGAGCCCCGGCCGAGACGCACGCCGCGCTGGCCCTGACCACCGGCCGCTACACGGACGTCCGGATCCGCGTACGGGCCAGGACCCTGCACCAGCTACGGCGCCCCACGCCCAACGCCTGGGAGGTCGCCTGGGTCGTGTGGCACTACACGGACGACGACCACTTCTACTACCTCGTGCCCAAACCCAACGGCTGGGAGCTCGGCAAGGTCACCCCCGGCTACCCGGGCAACCAGCGTTACCTCGCCACGGGCGCCCGGTCCTACGCGCTCGGCGTGTGGCACACGATCGAGATCCACCAGGTGGGCGCCACGATCACGGCCAAGGTGGACGGCCGTCACCTGGTCCGCTTCCACGACCGTGAACGGCCCTATCGGGGCGGCCACGCCGGCCTCTACAACGAGGACGCCACGACCTGCTTCACCGACCTGCGCGTCGCATCTGCGGCACGGCGGTTTCGCGGCGGCTCGCTGCGGTAAGTGAGGCCTTGAACGGGGGAGGGATCGCCGGGGTCACGGTCGTGCGACCGCGCCGCCACCGCGCTCGCCGGCGATCGGTGGCTGACTCGAGGTGATGGCGTGGTGGAACGGCCGGGGGCACTGGTCATCGAGGACACCGCGGAGATGCGCAGGCTGTTGTGCGAGGTCCTGCGGATGGCCGGTTTCGAGGTGTCGGAGGCGGCCACCGGGGCCGAGGGGCTGGACCTGGTCGCGCAGAGGCGGCCCGACCTGGTGACGCTCGACCTCATGCTGCCGGACATGGACGGCATCGAGGTGTGCCGGCGGCTGCGGGGGATGACGAGCGCGTACGTGATCATGGTGTCGGGCCGTACGGAGGAGGCCGACCGGCTCATCGGCCTGGAGGTGGGCGCCGACGACTACATGACCAAGCCGTTCTCGCCGCGGGAGCTGGCGGCGCGCGTCGCGGCGATGTTCCGGCGGCCCCGCCGCGAGCCGGAGAGCGCCTTCCCCGAACGGGCGGGGGTCCACGAGTTCGGCGACCTGGTCGTGGACGAAGAGAGCCGCGAGGTGCACCTGGCGGGCCGGCCCGTGCCGCTGACCCGCATCGAGTTCGACCTGCTGGCGCTGTTCGCCTCCAACCCGAGGCGGGTATGGCCTCGCGAGACGTTGACCCGGGCGATCTGGCACACCGACTGGCCGGGCAACGCCCACGTGATAGACGTCCACATCGCCAACCTGCGGCGCAAACTCGGTGACGACGCCCGGTCCGGCCACTGGGTGCGCACGGTGCACGGTGTGGGCTACAGGTTCGGAGACGGAGGGGACATGCGCGATGGTCCCGATTCACGTTCTGCTGTGCGGGAGCGGTGACGACACGGCGCCGCGCGACGCGCTCCGGCTGCTGCGCGAGGCCGCGACGCTCCCGGCCGCGCCGGATCTCGCTGGAACGGCCGGGCTTGGCGGAGGAGATCCAGATCAGGTTGCCGTTCTCGTCGGTGAGGGCGAGGAACAGCAGGCCGTGGACCTTGTGTTTGCCGTTGTAGTTGGTGCGGTTGGCTCGCCCGGTGCGGCGGCGGGTACGCACCAGCGTGCCGTCCAGCAACACGACCTGCCCGCCGGCCTTGGCGATCTTCTTCAGGGCGCGGTCCAGGCGTGGGGCGCGTGCGGCGAGCAGGTCGATGACCTCCAGCAGCCAGCGGCGGATGGTGGAGGCTGAGACGTTGTTGCCTGCGCACAGATCGTCTTGCAGGACAGCGGATCCTGGCCGGAGCACACCGCGGACAGCAGCGCCTGGTAGTCGGCGGGCAGCGCGTGAACCCGGCGGCCTCATGCCGGAAGCCGCTGGAGATGGCCATCTGGCGCCGCGACGGCTAGGCCGAAGAGCTGGAGGGACTGGTCCATCACTCCGATCGCGCCTGTTCATCCGCTACACCGACCGGCTCGCCGACGCCGGCGGGGTCACACACCTCTGGGCCGCACTCGGGTCGTCGCGGGCCGCCTGGGTGGTGCGGTGTCAGGCGTTCCTGGCCGTGAGGTGCCGGGTCAGCTCCTCGGCGAACTCGGCGGCGTGCGAGAGGAAACCGGTGTGGCCGCCCGGCAGCTCGATGACGCCCAGGCCCAGCCGTTCGCCGAGGCGCCCGATGGCCTCGTAGCAGGGATAGCCGTGGGATTCACGCCCGGCGGCCGGGAGGATCCGGTCGGCGTGCTGTGTGAGGGCGTCCAGGTCGAGCTCGGCTGGCGGGTACTGACGCAGCTCGTGTTCGAACCAATAAGCGGCGTTGGCGTCGTTCCTGGGGGCGCGAGCCATGGTCCGCCGGTCGATCTCGGCGAACGTCCGCTCCCGGAACGCCTCCAACGCAGGCTCGATCCCCGACGATCGGTAGAGATCGTAGACGCCGCTGAAGAAGGTCTCCCACTCCTTCCCGTCGGGCAGTTGCCCCAGGGCGGGCGGCTCGTACGGGACAAGCGTGCGCACCGCTTCGGGGTGGCGGGCGAGCGTCTCCAGGCCGACGATGGCCCCCGAGCTGGCGCCGAACACGGTCGCAGAGTCGTCGCCGCCCAAATGCCCGATCAGCCTCCGTACGTCGTCGGCGTCGGTCTGGAGGCGGCGGTCGTAGTCCTGAGGCCCGGCGAGGCGGCTGCGTGAGAAGCCGCGCCGGTCGTAGATGACCACGGTGTGGTGCGCGGCGAGGTGCGCCGCGACCATCCTGAACACGTCGGCCGTGCCGCCGGCTCCCGGGACCATGACGAGGAGCGGCCCGTCGCCGTGGGTCTCGTAGTAGAGCCGTGCTCCGGGGACCTCCACCTGGCCCGCCGCGACGGCCCGCCGCAAGGTCGACAGGTGTTCCGCCTGGTGGGCGAGGGCAACACCGATCACCTGCTCCAGCGTCCGCCTCCCGTCGGAGAAACGGCTCGTGGCCGGGTCCAAGACGCTGTCGAGCCGCTCGTCTGTCAGGTCGCCGAGCCGGCTGATCTGATCGTTGGCGCGGGTCAGGTCGCCCAGGAGATCGGCCAGGTTCGCGGGCCCCGGCGCTCCGTCGTGGCCGCCCCCGTGCGTTACTGATCCATCGTGCTGTCCGGCCTGGTGTGCCGCCGGGCCGTCCGCAGCACCCCGGACGAGTCCGCCGAGCCGCCCGTAGCCGTCGGCCAGATGGCGCCCGGCCGCGCCGACGGTGTCCCCCGCACCGTCGCCGCCCTCGTCGTGGCACGGTTTGCGCAGATCGGCCTCGGTCATGCGACCGAACAGGTCCATCGCTTCGCGCAGCTGGCGGGTCGCCGCCTCCATCAGTGCCTTACCGCGTTCGCTCACAGCAGTGCCCCTTCCTCCGTGGCATGTGAGGATTTTTCGATACACACTGTATGTATCATGAGCGGCATGTAGTCTTCAATTCGATGCTGTTCCACTGCATCACGGTGTATTGATCCACAAGGAAAGGACTCACGTATGAGCGACGCGCCCGTGCACCCGCACGGCCCTCCGGAGGACCTGTACGGCACCACGCCCCCATGGGACGTCGGGCGCCCCCAACCGGCGTTCGCCGCCCTGGCCGAGGCCGGCGAGTTTCGCGGCAGGGTGCTGGACGTCGGCTGCGGCACCGGCGAGCTCGCGCTGCTGTGTGCCGGCATGGGACTCGACGTCACCGGCGTCGACCTCGCGCCGAAAGGGCTCCAGGCCGCCGCGGAGAAGGCGCGCGAGCGGGGGCTCGCCGTCCGGTGGCTGCGCCATGACGTGCTGCGGTTGGGCGAGCTGGGCGAGACGTTCGACACCGTGCTCGACTCGCTGATCTTCCACATCTTCGGCGACGCCGACCGGGCCACGTATGTCGAGAGTCTGCGCGCCGCCCTGCGGCCGGGAGGCCGCTACTTCATGTTGTGCTTCAGCGAACGGCAGCCGGGCGCGGGTGAGTACGGTCCGCGCCGGGTGACGCGGGAGGAGATCGCGGCGGCGTTCTCCGACGGCTGGAAGATCGACTCGATCGACGCCGCCACCATCGACAGCAATCTCGGCCCGGAGGGCCTGGCGGCCTGGCTGGTCGCCCTCATCAGGATCTGACCCCGAGTCCGAACAAGCAGAAGGAGCACGATGCCGACCAGCGAAGCCACGGTCAAGATCGAACGGCCGAGCCGCTATCTCACCCAGCTCTGCCGCCACGCCCAGCAGATGGGCGGGCGCAAGGGCCACCAGATCCCCGGCCACCTCGGCCATCGGCCGCCTGCCGAGCGGCCGCAACGCGTCGAGGCCGAATGGAGCGACACCCACGGCACCATCACGTTCGACTGGGGCACCTGCACCGTGGACGCAACCGACGACACGCTGGAACTGCGGATCGAGGCGGACGACCAGGAGAACGTGCGCCGGATCGAGGAGCTCATCGCCAGGAACCTCACCCGGTTCACCGCCCGCGACCCCGTCAGCGTGGAGTGGCGCTCCAAGGACGGATCGACCACCACGGAGAGATCACGGACCCTGCACGGATCACAGGCTTCGGCGGGCGGTCGCAAGCGGGGACGCGGCCAGGCGATGCTCATCGCCGTGACCGTCGCGGTGGGCGTCGCCATACATGTGGGCGTGGGGGTAGGCCTGCTGGCCATGCCCCAATGGACGGGCATGATCGTCGACCTCCTGCTGCTGGCCGTCGCCGTCAAGCTCGTCTTCGTCGGCGTGCACCTCTACCGCCGCCGCAAGGTTGCCAGAACCCGCTCCTAAGGCCGCATCCCGGCCATGACGACCTCGAGCAGGCGCTGAACGGCCGCCTTGGACGGCATCGCGGCCGCCGCCTGAAGGGCGTGCCGGCAGTAGGCCGCCAGCTCGTCGGCCGGCACGTCCGCCCGCACGTGACCGGCCTCGGCGGCCCCTGCCAGCACGTCGCGGAGCAGCTCGTCGAGCTCCTGATGCGCCCGCGCGACGTACTCCCCTTTGTGCAGGGCGGCGAACACGTCCGCCCCGAAGCTCTCGTGCTCGCCGTGGTGCCCGCGCTCCCGCTGGATGTGCGCGTACGTCCGCAGCACGGCCTCGAGCCGCTGCTCCGCGCCGCCGGCGTGATCGCGGGCCGTGACGAGCTCCTTCAGATGCTCGGCGACCCGGCGGTCGTGCCAAACCAGCACGATCGTCTCGACGGCGGGGAAGTATTTATACAGGGTCGCCCGCCCGATGCCGGTCTGCTCGGCGATCTGCGACATGGTCACCCCGAGCAGGCCGCGCTCGGCCACCAGCGCGGCGGTGGTGTCGAGAATCGCGTCGCGCACCGTGCGGCGGTGCGCCTCGATCGTCTCGTTCCACAACTTCGGCACCCCACAAGCTTACTGCTACAAAACACTGTGCATAAGTAACGACATAGTGTCTCGCAAAATCCTCGCGAGCCGGCTGACCAGCCCTTGCGCTCGCCGTCGACCATGCGGTGTCGTGTCAGCGGCCGCGTCAGGAGCCGGCCAGGACAGCGGCGGGCACGACGGCTTTGGGCGCCGGGGCCATGAAGGTCACCCGGCGTGGGTCAGCTCCCGCACGTTGTCGTAAGAGATGGTCTTGGAATCGCCCAGCAGCAGTTCCCGCCGGTCGGCGATCTTCTGCAGTGCCCGCATCGCCCCGACGACCTGCGACACCTCCGCCGCGCCGCCATCGTAGACCCGGGAAAAGACCGGCACCCCGCCATCGGCGCTGGTGCCGATCCCGGCCGGATCTGCTTCAGATCCGGCCGCCGGTCCTTGGGATGGCCGTACTTGGACCGGGGGAACTCCTCCTCGGCCTGGTCATAATCGCCGAACAGGGAGATCGGTCGGGTAGCGGTGGCACGTTACCGCGCCACCGCCCCCTCAGAACCGGGCGAGCGGGCTTTCCCCGCACCTCGGCTCAAGCAAGCCACGAGGGCGTCACGGCGATGATGTCACCGGGTCCTGCGCGCGCGGGCCTGGTGGCTGCGGTTGCAGGAGGCGTGCACCAGGCGGGTTGTGGTTCTGTCCGGCTGGCCGTCCCGCCCGTGGTGGGTGAGGTAGAGGGCGGCTATCGCCCTGCGGGCGGTGCTCAGCCACCAGTTCTCCCATTCTCGGGGGGATTGCGGCGGTTGATCGGCGGCGAGAAGAGCCTCGCCGCAAAGCGGGCAGCGTCCGTCCTGCCTGGCGAGCAGGCGCAGGTTATAGCTGTCCAATGGGGGTTTGATTCTTTCGCCGCCGCTTGGCCCAGTACTCGGTCAGGTCCGGGTCGTCGGGAGAGGCCCGCCCCGTCACGAGCTGATGCCGGACGATGGTGGTCCAGGAGAACTTGGCCAGGTGGCGGACATTCCCCCGTCAGAGACGGAGGTGCGGTCCCCGAACACCCACCGGTCGTTCCTGAACCGGTTGAACCGGCCGAAGTAGCGTCTGACGATCCACTTCTTCGGCTTGTTGGAGTGCGTGTGGCGTGCCCATCGGAAAGTGGGCCACCACACGTGATGGTCCAGCGCGGAGAAGATCTTGCTGGCCACCACTCCTCGGTAGTAGGCGGCCCAGCCCCGCATGATGGGGTTGAGCCTGGCGATGACCGCCCTCGCGTTCGAGCCGCGCAAGGCGCGGACCTCGTCGGTGAGCCTCTTCCGAAACCGCCTGACCGCATCCTGGCTCGGTTTGATCAGCAGCTTGTCGCCTGGGTAGCGACGCAGGTTGAACCCCAGAAAGTCAAAACCCGCTTCGAGGCGCACGACTCTCGTCTTGTCCTCGTTGAAGATCAGCCCTCTAGGACCCAGCCACCGGGCGAGCCGCTCCTTGACCTGCGCCGCGTGCTGCTCGGAATGGCAGCACACGACCAGGTCGTCGGCATACCTCACCAAGATCGGAGAACCGTTCCACCGCCACCTCACCCTGATTGGTTATGGTGCGGTAGCGGACTCCAGCGGCCTCTTCCAGCCCGTGGAGCGCCACGTTCATCAGCAACGGGCAACTTCCAGAATTCCAGGGGAGGCAGCAGCACACTCGGCATATCCGGGGGTGAGGAACCAGCGGACAGCCGTTGGCGCTGAGAAGGATCTTGGCCGCAACGAGTGAGGTCGCTCTTGGCCGTGAAGGTTCTTCAGCGGGTTGCCCGGTCGCGGCGTCGGCGGGCGGCGCGGATCTCGAAGTCGGCGACCTTGTCGTCGAGCAACGCGTACAGCTGCGATCTCGACACCGGCGGCGGCGCAGTAGCTCTGCCGGCGATGGTGGGCGGCGGCGTAGGACAGAGGTCCGCCGCGGCCGTTGATGGAGGCGCGGAACAGCGGTCCGGCGGTGTAGCCGGCGCGGGTCAGGTAGAGCTTGAGTAGGGTGACGCAGCCGCGGTCGTCGAGCAGGACGGTGCGGACGCTGCCGCCCTTGCCGTGGATGCGGACGTGTTCGTCGTCCAGCCGCAGGTCCAGGTCTTCGACGTACAGCAGGTGCGTACAGCAACACGGCCTTACACCATCACACTCCACCAGCCGCTACCCACCGCCTGACCAGGCCGGGACGTCGTTGACAAGGTATCTGCCCTTCCCTACGGATCAGGTTACGGGTTCGACTCCTGTCGGCCGCGCTTATGTGAAAGGCCCGTCACCAGGGGCTCCCTGGGACGGGCCTTCGTGTTTGTCATGACCATCTCGCGATCTTGCTAACACCCCTGCTAACAGGCGCTCAGAGGGTACTTCCGCCTACTCGCCGATCGCCTGAGTGAAGATCTCCGCAGCGGATGCTTCCGCCGTGAGTTTGTCACTTCACGGGTGATACCCCCCGGGTCTTTTTATCGATCAGGTCGGCGAGGAGTTGGTCCCACATGGCTGCGATGGTGGTGGGGCGGTATCGGGCCGAGGTGTTCAGGGCGCGGGCTCCGAGCTGCCGGCGTAGTTCCTAGTTCTCGATGAGTGTGCAGATCGCGTCGGCCATCGCGTGGATCTTGCCGGGTTCGACGAGTAACCCATCGAAGCCGTGGGTGATCAGCTCGGCCGGTCCGGTGGGGCAGTCGTAGCTGATCACCGGCAGCCCTTTGCTCATCGCTTCCAAGATGACCATCGGCATGCCCTCGCGGCGCGAGCCGAGCACGAATAGGGAGGCGGTGTCCAGTTCCGCGCCGACGTCCCTGGCAGCACCTTCCAAGAGCACCCGGTTCCTCAGCCCGCGCTTGTCGATCGCCATCTGGAGTTTGGCCGCGCGGGGGCCTGCGCCGACGATGCGCAAGCTCCAGTCCGGATGTCTGGCATGGACATGGACCCAGGCGCGGATCAGCAGGTCGTGGCCCTTGACATAGGCCAGACGACCCACGGTGACCGCGTTCTTGGTCGTGAGGGCGGCGGGGCCGCCGCTCAGCCGGGTGACGGCGTTGGGGATCTGGATCAACGTCTGCGGGCCGTTGCCGCCTCTTCGCCGGTAGGCGTGCTCGTAGCTGAGGAGGTCGGCCTGGGTGAGGGTGACGAGGGCGTCGAGCCTGCCGTAGCGGCGCAAGATCTGTGCGCGAATGGCCGGCCGGTGGCCGGACAGGTTGCCATGCTCCTGGGCGATCGTGATGACCTCGGGCGGGGCGAAGCGGGCGGCGATCAGGTTCAGGGACGCTCACGTTCCCTGAGCACGCTCATGATCTCGACGTCGCGCGTACGCGCGAGGTGTTCGGCGAGGTTGAAGACGGTCCTGATCGTGCCGCCCATACCGTTGGCGTGCAGCAACAAGATGCTCACCGTTTGGCCGTCGGCCGGAGGCGCCGAGCGGGCACGCTGGCGGTCGCGTATCTCCAATGCCCGAAGAAGCGTCGTCACGGCGGCGCGACGTACGAAGGACACGTCACATTTCCGTTCACGGTGATGGCGGCCCCTTGCGTGAAGCCGGAAGAAGGCGGCCGTAGCGGTGTGGCCCGGTCCGGGACCGGCGAGTGGCCTCGCCGGTCCCGGACCGGGCGGATGTCGTGCACTTTGGTCCTGGGCAGGGCGCATGGCGTGGCGCCTGGCCGAAGCGCTTTGCCGGGGGTGAGGCCCCGGAGGTAGGAGCGTGGGCGTGTCGGTCGTGTTCGGGAGAAGGGCGGGCGTCTACCCGAGTGTGGAGAGTGTGGAGTGCGTGGGCGGCGGCGGGATGCCGGCCAGAGCGCGGGTGAAGTCGCGGGAGGACAGCCAGAGTTTGTACATGATCGCGGCCTCGAAGACGAGCAGGAGGGTCGCCGCGCCGATGGTGACCGCGACGATCTGGCCCAGCAGGGGGCCGACGATGAACACGGCCATCTGGAACTCGATGCCGCTGACCAGGTGGGTGCGGACACGATGGGCGCGCAACCATTCGCGGACGCGGAGGTACCAGTCGAAACGCGTGCGAAACTCCTGCTGAAGGTCAACAGTCCCGGCCGGGCGGACCGTGATCTCGTCGGCGTCAAGGTCGCCGTCTTCGAGCAGCAGATCTGCGGAGACGGTCGGCAGGCCGGCCGTGGCCGACTCCTGCGTCGCCTTCTTCAGCGTGCGGCGCATCTGCCGCCGGACCTTCGCGATTTGAAGGGCGTCGACATAGCGCAGCATGTCGAGAAAAACGATCATGACGCCGAGAACCAGATAGATCTCCTGCCCGCTCGCCGCGTATTGCCCCCAGGTCAGGGCGAGCGTGCAGGTGAGCACCCGAATCCGGTCGAAGACGTAGTCGAGCCAGCCGCCTAGGACGGTTCCGGTGCCCTTCAGGCGCGCGATCTTGCCGTCCACGCAGTCCAGCACGAAGCTCAGATGATAGAGAACGGCTCCGGCGACCAACCACGCCCAGTCGGCCATTGCGAAGCAACCGGCCGACCCGAGCCCGAGAACGAAGGCGCCCCAGGTGATCTGATTCGGGGTGATCGAGGTCCGGTTCGCGGTCACGGCCACGAGCGGGCCCGCCAGGGGATCCACCAGGAACACCGTCCACCAGGCGTCTTTCGCCTTATAGGTGCGTCGGCGCACCTCCGCCACCGTGAACGTCATCGAGAGAACCTCCCTGGCCCGCTCCGTGACCCGCGATCCTCCCAACCCCGGCCCCGGCCTCTACCGGCACCGGAACTTCGGATGACGCCTCCTCGTCCCCGGGAGAACAGGACCGGTCTTTCAAAGATCATCATCAGCGTATTCCGAATCGTCTGTTTCTTCTTCGTCGTCGAGCGCATGCGTGTCATCTCCGAGATGCAATGCGTCGTCGGCCCCGAAAAATCTCGTCATCCGCTCTGAGAATTTTTTCAAAACTCCACTTCCATCTCCGATCGCTTATTCAGTCCGCCGATATCCGCTCGCCTGTCAAAGGTGGGCGGTCGCCCGCCTCGTCGACGATCGCGCCCTTGAGCTGGGCGTCCCAGCCGAGGATCTGGCCCTTGCGCACCGCGCTGAAGAGCTCCTTGTGGTCCCGGATCACGACGGTGCGGTAGCCGAGGTACGCGTACGTCTCCGGGTCGATGAAGATCTCGTCGCGCAGGTAGCCGTTGCCGACCCGGTAGAGGGTCACCCCGGGGCGCTTGGCGAGGTCCGACGCACCCTTCTCGTACCGGACGCCGGGGATCCTGGCCATGGCCCCGTACATCGCGGCGCGGATCCTGGCGGGCAGCACGGCGTCGCGCATGCCCTGGGCGATGTACTGGAACGCGTACATGTCCCGCTCGTCGCGGGTGAGCGGAGCGGGCGTGAAGCGGTGGCCGCCCTTGGCTGCCGGGCGGTCCTGCCGCTTCGCGGTCTCCTCGGCGTTGATCTGCTCGTACACGCGCTCCAGCAGCGCGCCGGGGTCCTCCGGCAGCGAGAGCAGGTACGGGTACGTCACCTCGTACTCCGATCCCTCTTCCACCTTGAGCTGGCCGTGCTCCATGTAGGCGAAGCCCTTCTCGTCCAGGCGCCGCCAGCTCTCATGAGTCGTCTTCACCTTCGGAATGCCGAACAGTCCGGGGCCGCCGTCCACCCGCGTCTGGGCGGTGAGGCTCTTCAGGTACGCCCACTGGCCCGGCCGGGGCGTGACGTCCGGCTCTGCCGCGGCCTGGGCCGCCGCGTTGCCGGCCAGGTCTCGCGCGTCGGCGACGGGACGCAGCCGCAGGGTCGTGGGGGACGGGGCGCCGGTCGGAGTCGCGCCCGTACGGGGGAGCGCGCTCACGACCCCGGCACGGCCGCTGCCGGTCTCCGCGCCGTTCACCGTGGTCGCCACCAGGACGGCGGCGGCGGCCGCGCCGGCCAGGCCGAGCCCCCACACCGGCCGGGTGCGGCGGACGGCCACGAACCGGGCGGGCCTCCGGTTCCGGGACGCGCGCATGTGGGCCGCCAGCCGGGAACGCGCCTCCGAGACGACCTCCGCGGCCGGATCCGGCATCGCGTCGTGACGGTCGCGTAGCTGCCGCAGCTCATCCATGGTCGATTACCTCCCGTGCCGTGGGGCCCAATGTGGTGCGCAGTTGGCGCCTGGCTCGGTTGACCCGGGAGCCCACCGTGCCGACCGGAATGTTCAGGGCGCGTGCCACCTCCGTGTAACTGAGCTGGGCGCAGGCGACGAGCAGCAGCGCGTCGCGGTCGCCCTTGGACAGCGCCGCCAGCCCGCGCGCCAGCTCGGGGCTCAGCCGTTCGGCGAAGACGCGCTCCACCACCCGGTCGGCGTGCCCGGCGACGTCGTCCGGGCTGGCGGCACGGCTGAGCGCGCGGTACAGGCGGATCTCGCCGCGGCGGTGCCGGCCGATCAGGTTCGTGGCGATTCCGTACAGCCAGGCCCGCGCGTCGTCGAAGGCCGGGTCGTAGCGGTGCCGCTGGTCGAAGGCGGCGAGGAACGTCTCGGCGGCCACGTCGTCGGCCGCGCCCGGCCCGAGCCGCGCCGCCACGTACCGGTGGATGACCGGGAAATACCGATCGAAGATCATCGAGAACGCGTCGGCCTCGTGTAACGACCGTTCGATGATCGACGCGTCAGTCGTCGCCTCACTCATGCGTAAGACACGGACAGGGGACGAGCTCATGCATTTGGCGCCTTTCTGAAGAAGTGATCAGCGCTGATTGCCCGAACCCGCCCATCTTCTTCACGCCTTCTTCCGGTACGGCCAGCCGGGCTACCGCTCCGTCGGCCGGAGCAGGAGCGTGACGAAGCCGAGCACGTCGTGGTAGCCGCCGAGCCACAGGTCGCGGTGCTCGTCGGCGGCGGCCAGGGCCTCGAAGGCCCACGCGGCGTCCACGCGCAGCACCAGGTCGAACGGCACTGCGGCTTCGAACGAGTCGGCCGGGACACCTGGTGCAGCCGGAGCCGGTCAGCCACCCCGAGGCGGACCGCGCGCGCGACTCGGCCCACCGGCGGCTACGAGTCGGTGTTCCTCATCGGCATTGTGGACGACGGTGCGCACGTAGCAGCCCGCCGCCGAGGAGGACCGTGCAGGACTCAACGGCCAGTAGCCCCCCGGCGAGGAAAGTGCCTCGTACCTCAGCGAGCGGCAGGACCAGTGCCCCAAGCGCGGCACCTGCCGCAATGCCGGCGTTGTAGGCGCCGGAGTTCGCCGCCAAGGCGATGTCCGTGCGGCCCGGCGCGCAGTGCAGCATCGCGTTCTGAGTGGACATGAACACCGGCCCGAGTGCACCGCCCATCAGCATCAGAAACACCACCGCCGCCACCTGATGAGCGCCGAACGCATACAGGCCGAGCATGCCTAGCGCCTGCGTGGCCACGGCGGCGGCCAACGCGGACTGCGGAAAACGGTCCAGAAACGCACCAGTGATGCTCACCCCGGCCAGCTGGCCCAGCCACGTTCCAGCGGGAACACCAAGCGCGAGAGCGAGCGAACCAGCGACGGATAGCGCCCCGACCACCCGCCCCCGGACCTCGGGCGCGAACAGACCCACCGCGTCCGGCCCCATCACGGCCCAGAACAGCGCCTGGGCAAGCGCGGTCAGTAGCCGCGTCACGAGGAGCAGCCGGTAGGAGGCAGCCAGCGCCGCAACAAGACTCGACACCACGAGCGCAGCAAGCAGTCCCGTAAGCACATAGCGTCGGGGTACAGCCCGCACGACGTGGGCGAGTGGCACGGATGCGATGGCCACCGTCACGCCGTAACCAGTAACCAGCAGGCCAACCGCTGACAGGGACATCCGTAGGTCGTCGGAGATGAGCTCCAAGAGGCCGACCGGCAGGTTCTCCGCGGTGTTGAAGGTAAGAGCGGCCAGCATCAGGGCCCCGAGCACCGCCAGCCTGTGTCATGGAGCCGGTTGCCGCGTGATCGTACTGTCTTTTCCTGCCCTCGCGCGTTGTACCTGCTCAGTAGCAGCGTCCATGCAGGTACCCCACCAGGCACACCAGTCCCGCCGCAACCGGATTCATGTGGCTACGCGGTCTTGCGCCCGTTTCTGCCGTATTCCGGTGATACCCGTAGTTGATCTTCTTGTCCTTCGCGGTAGGGCTTGCGGATCTGGCCGCTGGCGCCGTGGCGGATCTTGCGGGCGAGCCGGTGCCGGGACTCCTGGACGGTGAGCTGCTTGTTCAGCTTGCGGCGGTAGGTGTCGTCGATCGGGTCCAGGATGGACAGCAGGTGCAGGGTCTTGTCGATCCGGCCGTACTCGGCGAACGCCTCCCCGAGCGGGGTCGGGGAGCCGTTGCGGGCGAACATGCGCAGCAGGTCATAGGCACGGACCTGGTTGTTCACCAGCGATCCGGCGACCCGAGTCATATCCGACCCCTGGGTGTGAATCCTCATCCGGTTGATCTTGTCGCGGGCAATCGCCTCCAGCGGCCCGTACGCCGCGCCGTCCCGTCGGGCAGCTCGGCGCATCAAACCGCTGATCGCCCAGATCGGCGAAGCGGGGCGCGAACCGGTAGCCCAGCATGGAGAAGATCCCGAATACCATGTCCGAGTCGGATGCCTGGTCGGTCGTGACGACCTCGGGTTGCGGCCCCGCGTCGATGTTGATCAGGGTGTCGAGGATGTACAGCGAGTCGCGCGGCGTGCCGGGCACGACCATCTGCCCGATCCCCATCACTTGATCATTGACTGCGTTCAAAAGCGTCAGGCCGCGCTTGTAACCGAAGTACTCCGGGGAGGGGGCGGCGTTGAGCCTCCAACAAAGCCGGAGCGCTTCATTGTCCCCGGGCCTGCCGGCTTGAGGTGGGCATGTCAGGGCTCTGACAGCTCGAACCAGACGGCCTTGCCGGCAGGGGTAGGTGTGGTGCCCCAGCAGCAGGCGAACTGGTTGATCAGGCTCAGCCAATGGCCTTGTTCGTCGTCCTGGCCGGCGTGGCGCGTGTGGGGGAGTGCCGGATCGGCGTCCTCGACCTCGCAGCGTAGCGTGCCGTCCATGGTCCACAGGGTGAGCCGGATCGGTCTTGTCCCGTGATGGAACGCCTTGGCGACCAGTGCGCTGACGAGCAGGTCAGCGCTCCTGCTGTGGCGGTTGACGTGCCAGTCGGTCAGCTGGAGGCGGGTCAATCGTCGCGCCCTGCGGACACAGGACCGGCCGGGCGGCAGTGGCCAGGTGGCCATATCGATGTCGGGCGCATGGAGCGGTTGATCGATG
>NZ_JBICTR010000028.1:0-38384 GCF_043197735.1 Nonomuraea sp. NPDC049028
ACACCGTTGCAGAGCAGACCCCAACCCTGCTCTGGGTGGTAGGCCACCAGACGCGCCGCGTCATGATCGATGGCGTCTGCGGATGGACAGGGTGGCTGGTGCTGGCACATGGTCTCGGTCCTTTGAATCCTCGTGTGAACGATCTGATCTCTCCTGCTGGCCGGGCGGTGTCGAGCCGGTCGATGGTGGTCGTGACCGCGGTCAGGGTGGCGGCCCCTCGCATCTCTGTCATTGGGGAGCCCTCCATTTCAGGAAGTCAGGAAAGAGGATGTGAATCGCTCCGGATTCGGTGGAGTCTTTTGGTGTGCTCCGGTTTCGGTGGAGGTCTCCACCGAAACCGGAGCGATTCAGACCTACCACGTACGATGTGGCGCACAGGCTCTGACGTCTGACTGGGGTGCCGCCGCTTCGTCTCTGTCATCTTGATGAGCTGAAGCGTGGAAGCTGCAGCATGAGCTGAGCGCCTCCCATATCAGAGGCCCGGACGGTCAGGGTGCCGTTGTGAGCGCGTGCGATGCCCTGGGCGATCGCCAGTCCAAGCCCAGCCCCGCCGAGCTGGCGGCTGCGAGCGCTATCGGTCCGAGAAAAGCGGCCGAATACCCTGTCGCGCTCCTCGGCGGGTATGCCTGGCCCGTCATCGTCAACGGTGACGACGACCTTGTCCTCCTCGCTGCGGACCGTCACCTGCACTGCCGATCTTCCGTGTCGCTGCGCGTTGTCCAGCAGGTTGCCCAGCAAACGGGCAAGATCGCCTATCATGCCATCCACGATCAAGCCCTGCTCCAGATTCAGGTGAATGGGTAGGCCGTCGGCTCGCTTACCGACCTCGTCCACAACGAAGTCGGCCAAGTCGAAGATCACAGGCACGTCATTGGCGCCGACGTCCAGCCTTACGAGCACGAGCAGGTCGCTGATGATGTCCTGGATTCGGTCCACCTGCCGCAAGGTGTGGCGGATGAGCTCGCAAAGATCTGTCTGGCTGGGATGCATCCGCGCCTCCTCAAGGCGCAGTCGGAGCCCTGTGAGAGGGGTACGCAGTTCGTGTGAGGCATCGGTGACGAATTGCCGCTGCTGTGCGTGCACTTGCTCCACCATGTTGCTCATGAGGCTAGCGATGTCGCAGTTAGCGCAAGTTGTAGTCATAGGGTCCTCCCCTGAGCACGGCTTTCAGCAGAAGCCCGGTGAATGCTGTCTCAGAGACCGGTAAGGACATTTTTCCTACCGGGGTGAGTTTCCCTCGTTGTCCAGATACCTGTGCCGAGCGAACTGCGATAAGCAGGGCGCCGGTATCCGAGCGACTCCAGCGAAGAATGGGCCTGAACCCGATGCCGTCAAGCGACCTCGTTGGAGAGGCGGTTCTCCACTAGGGCTAGCTGTACACCCTCAGCCTTGGTCGGGGCCGAACAGGCAGCAGCCAGAGCGATCCTGCTGCCGCCGGTCTGCTCGATCCCGAGCTCTATACTTCTGCACGTATCAAGCACAGCATGCGCTAATTCGCGCAGTCAATACGCGCGAGCGTGCATCACGGATTGCACGGAGATGAGGCAGGGATGCACCTCAGCCCTGCGCCGTAGGAGCTTCGCTCGCCGGCGGCGAGCTCATCGTCGGTGAGGATCATCGCAAGCTCTGAAAGCTGGCAGACATGGGCGAGGGCCCGGTGGCCGAACTTGGAGCTGTCGGCCACGAGTACAGCACGGTCAGCGGCGGCGATCATCGCTTGCTTGACCGGCACCTCAATGAGGTTGATGTTGGTGATGCCCGCCTGCGGATGGACCGCCTCGGCTCCGATGAATGCCCAGTCGACGTGCAGGCGGGTAAGGCTGTCGACGGCAAGGGGCCCGACGAGGGTATAGACGGTGTCGACCAGGAAGCCGCCGGTGACGTGCAGGCGGTTCGTCGGATGCCCGGCCGTGCGCACACCCACCATCAGGTCATTGGTGACCACTGTGAGGTTGCGCTTTCCCCACAGCGCACAGGCTATCTGGTACATCGTCGAACCACTGTCGACGATCACGCACTGCCCGTCGTCGACCAGCTCGGCCGCCGCCTGGGCAAGTGCCTTCTTGACCGATACGCGCTCCACGCGCCGCACATTGTAAGGAACGTCGATCGCCTCAGCCGGACTGGCTGGCAGCAGCCCGCCTCGGGTGCGTTTGATCAGACCAGCTCGCTCGAGATGGGCCAGATCTCGGCGGATCGTCGAGCTATCCACACACAGCTCGCGAGCGAGCCCCTTGACGCTGACATACCCTTCAGCCTGCACGCGCTCGAGCAGTACCCTTCGGCGATCCGTTGAGGACATCAGGCCTCCCTTCGAAAGCGTGCATTTATCGCCGCACGCTTTCGTGCATTGACACCGCATTCCGTGCGATACAAGCTCCTGGAACATCATAGTTGAGCGCATTCGCGCATGCGCTTCGTGCGCTGGCGCTTGACACGCAGAACGGCCGAAAGAGAGGCCGAGCGATGACCTATTCATCCTCGCCCGACAGCCCGCAAACCTCACACCCCGCGAGATCTGGAGGCCTGCGGCCTAACGCCGTCGGACTCGTCGGGCTGACGGTCCTTGGCGCGGTGATGATGTCACCGGCGATGGGGATCTATGGCACATGGGGCCCAATGGAGGGCATGGTTGGGCAGATTGTCCCACTTGTCTTCCTGGCCGCATTGATCATCTCATTGCCCAATGCGCTCAGCTACATCATCGTCAACCGAGAGATGCCCTCCACCGGCGCGGCCTTCACCTGGACGTGGCGAACGTCGAGTCCGATCGCCGGACTGCTGGTGGGCCTGGTGGCAATCGCGTACTACATCACTCAAGTGATCCTGCAGCCGCTGCTGTTCGGTCTCTTCTTCAATGACCTACTGCGGGCTGTCGGAGTGGAAACAGGGACCTGGACCCTGCTGTTCGGAGCCGCACTCGTCACCGTCGTCGTCTGCATGATGACCTACCGAGGCATCCAGGCATCGACCAAGTCAGCGGTCACCTTCCTGATCATCGAGACGGCGGTACTGCTCGCTCTGTGTGCGACGATCCTCATCACGCGAGGAATCGATCACGAACTCAGTCTGAGCCCGTTCCTGGTCTCCGAGGGGCAGGGTGGCTTGCCGGCGTTCTGGACCGCGGTGCTCCTGGGCGTCTTGTCCTTCACCGGCTTCGACGTCATCTCCACCCTAGCGGAGGAAGCACACGCACCCAGGCGCCTTCTCCCCAAGGCCACGCTGCTCGCCGTCAGCCTCGTGGGCTTGGTGTGGGTCTTCGCGACCTGGGCCTTCGCGCTCTCCGAGCCCCCGTCGACCGTGAGCAAGTACAACGCCATGGGGTTGACCGCGGTAACGCCCATGGCCCGCGACTACTGGGGATGGGGTCACATATTGATCATCATCACTGCGATGACAGCCTTGACCGGCATTTATGTGGCGACGGTGCTGGGCGCCTCGCGGATGATCTACGCGATCGCGCGACAGGACCTGCTTCCCAGCCCGCTGGCACGCCTCCACCCCCGTTCACGCGTACCTCACAACGCCATGACGCTGGTCTACCTGGTGAGCGCATCCGGCGCCGGCGGGATGCTCGTCCTCCTTGGGAACGCCGTGGACGCATTCGTCTGGTGGTCCCAGGTCGTCGTATTCCTCGCCCTCATCCTCTACAGCGCTGTCAACCTTGCCAATCTGCTGTTCTTCGCCAGGATCGCGCGGGCGCGCAGGCGCTGGCTCAGTAATGCGATCCTCCCGGTGGCGGGCATCGTCCTCAATCTCTACGTCATCTACCGCAGTTTCTTCCTGGCGCTGTGGGACTCAGACTTTCGTCTGGGGAAAAGCGTGGTCATCGCCGCGCTCGCCACGCTGGCGATATTCGTTGCCTACGCGGTTGTCGTCAGGCTACGCGCGCCCGGTCGGC
The DNA here is from genome assembly GCF_043197735.1 of Nonomuraea sp. NPDC049028. Classification (NCBI taxonomy): domain Bacteria; kingdom Bacillati; phylum Actinomycetota; class Actinomycetes; order Streptosporangiales; family Streptosporangiaceae; genus Nonomuraea; species Nonomuraea sp. NPDC049028. Next base: position 3,902 of record NZ_JBICTR010000028.1, read on the forward strand.
TGCGAGGGGATCCAATCACCGACTGAGGCCCGGTAACACAACGCAGAGGACCCTGACATGTCCAGAATCAGCATCATCGGCAACGTGGGACTCGACATCATCGCCTCCTCCGTTGATCGCCTGCCTCCTCCGGGAACAGAGGTAGTGATCGACAGTATAAGTGTGCGTCCCGGCGGCGGGGCGGGGAACACCGCCATGGCCCTGGCTGCCCTCGGCGTGCGGCACGAACTCTACGGATCGCTCGGCGACGACGCCGTTGCGGCCTTGGTCACCGACCTGCTTGAGCGGGCCGGCGCCGATTGCTCTCATATCCTTCGAACCCCGAAGAGCCCTACATCCGCCACCATCGCCGTCGAGAGCCAGTTCCGCGACCGGGGATTCCTGACAGTGGAAGGACATCTGCGGCACTTCGACCGGAACATCCTTCCCGACGATGCCCTGACCGCCGACTTCGTGCTCTTGACGGGGTACTTCACCACGCCAGCCCTGCACGGGCAGCCCACCGAGGACATGTTGCGCGCGGTCAAGGCCAACGACGGGTGTACCCTTTTCGACCCGGGATCAGACCCGGATGGATGGAAACCGGGCACTGTTGACCGGCTGCGATCCTTGCTCCCACACGTGGACGTCTTCCTGCCGAATGCGCAGGAGCTGTCCGTCATCGGTGGCCACTCGGATCCATGGGCAGCGGCCAGAGCCCTTCACGCATCATCGGGCGGTTGGATCATCGCCAAGCTTGGCCCCGCAGGCTGCATAGGTGTTGGCCCCGGAGAGGAATTCGCTGTCCCCGCGCGAGCGCTACCGTCCACTGAGACGACGGGTGCCGGCGACTGCTTCAACGCGGGGCTGCTCTATGGCTTGGCGAATCATATGTCGTGGGTCCAGGGCGCTCGACTGGCCACAATCATCGCGACCGAGACAACCGTTCGCCCATCACATGACCGGCACGTTCGCCGATCGGACCTAGCAAATCTCTTTCGACAGCACACAGACGAATTTGGATAATCTCACGGCCTCGGGTGCACCACCGCTTGATGCACCCGTGCTGCCTGCCTCCTGCACGCCGCCGATGAACGGGCTTGACCGCAGGGATCGCACTCGATCGGCTGGGGCTCGCCCCAGGGCAGACGTTGGCCGTCACCGGACCAGCAAGGTCCTTCGCCGGCTAGGTGATCCAACGGGCCAAGGCTGATGGCATACGGTGATCGTGGACGCCTTGGCCGCCGACGGGACCTGATTCGCGAGCTCGGAGCCGGTGCAGTGGCCCGTCGCGGCGACGATGTCGCCGACCGGTTTCAGGCAATTGTCACCGGCGGAGTCGACGGGGCGTTGCGGGACGAACTGGTGGCGCCCGGAGTCCGGGACGGCGGCCAGATGGTGGGTGCCCAACTCCCGGGCCTGGGATGCGGAGACCCGCTTCACCCTGCATCGTGTGCGCGTCCCGGACCACGCCAAAGACACCGCCATGCCTGGATCGCCTGCGTAAGCAGGCCGAGCAGGGCGTGCTCACATTTGCGGGTGGCCGACGTGCCACCCGCCCGAGCATGCGGCCGATGCGCATCGCCGGTTCGAAGCCAGAGGTGTCCGCGGCCGAGGTGGGGGTCAGGCGTCTGGCTCGGACACGCCACCACACGGGCGCGGCGCGACGGCCACGTCGACGGAGTCCCTTCCCCAGGACGTGTTGAACTACGGGGCTTCCTGAAGGGCGGGGCCTCAACCGTCGATGTACGCGCGCTCCAGCGTGAGGGATCGAAGGTGGCCCTCGCACATCCTGAACTAGTCGCTGTCCAGCACGCAGCCGAAACCCGAGCATCGGAACGAAGGAGAAACCGAATGCAAGAATGCCTAGGGAACCAGATGGGGCCCCGGCGTCGATCGCGGCGATGGCTATCCGATGGCTTTCGTCGACAGCCTCACCACGGTGGCATCCGCGCAAGCGGCCAGCTGCTCAGTTAACCTGCAAGGTCGTGGGTGCCCGGCAGCTCGTCTATGTCCACGACTCCAATTGGAATTGGTGCGGCAGGAGGAGAAAGGGTAATCATGGGCCTTGACCTCCACCAGGTTGGCTGAGCGTCGCCACCCCTTTCCGGTGATGCCGAGGCCCCGCTCCTGCGCAACCGAGGCGAGCTGCTCTGAGGCGGGACGCGGCGGCGGTCATGGTGCTCATCGCAGTGCCCGGGGCGCGACGGGCGGACCATAGCAGCACGACGCACAGTCCAGCCCGGCCACGCAAATACCTTCACTGGGACCAATGCTGGTCGTATGTGCCTGGAGACAGCTTCGTCATTTGACAGGGACGATCGCGCCGCCACCGGCCACACCCTTTTACCAGGAGAGTCGCTGCCCAGTTCCTGGTCGTGAACGAGGGACCCGGCGAGGTCGCCGGGTCTACCGAACTGTCTGGGGCGGCCCCGCAAGACACCGTTTAGAGGTAATCCTCAGAGAGAGCGGGCTATCTTGACGAATTCGGTGGCTCGGGCCGGGTCCACGGCATTCCAGGTGTAGCCGTCGATCTTGAGGTCGCTGCCGACGATGCAGCCGTCCGCGACGGAGAGGAACTCTCGGATGGTACCCCGCTTGGCGCCGGTATTGAGAAGGACCGGAACGTCAGCCGGCACCGCCTCACGCACGGCCTGCACGGTGGACAGGTCGGGGCCTGCTCCTGCCATGGGACCGGACACCAGGATCGCGTCGGCGAGACTGGAGATGACGGCTGAACGAGCTGTTTCCGGCGCCTGGCGATTTCCGATGGGCGAGGCGAACTCGGGTGTGATGTTCATGAAGATCCCGAGGCCGTCTGCGTGGAGCCGACGGCGTTCACGTAGCGTGTGCGCAGGGTTGGTGTTCCAGAGTCCCATGTCGGATTCCCACACGCCGGTTGTCACCTCACGGATGAATGAGGCTTCACAAGCGACGGCGGCGGCGAGCGCGATGCGCGGGTCCCACAGGAAGTCGACGCCGAAGGGAATCGCTTCGGGGCGGCATTCGGCGACGACCCGGGCCATGACCGCCGCGGATTCGGGTCCGGCGTTCAGTTCGTAGGGGCGGTCGTTCTCGTTGCAGAAGAGGATCGCATCGAAGCCGGCATCGACGAGGACCGCCACATCCTGGCGGACACGGCGGATCAGGCCGGAGATGCCTTCCTTCTCGTCGTACAGCGGGGTTCCGGGGAGCGCCGGCACGTGGGCCATGGCGATGAGGGGCTTCGTTCCCGGTCCGAAGATGGCGTGAAACCTGGAAGTCACGACAGGGGTCCTTTCGAAGAGCAGTCGCGGACTTGGCCGGCGACGGTCGCGATGATCGCGGCGGATTCGGTGACGTAACGGTCATCGGACGCTTGTCTCGGCGGTACGACGTGCAGCGTGGTGTGGCACGAATCGGCCCAGTCGCGTGCGATGTCCAGCGGATGCAGCGGGTCGTGCCGGGTTCCGATGACCGCGACAGGCACCCGGATGCGCTGGAGATCGGCCAGGTCGGCGAAGGGGGCGGACATGGGCATCCGCGCGAGCCGAACGTGCCGCGCGGCTGCGTGCGGGGCGGCGAACTGGTCCATCAGGCTGTTCGCAACGGTCTCGGATTCCCGGCGTATGGCCTGGTAGACGGCGGATCGGGCGAATTCCGCAGCGGCGGCGGCATTGTCGCGCGTGGCGAGAAGGTCGGCAATGACCCTGAACGCGCGCAGGTTGCCGGGGTCGGGCCGGTCCTCCCAGGCGGGCCTGATGAAGACGAGCCCACCGAACAGCTGGGGCTCCTGGATCGCCAGCGCGGCCAGGACTCCGGCACCCATGGAGATGCCGACGCCGACGAGCGGCCGGGGGATGGAGCGGGCGGTCAGCAGCGCCGCGAGGTCGGCGCTGAACTGCTGGAAGGTGAAGTCGCCCGCGTCTCCGGTCAGCGTGGTCTTGCCGTGGCCACGCAGGTCCGGCAGCAGCACATCGTAGGGGAGCCTGGTCAGATGGGGCAGGAAGGCGTCGAACTGGGTGGTGTCGCCGCCCAGGCCGTGCACCAGCACGAGGGTGCCGGCAGCCGGCGCGCTTGCACGTATATGTATCACCTGGGCTGCTTGGACGTAGCTGTCTGCGGACGAGAGCGTGTTCACGGATCTCTCCGTGTTCGACCTGCGGTGTCGAGCTGTTCGCGGAGGTACGTCCCGGCTCGGGCGGCGTCGTGGTCGGCGGCGTCCTGGATGATGATGGGTACCGGATGGTCGAGTTGGAGAGCGCGGTCGCAGATGAGCGAGTGGTCGAGTTCGCCGCGGCCCAGCGGTGCGGGCCCGGCGGCGGTGAGGTCCTTGGCCTGCAGGCCGATGATGTGCTCGCCGAGCAGGTCGAAGGCTTCGTCGAAGATGTCTCGTTGGTGGTCGAGGGTTCGCGCCGTGACGAGGTTGGCGGGGTCGAGGACGATGCCGACGTGGCGGGCGTCCGCTCCGAGTTCGGTGATGAGCCGCAGGGCGCGTTCGGCGGAGTCGATGACGTTGGTTGGTTCCGGTTCGATGCCGAGTGTGACACCCGCCTCGGCGGCGGCTTCCAGGAGGGTGTCGAGGGTGGTGCGCAGGTCGGCCCAGGCTGCGGGGGATCGATTGTCCGGGTGGTCTGCCCACATGTTGTCGGCATTGCGCGTTCCGCTGCACAGCGTCACCGCGGTGACCTCGAGCGCGGGTGAGAGTCTGATCAGCCGTGCAGCGTCATGGGTTTGCTCGGTGCGGCGGGCCTGGTCGGGGTTGATGATGTTGTAGGTGGCCGACAGCCCCCACAGGCTGACTCCCGCGTCACGGAAGGTCTGCCCCACGGAGGCGACGGTCGCGGCGGAGACATCCGGTGCGAGAGTTGGGGTTGCGATCGCGGAGAAGTTGAACTGGGCGAGGGTGAAGCCGGCCGCCGCGACGGCGTCCGCGACCTCGGCGGCGGTGTCGCGGGGGAACGTGCGGGCGAAGACGCCGACCTCGGGGAGCGCCGCCCCTTGCGGCTCGCGGAGTGTCATCGATGGTCCTCAGGCTGGTCGGCGGCGTCCCGGATCGCTTCGATGATCTTGAGGGCTTCGATGCCGTCACCAGCGGTGGAGTCGACACTCCTGCCCAGGAGGATGGCCTGGGCGAAGGACTCGACCTGGCGTTCGTACGGGTCGCTGTCGCCGAACACCGGTTCGGAGTAGGTTTGGGTGGCCTCGTCGAAGGTCCTGACGGTGCTGGGCTGCTTGGTGAAGGGGAAGGGGCAGCGCAGCCGGACATGACCGTGGTCGCCGTAGAGGTCGAAACCTTCGGACCATTCGGCATGGACGCTGGCCGTCACCTCCAGGCTCACCGCGGCTCCGTCGTGCAGGCGGCCCAGGGCATGCCAGCTGTAGTCGCGCTCGTTGGTGGACAGAACCGCGCTGTGGATCTCGTAATCGCCCGCCAGGTAACGCAGCAGGTCGACGGTGTGGATGCCGTGGGTGGCCAGCAGATGCTCGGCTCGGTGGGCCGCCTTGTACTCCAGCTCGCGTGACTGCACGGCGGGGTCGACGATCAAGGGAGGGAAGAGGGTCGCTTCGATCGGCGCGCGTAGCCGTGACATCACGCGGTACCAGCCGACGACGCTGCGCAGAGGGCCGATCTTGGCGACCGCTTCGGCGGCGTACTGCACGCCGGGGTCAAACCGCTTCATACTCGCCACCTGCAGCTCGAGGCCCGCCGAAGCGGCCAGGTCTCGCACCTGTTCGGCCTCGGCGATGGTGGCGGCGATGGGCTTCTCGATGAGGACGTGTTTGCCGGCCCGCAGCGCGAGTTGCGCTACTTCGGCATGGAATCGGTCGGGGATCGCGATCAGTACGGCGTCGACACCTGCGTCGAGCAAGTCGTCAAGCCGGGAAAAGGCTCTCGCGCTGTAGCGCCGGGCCATGGCCTCCGCCACCGCGACGCTCGCGTCGCACACTGCCGTGAGCTCGACGTTCTCGGCTTTCGCGATGGCCGGCAGATGAGCGGCTTGGGAGATGCGTCCGCATCCGATGACGCCGAGACGAATGTGTTGGGACACGATGTGGGCTGTCTCCTCAGGTATGCGGCCCGCTGTGCGCTGTGGCTGAACGCGAAGCGCGGCGGGCACCGTCAGGTGAACACCACATCATGCACGGAAGCGTGCGTCAATAAGGCGAATGTGTGCACTTTCGACTGCGCGCATCCTGATCGTCTGCGTTCCCGGAGGTCGCTACCCCTCTGCAGGTGTCTCGGCGTGTCGGGTGGCTATAGGAACCGTGCGCAGCCGGGATCCGTAGTGCGCACGCTCGTCGTCGGCGATCCCGTCGTCCGTGATGAACAAGGAGATGGCGTCAAGAGAGCACACCGGCGCCAGGGCGCGCTTGCCGAATCTGGGGCTGGCGGCGATGACGGCGACCCGTTCGGCGGCGTTGACCATGGCGCGCTTCACCGGGAGTTCGACCATGTTGATGTTCGTGATCCCGGCCTCGTGATGTACCGCCTCGGCACCGAGGAATGCCCAGTCCGCGTGCAGGCCTTCGAGCTCCGTCACTGTGGATGGGCCGACCAGCGTGTACGCCGTGTCGATGGGAGATCCGCCCGTCACATGTACGCGGATCGTGGGGTCGTTGGCGAGACATACGGCGATCATCAGATCGTTGGTGACGACGAAGATCGCCTTCTTCTGCCGGCGCAGTGCCAGAGCAAGCTGGTAAGCCGTCGAACCGCTGTCCAGGATCACGGACTGGCCGTTCTCGACAAGATCGGCCGCTGCCTCGGCGATGGCGGCCTTCTCCGCCAGATCCGCTGTACGCCGCACGTCGTAGGGGACGTCGATGGCGGCGGCCGGCTCGGCCGGGAGCAGTCCGCCGCGCGTGCGTCTGATGAGTCCCGCCCGCTCCAGGTGCGCCAGGTCGCGGCGGATGGTGGAGCCGTCGACGCCGAACTGGCGTGCCAGCCCGCCCGTTGCCACGTAACCGGTTGCCCGAAGCTGTTCGAGCAAGGCACGCCGACGAGCCGCAGACTGCATGACCTTCTCCCTACGTGCACCCAGAAATGCACACAATGTAGCACTTGACGCACATTATCCGCCGACTGCATGCTGCGATGCACGCAATCGTGCATAACGCCTGCACCACCTGGCCAGTGCCCTGGCATCGGTCGTGGGCCGGCGGAACGGGAGGTCGCATGGCTGACGTGTTCGCGATCGGTGTCGATCTCGGCGGCAGCAAAATCGCCGCGGGACTCGTGGACGAGCGCGGCCTCGTACATCGCCGGATGTCTCTTCCCACACCCCACGGACAGGGGCCATCGGCGATCATCGGCCTGATCGCCGACACGTGCCGCACTCTTGGCGCCGGAGCCGCAGGCTCGCACCTGCCGATCGGCATCGGCAGCCCGGGCGTGATCGACTCCCGCCGTGGGTCCGTCGTCACCGCCACGGACACCATGCCCGGCTGGGCCGGAACCGAGCTCGCCGACGATCTCAGCCAGGCTTCGGGAAGACACGTCGTCGTCGACAACGACGTCAACGCCTTCGCCCTGGGGGAGCACCGCTACGGAGCCGGCCGCGGCGCATCCGACGTGTTGTACGCCAGCGTCGGAACGAGTGTCGGCGGCGGACTCGTGCTCCACGGCCGCCTGCTGACCGGCGCTCATCACGGCGCGGGCGAACTCGGTCACGTCCCGGTCTCCGCAGCGGGCGGCGATGCCTGTAGTTGCGGACGGACAGGACATCTGGAGACCGTCGCCTCCGGCCCGGCGATGGCTGCCGCGTACGCCCGGCTGACCCGCCGCAACCCCCCTCTCGACCTGCGGCACGTGGCCGAACGCGCACGTCGCGGCGATACCGCCGCGATCACTGTGCTCAACCAAGGGGCCGAAGCTCTGGGCAGAACCCTGGCCGGGCTGGCCACGGTCATCGACCCGCAACGGGTCGTGGTCGGCGGCGGCGTCTCCCAGATCGGCCCAGCCTATTGGGCGCCACTGCGCGATGCCTTCCACGGGAGCGGCCTGCCAAGCACGACGGCGGTCGACATCGTCCCCGCAGCCCTCGGCATCGATGCCGGCATCGCCGGCGCAGCCGCCCTCACCCGGCAGCACCCCCGTAACTGAACAGGAGAAACAGATGAAGAAGCAGAGTGCCATCCCCTTGCTCGCCGCAGCCGCGGCATCGGTTCTGCTCACCGCGTGCAGCGGCGGCACCGGATCCGGCAATGTCTCACCCGCGGGCAGCGATGCCGGCGTCAAGGAACTGAAGGTCGTCATCGCGGAATACAGCAAGGACCACACGAAGACGTTCTGGGACGCCTTCGCCAAGGAATACCAGACCCGGACCGGCATCAAGATCAATCTGCAGATCATCGGCTGGGACAACATCGACCAGCAGACCAGCACCATGATTCAGAACGGCAGCCCGCCGGACATCCTCAACCTCAATGCCTACGCCAGCTACGCCAAGGACGGGCTGCTCTACAACTCCGACGAAGTACTGCCCGCCACGACCAAGGCCGATCTCATCGACGCCTTCGTCAAGAGCGGAACCTACAACGGCAAGATGTACGGCTTCCCCGACCTCGCGTCCAGCCGGGCGATGTTCTACAACAAGGACCTGTTCCGGCGGGCCGGTATCACGGCGCCTCCGACCACCTGGACGGAGTTCGTGTCGGCGGCCGAGAAGATCACCGCCATCGGTGACGGAACAGTCGGCTACGCCCTGCCTCTCGGTCCCGAAGAGGCGCAAGCGGAGTTCTCCATCTGGGCCTTCAACAACGGCGGCGCTTGGAAAACCGACGGCAACTGGACGATCAACTCGGCCAGGAACGTCGAAACACTGCAGTTCCTCAAGGACCTGTCGACCAAAAACCGAGTCACACAGAACAACCCCGGCAAGACGAACCGCACCGACGGCGCCTTCTCACTCTTCTCCTCAGGCAAAGCCGGCATGGTCGTCGGGCTCTCGCAGTTCGCCACCACCCTGGACCAGGACAAGAAGATCAACTACGGGGTGGCCGCCATGCCGACCAAGGACGGCGGCCCGCCCCAGACCTACGGCGTCACGGACTACCTGATGGCCTTCAAGAAGGCCGGGAACCAGGACGCCGTCAAGAAGTTCTACGAGCTGTACTACCAACCCGACCAAGTGAACACCTGGATCAAAGCCGAAGGCTTCCTCCCGGTGACCAAATCGGGACTCAAAGCCTTCGCCTCCGACGCCGGCCTCAAGGTCTACCTGGACACCCTGCCCAACATCCACCTGACCCCCACCGACGACCCCACATGGGACAAGATCAAGATCGCGGTACAGCAGAACATCGGAACCGCGGTCGCCCCGAGCGGCAACCCCGCCGCCGTGCTGGGCGACCTGCAGAAGCTGGCCAAGTCCGGTGGCTGAGCCAGGCCAGGCCTCACGCACAACGGATCGGCCGAAGGAGCACCGGGCGCCGCCCACCCGCCGACGCCGACCTCGGCCCCGAGGTCGCGTATCACCGCTCAGATCGGTTCTCTGGCTAGGGCCGGCGCTGCTGCTCATCGGCGGCGTCGTCCTCTACCCCGCCTACGAGCTGGTCCGGGCATCGCTGTCGCGCTACTCGATCACCGGACTGCATCTCGGCGACGCGGGAGCCGCCAACTACGCGCATGTCCTCCAGCAGCCGGCTCTGCCCACCGTCCTGGCCAACACCGTGGTCTGGGTCCTGGGCGTCGTCGCCCTCACCATCGTCATCAGCCTGGCCCTCGCCCAGTTCCTCGCCAAGGAGTTCAGTGGCCGGCGCTTCGTACGGTGGGCCGTCATCGTGCCGTGGGCCGCCTCGCTGGTGATCACCGGCCGACTCTTCACGTTGATCTACGACTACTACCACGGCATCCTCAACCGGCTGCTGATGGGCGCACGTATCATCGACCGCCCGATCGACTTCCTCGGCGACGATCGCTGGACGATGCCGTCCATGATCGCCGTCGGGGTCTTCGTCTCCATCCCGTTCAGCACGTACGTGCTGCTGGCCGGGCTCAACACCATCCCCCGCGACGTGTACGAGGCCGCCCACATCGACGGGGCGGGCGCGTGGAGGATCTACCGCAGAATCACGCTGCCGCTGCTGCGCCCGGCCCTGATCGTCACGATCGTCCTCAACGTCATCTACCTCTTCAACTCCTTCCCCGTCATCTGGACACTCAACGACCGCAACCCCGGCTTCACCCACGACACGACCATCACCTTCATGTACAAGCTGGCCTTCAAGAGCGCCGAACGCGACATCGGCCAGTCCGCCGCCGCCGGGGTCTTCAACGTGCTGCTGATCCTCGTCGTGGTCGTGGCCTACCTTCGTATCGTCAAATGGCAGGAGACCGAGGCATGACGGCCGCGCCCACAGCCCCGCCGGCGAGAGGAGGGTGGAAGAGGGCCCGCCGCTATGTGCTCGCCGTCACCGGGTTCGCCGTCGCCGTCGCCTTCCTCGGCCCCTACCTGGTCATGATCCTTGATTCGCTGCGCCCGAGCGCGGACGTGCTGCAGACACCGCCGACCCTCTTTCCCCGCAACTGGACATTCGCGGCCTACACGGACATAGCCACCGACGCACGCTTTCGCAACTGGCTCAAGACCTCCCTCATCGTCGCCGCCGCGTCCACCGCCATCGTGCTCCTGGCCGCCGTCCCGGCCGCCTACTTCACGGCCCGCCACCGCTTCCCCGGCCGCGGCGCGTTCCTTTTCACAGTGCTGGTCACACAGATGTTCTCGCCGGCGTCCCTGGTCGTCGGGATCTACCGCGAGTACTTCGAGGTCAACCTCATCAACACCTATTTCGCGATCATCGTGACCAACGCCGCCTTCAATTTGGCGTTCGCGATCTGGATCCTCCACGGGTTCTTCGCCTCGGTCCCGCGGGAGGTGGAGGAAGCCGCAGAGCTCGACGGCTGCGGCCGCCCAGCGACACTTCTCCGCGTCATGCTGCCGCTGGTCCTGCCCGGCGTGGTGACCGCGATCACCTTCACCTTCATCGCGGCATGGAACGAGTACGTGGTAGCCCTCACGCTCATGCAGGACGACGACAAGAAGCCGCTGACGGTCGGACTCAGCTCGTACGTCACCGGCTACGAGCAACACTGGGACCAGCTCTTCGCCGCCTCCGTCATCGCGATCGTGCCGGTAGTCATCCTGTTCGCCATGATCGAGAAACACCTCGTCGGCGGCCTGACCGCAGGCGCGATCAAATAGCCAGCCGGGCGACCACCCACGAAGGAGCATTCATGCAGAAGATCTTCGCCCGCCGCGCGATCGTGGACGGCCGAGAATGGGCTGCGGTGGCCCTGACCATCGAAAACGGCGCCTTCACCGAAGTACGCCCATCCGCCGATCCGGCAGAAGCGGATGTGGTACTGGAAGACGGAACCCTGATCCCGGGCCTGATCGACCTCCAGGTCAACGGCTACCATGGCATCGACTTCTCGCACGCAGACCCCGCCGGCTGGCAGCACATCGCACAGCGGCTGCCAGAGACAGGCGTGACCTCCTTCGCTGCGGCGTTCGTGAGCGCGCCCATACCCGACCTGGCGCAAGCCCTCGGCCGGTGCCACACGGCGATGAACACGCCGTCGAGCACTCCGCGGGCCCGCCTGCTCGGCGCCCACGTCGAAGGACCGTTTCTCTCCCCGGCGCACGCGGGCGCCCACAACCCCAGCTTCTTCTGCGATCCCGAACCGGAACACATCAGCGCTCTTCTCAACGCCGCACCGACCGGAACCCTGGCAGCGATCACGCTCGCGCCCGAAAGGGTCTCAGCGCTCACAGCCATCGAAGAACTCGCCTCGGCAGGCGTCCTGGTCTCGCTCGGGCACACCGACGCGACCGCGGCGCAAACCCATGCCGCCATCGACGCAGGCGCACGATGCGTCACCCACCTGTACAGCGCGCAACGCCCGTTTCATCACCGCGACCCCGGAGTGATCGGCCAAACCCTGGTCGACCCCCGAGTGTCCTTCAGCCTCGTCCTCGACGGCCACCACCTCAGTCCTCAGGCCGCGCAGCTGGCCTTCGCCACGGGGGCCTCACGCCTGGTCCTGGTAACGGACGCCGTGGCCGCGGCGGGCACAACGCCAGGCCGGTACCAACTCGGCAACCAGACCATCCACACGACGGCAGACCGCCCACCCACCTCAGCCAACGGGGCCTTCGCCGGCTCCACGCTGCGACTGGACCGCGCGCTCGCCAACGCAGTCCGGCTGGGCCTGCCACTTCCCGACGCGGTGACCGCCGCCGCAACGCGCCCGGCCGACCTGCTTGCCCGCCCTGACCTGGGCCGCATCGCGGTCGGCGCGCAGGCCGACCTGGTCTGGCTGGATGAGGACCTCACCGCGAGGGCAGCCTGGATCGGCGGCGAATTGGCGTTCGGCACCCCTCTGCGCCCCCGCCGATTCGACCCCCCGAGCAGGCAGCACGGTGAGGCCGACGCCGAAGCACATCCCGGCTGATTCCAGACGCGACAAGCGCTTGAACCCCGGACAAGCCCGGGGTCCAGCGCGGCTTTCACACCTGACGAAGAATGGGACCGCCTAATAGGCGCTTGGCGAGCCGCAGGCGCCCCGCTCGGCCTGCCCGCCGGCACCCTCGCCGTCGACCGCGCCTACACCGACCGCCCGCGGACCCCACGGGGGGCACATTGATGCTAGGGGTAACAGTCCACGATCAGTTGGCAGAGTTCGTGCGGGCGCTCCATCGGCATCAGGTGCCGAGCGTCGGTCCGGAGTAGTCGCAGGTTGGGCATGGTCGCCGCCATTTCAGTGAAGGCTTTATCGATTCCTGCTCGATGCGCGCGTATGAAGTCCGCATCCGGCTCGGGGATCAACGGCGGTTTCAACGCGAGCACGAGAACCACCGGGCACCGTACCTTCAGGTAGAGCCCGAACATGTCCAGTCGGGACAGTTGCCGATACATGTCCACGCTCAAGTCGGCTCCGGGCCTACGGTTCCAGCCGCCCCTGCGATCGCGTTGGATCGAACGCTTCGCCAACGCGGATATCGTTTCCGGCGCGACGCCGTGCGCCTCGGCGTAGGCTCCCATGCGGGCCAGGTGCGTCTCGCGTAGCTCATGCGATCCGGAATCCTCGCCGTCGAGGTAGGCGAGCAGCGCCTCGTACTGCTGTGTCCAGAACCGCCCTACCTCCTCCGGGGTCTTGCCGGCGTAGTGCTCGGCCTGTCCGTCGCCGTGGCCGTCGATGTTGATGACTATCGGACACTCCGGATGGTCGACGGCGTACCGTACGGCGAGCATCCCTCCGTAGGAGTGCCCGATCACGGCTGGCCGGAACAGCCCGAGCTCGGCGATAACGCGCTCCAACGCGGCGAGATCGGCCTCGAGGGTGAATCCCTCGGGTACGGATGACGCGCCGTGCCCGAGGAAGTCGAGTGCTACCAAGTGGTAGCGGTGGGCGAGTACGTCGGCGACGGCATCCCACAGGGCGAGGTTCAGTCCGGCACCATGCAATAGCACCAGTGGCCTGCCGTTGCTAGGGTAGTCGCGCACCGCGATGTGAATGCCATGGCCCACGTCGATGAAGAGTTCTTGGTAGCCGCGTTGCATGTCGTCTCCTCCGTCAGCGGCATTTCAGGCCAGAAGATGGCGCAGGAAGAACCTGGCCGCTGATTCGAGTGCGTACAACTGGTGAGTGCCGGTGATCTGGTGCGACTCATTCTGGAGGATGACCAGTTCGTGTTGCCTTCCCGCCTGCATCAACGCGTCGGAGAACCTCATAGTGTGCACCAAGGGGACGTTGACGTCGTGAGTTCCGTGCACGAGCATGAGCTCGGACCGGAAATCCGCTGCGTGCGTTACGAGGCCGGCGTCGGCGAAGCGCTGCGGGTCGGCCGAGTAGGACGCGCCGAGCAGGCGTTCGAACCATCCGGGTGCGATGACCTCGAGGTCATAGGGACCTGCGGCCGCGACGATCGCGCGGAAGACTTGCGGTGCGAGCAGTCCGCAGCGGGCGGCGTGGTAGCCGCCGAAGGACAGTCCGATGGCGCCGCAGCGAGTCGGATCCAGCCACGGTCGCTCGGCGGCTAGGCCCGTGATGGCGGCCACGTGATCGCGTACCGCGATGGTGCCGAACTCGTCGGCGGCTGCTTCCTGGAAGGAGCGGCCACGGCCAGGTGTTCCTCGCGCGTCCAGGACGATGCCGACGAAGCCGAGCTGAGCGAAGGCCTCCGCGAGGGTCGCGGCGGAGGTCCAGACCGACCCGCTCGGCTTGGGCGGATCACTGTAGCGATTGAGATGCGAGATCGTCTGCGGCCCGGCGTAGATGCAGTCGATCACCGGATAGCTGCGGCGCGGATCGAATCCGGGTGGCTGGAACAACACCCCATAGAGGTCGGTGACTCCATCGGCGGCCTTCACCACGAAACTCTCGGCAGCGCCGCGCCCCAATTGTTTCACTCCGGCGATGTTCGCCGTTTCGAGGATGGCGACATGCGTCCCATCGGCGTTCCACAGGTCCGTGCGCGGTGGACGGTCCAGGCTCGAGTGCGCGTCCAGGAAGAGCGAGCCGTCCCCGAGCAGGGTGGCATCATGTGTCCCAGGCAGATCGGTCAGCACCTTGAAGGCGCCTCGCGCGTCGGTCCGGCAGATGTGCAGGTCGTATGGCCGGTTCGGATCGGTGCGTGCAAGCAGCAGGACACCGCCGTCCGCGGTGGGACCGACGACCCGCGATACCTGCGTCCCCTCAGGGGTCACCGCGATCATGTCGCCGCCACCGCTGCGCGCCACGTACAGCCGGAGCGTGCCGTCGCGGTCTGAGGTCCAGCCGAACCCGTCGAAATCCGGCACTGGTGTGAGGGCAGCGCTCAACGCCGCGGGCAGGTAGGCGTGGAGTGCGATGATGCGCTCCTGGACGATCGTCTCGCTCGTGCCGTCGGCGGCGTCCAGGCGGATCACCGAGAGGATGCCGTCGGGCATGTAGGTGATGGCGAGAAAGGCATCCCCATCGGTAGTCCACCGCAACGGCAGGAACCGGGCTCCATCCTCCACCTTGGCCAACACGATCTCACCGGTCGCGACGGACACGAAAGCGGCTCGGGAGAGCGCTCTTCTGGGGCGTCCTTCCACCTGGTATGGATGCATCTGGATCGCCGGGGGATAGGTCGACCAGTCAACGAGTGGGTACTGGTCGAGCCCGGTCAGATCAGCCTGCAGTGATAGGACCCGCGATCCGTCGGGGGACCACACCGGAGGTGCCGGGATCAGGGACTCCGCCTGGGCGTCGACACGCCACGGCAGATCGGCGCTGCCACCGCTGGTGAGTATGCGGGTGGCGCCGGTCCTGATATCACGGACGGCCAATTCGTGGTCGATCTCGGTGAGGACGTGCATGCCGTCAGGGGAAAGCGCCTCGCCCACTGCCGGCGCCCCCTCGGACGAGGGCGGTCGTATCTCACGTGGTCCCCACCGCGCATCCCGCTGCGGGTTCTGTCCGTCGGGGTCGTCACTGACGCCACGCCGACCGGTGATGGGGTCTAGATGCCATGTCACGCCATCGCCGTCTGTCCACCGGACAGCTCCGTTCCCGGTGATGCACGGCTGGGTGACGGTGCCGCCGGCGACTAGCTCGTTCCAAGTGAGGAATCGGCGAAATCGCTCCCAGTCGTGGGTTGCCGCCACTCTTCACTTCCCTCTGATGTTCCATCACTGCTGTCGCAGCTCATCTTGCCCAACAGGCCGGCCGCAGTTATCCGACATTGGATGAGACATTCGTGCACAGGATCCATCGAATGTCGGGTCCGGGGGGTCCGCACTGAGGCGCCGTACGGGCGGGGATAGCGACCGCGTGGGCATTGGCCTCTGCTGGATGTCAGCATTCGATGACGTTGACTGCCAGCCCGCCGCGGGCGGTTTCCTTGTATTTGGTTTTCATGTCGGCACCGGTTTGGCGCATGGTCTTGATGGCTTTGTCCAGTGTCACAATGTGCCTACCGTTGCCACGCAGGGCGATTCGGCTGGCGTTGATCGCTTGGTTGGCTGCCACGGCGTTACGTTCGATGCAGGGAATCTGCACCAGTCCGCCGACAGGGTCACAGGTCAGCCCGAGGTGGTGTTCCAATCCGATCTCGGCGGCGTTCTCCACTTGTTCTGGACTGCCACCACATACTTCTGTGAGGCCAGCGGCGGCCATCGCGCAGGCCGACCCGACTTCGCCCTGGCAGCCCACCTCGGCGCCCGATATCGATCCAGTCTCCTTCAGTACCACACCGATCGCGGCCGCTGTGAGCAGGAACCGTACGACCCCCTCGTCGTTGGCGTGGGGCACGAACCGCCGGTAGTAGTGCAGTACGGCGGGGATTATCCCGGCAGCTCCGTTAGTCGGCGCGGTCACGACGCGACCGCCGGAGGCGTTCTCCTCGTTGACCGCGAGCGCGTACAGGCTTACCCAGTCCGTCACGGCCAGGGGATCGCCGTCGACGTCCTCGGTGGAGAGCTTGTCGTGCCAGGTCTTGGCCCGCCGCGGGACCTTCAGACTTCCCGGCAGCACGCCGTCGCGGGCGCAACCCCGCCGTACGCAGTCGGTCATGACCTGCCAGATGTGCATCAGGCCTGCATCGATCTCCTGGTCTGCACGCCAGTAGTGTTCGTTGCGTCGCATCACCGCGCTGATCGGAACTTGTTCTCGACGGCAGTGTCCCAGCAGTTCCGCCGCGGTACGGAAGGGGTGACGTACAGGGGTCGGGTCCGGCACGATCATGGGCCTGTTCGCTGGGGAATCTGCGAGGACGAAACCTCCGCCGACGGAGTAGTAGGTGCGCGTGGCGAGTATTCCGCCTTCGCTGTCGAAGGCATGGAAAGTCATGCTATTAGGGTGTGCCGAAAGGGTTTTGCGGCGGTGCAATGTGAGATCGGCGTGCTCGTTGAAGGCGATCTCGTGCCCGCCCGACAGGAGGATCCGTCCTCGAGCGCGGATCTGGGCCACGAGGTCGGGGGCGGCATCGGTGTCCACGTCCTCGGGTCGCTCCCCCAAGAGTCCCAGCAGGACCGCGTTGTCGCTGCCATGGCCGCGGCCGGTCGCGCCGAGCGAGCCGAACAGCTCTGCCCGTACTCGTGCAACTCGCTGCAGTGTGCCGGACAGGCTCAGGCTCTCCATGAAGAGCAGCGCTGCTCGCATCGGGCCGACGGTATGTGAACTGGAAGGGCCGATGCCAATGCTGAAAAGGTCAAATGCGCTCAACGTCATAGTGGTTCCCGAGATGTGGATGCTCAATGATGCGGGCAGGCGAGGTTCGGGCCGAGGTTCAGCTGATCCTCGCGAAAGCCGTAGATTCCGGGAGGACTAGTTGATTTCCTTTTGTGGCTTACGCATGGTGATTCGTCGGTGGAGGCCGTTGGGGCGGGCATCTACACAGTAGATTCGGTAAGCACGTGGCACATCGGATTATCGATGGGATTGGTCGCCGCTGTCTTCGACATGTGTCGACAAGCGCTCACCCGATGATGCCCAGGAGAAGCTGATTCAGACGAGGGGCTCCGCGATGAGTCCGGCAGGCGATGGAACGTGCATCAGCGTATTTCAATGAGTCGAGCCATCTTGAGGCCCAGGTGCAGAGTCAGCCGGTCATTGCCCAGAGACAGATCGAGCCCGGTGATCTCTTCAACCCTTCTGAGGCGGTAATACAGACTTGTGCGGTGGATTCTCAGCCGGTCGGAGGTCTTTTTGACATGGCCCGCGTTGTCGAGAAACGTCTCTATCGTTTCGACGAGCGCGTCGTCACCGGCGCTGTGCCGTTCGAACAGCGCCCGTAGGCCTGGATGCAGGCTGTCGGCGAGCCTGTCGGCGGGAAGTTCGGCGAGCATGCCGTACACCCCGAGTTCGCCGTACCGGACGACCGTACCGAGCACATGGACGATGCGTGCGACATCGGCCGCGCGGCGGGCATCGGCGTAGGAGTGGTGGACATCGCTGAGCGCTGCCCGGGCCTCACCGATGCCGACCCAGCAGTGTCCTCCGGTCTCCGTTTCGGCCAGCACGCGTTCGCGAATGAAACCGGCGAGATCCTTGATCGCTTGGCGCTCGATAGCGTCGTGCTGGGCCAGCAACAGAATGGCATGGTCGGGACGTTCAAGCGTGAGGGCTGTGCGCTGCGGGCGACGATTCCGGCCGAAGTCGACGCCTGCGGCCAGCGCGATCCGGTCGGAATCGGTGAGAGGTGCACCGGTCCGCGTCAAGCTGACGACCAAGGCCAGGGCAGGACCGGCTGAGAACAAATTCTCGGAGACCAGTTGATCGGCTGCCTGCGTGCGGACCTCGGCATGACCAGAAATAAGATCGCGGGTCAGTTCGCGTTCGCGACCACGGCTGAGTTCGCCGAGCAGGTATTCGCGATGCATGATCATGGCGACTGTCTCGGCTGATCGGCGTACGGCATCTGCGTGATCATCGCCAACGGGCCCGTCGGAGGCCAGCAGCCAGATGAATCCCAGAAGCGCGCCCCGGTGGCGGATGGGCATGCCGATCCGGGCTATGTCCATGCTCATGTCAGGACGGGCAGGGACGGTGAACAGATCCTCGGCTGTGGCCGCTCCGCAGTCATAGACGTATTGGACGACCTCACGGGGGACCGCGCGCTTGAGAATGGATTCGGTACGGGCTGTGTCTATGGTGCCGGCATGGGGGTTGTAGGCCAGCAGATGCAGGGCCGGATCATCGACCGCGACCGATCGGCCGAGGCGCCTGCCGAGATTTTCGACGAGTCGTTGCAGTTCAGACCCCACGGCGTAAGCCTACGGTGTCCGACGACGCAGTCGCGCTCGCCAACTGAGGGCTGCGGTCACCATGCCGTGGATGCGTTTCCCGCCGCTTGGCTTGGCACATTTGATCGTTCACGTCGTTAGTGGATCTACGGTCGTTACCGGCCGAACGGCCATAGCTCGCGCGTCAGCCGGCTGTCGAGTGCGGTGAGGGGCAATGCTCCGGCACTGAGGATCGCGTCGTGGAACTCGCGGATCTTGAAGTGGCCACCTGCCCGTGATTCCGCCTCGGCGCGCATTCGGGTGATCGCGAGGAAGCCGGTGCGGTAGCTGAGAGCCTGCGCAGGTCTGTCCGTTGCGTAGCGCAGCAGTTCCGACCGCAGTTGGGTCTCGGACTCGGACATGTTGCGGCGCATGAACGCGAGCGCTTCTTCTTCGGTCCACCAACCGCAGTTGAGAGCTGTGTCCAGAGCCAGTCTTGCCGCTGTGAACCGCTCGTTCGACAGACGGCCGTAGGCATCCCAGGGGTTCTCGTAGAGCCCCATCTCCCAGCCGAGGCCGCTTGCGTATTCGGCCCAACCCTCGATGAATGCCGTGAAGTCCAGCGGATATCTTCTGAAGGGCGGTAGTTCGGTGTTTTCGAGTTGCCGGGCAAGTTGGAGGTGATGCCCCGGCACCAGTTCGTGGTAGATCAGCGCTGCGGCGGAAAGTAGGGAGCTTTCGGCCGGGTTTGCCGCGTTGTATCGGTAGCGTCCCAGTTGTTGTGTGGGGGTGGGCAACTCGTAGTAGCCGAAAGTCAATCCGGATTCCAGACTCTCCTCCATGCGGGTCACTCCGTACCGTGCGGATGGCAGGACGCCGAAGTAGTCGCCGATCAGTGGTTCCACCTGGGACATGTATGAGCTATAGCGTTCCTCTATTTCTGCCGGTGAGCTCGCATAGAGATGGCTCTGCGCTTTCAATATGTTCCTGAATTCTGGCTCGTCGACGTTAAATCCCAGCACGGACCGGATGTCTCTCATGCGTTCGCCGAGTTGCTGACACTGCTCCAGGCCGAGCCGATGCAGCTCTTCAGGGCTTATGTCCAGGCTGGTGTCGCGCCGGACCATGAAGCGATAGGCCTCCTCCCCACCGGGATAGATGGACAGGCCGACGCCGGCGGGTGCCCGATCCGCGTAGTCGGCCGAATCTATGATCGCCAGCACTCGTTCGATCGCCGGGACTACCTCTCTGTCCAGCAGGTGCGCGATGCCGCCGGTGAGGCGCCCCACGGCGGCGATATCCAGCTCGGTCAATCGGGCCCCATTGACGTTCAGGGTCTCAGCCGCGGATTCCCGGAGCGCTTTGATCGTGGAAATGGCGGATCCAAGTGCCGGCCTGGCGATCAAGATCCCTCGCGTCCGCTGGCCGTGCAGGGTCGCGGCCAGCGCATGGAAGCGGCGGGCGTATTGGGCCGCGAGATCGAGATAGCGGGTCACGTCAAACGCTGATGCGAAATGATGGGCGGCGAAGACCGTGCTGCGGTAGCGCGATAGCTCGTAGGTTTGATAGGGCGTGGCGGCGGGCGTCAACCAGAAATGGTCCGCCTCACCGGAGGCGGAATCGGTCAGGAAAACCAGCGAATTCAGGGTGTCCGCGTCTGCTCCGCTGAGTTGAGCTCGATCGAGATCAGCGACTTGCTCCACGATCTGGCGTAGCCTGGCTGCCCGGTTCGTCACCTCAGCGTGGCTACGGGTGGGCAGTCGTTCCACCGGCAGGCCCGCGCGCGAGCGGATCTCCGGTTCATGCGCCGCGAGGAGTTGCCAGTAGTCCTCGGCGGCCTTGGCGACTCTCGCCGCGTCGGGGTCACCCGGCGTTCTTGTCATCACGTCACCCCAGAACCGATTGCGAGGAATCTGTATTGACGGGCCGCTTTCGCGAGAAAGCACCAAGATTGATGTCGTGCCCGGTGTGCTCGCCCCGGTAGCGAAGCGGCTCAGTATCGTGGTCGTGGCCGTCTTCGACGCCCTTGACGAGGGCGGCGATGAATCGGCCGACGAGAGGGGCGTTCTTGAACTGGTTTCCGCTCGTACCCATGGCCACGTAGAAGCCGTCAAGGTCGGTGCGGTCATAGATCGGCGTCCAGTCATCCGCGACGTCGTACACACCGGCGATTCCCGTGAAGGTGTTCGGGACAGTAAGGCCGGGCAGGCGCCGTGCGGCACGGGTGACCTGTGCCGCGAAGCGAGGCGCGGTCGCATTCAGGTTGGCCTGGTCGGGATCATCAAGCCATTCCAGGGGGTCACAGTCGGGTTCGGTCCCTCCGACGAGAAGTTGACCACCCGGTGCCGGACGCAGGTAGACACCCAAATCCAGGTCGCCGATCAACGGCCCAAACCCGCCGTTTTCTCCGTAGTCCGGGGGTGCGGTGACCTGATGCACCTCCTGGCGCATCGGGCGGACGCCGATGGTGAACTCGGCTCCGACCCCGGCGAGCCTATTCAACGCACTCGACCAGGGCCCTGCGGCATTGACGAGCACGGGGGCCGAAAGCCGGGATCCGTCCGACAGAGTGACACCGCGGACGCGTCCGGCGTCCCGGACGACCTTGACCACCGACCGATTAAAGATGAACATCGCATTCCGGGCTTGTGCAGCCGCGGCGAGGTTGTGGGCGGCCAGCTGAGGATCATCGATGAAACCGGCGTCAGGGGTGTACAGCGCGCCGAGTTGTTCGGTCGCATCGGCGTAGAAGCTCTCGTCATCCACCGGCTTCGGTGGCCAGTACTTTCCTGTATCAATCGCCGGGAGACGCACGCTGAGGGTTCTGCTGTCCCATTCCTCGTACGGGACACCAATGGTGGTGAACAATCCGGTCACGCGCCCGCGCGGCGCGACCGGCGCGTCGAGCATCACCATGCCGGCGCGGACGAACGCCGCCAGGCCAACCTCATCGCGGAACTCGAGGTAGTCGGCCCAATCGTCCCAGCAATGCTTGGACTCCCAAGCGGTCGCGACGCCGTCCCAGGTGGAGTAGTTGAAACGCACAACCGCGCTCGAGGCGCTGGTCGACCCATGACCGACCCCTCCGGCCTTGTCAACGACGACGACACGTAGTCCGAGCTTCGCCAGTTCCAAGGCTGCGGAAGAACCGATGACGCCTGCGCCGACGATGACCACGTCAGCCGTAGTTGATGACATTGTGTCTCCAGACCAGTGGACCCCAAGATGGGGGTCGCGGGACGGTTACCCCAAGACCTTGTCGCTCGCATGGGATCGGAACAGTGACACTCGCGCAAGCTCGCCGAGAAGAGCGACGCCATCAGACATGACGGCGTCGTCGAAGAGCACGTGGGGAGAGTGGTTGTCCGGCGCGTCATTCCACTCATCGGTGACGGACGCGCCCAGGAAGAGCATGGCGCCGGGAACCGCCTGGAGCACTCGCGAGAAGTCTTCCGCACCTGCGACGGGATTCGGCATGGCATGCCACCGTTCGCCGCCCAAGACCCTGTCGACCTGCTGCTCGGCAAGGCCGACCGCGTGCGGGTCATTTACCGTCACCGGGTACATGCGCTCGAATTGCACATCCGCCTGCAGCCCATGTGCGGTGGCGATGCCATGACACAGGCGCGTGCAATCTGTTTCCAGCCGGTTGAGGACGTCTCCATCGAAGCACCGGATGGTCGCCGAGAATCTGGCATGCGAGGGGATGACGTTCTCCTTGGTTCCCGCATGAAACTCTCCCACCGTCACGACGACCGGATCGAACGCAGAGGTGGTCCGCGACACGAGTGTCTGCAGAGCTGTCACCATCTCCGCCGCGGCAGGTATCGGATCCCGGGCCCGGTGCGGCGCCGATCCATGCCCGCCGGCTCCGCGGACCGTGACGCGCAGCGCATTGCTTGAGGCCAGCATCGGCCCGCGCCGGGCGGTGACTGCACCACGAGGCACCAGCCCGGACATCACGTGGAGAGCCCACGCCGCGTCCGGGTGCCGTCCCGCTGCGCTCAGCACACCCTCCTCGATCATCACGCTGGCGCCGTCGAAGCCCTCCTCGCCCGGCTGGAACATCAAGATGACGTCGCCGGGTAGGCGATCCCGTTGCGCAGCCAAGACATGCGCGACACCGATCAGCATCGCGGTGTGGACGTCATGACCGCAGGCGTGCATGGCACCGTCGTGCCGCGATCGGAAGGAGATATCCGCTTCTTCGCGAAGCGGAAGGCCATCCATGTCTGCGCGGAGCAATATCGTTCGCCGGTTGGCATCGGGAACGTTCCTGTCACCTCGCAGCACACCGACGACCGATGAACAATTGATCCCCGTGGTGATTTCCAGGTCGAGGCCCGACAGCGCGTCCAGCACGATCGCTTGGGTAAGCGGCAGATCCAAGCCCACTTCGGGAACTTGGTGCAGCGCATGGCGCAGGCCGGTCAGATCGGTGAAGTCGTGTGATCGCTCCATCGAAGCGGTCATGGATAGCTCCTGTCGTGGACGGTGGAAGTCATCTGCCTCGGGCCTCTCGGAGAAGGCACGCCGTGCGCGTCGCGCCGTTTCGGCTGAGCCGGCGGCTACCTGCTGGTGGTTCGGTCGTCGGCGAGCCAGTCCGGGGTTCCGGTGGGAACAGCCGCGATAAGTCGCCGGGTGTAGTCGTGCCGAGGGCTGTCGATCACCTCGGCGGTGGCGCCACGTTCGACGATCTCGCCGTGGTAAAGAACGACAAGCTCTTGGGTCATCTGCCGTACGACCGCCAGGTCGTGGGTGATGAACAGTAGATTGACGCCTTGCGCTTGAACATCGCGCAGGACTTGCAGGACCTGTGCTTGCACGGAGACATCGAGAGCGGCCACAGGTTCATCACAGATGAGGATCTTGGGTCGCATCGCCAGCGCGCGGGCGATGGCGACACGTTGCCGCTGACCGCCCGACAGCGTCGCAGGCCGTCTGCCAGCGAAATCGGCGGGCAGGCCGACTTCTGTGAGTAGTCGTTCAATTTCCGCCTTTACCGACCTGCTGTCCAGCTCGCCGCCCGATCGGAGACGAATCGCCTCACCGAGGATGTAGCCGACTCCGTGGGCGGGGTTCAGGGACGAGTAGGGGTCCTGGAAGACACACTGGATCAGGCGGCGCGCGCGGCCGGACTGATTTCGGTCAAGTGTGGAACGGTCGTCCAGTCGCAACCCGGCGGCCTCGATGCTGCCCGATGTCGGTGTCTCCAGTCCGAGCAGGCATCGCGCGAGGGTGGTCTTGCCGGAGCCGGATTCGCCGATGATCCCCACGTTGGTGCCGTCGCGTAGTTCGATGTCGACGCCGTTGAGCGCCCACAGATTCTCAGCTTGGGCTTCGGGCGAGGGCGAGCCGAAGCGTTTTTTCAGATTTCGGATCTGGAGCAAGGCGCCGGGGCCGTTGTCGTCCCGGCCGCTGGCCACTATCGGGGCGGCGTCAGGCGCTCTCGTGGTGGGAGAGACCGTGGTTGAATCTCCGCTGCTCGGTTCGGGGGTGAGGGCTTCTCGGTGCAGTTGCTCAAGGCGGCGATGCAAGGGCAGATCGGCCGCGAGCAGTTTCCTGGTGTAGTCGGTCTTGGGGTGCTGGCGCAAAGTCTGCGGGTCGGCTTGTTCGAGTAGATTGCCGTCCGACATGACCAGCACGTGGTCACTCATCGAGAACGCGACTCGAAGATCGTGTGTGATCAGCAAAAGCCCCATCCCGCGGTCCTTTTGGATGCGGTGGAGCAGCCTCAGCACCTCGCGCTGGATCGTGGCATCCAGCGCCGTGGTGGGCTCATCAGCGATCAGCAGACCTGGGTCTTTCGCTATCGATGCGGCCATGCCCGCACGCTGACGCATCCCGCCCGACAGCTCCCATGGATATTTGCGCGATGCGCCCGCGGCGGTGATGCCGACCTCGGCCAGCCGTCTGTCGATCTCGGCAGTCAACCTGGTCCTGGACCGTCTCGGCGCGCCAGAGGGCGTGGCGCGAAGCGTCTCGCCGAGCAGCGTTGACACCCGGATCAGCGGGTTGAGCATGGTGAACGGGTCCTGCAGCAACATGCTGACACCGCTGCCCCTCAGTTGCCGCAGCCGTCGCGGGGAAGCCGTGAGCAGGTCGTCGTTTCCCAGCATCGCCGAACCCGAGCAGCTCAGTCCCTTGGGGAGCAGGCCCACCAGTGCCTTGGCCGTCAGCGACTTGCCCGACCCGGACTCCCCGACCAGGGCGACTGTCTCACCACGCCGAACGGTGAAGCCGATGCCATTGACCAGCGTGCGCCCGGAGCGGGTGTTGGCTATCCTCAGGTCCCGCACCCTCAGCAGCTCGTCCGGCTCCACTCCCGGTGGTGTTGCCTGTTGTGCGGCGTCCGGTCGCATCCCGCTAGTCGCGGACATTCCGTCCCTCCTCCAGCCGGGCGTAGGCCCAGTCACCCAGTACGGTCACCGAAAACGCAGCCACGATCAGCAGCAGGGCAGGAGCGATCGCGGCCCATGGGTTCTGCCCCAGCAGGCCACGGTTCTCGGCGAGCATCCGCCCCCAGTCCGACGCCCCCGGGGGCGAGCCGAGGCCCAGGAACGACAGAGACGACAGGGAGATCAGCCCACCCACGAAGTCAAGCAAAGCCGCAGCCACCACGTTCGGCAGGATGTTCGGCAGGATGTGGATGAACATCAGCTTTCGGGTGGGCACCCCCAGGGTGCGCGCGGCCTCGATGTAGGGCAGATTGCGTTGCGCGAGCACCGACGAGCGGATCACCCGCGTCCCGCCTGGCGCCGTCAACACGACCAGCATGATCACGGCCAGCCAGTACCCGCCACCGAACAGACCCACGACCACGGTGACCACGAGCAAGCCCGGGATCGCGAACAACATGTCCATCACACGCATGATGACCGCGTCGGTCCAACCGCCCTTGAACCCCGCGAGCAGCCCGAGTGTGACGGCTACGGCGGTCGCACACAGGGCGACCACCAGCGGTCCCTCCATCGCCGCCCTTGTGCCCACCAGCACCCGTGACAAAATGTCGCGGCCGAACTGGTCGGTGCCCAGCAGATGTCCACCCGCCGGAGGCAGTCCCGCTTCGAGCAGGTTCTGCTGAGACGGATCCAGGGGCGCCAGCCAACTCCCGAACACCGCGGCGAACGCCAAAGCCAGCACGCAACAGCACGAAAGCGGGACGAGAACCGGCAGTCGCCGTCCTGCCGATCCCGGTGGCTTCGACGGTTTCTGTGTGAGGACGTTCAGGTTCATGCGAACATCTCCCTGCGCAACCGCGGATCGAGAATCGTGTAGGAAAAATCGGCGAGCAGGTTGGCGAGCAGTACGAACAGCGCTGCAAGCAAACCCAGCCCCTGCACCATCGGGAGATCCTTGGTACTGATAGAGCTCAAGATCACCGATCCGATACCTGGCAACGCGAAGGTCTGTTCGACGATCACTGCCCCGGTCAGGAAGTAACCGAGTACCAGGCCGATGGACGTCGCGATCGGCAGCGAGCTGTTGCGCAACAGGTATCGCCCCCACACCTGGTGGCGCGGCAGCCCCCGAGCCATGGCGAAGGTCATGAAGTCCTGATCGCTGACCTTGATGGCCGACGCCCTGGCCTGCCGTGCGATCAGGGCGATGACCGTGAGGGCCAGCGTTCCCGCCGGGAGACTGAGATGCCAGGCTCTGTCGACAAAGCCATCGCCCGAGCCATAAACCGGGAACCAACCCAGCGTGACGCCGAAGACGTACAACGACGCGATACCCACCGCGAACGCCGGAGCGCTGAACCCCACCGTGGTGATCGTCGTGACGATCCGGTCGACGACCGTACCAGCACGCACCCCGGCGACCAGACCAAGAGGTACCGCGACCAAGACCACGAGAGCCAACGCGTAGACCGCGAGAAAGAGCGTGACGGGCAGACGCTCGCCGATCACGCCGGTCACGGTCTGACCGGTCTGGATAGACCGGCCGAAGTCCAGATGGGCCGCCTTCTGCAGCCACAACCAGTATTGATCCACCAACGGTTCATTCAGGTGATATTTCGCCCGAATCGCCTCAAGCGCTGCAGGGGTGGACGGCTGTGTGCCCAGCAGGATCTGCTCCGGCTTCCCCGGCGTCAGGTGCAGCACCGCGAAGATCGCCACTGAGACCATCAGGAGCTGCGCCGCGATGGTCAGCAGCCGCCGCCCCACCCACCACAGACCCTTCACTCACGTTCCCCCTCTGCCCACGGCTCCCACCGTTCCCGCCACTGGTCGGTGGCGGGAACAGAGCGGGCAGCGCCGATCGTGTCGTGAACCGGGACCGGCATCACGACGCCAACTTGATGAACTGGGCCCACCCACCGCCGGTAGACGTATTGCCGGTGATATCGCTGGTGAAGACCAAGTCCTTGCCCAAGGCGATGCTGGCGGTGCCGTAGACGATGGGCACGAAGGGCATCTCCGCCGACAACTGCGTGACAACCTTCTTGGCGATCTCCAGCTGGCGGGCGGGAGCAGCCGACTTGTACTTGGCCAGATCCGACGTCATCCCCGAGGGGGCGTAAGTGCTGAAGCCGCCCGTGAGGAGCGACCCGACCAGCGAAAGCGGGTCCGGCGAAAGCGGGCTGAGTCCGGCGATGCTCATCGGCGGCTTCTTCTTGCCGCGCACCGAGCCGGCCCAGTCCGCCAGCGGCACCTCCTTGACGTCGATCGTGATGCCCAGGCCCTTCACGTTCTCCTTGAGCGTTTGCATGATCAAGCTGAGTTCGGTGAACGCGTTGCTGGGCACCAGGACCGTAACGGAGAACCCGTTGGGAGTGGCGGACTTGGCCAGCTCGGCCTTGGCCGCCGCCAGATCCAGCGTCAGGTTCGGCAGCGTCGAGAAGAACGCGTCCACCTCAGCCGCCGACGCCGCGTTCTGCCACGTGAAAGGGCTGGAGACACTGTTGGCGGGCGACCCGTGACCGTGCCCGATAGCTCTGACGATGCCAGGACGGTCCAAGGCATAGGCGATGGCCTGCCGCGCGTGAACGTCGTTGAACGGCGCCTGGGTGGGATCAAGGATGAGAAGGGTGACACTGGGCGATGGCCCATACGTGACGCTCGCCGACGTCATGGTGTCCCATGCGGACGCATTGGTTTGGGGAACGTTGAACGTCCCGGCGACGTCACCTGACTGGATCGCCAGGCGCAGTGTGTCCGGGTCGGAGATGGCCTTTACCTCGATCTGCTCCGCAAGGGGTCGAGTCCCCCAATACCCAGCGAAGCGGGTCATGGTTGCACCGGTGGCGGGCGAGAAAGCCTTGATCTGGTATGGGCCAGTGCCCATGATCAAACCTGTTGGGCTCCCGAAGTTCTCGCCGGCGGCAATGCCGTGCTCCTTCTGATAGATCACCGGGAAGCGCAGATTGTAGATGAAGGTGTTGTCGGGTTCCTTCAACCTGATAGTGATCTTGTCTGCGGACGTGGCCTGCACCGAGTCGACGTTCTGCCAGTTCGGGCCGAATTCGGAGGCGACCTTTGGATCCCCCGTGCGGTTCAGCGACCAGACCACGTCCTCGGCCGTGAGTGGCTTGCCATCCCAGAACTTGACGCCCTGGCGCAGTGTGACCACGATGCTGTTCGGGTTCGGCTGCTCCCAGGAGACCGCCAGCTTCGGAAGCAGCTTTCCTTGGGGACTGGTGGCGACCAACGGCTCCGCCAGTTCGCTGAAGACGACCCAGGAATACCCGTCGAAGGCGTGGTTGAAATCGAGGCTCCGTGGACCCGATTCCACCGCCCAGGTCAGCTTGGGGATGGGCTTGTCCGACCCTTGTCGCGCGATGCGCGAGTCCGAAGCAGCGGATCCACCACTGGCCCCACATCCGACCAGGCCGGGGACAGTGAACAACGCTCCGCCCCAACCGAGCAGGCGCAGAGCGTCTCGTCGGGAAAAATCATGATCGAACCGGATCAGGCGCTC
The DNA here is from genome assembly GCF_043197735.1 of Nonomuraea sp. NPDC049028. Classification (NCBI taxonomy): domain Bacteria; kingdom Bacillati; phylum Actinomycetota; class Actinomycetes; order Streptosporangiales; family Streptosporangiaceae; genus Nonomuraea; species Nonomuraea sp. NPDC049028. The sequence goes on from NZ_JBICTR010000028.1 coordinate 32,477, forward strand.
TCCGCTCACCGGTGGAACCGGCTTCTCCATGACACCCTCCATGTTGCAGTTGCCTATAGGTGATCTGCTCCAGTCGCATGACCACGTGTTGATCGGATAACCAGTTGCTCGCCGCGCCCAGAGGGTCACGTGAAGTGGTGAGAACACCCTGCGCGGCTGGCCTCCGCTATACAAGCAACCAATGTTGAATCTTCGGACCTCAACGTCCTACATCAGTTGGGCAGGGCATACTTCGCGACTCGATCTCAGCGTCCTGTAAGGGACATTTGATGAAGCCCGCGCAAACATCTCTCGTCGGATATCGATTCATTCGGACTGTCGGATCGAACAAAATTGGGCCAGCCACGACCGAGAGGAAGCACAGCATGGTGCCGGTGCCATCGGACCGCGCGGAGGCCATCGCGGAGCTATGTGACGGCGCCGAAGCGGCTATCGCCGCCGTCCGTGACATGGCCACCGGCGCTGCTCTGGACGACGCCGCGCTCGCGGCTTTCATGGATGAGAACGGGAAATTCCTGTGAGCCGACGCCGTGATGAGCTGGGCTGGACTCGCGCCGAGACCACGTCGCCGAGGTGATGATCTGGCTGCGCAGCAACCACGGCCGCGAGGTCAGCTACGCCGACATTGCCGCCGACGCCGGCGGCAAGGACGGCGCCCGCCTGCGGCGGGCCGTCAAGGTCGTCTGTGTGATCGCGGCCAACCGAGGCGACCGCCTGGAAGGGTTCCAGCCGTCGGCCGACCCCACCCGGCGTGACTCTGCCCGGCGCCGGGTCTGGACCACCCGCTACATGCGCGAGGGGCACGGCGACGAATTCAGCGCCCGCGACGCGATGTCGGCCGCACGCGCGGCGATGACCTCGGTCAAGGACATGCACCGCGCCACCACCTACGAGGCTGCCAACCCCCACTCGATCGCGCGCCAGGAGTTCGCCACCATGGCCCAGGCCGCCGACGAGTGCATCACCAAGGTCGCCGGTCTCGACAAGGTCGGCTCGCAGGTAGTCCGACCAGCCTGCTGACGCAGATGATCGCTGGCTTGGAGGCCCGGCTGACCTAGCACGCAGCCGGCTGGGGCCTGGTACTGGTGAGGTCGGAATTGAGCGATAAGCCTCCGCCGCAGGTCAGGGAGTTGCGGGCCGAGCGTCGCGGACGAGTTGATCTCGGTTTAGGTGTACCGGCTGGTAGGCGGTCATCGATCTCATACCGTCACGGTTTATGTCGTTTCAGTACTTGGGTCCGGGCGGGTGTGGGTCGGCCTTTGCCGCTGCGAGGCAGTCGCAGCTTGGCCATGGCCGCTTCGAACGCGGTGCAGTCCACGACGTTTTCGCGCGTCAGGTGGAGGGTCATGGGCAGGCCGCGGGCGTCGGTGATCAGGTGGAGCTTGGTGGTGAGTCCTGCTCGGGACCGGTCGAGCGGCTGCCGTTTTGTGATTGCTTCGTATCCATCGTCCCTTCCGCGTCTCCCCCTTTTTCGAGCTCCGGCCACGTGCTGGTGTGCCTGGGCGATGGTGGAGCCGATGGTGAAACTCCACTCCACGTTGCCGATCGAGTCGTCTTTGACCTGGGCTTCCTCCAGCAAGCGGGCCCAGGTGCCGTCCTGGTCCCAGCGGGTGAGCCGCTCGTAGCAGGTCTGCCAGGGACCGTACCGTTCGGGGATGTCACGCCGGGTCGCTCCTGCCTGTAACCGCCACAAGATCCCGTCACGGATGACCACGATCGTCCGTGACGGGCAGCAGCGGCTCGATCCGCTGCCAGGCTTTATCGGTCAGCTCGCCACGCCTTACCGTGACCGATCATTCAACCGCACCGGCGCTGATCATTTATCAGGCACTGTCTAGTCGCCGGCGGGGAGCGTGTCGGTCCATCCAGTGTCGATCGTCACCGGCTTGTCCTGGACAGTGACTTCTGTTCCGTCGGTGGTGACGTAGAAGTTGGTGTTGCGCACCTGGGAGGTCGCAGGATCGACGACCAGCTGTACTGGTGATTCGGCAAAGGGGATCAGCAGACCCTCCCCGCCATCGACCGCGCCCAGGTTCTTGACCTCGGGGTAGGAGGCCAGCGCCCGGAAGGCTGCGGCTCGGACCTCGGGCGAGGCCGGGAGTTGCGAGACCAGGGAGACCAGTCCGCTGAAGACCGAGCGGGCCTGCCCTGCGGCGTCCAGTCGCCCAGCGCTGGTTTTGACATCGCTGTGCTCCAGGCCGTCGCTGATCCAGGTTTTCAGCGCGTCGGGTTCGGCGGGCAGCTTTTGCAGCTGCTCGAAGCTCACCTCCAGGCCGCCGAGCCGGAAGGGGGTAGATCTGGCGAGCTTGACCACCTTGCCGGCCGTTTTGTCGCCCCGCCACCAGGTGCGTCCGTCTCGAGCGGTCCAGCTCTCCAATGCATTGCCGCTGTAGCTTGTCTTGACATGCCAGTAGGCGCCCGAGCCTTCAGGCTCGCGTTCCGCAGTGGTGGCAGCGGCGAGCAGTATCCCACCGGCCGTTAGCTGAGCCGCGGTAGGCGGCGGGCCGTTCGGAGCGGCCGTGGGTGCAGCCGTACCGGAGACGACCACGACGGCAGCGGCAGCGGCAGCTGCCAAGCTCACGCCAGCTGCAAACCATGCTCTGCGGCTCGGCCGCGAGGGACGGCGCATCCGCTGCTGGATTCGGCGCAGGCTGCGTTCGGCCGCCTGGGGTGACTCGGGCGCGGCCAGCAATGTGGCAAGGGTCTGCAGTTCATCCATGAAGTGCCTCCTTGTCGAAGGTGTTGTGGAGTTTGGCTCGAGCGCGGCTGATCCGCGAGCTCACCGTGCCGACGGAAATACCGAGAGCCTCGGCTACCTCCTCGTGACTGAGCTGGCCCAGCGCAACGAGCAGCACCGCGTCGCGCTCTCCCGGTGACAGCGCGGCCATGGCTTTGACCAGGTGCGGCTGCATCCGCTGGGCGGCGACGAAGGTGACGACACGGTTCTCGGGTCCCTCGACGTCCGGTTCGGGCGCGATACGCGACAACGCCGCGTAGTGGCGGGCCTCCTTGCGGCGGTGCCCAGCTATCAGATTGGTGGCAATGCCGAACAGCCAGGGCCGCAGGCTGCCACGTCCTGGATCGAACCGATCACGCCGGTCGAAGGCGGTCAAAAAGGTGTCGGCGGCGATGTCCTCGGCCGTCTGTGCATCCAGCCGCCCGGCGGCGTAGCGGTAGATGGCTTGGAAGTAGCGATGGTGCACGACCGTGAACAGCTCCGGCTCTGACCGCAAGCGGGCGCCGAGATCGCTGTCGGACACCTGCTCATCCGCGTTGGCGGTCACGTCACTTTCTCTGTCATCGGCGAGTGTCTTCCTGTTGAAGGGTCAGGCTGTCATCCATACTCCGCCGCACCCACCGATCGCCCTGCAGGTGCACTGGCCGATCATGCGGGTCTCGGTCGCCGGGGCGCCGTCTGGGGCCGGCGCACCCCCGCCCGGCCCGGGCATCCGCCCGGCGCGCCGACCCGCGTCCGGGTGATGGTTGCGGTGGCGGGCAGGGCGGCGGCGGTTGCCGGAGCCGTCCTGCGTGCTGGGCGCGGGCAACAGTGGAGTCCACGCTGACCAGGCTGAGGTCGACCTGTTCCCGGGCCGCGGCCTCAGCGATCATCTCGTCCATCAGCGCCTGGAAGGTACTCGCGGTCACCCACAGCCGGAAGAGGTTGTAGACGGTTGACCAGGACCCGTAGCGATCAGGCACATCCCGCCACGGGCTCCCGGTCCGAAATCGCCACACCACGGCATCAACGGCCGACGCAAAGCTGGGTAGGGCCCGCGCTCACCCACCGGCAAGAACGGCTCCACCAACTGCCACTCCGCCGCCTACGACCAGTTGCTGCACCGCGACGGGGAGCCCGGCCCGGCGACGGCTGATGGCCCACGCCGTCCGCACACGCTGGCCGGCCTGGCGGTAGCGCTTGCCCGGGTTGCGCAGCTTGTTCACAGCCTTACGGCCAACCCGCTCCGGTCGCCGGTCATAATGCCCCATGTGGTGGCAACCGCACCGCATAACTCCGGCCACACGGGGCGTCCCTGGTTCTGGACATGCTTCGGGACACCTGCGGGATCCTCGCGACTCCGCCTGGGCTAACCCGCGGGCCGACCAGAAGCCAGCCCGGAGCTGCGCCGTGCTGAGGTGCTGAGGTCATTTCAGGCCAGGAACCACCACGCTGAGAACGCTCGTGGCCAGTGGGGCCAGGATGCCGAAGGGGTGTCCGGGAACGTACTGACACGCCCATGTAGCCGGCCGAGCATCGGCCGTTCGCCACAACGACCTGATTAGGAGTCGCCGGGCGGCACCGCTCCGCACCATGTTTCACACCGAAGGCCATCCGGTCCGTGCAGCGCCACGATCGTGCCCGCGTTCACGAGGGGGAATCCTTCGGCCCACTCAGGGGACACGTTTCGCAGGAGCTCGGTAAGGCCGATGTGCAAGAACGTCCCATGGCTGACCAGCACGATGGTCGCGCCCGGGTGGCGAGTCGTCACGGTGTCGATGACGCGCCGCATGCGTGCGTGAATGAAACACGCGGTCTCCCCGCCGGGAGCCTGGTGGCGGCTACCCCGGATGCGCCGGCCCGCTCGAACGCGTGTCGGGCCAGATACCGCAGCGCGGACGCTGTCCACAAGGGGGACTGTAAAACTAACGGCGGATCTGATGATCAAGGGAGACACACTTGATGTCCGAGACTGCCGTGGAGTCGCTGTCTATGAACGAAGTGCCTGCCGAGCCGGACCGCTCAATGACGGACGAGCAACTGATCTCGATGCTGGTGGGTCGAGCCCGCAGCGAGGGTCTGCAGCTGACCGGCGAGGGCGGGTTGCTGCAGCAGCTGACCAAGCGGGTACTGGAGTCGGCGCTGGAAGGCGAGATCACCGATCACCTCGGCTACGACCGGCACGACCCGGCCGGGAAGAACAGCGGCAACAGCCGCAACGGCAGCCGCACCAAGACCGTGGTGACCGACGTCGGCCCGGTGGAGGTGCGGGTACCACGCGATGTGGCCGGCACCTTCCGAGCCCCAGCTGGTCCGCAAGCGGCAGCGCCGGCTGTCCGGAGTGGATGAGATGGTCTTGTCGCTGTCGGCCAAGGGCCTCACGCACGGCGAGATCTCCGCGCATCTGGCCGAGGTGTACGGTGCCCAGGTCTCCAAGCAGACCATCTCCACCATCACCGACAAGGTCATGGACGGCATGGCCGAATGGCAGAATCGGCCGCTCGATCGCGTGTACCCGGTCCTGTTCGTGGACGCGATCAACGTCAAGATCAGGGACGGTCATGTCGCCAACCGGCCCATCTACCTGGTCATGGCCGTCACCGTCGACGGTCACCGCGACATCCTCGGCATCTGGGCCGGCGACGGCGGCGAGGGCGCCAAACACTGGCTGGCGGTGCTGACCGAGTTGAAGAACCGCGGCGTGGACGATGTCCTCATGCTGGTCTGCGACGGGCTCAAGGGCTTGCCTCAGGCGGTGGAGGCTGTCTGGCCGCGCACCATCGTCCAGACGTGTGTGATCCACCGTGGCCGCCAAGAATCAACATGCTGGTTTTCCTGGGTCGGGGTGCTCGGGTGGTGTTTCTATCGAGGCGAGGAGGGCGGCGGCCGAGGCGTAGCGGTGGTCGGCGGGGGTGATGGCGGCGCCGTGGGTGTTGAGGATGGGCAGAACGTCGTTGATCGCGTTCCACAGGGTGCTGCGGCTGATGTCGAACAGTTCGGCGAGGGTGTCGAGGGTGCAGACGCGGCGCTGGTAGAGGATCGTAGCGAGGATCCGGTCGCCGTCAGTGATCTTTTGCCGGAACACTCCGCCTCGGGTGCCGGGGCGGCGGTGCCCTCCGCGTTGGCGGTGGCGGCGCTGTTCGATCGCGGCGGCGTAGGGCACGATCAGTTTCTCGAGCATGGCGTCCAGCG
>NZ_JBICTR010000029.1:0-36985 GCF_043197735.1 Nonomuraea sp. NPDC049028
TGATGACTACCGTGCTTCGGCTCAATCTCGCTCCCAGCGCCTCGACAGCCGGGCCATCTACCGCTCCCATGGGCCAACTAACGCCCCCAATGTCATTGGTGACATGCGCCGGAGAAGTCCTGTGGGTCACAGAGGCTGGCCCGCGTTCGCAGATCCCATGGGGGGTCCGCGTTCGTGAGCGCACAGAGCGGTCCTGCCCACAATCGTGAGTGCAGGGCGGGCCTGCTTGTGTTCGTGAGCGCGCAGAGCGGTCCTGCCCACAATCGTGAGTACGGGCCGGGCCTGCTTGCGTTCGTGAGCGCACAGACCGGACCTGCCACGTTGCTGAGTACAGGCTTGGGCCTGCCGACGTTCGTGAGCGGATAGACCGGTCCTCGTGGGACCTTGTCGGTCGTACCTGACTCACCTGACAGATCCTCAACAAATACTCAACGTCCGGCTCCCTATCTTCCTCTCACAAGCTCGAACGGAAGATCTCGAACGGAGGAGCAGGACATGAAGCCGATCACGAAGCTCGCCACTGCAGTGGCCGTGACAGTGCTCTCGCTGGGCACGATGGACACCGCCGCACAGGCATCGGCGCCGCTCAGCACGTCGAACGTCTCCAGCGTCACCACCAGCGCCGCCGCCTACCTGGCCGGCGGCTGCCAGGCGGCGAAGAGCAACTACGGGAACATCAAGGCTTACTACTACACCCAGGGCAGGTACGACTACTTCAACCGGATCAACTGGTACCTCGGTGGCCCCGGCCTCAGGAACAAGAACAACGTCCGCCTGAGGATCCGCTTGGAGCGGCGGGGCCTGCCGGACAAGACGATCTGGTCGTACACGTCCGGGGACAACGTGTCGCCCGGCGGCGGCGGGAGGTCGGTCCCCAACATCCGGGTCAAGCGGAGCGACAAGGTCCACGTCGACTTCAACTTCGTCTTCGACCGTAGCGGCTCGGACCCCCACTGCGGCGACCGCACCAACAGCCTCTGATCGCTAGGGTCCCTGACTGTTTGTAGGCGGTCTTTGACCACTCGGAGGGTGGCGCGCCACGGGCGCGCCGCCCCTCGGGCATCCGGCAGATGTGTTCGCAGACCTCACTGACAACAGGATGATCGCCGTCGCGCAGCCCTCCGGTACTGGGGGTCGGGCGCCCCTGGTTACGGGGGTGAGTCGCGCGTCCCTGGGGGTACGGGGGTAGGCCGCGCGCTTCTGCGGTACTTGGGGGTCACGCGCCGTAGGGCCTGGGGTGAGTCGCGCGCTCCTGAGGTACGGGGGGTAGGCCGCGCGCCTCTGAGGTACTTGGGCATCACGTGCGCCTCAGGCTACGGAGGCGAGTCGCGCTCCTGGGGTACGGGGGGTAAGCTGCGCGCCTCTGCAGTAGCGGGGGTGCGTGCCTCTGCGGTACGTGGTGGGTCTGCTCACTGTCTCCTACTGAGATCCCAGTCGTCAGGGCTGATCCGGCCGCATTCACCGTGCGATGGCTCGGCAGCGATCCGGCCACGCGTACGAAGCCGCGCTCGGGTCACGTTCAGGAGGTACGTTCGCCCTCACCACACGCGTCGGCCCCACGACCAGCTCCTCCCTGACCGCCCACGCTGCCCCGGCCTGCCGCGTTGAGATCCACGCGCCCCGGTCTGGCGTGCTGAGATCCATGCGGTTCTGGCTCGGTGCGTTGAGATCCACGCGGCCCGGTCTGGCGTGCTGAGATCTACGCGGTTCTGGCCCGGTGCGATGAGACCCGCCTCGCCCTCGCCTGGTGCGCTGGCACCGATGCGCTGAGAGGTGCTAAATCCCGAAGCCCTAGCATGGAACTCGAAGATCGGAACTCCGGGAGAGGCACTGTGGCGACCGAAACCGACCTGCGGCACCTGCGGCGATGTGTGGAGTTGGCGACGGAGGCGCTGGAGGTGGGAGACGAGCCGTTCGGGTCCGTGCTCGTGTCCGCTGACGGGATCGTCCTCGTCGAGGATCACAACCGCGTGGCCGCCGGTGACAATACCCGGCATCCGGAGTTCGAGCTCGCTCGGTGGGCAGCAGCGCATATGACGGTTGAGGAAAGGGCGGCCGCGACCGTCTACACCTCTGGGGAGCACTGCCCGATGTGTGCGGCCGCGCACGGGTGGGTCGGGCTGGGGCGCATTGTGTACGCGAGTTCGTCGGAGCAGCTTGCCGGGTGGCTCGCCGAGTTGGGCGTTCCCGCGCCGCCGGTGCGGACACTGCCGATCCAGCAGGTCGTTCCGGGTGCCGTGGTGGAGGGACCGGTGCCCGAGCTTGCAGCCCAGGTACGGGAGCTGCACCGACGTCGTCACAGCGCCTCTGGCTGAGGTCGGCCCGATATGGACCCCTGGGAGCTGCACCGACGTCGTCACAGCGCCTCTGGCTGAGGTCCGCCCGGTACGGAACCCCGGGAACTGCACCGCCGCCGTCACGGCTCCGCCGGCTGAGGCTCGGCCGGTACGGACGACCGTCACGGCGGTCCCTGGATGTCCGGGATACGGGCTCGGCAAGTCTGTCCCGTCAAATTGCTGGTCCCGTCAAGCGTGCGGGTCCCTGCCAACAGTCAGACTGCCGATACACGTGCAGGCCCAGTCACACATGCAGTCCGCCTCGCACGTGCAGGCCCAGTCGCACATGCAGTCCGCCTCGCACGTGCAGGTCCCGTCCAGTGGACGTCCCGTCACTCGCGCAGGCCCGTGAAGCGTGCGGGCCGCGTCCAGCGGACGTCCCATCGCGCGTGCGGGTCCGGTCAAAGGTGCGGTTCCCACCGTCGAACATGCAGGGTCCTGCCACGATCCACTCATCCCGTCAGACGTGCAGTTCCCCCGACAGCACCGTGACCGCTCGCCCGGCCAGGTGTACGCGGTCCCCGTCCAACCGCACGTGCACCAGCCCGCCCCTGGCCGACAGTTGCGCGCCCACCATGGTGTCCCGTCCCAGCCGCTGCCCCCAATAAGGGGCCAGCGCGCAGTGTGCCGAGCCCGTCACCGGGTCCTCTAGGACGCCCACGTTCGGGGCGAAGAAGCGGGAGACGAAGTCGGTCGACGAGCCCCGCGCCGTGACGATCACGCCACGGGCCTCGATGGTGGCCAGTGCCGCGATGTCGGGTGCGAGTGAACGTATCTTCGCCTCCGATTCCAGCTCCACCACCAGGTCGAGATTGCTCCTCCCGACCTGCACCGGTGCAGCTCCGAGTGCATTTTCCAACCCGTCGGGAACGGCCGTCGGCGACACTTCCTTCGCCGGGAAATCCATCGTGATCATGCCGTTGGCCATGCGATTCACGGTGAGTGTTCCGCTCGCCGTACTGAATTCGAGCTGACCGCCGGCCGCACCTGTGGAATAGAGCACATGTGCGGTGGCCAGCGTGGCGTGGCCGCAGAGGGAGACCTCGACCGCGGGGGTGAACCAGCGGAGCGAATCGCCGAGCAGGAAGGCGGTCTCCGACAGGTTCATCTCCGTGGCGACGGCCTGCATCCATGACTCGGGAGAGGGCGAGTCCAGCAGGCACACCGCGGCCGGATTGCCCCGGAAAGAAGTGTCGGTGAAGGCATCTACAGTGAACACGCGCATGTATCGAGGCTATCGGGGGAGAGATATCCAGGTGATACCTGGCCGCTAGCCGTACAAAATGGAATTAGTTGTGGGCGTGTCGCACGGCGAACTTCTCGTCGTCGGTTAACGTCCAATGGTGGGACGTGCCGATTGAGGTGAGTTCCTGAGGAAAGGACAAGCCGATGGGGGCAGTGCGCAAGGTGGTGAGCTACCTTGGCCTGGGCGGGATCGACCACTACGACGACGGCTACGACGACGAGCAGTACGAAGAGGAGTACATGCCGGCGACGGAGCGGGCGGCGAGGCGCTGGCGTTCGACCGCCGACTCGTCACGAATCGTGATGGTTCAGCCGCTCAAGTACAACGACGCGCCGATGATCGGGCAGCACTTCCGTGATGGCCAGACGGTGATCATGGACGTGACGGGCATGCCGATGCCGGAGGCGACCAGGATGGTCGACTTCGCGGCCGGCCTTGCCTATGGCTGTGAGGGTCGGATCGAGCGCATCGCCGACCGCGTGTTCCTGCTCGCGCCGGCCCACGTGGAGATCGAGAACTCCTAGGCCGCGCGCGGGCCGCGACGGATCAGCCGGGTGAGCTCGGCCGAGTCGTCCGCGGCCTGTTCCGCTCGCGTGACCGCCTCACGCGCGTATCCATGCAGCGCCCACACCGCGCCGTCGGCCAGCTCCTTGAGCTCGGCGATCTGCGCGGCCACGTAGCGGGCGTCCGATTCAACGGCCTTGCGGCGCCGCCAGAGTTGCCAGCCCGCCAGGCCCAGCAGTGCCACCCCCGGTGCGGCGAGCACGGGCACCCCCAGCCCGTCGGCCAGCAGCGCCCCGAGGAGCAGACCGACCCCCGCCACGATCAGCGCGACGGCCGCCCATGGCGGCCGTCGCCGCAGCGTGCCCTGGTCCACGATCTCGCGTTCGGCCGCCGCGAGTGAGGCATCGTCTGGCCCCTCGGGGTGCAGCTCGATGTCGTGGCCGAGCAATGAGACGGTCACCGTGTCGGGCGGCGCGAGCCGGCTGTCGGATTCGAGCTCCTCCGCTACGCCGCGCAGGATCGGGCCCGCCACGTGCAGGGCGAGCGCCGCCAGATGCGGATCGGCGCCGGGGCGCAGGTCGTCGAGGAGGTGCGAGCTCAGCGCGGCCATCGGTCCTGCGGGGCCGCCGAGTCCGATGAGTGAGCGGAGTACGGCCAGCGGCTCGTCCTCCTCCCACGCGGCGGCGGGGCTGCCGGAGCTGTTGGTGAGCGGGGTGGAGGAGTCGTGCTCGGCCTGCTTCGCCGAGGTGATCTCCGCGCATCGGGCACGCAGCCGGGCGAGCCGCGCGGCTGCCTGGACGGGCGTGGCGAGTTCGGGGATCTCCGCCATCTCCGGGAAGTCGAGCAGCGAAGGGGGCACCACCACCGACGGCTCGCCGGGGAGGAGCGCCTGCGTCCACTGCGCGGCGTCCGCGTGCTCGGGTACGGCCACCGCGTCGAGCTTGCGGAGCACGAAGATCTTCCCGGCGGGGCCGTACGCGCCCCTGGCCGCGGCCAGCCAGAGCGCCCGCTGACCGTGGGTGACCGGCTGGTCGAGCGACAGGTCGCCGAAGGCGGTGCCGAGCCAGGAGGCGTGGATGCGGCTGCCGTGACCCGCGACGGCCAAGGCGAGCGCCAGGAAGAGCGCGGTCTGCTGCTGGTCGCGCCCGGCCGCCTTGCTCAGCGGCGCCAGCGGGTCGTCACCGGCGAGGATCGCCACCAGCGCTTCGACGGCGGGTGGCAGCCAGTAGCCAGGTTTGTCGGGAAAGTCGGGCGGGGCCGGGGGCGCGGCGCCGTTGGCGGCCAGGTGAGACAGCAGCGCCTCGGCATATCGGTGCAGCTCGGTTGCTGCTTGGGGGTCGGCAGTCAGGTCCGTGCTCAAGGCAGAGAACTCCCCCATAGTGGCCTCAGTTCATGACCGCGTAAAGCCTAGCCGGGGGGCGCGCCGTCCAGGTGGAGGCGCGCCCGCACGTGCTACATGCGCTCGGGCACCGGGACGCCGAGCAGATCGAGCCCTGTCTCCAGGACTCGCAGGGTCAGCGCGCAGAGAGCGAGCCGGTGCGCCTTCGTCTCGGCGTCGACCCCGTCCTTGGCCACCGGGCACTCCTCGTAGAAGGTGCTGAAGAGGCTGGCGGTCTCGAACAGGAAGGCGCAGAGCCGGTGCGGCTCCGACAGGGCCGCGACCTGCTCCACCAGTGCGCCGAAGCCCAGCAGGTGGAGGGCCAGGGCGCGCTCGGCGGGCTCGCCGAGCACGATGTCGCCGGTCGCGTCGGCCGGGGCCACGCCCGCCTTGCGGAAGATGGAGCGGATCCGGGCCGTCGCGTACTGCATGTAGGGGCCGGTGTTGCCGTTGAACCCGAGCATGCGGTCGTAGTCGAAGACGTATTCGCTGTCGTGACTGACCGACAGGTCGGCGTACTTCACCGCACCCATGCCCACAGCGTGCGCGATCTCGGCCCGCGCGGTCTCGTCGTAGCCGCGGTCGGCGATGGCCGCCGCGGCCCGGTCGACCGCCTCCTGCAGCAGGTCCATCAGCTTGATCGACTCGCCGGACCTGGTCTTGAACCGGCGCCCGTCCTTGCCGAGCATCATGCCGATCTGGACGTGCTCGGCCGAGACCGTCTCGGGCAGCCAGCCGGCCAGCTTGGCCGCCGCGAACACCATGCGGAAGTGCAGCGCCTGGTCGGCGCCCACCACGTAGAGCATGCGGTCGGACTTGAGGTCGTCGACCCGGTAGCGGATCGCCGCCATGTCGGTGGAGGCGTAGCCGTAGCCGCCGTCGCTCTTCCTGACGATCAACGGCAGCGGCTTGTCGTCGGAGCCGGTGAAGCCGGGCGGAAAGACGCAGAGCGCGCCCTCGCTCAGCACGGCGACCCCGGCGGCCTCCAGGTCGTCGCAGGTCTTCTCGAGCATCGGGTTGTACATGCTCTCGCCGGCGATGTCGGCGTCGGTGAGTGTGACGCCGAGCATGCCGTAGACCTTGTTGAAGTAGCGGATCGTGGCGTCCATGAAGACGTGCCAGAGCCGCAGGGTCTCCGGGTCGCCCGACTGGAGCATGGTCACCCGCTTGCGCGAGCGGACCTTGAACTCCTCGCCGCCGTCGAACTGGCTCCTGGCCGCCTGGTAATACTCGGTGCCCATGCCGGCTTCGAGCTGCGCGACGGCGGCCTCCTCGCCGATGTCGAGCAGATGCTCGATGAGCATGCCGAACGGCGTGCCCCAGTCGCCGAGGTGGTTCTGCCTGATGACGGTGTTGCCGAGGTGCTCGTGCATGCGGGCCAGCGAGTCGCCCACGATCGTGGTGCGCAGGTGACCGACGTGCATCTCCTTGGCCGCGTTGGGCGCGGAGTAGTCGACCACCACGGTCTGCGGCGGCGTGGCGAAGCCGACGCCCGCGCGCGGGTCGTCGAGCATCGCGGTCGCCTCGGACTCGATCCACGAGTCGTCGAGCGCGATGTTGAGAAAGCCGGGACCGCTGACCTCGACCGTGCCGGGGAAGTCGGACAGCTCCGCGGCGATGGCCTCGGCGACCTCCCGCGGCGCGCGTCGCAGTCGCTTGGCCAGGCTCATCGCGACGTTCGCCTGGAAGTCGGCGAACTGGGAGGGCCGGATCAGCGGATCTGCGTCGGCGTACTCGGAGCCGAACGCGTGCGCCAGCGCCTGCTGGACGCGCTCGGTGAGCACTGTCTGCGGGTCGGTCATGGTCTAAGGGTACCGGCGACCTTGACCGCCACGCTGATGCCCGCGGCGGCCACCACGGAGATGCCGACGGCGGTCAGATCGTTGCTCAGATCGCCGGGTTCGAGGGCGAAGAAATGGCGGATGAAGGGGATCGCGAGGGCCAGCGCGAACAGCCCGGCCATGGCGCCGATCATGGCGATCCGCCCCAGGGTGAGCGGCTTGGTGATCAGGATGAGCACCCACCAGGTGGTGAGGAAGAGCGCGATCGTCGCCGACGTACGGTCCTCGATCAGGGTGGAGGTGCCGCTGTGCGCGGCCCAGAACGCCAGGAACACCGCGCCCGCGCAGAGCAGCCCGGCGGGTACGGCGAAGCGCAGCACCCGGGGCACGAACCCGGGCTTGGCGCGTTCGAGTGTCGGCGCGAGCGCCAGGACGAACGCCGGGATGCCGATGCTCAGCGCGTTCACCAGCGTGGAATGGCGCGGCGCGAACGGGAACATCAGCCCGAGCACCCCGGTGAGCAGCGACAGGGCGATCGCGTAGAACGTCTTGGTGAGGAACAGGTTCGAGACCCGCTCGATGTTGGCCAGCACCCGGCGGCCCTCGCCCACCACGTGCGGCAGCGAGGAGAACTTGTCGTCCAGCAGCACCACCTGGGCGACTGCCTTGGTGGCCGGACTGCCCGCGCCCATCGCGATGCCCAGGTCGGCGTCCTTCAGCGCGAGCACGTCGTTGACGCCGTCGCCGGTCATCGCCACGGTGTGGCCGCGCGACTGGAGCGCGCCGACGAAGGCGCGCTTCTGCTGAGGGGTGACGCGGCCGAACACGGTGTGGGTGTCCAGCAGTTCGGCCAGCTTGGCCGGGTCGTCCGTCGGCAGGGTACGCGCGTCGATCGCGCGATGGCCGTCCGGGATCTCCAGGCCGGTGGCGATCGCGGCCACGGCGTCAGGATTGTCGCCGGAGATCACCTTGACGGTGACGCCCTGCTTGGCGAAGTACCGCAGAGTCTCGTGCGCATCGGGCCTGATGCGCTGCTTGAGCGTAACGAGCGCGACGGCCTCCGCCGTTCCGTCGGCGGCCTTCTCGGTTCCGGCGGCCGGCGCCACGCTTGCGGAAGCCAAGCTGTCCAAGCTGTCCGCACGGCACAGCGCCAGTACGCGGGCGCCGGTCGAGGCCAGCTCGGCGGCCCGCTCGTAGCCGTCGGCGGTGGCGTCGAGCAGGACGTCGGGGGCGCCGAGCAGCCACACCCCATGGGGGCCGAAGTCGGCGCCGCTCCACTTGCGCGCCGAGGAGAACGGCACGACGTCGACGGCCGTCCACCCGTCGGCCGCCGCGGGGTAGCGGGACTGGATGGCCTTGGCCGTGGCATTGGGCCGGTGGTCCACGTTGGCCAGGGCGGCGAGCGCGTCGTGGATCGGCCGGCCGTCGCTCAGGGGGAGTACCTCGCCGAGGTCCATGCCGCCCGCGGTGAGCGTGCCGGTCTTGTCGAGGCAGAGCACGTCGACCCGGGCCAGGCCCTCGATCGCGGGCAGCTCCTGGACCAGGCAGCTGCGGCGGCCGAGCCGTACGACGCCGACCGCGAAGGCGATCGAGGTCATCAGCACCAGGCCCTCGGGGATCATGGTGACGATGCCGGCGACCGCGCCGGTGATGGCGGTGCCGAAGTCGGCCGAATTGCGCAGCTGGCTGTAGATCAGCAGCGTGCCGATCGGGATGACGAGCCAGGTGATGTACTTGATGAAGTTCGCGACGCCTTCACGCAGTTCCGAGCGCGCGAGGTGAAACCGGCTCGCCTCCTCCGCTAACCGTACGGCGTAGGCGTCGGTGCCGACCTTGGTCGCGACGAACGCGCCCGAGCCCGCGACGGCGAAGCTGCCCGACAGCACCTGGTCGCCCGGCAGCTTGTGCACCGGGTCGGCCTCGCCGGTCAGGAGCGATTCGTCGATCTCCAGCCCGTCGGACTCGACGACCTCGCCGTCCACCAGCAGGCGGTCGCCGGGCCCGAGCAGGATCAGGTCGCCGAGCACCACCTGGCGAGGCGGGATCTCCTGCTCGCGGCCGTCCCTGCGGACCGTGACCGGCGCCTCGTTGATCACCGCGAGCCTGTCGAGCGTGCGCTTGGCCCGGAGCTCCTGCACGATGCCGATCAGCGCGTTGGCCACGATGACCAGCCCGAACAGCCCGTCCTGCCACGCGCCGAAGATCAGGACCAGCGCCCAGAGCACGCCGATGACCAGGTTGAACAGGGTGAAGACGTTCGCCCTGATGATCGCGCCGAGCGACCTGCTCGACCGGCGCGGCACATGGTTGGTCTTCGCCCCCGAGACCTGTGCTGAAGTTAAGCCGTCCACACAACCCCCAGATTTGTGGATCCGCCACAGACTATGGGGTTCTCAGGCGATGCGGGCGGTGTGCGGCCGCGATTCTGTCGCCGATGCGTGCCACGACGCCCTGCGCCGACAGGTCGGCGGCGAGCCGGCAGGCGGCGCTGATGCCGGCCGCTCTGGACGAGCCGTGGGCGATCACCACGGTCCCGTTCAATCCGAGGAGTACGGCACCGCCATGGGCCTCGGCGTCCAGGCGGCTGCGCAGCTCGCGCAGGCGTGACCGCTGCAGGAACGCCCCCAGCCTGGCCGTCCTGCTGTCGTCGATGGTCCGCCGGAGCTCGCCGAACGCGTAGCGGACCGCGCCTTCCATGGTCTTCAGCGCGACGTTGCCGGTGAAGCCGTCGGTGGTGATCACGTCGGCGATGCCGGTCAGCAGGTCGTGGCCCTCGATGTTGCCGATGAAATGGAGGCCCGGGGAGCCTTGCAGCAGCTCGTGGGCCCGCTTGACGATCTTGTTACCCTTCTCGGCCTCACTGCCGATCGTGAGCAGGCCGACCTTGGGCGTGGAGATCTCGTACGCCAGCTCGGCGTAGACGGACCCCAGATGCCCGAACTGCACAAGCATCTCCGGCTTGACCTCGGCGTTCGCGCCCGCGTCGAGGAGCAGCGTGGGTTTCGGCAGCGTGGGCAGCGCGACGGCGATGGCCGGCCGGAGGACCCCCTGCTGGGCCTTGAGCCTGAGCCGGCCCGTGGTCACGATCCCGGCGGTCGAGCCCGCGGATACCACCGCCGACGCGTCGCCCCGCCGTACGAGATGGCAGGCGATCGCGATGCTGGAGCGGGGTCGGCGCAGGCTGGCCAGCGCGCCCTCGTCCATCGCCAGGGCCTCCTCGGCCCGCACGATGGGGATCTCCTTGGTCGCGTCGTGGTCGGCGAGCGCCTCGTACAGCACCTTGGGCGAGCCGACGAGCACCACCGCCAGCCCGCGCTCGCGCACGGCGTGCACGGCCCCCGCCACGATCTCGTGCGGCGCGTGGTCGCCGCCCATGGCGTCGAGCGCGATCGGCCTGGTGTCGGACAAAAGGTCACCTCGTACGGCTCGCGGAGCGTTCCTGTGGTGCGGCCGGAACGCGGTCGCGCCGCGGTCGGCCCCCCGTTTCGCCCCCGTCCGCATCGTAGGCAGGGTGTCCGCCGGGCCGATCGGCGGGTGGCCGCGTCAGCCGACGCTGTTCAGGTTCCAGTCGGAGACCTCGCGCGAGACGATGACCTTGGAGAACATCGATCGGCCCGTGACCCGGATGAGCGGGCCGTCCTCACGCGTGCCGCCGCTCACCTGGCGCTTGCCGAACATGGAGCCGCCCTCGTCGACCACCTGGGCGTTGTCGGGCACGAGCACGATCAGCTTGCTGAAGCGGGCGTCGGCCTCGATGGTGATCTCCCGGCCGGGCAGCACGGCGTCCGTCAGGTCGATGATCAGCGCGCCGAACCTCGCCGACAACCTGGTGTGGCGGGAGGCGACCCAGCGGCCCTTCCTGATCACCTTGCTGAACTTCGAGTCGATCGTCTGCTGCTCAATACCGAGGGCCACCATGTTTGGCGCCGACACATCGGGCAGGTCAGAGGTGATGGGGACCAGTTCACCGACGGTCTTGGCCGTGTAGGCAGCGTCGAGGCGGTCCGCGTGTTCGAGGCTGGTGAGCCTTCCGGTGGCGAGGGCCTCACCGAGCACCGCGGCCACGCGGTCGCGGTCGGCGTCGGAGGCGCGCATAACGGGATCAGGGGTCACAATTTGCCAGTCTATTCCCTATCGAGATATGTCGCGAGCGGTCAAACCTCAGCGAAAACTTGGAGACCAATGGAACCGGGGACGCTGTGCATAGCGTCCGGGTATAAGAACCGTAGACGCATGACAGGCGCCAGAGGTTTACAGCGGATCGAACAAAAAAGATGGGAAAGGCTTAGTGATCTTGAACCAGGCGGGCACGCGCCGCTTCAGGGCGTACACGTCCAAGCACCTCGACGAGCTCCTGCGACGTGCGGGGCTCGACGATGAGCAGCGGCTGAAGGTACGCGCCGTCGCCACCGTGCTGCCCTTCCGGACGAACGCCTACGTTGTGGACGAGCTCATCGATTGGTCGGCAGCGCCCGACGATCCCATATACCGTCTCGTCTTTCCCCAGGAGGACATGCTTCCGGCCGCGGACGTCGCGAGGCTGGCCGACCTGCTCAAGGCCGAGGCGCCCAACGTCGAGATCCAAGCCGAGGCCAACCGGGTGCGTGCGCAGCTCAACCCGCACCCCGCCGGGCAGAAAGAGCTCAACGTCCCCCGGATCGGCGCGGAGCCGGTGCCGGGGCTGCAGCACAAGTACCCCGAGACCGTGCTCATCTTCCCCAAGCAGGGGCAGACCTGTCATGCCTACTGCACCTACTGCTTCCGATGGGCGCAGTTCGTCGGCGACGCGGACCTGAAGTTCGCCTCCGACGACATCGACCAGATGGTCTCCTACATCCGTCAGAACCCCCAGGTCACCAGCGTGCTGATCACCGGCGGCGACGCCATGATCATGGGCGAGCCGGTGATCAGGCGATACATCGAGCCGCTGATCGGCCTGGAGCAGTTGGAGTCGATCCGGATCGGCACCAAGGCGCTGGCCTACTGGCCGCAGCGGTTCGTATCCGACCCCGACGCCGACGCCACGCTCGAACTGTTCGAGCAGGTCGTGGCCGGGGGCAAGAACCTGGCGTTCATGGCCCACTTCACGCACCCGCGCGAGCTGGAGTCGCCGCTGGTCGAGTCCGCGGTCAAGCGGATCCTCGGCAGCGGGGCAACGATCAGGACCCAGGCGCCGCTGATCCGGTCGATCAACGACGATCCCGCCATATGGTCGGGCATGTGGCGGCGGCAGCACAGCATGGGGATGATCCCGTACTACATGTTCGTCGAGCGCGACACCGGCCCGCAGGACTACTTCGCGGTTCCGCTCGCCCGCGCGTACGAGGTCTTCAGGGAGGCCTACTCCAAGGTCTCAGGGCTCTGCCGGACCGTCCGGGGGCCTTCCATGTCGGCCACCCCCGGAAAGGTGTGCGTGGACGGCGTGACCGAGATCGCCGGTCGGCGGGTGTTCGTGCTCCACTTGATCCAGGCCCGCGACCCCTCTCTGGTGGGCCGGCCGTTCTTCGCCGAGTACGACCCGTCAGCGGTGTGGCTGACGGACCTGCGTCCGGCCTTCGCCGATCGCTTCCCGTTCGAGGTATCCGTGGAAGACATGCTCGTGCCGGCCTGAGCGGTCAAGCGCGTGCCCCGCAAGCGGAAAGATTGAGCCCCCGGCCCGTGACAATTGTTTTCCCGACCGTTGTCGACGGGCCGTCGGGGCGCCTCTTCTGAATGCGGGTGACGTCAACGGAATATCGGATATACACCCCGGCTATTTCCCGATTTGTCTCCCGACTCGACACCCCTCCCATGATCGCCTCTGGGCTGCTGAAGGCCGTGTGACGTGGACTTTCCGTGGCCTGCACCCGGCCGGCCGCGGTGATACAACTGCGTCAGTAGCTCAGCCGGGACGGCGCGCTTCGTGTGGTGCCCATAGCGTGTACGCCACGGCATTCGGGGGTTATCGAGACGCATCTCAGATTTATTCGAGAGCGCTCGATCACGAGCCGGGAAGGCAAATCATGAAACGTATTATCAAGACGGCGGTCGCTGTCGCGGGGTTGGCGCTGGCCGCGGCGTCGTTCGCGTCGGCCGCCCAAGCTGAGGCCCGTTACTCCGCGGTCGGGAGCCTGCCGGGGGGCGGTGACCCGATCCAGCCTCTGGGCGGTGTGAACGGCCTGAACGGCTTGTCCGCCGGGGCCAAGGTCGGTGGGGTTCTCAACACTGAGGTGTCCGGTCCGCGAGCCGCCTCCGAGCGGGCTGAGGGGGTCGCTCTTCGGGCCGTTCCCCAGCGGGGCGCCGCCACCGAGGAGGTCTCGCCGTACTTCGGCGGCCGCCTGATGAGTCCGCCGCCGAGCAGGCGCACGGGCCGGCACGCGGATGGGCCCAGGGGCGGGCGCATGGACGACCCCAGGGGAGGGCCCATGGATGGGCGCATGGACGGGCCCAGGAGCGGGCCTTTGAACGGCCCCAGGGGCGGGCCCATGAACGGCCCGAAGAGCGGACCTATGAACGGGCCGAAGAACGGCCCCGTGAACGGGCCCATGAACGGACCCGTGAACGGGCCCATGGACGGCCCCAAGGGTGGGTCCATGGACGGGCGCGCAGATGGGCCCAGGGGCGGGCGCATGGACGGGCGTGCGGACGGGCGTAGGGACGGGCGTTGGACCTGGGGCGCGGACCCGCGTGCGCATGGGCGTAGGGGCTGGGGCTCGGAGGCGCATGCGCATGCGAGCACTCGCACAGGCGCCCACGCGGACGCCCAGGCAGGCGATCACCCGGACGGACGTGCGGACGCACGTGCGGGCAGGCGCAAGGACCGGTTCGAGAACCGGTTTGAGGACCGGCTGAAGCACCAGCTCCAGAACCAGTTTGAGGACCCGAGCACGGACCCGCGCAGGGACCCGCGCACGGATCGGCGTACGGGCGAGCAGGCGGGCGTGGGCGAGGTGCCCGGTGCCGCGCGTCTGGCGGAGCCGGTCGCGTCCGTCGACGAGATCGCCCCGCTCGTCGAGGACGCGTCCCACGCGGTCTCGACCTACGGGAAGAAGACCGCCGGGAGCCTCAGCGGCACGGTGACCCCGCTCGCGGGGACCACTGAGGCGACGGCGGACGCTGTCTCGGGCTTCTCCCGCACGGCCGATCGCGGTGTGATGGCGATCTGACCCAGGCTGGTGGCGGTGTGGTAGCGATCTGACCCAGGCTGGTCGCGATGTGATCGCGATCTGGCCGCGACGCCTTCCGGATGTCGGGCGTTCGAGCCGTGGTGGCGGTTCGTGAGTGTCATAGGTGCGTGCGCTCAGGAACGGGCCGCGACGGCCACGAGACGGCGCGTCCGGCGGGAAACATGATCGAGGGTCGGTGCGTCCCCGGAAACGTGGGACGCACCGCCACAGAGCCGGCGTGGCCGGTCGGCGAGCCCCAACGGTGCCGGGGTGTTCGACACGGCCGTCACGCATACGTCACGAGCCGCCCGCGAGAGCGGGTGGTCTTCTGGCCGGCCCGGGCGGACGCGCCCGGGCATGGGCCGCGCCCGCGCACCGCCACACTGCAGGGCTGTGGCGCCGCGTGAGTCGCGGCTCGCCGCCGGTTCCGGATCCCCGGGGCCGGCGGCATCGTCATTTCTACAGCAGGCGGACGCCGGTGCGGCGGGCTATCTGGGCCTGCAGCCTGGCCATCTGCCAGTGGAGGTCGATGAGTTGCTCGGTCAGTTGGGCCCGGGGAACGTCTGCCACGTCCTCGACGGCCAGATGGTCGATCGCGGCCGCTAGCTCTCCCATCGCGCGCTCCCACTCCATCGGCGTCCTCGTATCGAAACAACGTTCGAATGATATCGGAACACCGGCCACGGTGTCAGTTATTTGCCCCGCGAGTCGCGCGGGCATGACGGCGGGCATGACAGAAGCGCGGACGCCTGACGGAGGCGTCCGCGGGAGCGGGGGGCGGTCAGCCCTGGTTGAGGGGCGAGGGTCAGCCCAAGGGGATCAGCCCGAAGGGATCAGCCCTTGTTGTAGGCGGCGAGGACTTCCTTGGGGTCGCCGTCCATCTTGATCTTGCCCTTGTGCAGCCAGATGACCCGGTTGCAGGTCTCCTCGATGACCCTGAGGTCGTGGGCCACGAGGAAGACCGTGCCCGCCGACTCGCGGATCTGCTTGATGCGTTCCTCGCTCTTCTTGCGGAACTCGCGGTCGCCGGTGGCCAGGGCTTCGTCGATCAGCAGCACGTCGTGGGTCTTGGCCGAGGAGATGGCGAAGCGCAGCCGGGCGCCCATGCCGGAGGAGTAGGTGGACATCGGCAGCTGGACGAACTCATCGATGCCGGAGAAGTCGACGATCTCCTGGTATTTCTCCCGGACCTCGCTCGGGGACATACCCATGGCATAGCAGCCGAGCACGATGTTGCGCTCGCCCGTGAGCTCGCGCATGAGCGCCGCGTTGACGCCGAGCAGCGACGGCTGGCCGTCGGTGTAGACGGCGCCCGAGTGCGGCGGCAGGAGGCCGGCGATAGCGCGCAGCAGCGTGGACTTGCCCGAGCCGTTGCGGCCGACGACGCCGATCGCGTCACCGTGGTAGGAGACGAAGGACACGCCCTTGACGGCGTGCACCTCCTTCATCTGCGGGCGCCCCTGGCGCTTGAGCAGCCGCGTGAGGGCGTTGACCGCGTTGCCCTTCTCGTTGTCGCTGGCCGCGCCGTAGACCCGGTAGACGATGTGGAGATCGTCGACGATGACTGTGGGCGTGCCCGTGGGGACGTCCAGAGGCCGCTTGCCGGCGGGGGCCGGGTTGGGGTGCACCCTGACGTCCTTGTTGGGGGCGTCCGCCTTGGGGACGACCTCGCCGGGGACGGCGGGCTCCTGGCCCTTCACCTGTGACAGCTCCTTGGTCAGTTCAGCCACGCCCGTACCTCTCCTCAGCTCGCCAGAAGTACCAGAAGCCGAAGCCGAGTGCGAACACTGCCCAGAATACGCATGACACCCACACCATCGTCGGGGGCATGTGCCCGTTCTCGCGATGGTATTCGTCGATGAGGATGTCACGCATCCACTCGATATAGGAGGCCGCGGGGTTGAGGTACATCACGTTGGCTACCCATTGGGGCAGATGAGCGCCGCTGACCACCCTGTCCTGGATGGAGAAGAAGACACCCGAGGCGTAGAGCCAGGTGCGCGTGATGAACGGCAGCAACTGGTTGAGGTCCCGCATGGAGGAGCCGAGCCGCGCGATCACCAGGCCGGCGCCGATGTTGAACAGGGTCTGCAACAGGAGCACGACCGGGATCAGCAGCCAGAACCAGTTGGGCAGCTCGCCGGTGAGCATGACAAGCGCCAGGAGCACGCCCATGGAGATGGCGAGCTGCTGCAGCTCCTGGATCGTGTAGGCCAGCGGCAGGGAGGCTCTCGGGAAGTGGAGCGCCCGGATCAGCGACAGGTTGCCGGAGATCGACTTGGCACCCGCGGTGACCGTCCGCTGCGTGTAGGTGAAGACGAACATCCCGGTCAGCAGGAAGGCCGGGTAGTTGGGAACGTTCTTGCTGCCACCCAGGATGATGCCGAACATCAGGAAGTAGATGGCGGCGTTCAGCAGCGGGGTCAGGACCTGCCACAGCTGGCCCAGGGCCGAGCTGGAGTACTTCGAGACGTTGCGCGAGGTCGCGTACGTCAGGATGAAGTGTCGGCGCTCCCACAGCTGGCGCACGTAGACAGGGAACCTCGGCCGCGCGATGGCACGGCGAAGCCCGTATCTCTGGGCGAGCTTGGCCAGCGGCTCCCCGCTTCGGCCGCCCGCCTGGGCGTCCGCTACAGCGGATTCCGGCTGGCTCATGGCAAGGACTCTATTGGATCCGGCTCGTTGAGGTGTCTGCCGCGACGGTTCGCGACAGACTGTTGGACGGTGTCCCGCGTTGACCGGTTCCAAGGCTGGTACCAGGGCATGCCAAGACTCGCTCAACCGTAGCTCAGCGACACGCGGGATGGCGGCTAGGGCGCGACCAGTGGCGCCAAGGGGGTATTTTTCATCAGCTGTTCACGTCCCGTAGTGTCCGCTTTAGAGGTTCTTCGGTGGGTTTGGTGCTCTATGCGAGAAATGACTGTGACGTTGGATAAGCGCACGTGTGACCGAACTGCAACGCACCAGAGACTCCGTGGTGGCAAGTAGTAAGGGATAGTCGCGATCGACTGGCAGGGCGTCGGCTGGTTTGACCAGGTCAGCCAAACCCGGGGGACGACAAGGAGCCCCCGTCAGGCTGCTCACGATCATCGCAGCTCAGCGCTTACGCCCACCTGTTTGAGGGAGGAATCTTTTTACCATGCGTGTTACTAAGGGCGCACAGATCGTCGCCGGTACCGCGCTGCTAGCCCTCGCGGTCGCCGCGTGTGGCGGCGGCGGATCCACGACCGGCAACCCCGCGTCGAGCGGAGGCGGCGACACGCCGGTCCGCATGGAACTGGGCGAGCCGCAGAACCTGCTGGTCCCGTCGAACACCACGGAGTCCGAGGGCGCTGAAGTCCTCGCTGCGGTGTTCGAGCCGCTCGTCAACTATGACGAGAACAAGCAGGTCGTCCTGGCGGCGGCCGAGTCGATCGAGAGCACCGACAACAAGGTGTGGACGATCAAGCTCAAGCCGTACACGTGGCAGGACGGCCAGCCTGTCACCGCGCAGAACTACGTCGACGCGTGGAACTACGCGGCCAACCAGGACAACGCCCAGGGCGCCGGCTACTTCTTCGGCCGCGTCGAGGGTTACGCCGACCTCAACCCTGGCGAGGGCAAGCAGGTCACCACCAAGGAGATGAAGGGCCTCAAGGCGGTCGACGACTCGACGCTGCAGGTCACGCTCACCGCGCCGTTCTCCCAGTTCAAGACCATGCTGGGCTACACCGCGTTCTACCCGCTGCCCAAGGCCGCCTTCGGCGCCGACGGCAAGGTGACGCAGGAGTACGGCGAGAAGCCGATCGGCCAGGGCCTGTTCAAGCTCGACAAGCCCTACAAGAAGGGCACCGACCAGTCCATCGACCTGTCGGTCTACGACAAGTACCCGGCCAAGAAGCCGAGTGGCTGGACCAAGCTGCAGTTCAAGCTCTACAACAGCTCTGAGACGGCCTACAACGACCTGCAGGCCGACAACGTCGACATCCACGACTCGCTGCCCGCCTCGGCGATCTCCAGCGCCAAGACGGCGCTCGGCGACCGCTACCAGGACCAGCCTGACGCCGGCGTCGGGTACATCGGCTTCCCGCTGAAGTACAACGACGAGTACAAGGACGTCAAGATGCGCGAGGCCATCTCGATGGCCATCGACAGGAAGACCATCGCCGAGACGGTCTTCTCCGGCACCCGTTCGCCGGCTGACGACTTCATCAACCCGGCCATCGACGGCTACCGTCAGGGCGCCTGCCAGGCCTGCCAGTACAACCCGACCAAGGCCAAGGAGCAGTACAAGGCGGCCAATGGTCCGGCGAAGCTGGAGCTCGGCTACAACGCCGACGGTGGCCACAAGGAGTGGATCGAGGCCGCGGCCAACAACCTCCGCGCCAACCTCGGTGTCGAGGTGACGGTCAAGCCGTTCGAGAAGTTCGCGAGCATCCTTGACGCCCTCGACAAGAAGGAATACAAGGGCATGTTCCGGATGGGCTGGGCGATCGACTACCCGTCCGCCGAGAACTACCTGACGCCGATCTTCTCGACCGGCGCCATCAAGACCGGTTCGAACTACGCGGGCTACTCCAACAAGGAGTTCGACGAGACGGTCGCCAAGGGCGACCAGGCGGCGACTCCCGAAGAGGGGCTGAAGTTCTACCAGCAGGCGGACGACATCCTCATCAAGGACCTTCCGTACATCCCTGTGTACTTCTACCGTAACAACTCGGGATACTCGACCAAGGTCAAGAACGTCAAGATCAACCTGCTCAACCAGGTTGAGTGGGCCGACGTCGAGAAGGCCTGACGCTGTTCGCGGGGGCGGGCGCCTAGCCGCCCGCTCCTCGAGAGCCCGCCACGAAGGCAGTCATTGGGGCCGTGAGAACCCCAGGTCCCGGCGACTGCCTTCTTGGCATGTACGGGAGGCTTGAATGGGCCGTTACGTTATCCGGCGCCTGATCCAGGCGATACCAGTCCTGCTGGGCGCCACCCTCTTCATCTTCGCCATCGTCTTCGCGCTTCCTGGCGACCCCATCGCGGCGCTGGCCGGCGAGAAGAGGCAAGATCCCAACATCGTGCTGATCCTGCGGGATCAGTATCACCTCAATGATCCGCTGCTGCTGCAGTACTGGTACTACATCAGCAACATCTTCCTGCACGGCGACTTCGGCAAGACCTTCGCCGGAGTGCCCGTGACCCAACTGATGGCCGGAAAGTTCCAGGTCACTCTGAACCTGGCGCTCGTCGCCCTCATCATGGAGGCGATCGCCGGCATCCTGCTCGGTCTGTGGGCCGCGCTGCGCCGCGGCCGGGCGATCGACACCATGATCCTCGCCTCGACGCTGCTGCTCATCTCCGTTCCGCCGCTGGTGACCGGCTTCGTGCTCCAGCTGTGGCTGGGCGTGTGGCTCAAGCAGCAGGTGGGATTCGAGATCTTCCCGATCGCGGGCATCACCGCGGGGTTCAAGGCGTACTTGCTGCCCGGATTCGTCCTGGCGGGGTCGGGGATCGCGTACCTCACCCGGCTCACAAGGACGAGCCTGGTGGAGACGCTGAGATCCGACTACATACGAACAGCGACTGCCAAGGGAATGCCGAGACGAAGAGTCATCGGCCGGCACGGGCTGCGCAACGCGCTGATCCCGCTGGTCACCTACCTGGGCGCCGACGTCGGCACGCTCATGGGAGGTGCGGTGATCACCGAGACCATCTTCAACATCCCGGGCATCGGCCTTCAGATCTACCAGGGTGTATATCTGAGGGAGCAACCCATTGTCGTAGGTATCGTGACGATTCTGGTGCTGGTCTACATCTTGGCGAACCTGCTTGTCGACCTGCTGTACGCCGTGCTCGACCCGAGGATCCGCTATGAGTAATGACCCACAGCTAGGACCTGTGCAGACCGTGACCGCGCCACCTCCTCAGGCCAAGCCCAAGCGGCAGGACAAGCCCGCAAGCCTGTGGAGCGACGCGCTCTACGACCTGCGGCGCAGGCCGATGTTCATCGTCTCGGTCGGGATCATCCTGATCCTGCTGGTCATGTCGATCTGGCCGTCGCTGTTCGCCTCGATCAACCCGTTCGATCCCAAGACCTGCGAACTGGCCACGGCGCGGCAGGGACCGAGCGCGGGCCACATCTTCGGCAAGGACAACCTCGGCTGCGACGTGTACGCCAGGACGATCTACGGCGCGCGCAACTCGATCGTCATCGGCATCACCACCATGATCGTCACGGCGGTCGTCGGTGGTCTGCTCGGCCTGCTCGCGGGCGCTCGCGGCGGAGCCATCGACACGGTGTCCTCCAGGATCACGGAGGTCTTCTTCGCGATTCCGTGGATCCTCGGTTCGCTGCTCATCACGGCCACTTTCCGGGACGTCGACCTGGGCATCTGGATCGTGGTCATCGCGCTGGCGGTGCTGTCCTGGCCGATGACGTTCCGCATCATGCGGGCGGCGGTGATGACCGCCAGGAGTCAGGACTTCGTGCTCGCGGCGCGTGCGCTGGGTGCCGGACAGAGCCGGATCATGTTCAAGCACCTGCTGCCGAACGCGCTCGCCCCGGTGATCGTCGTCTCGACGATCAACCTCGGCGGGTTCATCGCGGCGGAGGCGGCGCTGTCGTTCCTGGGAGTCGGGATCCAGTCCCCGAACATCTCCTGGGGTCTGATGATCGCCGATGCTCGCAACCGGTTCCTGGAGGCGCCGCTGCCGCTGTTCTTCCCGGCGCTGTTCCTGAGCATCACGGTGCTCGCGTTCATCATGCTGGGCGACGCGGTGCGCGACGCCCTCGACCCGAAGCTCAGGTAGGAGGGGGGTTCAAGTGAGAAAGGCAACAACGGACACGTTGCCCGCCGAGGGAGGGCTGGGTAACGAACCGCTGCTCGCCATCGAGGACCTGCACGTGGAGTTCCACACCCGCCCGGGAATCGTGCGTGCGGTCAACGGGGTCAGCTACTCGCTCAGCCCCGGGGAGACCCTCGCCGTGCTGGGCGAGTCGGGCTCCGGCAAGTCGGTGACCGCCCAGGCGATCATGGGCATCCTCGACATGCCGCCGGCCCGCATCCCCAAGGGAGAGATCCGCTTCCACGGCACCGACCTGCTGAAGCTGTCGGACGAGGCGCGCACCCAGGTGCGCGGTCAGCGGATCGCCATGGTGTTCCAGGACGCGCTGTCCGCGCTCAACCCGGTCTTCACCGTGGGCTGGCAGATCAGCGAGATGTTCCGGGTGCATCGCGGCATGTCCAAGCGCGATGCCGTGAAGAAGTCCATCGAGCTCATGGACAGGGTCCGGATCCCGGCCGCCAAGCAGCGGGTGAACGACTACCCGCACCAGTTCTCCGGGGGCATGCGCCAGCGCATCATGATCGCCATGTCGATCGCGCTGGACCCCGAGGTGCTGATCGCGGACGAGCCGACCACCGCGCTCGACGTGACGGTTCAGGCCCAGATCATGGAGCTGCTCGCCGAACTCCAGCGAGAGAGCAACATGGGCATGATCCTGATCACGCACGACCTCGGCGTTGTCGCCGACGTCGCCGACAAGATCGCGGTCATGTACGGCGGGCGGATCGTCGAGAACGCCCTCGTGCACGACATCTACGCGAGCCCGGCCCACCCCTACACCAAGGGGCTGCTGGAGTCGATTCCCAGGGTCGACCAAAAGGGTCAGGACCTGTACGCGATCAAGGGCCTGCCGCCCAACCTGCTCGACATGCCGACCGGCTGCGCCTTCCACCCGCGGTGCCCGTATCGCCAGGACAACTGCGTGACGGACAACCCCCCGCTCTACGAGATCAGCGGCACGCGCAGCAGCGCCTGCCACTACTGGAGGGAGGTCCTCGATGGCGACCAAGGGTGAGCGCATTCTCGAAGTCCGCGACCTCGTCAAGCATTTCCCCCTGACCCAGGGCATCGTCCTCAAGCGGCAGATCGGCGCGATCAAGGCCGTGGACGGTGTCTCGTTCGACCTCGACAAGGGTGAGACGCTGGGCATCGTCGGCGAGTCGGGCTGTGGCAAGTCCACGCTGGCCAAGGTGCTGATGGCGCTGGAGCGGCCGACCTCCGGTTCGGTGAAGATCAAGGGCCGGGACATCGCCAAGGCCAGGGGTGGCGAGCTCAAGCGGATGCGGCGCAACATCCAGATGGTGATGCAGGATCCGTACACCTCCCTGAATCCCCGGATGACCGTCGGCGACATCATCGGCGAGCCGTTCGACATCCACACCGAGGTCGCCCCCAAGGGCGACCGCCGCCGCAAGGTGCAGGAGTTGCTGGAGGTCGTGGGGCTCAACCCCGACCACATCAACCGCTACCCGCACCAGTTCTCGGGCGGGCAGCGTCAGCGCATCGGCATCGCCCGCGGGCTGGCGCTCCAGCCGGAGATCATCGTCTGCGACGAGCCGGTCTCCGCGCTCGACGTGTCGATCCAGGCCCAGGTCATCAACCTGCTGGAGCGGCTGCAGAACGAGTTCGACCTGGCGTACATCTTCATCGCCCACGACCTGTCGGTGGTGCGCCACATCTCCGACCGGGTCGCGGTGATGTACCTGGGCAAGGTGGTCGAGCTCGGTAAGGACACCGAGATCTACGACAAGCCCGCCCATCCGTACACGCAGGCGCTGCTGTCGGCCGTGCCGGTCCCCGACCCCGAGGGCCGCGAGCAGCGTGAGCGGATCATCCTGCAGGGCGACCCGCCGTCGCCCGCCAACCCGCCGTCGGGCTGCCGCTTCCGCACCCGCTGCTGGAAGGCGCAGGAGATCTGTGCGGAGGAGGAGCCGCTGCTGCAGATCCGGCCGGGGACAGGCCACGAGAGCGCCTGTCACTTCGCCGAGACGCACGACGTGGTCCACGTCGGCTGACCGCCGATGCCAAGGCCCTCCGCGGGAGCTTCCCGCGGAGGGCCTTGGCGGTTGTAGGGCAGGCTGGGTCAGCGGGTGGCTATGACGGCCGAGCCGTGGCCGAACAGGCCCTGGTTGGCGGCCAGGCCGACCCTGGCGCCCTCGACCTGGCGCTCGCCCGCCCGGCCGCGCAACTGCCGGGTGAGCTCGCAGACCTGGGCGATGGCCTGGGCGGGGATGGCCTCGCCGAACGAGGCGAGCCCGCCTGACGGGTTCACCGGTACGCGCCCGCCGAGCGCGGTGTCGCCCGCCCGCAGCAGCTTGCCGGCCTCGCCTGGCGGGCAGAGACCCACGTCCTCGATCCAGTCCAGTTCGAGGGCCGTGGACAGGTCGTACACCTCGGCGAACGAGACGTCGCCCGGTCCGACGCCCGCCTCCTCGTAGGCGGCGTGCGCGATGGCGGCCCTGAAGGGGCGTTCCGGAGGGGGTACGGCGGCGGACGAGTCGGTCGCGAAGTTCGGCAGCTCCAGGACCGTGTTGGGGAACGTGGGCGTCACCGTCGAGACGGCGGCGATGCGCACCGGGTCGGCCACGCCCAGCCGGCGGGCGTACTCCGGCGAGGCCAGCACCAGCGCGGCACCGCCGTCCGAGGTCGCGCAGATGTCCATGAGGCGCAAGGGGTCGGCCACCATGGGCGAGGCCAGGACCTCCTCGGCCGTGACGACCTTGCGGTAGCGGGCCATCGGGTTCAGCGAACCGGCCAGGGAGTTCTTGACCTTGACGGCGGCGAAGTCGTCGGTGGTCTCGCCGTACAGGGCCAGCCGTCTACGGGCATAAAGCCCGAAATATGCGGGATTAGTGGCACCGAGCAGCCGGAACCGCAGCCAGTCGGGGTCGTCCGGACGGTCGCCGCCGACCGGCTTGAAGAAGCCCTTGGGTGTGGCGTCCGCGCCCACCACCAGCGCCACGTCACAGAGCCCCGCCATGATCCGCATGCGCGCGATGTCGATCGCCTGCGCCCCCGACGCGCACGCCGCGTAGCACGAGGCGATGCGGGCGCCGGACCAGCCGAGGGCCTGGGCGTAGGTGGATCCGGCGACGAACCCCGGATAGCCGTTCCTGATCGTGTCGGCGCCCACCAGGAACTGGACGTCGGTCCAGGCGATCCCGGCGTCCCGCAGCGCCTCCCGGGCCGCCGCCACGCCGTACTCCGCGAACGGTTTGCCCTGCTTGCCCCACGGGTGCATGCCCGTACCGAGCACCACGACGCTCACGACGCGCGCCCCCACATCCACACCAGGGGTCCGTCGGCCAGCGGGCCGTGGGTGAGCTCGACCTCCATGCCGACCTCCAGCTCGTCCGCCGTGAGGTCCTTGACCTGCCCCAGCACCACGATGCCCGCGCCGGTCAGTTCCACCGCCGCCAGCGTCACGGGCGTGTACGGCTCGGCGGCCACGAACGGCTCGGGCGGCGGGTAGGCGGCGCTCGTGTACGACCAGACGCGGCCGCGGCTCGGCAGCCTGGTCTCCTCCATGGACTCCCCGTCGCAGTGCGGGTTGCGGCAGAACCCGCGCTGCGGCGGGAAGCAGACCGTGCCGCACGCCGCGCACCGGGTGCCGATCAGGTGGGTGCCGGCGTCCTCGATGACGAACCAGCCGTCGATCGCAAGGCTCATAGGGAGGAGTATCACACAAGCGCTTGCTAGGTTACATCCCTCCCGCGCCACCGGTGCCGGACGAGCACCCGGCCCGACATGACCGCCGTCAGCAGCACCATGCCGAGCACCACCGGCAGCCGCGACGACGGCGCCTGGGACGCCGGCGGCCGGGAAACCGGGCCGTCGCCGAAGTAGCCACCGGTCCCCACACCGGCCCCGGCGGACGCGGCGGCGGGCCTCGCCAGGCGGTCGGCCGCGCGCAGGGCGAGCAGCGCGTTGGCCACCCCGTGCCCGTACGAGCGGTTGTACCCGTCGGCGGGCCGCCGCCTGGCGCCCTGCTCGATGGCCGTCCGCACGTGGTACGGCGAAAGGTCGGGGTACGTCGCCTTGATCAGCGCGGCGATGCCCGCCACCATGGCCGCGGCCGAGCTCGTCCCGTCGCCCACCACGTACGAGTCGGCGCCGTCGGCGGTCACGATGCCGGTCCCCGGCGCGACCACCGAAAGGTAGTCCTGGCGGTTGGAGAACGGCGCCACCTCCAGCCGCCGGTCGACCGCGCCCACGGCGATCACGCCGGGGTAGGCGGCGGGGAAGTTCTTCTTGTTGGTCGTGTCGCCGTCGTTGCCGGACGAGGCCACCAGGACGGCACCGCGGCTGATGGCGTACTGGACGGCCTCCTCCTCGGCGGCCGAGCCCTCCCAGGAGCCGCTGCCGCCGCCGAGCGACATGCTGATGACGTCGGCGC
Source organism: Nonomuraea sp. NPDC049028 (assembly GCF_043197735.1). Lineage (NCBI taxonomy): Bacteria > Bacillati > Actinomycetota > Actinomycetes > Streptosporangiales > Streptosporangiaceae > Nonomuraea > Nonomuraea sp. NPDC049028. The sequence goes on from NZ_JBICTR010000029.1 coordinate 25,600, forward strand.
CGTGGTCGACCGCGTAGCGAATGCCTTTGGCGAGGGCGTCGCGGCCGCCGGCGTGCTGCTTCTGGCGGAGCGGGTCGCCGTTCTCCAGCGTGACCCTGACGGACAGGACGCGGGCGGCGGGGGCGACCCCGATGACACCGCTGTCCGCGTAACCGCCGCCCTCGGTGCCGGTCGATACTTTGCCAATCGCCGTCCCGCTTGCTGCGGGAGCCCTTGTTCCGTGGTCGCCCACCGCAGGGATGCCTACTGCGGCCCTGTGTGGTGCGGGGATGCGTGCTGTCCCGCCGTTCGCTGTCAGGCTGTTCACTGTCGGGGCGCTGTGGCCGTGGCCGGCGATGAGGCTGGCCATGGCGGTGCCGTGGTGGCCCCACAGGGCCGGTTCGCCGGCGTCGCCGGTCAGGTCGGGCCCGGCGACCACCGCGCCGGCCAGGTCGGGGTGGCGGGCGTTCACACCGGTGTCCAGTACGGCGACCAGCACGCCGGCGCCCCGGCTCAGCTTCCACGCCTCCGGCAGGCGCAGGGTGGCGAGCTGCCACTGTCCGGCGCGGGCCGCCGAGCCCACGTCATCCGAGGCGCTCGGTCCCGCCCCGGCCACCAGGACCCCCGCCGCCAGGGGCCCGGCCATCAGCAGGCCCACCGCCAGCGAGCCGGCCAGGGGCCTGATCATCTGGTCAGACTTCCGTACAGGGCCGTGGCCAGCCGGCGGGCGGTGTCACCGAGGCGTCTGGCGACGAGCTCGCCCGGCTGGTATGGCCGGCCGTCCGCGTACCCGGCGGCCGTCGCGACGACGTAGGCTTCGTTCGACGAGATCAACGCGCCGGTGACGTACTGCGACTCGCCGAACCGCTCGGCCGGCCCACCGGGAAAGGCCACCGGCCGCACGGTCGGCAACCGCCCCGCGATGGTCCCGGACCGGTCCCCCAGCCCATCACCCCGGCCGGCACCCGACCCCAGGCCCGCCAAGCGCCCGGTCCCGGTCTCGGGCCCGATTCCGGGCAAGCGTCCGGTGGCCGAGTCCGGCAGCCGGTCAGTGCCGGTCTCTGCCCCGACTCTCGGCAAGCGTCCGGTGGCCGGGTCTGGCAGTTGGTCGGTGTCGGTCTCTGGCGCCTCGCCGGGCAGACGTCCGGTACCGGTCTCGGGCCCGATTCCCGGCAAGCGTCCGGTGGCCGCCCCAGGCAGCTGGCCGGTGCCGGTCGCTCGCGATCTGCCGAGCGGACGGCCCGCGCCGGTGTCTGGCGTGCCGTCGGGCGGACCGCCGGTACCGGCCCCTGACGGCCCGTCGGGACGGCCGGTGGCGGTCGCTCGCGGCCCGCCGGACATACAGCCGGTGCCGGACTCTGGTGACCCGGTCGGCAGGCGGCCCGCGAGTGTCAGCGGGAGGTCGTCCGTCAGGCGGTCAAGAGGCCGGAGGGAGTCAGGGCCGGTCAGTACGGCGATGCCGACCGTCGCCACGAACGTCTGCGTGCTGTCCGCGTACGTGGCGCGTAAGGCCGTGACGCACCCGCGCAGCAGCCGCGCGACCCCGGGCTGGAAGGCCACCCGGCACGGCGACTCCGGGGCGACGCCGGCCAGGACATAGGTCACGCGGGCCCCAGAGGGGCTGGTGCCGGGTACGGAGCTCGGGAACACCCTGGCCACCGGCCACGCGTGCCAGCGCTCCGGCACGGGTGGCTCCGACGACGGCAGGGCCGCGGACAGCAGTGAGAGCAGCACAACAGACAAAGGGAACACGTGCACCTCGCGGGCAGGGGAGGGGTCGCCCGATGCCCGTGCATTCTGACACGCGATCGACGGTCCAATCTGACGCTTCGGTAAACAGACCGATACGCGGTGTAATTTCCTTTTGGCGGCTTTCGTCTCGCGGAGCGGGCGAGAGTCGCACATGGGCCTGGTCAGGGCGAGGGCGAGAGCCGCACGTGGGCGCCCGGTGGCAGGCCGAGGCGCTGGGCCGCGTCGCCCGAGTTGACGGCTATGGCGATCAGCCCGGCCGAGTCCGCGAAGGCCACCAGCTCGCCCGGCGGCACCGCCGCGAACGTCTCCCGGTACGGCAGCGCCAACTGCCTGCGCCCCAGCCAGACCCCGAGCGTGTCCCCGATCCGCACGCCCAGCGCCGCCAGGTCGCCCGCCGCGATCGACAGCTGGGTGTTGCCATAGCGGTCGACCGAAACCACCTCACCCTCGACGCACCCCTCGCGGAGCTTCGAGGTCGGCTCCGGCAGCGAAACCAGCCGCGAGAGCGGAACCTCGGGCCCCAGCTCGGCCGGTTTGAGCCCGCCGCACAGCCGCCCGGCCACCGGCGAGAACACGTCCCGCCCGTGGAAGGTCGGCGAGACCGGATGCAGGAAGTAGTCGGCGTTGCTGATCTCGTAGGCCGCCTCCGCCCCGCCGCTGGCGTGCATGGCCCACGACAGGAGCCCGTTGTCGGGGCCGATGAACACCCGCCCGCCCGCCTCCACGGCGACCGCCCGCCTGGCTCCGCCCGCGCCGGGGTCGACCGCCCCGATGTGTACGCCCTTCGGGAGATAGGGGATGGTTTGGGAGAGTATGGCGGCGCCGCGCCGTACATCGCCCGAGGGGATCAGGTGGCACACGTCGATCACCCTGGCCTCGGGGGCGATCCCGGCTATCACTCCATGACAGGCGGCCACATAGCCATCTTCGAGTCCGTAGTCGGTGAGAAGTGTGATGACTGAGGTCACATTTGGTGACTGTACGTCTCTCAATCCGCCGTGAACACCCGCACTCCGCACATTACGATTGGCACGGGCCCGCGTGCCCACGATGTGATCGTCGCGCGCCCTTCCGAGGAGGACACCATGGACACTGCGCCGGTCAGCGGTGACAGTGCTGCCCAGGAACCGTCCAGACGACCCCTCTCCGACCGCGATCTCGAACTCCTCGCCTTCGAACGCCAATGGCGGCGTTACGCGGGTGCGAAGGAGCAGGCCATCAAGGAGACCTTCGGGTTCTCCGCCACCCGCTACTACCAGCTTCTCGGTGAGCTGATCGATCGGCCGGAGGCGCTCCAGCAGGATCCGATGCTGGTCAAACGGCTGCGCCGGCTGCGTTCCACGCGCCAGCGCGAGCGCGCCGCCAGACGGTTTGGCATGCGCCCCTGACCTGCTGGGTAAGGCAGGCGCGTGAAGAACATCAGACAAACGGGATCACCCGGTATGGAAGCGATCCTGAAGGATCCGGCGGGAGCCGTGATCGGGCTCGACTTCGACGGCACCCTCGCGCCGATCGTGGCCGATCCCGCCTCCGCCAGGATTCATCCGGAAGCGCCGCCCGTACTCGCCGAGCTGGGCAGGTACGTCAATGCGGTGGCGATCGTGACCGGCCGGCCGGTGGCCACGGCTCTGCGGCTCGGGTCCGGCCTGGCTGACGCGCCGGGCTCAACCGACGCGTCCGGCCCGACCGACGCGCCCGGGTTGGCCGATGTGCCCGGCCTGGTGGTGCTGGGGCATTACGGGTTCGAGCGCTGGGAGGACGGCCGGGTCTCGGCGCCGCCGCCCCCGCCCGGCGTGCTCGAGGCCGAGGCCGAGCTGCAACTGCTGCTCGTCTCCCTCGGCGTGAAAGGCGTGGCGATCGAGGACAAGGGCCGGGCGGTCGCCGTGCACACCCGACGCAGCGCCGACCCCGAGGGCACGCTGGAGGCCCTGCGTGAGCCGCTGGCCGCACTGGCGAAGAAGCACGGGCTGGTCGTCGAGCCCGGCCGGCTGGTGCTCGAACTGCGGCCGCCGGGCATGGACAAAGGGCACGCGCTCGGCCTGTTCCTGGCCGAGCGGGCGGCCAGGTCGGTCATGTTCGTCGGCGACGACCTGGGCGATCTGGCGGCCTTCGACGCGGTCAGGAACTCAGGGTTGCCGGGGGTGAACGTGTGCAGCGGCTCGGCCGAGGTGACCGCGCTGGCCGAGCGGGCCGACATCGTGGTGGACGGCCCCGACGGCGTGGTGGCCCTGCTGCGGGAGCTCGCGTCGGCTTTCAAGGGGCACTAATTCGCGCTAACTCGCCTACAAGTACGCAACCCGCGTGCAAGCGCGCGCCGGTACGGTCGCGGGATGTCGAAGAGATACCTCGCCGTGGCGGGCCTGTCCGTGGCCGCCGCCCTCCTCGTCCCGGCCGCCCCTGCCTCGGCGAGCACCGCGAACCATCCGCTCAAGCTGCGCCAAGGGCTGACGCTGTCCCTTCCGAGCTCATGGAAGGTGTACGGCAAGGGCGACTGGATCCATGTCGTCACCGGCAAGTGCGCCAAGCCCAAAGGGGAGTACTTCACGCCGGAGTGCCGCGGCTTCTGGGTGCTCGGGCCCGCGGCCATCAAGGTGGGTCACGAGCTCAATCCGTACACGCCCGACCGGCCCTTCTACTCGGCGACCGACGTGGAGCCCTGCCCGCTCAACCGCAAGTGGAGCCAGACGTTCAACGGCTCGGCGGCCAAGGGGCTGCGCCAGGTCGGGCCCGGCCACAAGGCGTACTACCGCGCGTGGAAGGGCACCTGCGTCACCGGGACGGGCAAGGCGCGGGCCGCCTTCGTCCAGCGGGAGTGGTACCTGCCCAAGAGCGGCGTCCTCGTCGTCGACTCATGGAACACCCCCGGCCTGCCCGGCGTACTCAAGCACGCGACCTGGCGATAAGCGTCCCCGGCCTGCTCAAGCACGCGACCTGGCGATAAGCGCTCAGGCGCGCGGCCTGGCGATGAGCACACCGCCGGCGGCCAGCCCGATGAGGACGGGGACCAGCAGGAACGCGTTCCAGGTGCCGAAGCCGTCGGCGAGCGCGCCGAGCGCGAGTGGGCCGAGGGCCATCGCGGACCCGGCCCAGATCGGCGCGGCCGCGCCGGCCCGGTCGGGCCGGTCGCCCGCGTGCGTGATCAGCGCGGCCAGCGCGAGCGGGAAGTGCAGGGACGCGCCGAGCCCGCTGAGCGCGAGACCCGCGTAGGACAGGACGGGCCAGGTGCTCAGCCAGAAGAGCAGCCAGCCCACCGCGGTGACCGCCAGCGCGCCCAGGAAGAGCCGCGCGGGTGGCAGGCGTAAGGCCAGGTACGCGCCGGCGAACCGGCCCGCTGCCAGCCCGGCCAGGAACGCGGTCAGCCCGGTGGCCGCCGCGGCCGCGCTCAGGCCGGTGCGCGCGGCGAACAGTTCGGCGGCCCATAAGTTGAACGAGAACTCCAGCGCCACGCAGCAGCACAGCACGCCGCCCGCCACGAAGAAGCGCCACCCGGGCGGCGTCGGCCGTTCGCCAACAAGCAGGGTCGCCGAGGTCGTTGCCGGGGTCCAGACCCGCGCCATCGTCACGACCAGCAGCGCGGTGAGCGCGGGGGTGAGGAGCAGCGCGGCCCGCCAGCCGAGCGCGGTCTGCGCGACCGCGCTGAGCAGGAAGGTCGCCGCCACGCCCGCCACGACGCCGACGGCGTTCGCCTCGCTCAGCGCGGCCGGGCCGGCCGGCCCGTGGTGCTCGCTGAGTGCGGCCATGGCGCTGTAGAGGGCGATCGAGCCGAAGCCGCCGGCCACGCCATAGCCGAGCAGGGTCAGGGGCAGCGCGGAGAACAGCACGATCAGGAGCACGCCCGCGTTCATCCCGGCCAGGCCGATCCAGGTGGTGGTCCGCCTGCCGTAGCGCCTGGTGAGGAGCGGGAGGGAGAGGCCGGCCAGGATCGTGCCCACGGCCATCGCGGTGCCGTGCAGGCCGGCGACCGTGCCGGAGGTGCGCTGCTGGAGGCGGAGGAGCGGCAGGGCCGCGCTCAGGCCGTAGATGAACGTGGCGAACGTACCGAGGATCAGGTAGATCAGCCAGGTCGGCCGGTCCCTGGTCAGCCGGGTGCTCTCTGAGATCGCCGACATGCTAGGCCAGCGCGTCCAGCTGGGCGGCGAACCACTTCTGCGGCGGGAGTGCGGTGGCCGCCGCCTCCAGCCGATCGCGGCGGTTCATGCGCTCCTCCTCGGGCATGACCAGCGCGTCGTGCAGCGCGACGGCCGTGCCGCTCACGTCGTAGGGGTTGACCAGGAGCGCGTGCGGGCCCAGCTCGGCCGCCGCGCCCGCCTCGCGCGAGAGCACCAGCGCGGCGCGCGACGACAGGATCGGGCCCTCCTTGGCCACCAGGTTCATGCCGTCGCGGATCGGGTTGACCAGCAGCACGTCGGCCAGCCGGTAGGCGGCCAGCGAGCGCGGGTAGTCGTCGTTGACGTTGAGTATCAGCGGGTCCCAGTCCTCGGTGCCGAACTCGTCCTCGATCTCCTGGGCGCAGCGCTGCACCGAGGCGGTGTATTCGCGGTATTCGGGCAGGTCGTGCCGGCTGGGATAGGCGAACGCCAGATGCACCACCCGGCCGTGCCACTCCGGATGGGCGAGCAGGAACTCCCGGTAGGCCACCAGCCCGCGGACGATGTTCTTGGACAGCTCGGTGCGGTCGATGCGGACGATCAGCCGGCGGTCGCCGACCTGCTCCTTGATCGCGGCGATGTTGGACTCGACGTCGGGCTCGTGGGCCCGTGCCCACAGCGCCTCGCCGTCGACGCCGAGGCCGTGCACGCCGATGCGGGTGGTCCTGCCCTCGTGGGTGACCGTACGGCCGGCCCGGTCGACCTCCGCGCCGAGCAGGGCGCGGCAGCAGTCCATGAACGCCCCCGCCCAGCGTTCGGTGAGGAAGCCGGCGTGGTCGGCGCCCAGGATGCCTTCGAGCACCTCGCGCGCGACGTCGTCGGGCAGCAGCGAGAAGTATTCGGGCGGCGCCCACGGCGTGTGGCTGAAGTGCGCGATGCGCAGGTCGGGCCGCTCGGCGCGGAGCATCGCCGGGGTCAGCGTGAGGTGGTAGTCCTGGACCATCACGCGGGCCTCGTGCCCGGCCTCCTCGGCCAGCGCCAGCGCGAACGCGCCGTTGTAGTCGCGGTAGGACTCCCACTCGCGCTCGAACCTGGTGCCGAACAGCGGCGCGTTGGGAATGTCGTAGAGCAGGTGGTTGACGAACCACAGCGTGGAGTTGGCCACGGCGTTGTAGGCGCGGTGGAAGGTGGCCGGCGGGATGTCGAGCATCCGCAGCGCGCCGGTGTCGTAGCCGGCCTGGTCGAGCCGGCCGCCGGGCGCCTGGCGTACGGCACCGCGGTCACCGTCGGACAAAGCAGCACAGACCCACAGCACGCCGTCGTCCTTCAGGACCCCGGAGAGCCCGGACACCAGGCCGCCACCGCCGCGCTTCATCGTCAGCACACCGTCGTCCGAGACGGTGAACGAGACGGGTCCTCTGTTAGAGGCGACCAGGACGCTGTTCATTAAAGCTCCCTCCGACCATAGGATCCCAGCTATGGCGCTTGATGACCTAACCGAGGAACTCGCCCGCTCCGCCGCTGCCGGAGATCATCGCGCACTGGGCGAGCTCCTGAGGCGGATCGAACCCGATGTTCTGCGCCATTGCGCCCGAATCCTGCCCTATCACCAGGATGCGGAAGAGGCCTCCCAGGACACTTTGCTGGCCGTGGCGCGCAACATCGGGCGCTTCGAGGGGCGGGCCAGGTTCAGCACCTGGCTGCACATCGTGACGGCCAACTGCGCCCGTACGACCTACCGCACGCTGAAGCGCCGCTCGGCCGAGCAGACCTCCGACGAGCTCCCCATGCAGAAGCCCGACGCGCGGCGGGTCAGCGTGATCGCCGGGTCGCGGCTCGACCTGCTCGACGCGATGGAGTCGCTGGAGGCCAGCAAGCCCGACCTGGCCCAGGCCCTGGTGCTGCGCGACATCGTGCAGCTCGACTACAACGAGGTCGCCGAGCAGCTCGGCATCCCGCTCGGCACCGCGAAATCCCGCATCCACCAGGCGCGCAAGTACGTGCAGGGCGTGCTGGGGGAAGATTACCGCTGAGACTGTACGTCTCGCTTCGTGAGACGGTTGGTGGCTTGACGCGCCTGGCCAGGTAGAGTCAGCTCAGACAACTGAATATTGCTCATCCAGAGGGGTGGAGGGACCGGCCCTGCGAAGCCCCGGCAACCCTCCCGGATTCAGACTCGCGACAGGGCGAGGCCGACCGGGACAAGGTGCCAATTCCGGTCTGTGGTCAAGGTGGCCGCAGGCGAAGATGAGGGAAGGCCTCGCTTCATGTCGCACGACTTCGGACCCGCTGTCGCTCTCTCCTGCCGCGAGTGCGGCACCCGTTACGAACTCGGTCCCAGCTTCGCCTGCCTGGAGTGTTTCGGGCCGCTCGAAGCGGCCTACTCCTTCGGTGACGTCACCCGGAAGGACATCGAGTCCGGCCCCGCCAACATCTGGCGCTACCGCTCACTGCTCCCCGTGCCCGTCGACGTCGCCACCAAGCCGAACATGAACCCCGGCTGGACCAAGCTCGTCAAGGCCGGCAACCTCGGCCGCGCGCTGGGCATCAAGTCCCTGTACGTCAAGGACGACTCGGGCAATCCCACCCACTCCTTCAAGGACCGGGTGGTGGCCATCGCCGTCGAGGCGGCGCGTAACTTCGGGTTCCACACCCTTTCCTGCTCCTCCACCGGCAACCTCGCGGGCGCGGTCACGGCCGCCGCCGCAAGGGCCGGGCTCGACGCGTGCGTGTTCATCCCCGCCGGGCTGGAGCAGGCCAAGATCGCCATGGCTCGCGTGTTCGGCGGCCGGCTGGTCGCCATCGAGGGCTCGTACGACGAGGTCAACCGGTTCTGCTCCGAGCTCATCGGCGACCCGCTGGGCGACAAGTGGGGCTTCGTCAACGTCAACCTGCGGCCCTACTACGCCGAAGGCTCCAAGACGCTCGCCTACGAGATCGCCGAGCAGCTCGGCTGGCGGCTGCCCGAGCAGATCATCATCCCGGTGGCCTCCGGCTCCCAGCTCACCAAGATCGACAAGGGCTTCAAGGAGCTGATCGCGCTCGGCCTGGTCGAGGACCGGCCTTACAAGATCTTCGCCGCGCAGGCCAAGGGCTGCTCTCCCGTGTCGACCGCGTACAAGGCCGGCCACGACGTGGTTCAGCCGGTCAAGCCCGACACCATCGCCAAGTCGCTGGCCATCGGCAACCCCGCCGACGGCCCGTACGTGCTCGACATCGCCCGCCGCACCGGCGGGGCGGTGGAGGACGTCACGGACCCCGAGATCGTCGCCGCCATCAAGCTGCTGGCCTCTACGGAGGGCATCTTCGCCGAGACGGCCGGCGGCGTCACCGTGGGAGTGCTGAAGAAGCTCGTCGAGACCGGGCAGCTCGACCCGGAGGCCGAGACCGTGGTGCTCAACACCGGCGACGGGCTCAAGACGCTCGACGCCGTCGCCGACGACGCCCAGCCCACGGCAGTGATCCGGCCCTCGCTCGACGCGTTCCGCGCGGCTGTCTGACAACCAGGAAAGGCAAGTTAATCATGAGCGTTTCTGTGCGGATTCCCACCATTCTGCGCACCTACACCGGTGGTAACGCGGAAGTGAGTGGGGAGGGCGCGACTCTCCGTGACGTGCTGGCGAAGCTCGACTCCGACTACCCGGGGATCGGCGCGAGAATTCTGGATGAATCGGGCAAGATTCGTCGTTTTGTCAACGTTTATGTTGGCGAAGAGGATGTCCGTTTTGTCGACGGACTTGACACGGCCGCCCCCGAAGGCACGCAGATCTCCATCATCCCGGCGGTCGCCGGAGGGTAGTCACCCGCTCACTTAAGAAGGCGCTCCCATCTGGGGCGCCTTCTGTTTTTTCCGACAATTCAACGTTGAACGACTCACTCGCCGATGAAATGCGTAATTTGTTGATTGACTCTGTTGCCAAACGCTGTGCCACAGGTATGGTCGAGGGCGATCGTCTGGTGATTTCTCCATATGTCAGGCGATTGAGGGTCTCGCGTAGGAATGGGCGGGATCTATGAGCCCAGTAAGAGGAGTCGGAAGTGGCGCAGGGCACCGTCAAGTGGTTCAACGCGGACAAGGGCTACGGCTTCATCGCGGTAGACGGTGGCAAGGATGTATTCGTCCATTACTCAGCGATCATGATGGATGGCTATCGCTCGCTCGAACAAGGCCAGCGCGTCGAGTTCGAGATCACGCAGGGGCAGAAGGGCCCCCAAGCGGAGTCCGTGCGAGCGGTCTGAACTCACGAAGCTGGTATGTACCGGCAGGTCGCACGGCAGCGCAGTCCGGGCGAAACCACCACTCATCCTTCGTCGACTCGGCTACGGCGGGTCCGGGCGGGCCCGCCGTACTGACTGACCTGGGCATGCGGGTGTCTCAGCTTGCACTCGGCAGGGTAGAGTGCTAAACAGTTCGTTGGCACTCTCTGTTCGAGAGTGCCAACACTGGATCGGGACGATGGGGTCTGCCGAACGGAGATGCAGGCCCATGCCGTCGCGGGCGTCGGCTCGGTCCATTGAAGCCACCCTGCATCTGGGAGGTCTAGCCTTATGGCAGCCAAGATGATCGCGTTTGACGAGGACGCCCGGCGCGGTCTCGAGCGCGGCATGAACCAGCTGGCCGACGCGGTCAAGGTGACCCTGGGTCCCAAGGGCCGCAACGTCGTGCTGGAGAAGAAGTGGGGCGCTCCCACGATCACCAACGATGGTGTGTCCATCGCCAAGGAGATCGAGCTCGAGGACCCGTGGGAGAAGATCGGCGCCGAGCTGGTCAAGGAGGTCGCCAAGAAGACGGACGACGTCGCGGGTGACGGCACCACGACGGCCACCGTGCTCGCCCAGGCGCTGGTGCGCGAGGGCCTGCGCAACGTCGCCGCCGGCGCCAACCCGATGTCGCTGAAGAAGGGCATCGAGTCGGCGGTCGAGCGGGTCAGCGAGGAGCTGTCCAAGCTGGCCAAGGACGTGGAGACCAAGGAGCAGATCGCCTCCACCGCCTCCATCTCCGCCGCCGACCCCGAGATCGGCTCGCTCATCGCCGAGGCGATGGACAAGGTCGGCAAGGAAGGCGTCATCACCGTCGAGGAGAGCAACACCTTCGGCCTTGAGCTTGAGCTCACCGAGGGCATGCGCTTCGACAAGGGCATGACGTCGATGTACTTCGTGACGGACTCCGAGCGCATGGAGGCCGTGCTCGAGGACCCGTACATCCTGATCGTCAACTCGAAGATCTCGGCCAACAAGGACCTGCTGCCGCTGCTCGACAAGGTCGTGCAGTCCGGCAAGCCGCTCCTGATCATCTCCGAGGACATCGAGGGCGAGGCCCTGGCCACCCTGGTGGTCAACAAGATCCGTGGCCTGTTCCGCTCGGTCGCGGTCAAGGCTCCGGGCTTCGGTGACCGCCGCAAGGCCATGCTGGGCGACATCGCCACGCTGGCCGGCGGCCAGGTGATCTCCGAGGAGATCGGCCTCAAGCTGGAGAACGCCACCCTCGACCAGCTGGGCCGCGCCCGCAAGGTCGTGGTGACCAAGGACGAGACCACCATCGTCGACGGTGCCGGTGACCCCGAGCA
>NZ_JBICTR010000030.1:0-36370 GCF_043197735.1 Nonomuraea sp. NPDC049028
ACACCGTTGCAGAGCAGACCCCAACCCTGCTCTGGGTGGTAGGCCACCAGACGCGCCGCGTCATGATCGATGGCGTCTGCGGATGGACAGGGTGGTTGATGCTGGCACATGGTCTTGTTTCCTTGGATCCTTGCTGGAATATCTGATCCTGCCGCTAGAGCACGCTGCGGTCAGGATGATCGTCATCTGGCGGTGCCTCCTGAGCGGTGAGGTTGGAAGTGGTGGCCGGGTGAGATGGCGACGATGGTGTTGAGGAAGCCGTGCGGGGTCGGCTCGCACCAGGACGGCCCTGAGCTGGTTGATGGCCTGGGTGCGGGCCTTGATCGCCGTGTCTTTGGCGACTTTGAGCATGCGGATCATCTCCACGCCGATTTGTCTGTGTCATCCTGCTGAGTTGAGGCATGGAAGCCGCAGCATGAGTTGAGCGCCTCCCCTATCAGATGCGCGGGCGGTCAGGGTGCCGTGGTGAGCGCGTGCGATGCCCTGGGCGATCGCCAGTCCGAGCCCGGCTCCGCCGAGCTCGCGGCCGCGAGCGCTATCGGTGCGAGAGAAGTGGTCGAAGACCCTGTCACGCTCCTCAGCGGGTATGCCCGGCCCGTCGTCGTCAACGGTGACGACGACCTCGCCCTTCTCACCGCTGACCGTCACCCATACTGCCGTTCTTCCGTGTCGCTGCGCGTTGTCCAGCAGATTGCCGAGCAGGCGGGCAAGGCCGCCTATCGTGCCACCCACGATCAGGCCCTGCTCCAGGTTCAGGTGAATGGGCAGGCCATCGGTTCGCTTGCCGACCTCGTCCACGATGAAGCCGGCCATGTCGATGAACACAGGCGCGTCGCCGACGCCGGCGTCCAGCCTGGCGAGTGTGAGCAGGTCGCTGACGATGTCCTGGATTCGGTCCACCTCCCGCAGGGTGTGGTGGATGAGCTCGCACAGATCAATCTGGCCGGGATACATCCGCGCCTCTTCCAGGCGCAGCCGAAGCCCTGCCAGAGGGGTGCGCAGTTCGTGCGAGGCATCGGTGACGAATTGCCGCTGCTGGGCCTGCACGCACTCCACCATGTAACTCACGAGGTTGACTGTCTCGCAGTTATCGCAAGCTGTAGCCATAGGATCCTCCTCAGAGCACGGCTTTCAGCAGCTACGGCGGATTCGTCTCCGAGACCAGTGGAAATACCTGTCTCCCGGGGCGAGTTCCCCCCGTTGCCCGGACACCTGACCTGGCCTGCCGGCGACCGAATCGCTGAAGTCAGCCGACACTCGCCGGGCGTCGTCGAGATCGGCAAGGTCGCGCCGAACCCATGACCGGGCGACCACCGCGAGTTCAGGGTCCATGGTCACCCTCCGTCATGTTCATGGTCGGGCGCCCAGAAGGCGCCTTCCCGCCACCGCGCGTCACTGCGCCTGCGCACCCGCCTTCAGTCACCGCGTCATACCGCAGCGTCATGGGTGCGCTACCTGTGAGCGTAAGCACATCGGTCGGTGCGAATGAATGTCCTAAAACGTTTTGTAATACATTCGTTACCTAAGTACCGCTGGTGGTGCAGATCCCCTGTGCCGCATGAGCAAGCGAAACACATAGCCGCAGGCAGATCACGATTGTCGGCACTGGTGCAGGCAAGGTAACGCTTGACTCAGGAGACAGATTCGTCGCTCCGACATGGAGATAAACGATTCAGCTAGAGACCCTCGGAGATCCAGCCTCCTGGGTATCCGGGACGCCCGTGGTGTCCTTCCCGAGGATCCCCGAGCCCTCGCCTACGACGGCGCGGACCGTCGAGTGACCACGCCTCCGAAGTGACGCGTGAGACCGTGCCTCGCGTGTGCATGGACTTAGGAGTTCCCTGAAGGTCTTGGCAGGGCGGTCGGTATGCGGTCGCCTGTTCGCGGGCTATTGGGGTGGTGGCGGTGAGGGTCCAGGTGTTGTTGAGGTGGGTGAGGGCGAGGTTGACCAGGCGGCGAACGCGGGCGACCAGAACGCTCACCACCGTTCGGAGCGTTCGGCTGAGCATGCGCAACTCATGCTCAGTCCTTAGGAACGGTTCATGGCGGGCGCTAATGAGGAACAGGCGCGGAACCTGAGCTGTTCCTGCCTGTCACGCCGACGCGCGTACGACCACGAGAACCACCGCCAACGCCAGCACCAGGACGTCGATGGCTATCATCGGCGCCGAGTCAGACACCCGGATCCGGCTGACGATTGCACCCACCATCAGCATGACCAGCCCGATCGACGCGGCCGCGCCGAGCAACGGCACCATGAGCCCGGCGAGCAGCCCCACTCCCCCCGCTGCCTCGCACACGCCGATCAATCGCCACAACCTCGGCTGGAATCCTAGATGATCGCGAATTGCCAGCGATTGCGGCAGACTCAGAACTTTAATCCCGCCGGTCCCCATGAACAGGAGGCCGAGAAGGATCGACAAGAGGACAACGGTGGTGCTCATCGGTGGCTACTCCAAAGATCCATACAGCAACCTGCTGCCGCATGGCCTGTGCTATTGCGGCATCCAGATCAGGGTGAGTATGTCAGTCGTGCCCGTTGCGTCCCTGATGGGATGGGAAGAAAAGGGGAAACGGTGGGGGAGTCACCCCAATGTTGCAAAGCCTCAAGCGGCACCATCCCGTCCCTCGCATCTCGGTCATCGGGGAGCCCTCTGTTTCAAGAAGGAGGGGGCGTTCACCCCGAAGTGTGGACACCGGCTGTCATGCGGCGAGCAGCACTCTATCGATGGTCTGCTGCTCGTAGTCGATCGGGCTGAGGTAGTCGAGGGTGGAGTGGCGCCTTCGGGTGTTGTAGCGGGTGATTCACTTGAAGACCGCCAGGCGGGCCTCGCGCGGCGAGGGCCAGCCCTTGGTGCCCTGCAGGGTCTCGCGTTTGAGGGTGGCATTGAACGCCTCCGCGGCGCTGTTGTCGGCGCTGGTGCCGACGGCGCCCATGGACTGGCGCACCCGCCCTCCGACACTTGGCGGATGTCTGGGGACGCGTTCGGAAGCGGAGGGCCGAGACAGCCGATCCCCGACCGTCACCGTTCACCCAAAAACTACGCACAGTTACTTTTCACTTGGTCGCACCGACCCGAGTGGAGGGCCTTTAGCGGTGGTACAGCGGTCGTGGAGGGGACAGGTGGCGCACAGGCCGGTAAGTTTCGCGAGGTCGACATCCACCCCAACCTCCGCCACGAGATGCAGCTCTGGCTCGACGAACGCCCCAACTGGCCCCATGCCATCGACAACCGGGCGCTGTTCTTCAACGCTAAAGGGGGACGGCTGACCGCCCGGGCCGTCGGCGGCATCATCTCTACGATCGCCCAAACTGCCGGCCTCGACGATCTCACCACCGCGCATGCCTTGCGCCACACCCTCGCCACCACCCTGGTCCGCGGTAAAAGCGACCTCGCCGTGGTCACCGAGATCCTCGTCACACCCGAGGGCAAGACCGGCCTGGTTCGGTGGGCTGGTCACCGACGCGCTCACCCTGCGAGACCAGTTGAGGGACCAGAACCTGGACGAGCGCGCCGCTGCTGCGGTCGGTCTGCTGGCACTGGTCGCCGGTCAAGACGTTAAACCCGCCGACGCTCCGATGGCATCGACGGACGGTGGCAGATCGCCCGCCGCACCGCACCGGACAGGATCCTCCGGGGGGTTTCTAGCTGAATCGTTTCTCTCCCTGTCGGAGCAATGCCTCGTCTTGGTCGGTCAAGCGTCGCCTTGGTGGCCAAGTGCCGACATACGAGCACTGCCTGAGCCTATGCGTTGAGCTCGCTCGTCCGGCACAGGGACCTGTGCAGCCAATGACGTTCATGTAACAGAAATATTACAAAACGTTTTAGACTATTCGGTCGCGCCGACTGAGGTGATTACGGTTCACCAAGTAGCGCACGCATGACGCCGCGGTATCACGCGGTGACTGAAGGCGGCTGCGCAGGCGCAGTGACGCGCGGTGGCGGGAAGGCGCCTTCTGGGCGCCCGACCATGAACATGACGGAGGATAACCATGGACCCTGAACTCGCGGTGGCCGCCCGGTCATGGGTTCGGCGCGACCTTGCCGATCTCGACGACGCCCGGCGAGTGTCGGCTGACTTCAGCGATTCGGTCGCCGGCAGGGATTTCGGTCGTCGAGTGAAGACCACGGAGATCCTGATCGCGGGCCCGGGATCCGACCTGGTGCTGCGTGTGTACACGCCGCACGAGGCGGTCAGGCCCCTGCCGGGGCTGCTGTTCGTGCATGGCGGCGCGTTTGTGATGGGCGACCTCGAATCGGAGCACTACCGGTGCCTGATTCTCGCTGAAGAGGCACAAGTGGTCGTCGTCTCCGTCGACTACCGCCTCGCCCCAGAGCATCCGTTCCCCGCCGGCTTTGACGACGTGTACGCGGCGCTGTGCTGGGTGGCGGCGCATGCCCAGAGCTTGGATATCGACCCGTCACGGATCGGGATCGGTGGAAGCAGTGCCGGTGCCGCGCTGTCGGCTGCGGTCGCCCTGGCCGCCCGCGATCGCGGCGGGCCGACATTGAAGTTCCAATTGTTGATCTACCCCGTCACCGACGATCGCATGGTGACCGCGTCGATGGCGCGCTTCACGCATACGCCAGGGTGGGACTCACGGAACTCGGTCACCATGTGGCAGATGTATCTCGGCGACCATTCCGATGACGTCTCGCCGTATGCCGCGCCGGCACGCGCGGCCTCGTTGAAGCACCTGCCACCAGCCTATATATTCGCCGCCGACAACGACCCGATGCGGGATGAGGCAATCGAGTTCGCGCGTCGATTGATAGACGCCGATGTTCCGACGGAACTACACTACGTTCCGGGAACGTTCCATGCCTTCGAACTTGAGGTCCCCGAGGCAGAGGTGTCCCGCCGTGCCTACGCCGAGCAGGCGAGGGCAACCAGTACGTGGCTGCGGGCATGAGCACCGTGCACGCCACAGCCGAGGAGCAGGCTCGGACCGTGCGCGTACGCCGGCTCCCGCAGGTGCCTGTCGAGGTGGGCCTCGGTGCTCTGCTCACAGTAATCGTGGTCATGTTCACAGCACTCAATTCGTCTTTCTGGTCGGCGTCGATTCTCCAGGCCGTGTTGCGTGCGGCGGCGGTGGCTGGGCTGGTGGTGGTGGGGGAGACGCTCCTGCTCATCCTTAAGCAGATCGACCTCTCCGTCGGATCGGTGGTGTCGCTGTCGGCCATCGTGGGCTGCCAGCTGGTCACCCACTACCACCTGCCGTGGCAGCTTGCCGTGCTCGGTGCGCTCGGTGTTGGTATGGCCGTGGGAGCGGTGAACGCACTGCTGGTGGTATGGGCGCGGCTGCCCGCGTTGATCGTGACGCTGGGGACGCTGTACGCGACAGGCGGTCTTTCGCTGGTTATCAGCGGGGGACTTCAGATCAGCGGACTTCCCGAGGGCCTTGTCGGGCTGGGCCAATCGCGGTTGCTTGGGCTGCCGTTCGCCGTCTATCTGCTGCTCGCCGTCGTCGCCGTGGCTCACGGAGTCATGAACCTGACGGTGTTCGGCAAGAGCGCTTATGCGATCGGGGGTAACGAGCGGGCCGCAGTACGTGCAGGTGTACCCGTGAGGCGCTACGTGACCTGCGCATTCATCGCCTCGGGAGGCTTGGCTGGGCTGGCCGGGATCCTGCTGGCCGGCCGGGTCGGCGTCGCCGACCCCACCCAGGGGCAGGGCCTGGAACTGACCGTGATCACCGCAGCCGTAGTGGGAGGGATCTCCCTGTTCGGCGGTGCCGGCACCATGCTCGGAGCTTTTCTCGGAGCCGTGTTCATCCAGGTGGTCACGATCGGACTCGTGCTGGTGGGCCTGGACTCGACTCTGCAGCCGGTCGCCAGCGGCGCGCTGCTGATCGTCGCGGTGGCAGTCGACACGTTGCGACGGCGAGCCAGACGTGCCTGAGGTGACCAGGATGCCGTCCCCCGACCGGCCTCGGCTCGTCCGAACAAGTAGAAGTCACAGATCACGGCAACCGCATCCACTACAAGGAAGTCAGGAACAGGACATGATCGGTATCTCTGGGAAACGTCAGCGACGTGTCCTGGCGGCCGCGGCCATCGCGGTGCTCGCGCTGAGCGCCTGCGGCGCGGAGCCGGCGACGACCACGGGTGGCTCGACCGTTGGCCCTTCCGCCTCCAACGTCGACTACTTCAACTTGCCCACGAGCACCGGAGCATCATGTTCTATGCGAGGCAAGAAAATGATCTTCGTTTCTGTGCTTCGCGAGAATCCGGTCCTGCAAATCATGGCGCAGGGGGCGATCGACGGGGCCAAAAAAGCGGGCTTCGCCTCCGAGCAGTGGGTGGCGTCTCAGGGATTCGACGAGCCGGGGACCGTCACGTTGGCCACCCAGAGCATGGCACAGGGCGTCGACGGGATTGTCGTGTTGGCGTCCAGCCCGACGTTCTACCCGATGATCGCCCGGGCCAAGGCGATGGGGATCCCGGTAATCCAGACGCATTCGCCGATCGCCAAAGGCGAGGCGCCGGGTCTGCTGGGGCAGTTCTACCCGGATCCGACCTCCTACGGCAAGGCGGCCGCGGAGGCTATCGGCGCGCGCCTGAAGAAGGCCGGAAAGACCGGCAGCATCGCCATCATGCAGACCAGTTTCATCCCGAATGAGAACGCCGCGGCGAAGGCGTTCACCGAGACGATGAAGGCCGAATATCCCCAGCAGCAGGTGCTTGCCCCGGTAGCCGAAGGTGGCGACTCGAGCAAGGCGATCGCGACCGAGACGTCCCTCGTCCAAGCCCACCAGGACCTGGTCGCGGCATTCGACACCAGCGGCAACGGACCGGTCAACTGGGCGACTACGCAGAAGGACACCGGCCGCCAGTTGGTGGTCATCTCGATGGATTACGCGAAGGCGAACCTCGAGCTGGTCAAGAGCGGCTCGATATTCGGTATCGTCGCCCAGCCGCTGTACCAGGAGCACTATCTGGCGGCTTTCGCGCTGGCGAAGGCCATCTGCCGTGATCCGGTCGCCTACGACAATCCCTTGTCGGCTCCGATCGTGGAGCGGACACGGCTGGCGCCGTACTACGAGTTGCTGTCCAAGGTCAACATCCATTAGGCCAATGATGACTTCGCACCCGCTCATACCGCCGCATATTCCGAGCGCCCCACCCGCCGCCGGCTTCCAGCCGGAGCCGGCACAGCCGACCGCGCCCGTGCTGGAAGCGCGTCACGTCAGCAAATCGTTCGGGGAGATCGTCGTGCTCCACGACGTCTCACTCAGCCTCGACAGCGGACGTGTCCTCGGCCTGGTCGGGCAGAACGGCGCAGGCAAATCAACACTGATGAAGATCCTGAACGGCCAGTACCCGTATGGCAGCTACCAGGGCAGCGTGGTGATCGCCGGCCAGGAAGTGCGTCTGCGATCACCACGCGACGCCACGCGAGCCGGAATCGGCATTGTCCCGCAAGAGACCAGCGTTATCGACACCCTCAGCGTCGGTGAGAACATCCACCTCGGCCAGTACGGTGCCCGTCGCCTTCTCACCGTCGCCCAGTTGCAACGCCGAGCACAGGTATTCCTCGACGGCATCCAGCTTCCCCTCGATGCCCGCCTACCGGTCGCGTCGCTGACCACCAGCGAAAAGCAACTCGTCATGATCGCCCGCACTGTCTACGCGAGACCGCGGGTGCTGATCCTGGACGAACCGACAACAGCGCTCACGGACACCGAAGCCGGGCGCCTGTTCGACGTGGTCCGGTCCCTGTCCGGCCAAGGGGTCAGTTCCATCCTGATCAGCCACCGACTCAATGAGGTGTTCGATCTCGCCGACGACATCGCGGTGCTGCGCGATGGCCGACTCGTCGACGAGCTACCGCGAAGCAGCTTCGATCGAGGCCGAATAGTCACCGCGATCGCCGGACGACGGCTCGACGAGCCGTTCCCCAGCCGACCGACACATGTCCCAACCGCAGCCGGGCTGGCCGTGCGTGACCTCACTGTGCCCGATCCGCGCCGACCAGACCGGCTGGCGGTGAACTCCGTGTCCTTCAGTGCCGCCGCAGGCGAGATCATCGGTATCGGTGGCCCAATGGGCTCTGGACGATCTGAACTGCTCGAGGCCATCTACGGACTGCTGCCCGCCCGGTCCGGGCACATCGACGTGCACGGCCGCGCGTTCACCCCACAGAACCCGAAGGCGTCGATCTCCCACGGCATCGCCTTCGTCCCCGAAGACCGCAAGAGCGACGGGCTGTTCCTCAACGGTAGCGTCGAGGACAACCTCACGCTGGCCATCCTGCGCACACTGAGCAGCCGCCTACTCCTTCGTCCGGCTGCACGCCACGACACCGCAGCACGCCTGATCGACCAGTTTAAAGTCAAGACTGACCAGGGCACCGCACCCATCACCTCCCTCAGCGGCGGCAATCAGCAAAAAGTACTGATCGCTCGCGCGCTCGCGGCCCGACCATCTGTGCTGCTGCTGGACGAGCCGAGCAAAGGCGTCGACGTCGGCGCGCGCGCCGAGATCTACCGGCTGATACGACAGGCGGCCTCCGACGGCGTGGCCATCGTCGTGGTCTCCTCCGAGGTTCCGGAACTGCTGGGACTCTGCGACCGCGTCATCGTGCTGTCCAAGGGCAGCGTGGTGAGCGAACTCGATGCCCGCACGACGACCCCGGAAGATCTCACCCTCGCGGCCATGTCGGGCACTCTCAACGCACGCACCACCCCGGAGACACCTCAATGATCGCCGCAGCGTCACTACGCACCGCTCTGCTCGACACCCGGACACGGCTGAACCACGTCCGGACCCCGGAGATCGAGTTGGCCCTCGCGATCCTCGTGTCGATTCTGGTCATCGGCGGACTGGAGAATTCCTTCTTCCGCTACGCCAGCCTGACGAACCTCGCCGTCGGCGCGGCCTTCATCGGGATCATCGCGCTCGGCGAATCCATCCTGCTCCTGGCCGGTGAGTTCGACCTGTCCGTCGGCGCGGTCGCCGGCCTGGCATCGGTCGTCGGCGCGAAATCCATGATCGCCACTGGAGGGAACATCCCGATCGGCGTCCTGGCCGCTGTCGGTACCGGCCTCCTCGTCGGCGCGATCAACGCCGCCTGCGTGGTCCTGCTCAGACTTCCGTCATTCATCACCACCATCGGCATGCAATTCATCGCCTCAGGACTGGCAACGTTCATCACACACGGAAACCCCGTATACCCACTGCCCGCAGCACTCACTCAGTTCGGCCTGGCCACCCCGCTGAACCTGTCATGGATGTTCTTCATCTTCCTCGGGCTAGGAGTGCTGATCGACCTCGGCGTACGATTCACGACCAATGGACGCCGGCTGATGGCCAGCGGCGGTGACCCCGCGGTAGCCGCGATCACCGGAATCCGCACCGGCCGCGTCAAAGCAGCGGCCTTCCTCATATGCTCAGGAATCGCAGCGCTCGCGGGTCTGCTGCAGATGGCCAGCCAGGGCGTCGCCCAGCCCACCACCGGCAACGGCGCCGAACTATCGGCGATCGCGGCGGCCGTCATCGGCGGCACGAGCATTTTCGGCGGTAGCGGATCACCACTCGGCGCGATGCTCGGCGTCCTTTTCCTGACCATCATCACGGTCGGCGTCGTCGTGGTCGGATTCGGAGCGAACTGGCAATCTCTCGCGATCGGCATCATCCTCGTGATCGCCATCGGGGCAGACGTCGCCCGACGCCGCGCCTCGACCCGACGAACCTAGCGATCACCACCGAAGACCCCCTACCTGACAAGGACAACATGTCGCAGAATCCACCCTCATATGACCGGGAAGCCTCGTGATTCCCGAGGAACCGTTTCCAGCTTGGCTCGTTGAGCACGGCGCAGACGGCACCCGCCAGACACTGATCAGCATGTCCCCCGGAGAACTGCCCGACGGCGCCGTGACGATCAGGGTCACCTGGTCGGCAGTCAACTATAAGGACGCCCTGGCGACGGTGGCCAACAGCAACATCACCAACCTTCGAAGGCTCGTACCGGGCATCGACCTAGCCGGCACTGTGGTCGCCTCCGACGACGACAAGTTCAGCATCGGCGACGAAGTACTCGTGACCGGCTTCGGACTAGGCGTATCCCAACACGGCGGGTGGGCGCGATACGCACGCGTACCCGCCGATTGGGTCCTGCCGCTACCAGATGGTCTTTCGACGCGGCAAGCGATGATCCTCGGCACCGCCGGACTAACCGCCGGACTGTCGATACACGCGCTCGAGCGCCACGGCCTGACGCCGAACTCCGGCCCTGTCCTGGTACTGGGAGCCACCGGAGGCGTCGGATCCATAGCGATCGGTGCGCTCGCCGCAGCCGGATATCACGTCTCAGCGGTCACCGGTAAGGCAGACCAAGCCAAATATCTCGCAGCTCTCGGAGCCAGCGAGATAATCGATCGCGAAATCTTGGTGCAAGCAGCAGATCGGCCACTGGGCAAAACACGCTGGGCGGCGTGCGTCGACCCCATCGGCGGTCCCGGAACCGGCTACGCTCTGCGGTCCCTACTCTACGGCGGAGCGGTGGCTCTCAGCGGCCTCACCGCCGGAACCTCGCTGCACAGCACCGTCATGCCCTTCATCCTGCGCGGCGTGAGCCTGATCGGCATCGACTCCGTCCAAGCGGGTCTCGACCTACGTCGCCAGATCTGGTCACGACTGGCAACCGACCTGCGCCCCGTCGGACTGGATGAGTGCATCGCTCACGAGATTCCTCTCACCCACGTCGGACAGGCCGCCGGCACGCTCCTGGAAGGTGGAGCCCTCGGCAGATTCCTCGTCGACCTGGTGGGTGCCCACTAACAGCGAGGGGGCCTCAAGAGGAGGCAGGTCTCGGCGTGCGCCTCTCATCATTCACATCCCGCATCCGAAACGTTTTTGCTACTGGTTTGGGCAAGGATAAGCCTCCATTCGGCAGATCTGAGATCCCATCTAGGCCCAATGCGATACGATTTGGGTAGCCAGAGGCAGCCGTATGCCCCAGGCTAGGTGAAGGGATCAAGTGCACCGTGGCACAAGGGCACTCAGACAGACGTCGGTCCGGCAGTGGACGGCAGATGGTCACCTTGAGTGACGTCGCGGCTCTTGCAGGCGTGTCGGTCTCGACGGCTTCGCAAGCGTTGAACGGCAATGCGGTCAAGGCCGAGACCCGCCAGCTCGTCCAGGAAGCGGCGGCCAAGCTGCGTTACGTGCCGCGTGGCGATGCCCGCGCGCTACGAACGGGACAGGCCACTTCGATCGCGCTATGGATCATCAACCGACCAGGAACGATCGTTTATACCGAAGCGTCGTTCTTCTATCCGCTTATCCGTGGCGTATTGGCCGGCGCTCAGGAGAACGAACACCGGATGACGCTGCACGTCACCGACCAGCCCCTTGACCGGGTCGGCAGGCAGCTGTTGGAAGAGTCGGCTCGCGGATCGTACGCTGCGTTCGTCATCGTGCCGCAGTGGGCCAACGACGGCAGCTACCTCTACGAGCTCCGGCGAACCGGAGTTCCCGTCGTGATGGTCAACGACGACGTCGCTGCCAGCGACGCCAGCGTTTCGATCAACAACGACACCGGCATCGAGGCGGCACTGGCCCATCTGGTCGAGCAGGGACACCGCGCGATCGCATACCTCGCAGGGCCCAAAGGCCATCTCGATGCTGACCGGCGTCTGCAAGCGTTCTATCGTGCCTCAGCCGAGCTGGGTATCCACGTGCGGTCCGCCTATGTACAACGGGGCGACTTCACCGTCGCAGACGGGATACAGGGTCTGGCGACGCTGCTCGACCGCTGCGCCGACTCGAAGATCACCTTCCCTACCGCCCTGATGACCGCCAACGACTACGTTGCGGCGGGCGCCCTCCAAGAGGCAGACAGGCGCGGCATCGCCGTACCGCGGGACCTGTCAGTCATCGGCTTTGACGACACCGAGATCGCATATGCGACCACGCCACCGTTGACCACCATCCGACAACCCATGTTCGAGGTGGGCCGGGCGGCCGCATATGCGGCAACCGGACTCGCGCAGAGCCTGCCAGTAGCAGATGCGGTTCAACTCGAACCGACACTCATTCTACGAGGATCTGTGGCCACCCCTCCCCAAGGTAACCGTTGAAGTCACGGTTCCCATCGGATCGGCGTCGCGTACGGGCGGCAGTGGCCCTTCCTCAGCTTAGTGATGGCGAGCGTCTGCGGGAAAAGCCAGGGCTTACGATCATCCTTGTCGGCAAGATACATCTCGCTGACCTGCTTGGCGAGCTGAAAGGCGATCTCCTGCTCTCGCTTGCGCAAGGCCGCCCAGCCGGACCTACCATGTCGGCACCATTCGAACTGCGTCAGGACAGGGCCCAGGCCGTTGAGCACAGCCCAGCCGAGGGGATAAGGATCACGACCGCGTAAAGCAGATGCCGCCTGCGCTTGCGACCTGCAGCGCTCAGCCGCCCCCATCGTGACCAAAGCACGACCGCCGCCACGCACACGGCGAGTGGCCGTTCCATCCGATAGCCGCGACACCAGAAGGTGCACCCATACCCGTCGAGATCATGAGTTAGCCACTCAGATCCTGGCAGGCTAGGTGCACCTTTCTTGATCTTCAGCAAGCTCAGCCGACAACCGTTGAATCAGCAGGGGTGAGGCTACCGAGTCTTGGCTCGACGCCGACCCGCCGGTCAGTCGAGGGCGTCTGGCTTGTCATCGGTCCACTCTGTGGTGGTATAGGCCTGGTACTGGAGAACCGTCCCGGCCTTCGCCCAGGGGCGGTTCGCTGGCGGGTTGACGGCGATGGTCTCGTTCGCCAGCAGCATGCCGGTCTTCTGGTCGATCACCAGGCGCTGCTCGAACTCCCCCAGCTCTTCCGACTCTCCGAGCTGGCCGATGCCCGTTCCTGTGCGGCCGAGCGGGTCGGTGACGTTCTCAGTGAGCCGAATGCCGGGGGTATCGGCCAGCACCCGGTAGGCCGCCGCCCGTACCTGAGGCGGTACGGGTGCCTCGGCGAGCAGAAAGGCCCCTATGTGTGAGGCGTTCGGCCGCTTGGCGCGGGCCAGGAGGGCGTCGAGCTGCTCCGGGTCCGTGGGGAGGTCCGCCAGTTCCTTCGGCGTCATCACGCGGTCGCCGACTTTGTAGCGCGGCTTACTGGGCTTGTCATACTGCAGGGCGCCCTCCTTCGTGCTGAGCTCCCGGGTGACGTCGTTGGACTTGACCTGCCACGTCGCAGGCTTGCCGGCGCGCTTCCAGGCCGCCTGGTCTTCGTCGCGCAGGGGCTTGGCGCCCAGATCCTTGCTGCCGACGAGCAGGACGTCGGCTGAGCTCCAGTGGTCGAACTCGTCACGCTGCTCGACCAGATAGCCGTCGGACGTCTGGTATGTGATGCCCCAAACGTCTTTGACATGCCAGTATGTCCCCTCGGGAGCCTTCGCCGCCCGCGTCGCCGCGGCGAGCAGCACACTGCGCGAGTCCAGCGTGACCTTGGCATGCGCCGGCGTCCGCGAGCCTTCGACCGGCGAGTTCCCACCGGGCCGCGGCGACTCGTCGGAGAGCCCCGAAACTCCCGGAACCACGATCACGGTCGCTGCGGCGGCCCCCGCCAACGCGACAGCGACCAGGGGGACGGGCCGGAGCAGCGAGGACCGCAGGCTGCGCCCTCGGGCCGCGGAGTGCCGCCTGGCGACCGGCTCGGCACCGGGCCGCCAGCCGATCCTCCGGGCGAGCTCGTCCGCGTTTCTCTCGCGAATCTGGGCACGCATCTGGCTCAGCTCACGCAGTTCAGTCATCCGTCTGTCCTCCCAGGGAAGTACGGACCCGGTTGCGGGCCCGGTTGAGCCGTGAGCGCACCGTGCCCACGGGAATGCCCAGCACTTCGGCGACCTCCATGTAGCTGAGTTCGCCCCACGCAATCAGCAGCAGGGCGTCGCGATCACCTTTCGACAGCCGGGCCAGCGCCTTGGCCAGCAGCGGGCTCGCCGCTTCCGCGGTGACCTTGCCGGCTACCTGGTCGGCATGGCCCTCCAGCACAGGATCGACCCCGGTCCGGGCGAGCGCGCGGTAGAAACGTGTCTCGGAGCGATGGTGCCGCAGGATGAGGTTGGCGGCGATCCGCCAGAGCCAGGGCCGGGCGTCACCGCGGTTGAGGTCGTAGCGGTGACGGTCACGGAAGGCGATGTGGAACGTGTCGGCCACGATGTCGTCGGCCAGGCTCTCGCCCAGGCGACGGGCCGCGTACCGGTGGAGCTGCGGGGCGTGCCGCTGGAAGATTCCGGCGAACTGCAGGGGATCGTCCAGCGAGCGGGCGACGATGGCCGCATCGTCGATCTCGCCGTTGTATATCTCATTGGGTGCGATCATGGCATCCCATCGTTTGTATCCGCCTCTCTGGATGTCGGGCTCTAAAGGTGATAGCCCGAAGGCGCTTGGCGGGTTCACGGTGTTTCGGGAAGTCCACCGGTTCAGGCGGCACAAGTAAGGGCACACGGGCATGCTGACCAGGCCGCTTGGGCTTTGGGGAGCGAGCGCGGTGACCACGAGATAGGCGTGGGCCAGCATGGCCAAAGTGACGTGCTGGTGCCAGGCGTCGTAGGGGCAGACCTAGATGTCACGCAGCGGGTCGGCGCCGCAAGCTGGGCTCCCCTTGAGCGATGGGTGCAACGCGGCTGGCTTTTATCTCGATTTGTGCGTTCTTTGTATGCCGGTCTCGCAATCTTGATCCGCAGCGAGCGCTTCGAAAGATCCCAGGGACAACAGCGACAACTGCATGGCCAGGATCAAGAACGACTCGCTCGGCAAGGCCACCGCCACCACCACCGCCTACCTGGAGGTCGTGGGCAAGGCCCCAGCCGCCGACACCGGCAACTTCGGGAGCTACGCCGGGGCCGATGCGCGCTTCGGTCGCCGGCACGTGCCTCATGTGGGGCGGCAAGGCCGGATCCAGCACATTCAATGGCCCATTCAAACACTGTAGGAGCTGAACCCCTTTTAACCTGCGCATTCTTCTGACCGGCGCCGCCGTCGTCCCCCTGTCGCTTGTCGCTTGTCGCTTGTCGCTGGTCGGGCGGTTGGAGACCGCCCGCAGGCCGACAGTCGACGTCCGCTGCGCCGGCGTCGGCGATTCGCCTGTAGTGGATCAGGCGACTCTTGGTATGCAGGTGTTGGGGCGGGTTCGGTTTCAGAGGGGATTCCGAGCCCGTGAATGCGCGGGCGTTGGGCCACCGACGGAACCGCCGAACGCCCGCGTCCCTCCGCCGCGCGACCACGGTCATGGTGCGCCATCAGCGGTTTCTCGCTGTTAGTAATCGGACGAATGCAGATATGAAAGCGGCGGGGCGGGTTCGGATTCAGGGGGGGAGCCGAACCCGTGACAAGGGCGGGCGCCCGACCACGGAGCAGACGTCGGGGCGTCCGCGCTCCCGCCTCCTGCGATCACCCGGCAACTCGGCAGTCCGGCCGATATGCCGACAATCAGCGGTTTTGGGCCCCGGCCACCACATGATCGACGCGAATCCGGGCATGGGTTCACGCGCGGTGATTCCGGGGGAGGACCGCAGCCAGCGTCAGGACGGACTGACAATCGAGATGTGGCACTCCGAGGTGCGCCCGGTGATCGGCCTGCATCCGATGAGGCTGGGCATCGCCTGCGGCCTCGGCCAATTGCCAGCCGTTCTTACGCTCCACCGGCGCCAGCAGCCCGACCAGATACGCCCGTGCCTGCCGAGGCGGCTCTACCCGACCGAAACGACTGGCGACCCGCGCGAACACTTCATCCAGCCCGGCCGCCCACGACTGGAGATCATCAGACGTCACCACACCCGACACGAACCCGACTATAGATCACAAAACATGACTGTAGTACTAAATGAGTCAGGCCTCTGCGCCACCTCGGGAAGCTGGTGACACGAGTTCGTGTACGACGGCGAGGAAGTTGGCCGTGACCGGCCTCATGTGGGCGCGATCCCACACGGCGCCCACCTGCCATCTCGCGGGAGGCAATGCGATGGGCACTATGGTGACGGCGGGGGACGCGATCTTGGCGGCGCTGGCCGGCACGATGGCGATGCCGACGCCCGAGGCCACCAGGGCCACGACTGTCTGAAGATCGTGAGCTTCCTGAAGGATGTGCGGCCTCAGGTCGTAGGCCTTGAGGAAGCCGTCGAGCTGGGCCGCCAGTCCTGGGCCCTTCGCCGCCGCGAGCCGGATGAGCGGGTGGTCGTCCAGCCATGACACGACGCTCTCATCGCCTGGAGGCGCGGGTCCTTCGTCGCAGGACACGGCGACGGCGAGCGTGTCCGTGCGCAGGGCGATGGCCCCCAGGTCGTCCACAGGCAGCCTGACAAAACCGACATGCAGCCTGCCCGCCCGTATGAGGTCCAGCTGGGTGGCGGTGGACATGTCGTCGAGGGTGATTTCGACGTGCGGGTAGCGGCGGCGGAACGCCGCCACGGCGCGCGGGGCCAGGTCGATGGTGGACATTCCGAAGCCGACGCTCAACAAGCCCGATTCGCCGAGTGCCGTCTGGCGGGCCCGGCGGGCCAGGAGGTCCGCGCGGCGCACGAGGTCCTGGGCATCGGGGAGAAACAGCTGGCCGAGGGGAGTCAGGGTGGCCCCGTGCCGTCCCCGGTCGAACAGCGGGCCGCCTACCTCGGCCTCCAGAGCCTGGATCTGCTTGGTCAGAGCAGGCTGCGTGACAGCGAGCGCCTGCGCCGCCCGGCCGAACGCACCCACCCTGGCCGTCTCAATGAACGCACGCAGCAGACGGATTTCCATTCCTGCAGTCTATGGAACCCGTCGAAAGTTTCATTGGACCGGCCCCCCTCGTATCGGGTGTGATGGAGCCCATCGATTCCAGTTCAGGGAGAAACCATTGTCACCGTCGACCGGCGATAAAAAGCAGGAGAGTGTCCTGCGGTGCGCTTCGGTGCAGTTCGAGGCAAGGCCGGACGCCAAAGAATATAATTTGGCGAGAATAGCGCACTTCGTGCGCGAGGCCGCCGCGGACTCCGTACAGGTCATCGCCTTTCCGGAGATGTGCCTGCTCGGCTACTGGCATCTCCGCAATCATTCGGCCGAGAAACTGCATGAGCTCGCGGAGCCGATTTCCGGGCCATCGACGACCGCGGTACGTCGCCTCGCGATGGAGAACGGCCTGGCCGTCGGGGTGGGATTCCTGGAGGTGGACGAGAACGGCCGCCTGTTCAACTCGTACGCGGTATGCCTTCCGGACGGACGCGTGCACCGCCATCGCAAGCTGCACGCGTTCGAGCACGAGGCCATATCCAGCGGCGCGGAGTACACCGTCTTCGACACTCCCTGGGGTGTTCGCCTCGGGGTTCTCATCTGCTGGGACAACAATCTCGTGGAAAACGTGCGCGCCACCGCTCTCATGGGCGCCTCCGTTCTTCTGGCTCCTCATCAAACGGGCGGAACGGCATCACGCAGCCCGCATTCGATGAAACCGATCCCGTTGGCGCATTGGCAGGCCAGATATCGGGATCGGGAAACGATCGAAGAGCAGTTCCGCGGGCCCAGCGGACGTGAATGGCTGCTGCGCTGGTTGCCGGCGCGTGCCCACGACAACGGGCTCGGCGTCGTCTTCAGCAACGGCGTCGGGCGAGACGACGACGAGGTGCGTACCGGGAACGCCATGATTCTCGACCCCTATGGCCGGATCCTGGTCGAGACGACCTCCCCTGAGGACACCATGGTGGTCGCCGATCTCGACCTGAATCTCCTGCCGATGTCCACCGGGCGGCGCTGGATGATGGGGCGCAGGCCCGAGCTGTACGGCATTCTCACCGAGCGTTTCGGCGACGAACGCGACCCGCGCGCCGCGCGTTTCTCCGACGAGCCCGCGCGGATCGACGTCTCACATCCTCACGACATGCAGCAAGAAAGTCACCCATGATGAAAACACATCCGATCACGGCTGTTGCGGCGGGTCTGGCGATCCTCGCGGGACTCGCCGGATGCGGCAAGGGCAGCTCGTCAGCCGGCGGAGAAGACACCGGCAAGGAGATCAGGTTCGTCGCCGCCAAGTACGACGACGACACCCAGCCATACTGGGAGAGCCTGATCAAGCAATTCGAAGCGAAGAACCCCGGCTACAAGGTCAGGCTTGAGATCATCGATTGGGAACAGATGGATGCCAAGGTGAAAACCTACATCCAAACCCGTCAGCAGCCCGACATCCTCAACTACAACGCTTATTCCGACTTCGCGCGCGACGGCCTGATCTACAAGGCGTCCGATGTCGTCTCGCCGCAGGTCATGAATGACTTCCTGCCCAAGTTCGCCGACGGGGCCAAGTACCGTGGACAGCAATACGGACTACCCTTCCTCGCCAGCGCACGGCTGTTCTTCTACAACCGGGACATCTTCCGCAAGGCCGGGATCGCCGAACCGCCGAAGACCTGGGATGAGGTGAAGCTCGCCGCTCAGAAGATCAAGTCCGCGGTGCACGGGGTGAGCCCGCTCGGGTTGCCGCTCGGTGTCGAAGAGGCACAGGCCGAGTTCTTCATCTGGTCGATGAACAATGGCGGTGGCTGGGTGGACTCCTCCGGCAAGTGGGCGATCAACCAGCAGGCCAACGTCGACACGCTCCGGTTCCTGCGGGAGCTGACAAAAGCCGAACTGACCCAGCCGAACCCGGAGACCACCAACCGCAAGGACGTGTTCAACCAGTTCTCGCAGGGCAAGATCGGCATGCTGAACGGCGCCGTCTTTCAGCGCAAGGGCTTCATCGACACGGTGGACAAGAACCTGCCGTACGGTGTGGCGCCCCTGCCCGGCGCAACCGGCGCGACCTCCCAGACGCTCAGCGTCCAGGACTTCCTGGTGGCCTTCAAGAACGGCGACGGTAAGAACAAGGACGCCGTTTCGAGGTTTCTCAATTTCTTCTACCAGAAGGACAATGTCGCCGGGTTCCTCAAGACCGAAGGCTTTCTGCCGGTCACCAGGTCGGCCGGCGACGCGTTGAGTTCCGACCCGTACTACAAGCCCTTCGTCGAGTCGTTGGCGAACCCGCGGTTCGCACCGACCGACGATCCGGCCTGGAGCGCGGTCGCGGGCGCCGCCAAACAGCAGATAGGAACCGCCGTGGCCGACGCCGACCCCAAAACCGTCCTGGACAAGCTCCAGGACGTCGCCGCGAAGAACGACTGACATGCACGACGCGCGAACCACGCCGCTTGGAACAGCATCGAGCGGCGTGGTACCACGATCCAATTTGTGGCGCACCGCAGGCCGGGTACTGACGCCGCTGGCGTGGGTCGGCCCGGCCGTGGCCCTGATTCTCGGCGTCGTCCTGTGGCCTGCCGTCGAGATGGTGCGGACATCCCTGACGAAAGTCAGTTCCTCAGGTCTGTCCACCGGGTTCACCGGTTTTCGCAACTACGCCGAGCTGTTCGGCGAAGACGACCTCGTGCTGGTGCTGTGGCGCACGGCGCTGTGGGTGGTCGGCGTCGTGGCCGTCACCATAGTGGTCTCTCTGGCATTGGCACAGGTCCTGAATGCCCGCTTCCCTGGACGCCGGTTGGTGCGGTGGGCGGTGATCGTGCCATGGGCGGCCTCAGTCCTCATGACCGCCCTGCTCTGGAAATGGATGCTCGACGACTTCTACGGCGTGGTGAACAAGCTCCTCATGGACATAGGAGTGATCGACACGCCCGTGAACTGGCTCGCCCACCCGGAGGTGGCGTTCGCCTGCATGATGGCGGTTTCGGTCTTCGTCTCACTGCCGTTTACCTCCTTCGTCATCCTCGCCGGCCTGCAGACCATCCCTGGCGAGGTGTATGAGGCGGCACGCGTCGACGGCGCGGGGCAACTTCGCACATATTTCCAGATCACCTTCCCCCTTCTGCGGCCGGTGTTGTTCGTCGCATCGGTCATCAACATCATCAATGTCTTCAATTCCTTTCCGATCATCTGGGCGATGACCCAGGGCGGGCCGGGACACGCCACCGACACCACGACGACCTACATGTACAAGATCGCTTTTCTGAACCAGGACGTCGGCGAGTCCGCCGCCCTGGCCGTGGTCAACTTTGCACTGATTCTCACCCTCGCGCTGCTCTACTCATGGGGTGCGCGTCGGCAGGGGAGGGCGCAGGCATGAGATCGCCGATACGGCCGCGTACCGTACTCATCACGGCCGTCGGATGGCTGATCGCCATCGCCTTCGTCGCGCCGTACCTGCAGATGTTCCTGACCGCCCTCAAACCGGCACCCGAACTGATGCAGTCGCCACCCTCCTACCTCCCCAGCACATGGGAGTGGGCGAACTTCGTGAATGTTTGGAAGGTGAACGATCCCAAGATCTGGGCGGCCCTGAGGTTCTCACTCCAGGTCTCAGGCGCAGCTACCGTCCTGGCGTTGGCCGTGGGCTTGCCGACGGCCTACTACACGGCGCGCAACCAATACCGCGGACGTGGCGCGTTCCTGTTCGTCGTGCTGGTCACGCAGATGTTCGCACCGACCGCATTGCTGGTCGGTATCTACCGTGAGCTCGTCGCACTGGACTGGACGGACACGAGCCAGGCGCTGATCGTCGTGAACGCCGCGTTCAACCTGCCGTTCTGCGTATGGATTCTGAACGCCTACTTCTCCTGCATCCCGAAGGAAATGGAGCAGGCAGCCTACCTCGACGGCGCCGGCCGCCTCACGGCCTTCACCCGCGTGATGCTTCCGCTGGCCATGCCCGGCGTGGTGACGGCGGCCGTCTACACATTCATCGGGACCTGGAACGAATACATCGTGGCCATCACCGTGACGTCCTCGAACGACCGGATGACCCTCACGAGGGCGATCCCCGGGTTCGTCACCCAGTATCACGAGCAGTGGCAGTACTTGTTCGCTGTCTCGCTCATCGCGATCGTCCCCGTCGTCATCCTCTTTGCTTCGATCGAACGCTATCTCGTCGGCGGTCTGACCGCCGGGAGCGTCAAATAGCCACGGCCAAGCCCTCGATCGGACTCGGCTGATGTCGGCAGGCAAGCCGCAGCATGAGGTTCTCAACCTGCGCGCCGTCCCGGCACAGGCACAAACCTTCACGACCTATTCGCGATGTCGGCCCTCAGCCAAGGACCCCGGATAACGATGCGAGTCGTCTCTCCTTGGAAGGCCCGGAGCCTTGATCATCTAAGCACATGGCCCTCAACGAGAGTTCGGATAACCTGAGATGAACACTTCGGCGGATCCCGCCGCGATCGGCATCGACCTCGGAGCCACCCACATCCGCGCCGCGATCGTAGCGGCCGACGGCACGGCGTCGAGCGTCGTGCGACACATCCTGCCCACCGACGCCGCAGCCCGCAGGCAGGCCGCCGCGGACATCGCGCTCCACCTGCTCGACCGCCATCCGGACCGGTGGATCCACGCCATCGGCCTGGCCGTCGCGGGAACCGTCGCCGACGGCGTGCTGACCTCGTCGGCGAACCTCGGCATGCAAGCCGTTGACTACCGCACCGAGATTCACGCGGCGACCGGGCGCGCGGCGACCGTGCTGAACGACGCGCGCGCCGCCGCCACAGCCGAAGCACGTCTCGTAGACGGGGCCAAGACGGCCACCATCCTCATGGTGACCGTCGGCACAGGCATCGGCGGCGGCCTCGTCGTCAACGGTGCCCTGCACGGCGGCACTGGCGACGCCGGCGAGATCGGCCACATCGTCGTCGATCCGAGCGGGCCCCCCTGCGGTTGCGGTCGCCGCGGGTGCTGGGAGCAGGTGGCTGGTGGCCTCGCACTGGATGCCGCGGCGTCGGAAGAAGCACGGGCCAACCCTGGCGGGCGGATCGCTGCAATCGCCGGCGACTGCCACCCCAGCGCCGCAGACTTGGCCCAAGCCGCCGCCGAAGGCGACAGCGCCGCCATGGGTGTCGTCGCCCGCCATGCAGAGCTGTTCGCCGCCGGCCTCGACAACGTCTGCGCCATCGTTGCCCCGCATGTGCTCATCCACGGCGGAGGAATCATGACCAGGCCTGGCCCGATCAGGGACGCCTACCTCGCGGCGACGCGTACGCTGCGCTGGCATAAGGGAGACATCCAGTCGGCAGTCCTGGGCGACAACGCGGGCATGATCGGGGCTGCCCTGGCAACCTGGGACAACAGCTAAAGGGTGCCGCGAAAGGTGGTGAGTGGGCAGGTCAAGGCGGATCCACAGGCTGTGTTGCTCATGTCGTGAGGGCGAGGTCGTGCATGTGGGCGACGGCCTGGATGGCGTTGTGGAGACTGCTTTCCCTTGTGCAGGCAGTCCCGAACGATCTTGTAGCGGCTGTACACCAGCCGGATGCGCGAGGGCGTCACACCCATCCCGGTCGAGGAGTACCGCGGCATCGGCCAGCCCTGGACATCGGCCGCCCCCGCGAACACGACCTGCGCACCATCCTGAACGCCATCCTCTACGTCGACCGCACCAGCATCCCCTGGCGCTACCTGCCCCCACGAGTACCCACCGTTTATGTGCAATCAGAGCCGTTAGTTCTACAGTCCCATGCCGTCATCGTGACTATGCCGAGTGTCGAGCCGCGGGAGCTGGCTGAGCAGGGCTTCCGCCGCCGGCTGCTCGGCATATTCACAGACTTTCGAGGAACGCGAGGACCTGGTCGGTGGGGTGGTAGCGGCCTGGAGGAGCTCGCTGGGGCGTAGTAGGGGCGAGGGCCTTCTCCTTGATGTTCATGTCGGCATGGAGGTAGGCGTCGGTGGAGCGGACGCCGACGTGGCCGAGCCAAAGGGCGATCACGGAGGTGTCGACACCGGCCTGGAGCAGGGACATGGCGCAGGTATGGCGCAGAACATGCGGGTGCAGCCGCTTGCCCTGCAGCGACGGGCAGCGCGACGCAGCGGTTGCGGCGTGGGTGTTGATGCGCAGCGCGATGGCGTCTCGGCTGAGTCGCCGTCCCGTGCGGGTGGGGAAGAGCGGATCATCGGAGCGTCCGTTGCGTTCGGTATAGTCCCGGCACCCCGATGCGGACCAGCAGTTCGTCGGGCATCTTCCGGCCTGCAACCGCCGCACGGTGAGCGTGACCACTCCGTCGTCCACAGCGTGTCACCGCGTTGGTCGAAACGGTCAAACACTGCGCTTTGTGGGTTTGGTCGCTCAGCGTCGGCTGGCGACAGCGCTCTGGTGGGCATCGCGCAGGTCGCGACACTGCGCGTGCGGCTTCGCGCTTGTTCCGCAGGCGGGCGATCTTCCCTGTTGTAAGCCGAGCCCGACAAAAACTTCCCCGTCTGCAGGGCGCTGCACAGTATGCCCCACTTCTTCAGCGCAGCGGCCAGGGTGTTCTGGGGTGCCTGAGCAGTTGGTTTCTTCCCGGAATTCCGAGTGCTTCGCTCGGCCTGCTGCGGGTCTGGGCGCCGGATGTCGTCGGGCCTTCATGTCTTGGCCGCGAGGAACTCCCTGGCCATGGACAGCGCTACCGAGGTCGCGCCGTACAGGGAGACTGCTTCGCCCAGTTCGGTGGTCTCGATACGCGGCGGGTAAGGGATGAGGGATTCGACGACGCCCTGCACCATCTCCCGTACGCGGAGGTTGGCCCCGATACCACCGCCAAGCACGACGAGACCCGGGTCGACGACGGCGCAGATGCTGGCGATAGCGAGCCCGATCCAGTTTCCCGCTGCCTTGACCAGTGCCTGCGCGGCAGGGTCGCCGTCCTCGGCGCGCAGGAAGATTTCAGCGACGCCGCGCGGGGGATGCTCCTGCCAGCCGCGATTCTGCCGGGCCATAGCAAGCAGGGTGGCCGCCCCGGTCTGGTCCTCCAGACCACCGCGTACGCGGTGGCGGGTGTCCAGCGGGTCTTCAGCGAGCGGCAGGAAGGAGATCTCCCCCGCCGCGCCGTTGCTGCCACGCCACAACTGATCGTTGTGGATGAGTCCCATGCCAATGCCGGCACCGATGCCCACGAAAGCGAAGGTGTCGACGGCGCGGCCGAGACCACGCCACTTCTCGCCGACCGCGGCCATGTTCACGTTGTTCTCAACGTAGACCCGCGTCGTGAACACCTCTCGCAGCGACCGGGTCAGATCAAATCCGTCTCGCACGAAGATGTTCGGCGCGAGACTGACCAGTTGAGTGACAGGGTCGACGACGCCGGGGGCGGCCACGCCGATCGCCAGGAGGGAGGACTCAGCGAGACCCGCCTTGGCCAGCACCTCGTGGACCAGTTCGACAAGCTGGACGGGCAGGGCTTCCTCGCCGGTGCGTGTCTCAGCCCGGACCTCGGCGTGGCTCTCGCCGTACAGGTCGGCGCAGGAGACCCGTACGCTCGACCCCCCGACGTCGATGGCGACGACGAAGCCGACCGAGGGTTGGATAGCGTAGGCGATCGGCACCCGGCCGGTGTTGCCCCGCACGTCGCCGTTCTCGGCGATGAGCCCCGTTTCCAGCAGGCGGCGCACGGCCTGCGACACCGTCGGCTTCGACAAGCCGGTGGCCTTCGCGATGGCTGGCCGGGTGGTCGACCCCGCCGCCGCGATGGCCTCCAGCACAAGTTGCTCACTCAGTCCGCGGAGTGAGCGCATGTCCGCTCGCCCAGCCGGTCCCGTCTCCGGGGTCATGTCGTCAATCCTCTCAAAAGCCAACCGGTCCGCCCAGCGTCGACCCGCCCCGCCGGTTCCGTGTGATCACGATGTTAAACGGTTTCTCAAGGCATGTGGTGACCGTTGACGCCTAGGGGGGTTGTTTGTTAGGAAACATACTAACAAACTCTGAAGCTTTCGCGTAGCTCACCGAGAGAGGACAGCGACGTTGCACGCAGTAACTGGGGCCCAGATCGTTCACCGGCATGAAGCAGAGGCGTTCATGGAGGGCGATGAGTTCGCCCTGAAGTACTTCCATTCAGACCGGCTGGTCTTCGCGTACTCGACCATGCCTCCCGGCGGCAAGTCCGCCTTCGACCCGGGCCACGTTGGAGCGGACGAGGTCGTCTACGTGGTCAAGGGCCAGATCCTCATCCAGATCGGCGACAAGGGCGACTTCGTCAACCTCCGCGAGGGCGATGCCGCCCTCATCGAGGACTCCGTTCCCCACACCGTGTACAACCCCGGCCCGGCGCAGGCGGAGATGACCTGGTCGACCGCCCCCGTCCTCGGCCGCGCCGACCGCCTGACGGGAGACTAGACGATGACCTCACCAAACCAGATCACCCGGGAGGACCAGGCGGGGGCGTTCCGCAGAATCGCAGTCGAGATCGGCGGCACATTCACCGACTGTGCGTTCGAGACCGAGCAGGGCGCCCTGCTGTGCGCCAAGGTCCCCTCCACCCCCGGCTCGCCCGAGTTGTCCGTACAGCACGCGCTGGAGCGGATGTCCACCAGCCTGGAGCAGACACAGGAGTTCCTGCACGGCTCAACGGTCGCCACCAACGCGGTCATCGAACGCAAGGGCGCGCCCACCGCGTTCGTGACCACTGAGGGATTCCGGGACATCTTGGAGCTCCAGCGAGGCGCCCGAACCAATATCTACGACCTGCAGTACGTCAAGCCGGCGCCGCTCGTCACGCGAGACCACGCGCACGAGGTCACCGAACGGATCACCGCCGCCGGCGAAGTATTGACCCCGCTGGCGCCCGACTCGCTCGACGCCCTCGCTCGACGGCTGGAGACGAGCGGGGTGCGTGCGGTCGCCGTGACGCTATTGCACAGCTACGCCAACGCCGAGCACGAGACCCGCGTGCAGGAATACCTGAACCGGGCACTCCCCGGGCTCTGGGTCGACATCTCATCGGACGTCGCCCCTGAGTTCCGTGAGTACGAACGCGCCTCCACCACGGCCATGAGCGCGTACCTGGGACCGCGCATCTCCACCTACCTGTCGCAGTTGCACGAAGACCTAGGCGCGCGCGGCTTCGCCGGAAGGTTCATGGTGATGAAGTCCTCCGGCGGCCTGCAGCACATCGGCCACAGCCACGTCCGCCCAGTCGAGATGCTCGAATCAGGACCGGTGGCCGGCGCGGGCGGCGCCGCGGAGATCGCGCTGCGGGCTGGAGTCCGCTCGGTCATCACCTTCGACATGGGCGGCACGTCCACTGACATCGCCGTCATCGATGACGGGCGGCTCCGCTACGCGTCGCAGTCAACCCTCGACGGACTCCCCGTCCGCTCGCCGACGGCCGACATAAGCTCGGTCGGCGCGGGTGGCGGCTCGATCGCGTCGATCGACGCGGGCGGGCTCCTGCAGGTCGGCCCGGAAAGCGCGGGGGCCGACCCCGGACCGGCCTGCTACGGCAGGGGCGGCACACGCCCCACCGTGACGGACGCGCACGTGGTACGTGGCGTGATCCGGCCGGAGAGCTTCATCGGCGGCGAGTGGACGCTGGACGGCGCGGCCGCCGAGCGGGCCATCGCCGCCCTCGCCGACGACCTCGGCGCCACAGTGCCAGAGGCGGCCGAGGCCGTGGTGCGGCTCGCCGACGAGAACACCATCAACGCGATCCGCATCGTGACCATGGAACGAGGACTCGACCCGCGTGACTACACCCTGGTGGCGTACGGCGGCGCCGGTCCGCTCCACGCCGCCCGGGTGGCCGAGGAACTGGGCTGCCCCGAGGTGCTGGTCCCACCGAACGCGGGGATGCTGTCCGCATTCGGGCTACTGGTCGCGCCACTGCAGGCCACCCGGACCGCCACCCGCATCCGCCCGGCCGCCGAATGGGCCCCCCAGGACCTGGAGGAGCTCTACCAGAGCCTCGACGCCCAGGTCCGCGCCGAACTGCGGGATATGGGCGCACCGGAGGAGGCCATCCAGCTGACCCGGATCCTCGAAGGCCGCTACATCGGCCAGGCGTACGAACTGTCAGTCCTCGCCGGAGCCCCGGCCCACATCCCCGACCTGGTTTCGGGATTCCACCAGGCGCACGAGGAGCGCTACTCCCGCTCCCGCCGATCCGAGCCGATCGAGTTCGTGTCCTACCGGGTGCGGGGCGAATGCCAGCGCGACTTCGCCGACCTGGCGTCGATGACGTATCCGTCGCAGGCCACCGGCGGCGGCGCGCAGAGCGCCGACATCAAGGGCTCGGACGGGAACCTGACGGCGGTCTTCACCGGCCGGGCGCGGCTGTCAGCCGGGGACGAGCTGGTCGGCCCCGCCGTCGTCGAGGAGAGCACCTCAGCCTGCTACGTCCCACGCGGCTGGACAGCGCGCGTGGACGAACACTCGAACCTGCGGTTGTCCAGGAGGAACCCATGACACTCCTCGATCCAGTTACCTTCGCGGTGCTGACGAAGAACTTTGTAGCGATCGCCCGCGAGATGAGCACCAATCTGCTGCGCTCGGCCTACTCTCCCGTCATCCGGGAAGCGGCGGACGCCTCGACCGCGTTCCTCGACCCCCAGGGCCGGGTCATCGCGCAGGCCGAGAACATCCCGCTGCACCTGAACTCGATGCCGCCGGCGTTCGCCGCGTGCCAGGCGGCACTCGGCGCACCGGCCGACGACGACGAGGTCTGGATCAACAACGACCCGTATTCGGGCGGGCAGCACCTCTCCGACATCTTCCTGTTCCGTCCGGTCTTCCACGAAGGCAGGCTGATCGGCTACACGGCGAGCGTCGGCCACTACATCGACCTCGGCCACTCGCTCGGCTTCAACCTCCGTGCCCGGGACATGTACGAGGAGCGCATGCGTTTCGCGCCGATGCGGTTCTCGCTGAGCCGGGACTGGAACGACGGCATCCTCCCGAAGATCATCGAGTCGAACGTACGCATGCCTCGCTATGTGCTCGGCGACCTGGACGCCCAGCTCACCGCCAACGCCATAGGCGCCGACCGGCTGCGCAGCCTCGCCTCTAAGTACGGTACCGACACGCTGCTGCACGCCTTCGATGACTACCTGGATTACGCCGAGAGACGGACCCGGGCCCAGATCCACGAGCTTCCGGACGGTGTGTTCGAAGCCGAGGACTGGGTGGACGATGACGGCCTCGGACCAGACGCCATCCCCGTGCGCGTGCAGATCCGCATCGCGGGGGACCAGATCCACGTCGCCTTCGCCGGCACCGGGGCCCAGGTCAGGGGCGCCATCAACTGCCCGCTGGCTTCGACCGTGTCCGCCGCGATGAGCGCGATCAAGTCCGCGCTGAACGACCTGGACCTGCCCCTCAACGCCGGCTGCTACCGCCCGGTCACGATCGAGCACCCGCCGCTCGGTTCCATCCTCAATCCGGCATCACCCGCTCCGGTCGAAGCCCGTGCCCTGCCGGTCATCCGAGTGTTCTCCGCGGTGATCAAGGCGCTGGCGAAGGCGGCGCCGGAACGGGTGGCCGCCACCGGTTACGACACCCGTACCTCCATCGACCTGCACCACACCACCTCGCAGGGGCACAGCGGATTCTCCGATCTGTACGGCGGCGGGTACGGCGCCAGCCACCGCCACGACGGCGCCGACCAGGTTGATGACCCTCTGGGAAACTGCACGAACACGCCGGTGGAGGCGTTGGAGAACTCGCAGGACTTCTTCCGTGTCACGCACTACGGTCTGCTGCGCGACTCCGGCGGGCCGGGCCGCACACGCGGCGGGATGGGGGCGAGCCGGGGCTATGAGATCCTTCGCGACAACATCTACATGACTGCCTACTCCGACCGCTTCACGACCCGGCCGGAGGGACTGCTCGGCGGTGAGCCGGGCACGACCGCCGCCATCGGCGTGAACCGCGCCAGCGGCGAGCACGAGGAATTCCCGAGCAAAGGCTCGACCGTACTGAACCGGGGCGACGTCGTCACGGTCGCGGTCGGCGGGGGCGGCGGGTACGGCGATGCGCGAGAGCGGCCAGTCGAACTCGTTGAGCGCGACCTGCGCGAGGACCGCGTGAGCGCCGAGGCCGCGAAGATCCACTACGGGTACGACACATGAGCACGCGAGACGGTGTCCTCGACGCGACCACGACGCGACCCGAGGTAAAACTGGCCTTCCGCGATGTGGCCATGATCTATCAGGCCGACGGCGGCCCGGTCACGGCGCTCAAGGACGTCAACTTCGACGTGCGGGCGAGAGAGTTCCTGTGCGTGGTCGGTTCCTCCGGGGGCGGCAAGTCGACCCTGCTGCATATCGCGGCCGGGCTGGTGCGGCAGACCTCGGGCGAAGTGCTCCTGGACGGGCACCCCGTACGGGGTGCCGGGGCCGACCGGGCCATGGTGTTCCAGGATGACGCGGTCTTCCCGTGGCTGCGCGTCCACCAAAACGTCGAGTACGGACTGAAGGCCCAAGGCCTGCCCAAAAAGCAGCGATGTGACCGGGTCGAGAAGATGCTCGCCCTGGTGGGCCTGCGTGACTGGCGCTTGATGTACCCGAGGCAGCTGTCGGGCGGGATGCGCAAACGTGTCGACATCGCCCGCGCGTTCGCGGGCCGAGCGGACGTGGTGCTCATGGACGAGCCGTTCGGAGGGCTGGACACGGTCACTCGGGCAAGCCTCCAGGAGGAGGTTCTCCGAATCTGGGACACCGAGCGGAAGACCATCGTGTTCGTCACACACGACCTTGAGGAGGCGGTGTTCCTGGCCGACAGGATCGTGCTGCTCCGCCCGTCCCACCCGCCCCTCATCTACGACAACGACCTGCCCCGGCCCCGCACCGACGAGTTGCGGACCTCCCGCGACCTGCAGGATCGCCGACGAGAACTGTCCCGGCTCATGTTGCAAGCGCCAGACCCGGACCGGAGCTCCCATGGCCCATCACACCACGAGCACTGATCCCACCCGTGCGGCCGCACCCGCGCGAGCGGCGCAATCCCCGCTGGACGGAGGAAAGGGTCGGCTGCGGCGCACGGTTCGCACGCTGGCGCGGCGGACGATCCCACTGCTCGTGGTCGCCGCCGCCTGGGCCGCGATCAGCCGCCTGGCCACGATCGACCCCTTGTTCCTGCCCAGCCCCGGCCTGGTGTGGAACGCCTTCACCGATATGGCGCCGCTGCTGCCGGGCGCCATCGCCTACTCGATGGGCACCTTGCTCACCGGATTCGCGGCTGGCTGCGCGGCGGCGATACTCCTCGGGCTGGCAATGGCCTACAGCAAGATCATACGATACTCCATCGAGGGCCTGGTCGACGCCCTGCGGCCCGTACCCGTCTTCGCACTCATCCCGCTGTTCATGCTGTGGCTGGGCATCGGGCGCCCGCCGCAGGTCCTGCTCGTCGCGTTCGGGTGCTTCGTGATCGTCGTCGTGAGCACCTCGGAGGCCATCCGCAACGTGCCCGCGATCTTCATGAACGCGGCCAGCACCCTGGGCGCAAGCCGCGCCCGTGTCTACCGCACCGTGGTCGTGCCGGCTATCACCCCGCAGATCCTTGGGGGCGTACGCGCCGCGGGCTCGGCGGCGTTCGGCTTGGAGGTGGCGGCCGAGCTCATCGGCGCCCAGGACGGCCTCGGGCACATGATGATCACCAATCAGCTGTACCTGCGCACCGAAGGCATCCTCGTCGCGATCGCCGTCTTCACCCTGCTTGCTCTGATCCTCGACGCAATCATCCGCTTCGCCGGCGGCAGGCTCGTCCGCTGGTCCGGACGCGGCCCCGCCTGATCCGAGAAAGACGCACGACCATGCAAATGACACGAAGGCGTTTCCTATCCGCCACAGGCTCCACCGCCACCGCAGCCGCCCTGCTGAGCGCGCTGTCCAGCTGCGGCTCGCCGCGGACATCGAGCTCACCGGGCACCCGCGACAGCGGCGCGGTAACGCTGGGCGTCCTGCCGTTCCTCGACTACGTCGCCTGGCAGGCGACCAAGCACCTGGGCATCGACAAGACCATCGACCTGCAGCTTGAACTGCAGCAATTCTCGCTGGAGCCGGGTGAGACGACAGCCCTCGCCCGGGGCACCTGCGACGTCGCCAGCGGCGCGCTCGGTTCGCTCGTACCGCTGCAGCCCAAGACACCGGATATGAGGATCATCGGCACGACCTCCCAATTCCGAGGTTTCGCCTTTATCGTCCGCAGCGAGGACGGTTTCCGCCCATATGCGCCACCGGCCGACGGCGCGGCCCAGAAGGAGGCGAGTAAGGCGGCGATCGCACAGCTTCGCGGCAAGAAGATCGTCACGATCCCATCGAGCTTCCAGGCCACGATCGACGGCACGCTCACAACCGCGGGGCTCACCGAGAAGGATGTCACGATCCTCTCCTTCGACCAATCCGCGAGCGCCGCCATCGCCTTCATCCGTGGCGAGGGCGACGTCTTTCTAGGCGGCCTGCCTGAGACGGTCCGGCTGCTCACCGGCGCCAACAAGGGCAAGTACCTGCCGCTGGTGCAGAACCAGCAGATCGGCGAGGCAGGGCTCTGGTACTCCAACTTCGCCACAACGACGAAGATGCTCGATCAGCGGCACGAGATCGTGTTGAAGCTCATCGCCGTCTGGTACCGCACGGCACGATACATCCGCGAGCGCCCCGACGACGCGCTAGGCCCGATGGTGGACTATCTCAACCGGCAAACCGGAGGCGGGCTCACCCTTCAGGATGCCAAGAACCAGATCCCCGCCTTCGTTTACTTCCCCACACTCGATGAGGCCAAGAAAACGGTGTACGACTCCACCTCCGACACCTACTGGCGCAAGTGCTTCGACTACCAAGCCGCAGCCAACGAGAAGGCTGGCCACGTCCCCGCAGGCTTCCCGGCCGACTGGATCATCGCGGAGAACCTGTTCACCGAGCTGCTCGGCAAGAAGGAGCTCGTCGACTTCGTCAACTCCAGCCTGTGATCCAGCACCAGGCGTTCGGTATGGGCGTCCGAGGCCTTCCCCTCCGGACGCCCGTCTCGACAGCCGACGCTCCGCGCCAGAATGCCGGGCAGGTAGCGGTACGCGCTTGGCATAGACATCGGCTGCACCAAGATCCATGCGGCTGGCCGACGGCACCGACCGGATCGCGTGCATGGCCCGCGAGCTCCCAAGCCGCAGCGATGGCCTTCGCGGAGCATCTGGTTCTCGTCACCGACGCCGCAGCGGCCGCGGGCATGACACCCGGCCGATGCCAGCTCGGTGGTCGATCCGTCCACACCGAGAGCTGCCGCCCGCCGACACTGGCCGACAGAGAGAGGCGCTGCGCATGAACCACGCGCTAGCGAACGCCGTCCAGCTGGGTCTGCCGCTGCTGGACGCGGTGGCCGCCACGACATCACGCCCGGCCGACCTGCTCGCCCGCCCGGGCCTCGGACACATCAAGGACGGCCGCGCATGCCGATCTGGGGGGCTGAACGACAATCTCGACACAAAGACAACATGGCACTTCCCACAACTCGACTCAGGAGACACCACCAGATGACGACAACCCTGACCGCTGTCACGACCACCATCGACCAGC
Source organism: Nonomuraea sp. NPDC049028 (assembly GCF_043197735.1). Classification (NCBI taxonomy): domain Bacteria; kingdom Bacillati; phylum Actinomycetota; class Actinomycetes; order Streptosporangiales; family Streptosporangiaceae; genus Nonomuraea; species Nonomuraea sp. NPDC049028. Next base: position 32,239 of record NZ_JBICTR010000030.1, read on the forward strand.
TCGACATCGCCCTGACAACAGGGAGATCAGATCGTTCACGCGAGGATTCAAAGGACCGAGACCATGTGCCAGCACCAACCACCCTGTCCATCCGCATACGCAACCGATCATGACGCGGCGCGTCTGGTGGCTTACCACCCCGAGCAGAACTGGGGTCTGCTCTGCAACGGTGTCATCGTCTTCGACGACACCGGCGAACTGCTGCCCGATGGACGGAGCATCCCTGCCCACCGCACCCTCTGCGCAGGTGCGGCATGAACCCGAGGAAACCGATCATTGCCACATCGGCAACCGGGCTCATGCAAGCCTACACCAGGCTAAAAGCCCTTGTCTGCCACATCGATACACCGCTTGATGTGCCTGGCGTCGACATGGCCACCTGGCCGCTGCCGCCCGGCCGGTCCTGTGTGCGCAGGGCGCGACGATTGACCCGCGCCCAGCTGACCGACTGGCATGTCAACCGCCACAGCAAGAGCGCTGACCTGCTCGTCAGCGCACTGGTCGCCAGGGCATACCGCCACGGGAGAGGACCGATCCGGCTCACGCTGTGGACAATGGACGGCACGCTACGCTGCGAGGTCGAGCACGCCGATCCAGCCCTCCCTCACACAGGCCACACCGGCCAGGACGACGAACAAGGCCATTGGCTGAGTTTGATCGACCAGTTCGCCTGCTGCTGGGGCGCCACACCCACCGCTGCCGGCAAGGCCGTCTGGTTCGAGCTGCCAGAGAGCCCGCGCGCGGCCGACGAGCTCACCCGACGTTTCGGCGCCGACCAGCACCGCGGCGTCTCCGTCTCGAACCCCCGGGCGTAGCCTGGCGTGGGGGAATGGGCGGGCCCCTATCCTGCTGGCGCAGCGGCACAGCGACCCGATGAGTGCGAGCGTGGCGGTGTTCGAGCGCGAGCCTGCAAAGGGTGCTCACGTGCCCGGCCGCCGCAGTGACCGGATCCACGGTCGCGGCGCTCGCACGGTGGGCGGGGTAGCGCTTTACCGGCACGCCTCTGCCCGGCCGCGAATACTCGGGAGACCGAGGATGTCCTTGCTCAGGCGTCCGGGTCCTCGTAGCGCTCAAAGCGGTGACGCGATCGTCGCTTGCTCGGTCACGGCCGCGGCGGTAACCGCCTGCTCGCGTCGCTGGTGTTCGGCGGCCAGTTCCTGGCGGAGCCGTTCGATCTCCTGGGCGTGCGCCGCGACGTACCGAGGGCCTGGTCGCGTTCGTGCTCGACCGTGCGTGCTCGCTTCTGCTGGGATTGGAACTGATGGCGCAGGTCAGTGAGCGGACGAACATAGGAGCACCGCGACACTTCGCCCCGAGGGACACTCTTGGGAGACACTCAAGCTCGACCTATCTCCCATGCAGGCTTAGACCTGCGCTTACACCCTTGGGGGACAGAAGAGACACCCTGTAGAGAAGTTCGGATAACCGAGGTGCACCAGCGCGCCGAGCTGGATGGCCAGTTGCGGCATTCGTGGACGAGCTGACACCACAGCCCGCCCAAGTCGCGGGTGCGGACGTAAGTAGAACTCAAACCCGTCCTTCTCGGCGTGCTCGCGAGCGAGCGCTGCCACGCCTGGCCACTCGATCGGCTCCCCGGATGGGGTTTTGCCGAGGTCGTTGTGGAGCACGACGACGCGGCCGGTGTAGCCCTGATCCTTGATCAGCTTGGCGACGTGGGCGAGCAACGCCATGGAGTTCTTGCCTGCGCTGGAGTTGCTGACGTTATGGACGCGGTTCTGATGTGTTCAGTCGGATGCGCTGTGACCCGACTCTCGCCGTCCGCAGCGCGAGGCAGGTTGGTTGAGGCATTCTTCGTGGTGTCGCGCGCCCGGCGACTGGCGATCAGTCGTCGGGCGCGCTGGCTTCGAGTGGATCGTTTGGCTCGTGAACGGCCTGGAGCAGCTGATCTATTTGCTGCTGAGTCGTGGCATCGTCTGCGATGGCGGCTTCTGCGCGGTCGAGCGCCTGACGGACACGGGAGTCGAGATCGACGCGAGTACTTGGTTCGCGACGCGGACTCACTTTCTAACCTCAGGCTTTCGCGGTGAATTTCGCGCAGGTTGATCGACTGCATAAGAAAAGTGCTTCTGAGCTGGGAGGATGGGGCTTGTCTAGAGTCCTGTCCCCGCCAGATCGAGAAGCACTTTCCACGTGAAGACTATCGCCTCCCACCGCACCATCACCGCCTCCGCCGACGGCACCGGGCTGCTATCCCATGCCGGGAGCCTGCTGCTGCTCAAGACCCTGCACCTCACAGGCCTGGACCGGGCGTTGTCGGCCCAGCTGGAGCGCTGGCGGCCGGAACGGGCGGTGCACGACCCCGGCAAGATCGTGGCCGACTTGGCGGTCAGTCTTGCCCTCGGCGGTGACTGCCTGGCCGACATCGCCCTGTTGCGCGCCCAGCCCGACCTGTTCGGCCCGGTCGCCTCCGACCCGACCGTCTCCCGCCTGATCGACCGGCTCGCCCGCGACGAGGTCAAGGCGCTCAAGGCCCTGCGCGCCGCTCGCGCCGCTGCTCGCCAACGCGCCTGGGACCTGGCAGGAACCGCAGCGCCGGGTAGCGACGGCGAGCTGATCCCCATCGACATCGACGCCACCATCGTCATCGCCCACTCCGACAAACAACACGCCGCACCGACCTGGAAACACACCTTCGGCTTCCAGTGCGCCATGAGGCGCTCTGGCGTATCCCCGGCATAGCTGGGAGGGACTTGAAAGGAGGTTCCTGGGCCTAATGACTTACCCGATCCGGAAACGGTGACGGGACCAGAGCATGTCAGGAAACTGGCGGCCATGCCGAGACGCTGCGGATGGCGCGCCAGGAGGCCCGCGTGACATGGCGAAAGCTGGAATGCCTGAACCCCAATCTCCAGCGGAGGCAACGGAGACTCCACCGGCAAGGCGTCTGAGGCCGGTGCCGTCGACTGCGGTGGCTTGATGGAAGGGCCGCCGCACCTTTCAGTCGGCGGAGCGACGCCCAGTCAGGGTGTTGAAGGAGATGAGTGGGGCGCCTACCTCACGCTGTTACGGGGTGCCTGTAAGACTGCTGTCACCGGGTACACGCGATTGCGTTTTGCGCAGGTCAGAGGGCAAACAGCGGCACTGTGGGGATCTCGGGGGTCACAGATCCTCGATATAACCGGCGGCGACATCGTCGGGCGGGTTGGTGTAGAGGCGCAGGTAGCGATCGTTGGCGTGGCCGAGACGGCGTTCGAGTTCGGCGCGGTTATGGCCGGAGGCCTGCGAGAGCTGGAAGGCGAAGGTGTGCCGGGCGTCGTGCGGCCGCAGCACGCCGAGCCTGCGCTCGGGGTCGGACATCTGGGCGTCGTGTAGGCGGCCGATCTCGCCGACGATGGTGTTGATGGAGCGGGCCGAGAGGCGGCCGTCGGGGCGGCGGGCGGCGATGGAGGCGGCCGACAGCAGCAGCGCGGCCGCCGCGGTGCCAGCGACGGTGCTGGCGGCGGCGTCGCCGGGCCGCTCCTGGTCGAGGTAGTCGGCCAGCGCCTGGCGGGCGTCGCGGCCCAGGAACACGGTGCGGCTGGTGCGGCCCTTGCCTCGCACGCCGGCAAGGCGCGCCTTCTTGGCCTGGCGCAGCCGGTGCGGGTCGGCTGGCTCCAACTGGTCCAGGTCCAGGCCGACCATCTCGGCGCGGCGCAGCCCGGTACCGAACAGCAGGTAGATGATGGCCCGGTCGCGCAGCGGGCGAGCGTGGGCGTGGACCCGGGGCGTGGCGGCGCCGCGGTGACGGCGGCCCTTGAGCTCGTGGAAGGTCTCGATCCGGTCCACGACGTTCTTGACGGTGCGCACCTGGGCGGCGGCCAGCGCTCGCGGCTGCGGGGCGGGCAGTGGTAGCGGGGGGACTTTCTTGGTCGGGTCGCCGTGGCGCAGCAGAGCTTCGGGGGCGTGCGCGGTGATCCAGGTGAACAGCGCTGACAGGTGCGCGAGGTGGTTGTTGACGGTCGCTGGCGCCATCGGCGCGGGCAGGTTGTCGCGGCCGCGGTTGCTGGCGGCGGCCAGGTGGTCGCGCCAGGCTGTGATAGGAAATAACCTCTGTGTTCCCGCGTCCTGAGGCTGAGCGGGGCGCACCCCTTCTGACCTGTGACCTGGTGCTTCTGGTCGCCCCGTGCCGAGG
>NZ_JBICTR010000031.1:0-31588 GCF_043197735.1 Nonomuraea sp. NPDC049028
ACCAGGTCGGCCTCGATGTCGTCGGAAGGGCGGGTGTTGAAGGTGCTCGTCTCCCGCCGGATCAGCGGAGTGGCGGGCAGGTCCGCCCCCAGGAAATCACGCAGGATCTCCACCGCCAGTTGAGGGCGATCGGCGAACAGCTTGATGAGAGTGTCATGTCGGGGGGACGGCATGACACTCATTGTTACATTGCAAGCGCGTAAAGTGACGGCTATTCGCATACCTTCGGGCATGGCCCGCTGTCCGGGCCCTGCCGTGACATGCGTACAGGTGGCGCGAGCGCGTGGTCAACGCCCTCGGCCGAGCTCTCCCTCAAAACCCGACACCATGGCTCGCAGCCCCGCCTCGAACCACTGGTCATAGAACGCCACCGCAGTCTCCGCCGGTGGTTCGGGGGTGTTGGTGCCCGGTGGGGTGCCGACCTGGGCCAAAGCGTGGCCCAGGACATAGACGGCTACCGACTGGATCGCGGTGAGTGCGTCCTGGCGTGGGATTCCCGCTGCCTCGAAGCGGTCCAGCAGCCCGGCCAGCAGTTCCAGGCCCAGGTCGATGTCCACCGGGTGGGTGGCCAGCAGGGGTACGGCGTGCGGATGGCCGAGCAGCATCCGGCGGTAGGAATCCGCGAACCGGGCCAGCGCCCCGGGCCACGGCAGGCCGGCATCGAGGTCGATCACCGCCTCGGCGAACAGGTGGTCGACCATTGCGGCGAGCACCGCGTCCCGGTTCGGCAGGTGGCGATACAGGGACATGGCCGCGACCCCGAGCTGGGTGCCGAGGCGGCGCATGGTGAGCGCGTCGAGCCCCTCGGCGTCGAGTACCTCGATGGCCGCGGCCACGATCCGTTCGCGGGTCAGGACGGCTGGGCGTCCCCTGCCGCGCCGGGGTGCGGGCTCGTTCATCCGGTCAGCGTAGCGATCAGCGTGGTGGCCAGCATGAGCAGGGACAGAGCGCCCACGACCAGGTGCTGAACGTCGATCACCACGTCATGTCCCTCGGTCGGCAGGATCTTGAGCGTCCGGCCGTACTCGCGCTGATACGTCTCCCGCTGCGCGGCCGTGGCGGTGCCGAAGTAGGGGAGCCACCAGTTCCGCAGGTGTCCGCCGACTATGAGCACGCAGAGTGCGGTCGCGGCGAGCAGCGACCAGGTCTGGTGCAGCGCGACCCCGGCCGCGATCAGTAACGGGAACGGGTAGTTGATGCACGCCGCGAGCACGCGCTGTCCGACGTTGCCGGGCCGGAGGTCGTTCAGCGGGAACATCGGCACCCACTCGGTCACGATGAGCCAGCCGAGCCAGACGAGCGGGACGATGATCGCGATGGTGGTGGTCATGGCGCTACCTCCTGGTTGATTTTGAGTACGTTGTAAGCTTACGTCGTACACAAAATCAACCGCAATAGGGTTGCTGAAGATCGGGCCGCTGCGACATGCTCGGGAGATGATTGACGATCGGCGTATGGTGCGGATCTCCAAATACCTGTCCAAGCACCTGCGTCACGAGCCCGAGCGGATCGGGATCGAGCTGGACGAACGCGGCTGGGTGGACGTCGACGTCCTCCTCCGAGCCGCCGCCTCCCATGGATTCCGGATCGACCCTGCCGATCTGCACCGGGTCGTGGCGGGCAACGACAAGCAGCGGTTCGCCCTTGAGAACGGCAGGATCCGCGCGAACCAGGGGCATTCCATCGAGGTCGACCTGGACCTGCCGGTGGCGACGCCGCCCGCGTACCTGTACCACGGCACGGTGGCGAAGAGCCTGCCCGCGATCCGGGCCGAGGGGCTGCGGCCGATGAACCGCCACCACGTCCACCTGTCGCCCGACCGCGGGACGGCGATGCGCGTGGGGGCGCGGCGGGGCAAGCCGGTGGTCTTGACGGTGGACGCCGGGGCGATGCACGAAGCGGGACACGAGTTCCGGGTCAGCGCCAACGGGGTGTGGCTGGTGGATGAGGCACCACCGACGTATCTCGGCTTCCCCGACTGACATCAGACTTTCGTCAGGGGTGGTCCTGGACGGTCGGCGGATCTTTTCCGGGCCGCCAATTCCTACCGTCGTCACCATGAAACGCAAGCTCTTCGGCGTCCTGGCAGCGACAACGGCGCTGACCCTCGCCCTGACCGCGCCCGCCGCCGGCTCGACTGTACGAGCGGCGCCCACCCCGGCCGCCATCGACGCCTTCCTCACCAAGGTCGTGGAGTCCACCGGGCTACCGGGCATGTCCGTCGTGGTCACCCACAACGACCGAGTGATCCACGCCGCCGGCTACGGCCAGGGCTCCGACGGCAGGCCCGTCACCGCCGACACCCCCATGCGCGTCGCCTCCGTCAGCAAGTCGTTCACCGCCATGGCCGTGATGACGCTGGTCGACGCGGGCAAGATCAAGCTGGACGGATCGGTCGCTGAGCAGCTGCCCGGCTTCCAGCTGGCGGACCCGCGCGCCACGGCGATCACCGTACGTCAGCTGCTCGACCAGACCTCCGGCCTGTCCGACACCACCCTCGACATCAACGCCCTGGAGGAGACCACCTCCCTCGCCCAGTACGTGGAAAGGCTCAAGACCGGCGCGCTCGCCACCGACCCCGGCACCCACTGGGCGTACTGCAACGTCAACTACGACCTGGCCGCCCGCCTGGTCGAGGTCGCGAGCGGGCAGAGCTTCGACGACTACCTGAAGCAGCACGTCTTCGCCCCGCTCGGCATGACCCACAGCGCCCTGCGGAGTGAGGCGGTCCGGCCGTCGGACGGCTACAACTCGGTGTTCGGCGCCTGGCTGGCGCGCCCCGAACTGCCCGGGTTCCTCGACGGCAGCGGCTCCGGCGGGGTCATCACCACCGCCGCCGACATGGGCGCCTGGCTGATCAGCCAGAACGGCAAGGGCAAACCGCTCGTCACCCCCCAAAGCCTGCGGACCATGCACACCCCGTCCAAGGTCAGCGACTACGGCATGGGCTGGAGCCGCGACAGCGACACCAAGCTGCTCGTGCACTCCGGCAACCTGTTCACCTACACCGCCGTCGAGGCGATCTCACCTGAGACCGGCTACGGCTTCGCGGTCATGACCAACAGCGCGTCTCTCACCGACGACACGTACGCCGTCGCCACGGGTCTGTTCGCGATGACCCAGGGGCGGACGCCGGAGCTGCCGGGCGGTGGGCGGCAGACGTTCGAGCTGGTACTGGGCCTCATCGGGCTGGCCGCCATCGGGCTGGGCATCCTGGGCGTGTGGCGGTCACGACGCTGGGCGGCCGGGCGGGCGGGACGTCCCGGGTGGCGGGTCGCGCTGCGGATGGTGCCGGTGCTGCTGCCGGCCGTGGTGCTGGCGGCGTACCCGGACCTGATCTCGTTCATCTCGAACGGGCGGACGATCACCTGGGCCCAGCTCACCTACTTCGCCGCACCGTTGACGATCACCCTGGCGGTCGCGGCGCTGGCGGGAGTGGCCACGGCGGCGATGCGGATCGTCCGGCTGCGGGAGCGCAAGGCTGACACGATTCCGCAGGTCATCCCGTCTGAGTCGATAAGGTCTGGTAGGTGAGAAACGGCGCGATTCTGGCGGTGGTCGCGGGGATCAGCCTGGTCAACGGGCTGTACCTCGACCACATCCCGACCTGGCGGCAGCTGCTGTTCGCGGTCATCGCCGTGGTCGCCTACCTGCACGGCAGACATCTTCCGGTACGCCGGGACTGGCTGGTCCTCGGGGTGGTGGCGATACCCGGTGTCGTGGAGCTGGGGGTGAGTCTCTGGGACGGGGTGGGCGCGCTGATGGCCATGGCGCTGTTCGCGGTGCTCCCCTGGCTGGCGGGGCGCTTCCGGCGGCAGCAGGCGGAGCTGGTCGAGGCGGGCCGGCAGCGGGTCGGTCAGCTGGAGCGGGAGCAGCAGTACACCGCCGAGCGCGTCAAACTGCATGAACGCGCCCGCATCGCCGCCGACATGCACGATTCGCTCGGGCACGAGCTGGCGCTGATCGCGCTGCGGGCCGGGGCTCTGGAGCTGGCGGCCGACATGAACGAGACGAACCGGGAGGCGGCCGCCCAGCTGCGCGCCTCGGCGGTCACGGCGACCGACCGGCTGCGCCGTACCATCGGGGTGCTGCGGGACTCGGGCGGCGCCCCCACGGACCCACCGGACGAGTCGATAGAGACACTGGTCGAACGGGCCGGGCGGGCCGGCATGGCGGTGACCTTGCGCCGCGACGAGCGCTCGGCGGTCCTGCCGCCGCTGCTGGACCGGGCCGCGCACCGGGTGACGCAGGAGTCCCTGACCAACGCCGCCCGGTACGCGCCGGGCGCCGATGTCCGTGTCACCATCGAACGCCGCGCCGACACGGTCACCGTCACGGTCGCCAACGCACCCCCGCCTGCAAAACAAGCGCCATCCACGACAGGTAGCGGCGGGACCGGGCTGGCGAGTCTGCGCGAACGCGTACGGCTGCTGGGCGGCACGCTGGAGGCCGGCCCTCATAAGACGGGATTCACCGTCACGGCCCGGTTGCCATGGCCGAAAGACACAGGGGAGAGCGGATGATCCGGGTGCTGCTGGCCGACGACGAGCCCATGGTCCGGGCCGGGGTGAAGTCGATCCTGGCCACCGACGCGGGCATCGAGATCGTCGCCGAGGCCGCCGACGGCAGGGAGGCCGTCGAGCTGGCCCTGGCGCACCGCCCGGACGTGGCGATGCTCGACATCCGCATGCCCCGCCTCGACGGCCTGTCCGCCGCCGCCGAGCTGCGCGCCGCGCTTCCTGAGGTGGCGGTGGTCATGCTGACCACGTTCGACGAGCGCGAGTACGTGGCCAGGGCGCTCGCGGAAGGCGCGGGCGGCTTCCTGCTCAAGGCCGCCGACCCGCGCGAGCTGATCATCGGCGTCCGGGCGGTCGCGGGCGGCGCGGCGTACCTGTCACCGCGCATCGCCCACCAGGTGATCGCCGAGCTGAACGACGGCAGGCTCACCCGGAACACCACCGCCCGCAAGCGGACCGAATCCCTCACGCCCCGCGAACGCGAGGTGCTGGCCCTCGTCGGCCGCGGCCTGTCCAACCAGGACATCGGCCGCGAGCTGTTCGTGTCGGAAGGCACGGTCAAGGCCCACGTCAGCGCCATCCTCCTGCGCCTGGAGGTGAACAACCGGGTCCAGGCCGCGATCATGGCCTATGAGGCGGGGCTAATGAGCTGACTCGTCGTACGGCAGCAGGCTCGGCGCGGTGTTGTGCACCTGCTGGAAGATGACCGACGTACGGAACCCGGCGATCTCTCGCCGCTTGCTGAGCCGGTCGAGCAGGAAGGCGTGCAGGTGGTCCAGGTCCTGGACCGCCACGTGCAGCAGGAAGTCGTCCCCGCCCGCCAGGACGAACACGCTCAGCACCTCCGGCTGCTCGGCCGCCGACTGCTTGAACGTCTCGATGACGGTCCTGCTCAGCGGGCGGACCTGGACCGAGACGAGCGCCTGGACGCTGCGGTTCAGTGCCGCCGGGGCGATGTCGGCGTGGTAGCCGCGGATGACGCCGCGCCGGGTGAGGGCGCGGACGCGTTCCAGACAGGTGGAGGGGGCGACGCCCAGCTGTCTGGCCAGTTCCCGGTTCGATTGCCGCGCATCCGTTTGAAGAAGCCGAATGATTCCCGAATCAAGTTCATCCACGGCGGCATTATGTCGCCAGAACCGGCCAAATGTTCGCCAGAAGGCTCCTAAGAACACGCATCCGGTTACTTTCAGCGGATATGTCGCAACAAACGAAAGGCCACTTGAGCGCAGGTCAGGGCACGGCGATGCTGCTGGGCGGCGTACTCGGACCGGGCATGCTGGTGCTGCCCCAACTGGCCGCCGAGGCTGCGGGCCCGGCGTCGATCCTGGCCTGGGTGGGCCTGCTGGCGCTGAGCGCACCGGTGGCGATCACCTTCGCCACGCTCGGCACCCACTACCCGAACGGCGGCGGCGTGGCCGCCTTCACCGGTATCGCGTTCGGCGGGCGGGTCGCCGCGGTGGTCGGCTGGTGGTTCTACGGCGCCGTCCCCATCGGCATCGTGGCCGGCGCGCAGGTGGGCGCGGTCTATGTGGCCAACACCCTGGGCGTGGACAAGACCGTCGCCGCCGCCACCCTGCTCGCCGCCGCCTTCCTCGCCAACGCCGCAGGCCTGCGCACCTCGGGACGGCTGCAGGTGGCCATGGTGCTCCTGCTGATCGCGCTCCTCGCGACGGCCGTCGGCACCGCCGCGCCGCACGCCAGTGCCGCCAACTTCACCCCGTTCGCCCCGTACGGCATAGCGGGCGTGATCTCCGCGGCCGGAGTGCTCTTCTTCGCCTTCGTCGGCTGGGAGGCCGCTACCCATCTGTCGGCGGAGATCACCGACATCAGGAGGGCCACCACGGTGACCCTGATCGTGATCTCCGTTCTCTACCTGAGCGTCTCCATCACCTCGATCGCCGTCCTGGGCCGATCGGCACCGCTGTCCGCCCTGCTGGAGACCGGCATCGGCGCCGCGGCCGGCCCGATCATCACCGCGGCGGCCATAGCCCTCACCTTCGGCGCCATCAACACCTACATAGCCGGCGCCGCCCGCCTGGGCGCGTCCATGGCCGGGAGCGGATCCCTGCCGCCCTGGTTCGCGAAGGGCCGAACCCCCCATCGCAGCCTGGCCCTTCTGGCGGCCCTGACCGCCCTGATCATGTTGCTGCCGGCGGACCTGGACACCCTCATGAGAGCCACCTCGGCCTGCCTGGCCGCGGTGACCACGGCAGGTGTGGCGGCGGCCGTCCGCATCCTGCCGCCGGGCAGGCCGCGCAACACGGCCATCGCGGCAACCGCCCTGTCATGCATAGCCCTGGCCTGCTGCGGCACATATCTAGCAGTACCGGCGGCGCTGTCGCTGATAGCCCTGCCGGCGGCAAAGCCGTAACGACTGGAAGCCCGAAACCGGGTGCGGCGGGTGGCGGGCAACCCGCGCTTGTCGTACAAGAAAGGGAAAGAGACCCCTCACCGACCGGAAGAGGGACGCGATGACCGACTACGCAAAGGCGAGAGAGCTCGGCGAACAGGCCCGCGAGAAGGAGTGGACCCGTCCGAGCTTCGCGAAGCAGTTGTTCCTGGGAGATCTCCGCCTCGACCTGGTCCACCCGGCCCCCACGCTGGCCGAGGAGGCGGCCAAGCGCGGGGAGGATTTCGTCAGGGCCGTCCGGCGCTACCTCGACGCGCACGTCGATCCCGCCGAGATCGAGCGGACCGCGCAGGTGCCCGACGAGGTGGTCAAGGGGCTCGGCGAGCTCGGGGCGTTCGGGATCACGATCAGCGAGAAGTACGGCGGGCTCGGCCTGCCTTACTTGTACTACTGCCGCGCGCTCATGCTCGTCGGGTCGTACTGCCCGGCGCTGGCGACGCTGCTGTCGGCGCATCAGTCGATCGGGGTGCCGCAGCCGCTCAAGCTGTTCGGCACCGAGGAGCAGAAGCGGGAGTACCTGCCGAGGTGCGCGCGCGGCGAGGTGTCGGCGTTCCTGCTGACGGAGCCGGACGTGGGCTCCGACCCGGCGCGGCTGTCCACGACCGCCGTCAGGGACGGCGACGACTACGTGCTCGACGGCGTCAAGCTGTGGACGACGAACGGCGTGGTCGCCGACCTGCTCGTGGTCATGGCCCGTACCGGCAAGAAGATCAGCGCGTTCGTGGTCGAGGCCGACTCGCCCGGCATCACGGTGAAGCGGCGCAACGCCTTCATGGGGCTTCGGGGCATCGAGAACGGCGTAACCGAGTTCGCGCAGGTCAGGGTGCCCGCCAAGAATCTCATCGGGCGTGAGGGCGAAGGGCTGAAGATCGCCCTCACCACGCTCAACACCGGGCGCCTGTCGCTGCCCGCTACCTGCGCGGGCAACGCCAAGTGGGCGGTGAAGATCGCCCGTGAGTGGGGCAACGCCCGCGTGCAGTGGGGGCGCAAGGTCGGTGAGCACGAGGCCGTCGCCACGAAGATCGCCTTCATCGCGGCCACCGCGTACGCCCTGGAGGCCGTCTGCGAGCTGACCAGCCGCATGGCCGACGACCAGCGCAACGACATCAGGATCGAGGCCGCGCTGGCCAAGCTCTACGCCTCCGAGCTGTCCTACCAGGTGCTCGACGAGCTGCTCCAGATCAGGGGCGGTCGCGGCTACGAGACCGCCGAGTCGCTGGCCGCGCGCGGCGAGCGCGGGGTCCCGGTCGAGCAGATGCTGCGCGACTCGCGGATCAACCGGATCTTCGAGGGCTCCTCCGAGATCATGCGGCTGCTGATCACCCGCGAGGCGGTCGACGCCCACCTGTCGGCGGCCGGGGAGCTCATCAACCCCGACGCCTCCAGGAAGGAACGTGCGCAGGCGCTGCGGCAGGCCGGCCGCTTCTACGCCCGCTGGCTGCCGACGCTGGTCGCGGGCAGCGGCAACCTGCCCGCCGCCTACGCCGACTTCGGGCCGTTGGCGGCCCACCTGCGTTTCGTCGAGCGAACCAGCAGGAAGCTGGCCCGGTCCACCTTCTACGGGATGTCCCGCTGGCAGGGGCGGCTCGAACACAAGCAGTCCTTCCTCGGCCGGATCATCGACATCGGGGCCGAGCTGTTCGCCATCACCGCGGTCTGCGTCAAGGCCGAGGAGGACGCCCGTGACCTGGGCCGTCGGCCGTACGAGCTGGCGGACACGTTCTGCCATCAGGCGCGGCGGCGGGCGGAGGCGCTGTTCGCCAAGCTCTGGGACAACAGCGACACCCAGGACACCCGGCTGGCCCGCTACGTGCTCGACGGCCGTTACACCTTCGTCGAGGAGGGCATCCTCGACCCGTCCATCGAAGGGCCGTGGATCGGATCGCCGCAGGGCGGGGAGAGCGTGCGGAGAAAGATCCTCTGACGCGCGGTCTAGACCGGTTGTGAGGTTTCTGGCGACCTAGTGTTTTCAAACCGAGACCAACCGGTATAGACCAGACCGAGAATAGAGGCTTACTCTGACGCAAACGCGTTGAGCTGTGACTCACGCACCGGCCGCTGGTACGGACCAGCGAGACCCGTCCGATGAGAAGGCGGTACTTCGGTGAACATGAAACTTGTGGGCGGTGCGGCTCTCGGCCTGGCAACCGTGCTGGTCCTGTCCAGCTGTGGCTCAGGAGGCACCGGCACGGCCGGTGCGGGCGACCAGAAGTCCTCGGCCGGCGGCCCGGTGACGCTCAAGATGGTCGCCGCCGACTACGGTGACGGCCCCGGCAAGCCGAACTCCGGTGAGACGTTCTGGAAGGGCGTCGTGGACGAGTTCCAGGCGGCCAACCCGAACATCAAGGTCGAGGTCCAGGTCATCAACTGGAACGACATCGACAAGCAGGTCGCCACCATGGTCCAGAACGGCCAGGTGCCCGACATCCTGCAGACCGGCGACTACTCCGGCTTCGTCAAGGACCAGCTCCTCTACAAGGTCGACGAGGTCCTGTCGCCGAACGTCTCCAGCGACATGCTGCAGAAGTTCGCCGACTTCGGCAAGGTCGACGGCGCCGCGTACGGCATCCCGTTCGTCTCCTCCGCCCGCGCCCTGTTCTACAACAAGGACCTGTTCCAGAAGGCCGGCATCGCCGAGCCGCCCAAGACCTGGGACGAGCTCAAGACCGACGCCGAGAAGCTGAAGAAGGCCGGCGTCAGCCAGCCCTTCGGCCTGCCGCTCGGACAGGAGGAGGCGCAGGCCGAGTCCTTCCTGTGGATGCTCGGCAACGGCGGCGGCTACAAGGACGCCTCCGGCAAGTGGGCGATCAACTCCCCGCAGAACATCGAGACGTTCAACTACGTGAAGGGCCTGGTCAACGCCGGTCTGACCACCCCGAACCCGGGCACCAAGGACCGCAAGACGGTCTGGGAGGACTTCGGCGCCGGCAAGGTCGGCATGGTCAACGGCGGCCCGATGTCCATCCCGATCTTCGACGCGGCCGGGCTGAAGAACTACGGCGTCGCGCCGATCCCCGGCAAGTCCGGCCCGCTCGACACCACGCTCGGTGTCATGGACTGGATCATGGCGTTCAACAAGAACGGCCACGCCGCCGAGATCAAGAAGTTCTTCGACTTCTTCTACACCGGCAGCGCCGCGCAGAAGATCAGCGACACCTACAAGCTGCTGCCCGTGACCAACGGCGGCATCCAGAAGCTGTCGGGCGACGAGAAGCTCAAGCCGTTCCTCGACGCGCTGCCCAACGCCAGCTTCTACCCCTTCCAGGACCCGAAGTGGGCCGAGGTGAACCCGCAGATCAAGCAGACCATCGGCGGGGCCGTCAAGGACGACCCGGCCAAGGTGCTCGGCGAGCTCCAGAAGACCGCCGACGCCGGCTGATCAGTCGGGGGCCCGTACGGCCGGCGCTTCGCGTCCAGAGCGCCGGCTGTACCGTTACGGAAGGTTCCGCATGAAAAGGTTCCGCATCCTGGAGCCCCTGGCCTGGGTCGGGCCCGCTGTTGTGCTGATCGCGGTGGTCGTGCTCTGGCCGGTCTACGAGATGATCCGCTCGTCGTTCCTGAAGATCAGCCGGTTCGGCGTGGTCCAGGGCGGCAACGGCGTGGCGAACTACGAGAAGCTGTTCGGTGAGAAGGACTTCGCGGACATCATGGTCCGCAGCGTGATCTGGGTGGTCGCGGTCGTCGCCCTCACCGTGCTGATCTCCCTGGCCCTGGCTCAGCTGTTCAACCAGCGCTTCCCCGGCCGCAAGATCGCCCGCTGGGCGCTGATCGCGCCGTGGGCGGCCTCGGTGCTGATGACGGCGATCATCTTCAAGTGGATGCTCGACCCGGAGGTCGGCGTCATCAACCAGATCAGGCTCAAGCTCGGCCTGATCGACGCGATGGGCGGCGCCTCGGCCGACCAGCTCGGCGACGCCTCGACGGCGATGCCGTGGCTGGTGTTCGTGGCGGTGTTCGTGTCGGTGCCGTTCACCACGTACGCGCTGCTGGCCGGTCTGGCGACGATCCCCAACGACGTCTACGAGGCGGCCAAGATGGACGGCGCCACCCGGCTGCGGACGTACTGGTCGATCACGCTGCCGCTGCTGCGCCCCGCCCTCACCGTCGCCGCGCTGATCAACGTCATGAACGTCTTCAACAGCTTCCCGATCATCTGGGCGATGACGCACGGCCAGCCCGGATACTCGACGGCGACCTCGACGATCCTGATGTTCATCCTCAAGGGCTCCAACATCGGCGAGTCCGCCGCCATGTCGGTCGTCAACTTCGGCATGGTGATCATCCTGACCGCGATCTTCCTCAGGGTGTCCCGCTGGAACAAGGAGGTGGCGTGATGGCCGTCAAGACGGCGCCGGCGCTGTCCACCCACCACCACGCCAAGCCGCCCCGCCCCGCCGCGCGCGGCCTGCCCAGGCTCAAGACGGTGATCGTCGCGGGCAGCGCGTACGTGATCGCGTTCATCTTCCTGTTCCCGTACCTGGTGATGCTGCTGACCTCGCTGCGTCCCCAGGAGACGCTGCGCGACGTGACGTTCTTCCCGTCGCAGTGGGAGTGGTCGAACCTGACCAACTTCTGGACCAGCGGCCTGGCCGGCAACCTCATGGTCACGCTCAAGGTGGCGGCGGGTTCCACCATCCTGGTGCTGCTGGTGGCGCTGCCGGCCGCGTACTACTCGGCCAGGCACAACTTCAGGGGACGCACGGCGTTCCTGATCCTGGTGCTGATCACCCAGATGTTCCAGCCGACGGCCATGCTGGTCGGCATCTACCGCGAGTTCTTCCAGTTCGGGCTGGTGGACTCGATCTGGTCGCTGATCCTGGTCAACGGCGGGTTCAACCTGGCGTTCGCGGTGTGGATCCTGAACGCGTACTTCTCCTCGATCCCGCGCGAACTGGAGGAGGCGGCGTTCATCGACGGCAACGGACGGTTCGGGGCGTTGTTCCGGATCACGCTGCCGCTGGCCATGCCCGGGGTGATCACCGCGCTGATCTTCACCTTCATCGCCGCGTGGAACGAGTTCGTGGTGGCGTTGACGCTGACCACGACACCGGCGAACCAGCCGCTGACGGTGGCACTCAACTCGTTCATCGGCCAATACCAGGTGGACTGGCAGAACCTCTTCGCCGGCTCAGTGATCGCCACTATCCCAGTGATCATCCTCTTCGCTCTGATCGAGCGAAAGGTGGTGGGAGGTCTGACGGCGGGCTCCATCAAATAGCCGGCCGCAACAGCCATCCCCGCCCGGGCCCCTCCTCCACCGGCCCGGGCCCCTCAGCCGCCCCGCACGCCGGTGGCGGCTGAGGTGGTTACTGGGGTACGCGGGCGACGCAGAAGACCGTCTGACCGAAGGGCGGCCGGATGAAGCGCTCGATGAGGCGCGTGGCCGGAACCACCGTCCGGTCGTAGATCTTCACGAGTCGCGGATCCGGATAGCCCACGCCACCCCGGCGGACGGCGGCCCACCAGGCGATGCCGCCCAGGAAGTTGATCGGCTTCAGAACCTCGGGCTCCAGCCCTGCCTTGGCGACCGTCGCGCCCAGGGTCTTGGGGGTGTAGCGCTGGACGTGCCCGACCTTGCGGTCGAAGTCTCCATAAAGCTGCATGTAGCCGGGCACCCAGATGATGATCCGGCCGCCGGGCTGCGTGACCCGGGCCAGCGAACGCAGCGCCTCGGCGTCCTCTTCGATGTGCTCCAGGACGTTCATCAGCACGACCGTGTCGACCTTGTCCTCAAGCGGGATATCGGTCGGCAGCCCGAACTGCAGCACGTTGATGTCGTCGCGGCCCTCGAAGCGCTTACCCAGCTGCTCGACGCAGTAGGGGTCGAAGTCGCTCACCACGAGACGGTCGAGACGCGGCAGGAACTGCTCGGCGAAATGGCCCAGCCCGGACCCGATCTCCAGCATCGAACGGCCGACATGCGGGGCGACCATGTCGAACTCGTACTGCCGATAGTTCTTGGCCTCGTCCCCACCTAGGTGGTTCTCCAGGGCCTCGTCACCGGCCGCCGGTTGTACTACACGGTCATACCCAGAAGACATAGTGCCGTTCCTTCGAAGGGCTCATGGATTTGTGCGAGTCTAATGCCCCAGCAGCGCCGATGGTCACCTGATGGGTCAAACGCCCTTCCCTGAACCCCCTCTGATGCGGTGAAATCTGACTCGTTCATGGACGACGACGAGGCCATCAGCCGCTCCCTCGCCGGCGACCTGACCGCCTACGAGGCGCTGGTCGCCCGCTACAGCGCGCTCGCCCACCGCACCGCCGCCATGCTCGGGGCGGGGGACGAGGCAGAGGACGTGGTGCAGGAGGCGTTCGTCAAGGCGTTCAGGCATCTGTCGACCTTCCGCAGGGACGCCCCTTTCCGGCCGTGGCTGCTGCGGATCGTGGCCAACGAGACGCACAACCTGACCCGGTCGCGCGGGCGCAGATCCGAGCTCGCCGTACGACTCAGCGCCACGGCCGACCTCAAGGCCCCAGACGACCCCGAGGGCTCGGCCGTCGCCACGGACCGGCGCACCCGGCTGCTGGAGGCGGTACGCCACCTGCCGGAGCGGGAACGCCAGGCCGTCGTCTGCCGGTACTTCTTACAGCTGACGGAGGCGGAAACCGCCCAGGTGCTCGACTGGCCGCTCGGCACCGTCAAGTCCAGCACCCATCGCGGCCTCGCGCGGCTCAGGGAGGAGGTGGGCAATGAGCTCGCATGACCCGTTCGACGACCTGGCCGCCGAACTCACGGCCCTCGCCGACTTCCTCGACGTCCCCAACCCACCGCCGACCGACGTGGCATCAGCCGTCCGCGCCCGCCTGGAGCCCACCCCCGAAACGCCCGCGACGCCCGAAACGCCTGCGCGACGAAAGCGGCGAGCGAGGTGGCAGATCGTGACAGCCATCGTCTTGGCCGTCATAGCCATCACCGCCGCCACCCCGCAGGGCCGCGCCGCCGTGCGCGCGATCCTCCAATACGCCGGGATCGAGCTACGCCTGGGCGACTCCACCCCCCAACCCGTCACCACCCCAACCCCGCTGCCAGGCGAGCACACGGTGGCCCCGGCGGACCTGGCCACCCAAGTGCGGTTCCCCATCAAGACCCCCACCGCGCTGGGCACCCCCGAGCGCGCCACGGTGAGCGACAACGGCCGCGTGGCGTCGCTGTTCTGGCCGGGCGGCATCCGCCTGGACCAGTTCGACGGCACGCTCAGCCCGTACTTCTTCAAGAGCGTTGGCCCACCCTGGCCCGAGGACGTCCCGGTCGCGGGCGTCACCGCCTGGTGGCTCGGCGGCGATCATCCGCTGGGCTACCTCAAGCGCGAGGACGGCACGTCGGTCCCCCTGCGCCAGGCCCAGCCCACCCTCATCTGGCAGTCCGGCACCGTCGGTTACCGCCTGGAAGGAGCCGGCACCAAGGAGCGCGCCGCCGAGATAGCCGCCACACTCCTCCGGTAGCCGTCTCACGCCGTCTCACGCCTCACTCCGGCAGAGGCGGTCACTCCGGCGGAGGCAGTCACTCCGGCAGGGTCAGCCAGTCGTCGATCTCCTTCAGCAGCTCCTTGCGCACCCCCTCGGGCGCCGTGGACGCCCTGATCGACTGCCGCGCCAACTCGGCGATCTCCTCATCACGAAAGCCGTAGACCTCCCGCGCCAACTCGTACTGCCGCAACAACCGCGCCCCGAACAGCAACGGATCGTCGGCCCCCAGCGCGATCGGCACCCCCGCCTCGAACAGCCTGCGCAACGGCACGTCCGCCGCCCGCTCGGCGACGCCCAGGCCCACGTTCGAGGTCGGGCACACCTCGCAGCAGATCTGCCGCTCGGCCAGCCGCTCCATCAGCCACGGGTCCTCCGCCGCCCGCACCCCATGCCCCACGCGGTCCGCGTGCAGGTCGTCCACGCACTGCGCGACGCTGCGGGGTCCGAGCAGTTCACCCCCATGAGGTACGGCCAGCAGCCCCGCGCGCTTGGCGATCCGGAAGGCCCGCTCGAACTCCCTGGCCGCGCCGCGCCGCTCGTCGTTCGACAACCCGAACCCGACGACGCCCTTGCCCTGGTATTGGACCGCGAGCCTGGCCAGTGTGTTCGCGTCGAGCGGGTGCTTGGTGCGGTTGGCCGCCACGACCACCGCGATCCCGATGTCCGCCAGGGTGGCGGCCTGGGCGGCGGCGTCCAGCATGAGCTCCAGCGTCGCCGTCAACCCGCCGAACCGCGGCGCGAACCCCGACGGGTCCACCTGGATCTCCAGCCATCGCGACCCGGCCGCCGCCTCGTCCTCGGCCGTCTCCCGCACCAGCCGGTAGACGTGCTCCGGCTGCCACAGCACCGACCTGGCGATGTCGTACAGTCGCTGGAACCTGAACCACCCACGCTCATCGGTCGCGCGCAGCTGGGGCGGCCAGTCCTGCTCCAGCGCGTCGGGCAGGTGCAGGCCCTGCTCGCGAGCCAGCTCGATCAGCGTCGAATGCCGCATCGAGCCGGTGAAGTGCAGGTGCAGGTGAGCCTTGGGCAGCTGGTCAAGCGGGCGTGGCATTTCCATATCTTGCCACTCAACCTGTATGCCCGTTCGTGCGTTGGGAGGGGCGAAAGGGGACCCCGCCCATGACGGATGAAGATGAAACGGCATTCGACGAGTTCCTTGCCGCACGCAGCACCTCGTTGCTACGCACCGCGATCCTGGTCTGCGGAGCCGCCCACCACGACGCCGAGGACCTGGTCCAGCACGCTCTGGAGAAGGTCTACCGGCACTGGCCCCGGATCCGGCACGACAACCCCGAGGCGTACGCGCGCAAGGTCCTCGTCAACGCGGCGATCAGCCGGGCTCGGCGGCGGCGCGTCGTGCAGGAGATCACGTTCGCCCGGCCGCCCGACACCGCCGCGAAATCGCCCGACCTGGACCTGCGCGACACGCTCATCGAGGAATTGCGCAGGCTGCCGCCGAAGATGCGGGCCGTGATCGTCCTGCGCTACTGGGAGGACCAGTCGGAGTCGGCCACCGCGTCGCTGCTCGGCTGCTCGCTCGGCACCGTGAAGAGCCAGGCGGCCCGGGGCCTCGCCAAGATCCGCGAACGCATGACCGTCGCAGAAGGAGCGATCCGATGAAGACCGAAGAAGAAGCCATCGCCGAGGCCATGGCCGCGCACGTCGCCGGCGTGCACGCCGGGCCGACGCTCGGCAGGGACGTGCGGCGCCGCCACCGCGCGCACGTGATGAGATTCCGTACGGCCGGTGCCGCCCTCGTCACCGCCCTGGTCGCCGTGACCGTGCCGGCGCTGATCAATTCGGGGGAACCCCCTAAGACTCCGCACGCGGCCACCGGCCAGGACCAGGCCGTGATGGACTTGGTGACCGTCCCGGACGTAGTAGGGAAGCCCGTCGCCGAGGCGGTCGAGACGCTGAAGCAGGCGGGACTGGTCGTGGAGGACCCGGAGACGGCCACCGACACGGGTTCGGTGCGCGTCCAAGCTCCCGCCGCCGGTGAGGAAGTGACGAAGGGAACGAACGTCCAGCTCACCGTCGGCCAGGAGCACTCGGTGCCGCAGGATCTCGGTGATCTGGGCGATGGCAGGAAGTTCGGCGGCATCCATGTCGGCTACCTGCCCGACGGGCTCGAATGGGGTAAATGGTCGGGCAAGAACGGCTTCGGCAAAACCAGCTACACCACCACTTTTGTCGAGCCTGGACAGCCAGAGGGTTATTACTCCGTACAGATCGTCGTGTTCGCGGGTGAGGCGAGCAAGCAGGTCGCGCAGCGGCTGGCGAGGTTCTCCGACCAGGGCGCTGAAACTCTTGATATCAGTGGCAAGGAGGCTTACCTCACGAATGTCACCGAAGGCGGAGAAGTCGCCACCGACACCACCGACAACTCCGAGGGCTCCACGAGCACCATCGGCTGGACGCTGCGCAAGGGGCTGGCGGTCGAGGTGTATATCAGCCCGGACTATGCGAAAAAGGTTGACGCGGCGACCGAGCTGAAGAAGATCGCCGAAGGGATCGAATCCGCCGAGTGATCGGGTGGTACGGGTGAGATCAGACCGGGGATCTACCGTGCATGAAGCCTGAGGGCGGGACCGGCGGACAGGCGCTGCGCGCGATGCTGGCGTTCCTCGCACTTGGGGTCACCGTTTCGATCATCTATGGGCTGTTCTCCTCGGGATTCGGGCGTCTCCATCGCACACCGGTGGGGGCGCCTCCACCGGTTCAGGCTCCACCGGCTCCGACCCAGCCGCCTCCGGCCGCGCCGGGCCGGGCGGGACCCGTTCGGGGCCGGACCGTCACCGCCGCCATGGCTGCGCCCCGGATCGCGGTGGTCGCGCATGACTTCTGGCTCACCTACCTGCCTGCCGGGTTCGATCGCGACGACGGGGGAGTGATCGAACCCGACCAGGGCGCCTGGGCCAGATTCACCCCCAAGGCGGGGCTGGGCACCACCCGTCCTCAGGGCGGGTTCGTCGAGGTGCGGGTGGAGCATGGCGCGGCGGCTGCCGACTGGGCCACCTACCAGCGGCGGACCCCACTACGGACGCCCAGGGAAACCACCATCCGCGGCAGACCCGCCCTGGTCGGCCGCCGTCCCGGCGGCGGCCTGATGATCGTCTGGCTGGAGCGTACGGGCACCGGAGCGTCGATCAGGGTCAGCGAATCCCTGAGCGAGGAACTGCTCCGTGTTGCCGCCTCGGTCAAGGGTCCTGTAGGAGACTAGGGGCCTTTTCTGCGGTTTTCACGCCAAGTCATGGGGGGTTGATGCGACGCCTGGCAGCGGTGTCCCTCGTGTTCGCGCTCACCGGGTGCGGCAGCGCCGCCACGCCGGAGGCGAACACAGCCACGCCGGAACCGAGCCGGGCGAGGTCGACGATCATCTCTCTGACCTGCGGGTCCGGGGATCTCGGCATCGGCCACCTGCCCGCGGGGGTGGAGCGCGCGGGCTCGTTCACGCGGATCAAGTCACTGCGCGAGCGGCTCAAGGTGAAGGGCGTGCGGTGGCGCAAGAACGACGAGGAGCTGCTCGTCGGGCTGGTGTGCGGGGTGCGGGGTGCCGAGCGGTTCGCGTCGCTGGTCAGCAGGTCGAGCCTGCGCGCGTACAACGGCAAGCCCGCCCTGCGCTGGCGTACGCGGGGCGGGCTGAGCAACTTCATGTGGCTGGAACGGCCGGGCACCGCGGTCTACATCGGCGCCACGCCCGGACTGGCCCGCGAGATCGAGCAGGTGGCCGAGGCGGTCGGCTGACGCGGTGTGGTCAGTGGGCTTCCGCGAGGAGCTTGGCGAGGCGGCTGACGCCCTCTGCCAGGTCGTCGTCCCCCAGGGCGTACGAAAGGCGGAAATATCCGGGCGTCCCGAACGCCTCGCCCGGAACCACCGCCACCTCCGCCTCCTCCAGGATCAGCTCGGCCAGCTCGGCCGATGACTGCGGCCGCCGGCCGCGCAGCTCCTTGCCGATCAGCTCCTTGACCGAGGGGTAGGCGTAGAAGGCCCCCTTCGGCTCCGGGCAGAACACGCCCGGGATCTCGTTGAGCAGCCGTACCATCGCCTGACGGCGCCGATCGAACGCCTCGCGCATCTCCGCCACGGCCGACAGATCGCCGGAGACGGCGGCCAGAGCGGCCATCTGGGCGACGTTCGAGACGTTGGACGTGGCGTGCGACTGGAGGTTCGTCGCGGCCTTGACCACGTCGGACGGGCCGATCAGCCAGCCCACCCGCCAGCCCGTCATGGCGTAGGTCTTGGCCACGCCGTTGACGATGACGACCCGGTCGGCCAGCTCCGGAACGGCCGTGGCGATGCTGGTGAACTCCGCTCCGCCGTACACAAGATGCTCGTAGATCTCGTCGGTGACGACCCAGAGGCCGTTGGCGGCGGCCCAGCGGCCGATCGCCTCCGTCTGCTCGCGCGAGTAGACGGCGCCCGTCGGGTTGGACGGCGAGACGAACAGCAGGACCTTGGTGCGCTCCGTGCGGGCCGCCTCAAGCTGTTCGACGCTCGCGAGGTAGCCGGTCGTCTCGTCGGTGACGACGTCGACCTGGACGCCGCCGGCCAGCTTGATCGCCTCGGGGTAGGTCGTCCAGTACGGGGCCACGACCAGGACCTCGTCGCCCGGGTCGAGCAGCGTGGCGAACGCCTCATAGACGGCCTGCTTGCCGCCGTTGGTGACCAGGACCTGCGACGCCTCGACCTGATAGCCCGAGTCGCGCCGCGTCTTGGCGGCGATCGCCTGCTTGAGCTCCGGCAGGCCGCCGGCCGGGGTGTACTTGTGGAAACGGGGATCGCGCGCCGCCGCCACCGCCGCCTCGACGATGTAATCCGGCGTTGGGAAGTCGGGCTCTCCGGCGCCGAAGCCGATGACGGGGCGGCCGGCCGCCTTCATCGCCTTCGCCTTCGCGTCCACGGCCAGCGTGGCGGACTCGGAAATCGCGGAAATTCGGCTGGATATGCGAGGTCGGGTGGACATGGGTCCATGCTGCCACGCGGGCCGTGACCTGGGCGATCGGGTTTGGTTCGACGTAAGGGGCCTTCCCCCGATACACTTTCGCCTGGTCGTGCCGCCGCATGTCGACGTGCGGTTCGGTCCAGGCAGTGAGCTGATCAGGGTAGTGTGGTTGGCGACATAGGGCACTGGCGCAATTGGTAGCGCACCGGTCTCCAAAACCGGCGGTTGGGGGTTCGAGTCCCTCGTGCCCTGCGAGTGCGGTCCGCGCAATGGCGTGTAAGCGCGCCGCATACTGCGTTGGATACGACAGATTCAGGTGAGGACTGTGGCGATCGACACGCGCGGCGAGACCGCAGGCAAGCCTAGTGGCGAGAAGAAGACCCGCACCTCGCCGGCCCTTTTCTACCGGCAGGTAGTCACCGAGCTGCGTAAGGTCATCTGGCCGACACGCAAGGATCTCATCACTTACACCACGGTCGTTCTGGTATTCGTTCTGATCATGGTTGCGATCGTGTACGGGCTCGACAGTGCGCTCGGCTGGGCCGTTCTCCGCGTCTTCGGCGGATCCTGATCCAGACACCGACGGCGTCACCCGACGGAGTCGCCATTCGATTCGACGAAAGAGGAAAAGTCACCGTGTCCGAATCTTCAGTGCCGGCGAACGAGTCCCACGAGGAGTGGGACACCGAGCCGGAAGAGGCCGCTGAGGCCACTGAGGAGACCGTCGACGAGCTCGACGCTGACGTCGCGGACAGCGACGAGGGCGACGAGGACGAGGTCGCCGACGAGGCTCCCGCAGTCGACGAAGACGGTGACATCCTGCCTGACGTCGACCCGGTCGAGGAGTTCAAGCGCTCGCTGCGGGGCCAGCTCGGCGAGTGGTACGTGATCCACTCCTACGCCGGCTACGAAAACCGCGTGAAGTCCAACATCGAGAGCCGCAACGTGTCTCTCAACATGGAGGACTACATCTACCAGGTCGAGGTGCCGACGCACACCGTCCAGGAGTTCAAGAGCGGTAAGAAGGTGCCGGTCAAGGAGCGCGTGCTGCCCGGCTACGTGCTGGTGCGCATGGAGCTGACCGACGAGTCCTGGGCCGCCGTGCGTAACACGCCCGGTGTGACCGGCTTCGTGGGCCTGTCCAACAAGCCGAGCCCGCTCAACCTCGACGAGGTCGCCAAGCTGCTGGCGCCGGAGCCGACCGAGGAAGCCAAGAAGTCCTCGGCCAAGACCAGCACCGGCCCGACCGTCGAGTTCGAGATCGGCGAGTCCGTCACGGTCATGGACGGCCCGTTCGCCACCCTGCCCGCCTCGGTCAGCGAGATCAGCCCCGAGTCGCAGAAGCTCAAGGTGCTCGTCTCGATCTTCGGCCGCGAGACCCCGGTCGAGCTGTCGTTCAACCAGGTCTCGAAGATCTAAGACGATCACGTAAGCTGATATGTCGTCCCCACGCGCGTGAACCGGGGGCCCCTGTGTTCTGGGGTCCCCATGCCCGTGGGGGTTTGCAACACCATTCTCAGGACCCGGAGAAGGATCATGCCTCCAAAGAAGAAGATCGCGGCCTTGGTGAAGGTGCAGCTGCCCGCTGGCCAGGCCACGCCCGCTCCGCCCGTCGGTACCGCGCTCGGTCCCCACGGCGTCAACATCATGGACTTCGTCAAGCAGTACAACGCTGCCACGGAGGCCCAGCGGGGCAACATCATCCCCGTTGAGATCACCATTTTCGAAGACCGCAGCTTCACCTTCATCACGAAGACGCCCCCGGCGCCCGAGCTGATCAAGAAGGCTCTGGGCCTCGACAAGGGCAGCGCGGTCCCGCACAAGGACAAGGTCGGCAAGCTCAGCCGCGAGCAGCTCCGCAGCATCGCTGAGACCAAGATGCCCGACCTCAACGCCAACGACATCGCGGCGGCCGAGAAGATCATCGCCGGCACCGCCCGGTCCATGGGCATCACCGTCGCCGACTAACACTTCCCGATCCGCGGGAGGGCCGTTCCCTGGCCCAAACCGCGATCCGTGGGAGAGCCGGTTTCCCGGCTCGTACCCACACCGATCAGTGGGAGGGCCGGCACCCGGCCCGCACACCACAAGGAGACAGATATGAAGCGCAGCAAGGCGCACAAGGACGCGTCGGCCAAGGTCGACCACGACAAGCTCTACGCGCCCGTCGAGGCCGCGAAGCTGGCCAAGCAGACGTCCACCACCAAGTTCGACGCCACTGTCGAGGTGGCGCTGCGACTGGGCGTCGACCCTCGCAAGGCCGACCAGATCGTGCGCGGCACGGTCAACCTCCCGCACGGCACCGGCAAGACCGCCCGGGTCCTGGTCTTCGCGACCGGTGACCGTGCCGAGGCGGCCCGCGAGGCGGGCGCCGACATCATCGGCGCCGACGAGCTCATCGACGAGATCGCCAAGGGCAACCGGCTCAGCGAGTTCGACGCCGTTGTCGCCACCCCTGACCTCATGGGCAAGGTCGGTCGTCTGGGCCGCGTCCTCGGCCCGCGTGGCCTCATGCCCAACCCCAAGACCGGCACCGTGACGCCCGACGTCGCCAAGGCCGTGACGGAGATCAAGGGCGGCAAGATCGAGTTCCGTACGGACCGGCAGGCCAACCTGCACTTCATCATCGGCAAGACGTCGTTCGACGAGCGCCAGCTCATCGAGAACTACGCCGCCGCCCTTGACGAGGTGCTCCGTCTCAAGCCGTCGGCCGCCAAGGGTCGTTACCTGAAGAAGGTCACCTTCTCCACGACCATGGGCCCCGGCGTCCCGGTCGACCCCAACGCCACCCGCGGCCTCACCGCCGAGCTGGACGCGTAGCGAACAAGCCACACTTCTGGCACTTCTTCGCACCACACAGCCCTCGCCGACGCCGGCGGGGGCTGTTGTGTTGTTCGGTGTCGCTTGTGCGTTCTGGGGTCGCTTTCACGCGGATAGCGGCCTACGGGCGCCCGCGTCGCAGCCCCCGACCACGGACCCTGGTCACAGGTCGCTCGCCAGCCCCCGACCACGGACCCTGGTCACAGGTCGCTCGCCAGCCCCCGACCACGGACCCTGGTCACAGGTCGCTCGCCAGACCCCGATCACAGACCCCGGTCAACTCCCGGTCACAGACCCCCGCCCGCCAGACTCCCCGGTCACAGACCCCGGGTTACAGGCCGCCCGCCGAATCCCGGCCGCGGACCCCCGCCAGCCCCTCCTCCACAGACCCCGCCCGCCACAGATCCCCGCCACAAACCCCACAGCCACACCCCCTCGCCACACCCCCGCCGCAGACCCCTGTGTCACGGGCGCCCGCCACTGCGGGCGCACCTCCCAATGGGCGGTTTCTGCTGCGGTGCGGGCTTTGTGGGCGCCTCCGGTGCGGCGTGCGCACTGCGGGGGACGGTCCTCTGCGAGGCGTGTCTGCGACGATCTCGTACGGCGAGCGCGGGATTCCGGGTGGCGCGCGACCCACTTGCGGCCGTACGGCGGAAAGAAAGATCAGAGCAGTCCACGCGGCAGAAGCCGAGGCAGAGAGCGTGGCGCGCGATCAAGGGAGGAGGGTAGGGGAAGACCCTGGGTTTTCCCTGAAAAGTCAGGGGAATACGCCATCACCGGGACACCGACACGTAGGGTTTAAATCATGCTGAAGCGCAGAATTTCCCTCGCTACCGCCGCGGCTGGTGCCGCCCTGGTCGCGGTCGCGGTTGCCGGTTGTGGAACGACCGCGCAGCCAATCCAGGTCAAGCTGGCGGCGTCCGAAGTGCTGACGCAGGCCGCGCAGAAGACCGCGGAGGTCACCAGCTACACCGTTGACGCCGTCGTCAACGTCAAAACCCCTCAGGAGGGGAACGGCAAGGTGCAGGGGCGGATGCTCTACCAGAGCAAGCCGCAGCTGGCCGTCGACCTCACCCTCGACACCCTCGACATGGGCGGTAAGGGTCTGCCCGGTGGGGCGCGTGCCGTGCTCCAGGGCGACGCCGTCTACGTCAAGGTCGAGGCGCTCAAGGAGCTCGTCGGGGCGACGAAGCCGTGGATCAAGGTGCCGCTGACCGATGTCGGCGGTCAGGATCAGATCAAGACGTACCTCGACCAGATCCAGCAGTTCGACCTGGCGGCCGTCACCAAGATGGTGACCGCGTCGCAGGACATCAAGGCGGCCGGCACCGAGACTGTCGGCGGTGTGGACACCACCCACTACAGCGGGACGTTCCCGGTCGACGCGGCGGTGCAGCAGCTGCCGGCCGACAAGCAGGAAGCCGCCCGTTCGGGTCTGGCCGAGCTCAAGGACATCAAGTTCGACATCTGGGTCGGCAGTGACGGCCTGCCTCGCAAGCTCGCGCTGAACGGTGAGAAGGAAGGCGCCACGCTGGACGCGACCCTGCTGTTCAAGGGGTTCAACGAGGCCGTCAACATCCAGACGCCGCCCGCCGACCAGATCGGCGAGCTGCCGAAGGGCACGACCAACTAACCGGGTGCGGCGCTGAACAGCGTCGCCGACTGAGAGCGATTTGGAAACTCGGCGGCCAGGACGTACTCTGGTCGTTGCCGAAGACCGCCGGTCGTCGTCAGGTTCCTCAAGACCTGACGACCGAAGGATCCACAGTCTGTGGACGGCCCGCGCAGGTGTGATACGAGTTTCCTACACGGAGTGATCCGTGTGTGAGCCCCGTGTGCGCCCTGCGCCCGGGGCCGTTCTCATTTCTGGGCCTTCACCGGTGGCACATCTGGAAGGAGGCCCATGGCGAGGGCGGATAAGGCGACAGCAGTTGCCGAGCTCAGGAGCGAGTTCGAAGGCAGCGCTGCCGCCGTTCTGACCGAGTACCGCGGTCTCACCGTCGCACAGCTCAAGCAGCTGCGCGTCTCTCTCGGTGAGAATGCGAAGTTCGCCGTGGCGAAGAACACCCTGACTAAGATCGCGGCCAATGAGGCCGGTTTCGCGGGTCTTGACGACCTGCTCGCCGGTCCGACCGCGATCGCCTTCGTCAACGGCGACGTTGTCGAGGCGGCCAAGGGTCTGCGTGACTTCGCCAAGGCCAATCCCCTTCTGGTGATCAAGGGCGGCGTCCTTGATGGCAAGATGCTGGACGCTACGGAGATCACCAGGCTCGCTGACCTCGAGTCCCGCGAGGTTCTCCTCGCGAAGCTGGCCGGCGCGATGAAGGCGAAGCAGAGTGCTGCTGCCGCCATGTTCGCCGCGCTGCCCACCAACATGGCCCAGCTGGCCGACGCCCTTCGCGCCAAGCGCGAAGAGGCGGGCGAGTAATACGGGGATTGCCGCAAACCCCGCGGTCCCGTTCCTAGTTATCGCAAGATCCATACGGAGGAAACCATCATGGCGAAGCTCAGCACCGACGAGCTGCTCGACGCGTTCAAGGAGATGACCCTCCTCGAGCTTTCCGAGTTCGTGAAGCAGTTCGAGGAAGTGTTCGACGTCAAGGCCGCCGCCCCGGTCGCGGTTGCCGCTGCCCCCGCCGCCGGTGGTGGCGAGGCCGCCGCCGTTGAGGAGCAGGACGAGTTCGACGTCATCCTCGAGGCTGCCGGCGACAAGAAGATCCAGGTCATCAAGGAGATCCGCGCCCTGACGTCCCTGGGCCTCAAGGAGGCCAAGGACCTGGTCGACGGCGCTCCCAAGAACGTCTTCGACGGCAAGGTCAACAAGGAGCAGGCGGAGAAGGCCAAGGCTGCCCTCGAGGGCGCCGGCGCTTCCGTCACCGTGAAGTAACACTTTCGAGGCATATCGCTCGAAGAGCATTACCGAAACGCTGGTTCCGGCGTTTCACCCCAGAAGGGGCGGCTGCACCCAGGTGCCGGGTGTGCCGCCCCTTTTGCGTGCCCGGCTGTTACCGCCGTACAGAGCTCACGAGATTCTCATGGTCGTCTCATCGCGTGGCGAGAGCCCGTGTTTAGCGTTCGAGTGTGTTCAAGGATGCGCGTGTCAGAGATCGATGGGCGTTGGCCGGGCTGCTCGCCGCCACCGCGGTGCTCTACATATGGGGGCTGAACGCCTCCGGATGGGCGAACGCGTTCTACTCGGCTGCCGTACAAGCGGGCACCCAGAGCTGGAAGGCGTTCTTCTTCGGGTCGTCTGACGCGGCCAACGCCATCACCGTGGACAAGACGCCGGCCTCGTTGTGGCCGATGGAGCTCAGCGCCAGGATCTTCGGGCTGAACTCATGGAGCATTCTCGTGCCCCAGGCGCTCATGGGCGTGGCGACCGTGGGGGTGGTCTATGCCGCGGTACGCCGCCGGTTCCCCGCGTGGGCCGCGTTGATCGGCGGGGCGGTGATGGCGGTTACGCCGGTGGCGGTGCTGATGTTTCGCTTCAACAATCCGGACGCGCTGCTGGTGCTGCTGCTGACCGTCGCGGGTTACTGCGTGGTGCGGGCCCAGGAGAAGGCGGGGACGCGGTGGCTGGTGCTGGCTGGGGCGTGCATCGGGTTCGCGTTCCTGGCCAAGATGCTGCAGGCGTTCGTGGTGCTGCCGGGGTTCGCGCTCGTCTACCTGATCACGGCTCCGACCACGGTGGGGCGGCGGCTCTGGCAGCTCGTGCTGGCGGGCGTGGCCGTGGTGGCGTCGGCCGGATGGTGGCTGGTGGCCGTGGCGCTGGTGCCCGCCGCCGACCGGCCGTACATCGGCGGCTCCCAGACGAACAGCGTCCTGGAGCTCGCGCTCGGCTACAACGGCATCGGGCGGCTGAACGGCGGTGACTACGGAGGGCTCGGCAACCTCAACCAGCAGGCCGGCTGGTGGCGGATGTTCGACACCGAGGCGGGTGGGCAGATCTCGTGGCTGCTTCCGGCGGCGCTGGTGCTCCTGGCGGCCGTGGCCTGGCTGACGCGCTCGGCGCCACGGACCGATCCCGTACGGGCCCAGGTGGCTGTGTGGGGGAGCTGGCTGGTGATCACCGGGCTGATCTTCAGCCTGATGCAGGGGATCTTCCACGCGTACTACACGGTGGCGCTGGCTCCGGCGATCGCGGTGCTGGTGGGTTCGGGGGTGGCGCTGCTCTGGGAGCGCAGGGCTCACCGGGCGCTCGCGCTGGCTGCGGCTGTGACGGCTGGGTGGGGGTACGTCCTGCTGTCGCGTAGTTCGGAGTGGAATTCCTGGTTGGGGCCGGTTGTGCTCGTCGCTGGGCTGGCGGCGGCCGTGGGTCTCCTGGTCGTCGGCCGTCAGGAGGAGGGGCGGGCGGGTGTGCCGTCCGGGGGACCTGGGAGCGTGCCGGTCGCCGAACTTGTGGGCGCGCCGTCTGGAGAATCTGCGGGCGTGCCGTTTGCGGCGCGTGGTTGGTGGTCGCGGCGGGTGCCGGGAATTGTCGCCGTCGCAGCGGTCGTGGTGTGCCTGGCCGGGCCGGCCGCGTACGCACTGGACACCGCCACATCCGCGCACACCGGTGCGATCCCTACGGCGGGCCCCTCAACGGCAGGGTTCGGCGGGCCTGGAGGGTTCCGGCGCGGCGGCGGCGGCCCAGCGGCGATGGGACCGGGCAGCTTCAGAGGCTTCGGCGGCCAGCCGGGCGGTACCGGTGGCACTGGACGACCTGGCGGTACCGGGGGGCAGCCGGGCGGCACTGGTGGTGCTGGGAGGCCGGGTGGCATGGGGGCCGATGGGTTCGCTCGTGGTGGGCGAGGAGGCGGTGGGATGGGCGGGTTGCTGCAGTCCGCCACCCCCAGCGCCGAGCTGACCGCCCTTCTGAAGAGCAACGCCACCGCCTACAGGTGGGTCGCCGCGACCGTCGGCTCGAACAACGCCGCCGGATACCAGCTCGCCACGGGCCAGCCGGTGATGGCGGTGGGCGGCTTCAACGGGACCGACCCCGCGCCGACACTCGCCCAGTTCAAGCAGTACGTGGCCGAAGGGAAGATCCACTACTTCATCGGTGGCGGGATGGGCGGTGGAATGCGTGGCGGGGCCAGTACCGGTGGCAGCGGTGATGCGGCCGAGATCGCCGCGTGGGTCCAGGAGACGTACACGGCCGCTACTGTCGGCAACGCCACGGTCTACGACCTCACTGCCACCAAGTGACCGTACGGCCTCAGCCCTGGCGGGTCCCTGGGTGGTTCGTCACACGACCGTCTCGATCTCTGTGACGCTCCGTGGTGGCTGGGGTCCTTGGGAGAGGGACCTCCTCGGGAGAGAGGAAGGGGACGGTCCGTGGTGGCTGGGAACCCATGGGAATGCCCCCTTCGGGCGCTGAGGAAGGCAGTCTGTGCTAGGCGGCGCGGACGCGGGCGACGGCGCTGGTGTCCATGTAGTCGCGCGTGTGGACGATCAGGCCGTCCCTGACCCGCAGGATCAGCAGGCCCGGCACTGTCAGCTCCTGGTCGGCCACCGTGACCACCGTCTCTTGTTCCGCCACGATCACCTCCGGGTCGGTGGTCTGGCGGATGGTCACGTCGCGGATCTCCTTGACCAGGGCCTTCATGGCGCCCCACATCATCGTGTACCCCGCCCGGATCTCCTCCCGGCCCTCGAACGGCGGCAGTCCGCCGAACGGGAACTCGTGCAGGCCGTCCTCGGCATAGAGATCGGCCAGTTCGTCGGCCGACTTGTGGAGCATCGCGGCGTGGTAAGCGGCGACGACCTCGGTGGTGGACATGGGAGCCCCATTTCGCTCAACGGATGTTGACTCAACGAGCGTAGAGCGAAATAGAGCGAACGGTCAACGCCTGTAGAGTGAGTAACGATTGTCAAAGGGGGGCGGCGTGACCGAACGGGCGGAGCGGCGTCGCAGGACCGAGCGGCGGATCTTGGAAGCGGCCAGGAAGCTCTTCGCGGACCTGGGGTTCGAGCGCACCACGATCCGCGCGGTGGCCAAGGCGGCCGAGGTCGATCCCGCGCTCGTCATGCAGTACTTCGGCAGTAAGCAGGACCTGTTCAGCGCGGCTGTGGCCGTGGCCCCGGCGCCGGTGGCCACGGGCGATGCCGACGACTTGGTCGAGCAACTCATCGGAAGTCTCGGCCTCAAGATGGGGGAGTTGCCGCAGAGCTCCCTGGCCATGATGCGATCGATGCTCACTCACCCGGAGGCGGGCGCGTCGGCGCGGGCCGTACTGAGCCGGCAGATTCATCAGGTCGGCGAGTCGATCCCCGGCGGCGATGCGCGACTGCGGGCGGCGCTGATGACGACGATCATGCTGGGGGTGACCGTCGGCCACCAACTGCTCGAACTCGACGAGCTGCGCGAAGCATCTCAAGCAGACATCGCGCGGGTCCTCCGCCCGGCTCTGAGGGCGATTGCCCAGCCCCAGGCCGAATAGGCGCCGCAACGCCCGTTGCTGGACTCCGCGTCTCATAACCGGGCAGTAACAAGTTATTGGAACTGGTTCCAATTCCCTCGTGCGCCGCTACGGTGATGGCAGTCTTGTGGTTGAAGTCACATTACTCTTTGCGCATGGAGGGTGACCCGTGGGCGTCGAAGTCGTGGTCGACGGGCTGACCAAGTCGTTCGGGCGGCAGGTCATCTGGGAGGACGTCTCGCTCACCCTGCCCGCGGGCGAGATCTCGGTGCTGCTCGGTCCCTCCGGCACCGGCAAGTCGGTCTTCCTCAAGACCCTGGTCGGGCTGCTCAGGCCGGACCGCGGCCACATCTGGATCGACGGCTACGACCTGGCCAACTGCAACGAGAGCAAGCTTTACGAGCTGCGCCGGCTGTTCGGCGTGCTGTTCCAGGACGGCGCCCTGTTCGGCTCGCTCAGCCTGTACGACAACATCGCCTTCCCACTGCGCGAGCACACCAAGAAGAGCGAGTCGCAGATCCGCCAGATCGTGCTGGAGAAGATGGAACTCGTCGGCCTGCTCGGCGCCGAGACCAAGCTGCCGGGCGAGATCTCCGGCGGCATGCGCAAGCGGGCCGGGCTGGCCAGGGCGCTGGTGCTCGATCCCGAGATCATCCTGTTCGACGAGCCCGACTCGGGTCTGGACCCGGTACGGACCGCCTATCTCAACCAGCTCATCGTCGACCTGAACGCCGAGATCGAGGCGACCTTCCTGATCGTCACACACGACATCAACACCGCCCGTACGGTGCCCGACGACATCGGGCTGCTGTTCCGGCGCGAGCTGATCATGTTCGGGCCGCGCGAGATGCTGCTGTCGAGCGATGAGCCGGTGGTCCGGCAGTTCCTCAACGCCAGGAAGCACGGGCCGATCGGCATGTCGGAGGAGAAGGACGTCTCCGAGCTGGAGGCCGAGGCGCAGCTGGGCCACGACCCCGGCTCGCTGCCGCCGATCCCGCCGCAGCTGATGCCGAGCGGCAACGGGCTCCGCCGTACGCAGCGGCCGCCCGGCACCTGGCTGGCGGCCAACGGGGTCATCCCGCCCCAGGGCTCCTTTGTGGACGATCGCGGGCGCAACTGGCTGGAAGAGTACCCACGCCTGATCAACGCCCATCTCAACGGCGTCCGATAGATCCCGGTGGGCCGTAGGCGGTCTGGACCGGTTCGCCGTCAGACCGGCCGAGAGCCGTCAGACGACCCAAGGGCCGCCGACCGGCAAGCGTGCCAGACCGGGGCGAGCCGCCAGGCGGGCCGAGAAGGCACTTTCCCGGCCCTCGGTGCAGAAATGGCCGCAATGCCGCGCCGCGCCCCCAACGGGCCTCAGGGGGCCACCTGAAGGGCGTTCGTCAGGCGCTCGTCCGCCGGGGAGGCCGGAGACGACGACGGTGCCCACCCGGACAGAGACGACGACGATGCCCGCTCGGCAAGAGATGACGTCAGTGCCCGCCCCAGCCAGAGTGGGTCCTATGTCGCCTCTGTTGTTTCCCGGGCTCCGGGAGCGGCCGGCGGGTTACCATCCAGCAACCAAGCCGGGAGGTGAGCAGACGTGGACGAGCCGGTCCGGCGACCCCGCGTCCTGACCGGCGTACTCGTACTGCTGGTGGTGCTGCTCGGCGCCGCCGTGGTGTTCCTTCGCGGGCAGGACCTGGCCGAACAGGCCAGGGCGGACGATCGGCGGGCCGCGCTGGAGGCGGCGGGGGCGCACGCGATCAACCTGGTCTCGCTCGACTACAAGACCGTCGACGCCGACATGGGACGCATCCTCGCCACCTCCACCGGAGTGGCCCAGGAGGAGTACAAGGCGGGCGCGGCGAAGCTCAAGTCCACCACGCTGGAGAACAAGGTCGTGCAGCACGGCGTGCTCCGGGCCACGGGGCTGGTGTCGATGACGGAGCTGACCGCCAGGGTCCTGGTCGTGGCGGACGTGGAGATCCGCTGGGAGGGCTCCAAGACCCCCAAGCAGGAACGGTTCTACCGCTGGTCGATGGACGTGACCAAGGCCAAGGGGGTCTGGCTGGTGTCGAGGGCGGTGCAGGTGGTGTGAGGGCGGTCACGATCGCGCTGCTGGTCCTGGTGCTCGGGCTCGGCGCCGCCTCAGGGGTGTTCTGGTACGACGCCCACGCCATCCGCGCGGACGAGGAGGCGGGCCGCCAGGCCAGGGCCGCGGCCCGTACGGTGGCGCCGGATCTGCTGTCGTACGACTACCGGACGGTCGAGCAGGACCTGGCCCGGGCGGCCGAGCACACGACGGGCGAGCTCACCGAGCACTACAAGAAGCTGTCGGCCTCCCTGGCCGCCAAGGCCAAGGCGGAGAAGACGGTGCGGACGGCGACCGTCGCCGACGCGGGGGTGGAGCGCGCGGAAGGTGATCGAGTTGAGGTTCTGTTGTTCGTGAACACGGGTACGGTCAGGGAGATCCCCGGCAAGGCCGAACCACAGCAACAGGTCAGCCAGGACCGGGTCAGGCTCGTCATGATCCGGCAAGATTCCCGCTGGTTGGTGGCCGAGCTGTCGACCTTGATCGGCACTGCCTGAGTCATCGGGCGCGTCCCCGAGGTCAATTGTTACCAAAAATAAGGTTTAGCGAAGCCCAAGTAGTGGGTACCTCAGTCACAGCTACACCGGTTGTCGGCATGGGTTCGACCCTCGGTGTGACGGAGCGTTAACCGTCCCCGTTCGCGGGTATCGTCTTGGGCCTGACGGTAGGCGTCCGATCACGCAGGGGAGAAAACCCAGCGTCCGGCCCCTAGGTCGGCGGAAAGTCGGGCTTGCGGGCTTGACGTTTCCGCTCGAACGGGCGATGCTGCGACCAACGTGGAGCATGCAGCGAGAGTGAAGTGGACAGGCGTGTGCCGTTCGGCTACACTGCCCCTTTGCGCTGCCCTTTGACGACCCGCTCCGCTTGCTCACGTTGCGAGGTTGTCTGGCGTGCGTGTAGTCAGTCCGCCGCGAGCCCTCGGAAGGACATCTGTTGGCAGCCTCGCGC
>NZ_JBICTR010000032.1:0-29519 GCF_043197735.1 Nonomuraea sp. NPDC049028
CAGCCCCAGCCGAATCGGCGACATCGCTCGCGCAGCGCTTGTCCTCACCCATTTCGAGCACGACTACCTACCGGCAATTGATTGAGATCACGTCACTGACTCAAAGCGCCGACGACCGCACCGTGGTCTTCTGGTCCGGCAGGGCGGAGCGCCTGCGGGACTTTCTCGTCGCGGCCAAGGACAGCGCCGCCTGCCCCGCGTCGTTCACTGTGGTCAGCGGCGGCGACCTCTCGACCACGGCCGTCCTCAAAGAGCGATTTCCCACCGACTTCGCCGGCGTGACGCTCTTCTACTCCGCGCACGCGCTGCCGAGCAGCCCGCCCAACAGCGCCGGGGATGACTACGCCCACCGTTACCTGGACCTCTACAAGACCACCAATGATCCCTGGTACGACAACTGGCGGGGACCGATCGCCTATGACGGCCTCGTCACCATGGTGACGGGAATCAACACCGTGTGCCGGGAGAACGGACCGGCCGGCTGCGGGAGGGGATCAGTGGCCAGCCATTTCCGCTACCGCATCGGAGGAGAGTCCGGGCTTCGGGGCGCGACAGGGATCATCCGTTTCGCCAAGGATCCGTGGGCGACCGCGGCTCCCGCGCCTCTCCAGAAGCGGTTCCTGATGCTCCGCGCGACTCCTACGGGACCATCCGTCGTCATGGAGTGCGGGCAGCGCGACACCAACGACCTCAGGACCACCTGGGGGCCCAAGGGCGCGTTCGACTGCCCGAGCACATAAAGATCGGTAGTGCCAGCCGGACACGGCGCATCATTTCTGCCCGAATCGGAATCACTTTTGGGCTTGACGCGCAACACGTATCACGGCGGCCGGAACTTTTCTTTCTGGTGTTCCTGTCGGAACGGAAGTTAGCATGCGGTGACTCTAGCCATTCATTCGGTAAGGACAGATATGGCGTTGGAATCGGAGAACGGGTCCGTTCGGCGCTTCGACGACATCGCTCGCGCCATTGTCGCCGAGGTCGCCCCCAAAGAGGCGGAATACTTTCCGGCGATCGCCCGGGCCACCCGGAGAAACCCTCGGCGAGCCTTCCGCGGCGGCGGTGACGACCTTCTCGGGTTCTCGCTCGCGGACGCCGTGACACTCCTGACGCCCATCGTCCTGACCGTCCTGACCGGCGCGGCGACCAACACGCTCACGCAGGCCGTCGAACGTACCTCGAAACAGGTCTCCAAGAGCGTGTGGAACAAGCTCTTCCCTTCGCGCCCGGCGCCGATCGCCGGCTCTGAGGCCGTCGTTCCCGTTCTCGACCCCGCTCAGGTGAAGGAGACCGCGCAGGCGGTCGAGGAGATCGCACTCGCGCTGGGCGTGGACAAGGCGATCGCCCTCCGCCTGCGACAGGCGACCTTCGGCCACTTGTCGGGCGAGAGGTGACCGCGGCGGGCGAGATGGTGTCAGGCCGCAGGCTTAACCCCTTCACGCTGCCGTCGTCGACGACGTCCCGGTTCCTCATCCTGATCACCGCGACGATCGCCTGCTCCCTCTACCTCGCCCTGTTCCTGTTCGAGCTCCGGCTGCGCGTCGCCTATCTGCCCGAGCACGTACGGCACGCGGAGTGCCTGTCATCGCTGCGTTCCGGCGCACGCTCGGTCGAACCGACCCTGCTCGTGGACCGGTACGGCGAGTGCACCGCGGGAGTGACGGCGGCCGAGGCGCTCCTGCCGATCGGGTCGCTCGTCGTGCTCGCGCTGTTCGCTCTGCTGCTCTACGCGTTTCACCCGCTGTGGGCCTTCCGCCGCGGACTCATGGCCCTCGCGGAGGTGAGTAGCGGCGAAGCCCACGCGGACCTGGTACGCAGGTTCACCTCCATCGCCGAGGAGGAGGCTCCCGGCAAGAACGTCCGGTTGCTGGTGGATCCGGGAAGGGGAGAAGTCACCGGGCGCGCGCTCGGCCTGCCGCGACGCCACATGGTGGTGCTGAGCATGGGGCTGGTCCTCGCGCACGCGACGACGCCCGCCATTACCGAGGCGGTCCTGCGGCACGAGCTGGCGCATATTCGCAACCGCGACGTCGGTATCGCGCACTTCACGGTGGCGATCTGGTGGTCGTTCCTGCTGGCGGCCTGCGTGCCCGCGCTGGTCGCCACGGCGATCTGGATTCCCGGCGGCCTGCTTGCGCAGTGCGCCAGGCTGGCGGTGATGACCCTGGTGCTGTGGCTGGCCAGGACCGCGGTGCTTCGCGCCCGCGAGCACCACGCGGACGTCAGGGCGGGCGACACCGCCGAACGGCAGGAGGAGATGGCCGCGGCGATCGAGACCGCCTCGTCGAACCGCCGCTACCCGGGGCCGCTGCGCTTCTTCAGCAGCCATCCCGCCCGGCGGTATCGCCTGGACGTGCTGAACGAGCCGGGCAGGCTCCTGCGCCTGGACCAATGGGAGATGTTCAGCGCGGGGTCGCTGGCGGGCCTGGGTTTCGCACCCGTCTACCACTCCTATTCCCAGCTCGACACCGAGGGGGTGATCGACGCCCGCTACTTCATGCCCGGGCTCATGTTCGGGCTGCTCATCTCAGGCGTCCTTGTCGTGGCCGTCTGGAGGGCGAGCACCGGGCGGCTCGCGGGACACGGTTCGCGGATGAGTCTGTGGTGGGCCTCGGCCGGCTTCACGGCGGGTGTCATCGCCGGCCAGTACGCGGCCATGATCCGCGCGGAGGTGTGGATCTGGACCCTCGCCTTCGTGAACCCGCTGATCGGACTCACCTACTGTCTCGTGCTCCTGCTGATCGTCCGGGCCTTCCTCTCCTGGGCCAAGGCCTGCTCCTCGGCCTGGCTGGCCGGCTCCACCCACCCCCGGACGATCACCCTGGCGGCCGTGGCGGTGTCGGCGGTGGTGATCGGCCCGTGGCTGGGTTTCTGGTTCTATGGCATCGCCACCGTCGTACAGGCCGGTGTCACGTGGGACCTGCTGGTGGTGACGCTGGTGACGATGGTCAGATACACCCCACTGGTGCTCACCATCGCGCTGGCCTGCGCCTACCTTGTGGCGGCCGGGACGCGAGCGCGGCCGGCACCGGGGAGCGGTCTGCGGCTCCATCTCGACGACGCCGCGCCCGTCCCGCTCCAGCGCCTGCCCGCCCACCTCGTACGGGCATCCCTGCCGTTCGCCGTGGCCTGCTGCCTCATGGCGGTCGGCGGTTTCGCGCTGCAGCCCATGCTCATCGCGGCCAGCAGGCAGAGGGGTACGGGGCAGTTCCTCGAGGCCGTCTACGTCACCATGGGCGTGGCCGTGGGCCTGCTGGCGCTGGCCGCGCTGGCGGCCGGGATCCTGGTCGGCGGCCGCGGCTCGGGAACGTGGGCCGTGGCTCACGCGGGGATCATGCTCCTGACGGCGGCCGTTCCGATGGCCCTGGTGATCCTCGGCCATGTCGCCGTGGCCGAATGCGGGTGGGAGCGGGCGGGCGCCTGCTTCGGGCAGGGCGCGCCGCTCCAGATGACGATCGGAAACTACGCCACGCTCACGTACACGTACGCGATCTACCCCGGTCTTCTGCTCGCCGAGTGCGGCAGCCTCATCAGAGCCCGGAGGCGACCGCCCGTCCCCGAACCGCGTCGGAGCGTCAACCGCCCGGTCGTGGCGAGCGCGACGATCGTGATCACGCTCGCCCTGGCGGCCGGCGTCTACGGCGCCCTGCTGAACTGGCGGCTGACCGTCGGGGCCATCCCCGCGGCGCGCATGACCTGGCAGCGGGCGGTCATGGAGGCGGCCGACCAGCCGATCAAGCCAGGCTCGGTTCCGCAACTCGACGCCTGCCGCAACGCATTACGCGTGTTCGCCAGCCCGGGAGTGCGCGACGCGCTCAACACCGACCAGCGCTACTACGTGCTGGCGGCCGGGCTCATCAACCATGTCGCCTCGTCCGACGACCCCGCCCTGCGAGCGATGGCCCAGGCCGGATACGTCTGGCTGGACAGGGGTCGCGCGGACATGGTCACCAAAGTAGTCACCAGAGTGCTGCACTACTGCGTGCTCGTCGGGGGCGAGCACCAGGTCGATCTGCAGGCGAGCGTCGCTCCGCAGACGAGCGTCGTTCCGCGGACAAGCTAGGCCAGGCACGCCCTGACGCCGTACCGGACGCCGGTGTTGAAGGCGTTGATCCGTTCGGTGGCGCTGCCGTGATCGCGCGGGTTCGTCCACGGCGTGTCGCCCGACAGCCCCCGCAGCGTCGCCGCGATCTCTCGGTTGTCGCCCCGCTCCCACGTGAGTGTGCCGTCCCTCGACGCCCCCGCGAGTGCCGCCCCTCCCATGCAGTCCGCCTGCAGTTCGATCTGCGGCACCAGATATCTGGGCGGCATACGATTCTGGATGGAGTGGCTCCATTCATGTGAGATGACCTGGTACACCAGCCCGTCGCCGTAGCTATAGCTCATCCTCATCAGGTTGATGTCCCAGGCGATGAAATGCTGGGTCGTGCAGTAGGAGGCGTTGTAGGGCAGCATCTTGTATCCCGAGCACGCGGGCCGGTTCGGGCTGCGCCCGTCGTAGGAGCCCAGGACGCGGGGCGGTGAATATCTGCCGGGGAAGTAATCCGACCAGTGATCTGACCAGAATCGATTGACCGCGTAGACGGCCGTCGCGATGTCCTCCTGGAGGCCGTCGACTTTCACCCCCGCCTCGGCTCCGTTCGCGCCTCCTCCGCCGATCCATGTGACGGCGAGAATGGTCACCACGGCCAGTCGTAAACGCGCTGACATGGAGCCCCCAGTTTGTTGGTTCGCTTTCGCCAGGCTCCGAACGATAAACGCGCGCATACGCTGCGAATAGGCTCGGTTACCGAAATATCACCGTTGTCTTAGGAGACGCCATGCAGAGGGGCGACGGCTTGGATCACGAGGGCGTCGTACCCCGGCTGAGGGTCCGTAGCGTTTCGGCCTGGCGGACGCGTTCGGCCAGGGTGTGGTCCAAGGATGGCACCGTACGGGCTGGGCAGGGCTCGTCCCGCAGTTCGGCGGCGAGGATGCGGTCGAGGCGGAAGCCCCGCCCGGCTCGGCGGCTGCGGCACCAGCCGATCAGATACCACGAGCCCGAGGCGGTGAGCAGGCCGCCCGGCTCCACCTCGCGCTCGCTTTCCCGCCCCGCCGAGTCGGCGTATCGGATCCAGACAACCCGCCGGCGGGCCACCGCCTGCTCAACCACCGGAAGTACGCCTGAGGCAGTGCGGGCGGGCAGCACATGGATGCGTTCGGTCAGGGCGCGCACTTCCTCCACGGCGGACTCGCTCAGGGCGGCCGCCAGCTTGCGCATGGCGGCCGGCCCCGCGGCCGAGAACGGCGTCGTCTGCTCGGCCCCGGCCAGCGCCGCGGCCACCGCCAGCGCCTCCGCGGCGGTGAGGTTGATCGGCGGCAGAGCGGTGTCGCGGTCGATGAACCAGCCCCCGCGCGGCCCGGCCTCCGCACGCACCGGCACCCTGGCCTCCATCAGCGCCTGTAGATCGCGCTGGATGGTACGCCGCGACACCCCGAACCGGTCCGCCAGCCAGCCCACGGTGCGCGGCCGGGGCGCGGTCGCGCGCAGCTCGTCTACCAGGGCATAGAGGCGTTCGGTACGGTTCATCGCGTCATCGGGTCACAGGCACGGGACGCGTACCAGGTTAGGCCAGACATCTGCGTAGGAACTCCTCCTGGGCCGCCAACTCCCGCTGGGCCAGCGCTGTGGGGTGCAAGGTGAACCCGTGCCAGCCCTCCTCCGCCACCACCAGCTCGGCCGCGTTGCCGGCGGCCGCCCAGCGGGCCGCCATGAACAGCGTGTCGTCGAGCAGGGGATCGGCCGTTCCTACCGTGAACCGCGCGAGCGGCAGACCACGCAGGTCGCCATAGAGAGGTGAGATGTCAGGATCGAGTCGTTTGTCGGGCGACAGCCCCGGAAACTGCTTGCTCCAGAACCATTCCTGGATCGGCCTGTTGATCAGCCGGTTTCGATCGCCCGACGCGCGGCCGCTGGGTGTGCCGTGGCCCACGTCGTAGCCGCCGAAGGAGAGCTGTGCGGCCAGGAACGCCTCGGCGGGTGCCACGGCGTGCCGGTCACGCAGCCGCAGAAGCGTGGTGACGGCCAGCCGCGCGCCGCCCGACTCGCCGCCGATGAGCAGTCGTCGCGTGCCGAACTCGGCGGCGGCGTTCGCCACCAGCCAGAGCGCCGCCTGCTCGGCGTCGTCGTTGCCCGCGGGGTAAGGGTGCTCCGGGGCCAGCCGGTACTCGACGCTGAGCACCGCCACACCGCAGTTGGCGGCCACATCGCGAAGGCGTGGATCCTGCCCGTCCGCCGAGCCGATCACCCCGCCGCCGCCGTGGAAGTGCAGGAACACACCCTCCGGTGCACGCCCCTCCGGAGGGAGAAAGGCCCGGAGCCGGAGCCGGCCGCCGTCGGAGGTGGTCACGGTCCGCCAACTCGCCTCGGGAACCGTCGCGAGGGTGGGGAACCCGCCTCCGCCCGCGCGCTGAAACTCACGAGCCGCCACGGGATCGTCCTGGACATGCAGCGGCACCTGGCCGTCGAGCAGTTTCTCCATGCGGTCATTGACGGCACGCGTCTCAGTCAGCTCATCGGGATCCAGGCCGAGCAGATGAATGGTGGGTACGTTCATGCAGCCAACCGTGCCGCCACGCCGCGACACCCTTATGTCACGGTCAACGCGTGATGTCGCTCACAGCCTTCTTCGAGGGGCGCTCGTCGAGGGTGGTGCGCAGGGCGGTGATGAAGGCGGTGGTGGCGGGCGGGTCGGGTGGCTCGCCGAACGCCGCCAGGTGGATCCGGCGCCGCGCGGCGGTCAGTTCGGTGGCCTTGACTCCGTCCGCGTGGTGGGTGCGCAGGGCCAGTCCCGGCATGGTGGTGACGCCCAGCCCGGCGGCGACGAAGGCCTGCTGGACGAGGATGTCGTCGCTGCTGTAGGCGATGCGCGGGGTGAACCCGGCGTCCTCGCAGGTTCGGACGAGGTCGCCGCGGCAGTTCGGGCACCCGGCGATCCAAGCCGAGTCCCGGTGGTCGGTGAGGGTCTGCCCGGACTCGCGGCTGAGCAGGTACACCGGGTCGTCGAGCAGGTAGGAGTAGCGGATGCCGTCGTCCGGCATCGTGTCCTCGTACGAGAACATGATGGCCAGGTCAGCCGATCCCTCGCGCAGCATCCGGCGGGCGGCCGTGGGATGGGCGTCGCCGAGGTGCAGCTCGATGTTCGGGTACGACTCGCGCAGGGCCACGGCCGCCGGGGGGACCAGGACACTCAGGGCGGAGCTGAAGGCGACGAGCCGGACCCGGCCGGTCCGCAGCCCGAGCTGGGCGGCCAGTTCGGCGTCGGCGGCGTCGACCCGGCCGACGATCTCCGTGGCGCGGCGGGCGAGCAGTTCTCCTTCGGGGGTGAGCCGGATGCCGCGCCCCACGCGCTGGATGAGCCTGGCGCCGGTCGCCGCCTCCAGCCGAGCCAGGTGGTGGCTGATCGAGGGCTGCGAGTAGTGCAGGGCCTTGGCGGCTTCGGTGACCGAGCCGTGGGCCGCGACCGCGGCCAGGACGCGCAGCCGGACGATATCGAGCATTCATCAAGGGTATCTATGGATTTTCGCCAATAGTGGCATTAGACGCATGTGGCACCTCATGGGCAGACTCGGCGGTGAGATCACCTGGGGGTCGCCGACATGTACACGTACCGGGAACTGTTCCGAATGCCCGAGTTCACGCCGCTGTTCACGGCCTCGTGCGCGCAGGTCGCCTCGACCACGCTGAACGGGCTGGCGCTCGCCACGCTGGTGTACGCCCGTACGGACTCGGCGCTGCTGGCGGCGCTGGGCATGTTCGGACCGTCGTTCGCCGAGTTGGTCGGCGCCACCCTGCTGCTGTCGGTGGCCGATCGGGTGCGGCCGCGTACGGCGCTGACGCTGACCGCGCTCGCCGGCGGCGCGGCCAGTGCGGCGCTGGCCGCGCCGGGCATGCCGTTGTGGGCGATGTTCGCGGTCATCCTCGCGCTGGGCCTGGTCAACTCGATCGGCAGTGGCGTCCGGTACGGGCTGCTCAGCGACATCGTGCCGCCGGACGGGTACGTGCTCGGCCGCTCAGTGCTCAACATCTCGGTCGGCGCGATGCAGATCGCCGGGTTCGCGGTCGGTGGCGTCCTGCTGGCGGTGGTGTCGCCGCGCATGACGCTGGCCATCGGTGCGGCGCTGGCGTTTGTCGCCGCGCTGGTGCTGCGGTGCGGGCTCGGCGCCCGGCCGGCGCGGTCGGTCGGGCGTCCGTCCGTCGCGGCCACCTGGCGGGTCAATCGTCACCTGCTGTCCACGCGTGCCCGCCGGGCCGTCTATCTGTCGATGTGGGTGCCCAACGGGCTGGTGGTGGGCTGCGAGGCGCTGTTCGTGCCGTACGCGCCTGGGGCGGCCGCCGTATTGTTCGTGGCGGCGGCGCTGGGGATGCTGTTCGGCGATCTGGCGGCCGGGCGGTTCGTGCCGCCGGGGGTGCGCGGGCGGTTCGTCACCCCGTTGCGGTTCCTGCTCGCGGCTCCGTACCTGCTGTTCGCGCTGCCGCTCGGCACGCCGGTCTTGGCCGGTGCCGCGGCGGTGGCCTCGGTCGGCTTCGCCTCCACGCTGCTGCTGCAGGAGCGCCT
Organism: Nonomuraea sp. NPDC049028; assembly: GCF_043197735.1. NCBI lineage: Bacteria > Bacillati > Actinomycetota > Actinomycetes > Streptosporangiales > Streptosporangiaceae > Nonomuraea > Nonomuraea sp. NPDC049028. The sequence continues at coordinate 8,598 of NZ_JBICTR010000032.1, forward strand.
GATCGCGCTGACCGGCGAGGACGTCCGCGGCCAGGCGCTGGGCCTGCACGTCAGCGGCATGAAGGCGATGCAGGCGATCGGCGCCACGCTGGCCGGCCTGATCGCCCAGTACGTACCCGCGGGCGCGGCGATGGGCCTGATGGCCGTGGCGGCGCTCGCCGTCACCGCGGCCCTCAGCCCAGGCCTGCGGCTGTCGGATCCGGTTCGGCCGCTCCGTCGGACCAGCCGGCAACTGTCCTCGTACCGCGCCGCCTCGCCGACGAGTTCGGCGCCGTGAAGTGCGCTGTCCACCGAGAAAACGACAATGAGAGGGATGACCGTGCAACCGTACGAGATCACCGAGATTCTGAACCGGCCGATCAGCCAAGAACTGCTGGCCCGCGACGTGACCCGCTTGGCCTACGTCGCCAAGGACGGCACACCCCGCAACATCCCGATCATCTTTGCCTGGAACGGCTCGGAGATCGTCATGTGCACTCCGAAGAACGCTCCGAAGCTTCAGGCCTTGAGCGAGAACCCGATGGTCGCCCTGACGATCGACACCGAGGTGCACCCGCCCAAGATCTTGCTCATCCGGGGCCGGGCCGAGCTGGACTACGTCGATGGGATCCCCGACGAGTACCTCCAGACGACCAGCACCTATGAGATGACGCCCGAGCAACGGGTCGAGTGGGAGGCGGAGGTGCGTTCGCTCTACCACGACGGCATGGTCCGGATCGTCGTGACCCCGACCTGGGCGAAGCTGATCGACTTCGAGACGACTCTGCCGAGCGCGGTCGAGGAGCTGCTCCGACAGCGGGAGGAGCGTCGGCGCGGCTGAGCGGCGCGAGGTCGCTCGACTCGCGCAGCACCGGGGTCAGAATGTAGCGATCGGGTTGACTGGGCTGCCGGACGTACCGGCGAAGCGGACCGGCGCGACCGCGAGGTGGAAGTCCCACTGGCCGAGCTCGGCAGCCGTCGTCGCGCACGCCTCCAGGTCGCAGTTGTCGAGCAGCCACAGACCCATCGCGACGAGGCTCACGGCGTGAACCGGCATCAGCACGTCTTCGTACCCGGACGGCTGAACGTCCTGGGGGGTGTCAGCGCCGATCAGCGCCACTCCCCGTTCATGCAGCCACGGCAGGCAGGACGCGTGCCAGCCGGCCTGCGTGAAACCGCCGGCCGCACCGGCCTCGTGCCGGACGCGGCCATAGCCGGTCCGCAGGAGTACCGCATCGCCGGGTCGCACCCGCACACCCTGGCGACGCTCGGCCTCCTCGAGATCGTCGGGATACACACCCTGCCCCGGTTCCAGCCACGGCACATCGCGGACCCTCGCGATGTCCAGCAGGACGCCACGCGTGATGATCCCGTTCGCCGCCGCCGTGACGGCCGCCCACGCCGATCCCGTCGCGGCGTCGACCAACGAGTGCGACCGCCCGTTGTACATCGCGCCGTCCCAGAAGATGTGGCACGGCGAGTCGATGTGGGTGACGGTGTTGCCGTGGAACATGATGCCGAGCCGCTCGTTCGAATAACCCCAGTGCCGGTCGTTGCGGAATCCGGGCAGCGGCATGTTCTCGGCACCTGGCATGTCGGCGGCGCACGGGCACGTCGTCGTCGACCGCTCCATCTCCTCCGGGACGGCAACCTCCCACGCGCACGACACGCTCCTGCCGTGGCGCACGGCCCGCGCCGCCGCCAGCCGGACGTCGTCGGTGATGTGGTTCAGAGTGCCGAGCTCGTCGTCGTCGCCCCACCGTCCCCAGTTCGACAGCGTGTTGAAGTACCCGAGCACGTCGTCCTGTGTGGGCATCGGTCGCCCTGCCGTCATCCCAGCATCAACTCCTCCGGTCACATGGTTCGAGGCAGCGCAGGAGCCGCCCGACACGCGAGTTTTGCGGCGCTTCAGGATGCGGAAGATATTCTCACAGCGCGTTTGGTGCGGCGGGAGGTCTGCTGGTGAGCTTGGTGGCCGAGGACGTGAGATTCGGCGTTCTCGGGCCGCTCCGGGCCGAGGTCGGCGGTCGCCCGGCAGGGCTTGGCGGACCTCGCCAGCGGGCCGTGCTGGCGCTGCTGCTGATCGCGCGGGGCAGGAGCGTCTCGGCGGAGCGGATCCTGACCGAAGTGTGGGAGGGCTCGCGACCTCCCTCCCTGACGACACTCCATGGATACGTCGCCGATCTGCGCAGGACGCTGGAGCCGGAAAGAGCGCCCGGCGCGCCGGCCCGGTTGCTGGTACGCGAGGGGCCCGGATACGCCCTTCGGGCGGTACCCGCCGCGGTTGACGCCGAGCGCTTCACCGATCTGGCCGCTCGTGGCCGGCGCGCGTTGGACGGCGGCGAACCGAGACTCGCCGCGGACCTGCTCGGACAGGCGCTCGCGCTGTGGCGGGGCCCGGCCTATGCCGACTTCGGCGGAGCCGCCTTCGCGGTGCCCGACGCGACCAGGCTGGAGGATCTGCGGGCCACCATCCGCGAGGACCGGCTTGCGGCCGTCATCGCGTCGGGGGAGCACGCCGCTGCCGTAGGCGAGCTGGAAGCGATGATCGCCGAGCAACCGCTGCGTGAGCGCGGCTGGGAGTTGCTCGTCCTCGCCTTATACCGGTCAGGACGGCAGGCCGACGCGCTCGCCACCCTTCGAGCGGTACGCAGAAGGCTGGCCGACGAGCTGGGCATCGACCCGGGACGCGGCCTGCGCGACCTGGAGGCGGCCGTACTCGCCCAGGACCCGCGGCTCGCGCCGGTGCCGGCTGAGCCCATCCGCATGTCATACCCTCCGGCCGCGGCTCCGGCGCAGCCCTCGGGCAATCTGCCGTTCGCGCTGTCCAGCTTCGTCGGCCGCGGCGGCGACCTCACGGCCGTCGCGTCCCTGCTGGACGGGCACCGGCTGGTCACGCTCACCGGCCCGGGCGGGGTCGGCAAGACCCGCCTGGCCTTGGAGGTCGCGCGCGCCCGTACCGACGCCGACGGGCCCTGGCTCGTGGAACTGGCAGGTCTGCACGCACCCGAACTGCTCACCGGGACCATGGCCGCCGCCCTGGGGCTGCCCACCGCGGCGTCCCCCGATCAGCTGGCCGGGATGATCGCCGACCGTGACATGCTCATCGTCCTGGACAACTGCGAGCATCTGCTGGTCCCCGCCGCCATGCTGGTCCACACCCTGCTGACCCGCTGCGGCACCGTACGGATGCTGTGCACCAGCCGCGAACCCCTGGGCATCTCGGGGGAAATGGTGTACGAAGTACCGCCCCTGGATGCCGCCACGGAGGCCGTGGACCTGTTCCTGCGCCGTGCGGCAGCCGTCTCGCCCGGCTGGGCGGCCGAGCCGGGCGACAGGGAAAGGATCGCCGCCCTGTGCGTACGGCTCGACGGCATCCCGCTGGCCATCGAACTCGCCGCCGCGCAGAGCCGGGCGCTGTCCGTGGCCCAGATAGCCGATGCCGTAGCGGACCGCTTCACCTTGCTGGTGGACGGATCAGCCGGACGGCCGGACCGTCATCGCACGCTACTGGACACGGTCGCCTGGAGCGATCAACTGCTGCGGCCGGCCGAACGCCGGCTCTTCCACCGGCTCGGCGTGTTCGAATCCGGCTTCGACCTGGAGGCGGCCGCCGCAGTGGGAGGAGTCGATCCCGTCCTGGCGCCGCTGCTGGCGTTGGTCCGCAAATCGCTGGTCACCGCGGAAACCGGCACGGCACCACGCCGCTACCGGATGCTGGAGACCTTGCGCCAGTACGCCCTGGCCTCGCTCGCCACCGACGAGCTGGCCCGGGCGCGGGAACGCCACCGCGCCTGGGCCCTGGCCCGGGCCGAGAACGCCGAACGTCATCTCCGCGGCCCGCAGGGAGCGGCGTTGCTGAACGGGCTGAGCCGCGATCAGGCGGAGTTCCGGGCCGCGTTCGCCTCGTCACTGGCGGCAGGTGACGGCGAGTACGCGCTACGGCTGGGCGGCGCGCTGTTCTGGTTCTGGTTCCGCATGGGTCATGTCGCGGAGGGTCTGGCCTGGCTGTCCGAGGCGTTCGCGGCGGCCCCGCAAGCCGACGCGGATGTCCGGGCGCGTGCCCGGTTCGCGGTCGTGGGACTGCACTACCTGGCCGGACAGCCGCCACAGGCGTACCAGGCGGCCCGTTCGGCGATGGAGGAGGCCCATCAGGCAGGCGACCCGGTGACGGAGGCGCTCGCGACCGCGTACGCCGCCTACCTGGGGCTGCTGACCGGGGCGGCGCTCGACGCCGAGACTCTCGCCCGCGAGGCCGTCGAGGTGGCCCGGCGCAGCGCCCTGGACTGGCTGGAAGCGGAAACGCTCATGATCCAGGGCATGGTCCTGCGGCTGCTGGGCGATCTGCCGGGCGCCGACAGCGTCTTCCAGGAGGCCATCGGAGCCGCTCGCGCCAGTGGCCACGACTGGGCGGCGGACGGGGCGGCCTGGTGCGAGATGAAGACGGCCTCGGACCGCGGGGACGGTGCTCGGGCGCTGGCCATCGCGGCGGACATCCTGGCCACGATGGACCGGTACGGAGACATCTCCTTCTGGCTGGTGACGGTGCACAGCGCGGCCCGCGCCCTCGCGCTGACCGGGCAGGCCGAGCACGCGGCCGTGCTCATGGGGGCCGTGGAGGCCATCGGCAAGCGAGCCGGAGTCTCCCCGGAGCTGATGGACCCGTTGGACGGGCCGCGCGAGGCCGCCGCCGTACGCGGGGCACTTCCGCCGGAGGAGTACGAACGTCATGCGGCCCACGGGCGCGCGATGTCCCGGCGGGACGCGAGCGCCCTGCTCACCTCGTTGATCGCTGATCGCTGATCCGCTGATCGGGGCCTTCCAGCCTTGAGGCTTGGAAGCCTTGGAAGTCGCTGGGAAAGCCGGTTCCCACCGACCTCGAAGCGGGCCGGCCCACTCTCGTTGTTGTGAACGCGGCGCCGCCTGGTCCGGGCGGCCGGACAACGAGGTGAATCATGATCAAGCGGATGAGCATCGGACACCCGCCCACCGGACACGCCGTCGTCGCGGGAGCGGGGATCGGCGGGCTCCTGGCGGCCCGGGTGCTGCGCGAGACGTTCGACCGGGTCACGGTGATCGACCGCGACGCATTGCCCGCCCAGGGGGTCCCCCGGCGGGGTGTGCCGCAGGGGCATCACGCGCACGGGCTGCTGTCCCGGGGCTGCGAGATCCTCGAGGAGCTGTTCCCCCGGCTGACGGCGGACCTGGTCGCCGCCGGCGCCACCACCTGCGACATCCAGGACGACGTCCGCTGGTACAACGACGGCCGGCTGCTGCACCCAGCGCCTTCGCGGCTGCGCGGCCTGACGGTGAGCCGGCCGGAGCTCGAACGGTACCTGCGGTCCCGCGTCGCGGATCTTCCCGGCGTGGTGATCCACGAACGCTGCGAGGTGGTCGAGCCGATCGCCGGCGGGGACGGCGCGGTCACCGGAGTACGCCTGCAGCGTTCGGGGCACCAGCCCGAGGACATGGCGGCCGATCTCGTGGTGAACGCCGTGGGCCGGGGAAACCGGGGCGCGGAGTGGCTGCGCCGGCTGGGATACGAGCCCGCGCCGGAGGAACGTGTCGACTCCGGGCTGCAGTACGTCTCCCGTGAGTACCGCAGGCGGCCGGGCGACGCCGACTTCATCGCCATGGTGGTGGGGCACAGCGCGTCGGTCCCCAGGGGCGGCGTCGCACTCAGCGGCGAGGGAGACCGCTGGCTCGTCACCCTGTTCGGCATGGGCGACGATGTCCCACCCGTCGACCCGGACGGGTACCACGGGTTCGCCGCCCGGCTTCCGGTCCCGGACCTGCACCGCCTCCTGGAGCGCCTGGAACCGCTGGGGGAGCCGCGGCGGATGCGCATTCCCGTGAGCATTCGGCGCCGCTACGAACGGATGGGCCATTTCCCCGAGGGCTATGTGGTGTTCGGCGACGCCCTGTGCCAGTTCAATCCCAGCTACGGGCAGGGCATGACGGTGGCCGCCTGCGAGGCCGTCGCCCTGCGTGAGTGCTTGGCGGACGGCCGGCGCGACGGCCTGGCCCGCCGCTTCTTCGAGCGGGCGGCGCGGATCATCGACGTGCCCTGGGACCTGTCGGTCGGTGGTGATCTGCGGTTCCCGTCCGTCGAGGCGCCACGCCCACTGCGCGTGAAGCTGCTCAACCGCTACATCGCCCGCCTCCATGTGGCCGCGGAAGCGGACCCGGTGGTCGGGCAGGCCTTCCTGAGCGTCGCCAACCTGCAGGCCCCTCCACAGCTCCTGTTGTCGCCCGGCGTCCTGGCCCGGGTGCTCCGGCCGCGTCCCGGCGGCGGCCCGGCCCACCTCCGACTTCCGGCCCGGGAGCAGATCCCGGCCGGTCAATGACGTCGCGGCTCATCCCGAGCCTCGGCATCCGAAACCCGAAACCGTCCCCCAAGGGATGGAGAGAAAGGACATCATCATGTTCAAGAACATCACCGCGGGCATCATCCTGGCGACCGCCGTGGCCGGTGGGCTGACGGCCATCGCGGCTCCGGCCTCGGCGGCGACGGCCGGCGCGGGCAACGCGGTCTGGGTCGAGCCCGGCGCCACCAAATCCTTCCTGGTCATGTGCCCTTCGTACGCCCCCACGATGCTGACCGGCACGATCAAGATCACCGCCGCCACCGGGGTGTCGGTCTCGACCAGCCTGGACACGGACTCCGACGCCTTCAGCCGCGACATGCTCACGGTGACGGCCACGAACGGCGGCGCCGTCCGCCGGTACGTCTCGGTCACGGCCACCTGCTCGAGCTGACCCTCTCCACAGCCGCACCAGGCACCCGTTCCCGCCCCTTCCTGGGCCGCAACCCTTCGGTTACTCTCGCAGGAGATCTTCATAAAGTGCGAGAGGGAGGCCGATGGGTGGGGTCGCTCCCGATATTGTGCGGTTCGGGGTGCTCGGTCCTCTCCGGGCCGAGCTGGCGGGACGGGCGGTCGGCCTGGGGGGTCTGCGGCAGCGGGCGATCCTTGCGGTCCTGCTGATCGCCGGGGGCAGGATGGTCTCCGCCGAGCGGATCACATCCCAGGTGTGGGAGGGCTCGCCGCCCTCCTCACCGACGACCCTCCACGCGTACATCTCCCAGCTGCGCCGGGCCCTGGAGCCGGAACGCCCGGCCGGCGCTCCGGCCCGGCTGCTGGTCCGTGAGGGGACGGGATACGCGCTGCGGACGGATCTATCCGCCATAGACGCCGAGCGCTTCGCCGACCTCGCCGCGGCGGGGCGGCGGGCCTTGGACGGCGGCAGACCGGGCCCCGCCGTGGAAGTGCTCACCGAGGCACTGGAGCTGTGGCGTGGTCCCGCCTACGCGGACTTCGACGGGGCCGGTTTCGCCTTCACGGAAGCGGCCCGGCTGGAGGACCTGCGTGCGGCCGCGTACGAGGACCGGCTGGCCGCCACCATCAACCTGGGCAGGCACGCCGCGGCGGTCGGCGAGCTGGAGGCCCTGGTGGCCGAGCAACCGCTGCGCGAACGCGGCTGGGAACTGCTCGTCCTCGCCCTGTACCGGTCCGGGCGGCAAGCTGATGCGATGGCGGCGCTGCGCACGGCACGGCGACGGCTCGCGGACGAGCTGGGCATCGACCCCGGACCCGCGTTATGCGACCTGGAGTCCGCGGTGCTCGCCCAGGACCCCCGGCTCGACCCGCCGCCCGCCCGCTCCGCCGGCGGCGCCGCTCCCGTCGTTCCTGACAACCGTCCGGCGACGGCGCCCGTCGGTAACCTGCCGTTCGCTTTGACCAGCCTGCTCGGACGTACGGACGACATCGCCGCCGTGGAGCGTCTGCTGACCGAGTACCGGCTGGTCACCCTCACCGGCCCGGGCGGAGTGGGCAAGACCCGCCTCGCGCTGGAGACGGCCAGAGCCCGTACCGACAGCACCGACGGGCCGTGGCTGGTCGAACTGGCCGGCCTCACCTCACCCGAGCTGCTGCCCGCCACGATCGGGACCGCCGTCGGCATCCCCGGGGCATCCTCGGCCGAAGACCTGTCGGCCGTGCTCGCCGGACGGCGACTGCTGCTGGTCCTCGACAACTGCGAACACCTTCTGGACGCGGTCACCACCCTGACCGGTGTGCTGCTGAGCCGCTGCGGCGGCCTGCGGGTGCTGGCCACCAGCCGCGAAGCGCTGGGCGTCGAGGGCGAGGCGGTCTATGAGGTACGGCCGCTCGACCCTGACGGCGATGGCGCCGAACTCTTCCGGGAACGGGCTGCCGCGCTGTCCACATGGTCCCCCGACGTGGACGACCTCGACCGGATCCCTGGGCTCTGCGCCGGCCTCGACGGCATTCCGCTCGCCATCGAACTGGCCGCCGCGCAATGCCGGATGCTCTCCATCGGCCAGATCGCCGACGCCTTGGAAAACCGCTTCGGCATCCTGGTCGGCGGCCCTGTCGACCTGCCCGCCCGGCATCGTGCGCTGGAGTCCACGATCGCCTGGAGCCACCGGCTGCTCGAACCTGAGGAACGGCGGCTCTTCCACCGGCTGAGCGTGTTCGCCGCCGGGTTCGACCTCGATGCCGCGGGCGTGGTGGGAGGCCAGACTCCCGTGCTGCCTCCCTTGTCGGCCCTGGTCCGCAAGTCGCTGGTCGGTGTCGAGCCCGGGACCGCTCCACGCCGCTACCGGCTGCTGGAGACGCTGCGTCAGTACGCGCTGCGCGAACTCGACCTTGACGACCTCGCGCGGACCCAGCAACGGCACCGCGCCTGGGTCCTGGCCCAGGCGGAGAGCGCCGAGCGCGGGCTCCACGGCCCTCAGGCGGCCGTGCTGCTGGGCCGGCTGACCCGGGAGCAGCCGGAGTTCCGCGCCGCCTTCGCTTCCGCGCTGGCCGCCGGTGATGGCGACTACGCGCTGCGATTGGGCGGAGCCCTGTACTGGTTCTGGTACCGCATGGGCCACATCGCCGAAGGCCTGTCCTGGATGTCGAAGGCTTTCGCCGCGGCGCCGCACGCCGAGCCGGCGGTCCGGGGGAGGGCCCGGCTCGCCGTCAGCGGGCTCAGCTACCTGGCCGGGAATCCGGTGCGGGCGTACGAGTCCGTCGTGCTGGCGGAGCAGGAGGCACGGGAGGCCGGTGACCTGGTGGTCGAGGCTTCCGCGCGGGTCTACCAGTCGCACTTCGGCGTATTCGCCGGAATGCCCGTTGACGCTCCGGCGCTCGCCCGCAGCGCGGTCGAACTCGCCCGGCGGGCCGGCGAGGACTGGCTGGTGGCCGAGGCGCTGATGGTTCAGGGCACGCTCGCCCGCGTTCTAGGAGATCTTCCGACCGCTGCCGCGATCCTGGCCGAAGCCATCACGACCGCTGACTCCTGCGGCCACGACTGGGCGGCCGGCTCCGCCGCGTGGGCCGCCATGAAGACCGCGTGCGATCGTGGCGACGGCCGGCGCGCCCTGGAGATCGCCGCCGGCATCCTGAACGCGCTCGACCGTCACCAGGACGTCACCTCCAGGCTCGTGCTCATCCACACCGCCGCCCACGCCCTCGTACTGACCGGCCAGGCTGAGCAGGCAGCCGTGCTGATGGGCGGCGTGGAGGCGGTCGGCCGCCGGGTGGGCTTCTCCCCCGAGCTGATGGACCCGAGGGATGGCCCCCGCGAGGCCGCCGCCGTACGCGAAGCCCTCCCGCAGGACGAGTACGAACGCCTGACGGCACGGGGACGCGAACTGTCCCTGGCGGAACTGACCACCCTCCTGGTGAGCCTGCTCACGATCCGCTCATAGGTGGGCCGGCGGCATATCCAGCCGCCGCGGGACTGAGAGCTGAGAGCCACCCCGCGGGTCAGGGCAACTGCGCCGGCAGGCCGCGCGGGTTGACCTTCGCGATGATCAGCGCCGGGGCCCTGGATGTCTTCACGGTGGCGAGCGCCTGGTCGAGCTCCGCCGCAGTGTCGACGGAGTGGGTGGACCGGACGCCGAGGCCGTTGGCCAGCTTGACGAAGTCCCATTGGTTGAGCAGGACGTAGGGCTTCGGCGGCACGCTGGGATCGCTGAAGTAGTGCGCGTCGATGAGGTACTGCTCCAGGCCATAGATGCCGTTGTCGATGACCACGACGACGGGGTTGCGGCCGTAGCGCGCGAACGTGGACAGTGCCTGGGCGGTCATGTGGAAGCCGCCGTCCCCGCAGATGACCAGAGGGCGCCGGCTCGACCCGAAGGACGCGCCGACCGCGGCGGCCACGGAATGGCCGATGGAGGCCCACACAGCGCCGCACAGGAACCCGTCGCGGCCCTTGACCGGCAGGTTCGCGGCTGAGGCGCCGCCGAGGAAGGTGTCGGGGATCACGAGCCATGAGGTGTCCAGGGCGGCGCCGATGCGGTCGAACACCTGGCCATAGGTCAGCGGGCCCGAGGCGGCGGGCGGGGCCGGGTCAACGGCCACGGGCAGGGGCTCTGGCGCCTCCTTGGCCGCCTCGGCCACGAGTGCGCTCACCAGGGCGGTGATCTCCGCGTTCTGCTTGCTCCCGTTTTTGATCTTCACCTTGCCGTCGTAGGCGATGACGATGCGGTTGGTGCCGTCGCGGACGAACGAGGCGTAGCTGCTGGGGAAGACGCAGCCGAGCATCACGATGAGGTCGGCCTCCTGGACGGCGGCGGGCTGGGAGTTCGGCGGGGCGAAGACCCCGGCCCAGCCGTCTTCCTGTTCGGAAAGCACCGACTTGGCCGGCACCTGGGTCACCCACAAGACACCGAGCTTGGCGATCAGCTCGGCCACCTTGTCGGCCAGCCCGTAGCGCTGGATCTCGGTGCCCACCATGAGCACCGGCTTCGCGGCGGCGCGGACGAGGCCGACGATCGTGGTGGCGAGCTGCTGCTCGGTGCCCGCCGCCGGGTTGGTGACGGACAGTGTCCCGGCGGGGGGCGTACAGGGCGCCGTCCAGATGGTCCGGTCGATCTCGATGTAGACGGGCCGCTTCCTCCTGATCGCCGTCGAGATCGCGTGGTCGACCAGCGCGGGCACGTCGGTGGCCCGCTCGGCGCGGGCCGCACTCGCGGTGACCAGCCGATAGGCGTTGAGGTCCCCGTCCGGCTGGCCGGTCGAGTGTGAGAACAGGACGTCGAAGTCCTTCAGGTTGGCCAGGTTGGCGGCGTTCGGGCCGCCGTTCAGGACGACGACCGGACTGCGCTCAACGTACGCGCCGGCGATGGCGTTGATCATGCTGAGCATGCCGACACCGTTGGCCACCGCGACGGCGCCGAGCCCCCTCGTACGCGCGTAGCCGTCGGCCGCGTAACCCGCTTCGAGGTCGGTGGCGGTCACGACCGGCTTGATGTTGTGCGCGCCCACGGCGTCGAACAGCGGCGCACAGTACGTGGCGGGCACGCCGAACAGAGTGTCGACCTGCTGCTGGCTAAGCCGCTTGAGGATGTAGTCGGCAACGGTGAAGGGCACGATGACGCTCCTGGAAACGCCCGCCGTACGGCAGCTCAGTCGGATGGGGACAGGCGCGGATCGTCCGGCCGCTTGGGATGCTTACCCAGAGTAGTGGAGCGAACACGCGGGTAGGCATACCGCGCAGGGCAGTACTCATCGGAGGTCGGAAATGCTGCTGGACGAGCGTGGTGTGAGCACACTCCCTAACCTGCCCACCCCGGATTTCACCTTCGATCCTCATCAACCGGGCGCGTGCGTCGCAGGTCTGAGGCCCTACCGCAAAGGGTCCTACCGGCTCGACAAGGAGGTGCTGGGAGACAAGTTCGTCGTCCACAACTATGGCCATGGCGGCGGAGGCATCACGTTGAGCTGGGGCTGTGCCGCCAAGGTGCGCGACATGGTGCTCCGGCGCCAGACCGAGACCGGGACGGTCGAAAGGGAGGTCGCGGTGCTCGGCGCCGGCGTCATGGGGATGACCGCCGCCACGCTGCTGCTCGACCTCGGCCTCAACGTCACCATCTACTCCGACCGCAAGCCGGTCGACACCACGTCGTACAAGGCCGGCGGCCAATGGGCCGTGTCCATCTTGGAGTATTCCAAGGAATTCACGAAGGTCCAGGAGCTCCAATACATCATCAGAACCGCCTACACGATGTTCAAGGCCTGCATCGGCAAGGGCTTCGGCGTCTCCGAGTGTGACAACTACAGCGTCAACGCCACCTCAGGTATCGAGGTGGTGCACGACCTCGTGCCAGGGCTGTTGCCGCAGCGCGAATACCTGCAGCGTCTGCCGTTCGAGGGGCACAACACATCCGGATACAGGTACCGGACGTTGCTCGTCGAACCGCCCATCTTCATACCCAGGCTGGAACGCGACCTGAGGGCGCGCGGCGTCACGTTCGTGAATCGGAGATTCATCAACAGCGCGGACGTGCTCACGTCCTTGACGCAGAAGGTGATCATCAACTGCACCGGGCTCGGCGCGAAGGAGCTGTGGAACGACTCCGAAATGCTCTCACTCAGAGGACAGCTCGCGATGTTGCGGCCGCAGGTCAACCTTGAATACCTGTATGGCCAGAACGGGTACCTGTTCCCGCGCAACGACCACGTCGTCATCGGGGGCACCGTCGAGGATACCGATGAAGAGGTGTTCGATCCGGAGAGGTGCAGGGGACTGGTGCGGTATATGGCTGGAGCGTTCGGCCAGCTACCGGCGGTGCCGATGCCGGACTTCCACATCCACCACCCGCGCAACGAGCGCCTGGTCGATCCGAGGTTGTCGATCTCCACCTGACCCAGAGCGGTGGACGTGGTCGGGGTGGACTGTCACCGTCGCCGGCGTGTCCGCACCTGCGGGATCAGGTCCTGCTTCGACGGTTCCGGGCGTTCGACGCGGGTGGGGTCGCCGCGTACGAGCTCATCGTGGATACGCCACCGGGCGGCGGTGACGGCGCGCTCCGCCGCCTCGTCGCCATGGTCTATGCGCTCCCGCAGCAGCCGCATGGCGATCCGGCGATTGAGGCTGAACTGCCGCTCGGTGTCGACCACGACGACGATCCCCGTGGGCCGGTGGGTCGCTCGTACGGCCGTGCTGGCCTTGTTGCGATGTTGACCGCCGGGCCCGCCGGTGCGGCAGGCGACGATGTCGACGTCTCCTTCCGCGAACGTCGTGCGCGGGGCGTCGACCTGGCACGTTTGGGAGATGACGTACCAGTTCTTCCGGCCGGTGTTGACCCGGTAGGGGCTGGGCGCCTGCCAGCACAGAGTTCCGGTCCATGAGGCGGCGAACGCCTCGGCGTCGTCTCCTGCGATCCGGATGAGGACCGATCGGTAGGTGCCGGGCCGGTCACCGGGAGCGATATGGGCCCGGTGAGTCTCCAGATTCTGCTGGGTGGCGTCGGCTTCCAGGCGGTGCAGCAGCTGGGCCAGGGCCCAGGCACACTCCTGCGGGCCGCGCCCGGCCGACAGGAGCAGGTGGACGCTCTCGGCCGGGTGGACGCTCACGGCCGCCCCCGCTTGCGGCGCTGGTCCCGGTGGTCCCTCCGGGACGCCGGCCCGAGATCAGGCGTCTTGTAGGTGACCAGCGGGATCGTGGTGGCCACGGGCGTGGCCAGGTCGTGCTCGACGAGGTCGGCGATCACCTGCTCGATGCGCTTGTACGCTGTCGGCGCCTCCTCGAAGAGCAACTGGCGGTCGCCGCACACCACCAGAGATCCCATCGGTGTGCGGCGCAGTTCTTCGACCGTGTGCTTGGCCCGCCCGCGCCGCAGGGCGTCGGCACGGGACATCTTGCGACCCGCGCCGTGCGCCACGGAATGGCCGGCGTCCGGCCCGGCGTGGGCGGCCACAAGATAGGAAGGGGTGCCGCGCGTACCGGCGATGAGCACGTCGCGGCCGTCACCCGGCGCCGCTCCCTTGCGGTGCAGGTAGATCCCGTCGCGGATTTCGACCCGGTTGTGGCACTGGTCGATGATCGGCTCGGTGGGCTCGGTCCCCAGGGCATGGGCGACCCGGGCGGCCAGCAGCCGCCGGTTGAGTGATCCCCAGCGTACGGCGTCGTCATGCATTGCCAGGTAGGCATCGGGATCAGGGGCGGGGCCCGCGCCGTGGACCTCGGTGTGCGCGCGCAGGATCCGTTCGCCCAGCCCTCGGGAACCGCTGTGGACGATGAGAACCAGGTCATCGGTGGCGAGTCCGAGTCGGCTCGCGTGGTCCGGCTCGAAGACGGTCCCGATTCGCGCCAGCTCGACGAAGTGGTTACCTCGGCCGACCGTCCCGAGACCCTCGACGTGACCGGCCGGAATATCGCCCTTTAGAACAGCCCAGGCCGGGTCGTCGGCGGTTTGCTCAGCGTCGAGCGCGCGATCGAGGTCGGGGAACCGGGCGGCGAGCTTCTCGGGTACGGCGCGCTTGAGCTTGACGGGGAAGACGGCGATGCCACAACCGATGTCGGAGCCCACCAGGAACGGGTACAAGATGGTCGACGCCATGGCGGCGCCGATGGGGGCGCCCTTGCCGGGGTGCAGGTCTGGCATGGCGGCGACGTGCATCATGCCGTCGAGGGCGGCCACCTGATGGCATTGCGCGACGGCATCGGACTCGATCCAGCTGGTGGGGGAGGCGAACACGGTGACGCTGGCCGACCCCGTGGCCGGGGTGGACGGCAGCTGGGAGTGTTGCTGAGACAAAGACGCTCTCTTCGCTGAACAGGGGATGGGCGGGCGGCATCACGGCGCGAGCCGGCGCCGTGGCATCTCGGATTAGTGGGGTGCTGTCCGTCAGAGCCTCATGGACACCACATTCCCCTGAGCCCGCCAAGCGGGGCAAACGGTTTTCGGCCGTACGGGCTCACGTGTCTGCACGCACCCTTTGGAAGATGATGTCGCTGAGGAGTGGAAGCGCTGGGGGCTTGCGGTAGAGAGCGCCAGCGTGCTTCAGACCGTTTCGAGCGCATGGTCGAGGAGTGCGGTGGCCGCAGGGAGCGGGTCGGCCGGGAAGGCCAGCAGGATAGTGCGCACGGAGGCCGGTTCGAGAGGGATGGTGTGAACGCCAGGGTGGTGAGCGGGTAGGGAGAGCTCGGGCAGGATGCTCACGCCGAGCCCTTCGGCGACCATGGCGAGGATGCTGTTGGTGTCGCGGACTCGATAGTGGCAGCGCAGGCTCGTGCCTGCTTCCCGCGCGAGCGCCGTGATAAGCGGCTCGCATCCGCCCGTCGACATGATGAACGGCTGCCGGGCCAGGTCCGCGACCGGCACGCTGTGGCGTACGGCCAGGTCGTGGCCGCTGGGTAGGGCGGCCAGCATCTGGTCGGTGACCAGCGGGCGCATGACCAGATCGGGCACGCTGGCGGAGACGGCCCCGGCCGTCAGGGTGCCGATGTCGGCGGCCCCGGTCTGCAGCCAGTCGAGTACCTCCCCGTCCGACCCCTCGATCACGGTGAGCCGCACGTGCGGATGCGCTTCGCCGAACGTCCGCAGGATCTGCGGCAGCAGGCGGGCGTTGGCACTGGGGATGGCGCCGACGCGCAGGCTGCCGCGACCGTCCCCGCGCGCCGCGGCCGCCTCCTGCTCCAGGGCTTCGAGCTGGGTGAGGATGAGCGCGGTGCGGCGGGAGACGGCCCGCCCGGCCGCGGTCAGGCTCACCCCGTGGCCGCCCCTGGTGAGGAGGGCCAGCCCCAGCTCCCTCTCCAGGCCGCGCACGGCGTGGCTGACCGCAGACTGCGTGGTGTTCAGCTCCTCGGCCGCGCGGGTCATGTTGCCGGTACGCGCGACCGCCTGGAGGATCCTGAGCTGCGTGAACGTCATAGCGCCGCGCGCAGCAGTCCCACGACCAGCGGGTGCGGGCGCCCGGGCCACGAGCTCGTCTGCGGCACGAACAGTGTGGCCAGATAGTACGGGTGGCCGGGAATCTCCAGCACCCGGGCCTCGCCGGTGTCGTCCACGCCCGTCACCCGTAGTCCGCCCACGTGCAGGGCGCTCTGGTAAGCGGGATTGAGGCCGAAGTTGCAGTAGTACTGCTCCTTGGCCTCCTCGCGCCCGTACACGTCGGCCACCAGGGAGCCGGGCGTGAGCGTGACGGGCATGGTCCGGCCGGCGAGTGAGCAGGCCAACTCGGTGACGAACAGGCTGGAGGCGTAAGGGTCGTACTCGGCGTGCTGCGCGTCCTCGAACCCGAGCACGTGGCGGGCGTACTCGAGAATGATGTGCTGGCATCCGCCGCACGTCCCCAGGGTGGGGACGCTGTGCTCGCGGCCGTGCCGGAGCGCGGCCAGTGCGCCGCGCAGGCTGCGGTACGGGCTCCCAGGAGCGCACCACAGCACGTCCGCGGCGCGGACGGCGGACAGGTCCGCTTCGAGCGGCTCGGTGGCCAGCCAGCGGACCTCGATCTCGATCCCGAGGTGGTCGGCGGCGTGGCGCAGCGCATCGTCGGTAGCCACGTGCGGGGTGTATGTCTTGTCGTAGTCGCCGATGACCGCGACCTGCAAGGAAGGCGTCATGCGCCCACTATGCGGGGACGGCGGCATGAGCTCCAATACCTGATCGCGCAGACGTCATGAGCTCACGCTCATGACGTCGTCGGTCTCAATGTCCATATGGAAACGGGGCGCGTCGTGGACCGACTGCACGACCACGAGCGGGCCAGGCTCGGGCAAGGCGCTGTGCCAGGTAGAGGCAAGACCGCCGGCGCCGGTTGTCACCGAGCGCGTTTCTCGCCACGTTCCGCCGAACCGTCGGCCGCTACCTCTGTAGGGACGGCGGAACGAGCCCATGGAACGGTATGGCACCCCGGTGGAACGCCTATGAGGGTGTCGGCAAATCAGGTTCAAGGAGTGATGAAGGAGACGTTCGTGTCATCCGTATTCAGGAGAGCGCGTGCTGCCGTCCTGGCCGCCGCACTGCTTTGCATCCCAGCTCTCGCTCCGTCCCCGGCCGCTGCGGACCCGGTGTTGCCACCCTCCGGCGGCGTGCTCTACGTCACCAACGCGGTCTCCGGTGATGTCTCGTCCCTGGCGATCGGCCCGGGGGGCACCCTGTCGCCACTGGGCACGCCCGTGTCCACCGGCGGTTGCACCCTTGAGGGCACAGGCCCCGGCTGCACCCCGCGGGGCATAGCCCTCACCCCGAATGGGGCCACCGCGTACGTCGTCAACAGCGACTCGAGCACGCTGGCGGTGTTCCGAGTGGGAGTGCGGGGCGCGCTCCAGCCGCATCCGCTGCTCGTCGAGACCGGGAAGGAGCCGTGGGGGGCGACGGTCGCGCCCAACGGCCGCACCCTGTACGTCACTGACACCGCCGACCGGACCATTTCGGCGTACCGCATCGGAGCCGATGGCACGCCCAGCCGGTTCGCCGTATTCCGCACCACCTCGGACCACCCGAAGCAGACGGTGCTGTCCCCCGACTGGCGCTTCCTCTACCTCTCGTACGCGGACGCGGACGAGACCGAAGACAGCCCGGCGCGGCCCATCACCAGATACGCCGTGCTGCCGGACGGCTCGCTCGGACCCCCGCAGGACGTGGCGAAGGCCGGGCCGGCCAACTACGGGATCACGATGAGCCCGGACGGCGGCCTGTTGTACGTGACCTCGAACGTCGCGCAGAACGTGCAGGGGTTTCGGGTCGGTAAGGATGGCTCGCTGAAGCCCGTGCCCGGGTTGCCGGTCTCCGTGCCGTTCCCGGTCGGTCTCAAGGTCACGCCCGATGGGCAGCACCTGTACGTCAGCGCCAACCTCGACACCGGCTCGCCCCCCGGCGGTCTATTCGGCTTCACGATCCACGCGGACGGCTCGCTCACACCGACCGCCGACTCGCCCGCCCTCACTGCTGGCACCGCGGCGGTCGCGATCACACCGGACGGCCGGGACGTCTTCGCCAACATCCAGGACACGAGCCAGGTGGTCGCGTTCGCGATCGGATCCGGCGGCACGCTGAAGCAGGCTCCCGGATCGCCGTTCAGCACCGGTGGGAAGCGCCCGCTGAGCCAGTCGCTCGCCGTACGCCCGGTTCCCGCAGCCACTCCGCAGTAGGGGTCGGCCCGACCGTGATGCGCGGTTTGCCGCTACCGACGATCTGTGCATCACGGTCGGCACCCACCAAGACCAGCTCCTACCGCATGGCTCAGACCCGCGTCCGGACACAGGCAGGAGAATCGGCCTGATCATTACAGCTCACTATGGGCCCACGACCTGATCACGTTCCTTGTCAGGCGGTCGACCGCGTTCCGGCAGGGGACAACTCTCTCGAACCTATGATCGAACTATGGTGATCCGGCTAGCATGGCGTGCCATGGCGATCACTGAGGAGTTGGTCACGAGGCTGCGGGCCGCGGCGACTGCGGGGGATCCGGACGCCGCTCGCGAGCTAGGCCGCCTGCTGTGCATGCTCAGGACCGACTCTCGGGAAGACGCCCTGGACGGGGAGTTCCTCGCTACTTGGCCGGAGGAGCCGTGGCTCCGCGCCGCCTTGCGCGCCCGCCCCGACGATCAGCTCGCCGCCGTCATGCTCGCCGGGCGGCTCGTCCAGCAGATCGCCTATTGGCAGATCGATGATGACCACGCGATCGCGCAGGGTGAGGACGATCACACCCTCGCTCGCAGGCGGGACGAAGCACACGCCCTCTACGTGCGAGTGCTGGAAGCGGATCCCGGCAATCCCGCCGCGCGCGCCGGAGTCGCCACCCTGAACGCCTTGACCGGCGACACCGTCGACGTACTGGAGACGAAGCCTCCCTTCTCGTACTACGAGCTCCATCTGGAGGCGGCGGGGTCAGGCTCGTTCCTCCATTCCGAGTGCGTTGTCACCACTCATCCGGACGAGGTGCGCTGGGCCTGCTCATGGCTCATGGCTCCGGTGGTGGCGGAGGTGGAGGAACCTCCCTTCGGCGTAGACCTTTGCCTCTTCACCTATTCGGACGGGCGGTTCGCCGGCTCGATCAACCTCGGCGAGCATTTCACCGCCGACGGCCTGCTCGACTGGGACGTGGTCGAGATACCGCCGCTCACCGGCGAGCCGCTCCCCGTGGGCCACCCGGTGGGGACGAGCCACTACGGCTACTCCTGCGACTGGGGATGAGTCCGATCCTGCCTTTCAACTGCGGGACTAAACCAATCAGCGGTGGGATGGGTCGGCCGAGGAGCTGTCGCGGTCGAAGACGACGAGGGACTGCATGGTCTGAACGATCGGCTCAGCTACACCATGGAGACCAATAAATCCCTGAGTAGCCTGGGAAAACACCCCCAAGATCATCCCGTATATGTCCCGTGATCATGGTCCTACGGCTGATGCGGGTGCCCTTGGTGACCTACCAGGGCCAGGCAAGCCAGAAACCTGTGGCCGAGAAACCACAGGTCAACGCACGAAAAGCCTAGTGGAGAAGAATGGCAAGTGGACCCGCACCGCAGGGCCGCCAAGGCCCGAGGAGCGGACGCCACGCGGCAGAGCCCTTACGCCAGCGGTCACAGTCGCGCGCGCTTAAGCTGGCGGATCGTCACATGTCAGGCCGCACATAGATCAACACCGATTGAGCACACAGACAGGAAGTGGGACGTGAGACTGTATATTCTTCTCCTCGAACGAATGCCGCTCACGAGCTTGTATTGGGTTTAACCCACCCAATCAGCTGTTCAAGCCGTCGAATTTCGACCTCATCGTGAGCCGCTGTCAAAGCATCTTTAAGGATCTTGTAAACAATATTTGCCGCATTCACACTCAGAAGCCTTTCGGCTGCCCGCCAACGTATATCAAGACCGAGGGAATAATCCGCGCAAACCTTGCACCAGAGCTCGATTGCTCCTTTGACCTGTCCAACCTCCTCAAAGAGATCCGCTAGCTCCATCCGTTCATCGCCGGAAAGGGAACATACGGCCTCCGTGAGAGCGATAACTTCCGGAAGAGCATCACCTCCCGCGGCCGAAATCCATGATCGTATGGCAACCTTGAGCTCCTCAAGGGTACGTCCGGCATCATACATGGCCAACCGACAGAGTTTGACAACTGCATCTACCTGCCGATGTTTCGCAAGAATAGGTGTCAACTCGGCCGAGAGGGGAGCGCAACCCGCGGGCCGCAAACGCAGCATGTCCATTATATGATCCAGCGCTTCGCCTCCATTTTCCTCCAACAGAATATCTGCTGCCTCGATGAATGATTCCCTTGGGCTGCCTGGATCACTAATTATCCTAGAGGCAAACATAGAGGCGGCCTGGCCGAGTCCCTGATCTACCAAATGGCGCATTGCCCAATGGAGCTCAAAAGGTCCATGATCAGCTTCACGCAACCAGGAGATTATCTCATCTGTTGCAGACGCGCCATATACCGAGACCAACACTCTTATCGGATCCAAAAACTCGACCCCGCCATGACTGCTAGGATTTTGGAGAATCGCTCGAGCGAGGTTTACTGCATCGTCAGAGTATCCAAGCTCAAGGAGTTGACGGGCAATAAGTGGCCGAACATCGGAGTTCCAGCAAGAATGAGTACTGGCTATTTTTACGATGGTTGTGGCCCCAGCTGCGCCACATGACTCAACCCAGGATTGCACAACGCTTTGAATACCCTCCTCATCAGTGCCAGTCAGAAGAACTTCCCGTGCGTGAGGTTCAGCGAGTTCGCGCGATCCGAGTCGGAAGTAGATATTTGCGATTCCAGCATGCGCCCACTCATTGCTGTGCTGCCGTTTCTTGATCGCTGCATCGATGGCATCGAGCGCTGATGATCCTTCTACAAATTCCCAAACCTCGGCTGCAAATTCCAAGAGATCTCCATTTTGGTCAGGGCCGCTGAGAACTGCACTAGCAAGATCTGCGACTCCTGTAGTCCTCCCCAGGTCTGCCAATTCTGAGCATGCCCAGACCTTGCGCCAGGTGCCACCGAGAACAAGCAATCGCTCCAGCAGTTGAATCCTGACTCCTGTTGCTGAGGCATCCAGTTCAGAAAGATGGGTGATTAGATTGGCCAATCCATCGGGATCTTCCATATCAGTGAACCTTTTTCATCCCCAGGCGGCAGGGGTGCTGGTCACAGCATGATCGCGAGCTTGGTGTTCGCCTGACGACGTAAGAAACCCCTGGTAGACG
>NZ_JBICTR010000033.1:0-25961 GCF_043197735.1 Nonomuraea sp. NPDC049028
CGGAGGCGTCAGCTCCATTTCTCGATCAGCTCTTTGGTCAGGGTACTCGTGGTGAATCTTGAGGCGTCTTCCATCTTCTCGTCCAACTTCTGGTTGGCGTCCGTCCAGTGCTCAAAGACCGAGAGCTTGCCTCTCAGGACCTTCTCCACGTCGCCGCCTGCCGCGTCCCGCTTGGCCTCTTTGAGGATCTCGTCGTAAGTCTTGAGATGGCCGGTCTCCTTGCTGACCAGCTCGTCAGGAGGGGTCGTGGAGGGGAAGCCGCCCTCGTGAAGGAGACGTGACATGTCGTACCTCTGGCGTACGACGTAATCGACTCGCTCCGCATCGAGTTTCTCGACCCGAGTCTCGAAGCTGGCTACCCATCCGTCGAGCAACCTGCTGACGGCATAGGTCTTGGCCACGGTCCATCCCATGTCGATTGCCTGGCTGGCTACCGGAACCTTGTCGATGCCCAGAGCGGCGGTGTTCTTGACCATGTCAAGGACGAGCGCGTCGATGGCGTCGGCCTGCCCGCGTACCTTGGACGCCGCTTGGAACTCGATCCCGGCGAAATCGCCGAACATCTTGGCAGCATCGTCGAAGTGGGTAGTTGCGTTCTTCCCGTCGAGACCCGCTGTCGTCACGAGCGTGTCGTGATAGAACCGGGCCACGGCCGAGTCGAACTCCTTGGTGAGGCGTTCGTCGCCGGTAAAGGTGCGCAGGAAATTGAAGGTGTCTTTTGGGCTGAGGTAGAAACCGGGGGTGACGTCGGGGATATCGATCCACTCCGGTGGATGTCCCATTCCTGATGACCGATCGATGGCTTTGTCGAAGCGGCCGCCTGTGGTCAGTTCGTGGATGTAGGACTGGGCGATCAAGCTCATCGAGTCCCGAGCAGCGCCAGGTAGCTTCTCTCGGTACGCGCTGGTCGCTTTGATCGCGTCGAGAGCGAAGGCGGCGGCGTCAGTGGAGTGTTTGCCGGGTTGCTCTGTCTTCACCTCCGCGCCGGACGCAAGAACTCTGCCGAAGGCGTCGGCGACCTCTTCTTCGATGCCGGGGCCCTTGGCGTAGTTGATGAACAGCTGCATCTTCTCTGGCTGGGTGAGCTTGGACTGCGGAGTACCCATCGCGGCGAAGGTGGCCCGCACAGCCGCACCGTCGCCATCCAGTACTTCCAATCCGAGTGCTACGAGGTCCGACGGGATGCCCAGGGCCTGGGTCTGTGTATTGCTCCCAGCGCGGAAGCTTTGCTGCGGATTAGCCACGAAGGCGTCCAAGACCAGGGCGCGGGCTGCTGCGGTGCGGTACGCGGTGGGGGCGTTGGCGCCCTTGAGGAGGGCTAATCGATTCCAGGCGGCGTTCTTGGTGGTGGGCTTCAGAAAGTCGCTCTTGAACCGCTCGAAGGCCGGCACGCTCGCCGGGGCGCGTAGTGCGGCGCCGAGGGCCTTGCTGAAGGCGGCGAGGTCCTGTTTGGCGGTCTTGCTGCCTGTGGCGACGATCAGGCTCGGCAGCGCGTCGCGTACGGCCGGAGAGAGCATCGCGAAGAAAGCGGCGGCGGCCTGCGGGTTGTCCGCGAGCTTGGCTATCTCATCGGCGTGTTCGTGGATCAGTTGCGCCTGGAGGTCGGCGGAGCCGTTGCCCACGATGCCCTGGCTGTACATGTTGGCCAGCCCGCGAGCGTCGTCGAAGGCGGCGAGTTGGTCGGGGAGCATCAGGAAGGCCGCGCCGGCCCCCTTGCCCAGCTCGCGGATCGTCTGGCTGCGGTAGGCGAGCATGGAGATTTGGCCTTCGCTCCACTTGGAGACATCGAGAATCTCCCGCAGAGGTCCGGTGCTGATGCCGTTTGCGCGGAAAAGCTGATCGAATTCATGGTAGAAGTCGCCTAGGCGGTTTGTCGCGTTCTGCAAAGAACGCGACATTCCATCCATCGCGTCGGGATCGATGCCGCAGAATTCGTTGGCAGGGCTTGCCATTAGGTGCGTCCAGCCATCTCGTGGCGGATGGCGTTCGCCATGGTCTCAGTGACCATGGGCGGATGCCGGCTCAACTCCTCTTCCACGGCGCTGGTCACTCGTTGCGCGATGCGAAGTAGCTGATGCTGGCGTTCCTGCAGGTCGGCTGACCACTTGCGGGCCGTGGGGCCGGTCCATACCGTGCCGGAGGACATGGCGTGGATGGCCGGAAGGTACGCCTGGCGTAGCTGGCGGGCCTCATCCTCGGCCTGGGCAAGCAACTGCTTCAGGCGTACGTGTCGCGGGTTGGGGACCATGACCTCAGCCACGAAGATCTCCCGGTCACAATCCGAGAAATGCCGACTTAATACGTTAGACCGATTTTAAGACATTCCGCAAGAGATCTGGCTTGAGGCTTGCCATATAGGAGGAATGACGCTATCGCGAAACGGTATAGCCGCATGAAGGAAGGCTTCAGCAAGCAATCGATGGCGGAG
The DNA here is from genome assembly GCF_043197735.1 of Nonomuraea sp. NPDC049028. Lineage (NCBI taxonomy): Bacteria > Bacillati > Actinomycetota > Actinomycetes > Streptosporangiales > Streptosporangiaceae > Nonomuraea > Nonomuraea sp. NPDC049028. The sequence continues at coordinate 2,429 of NZ_JBICTR010000033.1, forward strand.
GCTGGCTGCTGTCATCAACTTCGGGACATCAGCCGTTGGACGCCCTACCTGGGATCCGGTACTCGGCTGGGCTAACGTCCTCAGGCGACAGCCGGGGGCCCTGCGTAGTGCGCCGTCGGCCAGGACTCACATATGAGCGCGGACTCGGGGGGCACGCACCACACGCTCGCTTAGCGCCCTTTACCGACCGACTCGTGATGCCCGACAATATCCAGCGGCCTCCGCGTCCCGCCCCCGTGCCCTATCTTCGAAAGCCAGCACATCACGGCGATGTCCATAATGTCCGATTCAGTGAAAGTGCTCGAAAATGGTGCCTGCGACCGCTAACTATGCAGGTCGTGGAGTGTGCTCCCCGCGCACGCGGGGATGGTCCCTTGCGGAAGCTCTTCGTAACCGCCGCTGATGGGTACTCCCCGCGCACGCGGAGATGGTCCCCACGAGATCCCTCCGTACTTCTACCACTAGCCGTGCTCCCCGCGCACGCGGGGATGGTCCCAGGGAGGCCTGCACGCGGTCGCGCATGGCGTCGTGCTCCCCGCGCACGCGGGGATGGTCCCCGGTAGGTGCTCTGCTCGTCGTACAGCCGGACGTGCTCCCCGCGCACGCGGGGATGGTCCCGGCAGGAACGCCTCGATCACGCCGCGCAGTCCGTGCTCCCCGCGCACGCGGGGATGGTCCTTACGGTTGGCTACGCTGGGTCAAACCGGGCACGTGCTCCCCGCGCACGCGGGGATGGTCCCAATTAAGCTGCCTATTGGCGATCTTGGTGGGCGTGCTCCCCGCGCACGCGGGGATGGTCCCCCCTGGGCCTGGGGCGCGTCCCCTCAACACTGTGCTCCCCGCGCACGCGGGGGTGGTCCCCTGCGGCACGTCGCGACGCTGAGCGCCACTCTGTGCTCCCCGCGCACGCGGGGGTGGTCCCCTGCGGCACGTCGCGACGCTGAGCGCCACTCTGTGCTCCCCGCGCACGCGGGGATGGTCCCTTCGGCGCGGCGGCCAACTTCGCAGTCCTGGCGTGCTCCCCGCGCACTCGGGGGATGGTCCCTCGGCCTGCCCCGCGGAATGCCTGACGACGCTGTGCTCCCCGCGCACGCGGGAGAGCTGCCGTGAATACGGCTCGGGCACGCTCGTAGGCGAGTGCTGACGAGTGGCTCGGGGAGCGCGTGCCCGTCGGGACGATGCTTCCTAGCGCCCGCGAAGGCGGTGACAACACTCTTCCTCGACCTGGCCCCGGCGACCTACGGTCGAGTTGTGGATTCCGTCCACGGCCTGCCCAGTGGGCCGGGTCGCACGGAAAGGGCGATGGCCGTTCTTGCCCAGAACTTCGACGGCCGCAGCGACATGGTGTTCATCCGCGCGGAGGCCGCCGAGATGACCTGGGAGGACGCCCGCGAGGAGCCGTTCGACCCATAGCGGGTGACCGTGGAGCAGCGGCTGGACGGGGCCTGTCGGGAGTAGCGGGCGCGGCCGTGGGCGTCGTCATCCCGCTGGCGTCATCCCGTCGGGCGGAGCCAGCAGTCATTCGCAGGCCGCTCAGAAGGGCCGCCAGACGCGCGGCAGGACGTCATGCCGTAGCGAAGCAACGCGACGAACGAACTCGGCCCGGATGTCGGGACTTTCCTCCACGTTCTGCATGAGCCATGTGGTCATAGTGATCTCACGGATACGGCGCAGGGTGTGGAAGCCGGGCCACTCGGTGATGTCAAAGCCGTACGCGTCCACAGCCTGTGCGTACTCCTCGCGCGCCACCCACCGGAACCCCCTGAAGGGGATGCCCACGCCGCTGCTGAGATCCCACTCGCGAGGTCCGAACGCGAACGCCTCGAAGTCGAGCAGGATCACTCGCCCGTCCGTGCGGCGGAGCAGGTTGCCCTTGTGCGCGTCGCCGTGGATGTGGCCGGCGGGCAACGCGAAGTCGAGGGCGTTGTACTCGACGTACAGGTCCTTCACCCGCTCACGCAGGAACTCAAGGTCCTCATCGGCGACGGTCGAGGCGCAGTCCAGACGGTCCTCAACGCGGCCCAGCGGGTCGAAGAGCGGCAGGACCAGGTCCACCGGTTTGGACAGGCTGTGCAGCTCGTTGAGCATCGCCGCCAGGTCCACGAAGTCCAGAGGCGGGCTGTCGCTCTCCATGTAGCGCCAGAAGGTCACCACCCGGCCGTCATGAACGGTCGCCTGTGGGCAGTCCGGGAAGAGCCGCACGCTGGGGAAGTCGGCCCCTTCTAGCCAAGACGCGACCGCTACCTCCTTGCGTACCTCGGACAGGCGATCCACGGTTCGGGCGATCCTCACAACCACCGGGGCCGACGCGAGGCGGTACATCGCGTTCTCGCCGATCCGCATGAACCTCGCATCCCTGCTGTCCAGCCCAGCGTGTGCGCAGGCCGCGACCAGCGCCCTGTGCGCGTCCTGCTGGGAGAAGCCTCGTGCGGTGTGAGTCTCGGTCATGGATCAGTCCTCGCTCTTGGTGTCTGGTGGACCGGTGGCCACGAAGCGGCCTTTGCTGGGGACGACGACGATCAAGCCTTCTCGCTGAAGCAGTTCCAGGGCCTTGCGTACCGTGATGCGCGCGGTGCCGAACCTGCCTGCGAGGACAGGTTCACCAGGCAGGCGCACATCCGGCGGGAACTCGCCGCTCTTGATGGCGGTGCGGAGCTGGTTGGCCACGTCCTCATAGCGGGTGCTGGGCGTCGCGTCCTCGGCGGCCTGGCCCTGCACCCTGCGACCGCGGCCCACGTGGCTGACGACCAGGCCCTCGCGTTCCAACTCCGCGAGCGCTTGCCGTACGGTCCCGCGGGCCACGCCGTACGTCTCCATAAGGGCCGTCTCGGACGGGATCATCCCGCCTGGCGGGTACTCGCCTGCGGCGATCCGCTGGCGCAGGTCGCTAGCTAGCGTGGCGTAGGCGGGCTGAGCTTTGCCTTGAGTCATGAGGCTCCCTTGCCGAGCAACAACGGACTCAAGGCTAAGACGACAGAGCATCAGCAGGGATGACCACGGCCTCGTCGAGGATCCGTGCTTCGCCTCCGTGCTGCGGCCCGGCATGGGGCGAGGCGGCCCTACCTGCCGCTCTCGATTTGGTTGGGCCCAGGCTCCGCCTTGGAGCGACCAACGGACCGGTGCCATCAGCGAGCCTCGCCCGTGAGGATCATCATCCAAACGCGCTCTGCCACGGCCCGTGGCCATGGCCCCGCGTAGAAGACCTTGGGAGACGTGGTCTGGTGCGTGCGACGGATCATGTAGTGGCCGCCGCAGCTCAGCAGCTCATAGACGAGTGCGCGGCAGGAGCAGGTGTAGTCCACTATCCGCTGGCGGACCGGTTCCTCCTTGGTCCAGTCGATGTGCGTCGTGGTGGCGGCGGTGCTGCGGCCTGGCGGGTGGGCGGAGAGTCTCGGACAAGGCCAGGCATCTGCCTCTAGACCTAGAAGCTCAGGCATAGCGGCAACCTCCCCTACCTTGATGTGGCAACGTTCTTGCTGCTCGTTCCTTATGAGCATATGCCTACAAGCTCTTATGAGGTAGTGGGGTTGTGATGATGACCTGTTGTGATCGACTTCGGTTCCGATCGACCTGTGCACCGGCAGCTCGCCGACATCATCCGCGCGGACATCGCAGCGGGACGACTCGAGCCTGGCCAGGCGCTCCCGTCAGAGGGCCGGCTGATGCAGGAGTACGAGCTCGGCCGCGTCGCCGTACGGCAGGCACTCGGGGTATTGCGCAGCGAGGGACTGATCGTCACTGTGAAGCGTGAAGGCTCCTACGTCCGCCCACAGGCCCCCGTCGAACGGGTGATCGTAGAGGGGCCCACAGAGGTCACCGCTCGGATGCCCTCCCCAGACGAGCGAAGGGAACTGGACATCCCCGAGGGGGTTCCGGTCTTCGTCCTCAGCCAGCCGCACAAGCGCGACCGCATCCTGCCGGCCGACCGGACAGCCCTCGTTTGGGGTGTGGAGAGATGACACACACAGCCTGACGTTTCAGGCAACGAGCAAGGCAAAGTCAGCAGCGGCTGACACCGGCCAATAATGCATCGCGGATGTGGTCGCAGGCCGACCCGGCGCACGTGGGTGATCGGTTGGGGCGTCCCCGCATGCGCGGGGAGCAAGCACAGAGCATCCAGCCGCTGCTCGGCCTCGTACTCAGGACCATCCACAGGTGCGCGGAGAGCACTACCGTTTAGTGACTAACTGACTAACTGCCGCGGACCATCCCCGCGTGCGCGGGGCGCGCAAATCGGTATCCGGTTACAGACCTTCCCCCTCAGGGCGATCCCGCCGTTGGCAGGCAGCTGTCCGGCATGCCAGGAGTGTACTGGCGACACCATGCGAACAAATACATAGAACGAGGGAGAAGGAATGGAAGACATGCCAACAAGAAGTGCCTTAGCATCAGGCTAGCCCCAAGTGGGACCGAAGCAAGAGTCCGAGAGGATCGGGACATGGATGGACAGAACAGCCCGTTACGGGTGGAGGTTCGCGATGGGCGACTCCAGATCGCGATCTCGTTCAACCTTGCTCGCGCGCGCTCTCTAGCCGTAGCCGCGATAGTGGGGAGTCTCATCTTCGCCACATACGTGGCAGCGATCTTCCAACCGCGCTAGAACCACGGCATGACCTCAACGCGTCCATCAAGGAACGCCGCACAGGGCCCGGGGTTCAGCGCAAGCGCCCGGGCTCTTTGGGGTAAGACCGGCGAAGTTCGACGCGATCGCAAAGGCGCCGCCGACGAGTGGCATTCGCTGGTCGCGCACATGGTGGACACCATGGAGGTTGCGGACGAGCTCTGGCATGTCTACTTGTCCTCAGCGTTTCATGAGCGCCTAGCTGAGGGCATCCCAGGAACAGAGCATGAGCGCATGCAGGCGGCTCGGGCGCTCTTTCGGTGGCTAGCCGCCCTTCACGACCTGGGGAAAGCGGGAAGCTTTCAAGGTCAAAGTGTGCGGCAGAGCTCCCGGGTCCAGGACGTGATCGCTCTACCGGTTGGCCCCGACATACATCCACACAGCATGGTCTCAGCCCATTTGATGTACCTCTTCACGGCCGAGGCCGGATGGACTGCACGGGCAAGCACCTGGGTGGCTAACGTCGTCGGGGGGCACCATGGGGTCTACCCGCGGCCGGGATCTGTCGAAGTTCCACTGCTGATTGCGCAGATCGGGGGGACAGAGTGGCGAGAGGTTCAGCGAGAGCTCTTTCGAGAGATGACCCGGCGGTCAGGCGTACCGCTGGACCTGCTGGCGGACCATGTCCCGCCGATCGGCAGTCAGGTTGTCTGCTCGGGTGCTGTCATCCTCTGTGACTGGCTGGCGTCCAACGAGAATCTCTTCCCTTACACAGGTCCCTGGTCGGAGGAGTATCCCAAGCAAGCGGCCCGCAGGGTGAAGCAGACCCGAAAAACCATGCAGCTCGAAGCCGTGTGGCATCCGGTAAAGGTCGCTGATGCAAAGGAGATGTATCTCCAACGGTTCGGGATCAAGGTGCCACGCGATACCCAACTGGTCGCACATCAGATCGCGTCCGAAATCGAGCATCCTGGCCTCGTCATCGTTGAGGCGCCCACCGGAGAAGGTAAGACGGAGGCTGCTCTGGTGATCGCGGAGATTGTCGCTGCAAGATTCGGATTCAACGGGCTGTTCTTCGGGCTGCCTACCCAGGCTACAAGTAACCGGATCTTCGATCGGGTCCTGGATATATGGTTGAGCAACCTACCCCAGAGCCCGTTGCCAACCGTCGGACTGGTGCACGGTAAGGCAAGACAGTATGAGCGGTTTGATGACCTGCCTCTCGGCGGTGTAGGGGACTTCGGCAGCGCTTCCGCCACCGCGTCTCAGTGGATGAGGGGCGGAAAGAAGGCCCTCCTCTCACCGATTTCCGTGGGCACCATTGACCAACTCCTGTTCGCCGGAGTGAGTGCTCCGCATGTGATGCTGCGGCATCTCGCTATCGCCAACAAGGTCGTGGTGATCGACGAGGTGCATGCTTACGACGCGTACATGTCTCGCATCCTGTACCGGGTGCTGCACTGGCTGGGGCTGCATCGGGTCCCAGTGGTGCTGCTGTCAGCAACTCTGCCGGCTGAGCAGCGGGACGCTCTACTCAGAGCGTATGCGGGAAAGATTGAGATCCATGCATCGTCGGCGGGATATCCACAGCTTACGTGGACAATGGCACCAGGCCAGTCCAGTAGAAGGGAACGTGCGTCGTTCTTCAGTCCCGCAGTAGAAGGCGACAGTGCTCCTCCTATCGCCCATACTCGTAGTGCAGACAAGACCGAATCCCGGGACGTTTCACTCAAGGTCGTTCTTCACCCAGAGGCTGGGAACGATCCAGCTTCCATAGTGCGCTGGATCCCTGAGCGTGGCTGCGTTCTGGTTCTGCGGAACACTGTTCCACGGGCACAGCAGACTTACGAAGAATTGAGGAAGCACGTAGGCGAGGATGAAATAACTCTCGTTCACGCCCGTTTCACCAGCTCTGACCGCACACGGCTGGACGATTGGCTGGCCACGGCCTTCGGGCCGCCAAAGGTCGATAAGGCAACGGGAAAGGTCTCTGAGAATCCAGCGAGACCGACCCGGCACATAGTCGTAGCCACCCAGGTAGTCGAGCAGTCGCTCGATGTGGACTTCGATCTGCTGATCACCGATCTCGCACCGATCGACCTCATGCTGCAGCGAGCAGGCCGGCTGCATCGGCATCAGCGGCCGAGTCCGCGCCCGGCTGAGGTGACTGATCCAACCATGGTTGTCACAGGCCATCAGGAGGTTGGCGACCTCCCGAAGTTTCCCACTTCCGACGACCGTCCATACCTGCATCACTTCCTGCTCCGCACATTGGCTGTGCTCCGCAGGAGGGATCGCATCAGCATCCCGGATGACGTTCCGATGTTGATCGAAGAGGTCTACGGCGACCAACCAATCGTGCCCGAACTCTGGAGCGAACCGATGGCGGTCGCCACGGCCAGGATGCGGGACACTCTGGCACAACTGCGGCGGGAAGCGAACTCCCTGTTGCTTGCTGAGCCGGATCCGATCGCACCCGATCTCAGCGAGCTACAGCGAGGCACCTCGCATGAGGCTGACGAGGAAGTCGCTGGCAACCGTCTGCGGGTGCGCTCTGGAGAGCCGAGCGTCGAGGTCATCCTGCTTCGGAGAATGGACGCGACGACCGCAGCCACCGTGTCCAAAGGCGAGCAGGTGACGATCCCGCTGGACCGCACCCCGACACGTGAGCAGAAGAAGGCGGTGCTCGGTCAGGCGATCCGGCTCCCGTCCCGAATGGTCAATGAGGATCGGCTGGAGTCTCCACCGGGATGGCGGAACGCGCCCTGGTGTCGGCGTCTTCGTGTACTCATGTTGAGTAAGGCCGCCGGGACGGTCCGGCACGGGGCGAACAGCTTCACCTACAGCACTGAAACGGGGTGGACCATCAGCAAGGCGAAATCGCCAGCTTCTGGGCCTTCGTTCAACCTGGTAGATGAACCGTGGCTCGACTACGTCACGACCACCGGCGTCCCGGCCCGGGCGTCCCTCCGCGAGCTGCTGGTCAACGCACACACGATCCGGGACCTCAGCGTCGACGTTCCCACGCAGTACCCAGTACTGATCCGACTCCTGCTGGCCGTCCTGCATCGCGCACTCGGCATGCGGGAGGGTAAACAGCACGAATCCCAGCCAAGGATCAAGGGCGACTGGCAGTATCTCTATTCACTCGGCCGCTTCCCCTCGGAACCGATTAGTGAGTATCTGGACACCTGGCGAGACCGCCTGGACCTCTTCCATCCAGAACATCCCTTTTTCCAGGCTGGTCACCTGACCAGCATGAGCGGCGAGCGAAAGCCTGCGGGTCTTCTGATTCCCTATGCCGCCAGTGGAAACAATGTGCCGATCTTCTCGCAGTCCGCTGACCAGCAGACGGTCGAACTCACTCCGGCAGAGGCTGCCCGCTGGCTACTTCACGCCCATGGCTGGGACACCGCAGGCATCAAGACTGGAGCCTTCGCTGATCCCCAAGCCAAGCAGGGCAAGACGACCGGCAACCGTACCGGGCTTCTAGGCTCGCTGGGCGTGCTAGTCCCGACAGGAACGACGCTGTGGGAAACGCTCATGTACAACCTGCTCGTCCTCAATGAGGACATCTCTCCGGCGGACGACATCCCTGTTTGGGAGCACACACCCCTGACCGCTGCCTGGCAGATACGGCTCCCGTACGGTGTCCTCGACCTGTACGGGTGGCCGGGGCGGCGCATCCACCTCTTCCCCGCGCAGAGTGACGGTGAAGTGATCGTCCGGCAAGTGCTCGTCTGTGCGGGCGACCGCCTCAAGGAGAACACCACTCTCGACAGCCTCGAACCGCATACTGCTTGGTACGCGGTAGACGATCAAGCAAGCTCAGCCCGCTACCGCCCGTCCCGGCATCGTCCAGGTCAGCAGCTCTGGCGGGGGCTCGGTGGAATCCTGGGGCGACGGTTCGAGAAGGGTGACGGAGGTCGCCATTCCATGGCCCCACATGTGCTCACGCACCTTCGCTCGGTAAAGCTCCCCATGGACAAGGTGTTGCAGCTTCGGGCGTACGGGGTCGTCTACGGCACTCAGAGCTCAGTCGTCGAGGAGACTTATACGGACGTTCTCCCATTGCCAGTCGCGCTGCTGCGGCCGGCAGGCAAAGACGGCCTAGACGCGATGGCGGTGCAGTCCGTCGAGGATTCCAAACGAGCGGCAGACGCGCTCGGCCAGCTGGCTGCCGACACCGTCCTGTGCTCGGGAGGCGATGACGATGCGCAGCTGGCTCAGCGAAACAGCGCCCAGAACCGCCTCTACCTCTTGTTGGACCAGCCATTCAGGGAATGGATCGCGGGGCTCCGCGTCGACGAGGCGGCCGATCTATACCGCGAGGAGTGGCACAACCGCGTCCGCGCCGAGGCGCGACGGATCGCGCGTTCAATCGTGGGCGACGCGCCACCGACCGCGCTACGGACTCGCATGCGCATTCCCAAGAAGGGAGGCCGACCAGAGCCGGTGAACCTCGCGCTCGCACACAGACGGTTCGAACAGGTGCTGTCCATGTTGCTGCCGCAGTCACAGGCACGCGATGACGAGGCCGGGCCTCTCGTTCAACGCCAAGAAAACGGAGGCCAAGAGTGACAGCGCCAGCCATATCACGACGACATCGTCTGAATGATGAACGAAAGAAGCGGCTGCAGCAAGAACTCGATGGTCTGTTCAAGGGGCGTAAGGACGAACTGCTCGATGATGCTCCGGCAATCTTGAGCAGATGGCGTCGAGGACTGAGCCATTCTCCGGACACCATGCCGGTCCTAGCCATGCAGATCGCGAACGTACTCAGCCATCCTGAAGAGCGCGAGACGGATCGGGAAGCGCAAGCGTGGGAAGCTGCGGTCCACTATGGGCTCGGGCTCTTCGCCGTCCATCAGCAGTCGCAAGACCGCTCCATGCACCAGCGTTCCGGGCCATCCCTTGGGGCCGCATGCCGTCTACTCACCAACCACCAGGCGCAAGCGTTGGAACGACGCGAGTTCAGTCCCGCAACACCGCAGTTCGAAACGGTCAATCGGGGGATCGTGCGGCGGCTGGAATCAGCCATGAGTTCGGTGTCCGCGGCGGAACTTGTAGGCCACGTCCGCGGCCTGGTCCCGATGCTCCGACAGGTGCCCATCGTCCTGGACTACGTCCAGTTCACCGCGGAGCTGGCCGCGTGGGCTCACTCGCCCTCGCGTGGTCCAACGGCTCTCCGATGGGGGCGTCATTTCTATGCTCCGTTCCCAACCGGGAACAAGCCGACCACGAACAAGGAGTGATGTCCCATGGTGTTCCTGGATGTACATGCAATACAGCCTGTGCCGCCCGCCAACATCAACCGCGACGAGAACGGCAGTCCCAAGACCGCCCTGTATGGCGGCGCCCGGCGGATGCGGGTCTCATCTCAGGCGTGGAAGCGCGCCGCGCGCAGAGAGTTGGAGTTGGCCACGGCCGGATTCCAGGCTTCCCAGCGCACCAAGCGACTTCCAGAGATCCTCGCTGCCGATCTGCTGGAGCGAGAGCCCCAACTCGGCAACCGAGCGGCAGAGATCGCCGATGCCACTGTGACGGCTCTGTTCGGAGCCAAGACGCCGAAGAAGAACGGGCGAGCCGTCACAGAATTCCTTCTGTTCCTGGGTAGTGCCCAGCGTGTCCGCGTGGTGGATGTCCTGCTGCAAGACGTCGAGCGGGTTCTGAAGACGGTCGATAACACGAAGGAGTTCACCAGGACGATCAATGAGTTCAAGCTGCGAGATGTGGTGAACAGCGGTCATCCGCCGGCGGTCGCGTTGTTCGGCCGGATGATCGCGACCGACCCGACGATGAACGTCGACGCGGCCTGCCAGGTGGCACATGCCATCTCCACCCATGCCGTCGAGGCTCAGTTCGATTACTACACGGCCGTCGACGATGTAGACGAAGCCGCCGACGAGACCGGCGCGGGGATGATCGGCACGATCGAGTTCAACGCCGCCACGATGTACCGCTACGCAACCGTGGATGTGCGCAGCCTGATCGACAGCCTGGACGGGGATCGTGCGTTCGCTACTGATGTGGCCGTGGAGTTCGCCCGGGCGTTCCTGCTCAGCATGCCCACCGGCAAACGGGCTACGTTCGCCAACAACACCCGGCCGGACTTCGTCCTGCTCTCCGTACGGACTGACCAGCCGGTAAGCCTGGTTGGCGCATTTGAGCGTCCCGTACTAGCCGAGCGTTACAACGGCGAGGTCGTCGGCTACGTGGGGCGTTCGGTGTCCGCGCTCGCCCGCTACTACCGCGAACAAGATGCTCTCTACGGCACCGCGCCCGCGTTCCACACTGCCAGTTACCCGGCGTGGCTCGGCGATGAGCACGATCAGGGAGAGATCCGAGGACTGCCTATCTCCCAACCGCTGCCCGATGGATTTGCGGCGACCCGCGATGCTTTGGCGCGGTTGATTGGCATCGAGCATGAGTGACGTGCTCGTGCTACGACTGAGCGGACCTCTTCAGTCCTGGGGCGGTGCCACGCGATACAACGTACGGGGGACCCTCAGCCACCCCACGAAGTCCGGCGTGATCGGGCTATGCGCTGGTGCGCTGGGATGGCCACGCGGCACTGATTTGTCTGCCCTCGCGAAGTTGCAGTTCGGCGTACGAGTCGATCGGCCAGGCAGACTCCTCATCGACTACCACACCATGTCAGCGGCCTCTCACGATCCCCTGCGCCCTCAAGAGCAACGACTGCCCACCGCCGACGGCAAGGCGCTCAAGCCTGGGCAGGGAAAGATCTCGCGCCGCTACTACCTCCAAGACGCCGTGTTCGTCGCGGCGCTCGCGGGCGACCACGATGATCAGTCTGACCTGCTCCAGTCGGTCGAAGGTGCTCTCCGCGCGCCGCGCTACCCCATGTATCTGGGACGGCGCTCCTGTCCCCCCGACAAGCCTGTGCTGATGTCCTTGCTACGCGGCACCGGGGGGTTGGAAACCGTACTACGCGAGATCGTGCCCTGGCAGGTTCCCGAGTGGCGGCGATTCCAGGAGGATCCTCTCGCACTGATCCTTGATCAACCTGATGGAGAAGAGCTTCTCGATGACCTTCCGTCGGAGGGTGGAACGCCCTTCGACCGAAAGTTCACGCACCGCCCGGTCCACCACGACACGGTAGATCCGCGAAGCCTGCCGGCGCCGCAGAGCGCCGTCTATGGCTTCACAGGGGATGCGGCGATGAGTCTGCTGGATGGATGACATGTATCTCACCCGTACCTTTATCAATCCCCGGCGGCGCGGTGCCGTTACTTTTCTTGGTAATCCTCAGAAGATACATGCTGCTGTTATGCAAGCATTTCCGGTGACGCCTGCTGTTGATGCCTCAAACGGCCCCCGTGTGCTGTGGCGGCTGGACGGGGATGATCACCGCCGACCGGTGCTGTGGATCGTCTCTCCAGACAAGCCAGACTTGCACCATGTGACGGACTTCTACGGCTGGCCGGAGTCGGATCGCCCCTTCGAGACCAAGAACTACCTTCCGCTGCTGAACCGGCTTGCCGCCGAACAGCGCTACGTATTCCGCGTCACGGTCAACCCCGTCAAAGCGCAACATCCTGGGCCTGAAGCGAAAGAGACCAGGGCAAAAATACGGGGCCGAGTCGTTCCTCTGGCGGGCACCCATAGCCAAATCTCGTGGTTCGCCGAGCGAACCCATAAGTGGGGGTTCGAACTTCTTCCCGGGTCCGCGCCAATGCCCCAGACAGACCGCCCACAAGATACGCCGACCCCTTTTGCAGTGGAGATTCGGGATCGCAAGCGGCTCCGCTTCTGGCGAGCGGATCGAGAGAAGAAGCCTGTGACGCTGCAGACGGTGACCTTGGAGGGCATGATGCGGGTGAGCAACCCCGATCTGCTACGCGAAGCGCTCACCCAAGGCATCGGACGAGCGAAGGGATACGGTTGCGGGTTGATCAGCTTGGCTGCCGTCCAGTGAACCGCGACTCGCATGCAGTCATGGAAGCATCGCTCCAACCCGCGAGTGGTCGCACCGTGAACGGCGAACCCGTCGCGATCCGCCGATGTTCCCCGCGTACGCGGGGATGGCCCCTACGGCAAGGAGGTCTTTTGGTGGGTGTTCAGTACTCCCCGCGCACGCGGGGATGCTCCCTGCGACTGCTACCTAGATGATCGAGTCCTGATGTTCTCCCCGCGCACGCGGGGATGGTCCCTACCGGGCGCTATGGCGCACACCGACTCATGAGTGCTCCCCGCGCGTGCGGGGATGATCTCTGCACGAAGTCGTGATCCATGAAGTCATGCCGGTGCCCCCGGCAGATGCGTGGACGGCTGAACTCACGTCGACATTCATCAACAGGGACGTAAGCCGTCCCGCCTGAACCGAAGGTCTGGAAGCCGAGCAACCACCCGCAGAGCTTGATCATGCCAAATACATGCGCAACCTCTTCCCCTTACCGACTACAGCACCCACCTGACGTGGGGAAATGTCGCGGACGCTTTCCTGACTCCTAAAGCGGGTGCCGCAGGTTCGAATCCTGCCGGGGGCACTCTTCTCCGCCAGGCTTTTTGGCCCCTGACCTGCAGTTTCTTGACCGCAAGTCTTTGCTTTCCAGCGCTCTCGGTAGGTCACTGGGAGCACCCGCATGCGGCCGTAGGACCATGATCCCGGGATATGGTCGGGATGATCTTGACGGTGCTTTCCCAGGTCCCGGGTACTTTACGGCTCTACACGATGTACAAGACTCCGCTCAGGACCACGCTCCCCTACACAGAATGACGCCCCGCCCCTACGGGGGTACGTTTCGACTGAGCGACTCCGCCACGCAGCAGTAGCCTTACAGCGAACGGTTCGATCTTGAGCGATGGGTGACGAGTGGACTCCTTCGACCTCGGGCGGCTGACCGACCACGATTTCGAGACGGTATGCCGGGACCTGTTCACGCAGATACTCGGCGTTCCCTTGGAGATCTTTCCCCGAGGGATCGACCAAGGCATCGACCTGCGTCACACGACGGCCGATGGCCGTACCGTGGTGGTCCAGTGCAAGCACTGGCCGAGCAGCACCCAGGCCAAGCTCATCCGCCAGCTGGAGAAGGAGGAACTGCCCAAGGTCCGGATACTGAAGCCGTCCCGTTATGTCGTGGCGACCAGTGTCCCCGTGAACACGTACGGCAAGGACGCCATACAGGAGAAACTGGCTCCGTTCGTCCGCACCACCGGCGACATCTACGGGCCCGATCAGATCGTCGAGGAGTTACGGCTCAGGCCCGAGATCGTGCAGCGGCATTTCCGGCTCTGGCTGAGCAGCACCGCCGTCATGCAGACGCTGCTCCACCAAGACACGTTCGTGCGGTCCTCGCGGCTGCGGGCGCGGCTCTCCCACGTAGCCGAGACTTTCGTCCCTCACCAAGGCTTCGAGCAGGCCCGACGCACCCTCGACCAGCGAAACGCCTGCATCATCACAGGACTGCCAGGCGTCGGCAAGACCACGGTCGCCTGCATGCTCGCAGCCGGTCTCATCGCGGACGGCTACGAGGTCTACGAGATCTCACAAGATGTCGGCGAGATCGACCAGGTATGGCGGGACGACGTCCCGCAACTCTTCCTCTATGACGACTTCCTCGGTCAGACGACGCTGGAGCCCAGCTTCAACAAGAACGAGGACAACCGGCTCTTGTCGCTGCTCCGCGAGATCGAAAGCAGGCATGACAAGGCGTTCATCATGACCACCCGCGATTACATCCTGGAGCATGCCCGGCAGCGTCACGGCAGGCTCGCGGAGGAGGAGATCACCGGCATCACGAGCGTGGTGCACCTCGACAACCTGACACCCGACGTCCGCGCACTGATCCTCTACCACCACGTCTACTACGCCGCTATACCGGCCGCGGAGAAGCGCCGCTTCGCAGCCCCCCAGGTATGGATGCCGATCATCCAGCATCGCCATTTCAATCCGCGGATCATCGATCGCACCCTCGCGCTGCGCAAGTACGCAGGTCACGACATTGCGGCCGCCATGCTGGCCAACCTCGAAGACCCCCGCCGCATCTGGGAGCAGATTATCGAGAACGAGCTTAGCGCCGAAGCCGTGCACATTCTGGAGGTGCTGTTCACCTTCGAGCGCCAGGCAGAGCTGTCCTCACTGGAAGAGTGCTGGATGTGGTACCGGCGCGCACTGGAGTTTCCCGACGAGGGACGGCTCTTCCGCCGGGCGTTGAAGGTGCTGGCCGGGACGATGGTCGCCATCGATGAGCACCAAGTCGCCTTTCACAATCCGTCCGTCGCCGACTACCTGCGCCATCACATGAACCTGGGCCGCGCACGCCTGCCGGAACTCCTGGCGAGCATCGGGGACGCCACCCAGATCATCCAGATCATGAGCGTCGCCACTGGCCACGACGCCGAAGCGCTGCTCAACCGGCTCAAGGCCTGCCCAGGCGCCGTCGCCGACGCCATAACCACCACGATGGAGACCGTATACGACTCGCCCTCAGACGAGGACTACAGCATGGCGCAGCACCTCAGCTGGATCCTCGAAACGGCCGAAGACCTCGAGTATCCTCCGCTTGCCGATTACATGATGAAGCGGGCAGACAATCAGCTCCACTCATCGTGGCCCTCACATCTCGTCAATCTGGCGCGCGACATGCGGGGGAGCCCCATGATTCCCGAGGCCTATTTCGAGGCGTTCGCGGAGGCGACGGCTGAGGTGCTCCTGTTCGAGATCGAGGAATTGCTCGAAGGCGAGCACTGGCCTCGAGCGTACGAGACGTTCCAACTCGCGGAGAGTCTTCTCACTGCCTCAGCAGTTGCCGGCGTGATCGAGCGACTGGTTGACGTAGGGCTGAGCACCCTGCAAGAGCTGTGCACCCGCGACGAGACCAAGCCATACCAGAGCGGCTGGATTACTGAGCTCCTGAGCTTTCTCTCCGATCACGGCGCGGAGAACGAGCTGCACGACGAGTTCGCAAAGGTCGAGCGGATGCTGGCCCGATGCGACGAACGGACAGCCAAAGGCCGAGGCTACGCGCACGCAGATGCCGGGCGCCGCCGAACGCCGGACACTCATTGGGGCTGGACCGATGTGGAGGCGCTGATGAACAAGCTGGCCGACAGCGCCTAGTAGTGCTTTGTTAGGTCTGCAGGTGACGATTGCGATGTAGCGGTTGTAATCGTTGATGGCAGGTCGGGCATGCGCCGGTCCAGGTGGCGAGCAGCAACTGCAGCTCGTGGACGACCTTGTAGAGGGTCAGACCGGCGCAGCCGCTTTTGGGTCGCCTCGCAGCGTGGTCAAGAACAGGTGTGCGGCGGTGACGAGGGTGACGTGGCGGTGCCAGCCGGTCCAGGAGCGGCCTTCGAAGTGGTCCAGGCCGAGGCCGGTCTTCAGCTCGCGGTAGTCGTGTTCGATCCGCCATCGGATCTTGGCGTAGCGGACCAGGTCGGCCAGGCCGGTGGTGGCGGGCAGGCTGGACAGCCAGTACCTGACCGGCTCAGGCTCACCTGCAGGCCATTGCGCGATCAGCCACCTTTCCGGCAGGGTGCCGTCCGCCTGGCGGGTGATGCGGTGCCCGGCCGGACGTACCCGCAGGAAGACGAACGCCGACGTCATCGCCCCTTTGGAGCCTTCGCGCCACGTGATCGGGACCGCGGCGGCGGGGCCGACGGCCTGGATGTGCGCGGCCAGGCTGATGGCGGTGGCGAGATAGCGGGGCTCGGTCCGTCTCGGTGACCGGCCCCGCCTGGACCAGGTCCGCGGCACCGGCCGCGCGTCCGGCAAATGGGCCAGGGCATCACCTTTGACCTGCACGACATAGCCGATGCCGCGCTCGTCCAGCGCACCGCGTAACGGGCTGCTGTCGCCGTAGCCGGCATCGGCGACCAGCAGTGGCGGCCGTAACCCCTGCTCAGCGAGCACATCGAGCATCTCCACGGCCATCTTCCACTTCGAGCGATGACGCTCCCCGTCCGGGATGCCGCACCGGTCGCGCCGCGCCGACACATGCGCGCGCAACTCGGCCTCGGCGGCCTGCTCGTCCCACGACGGCGGCACGAACAGGGCCCAATCCAGCGGGCAGGAGGCGGTGTCGGTGACGGCGTGCACGCTGACCCCGATCTGGCAGTTGGCCACCTTGCCGAGCGTGCCGGAGTACTGCCGCGCCACGCACGGCGAGCCCTTCCCTTCCTTGGGGAAGCCGGTATCGTCGATCACCCACGCCGCTGGCCGCACCGCCCTCCACCGCCCGCCGGGCCAGCCTGGCCCGCACCGCGCGCATGTCCCAGGTCGAGGACGTCACGAACTGCTGCATCCCTTGGTGGTCCATCCCCAGGCGGCCCGCCATCGGCTGCATCGATTTGCGCCGTCCGTCGAGCAGCAGACCTTGAAGCTCGTCAAGGGTCACCGCAGCATGAAACTACCCGCATCGCCTCGAAGCCTCTACGCCAAAAGGACCTAACAAAGTACTTCTAGCTCGCCCCATTGATGAGCTCTATGCCCGTTCACCAGTTCTCCTAGACGGGTTCCTCGTGTCCTCCTATCGTCACGTTGACCTCAGGGATAACTGACCTTAAATAGCCAGAGGATCCCCGGATGATGGCAACGCAGAATGAGATCTACGCCTACCCAGCGTCGATCGAAGCCTTCCAGCTGCCGGCCAGAGCAGTCGCACTCGCACGTCTACGGGAAGTACGCCGATGACCAGGCAACAGATAGAGCAGGCGTTACAACGGGCGGAGGAGCTGACCGGCCAGATCAGAGGTGGTCTGGACCGTGCGGTGGGCTTGATGGGCCAGCGCGTCTGGACAGGGCCGGCGGCCGACCGTTTCGGCGCCGAGCTGGCTGCACAAAGGCAGGTCCTGATCAGTGCCTGTACGTCGGCTGTCGACGACCTACGTGCCCTACTCGCCCGGACACCGAGGTAGCCGGTGGACATCGATGGCATGGTCCCCGACGGGGTTCGAGCCTTGCAGGACGAGTTACGCAAGGCGGAGTCCACACTGGACTCCGCCGGGAACGAGTTATGGGGCCTGCTACATGACGCGGGTCTTGCCACGACTCATGCCGACACCATCCGGAGGATCGCCGGTTGGGCCGGGCAGCATATCCCGGACATTCACCAGCGCGTGGTGCTGCTGGAACGTCTCGTGGCGCACGACCCGGCGGTACAGCCCGGCGCGCCGGTGTTCCTCAACTCCGAACTATTCGCACCCGGCAAGCCGCTCCCGACGGTCGGCGACTTCTGGGACCGGCTCGGCCAACAGGTGCAATCTGCCTTCGACTTGGACCAGAACTCGGGCAACCCCGCAGCCGAGATGGCCAAGGGCGCCTGGGAAGGTACGGCCGGCCTGGCGGGCATGGTGTGGGAAACCTCCGAAGTGCGTAAGCTCGTCGACCGCGATGGCTGGGACCGGCAGCTCCAAGACGGCGCCACGGGGCTCATCTACGGGGTGAAACACCCTGCCGAGCTTCTTAAGGCCATCACGGACTGGGACACCTGGATCAGCAACCCCGACCGCGCGTTCGGCCGCCTCACCCCAGACATCCTGATCGCCGCCGCAACCGCGGGCGGCAGCAGCGCGGCCTCCGGGGCGAGCAAGGCCACACGGGCACTTGACAAGATCGCAGACCTGCTCAAGCTGGCCAAAGCGAAGGCCGGGCCACAGGTCGCTCCCGCGCGCATCACGCCGGACGGTACCTGGCAGTGGAAGGGACTCGACCTTGGACCTGCGGACAACGTCACAGCGGACCAAGCTCTGACTCGAGTGCGAGCTGTCGAGCCACAAATATCGCAGGGCGTTCGGGCAGCGGCGCAAGACGGCCGCGCGGACATGGCCGGTTTCCCGGACCACGTCCTCAAAGGCCCCGACCGCTTCAAGGAGAAGCTGGCCAAGCTGATGGCGGACTTCCCCGACCGCACCGCCGAGGAACTCATCCGTACGGGCATGCACGATGGGATCCGCTACACGTTTACCTTCACCGACGATCGCTACGTCAAGGGTGTCGCGAACGCCAAGGCGGCGTTGGAGAGGAAAGGGTTCGAGCTGGTCGTGCAGAAGCCGTCCTGGAGTGACTCATCGAAGTACAAGGGCGTCAACACACGGTGGCGCGGGCCTGATGGGCAGCTGTTCGAGGTGCAGATGCATACGCCGTCGAGCCTCTGGGCCAAGGAGGTTACCCACGAGATATATGAGTACAAGAACAACTTGCCAGCTCAGGACAAGGCACGCTTGGAGAAGTACGAGGCACAGATCTTCGAGGCCGTGCCAGAGCCGCAAGGAGTCCGCGACATCCCCCACGTGAACAAGGAGAACTGACCGTGAAAGAGCAGGTCACGTACTACGGGTTGCTGCTTTCGGGCGACTCACGGGAAAACCCAGGCGGGCTAGCGAGGCGACGTATCCTCCCGGATGGAGGGATCGTCGAGGAGACCTTCCGGCGAGACCTGCAATGGCATGACAGCAGCGTCATCGGGGACTGGCGACGAGGCGAATCCAGCGTCGAATTGGTCGAGCTCAGCGAGGCCGAAGCGGAGCGGGTCACGGAACGCTTCCGAGAAAGGTTCAGCGGATAGAGCAGACTCCCGCGCAGGACGCCGCTGCTGGTCGAGACCCACCGCTACCGCAACACCTATGCCGACGACCCCCACAGGGTCGAGGAACTGAGCCAGGCCGGATAGGTGCCCATCGTTCACATAGGCAACGTCCCCGACATCCGGCGCCTCATGGAATCCCACCCGTGGTGGGTCACCCTGCTGTGGATACCTCGCGAGATCTGCGAACAATGGTCCCACCAACGAGGCGACCACAACACGGGCGAACGCCTGCGAGCCTGGGACGAAACGCTGTCCGACCTCCAGGCCCACGACGGCGACATCTCCCGCTGCGCATCCGCACCGACCAGACGACACCCGAGGAGGCGGCACGGCGCATTGCCAGCGGTTTCTTTGCCTGGCAAGTGCCGGCACCGAGTCATACCGCCTGACCAGTCAAGATCCGCAACCACAGGTCTTGGGCGGCCTTGGCGGTCATCCACGTACTTTCGACGATCTCTGAGGTTCGTCCACCAGAGATCCGCCGGACGAACCACAACCCGCCCGCGGTACACAGCTCGAAGACAGGACGCCGACAGATACAGGTGTGCTCCCGGATCCGCACTCGCGAGGCACGTGGCTGGCTCTGCTCCCACTCAACCGGCTCAGCCTCCGTTTGCGGAGCAGCAGTGTGCAGGCCGTGATAGGCCGTCACGAGTTTCGAGGCCGCCACGACATCACCCCCGGGCCCGCTGCTCTTGCAGCAGCGCTACGAACGTCGCCATATCATCGGCGCTCACTGTCTGCTGGAGGCCCGCGTCAATCTCCGCGTTACGCAGCCGCACCCCACGCCTGGTCGCGTAGAACGCGCCCGCGTCGCTGCGGAAGAACGACCAGTCAGGGAACGTGACGCGGAGCGCGTCGAGGTCATAGGTGGGCGTCGACATGGCTTCAGGCTAGAAGCGCGACCGCGAGCCTGTCTACCCCTAGGGATCCCATTAGATCCGAGGGGACGGCGATGGGTCTCAATAGATCCCGAGAGGCGAGTGAAGGGGGGTGGAGCCCCCTTTCTACCCTTAGACACGTGATGGACTTCGAGCCGGACCGGCCCCGCTGGCAGCAGATCGCCGATGTGCTCCGCACGCGCATCACCAGCGGCGAATACCCGACCAAGCACCTGGTGTCCGAGGTCCGGCTCGTCCAGGAGTTCGGCGTAGCCCGCGAGACCATCCGCAAAGCCATCCACCAGCTCCGCGAAGAAGGCCTGCTCTACACCGTGCCCAACCTCGGCAGCTTCGTCAGCCCCACCGACTCCACGGACCCCTGAGCTCCTACCAGGGCCAAGCCCGCGCTCGTGGCCGGCAGGGGCGACTTCTACGACGACCCCCACGCACCAGGCGCAAACAGCCTCGCGCCCTCGGTCAACGTCGTGGTCACCAATGTCTCCGGCGACGTCCTGTTGATTAGCCGCCCCGACAACGGCAGCTGGGCTCTACCCGGCAGAGCCATCGACCTCGGCGAGTCGATCCCAGCCTCTGCCATCAGGGAAACGCTGGAAGAGACCGGAGTCAGCTGCGAGATCACAGGATTCGTCGGTACGTACAGCGATCCCAAGCACGTCATCCTCTACACGCGTGATGGCAAGGTTCGGCAAGAGTTCTCCATCGTCCTGACGGCCCGAGCCATCAATGGCGAACCGACACCCAGCCAGGAGTCACGCGAGGTCCGATGGGTGCCGAGAGGCGAAGCAGCGCGGTACCGCATGGACCGGTCAATGCGCCTGCGGATCGAACCACTACCTCAACGGGGACGAACCGTACATCGGCTGAAGTACAAGGCCACCACACCCACTCCGAGCGCCAACGTCAAGCAAGCATCATCCGATACTGAGTCCGGACTGCATCGTCACAAAAGACCAGGTCAGAGACTATCAAGGTCGAATGGATGAGAACTTTCTCTACGGCTTCAAGGCGGTCCGCCCCCGACGGCCCGCCGCGTCGGGCGGTCGCTCACCGCGCTGCGGCTCTTCGGCCGGTCGCGGCGAGCGCCGCCCACGCGATGGCCCAGGGGTAACCCAAGCCGCGCTAGCTATCCCTTCGGGGCAGAGTCGTCCTGGCCCATGCCCCGGAGCACCATGCATGCTCGCACCACCGCCACGCGATGCTCGGACCTGGTGTCGCGTATCGCCGCCTCCACTCTGCGCGTGTGACCATCGTCCCTTCGAACTGTGGTCAGATAGCGGAGCAGTTGCCTGGCAAACGCATAGACGGTGCCGATCAACAACATACCTTCCGGACTGAGGGCTAGGGTCTCGATACTTCGCATCGGTTGCTCCTTGGTTCGGCGTAACGGATTGAGGCAATGATGTTCGTCGGCATCAGTTTCCTTCTAGGCTGAGGAAACGCCTGAGAAACTCGTCTCTGAGGGAGGCTCGGTGCCTGGAGGGAGACCACAGCAGAGTCAGCGTGAGGTGCATCCCGAGCTCGGCGAGCTCACCAGTTGGTTCAAGCAGCTCCTCCGCGCCAAGAACCACTCAGTCCGGTCATTCATCCTGTCCGTACAAAGACAGGGCCTGCCGATTCAGGTGAATCCGGTCTACGAGTTCCTCCGGGGTGAGCGCCTCCTCGACTGGAAGCTGACCTGCCTCATGGCACGTGCACTTGGTCAAACGGCGGAGGTGGCTGAGCCAATGTGGACGAGGGCGAAGAGAGCGATGGATCTAAAGCCAACATCCGAAAAGTTGCATATCGCAACCTGGCAGGATCTCCCACCCCTCGACGCGCGACTAAGAGAGTTCTTCCTCAGCCAAGGGGATGCAGTTGATCGCTTCCCCTATGACCTTCTAGACGTCAATCGCCCCCCACTTGCCGACGTCTATGTTGAGCAGGGAGTCCATCCCATACCTTTGGCTGAAATACACGAAACATCGACTCAAGTCGAACGCCCACCAAAGTACAATCAACGGGATATTCCATTCCCTTATGCACTTGCGAAGCACGATCACTTGTTTATCACAGGTGGTCCAGGCACCGGAAAAACAACGCTAGCCAGACTGTTGGTTCGCCAGATCGCACGGACTTGGATAGAGGGTCCGTTTGAGGAAACGCCGTGGTGTCCCGAGCCGGTCATTGCTATCAGTATTACTGCCGCTGAAGTCCTGACAGGCAGTTGGGGGCAGGTATTGGCGAATGCCTCGTACGCAAGCGCCTTGACGGTGCCATTCGAGCCGCAGATATTCGCCCAAACAACCTACGGGGTTCGCTGGCTTGTCGTGGTCGATGGCTTGGACGAGATACCCTCACCCAGAGACCGGGCAAGAGTGTTAAATGTCCTTTCAATGCGCATCGAACATGGGACGCCGTACCGCCTCATCATCACTTCGCGGCCGCTTCCCCAAGACGAGTTGAGCCCCTTTCAAGGGCGCGCGATCGGTTTCTACGCTCTGCGTGGATTCGATGAAGAACAACAACAGACTTTCGCTGAGCGGTGGTTCGCTGCTCAGGGTGCGCCCGAGACAGATGGCCTTGCACAGGCATTTCTTCAGCAGGCCCGAGTTGCCGGATTGAGCGAACTAATGCGAGTCCCCCTCCTTGCCACAATAGCTGCAACATTCTTTTCGAGACATCCAACAAAGTCGCTACCAAGAGGTCGTATCGATCTTTATGAACGATTTTTGGACGAACTCTCGGCAGCGCGTGGTCACCGCTCAGATCTTCGATCACGGATACAGGAGAGATGGGAAGAAGTCGGATGCGCGGATATCGCGGAGTGGATATTTGCCAATCAGGAGTCATTAATACTCCACCTGGCGGAGAGCGAACTTAAACTTCTAGGCAAGGAATCGCTGCTTGCCGCTGCCTCCAATTGGACGCGTACACATCTTCCCGCGGAGCTAAGGATGCCCGAGGGAATTGAAGATGATCTGGGTCGCCTGCTAGGTGCAACTAGCATTCTGATCTTCGATGGTAAGCTCTCATTTCTTCATCGTTCATTTGCGGAATTTATCGCTGCGAGGGCTGCTGCAGCTGCGCTTCCATCCGAGTTTTCTGATCTAGCCGAATGGACTGGGCGCATTAGAAGTGAGGCCACGAGAAACTTTGCCTTCTTCGCATTAGCGCATTGGGCGCGAAAATCGAACAATAAGATTGCCACAATAGTAAGGCTCTTGCTCGCTCAAGATCTTCAGCACAAGATAATGGCGCTGCGGCTGGTTACTGCAGGCGTTCCTCTTGGCCTGGAACTAGAGGATGCTGCTATCGATCGCCTGCTGGGCTCCATCGTAGAGACGAACCACCTTCGCTCCAGTGATGAACGCGCGCTGTTTGACGAATTGAGCGAACTCCGAGGCAATGAAAGACTCGCAAGGCGTCTGAGCACACTTGCACGGACTCGGGAACTCAATCCGTCTATTCGAGTTGTTGCCGCTGCGGCCTATGCTCGGGTTAGCAATGTCTCTGGCAGCCTAGATCTCCTGTATGAGCTC
>NZ_JBICTR010000034.1:0-21865 GCF_043197735.1 Nonomuraea sp. NPDC049028
CCTCGGCACGGGGCGACCAGAAGCACCAGGTCACAGGTCAGAAGGGGTGCGCCCCGCTCAGCCTCAGGACGCGGGAACACAGAGGTTATTTCCTAATCTCGCGCGGGGTGACGGCCGAGAGCCGGTCGTGCCCGAGGCCGCCGGTGATCCAGGCGCCGAAGCGCTGCAGATGCCGGGAGATCTTGGCGGTGACCTCCGCCGAGCGGACCCCGCGCACGGCCAGATCGAGGTAGCGCTCGGTCCACACCGGCAGGCTGTCGTCCGCCGGATCGAGGCGTTCGGGAAGCCCGACCACCTTTCGTGAAGTGATTTCGGCGCGATCCGGGCCTGGCCCGCAAGGGACCGAGCTGGGCATGGAGGACGGCATGCGGCCAGATTACTTCACGGAAGGGTCATTTCCTGAAGAGAAGTGCCTTCGGCACTCGACCGGTAAGCATGACGATCCAGACAGCGGTTCGTCTACGCCACCAGCTCCACTGGTTCACATGTCCCAGCCTCTGTACCGCTTTGGCACGGTGATAGCTGTCCAGGGTGGAGTCGGTGGCCAGTGCAGCCCACATCTCCACGATCTGGGGAACATCTACCTCGAGCACTTCCCGTGCTGCTATCCAACGAACAAGGCGGTGCAGGGTGGGGTCGGTGGCCAGCACGGCGAGCAGGTCACTGCCTCGCTGGTCGCTCAATAAGGTCAGCGCCCGCGCCGCCCCGAGACGCCTAAGGTCGGCCTGGGTGGAGTCGGTGGCCAGCGCGGTGAGCAGCTTGAGGGCTTGCGGGCTATCCACCTCAGCCAGCGCCCGCGAGGCTGCGGTACGGTCTTGGACCACCATGGCGTCGGCGGCCATTGAGATCCATGCTTCTGCAGCGTTTGGGCCGCCCAGTTTGGCCAGCTCACGCACAACAGTGCCGCGGGAAACGTATGACACGGTGGAGTCGGTGGCCAGCTTGGCACATACCTGCACGGCCCGTGGGTCGCCCGACTTGGCCAACTCACTCGCAGCCCAGACACGCTCGGTGAAGGAGGGATCGATGGCCAGCGCGGCGAGCAGGTCATTGCCGCGCGGGCCGCCCAGCTCAGCCAGGTGTCGGGCGGCGCCGACACGGTAACAATCTTGCCGGCTGGGGTCGGTGGCCAGCGCGGCGAGTAGGTCGTTGGCGCGCGGGTCGCCCAGCTCGGCCAGCGCCCGCGCCGCATCGTTATGCCAATTACCGCTCAGGGTGGGGTCGGTGGCCAGCGCGGCGAGCAGGTCGTTGCCGTGCGGGTCGCCCAGCTCAGACACCGCCCGCGCGGCCCAGACACGACCGTAGGCAATCATGGTGGGATCGGTGGCCAGCTTGGCACATACCTGCACGGCCCGTGGGTCGCCCAGCTCTACCAGCGCCCGCGCGGCCCAGACACGGTTCTCTTCGCCGAGAGTGACGTCGGTGGCTAGCGCAACCCACACCTCTGCAGCCCGCAGGTCATTTAGGTCCGTCAACGTCCGCACCGCGCCCATACGTACAGATTCGTAAGTGGTGGGGTCGGTGGCTAGCGTGGCGAGTAGGTCGTTGGCGCGCGGGTCGCCCAGCTCGGCCAGCGCCTCCGTCGCAGTGCCACGGAAAACGTCCGACACGGTGGGGTCGGTGGCCAGCGCGGTGAGCAGGTCGTTGCCGCGCGGGTCGCCCAGCTCGGCCAGCGTGCGAGCCGCGTTGGCACGGCGACGGTCGGTCAGTGTGGGGTCGGTGGCCAGCGCGGCGAGCAGGTCATTGCCGCGCGGGTCGCCCAGCTCAGCCAGCGTGCGAGCGGCCAAGACGCAATAGTCGAAGTGGGGATTGGCGGCCAGGGCGTCGAGTACGTCGATGCCCCGTGGGTCGCCCCGTTCGGCCAGCGCACGTGCAGGATCGACACGGAAATCCGCGTCGAAGGTGGGGTCGGTGGCCAGCGCGGCCCATACCTCCACGGCCCGTGCGTCATCCAACCTGGACAGCGCCCGCGCCGCCTCGACACGGTAAGCGCCCGACAGGGTGGGGTCGGCGGCCTGGGCGGCCCACACTTCCGTGGCCCGTGCGTCATCCAGCCTGGCCAGCGCCCGTGCCGCATCGCCACGGCGATGGTCGTTCAGGGTGGGGTCGGTGGCGAGCGCGGCCCAGACCTCTATGGCCCGTGGGCCGCCCAACTCGGTCAACTTCCGCGCCACAACGACCCGGGAAGTGCCGTTCACCGTAGGGTCGGCGGTCAACGTGGTCAGGGTGTTGGTGGCGACGTTGACTATCTGTGGGGGCAGCGCGATACCTTCCGTAACGAGCTCAATGACAATCTCGGCGCCGTCGCGCTCTATTGCCCAGCGGTGCACGGCCGTTGTCAGCTGTGGCGGCGTGCCGGGCGGCGGTGGGTTGGCGTGCCAGGCGGCGATGAGGAACCGGCGGTAGGACGATAGGGCTGCTGGTCGTCGGGGATTATGCCAGCCGAACAGGTCGTGGAAGGCCTGTCTGCTGAGCTGAGCGTCGGAGGCGACGTGCTGGGCAGCGAGGAATTCACTGATGGTTTGGTGGATGAAGGTGTAGCTGTTGTCGCGGGCAGTAACCAGGCCGGTCCGGCGTACCAAGTGTGAGCGCCGGGCTGTCCAGTCGCGTACCGGCATGCCCGGTGGACGCAGACCGTCGGTGGCGCGCAGCACCTCGCCCAGCAGATCCTTGCCATCGCCGTCACCGTCATGATCCTGATGTTGTCGGGTGGCGACCTTGCGCAGGGCGGCAAGGGTCGCATCGGGCAGGCCAGGGACCTGCGGATCGTGCAGGCGTTGCCGCAGCAGCTCCAGGAAGCTCTGATAAATGCCGTACCGGTCGCGAGGCAGGACCCGATCGGGTCCGGCGGCATGCAGCTGGCACAAAATGGTGGCCAGCAGCGGGATCTGGGCCAGCTCGGACAGTGGCGGATCGGCCACCTGACTCAGGAAGGCGCGCACTGCTCTCTCGGGGTCGGGCAGCCGTTCGGGGTCCGCCTCGTGGGCGGCGCGCATCCAGCCGTCGGCAAAGTCGTGCAGTTGCCTGAGGTCGAAGGGCAGCAGCTCATAGATGCGCAGTTGGCGGTCTTGCTCCAGCGGCCGCAGCTCATCGTCCGGAAGTAGACGGCTGGTC
Source organism: Nonomuraea sp. NPDC049028 (assembly GCF_043197735.1). NCBI lineage: Bacteria > Bacillati > Actinomycetota > Actinomycetes > Streptosporangiales > Streptosporangiaceae > Nonomuraea > Nonomuraea sp. NPDC049028. Next base: position 3,115 of record NZ_JBICTR010000034.1, read on the forward strand.
AGTACGAACCGGTAGGGCCCGGCCCGATGCTCACGCAACCGCTGCGTCAGCTGGAGGCGTTGGCGAACGTCGTTGATCTCATCGAGACCATCGAGCAGGACCAACCAGCGTGCCCCGCGGCGAGGCGGATGGTTGAAGACGTCCGCGGGCAGCTCGGGGACCCGCCGCCCGGACAGCTCGTCATGAACCGCGGCGGCCAACTGCCCGGCGAACGACAGGCCCTGCACTGTGAGGCAGGAGGCTGGCACGTACAGCGGTATGTCCGCAACGGTGGCGTTGGGGCTGGCCCGCTCGCTGGTGACCACGGCAATCAGGGTGTGGCGCAGCAGGCTGGACTTGCCCGCGCCGGGGCCGCCTAGCAGCAGCACATCATGCCCGGCCGACAAGATCTCCTCGGCTATGAGGCGATCCGCCGGAGAACCGACATGAGTGTGCTCTTCTCGTGAGGAATCTTTATCGGCTTCGGCACGGGACTCGTCAGGGGCGGCCCGCAATTGGCTCCGCCGCCGCACATACACCTGAGACAGCGGCGGCAAGCGGGCATCGGGCAGCACGCCAGGGTAGGGGTGGGCCTCCGCGGCCTGGCGCGCGGCCTCCAGATATGCCTCCAGCCACGACGGGTCCTGGGGGACATCCCGGGCCGCACGCCAGCAAGATCTCGATGCCTGCGCGTCCCGCAGGTCTCTCCCAACCCCTTTTCGTCCCTCGATGCGCTCGAGCACTGTTTCTAGCACCGCCTCGAAAACCGTTTCCTCGGGGAACTCACGGCCGGCGATCCACTCGCTGATCCGCTTGCGGTTCACGGTGCGGGGAGGTCGACCGGTTCGAGGATCCATGCCAGTCCGGGGATCCTGGTGCCGCTTGAGGATCGCATTGGCTTGGTTGGCGATCGCATCCTGGGGTCGGCCGTCGGCTTCGATGAGCCGCCTCATCCTGTCGGCGAAGACGGCCCTGGGATCACCCGTGCTCCTGCTCACCGTGCCCCACCATGGGGCCCCGTTGTCCGGCCAGGTCCGGAGCGGACAAAACAGATCCGCTGGTCAGCCACATCCTGAGGGCTAAGGACACCGAAAAAAAGGTCACCAAGCTTCGACGCTTGCCGCATGAGTGTCATCGATTTCCTTAGCGAACTGCTGCAGTTCCTCACCGCAGCAACCGCGTGCACCAGAGCCGTGCTAGCGGCTCGTCGCCGTCGCCACAACCGTGACTCCCCTGTAGACAAGCGTGACTCCTCCGTGGACAAGGAAGACGGCGGCCCTTCCCCTGATCCCTCTGAAGAGGAAGCCCAGAAGTCCTCCTCCGAGGAAAGAGATCGCGCCCCGTCCTCTGAGGAGGGGAACCGCAAGACCTCCCCAGAGGAGGTGTGATCAAGGCCTGGGCAGGGTGCCAAGGGGTGCCCGCCCAGGCCAGAGCAATCTCTCTTTCGTGGGAGGGGTGAGCCGTTCATGGTGGTGCCACCCGTGGCCAGCGCCCCTGGTGCACGAGCCGCGTACTGCGCGTTCTGACTCATCACGGTGATCGTCGCCATGAGGTGACAACTCCTCAGCGTCCTGCGGCCGGCAGGCCGGTCAGGTCCAGGCGGCGGTCGGTCCGCAGCTGGATCTCGCCGTACGGGCTCATGTTCGAGTGGAAGATCGGGGTCAGGCCGCGCCGGTCAGCGTCGGTCAGCACGTCCTGCCACTCCGACAGGGCGAGGGTGTCTTGGATCATCAACGTATTAATCAGGCCGAGGCAGCTTTGGAGGATATGCAGGCACAACATGCCCAGTTCCTGTTCCTCCAGCCGATTGGAGGCGAGCTCGCCACGCTTGCCGAACCGGATGTAGTCGTTGACCCCGTTGTAGTTCTCCACCACGTTCAACCCGGACTCGGTCTCCCGCTGCAGATCCCGATCCCGCAGCCAGCGCGCCAAAAAGATCGACCTCTGGGCGCGGCCGACCTCCAGCATCGCCGCGTACGCCGGATGGGTGGTCTCGCTGGTGAACCGGCGCAGCAGCGCCTCGGTGGAGGCGGTGCGCAGCCGGATCGCGGTGGCGTACTTCAGCATCAAGTCGTAGTTGTTCTCGATGATGTCCCACCTGATCGGCCGGGTCAGCGCCGGCGCCAGCAGCGGGTAGGACGACTGATCGCCCCGACCGGGCAGGTACAGCTTCATCTTGTTGATCTGCTTGAACCGGGCGATCAGGTCGAAGTCCAGCAGTCGGGTGATGCCGAACCCGACGAAGGTGGCTCCATGGGAATCGACGAAGTTCTGCTCGATCTCCATGTCCGTGCCGTGCCGCATTGCCCCCTCGACCATCGCGTGCACCTCAGAGGCCGAACAGGAGATCAACTGGCTATGCACGGCCATCGACCCGACGACGTCGACCGTCCAGTAGATCAAAACGCCGCGCTTTGCCCTTCGATATCTCGAATGCCACTCGGTGAAGATGTTCTGGTCGAACGCGGAGAAATGGGTGGAGTCAGAGGCCACCGCAGTGGTGCCCTCACCCCACAAGGCGGTTTGCCGGGCGGCGAAGGTGGCGTTGGCGATGATGCGGGCAGCCTCGCGGCAGGCCTCCACGGTCAGATAGCGGCGACGGACGTAGCGCAGGTCATCCTCAGTATGTGGATGGTCGCCGGCGGCCACTGCACGAACGCCAGCCCCGGTCCCATAGGCGTAGATCAACAGCAGCAGCCGCTCGAACAACACCTGGGCATCCAAGTGGTTCTGGGTACCCGCCGGGGTGAAGACGTTCAAGCAGCCCGTGCGCAGCGCGGTCTCGGTGAGCATGTCCATCAGCGGAACCACGCCCCACCGGGAGCGGATCGCCGTCTTCAGCCGGCGCAGGTTCTTCGGTTCAGGCGCTGGATCCAACGGCGTCAGGTGGATCGCCCCGGCGTTTCGCCGTTCTTCGATCTTCAGCCAGGGCAGGCCCTTGCCGCCCAGGGCGTCGTTCAACGCCGACAACTCCGTGTCCAGTTCCTCCATCATCTCCGCAGTGAAGCGCTTGGGATCCTGCGGCTTGCGCAGCTTGGCGTAGTTCTCAGCTCGCCGGTCCTCAAAGTCCTTAGGCAGGTCATCGTCGGGGTTGCGCCACTTCTCCGCGCCGACCACCCAGATCTCCTTACAGCGCAGCTTCTCCCGCAGGCTCTGAAACACCCCGCACTCATACACGGTGCGCAAGATCCGCTGGCGTCGCGTGCTGTTGGCCCGATACAGCAGCTCGACCAGCTCAGGTGGGATGATGCCCTCGACCGGCACGTGCTCGCCCAGCGCGTAGCACTTCATCCGGTTTCCGGCCTCGGCCTTGTACCGCTTGATCAGCGCCAGGGCCTCCATCATCGGCGCGTGCACCGTGTTGGTCGAGCCGAACTCCAGCGCCTCCACGATCTGGATCAAGCCCGTGCGGTAGTGGTTGGTGTAGGAAGCCTTGAACACCCGCTGCCGATGCTGGCGGTAGGAGGTGCCCTTGGCCCGGTACTCATGCAGCAGCGACACCAGCGTGTGGTGGCCACCGGGCACCGCCGGATAGATGACGTCCTCGACGCGCTCCTCCGGGGCCTCCAGCGCCGCCTCGGTCATCTTGAACAAGATGTTCTCCTTGCCCGACACCCGCTTCAACTCGGCCACGAAGTCACCGATGACCTTCGTCTCGGCGCGGGCGTTGATCCGGTGCACCGTGGCGATGAGCAGATCCACCAGCGCGTCGGTGATCTCCCGGCCCCGGCAGAACAGATAGGCGGCCAGCAACGTCATCTTGATCTCGTGCGGATGGCTGCGCAGATGCGACGGCGCCTCCGCAGCGACCCGGCCCCGCCAACTGGCCAGCACCTTCGGCGCGACGCCGGCGAACAGATCGTCGGGGAGCCCGACCTTGCGGATCGCGTTCAGCTTGAACACCTCCCGCTCGATCGTCTTCACGCTGACGTTGCCCGGCTCCTCCCGGATCGCCGCGAACACGTCCACCCCGGATACCTCGGCGGCGTCGAACAACGCGCCGTCATCCTGGCGGGCCGGCTCCTCCTCATCTCCCGGGTCAGCCGTCTTCGCGATCATGGCGAGCATCCTCGCGACCGCCTCGGTGGGGATCCGGCTGCAGATCCGCGCGGTCAGCGCCTGCTCGGCCTGCCGCAGCCCCGACCCGATGATCCGCCGAAGCCGGTCCCGGGTCGGCGGCTCGATCCGCTCCTCCTTCAAATGCGCCAGCAGCTGCTCGCGCACCCGGTCGACCTGCCGCTCCTTCTCACACACCTCGACGGCCAGCCACTGTGCGGCCTTCTCGGCATCAGCAACGGAGCACTCGCGGAAGCCGAAGTACTTGCGAATGTCGGCCCGGTGCGCCTTGATCGTCCGGCCGTCCCACTCATACAACCCCAGCTCGGACGCGGGCACGTCCACCAGGCGCGCGACGTAGGCGACCGCCTGCTCGGGAATCTCGCTGCGGCCGGTCGGGAACCGGCCGTGCAAGGCATAGAACCGAAGCAGCAACGCGAACCCGAGCTTCGTCGCGCCCCGGCGCCCGGATAACTGGTCCAGCTCGTCGCCGACCAGTGTCCAGTTCCCGATCAGATCGTCCTCGTCCAGCACACGCGCCACGAGACATCCGGCTCTCTCGCGAGCGGGCAGCCGCCCGCCACCCGCAGATCCACGATTCCGGTGTCCATACTGACCGTGCTTGATCGCACGCGTCGAGGATCGGCGAAAGATCCGCTATCAGTCCAGGAAAGGCCCCCGTTGACGTGCACTAACGCAATCGCGTGTACCGGGTGACAGCAGTCTTACCGACACCCCAACATCCACGACGGCCGGTTTCTTCGGCTGATCAGACACATGCTGCAAGCCGGATACCTGGAAGACTGGATCTTCAACGCGACGCTCAGCGGTTGTCCGCAGGGCGGGGTCGCGTCCCCGATCTTGTCCAACATCTATCTGGACCGGTTGGACGTCTTCGTCGAGACCGTCCTCATCCCGGAATACACCCGAGGAGGCTCCCGGAAACCGAACCGGGAGTATCACAGGACGTACTACGCGATGCGCAGAGCCCGCGAACGCGGCGACCTCGCCGAGTTCCGCGCCCTACGCAAACGGCTGCGGTCCTTGCCCAGCTCAGATCCCCGAGATCCGAGTTATCGCAGGCTCCGCTACATCCGTTATGCCGACGACATCCTGTTCGGGTTCGCCGGACCCAAGGCCGAAGCCGAGCAGATCAAGGCACGCCTGGCCCAGTTCCTGCATGAAGACCTCAAGCTCGAATTGTCGCCGGACAAGACCCTGATCACCCATGCCCGCACCCAAGCGGCACGGTTCCTCGGCTACGAGATCACCGTTCAGCACAGCACCACGAAGATCACGAACCGGCGGAGGTCTGTCAACGGCGTGATCCGGCTGCGGGTGCCGATCCCGGTGATCAACGCCTACTGCACTCGCTACCTCGACCGCGGCAAACCCGTGCACCGCTCCAACCTGTTCGCCGCCCCGGACCGGGACATCATCAGGACCTACGGAGCCGAGTACCGAGGCATCGTCCAGTACTACCTGCTCGCCAGCGACGTATTCCGCCTCGCCCGGCTCCGCTGGGTGATGGAAACCTCGCTGCTCAAAACGCTCGCCGGCAAGCACCGCTCGACCGTCGCGACCATGGCCCGGAGATACAAGGCCAAAGTCGACACCCCGGTCGGACCCCGCACGTGCTTGCAGGTCATCACGGAGCGTCCCGGCAGGAAGCCGCTGGTCGCGCGGTTCGGCGGGATTCCGCTGCGGCGGCAGAGAACCGCACTGGTCATCGACAAGTCCATGACCAGGACCGTTGTCCGGCGCAAGGAACTGATCTCCAGGCTCCTGGCCGGACGCTGCGAGATCTGCGGCGAAACGGACGACATTGTCGTCCACCACGTTCGCAGCCTCGCGGACCTGACCGACCGCAGGCAGCCGCACCCGGCCTGGGTGACGGTGATGGTCAAGAAACGGCGAAAGACCCTCGTGGTCTGCCGTGACTGTCACACCGCCATCCACGCCAGCGGCTGACGGAACCACGAAGATCACTGGAGAGCCGTCTGCGGTCAAAGCCGCACGGGCGGTTCGGGCCGGAGGTCACCGGAAAAGGACCCGCGCTCCGCGCGGGCACCTCGCCGGTGGCCTACCGGTGCCCCGATCACCGTCTTCGCCGACCACGGAGAAGGCGGCTCCGGTGAACCGCTGGCCATTCTGCTGCGACCGGGCAACGCCGGTTCCAATACCGCCGCCGACCACATCGAAGCCACCCGGCTGGCCCTGGCCCAGCTGCCCAAGCACCGCCGACGCCAGGTGCTGATCCGCACCGACTCCGGCGGCGGAACCCATGAGTTCCTGTCCTGGCTGACCAAGCCGGGTCGGCGACTGTCGTACTCGATCGGGTTCACCCTCACCGAGGAGGTGCAACAGGCCATCCTGCGCCTGCCCAAGAGCGCGTGGACGCCCGCCTACGACGCCGACCGTCAGGTCCGGCCCGGCGCCTGGGTGGCCGAGCTGACCGGCCTGCTGGACCTGACGGGCTGGCCGAAGGGCATGCGGGTCATCGCCCGCAAGGAGCGTCCGCATCCCGGCGCCCAGCTGCGCTTCACCGACATCGACGGATGCCGCGTCACCTGCTTCGTCACCGACGCCAAACGCGGTCAGCTCGCCGACCTGGAACTGCGCCACCGCCGCCGGGCCCGCGCCGAAGACCGCATCCGCTGCGCCAAGGACACCGGCCTGGCCAACCTGCCACTGCACCACTTCGCCCGCAACCAGATCTGGTGCGAACTCGTCGCCCTGGCCTGCGAACTGCTGGCCTGGATGCAGATGCTCGCGCTGCCCGGCACCGCCGCCCGCAGCTACGAGCCCAAACGCCTGCGCCTGCGCTTGTTCGCCGTGGCCGGACGACTCGTGCGCGGCAGCCGACGCGTGCGCCTGCGCCTGGCCGCCCGCTGGCCCTGGGCCCGCGACATCCTCACCGCCCTGACCCGCCTGCAAGCCCTGCCCGCGCCCACCTGACCAGCAATCAACCGACCCTACGACCAGGAAAGGACACCCGCGGGCCCGTGGAACCCCGCCCACCCGGCGCGACAGCTGGGCCGGCGCGCTGACCACTACCCGTAATCAACCCTCAGCCGGACCGCTCAGCCGACCAATCCTTGATCACGAAAGATCGAGGCTAGAGGCCGTCGCCGCTCGTGTCCGTCAGCACGAAGAGCAAATACGCCGACTCACCAATCGCGTGAGCTGAAAGCGTTAACCGGCCAACGCCGAACACCGACCTGATTAGCCGGATAAGCGCTCGACAACGCAGCGGCCGAGGCGTTCAACAGCACCCTCAAGGTCGAGTACGTGCACCGCCACCGGTTCCGCACCCGGGCCGAGGCCCGCCTGAAGATCGCCACCTGGATCGCCGACTTCTATAACACCAGCCGGCGGCACAGCGCCAACGACGGACTGCCGCCCATCACCTTCGAACGTCACATGATCGAGAAGAGACAAGCCTCATCGGCCCTGCTGAGGACCGCTGTGGCATAGACCCGTCTCCACGCTTTGAGGGGATTGACAGACGCGACCACTACCCGATTACGGGACAGAGCCGTTAGGGGTTGAACAGACCCACACGTCGCGGTTGGGAACCGTCTGGTCGTCCAGCCGCGTCCGCCCCCGCACGACGACGTCTGCCCCGTAAGCCGAAGGAGCATTGACATGTCAGATTGATATGTTAGCTTCTACGGCATGGATGTCACCTATCTACAACACGCCAGCTTCGTGCCGATGCACCCCTCGCACACCGGCTGTGAAAGAGGGGTCGCGTTCGTCTCAGACGCCATTCGATTCAGCGTGTTCAACGTCCCTCCCGGGGCCTCGATCGCACAGCACAGCCACACCGTCATCTGGGACCTGTTCTTGGGGATGGCTGGCCGTGGCACGATCACGATTTCGGACAGCAATGAGTCGATGTCGTACGAGATCGTCCCGGGCGCCTTCTGTGCCATGCCGCCCGGGAAGGTTCATACGGTCACCAATGATTCCGACGAGCTGTTCACCTTCGTGCTCGCTCAAGCGCCGTTCGACCAGTACGACCACGTGCTGACGGCCGAGGGCGGAGCACGATGAGAGTTGGCGTAATCGGTTCAGGAGCGACGGGCGGGTACCTGGCCGCCAAGTTGGCGCACGCCGGCATCTCGGTCACGCTCGTCGCGCGTGGCGAGAGTTACGCACGGATCGAGCATGAGGGCATCGTTGTCAACGACCCGGACGGAACGCGCATCGTCGCCCGCCCGGAGCAACTGATCAAGCCCGGCGGCGTAGCCACTCCCGCTGTCGACCTGGTTCTGTTCTGCGTCAAGTCCTACGACACTAACGAGGCCGCTGCCGCGCTGACCGCCGTCGCCGGTGATCACGCGCGTGTGTTGTGCCTGCAGAACGGTGTCCGGAACGAAGAAGTTCTCGCGGATCTGATTGGGCCGGCGCGTCTTCTCTCGGGTGTCCTCTATATCGGCGCGCGGCGGACCGCTCCCGGCGTGATCGATTGCACCTCTCCGCCGAGGATCCATCTCGGCGACTACGTCGGACAGCCCTCTCCCGACCTCGACTCCATTCTCGACGTGTTCCGGTCGGCCAACCTGGACATCGCCGCAGACGACCGCATCCGCGCGCAGAAGTGGCAGAAGTTCCTGTTCAACTGTGCTCTCAACCCGCTCACTGCGCTCATCCAGCGCCCGCTCGGCGACATCTTGGCGCGTCCGTCCGGCCGCCACCTGTACGGCTCACTGCTTGAGGAGGCAATCGCCGTCGGAAGGGCCCACGGCGCGCCGATCCCCTCGGACGCCGGCGACAAGGTGTGGGAACAGGGAAACCGGATGAACATCCTCTCGTCGATGGCAGAAGACGTGGCAGCCGGACGTCCGCTGGAGATCGACGCCTTCACCGGGTACGTTCACGAACTGGGCGATCGACACGGCGTCGAGACCCCGGTGAGCGGCGTAGTCCTCGACATGCTCAAGACGCTGGACCCAGCTGCCGCCTGACCGCACGGTAATGCGTACGGTCGATTAAGCCAAGCGCCCTGAAAGCGGGCGATCACCGCACTTGCTCGTTCGCAAAGGCGCGCCCTCGCATGCAGGTGCCTGACCAACAATACGTCCGTACGGACCCCCTACGCGTCCGTACGGACGCGCCGAGGTACACACACAAGGAGGCTGAAATGTCGTTCTCTCAATCGCGGAAGTACCTCGCTGGCCTGGCACTCGCATCATGTCTAGCGTCGGCAGCCTGCGGAACCAAAGACTCCGGTAAGAACTCGGACGACCTGACGAGCCTGGAACTGGCCATACAGCAACCTCCTTCGCTCGGGTTCTTTCTCAGCCCGATCATCAAAGATCAGGGATTGGACAAGAAGCACGGCCTGAACATTTCATTCAAACCACAACCGGGGGCCACCTACCGTACCAACTTCGCCTCGGGCGCGACGCAGGTGGGCGCCAGCGGCACACTGCTCACCGATGTCGGTCTGCTCTCCCAGAAGGGCGGAAAAGTCCAGTACCTGTTCAACGTGTACAACTACTGGGGTGCCGCGGTGGCACCCAAGACTTCGGGTATCACGAAACTCAGTGACTTCAGCAACAAGAGCTTCGCCGCGGACTTGACGTCGGCGCAGTACGTGATGTTCAAGTACGTCGCCCAGAAGAACGGACTCGACGTAGGAAGCATGCGCGTCCAGGGCGTCCAGGGCCCGGCCCTTTCCCCGATCATCGAAGCCAACCGGGCCGATGGTGTAGAGATCTGGGAGCCGGCCTACTCATCCCTCACCGAGGGAGGCACCAGCGACAAGTACACGACGTTCGACCTTGCGAAGCTCTGGACGCAGGCGACCGGCCAGTCCCACATCCCCTACCTCGGGCTGGCCGCCCAGACGAGCTGGATCACCTCGCACAAGCGAGAGGTCTCGCAGTTGTACGACACCTACGTCGATGCCGCGGCGTACGTGAAGGAGCACCCAACGGAGGCGGCGCAAACGATCTCGAAGGCACTGAGAATCCGTGAAGCCTCCATCGCCGCACTGCTGAAGTCGACGAGACTCAATTTGAACGTCTACTGGGCTTCGTCGCAGACAAATGCGATCGACACCGTATTCCGCGCAGCAGTTGAGTCCGGCTACCTCAAGTCTGTGCCGCAGGGCGTGGTCTACCAGCAGGGTTGATCTCGGCGCCTGACCATGCCCTTCAATTCTTCTCACGTGCGAAAGACGGAAATGCTGTCGTGAACATCAGGCAATTGGCGGAGAACAAAGCCTCCGTCGCACCCGAAACTGGCCGCGTTCTCCCAACTCCTGCCTGGCGCGTTTGCCTGTCGGCACTCAAAGGCAAACGCGCAGCAGTTATCGACATCATCGCAATCGCCGGACTGTGGCAGCTTAGCACACTGTTCCTATCGAGTCTGGTGGCTCCGTCGATACCCGATATCTGGAATTCACTCGTCCACATCGTCACCAACTCCGCGACGTTGAAGAGCCTTCTCATCACCGTGGAACGAGTCGTCCTAGCACTGATCACCACCTTCCTGCTGGGTGTGGCCATAGGGCTGCTCATGGGCGCCCGGCGAACATTCGAGACCTATGCGCGCCCGATTCTGCAATTCCTGCAGGGTGTGCCGGGATTGTCATGGGTGGTCTTCGCGGTCATCTGGTTCAAGGACGTCGAGACGCGCATCGCGTTCATCATGCTCGTGGAACTCACGCCGAGTTTCGCTCTCTACACTGTCGGCGCAGTCCGGTCCGTTCCCCACGACCTGCAGGAAGTGGCTGTCGCGTTCCGAGCAAGGCCGATCCAACGATTCCGGCTCATCGTGTGGCCCGCGGTCATCCCCGCAATGCTGTCCGCGTGGGAGGTCAATCTCGGCACCGCGATCCGAGTCGTGGTCGTCGCCGAGTTGGTCGGGGCAACAACGGGGGTCGGTTATGAGTTGCTCAACTCGCAATCGATCTTCGACATGGCCGGAGCGATAGCCTGGACACTGCTGTTGGTCGTGGTCCTGATGATCTTGCAGGCTGTCCGTGGTCTCGCCGAGAGTCGCCTCCTGGCGTGGCGGCCCGCGGTCGGAAGGGGTTAATCATGAATCAGCCACAGCCCACGTTGCCTGTCGTTTTCGACGACGTCACCAAGGCATTCGCACGCAAGGGCCCCACGGGAGGCAAGGAACAGCTCGTCGTCTGCCGCGACCTCAGTTTCCATGTGGCCCCGCAGGAGCGAGTCGCGATCGTAGGAGCGACCGGCTCGGGCAAATCCACCGCCCTGTCGCTGATGATGGGTCTGCAGTCCGTCACGTCCGGTCGCGTCCGTGTTCTCGGGCACGACCCCTACCGTGACTTCGATGAGCTACGTGCCAAAGTCGGGATCATCTTCCAGACTGCGCGACTCCTTCCGTGGCGAACCACCATCGACAACGTCGCCCTCGGCCTCCAGATCCTCGGAGTCGGGAAGAAGGAGCGCAAGGAGCGCGCCGCCGAATGGCTCGACAAGCTCGGACTTGGTAAATTCGCCCACGTTCACCCCCATGAGCTGTCCGGGGGGATGCAGCAGCGGGCAGCCATTGCCCGCACGTTCCTCACCGACCCCGATCTCATCCTCGCGGACGAAGCGTTCAGCGCCCTGGACGAGGTGACGGCAGCAGCGGTGCGATCGGACCTGCTCAAGCTCATTCAGGACACCCGGAAGACGACGGTCTTCGTGACGCACTCCATCAGCGAAGCCGTTGAAGTCGGCCAGCGAGTTCTCGTGCTCGCCGCGCCCGGCCGTGTCGTGGGCACCGTGGAACTGAGCGAGTTCGGTGAACCGTCAGCCGAGGCGCGTCATACCGCCGAACGGCGGGTCAGGGAGATTCTTCGCGCCGCCAGCACAGATGGGCGAGAAGCCGGCAACTCCGCGATTCGGACACTGGCGAAGGAGGCGAGTACGATCGAGGATGTGGTGAGCCGATGACGAAGGACCAGGAGCCTATGCCGTCGCCCAGTGTTCCGCTCGCCGACATCGCGTACGAGCGAATCCGAGAAATGGTGTTGCGACGCCAGATCCGCCCGGGTGAGCAGACCTCGGTAGCCAAATTGGCCAGCCAGACGAAGCTGGGCCGCAGCCCGGTGAAGGAAGCGATCACGAGACTGGTCTCCGAGGGGCTCCTGCAGGTGTCGGACCGCCGCGGAACGACGGCGGTCAAGCTCACCCGATCGGACATCGCCGACCTGTTCGAGCTACGCCAGATCTTCGAAAAATACGTAGCGTCCCGCGCCGCGAAGAACATCACCTCGGCTGAACTTCAAGAATTGTCCGAGCTACTGGTCATCCTCGAAGAGGAATCGCTGTCCAAGCCTCCCGAGAAACAGTCGATCGCCAAATTCATCGATGCTGACGTCCGTCTGCACGAGATCATCATCCGGTCGGCCGGCAACGCCCACCTGACGCGTCACTACAAACTCCTGAACCTTCATCTTCAAATCTCGGACTACCTGTTCCGTCACCACACGGGGATGCGCGAGGAACGACACCGAGACCACATCGCCATGGTCGACGCGCTGAGAGAGCGAGACGGTGAAAGGCTCGCGACCCTTCTTGAGCAGCACAGCAACTCCGTCAAGCACGTAATTCTGACAGCGATGGAAGTCGAAGAGGCCGACGGCAGTACGTGGTTGAACCACAGCACGCCCGCCGACCACTGAGCGCCGGCCCAACCGCACATCCCGTCAAACCCTTCTCTCCCACACGGTTACAGGCCAAGACGCCTATCGCGCTGTCACGCTGTCGCCGTTGCACGCTTACCCTCCCGCAGGAGACACCCATGGACTCTGTCCGAGCAGCAGTCGTTCAAGCATCCCCAGTCCACAACAACCATCGCGCGAGCATGGCGAAGATACGCAATCTGCTGTCCGACACCTCCCGGTCAGGCGCCAAGCTGGCCGTCTTCCCGGAAGCCTTCCTCGGCGGCTACCCACGAGGAGCAACATTCGGCACCTCGATCGGGAGCCGCACCCCTGAGGGCCGGGAGGAGTTTCGTCACTACTGGAACGCCGCAATCGACGTTCCCGGACCGGTCGTGTTCGAGCTGGGCGAACTCGCCGCCGAGTTCCGCACCCACCTGGTCATCGGCGTCATCGAACGAGATGGTGGGACTCTCTACTGCACGGTCCTCTTCTACGATGCTACGGGCGCGTACCTCGGCAAGCACCGCAAGCTCATGCCCACAGGCGCCGAAAGGCTTATCTGGGGTTTCGGCGACGGCTCGACACTCAACGTCTTCGATACCGAGATAGGGCGTCTCGGAGCCGTTGTCTGCTGGGAGAACTATATGCCGCTGCTGCGCGCCGCGATGTACTCCAAAGGCATCCAGATCTACTGCGCTCCGACCGCAGACAGCCGTGACACCTGGACCGCAACCATGCGCCACGTGGCATGCGAAGGACGGTGTTTCGTCCTCGGAGCCAATCAGTACATCACCCTGGACGACGACTGCGCCGACGTTAAGACGAGCGACCAATCCGCGCTGATGTCGCGGGGAGGCTCGCTCATCGTCTCTCCCATGGGAGAGATCCTCGCCGGGCCGTGCTTCGACCAGGAAGCGGTGCTGACCGCAGACCTCGACTTGGCCGAGATCGTCCGCGGCAAGTACGACTTCGACGTGGTCGGCCACTACGCGAGGCCCGACATCTTCCGCCTCACCGTCAACGAACGGGTTCAGCGAGCGGTCTTCACCGAAACCGACTAGCTCTCCTGACCGGCACCTGGATGAGCACACTGTTGAAATCGGCCGATGTGCCCTGACGTACGCAGGCACCCTGCAATGGATGTGGAGGCAACACATGACGACGACACCCGGCACGCACAGAGTCGCCGCCATCCCCGGGGACGGCATCGGAACGGAGGTGACGGTGGCGGCGCAGAAGGTTCTTGACGCCGTCGCCTGCCGCCACGGCTTCACGCTCGACTGGAGGCAGTTCGACTGGAGCTGCGAACGGTACGTGCGCACCGGCCAGATGATGCCGGCCGACGGTATCGATCAGCTCCGCGAGTACGACGCCATCTTCCTCGGCGCCGTCGGCTTCCCGGGCGTACCCGACCACGTGTCACTGTGGGGTTTGCTCATCCCGATCCGGCGCGCGTTCCAGCAGTACGTCAACCTTCGACCTGTTCGGCTGTTCCCCGGGATCACCCCGCCGCTCGCGGGTCGAGGACCGTCAGACATCGACATGGTGATCGTGCGGGAGAACTGCGAGGGGGAGTACTCAGAGATCGGTGGACGACACGCCACGGGTACGCCCCATGAGTTCGCCGTGCAGGAAGCGGTCTTCAGCCGTCACGGCATGGAGCGAGTCATGCGCTTCGCGTTCTCCCACGCCCAGCACCGCGGTGGTCACGTGACGTCAGCGACCAAGTCCAACGGCCTCATTCACTCAATGCCGTTCTGGGACCAGATCTTTCACGAGATCTCAGCGGACAACCCGCAGGTTTCTTCCGACCAATGCCACATCGACGCGCTCACCGCTCGCATGGTCCTCTCCCCGGACAAAGTCGACGTCGTCGTCGCATCCAACCTCTTCGGCGACATCCTCAGCGATCTGGCCGCCGCAGTCGCAGGTAGCCTCGGTATCGCTCCCTCCGGCAACATCAATCCCGAGCGCACCCACCCGTCCATGTTCGAGTCGGTGCACGGCTCTGCCCCCGATATCGCTCACAAGGGCATAGCGAACCCGACCGCCCAGATCCTCGCCGGCGCCATGATGCTCGATCACCTTGGAGAAACCGATGCTGCGGCCGCGGTCACGAAGGCCGTCGAAGACGTTCTGGGCTCGTCTGACGTCCGGACGCTCGACCTTGGCGGCACCGCCGGCACGGTGGAGATGACCGAAGCGATTCTCGCCCGATTGGGCGGATAGCCGATCAGCCGGTGAGCTCCGCGGCCAGGACGGTGCTGGGTATCGACGGCATGAGGTTGCTCCGGTTTGGTGGAACAACCATCCGCTTGAGGAGAACGTGGCGCCCCCTCAGTCCTAGCCACCGCCGAACGCCGCAAGAAACCCCCGACCAGACCAAGACCGCCGCCAAGACTACCCTCCATCGGCTGCTGTCCCGCCGCGACGTCCCCTACACGAGAAGACCCTGTGGCGCATACTGACCGGAAAATCACCCACCTCAGCCGGGCAGGCGGCAGCGAACCTCGGCCGGTGGAAACCGTCGAGATGATCAGTGAATCTTTTTCGTGCGCCCATCAGAGCAGGAGGTGCAACGCTCGAACCTGGCCGGCTGGGGCAGCTACGGCTACTGCGCCTCACATTCGCGGTTCTTTTGGGGCCTGCGGTTGTATCTGGTCTGTACCCCGGCGGGGATGCCCATCATGTGGGCACTGGCCATCCCGAAGATCGGCGAGCGCGAGGTGCTGGCAGCGATGCTCGAGATCGACGCCGACCTGATCGCCGAGCGCGAGGGCATCCTGCTCATCTCGGACAAGGGCTTCGCCTCCAAGCCCTTCGAAAAGGAACTCGCCGAACAGGGCATCGAGCTGCTGCGCCCCTCGCGCAAGCGAGAGAAACAGAGGTACGGCGAACCGATGCTCAAGAAGGTCCGCCAGCTCATCGAGTCGGTCAACGACACCCTCAAAGGGCAACTCAACCTGGAACAACACGGCGGCCTGCTCGGGCCGGTCCTCGGGCGGGTGCTGGTCCATCACGCTGTCGCAGTCTCGCGCCGAGCTCGGCGCTGCGCCGGGACGCCGACCGCGCGGATCGCGGTGACCTGGCGTGCCCATTTCATGAAGACGTCCAGCTCGTCCAGCGCGACGGCGGCGTCGGCCAGCTGCGCGACATCCAGTTGCACCAGTCCCGGGAAGCGCTTGGCGACCTGTGCGGACTGCTCGGCCAGGGCGGTCAGAGCGGTGACCAGCGCGGCACCGGTGCCTGCCTTGCCCGCCGGCCGCGCGGGCGGCGTCTCGGTGCGGTGTCCGGCCCGCTGTTCGGCCTGCTGGGCCCGCCGCCGGTCGAATTCGGCCGCCAGCTCGGGCGGTTCACGTGGTCCTCGGCGACCAGCACCCTGACGAGCTCGTCACGGTTGGGGCTGTTGTTCACCTCGGTGACGTAGTCGATGACGCCGTCGCTCTCCCGCGCAGAGGGGGATCCTGATCGGGTCAATGCCCGGCGGCTGGAGTTACTGCTGGCCCAGAGTGCGACCGCGCCGCACGCGGGCGGGGTGCTGGTGATCGATGACAGTGGGGACCGCAAAGACGGCACCGCCACCGCGCATGTGGGCCGCCAATGGCTGGGCCGGTACGGCAAGACCGACAGCGGCATCGTCACGGTGAGCACGCTGTGGGCCGATGAGCGCCTCTACTATCCATTGCATGCCCGGCCCTACACGCCGGCCCGCCACTTCGCGCGGGGGAAGAGCGACCCGGCGTTTTGCACCAAGTGGCAGATTGCCGTGGAGCTGGCAGGGCGGGCTGTCACGGCGGGGATGGCCTTTCGCGCCGTGCTGGCCGACTGCGCCTATGGTGTCGACTTGGATCGTTCGACGGGTCTGGTGCACTTGATGGGGAGCGATCACGGTCGGTGATCCGGGTTCAGTTCAGCAGTGCCATCTTCCTCAGCAAGTCGTAGTTGGCGCGGCCGAACATGAGCCGCTTCAGAAATTTAAGATCTTGCAGACTTTGCCCTCGACGGCGCCCGAACTGTAGGGCAGCATCCGCCCGTTGAGGACGGCGGCGTGGTCGCGTTCGAGGCCGTTGGCGAAGGTGTGCAGGTAGGGCAGGTCGTCCGTGCGGACGGCGGCGATCCACGCGTCGAGGCGCTCCCCGTGGCGGCCGGTCATCATCTTGGCGAACTCTTCGACGTGACCGCGCAAGATGTCCAGGTGAGGGCAGGCTGCCCGGACCTCTTTGAGTTTGACCTGCTCATCGGCGTCGAGGTTGTCGGGGCGTCGGCGGATCCAGCTGGTGATGTGCCGGACCTTGGGCGGAGAAGGAACGGCGGCTGGTGCGGCGCTCCCCTTGAACGGGGCCAGGTAGCGGTAGACGGTCCAGTAGGTGCCGCGGAACCCCTGCATGGCGATCTCTCGATGGAGCTGCTTGATGTTGGTGCAGCCGGAGTTCCACCGCTGGTGCAGGTGAACCTTGTAGTCGTCCAGCATGCTCGGCCATCCGGCCAGCGGCGCTGCCACGAGTTCGTCAACGCTTTCCGCGTGGAAGTAACGTCGGGTGGTCACGGGCGAGATGCGCAGTTCTCTGGTGATCGCGGCGATGTGCCGGCCCTCGGCCTTGAGCGCCTGGACCTGCTCATATAGTCGGCGAGCGCGTACTACCCGGGAGCGGCTCTCGGCCTGCGCTGCGGTCGCCCGCTCGGCCGTCTGCCCGGGGTCGGGTGCCTGCTCGGCGGCGGCTTGCTTGAGGACGGCGTAGTGTTCCTTGACGCAGCTATGGTGCGCAGCGACGGTCTTCTTCACGTATTCGCCCAGGTTGTCCCACAGATGCCACCTGTCGGCGACTTGCTGAGCGTTCGGAGCGCCCTCCCGGCCTCCCATGCTGTAGGGCCCGCCCCTGTCCCGGCAGATGACCTCGACTCCGGGATGGGCGCGCAGCCATTCGGCGAAGGTGCCGGCCTCGCGGTCGGGCAGGATGTCGATGATCCGGTGACCGTCCATGTCGACCAGGACGCTGGCGTACGATTGGCCGCGTCGCTTGGCCCAGTCGTCGACCCCGAGCACGGTGACCTGCCCGATCTCGGGGTCAGGCATCGCTCTGACCATCCGGATCAGCGTGATCCTGGACACCACCGCGCCCAGGCCGCTCGCCATCCGTGCTCCCGCACGGCCGGCCAGCGCGAGCGCGATCCGTTCCAACAGTCCGCGCAGCCCGACCGTCCGCCGCTGGTACATGGCCGTCAGCCCGTGCACCTGCTCAGCGAACGTCACGATCGGGCAGCCCAGATTGCCGCAGATGAAGCGGCGGACCTCCAGCATGACCTCGACAGGCCGCCCACCGTAGGCCACGTCCTGCAGCCGACGCCGATATCTGTCGTGCACCCGCGAAGACGGCATCTGGCAGCTGCGGCAAGCCACCATCTCCGACCCGGTTCGAGCTACGATCCGCACACTGCCGGCGACGTCCTCCACCTGATCGAGAACCAGTCCAGCCAGGTGCGGAAACAGCCGATCCAGCAGATCGACTTCCCTGTCGTCGAGCTCGTGCAGCACAATGAACCCCCACGGCCGTTCTTCATGATCCAGATCTTGGCGATCCAGATCGTGACAGAACGGCCGTTCTCATGCGCAACGAGTTACACGATCGCTACCAGCCCATAGCCCGGGACTCACAGCCGGTAGTTGCTCCCCATCAAGTGCACCAGACCCGTCAAGCGATCAAAGTCACACCTATGGTGATCTGGACGATTTCCGTGGCGAGTTGCGCACGGCGGGTTTGGGCTGGGTGGTGGCGGTGCGCCCCAAGCATGGCACGTGGGCTTATGGCGCCGATGCCTACACCCCCTGCGACGCCGCCGCCGTGCTGGCCTGGGACGGGCCGGATGCGCCCGGCGACTGGACGGCGGTGCAGCGGCGTTTCCGTGATGGGCATGTCGAGACCTGGTGGGCGGCCGAGGCGAGTCTGGGGTTTTGGGGACCGGATGGACCTTGCTGGCTAACCCGCCTTCAGAGTGCGTTACGCGAGCCTCTGTCCTTGATGTCGCAGTGTGATCATATGGATTTGTAGCGTTACTGTCGGTTGGCGGGTCCAGATGTGCTGG
>NZ_JBICTR010000035.1:0-5615 GCF_043197735.1 Nonomuraea sp. NPDC049028
CCAGCACATCTGGACCCGCCAACCGACAGTAACGCTACAAATCCATATGATCACACTGCGACATCAAGGACAGAGGCTCGCGTAACGCACTCTGAGGTCGATACTCCGACCACCGCCTACCTGTTCAGCCAGACGGGCCTCTTCCTTTGTAATGAGGGCACCTTCACGCGTGCGATCGGATGTGCGGAGCGAGCACATATCGCACGCGAGCGGGTGCTGGGTGCCGACCATCCCGACACCCTGACCGTCCGCAACAACCTGGCCTACGTCTACAACTCGGCCGGGGATCCGAACCGGGCCATCCCGCTGTACGAGGCGACACTGGTTGACCGGGAGCGGGTGCTGGGCGGCGACCATCCCGACACCCTGACCGCCCGCAACCACTTGGCCACCGCCTACTATGTGGCGGGCGATCTAGCTCGCGCCATCCCGCTGTACGAGTCCTCGCTTGCGGATCGGGAGCGGGTGCTGGGCGTCGATCATCCCGATACCCTGACCTCCCGCAACGACCTCGCCCACGCCCACTATGTGGCGGGCGACCTGGCTCGCGCCATCCCTCGGTACGAGGCCACGCTTGCCGATCGGGAGCGGGTGCTGGGCGTCGACCACCTTCACACCCTGAAATCCCGCAACAACTTGGCCAACGCCTATCAGAAGACGGGCGACCTGTCGCGCGCTGTCTCCCTGCACGAGGCGACGCTTGCGGATCGGGAGCGGGTGCTGGGCGTCGACCATCCCGACACCCTGCGATCCCGCAACAACCTCGCCCACGCCTACCAGGCGGCGGGGGACCTGGGCCGGGCCATCCCGCTGCACGAGCAGACGCTGGCCGATCGGGAGCGGGTGCTGGGTGCCGACCACCCCGACACCCTGGAATCCCGCAACAACCTGGCCACTTCCTACCACCAGGCGGGCGACCTAGCTCGCGCTACTCAGTTATTTGAGGTCACCCTTGCCAGCTTCGAGCGGGTGCTGGGCGTCGACCATCCCGACACCCTGACCGTCCGCAACAACCTGGCCTACGTCTACAACTCGGCCGGGGATCCGAACCGGGCCATCCCGCTGTACGAGGCGACACTGGTTGACCGGGAGCGGGTGCTGGGCGGCGACCACCCTGACACCCTGACCTCCCGCAACAACCTCGCCAGCGCCTACCAGGCGGCGGGCGACCTGGGCCGGGCCATCCCCCTGTACGAGGCCACTGTCGCCGACTGCGAGCGGATCCTCGGTGCAGATCACCCTGTGACGAAGGTGGTGCGGGCCAACTTGTCGGCGCTCGGTTAAGCCCATCGCGTGGAAGGCGCGTTCTCCCTGTGCTGGCGATCTCTATGTGCTGGTGAGTTCTTGGGGTTGCCGCTTTGGCGGAGCTCTCGTAGGTCGGGGATGTGGTTGTACAGCGTGCCCGCCGAGACCCCGAGCAGCTTGGCGATCGAGGTGATGGAGTTGTTGGGGTTGGGCAGCATGTCGCGGGCGGCGCGCAACAGTTCGGGGGTGATGACGGTGGGGCGGCCGCCGGTGCGGCCGCGGGCGCGTGCGGCGGCCAGGCCGTCGCGGGTGCCGGCGACGATGAGTTCGCGGATGAATTCGGCGAGGGCGGCGAAGACGTGGAAGATGAGGCGGCCGCCGGGGGTGGTGGTGTCGAGGTTCTCGTGCAGCGAGGTGAAGCCGATCTCGCGCTTGCGCAGGTTGCCGACCATGGTGATGAGGTCGGCCAGGGAGCGGCCGTAGCGGTCCAGGGAGGGCACGACCAGAGTGTCGCCTTCGGTCAGGAAGGCGTGGCAGGCTGCGAGCTGGGGGCGTTCAGCGCTCTTGCCGGACTTCTTGTCAGCGAACACCTTGCGGCATCCGGCGGCTTTCAGGGCGTCGAGTTGGCGTTCGAGGTTCTGCCCGGCGGTGTAGACGCGGGCGTAGCCGATGCGGATCTCGCTGCGGTGGGCGGGGAAGGCGGCCAGCGGGTCGGTGGGCGGCTGCAGGGCGTCGGTCACGCCCGTCATTCTCTCAACAAACGGTGTTTCGAGGTTGTTGAACCACCTTGGTTGTTGAACGAGTTTTTGAAGGAATTTCGGGGCTCTGGAGCGGCATTTTCAAGATCTTCAAAAAACGATCGTTAAATGAAGCCACTGGCTGACCTTTCACGACCAACTGTCCAGCCGGCCAAGTCGGGGCGGCATCTGTCTTTACCGCGGCTCAGCGGATCTTCGGCCGTGTTCCGCAGCGGCTGCTTTGAGATTGCCCCACACAATGCGAGTAGTGGGGTGGTCGGCGCCGAGCACCCGCTCACTGTCGGCCAGTGTGGTCTCGTACAGCGGGATGGCCCGGCCCAGGTCCCCCGCCGCCCGGTAGGCGCCGGCGAGGTTGTTGCGGGAGGTCAGGGTGGAGGGGTGGTCGCCGCCCAGCACCCGCTCGTAGTCGGCGAGGGTGGTCTGGTACAGGGGGATGGCGCGGCCCAGGTCCCCGGCCGCCCGGTAGGCGTAGGCGAGATTGTTGCGGGAGGCCAGGGTGTCGGGGTGGTCGCCGCCCAGCACCCGCTCCTGCTGGGCGAGGGTGGTCTGGTACAGGGGGATGGCGCGGCCCAGGTCGCCCGCCGCCTGGTAGGCGCTGGCGAGGTTGTTGCGGGAGGTCAGGGTGGAGGGGTGGTCGCCGCCCAGCACCCGCTCACAGTCGGCCAGCGTGGCCTCATACCGCGGGATCGCCCGACCCAGATCCCCCGCCGACTGGTAGGCGGAGGCGAGGCTGTTGCGGGAGGCCAGGGTGTCGGGATGGTCGCCGCCCAGCACCCGCTCGCAGTCGGCGAGGGTGGCCTCGTGCAGCGGGATGGCCCGGCCCAGGTCCCCGGCCGCCCGGTAGGCGCCGGCGAGGTTGTTGCGGGAGGTCAGGGTGGAGGGGTGGTCGCCGCCCAGCACCCGCTCCCGCTCGGCCAGCGTGGTTTTGAGCAGGGGGATGGCGCGGGTGAGGTCGGCCAGGTCGTGCAGGTATCGGCCGCACCACCCACGCAGGGCCAGCAGGTCGGCGGAGGGGTCGCCGCCGGTCCGGGCCCATGAGTAGAGCGCGTTGGTCTGGTCGATGAGCATCTCGACGGCGGCGCGGGCTGCCCAGGTTTGGGCTCCGCCGGGCAGCGTGTTGTTGAACGCGTGCAGCAGGTCGACGGCTTGGTCCAGGACGGTGTCCAGGTTGCCCTGGTGGGTGGCGCGTTCGCGCAGCACGCGCTGCACCAGCCGGTGCATCAAGACCGCGCTGCCGTCCTCACTGAAGGTGATCAGTGAGGTGTCGGCCAGGTCGGCGAGCAACCGCTGCATGTGCACCGGTTCGACGCCCTGGCCGCTCAGCGCGTGCAGCACCGGCACCGGGACACCGGCCGGCGACAGCACCGACAGCAGCGGCAGCAACACGGCGGCGTCCGGCACGCTGGTCTCGGCCTGGGTGACCGACAGCAGAATCGCCTCAGCGGTACCGGCCGGATAGGGATCGCCGTACTGGGCGGACAGATAGTCGGCGACGGGAAAGTCACGCAACAGGGCCAGGTAGGCGTCGTAGGACAGACGCAAGCGGGTGATCACCGTGGCGGCCTGGTTCAGCGCCAGCGGCAGATGCCCCAGCTCATCGGCCAGGCGGGCGGCCCCGTCCGCGCTGCCGGGATCGTCCAGGCCGGTACGCCCGCGCAGGAAGGCCTGGGCCTGGACGGGGCTGAACACCTCGACCTCGACCGGCTCGAACAGGCGCAGGAAGGCGCGGTTGCGGGTGGTGATGAGCACCCGGGTGGCGCCGGTGGCCGGACACCAGGCCCGCACCGCCGCCACGTCGGCCGCGTTGTCGAAGACCAGCAGCGCCGGCCGGGTGGTGGCGGCCAGCCAGGCTTTGGCACGGCCCGCGGCGGTGACGGCGTCATCATCGGCCCGGCGCTGGCCCAACCGCTCCGCCAGCGCGGCCAGCCCGGTGTGGATCCGCTCGGTGCTCTCCGCCGTGATCCAGGCCACCACCGGCCAGCGCCCGGCCTGGCAAGCCCAGGCGTAGGAGGCGGCCAGCAGCGTCTTGCCCACCCCGGGCGTGCCGCCCACCGCGCAGATCACCGCCGCCCCACCACCACCAATACCGCCACCACCATCGTCATCGCCACCACCACCCCCGCCGTCATCGCCGCCGTGGCCTGGGACCTGGTCGCCGAGCAGACCGGCCAGCCGCTGCAGCAGCCGCGGGCGCGGCTGGAAACCGGGCGGGCGTTGCGGGATATCGCCCTCGACGATCTGACCCGGCTCCGGCGCGGGCGGGTAATGGTGATGGTGCTCGGCGCCGACGGCCGTGCCGATGACGTTGTCGTGGAAGTCGATGTGGTCGCCCGCGACCTCCTCAGCGCCGCCCATCGTCATCCCGGTCCGGCGCGGCGGGGTCAGGGCTGTGCACCTGCTTGCCGACGACCTTGTCGTGGAAGGTGTTGTGGTGAAACTCCAGATGATCGCCGCCGTAGGTGCGTCGATGGTCCTCGCCTTCATGAATGCTCTGGTCGCCGCCGGCCTGATACACCCGGCCCTGGCCTGAGGCCTGCGCCCGCATCCGCACGTTCCGCGCGCCGTCGCCGGTGGAGACGATGCCGGTGTCGCCGCCGCCCAGGGCGATCGACCGCTCGCCCTCGGCCGTCACCTGAGGCGCCTTCTGCTCAGCGCTCGCCGTCTCGGGCAGGGCGGTAGCGGCCGGGGTGCGATCGGCGCGCGTCTGCGCGCGCAATGCCACTACCGCGACCACCAGCCCGGCCGTGCCCAGCAGCATGCCGGTGACCATGCCGATCACGCTGGCCCGTTGATCCAGGGTGGCCAGCAGTGCCGGGGGCAGGCGCAGCGGATCGGCAAAAAACCACAGCAACCCCGCCACCAGCGAGGCCGCCAGCACCACGAGCGCGATGACCGCCACGCCGCGCCACAGCCGCGACCCTGGCGCGCCTTCCGCCTCGGGCGTCGTCTTCGACATGCCTCCAGAGTGCCCCCGGACCGGCGCGAGCGGGACCGAAAGTAGCGAAGGCGTTACCTGCCATCACGCCTACGCGAAACGAACGTTATCTTGAGCCGCTCGGCGGTCCACTACAAGATCAATGAGTGGTCTCTTCTCGTCAGCGAAACAGCCGCCTCCATCCCCGGGTTCGCTGAGGAGCAGCGTCGGAGACGGCGGTCTCCAGATTCCCGCTGACGACACGAGTCGTGGGATGGCTGCTGCCCAGCACCCGCTCGCAATCAACGAGGGTCTGCTCGTACAGGGGGATGGCCCGGCCCAGGTCCCCCGCCGTCTGGTAGGCGTGGGCGAGGTTGCTGCGGAAGGTCAGGGTGTTGGGGTGGTCGGGGCCTAGCAGTCGCTCACTGTCGGCGAGCGTTGCTTCGTGCAGGGGGATGGCCCGGCCCAGATGCCCCGCCGCCTGGTAGGCGGAGGCAAGGTTGTTGCGGGAGGTCAGGGTATGGAAGTCGTCGGGGCCCAGCACCCGCTCACTGTCGGCGAGCGTTGCTTCGTACAGGGGGATGGCCCGGCCCAGATGCCCCGCCGCCCGGTAGGCGGAGGCGAGGTCGTTGCGGGAGCCCAGGGTGAAGAGGTGGTCGGGGCCTAGCACCCGCTCACTGTCGGCGAGCGTTGCTTCG
>NZ_JBICTR010000035.1:5711-19364 GCF_043197735.1 Nonomuraea sp. NPDC049028
TTCGTGCAGGGGGATGGCCCGGCCCAGGTCTCCCGCCTCTTGGTAGGCGTGGGCGAGGTTGTTGCGGCTGGTCAGGGTGTTGGGGTGGTCGGGGCCTAGCACCCGCTCACTGTCGGCGAGCGTTGCTTCGTGCAGGGGGATGGCCCGGCCCAGGTCTCCCGCCTCTTGGTAGGCGTGGGCGAGGTTGTTGCGGCTGGTCAGGGTGTTGGGGTGGTCGGGGCCCAGCAGTCGCTCTCGATCGGCGAGCGTTGCTTCGTGCAGGGGGATGGCCCGGCCCAGGTGCCCCGCCGTCTGGTAGGCGGAGGCGAGGTTGTTGCGGCTGGTCAGGGTGTCGGGGTGGTCGCCGCCCAGCACCCGCTCTCGATCGGCGAGGGTCTGCTGCAGCAGGGGGATAGCGCGAGCGAGGTCGGCCACGTCGCCCAGGTACCGGCCGCACCAGGCGCGCAGCTCCAGCAGGCTTGCAGGCGGGTCGTTGCCGGGACGGATCTGCCGGTAGATGATGTCGGTCTGTTCGATGAGTGGCTCGACCGCGGTGCGAGTCGGCCAAGTGCCGGAGCCGGCGGGCAGCGTGGCGTTGAAGGCGTGCAGCAGGCTGGTGGCTTGGCCCAGGAGTGTATCGAGGCCGCCGTGGTAGGCGGCGCGGTCGCGCAGCACACGCCGGATGAGGCGGTGCATCAAGACCGTTGTGCGGTCCTCGCTGAAGGTGATCAGGGAGGTATCGGCCAGGTCGGCCAGCAACTGTCGTACGCCTGGCTCGGTGCCCGCGCTGGTCCACCGGTGCAGGATCTGCCGTGGGACGCCAGCCGGGGACAGCACCGCGAGCATCCCCAGCAATTCCTGCGCTGGCGGCAGCCTGGCCTCCGCCTGGTTGATCGACAGCAAGATCGCTTCAGCGGTGCCGGCCGGGTAGGCGTCGCCGTGCTGGGCAGGCAGGTAGTCGCCGACCGGGAAGGCGCGCAGCTCTTCTACGTAGCCGTGGTAGTCCAGGGACTGCCGGGAGATCATCGCGGCGGCCTGGGCCAGGGCCAGCGGCAGATGCCCAAGCTCGGTGGCCAGTTCGGCGGCGCCTGCGGGGTCGGCCAGGCCGGTGCGCTCGTGCAGGAAAGCTGCAGCCTGGGCGGAGGTGAACATCTCCACCTGTACCGGCTCATAGGCGCGCAGAAAGGCGCGGTTGCGGGTGGTGATGAGCACGCGGGTGGCTCCAGTGGCCGGGCACCAGCGGCGCACCAACGCGACGTCGGTGGCGTTGTCAAAGACCAGCAGCGCCGGCCGGGTGGTGGCGGCCAGCCAGGCCCTGGCCCTGGCCGCGGCCGCCGCCGCGGCGTCGTCGTCGGCTTGTCGCTGGCCGAGCCGTTCGGCCAGCGCGGCCAGCCCGGTAGTGATCTGATCGACGGTTTCGGCGGCGATCCAGGCCACCACCGGCCACCCTGCGGCCTGACAGGCCCAGGCATAGGAAGCGGCCAACATGGTCTTGCCCACTCCGGGCGTGCCCCCGACCGCACAGATCACCGCCGCGCCGCCGCTGTCGCCCTCCTCACCGCTCTGGCCCGGGGCTGGGTCGCCGAGTCGGTTGGCCAGCTGATGCAGCAGCTGCTCGCGGGACTGGAAACCGGGCGGGCGTTGCGGGATGTCGCCCTCGACGATCTGGCCCGGCTCCGGCGCAGGCGGATAGGTGTGAACGTGTTGGACGCCAATGACTTCGCCGTTAAAGGTGTTGCGGCGGAAGTCGATGTGGTCGCCCTCAGCGCCGCCCATCGGCATCCCCGTCCGGCGCGGCAGGCTCGGGGGTGATCATGCGCTTGCCGACGACCTTGTCATGGAAGGTGCTGTGGTGGAACTCGATGTGATCGCCGCCGTACGTGCGCCGATGATCGCCGCCTTCGCGAATGGTCTGGTCGCCGCCGGTCTGACAGACCCGGCCTTGCTCAGAGGCATCTGCCCGCATCTGCACATTCCGTGCCCCATCGCCGGTTGAGACGATGCTGGAGTTGCCGCTGCCGCTGCCGCTGCCGATGGCGATCGACCGCTCGCCTTCGGCCGCTACCTGTGGCGCTTGCTGCCCTGCGTCCGGGGTGGCGGTGGCAGCTGGCGGGGTGTGGTCGGCGCGCGTTGGCGCGCGCAAGGCCATCATGGCGACCACCAGACCGGCCACGCCGAGCGCCATACCGGTGAACATGGCCACCACGCTGGCCCGTTGATCCAGGGTTTCCAGGACGTCCTTGGGCAGGCGCAGCGGGTCGGCGAAGAACCAGACCAGCCCAGCCGCGAGCGAGGCGGCCAAGACCACAACCGCAATGATCGCCACGCCGCGCCACAGCCACGACCCTCGCGCGGGTTCCGCCTCGGGCGTCGTCTTCGACATGCCTCCAGGGTGCTCTCGAACCGGCGCGAGCGGGACCGAAAGTAGCGAAGGCGTTACTTGTCATCACGACAGTGAAAAACGGTAGTTTGCGGGACGGCTGCCGGGCGGTGTACAAGCGCCGAGCTCGGCGAGGCTCCCGCTGACGTCTGGCGCGCCCCCACCGCCCGGCTGCTCCCCCGCCTGCTCGACGGCCGCCGCACCGGGCCGGTGTTCCTCACCGACCGGCGCGCCCGCGTCCCGCTCCCGCCCGGCGACGTCGACGAGGACTCCGGCCGGGCCCGGCTGTCCTACCGGCGCGCCGCCGAGCTGTTCGAGCAAGCCACCGCCGAGCTGCCCGGCGGGCCGTACACGCTGCACCAGCTGCGTCACAGCGCGCTGACCCATGCCGCTGAAGACGGCGCCAACACCTCCACCTTGCTCGCCTACTCCGGCCACACGTCCGTCGCCTCGCTGGCCCGCTACGCCCGCGTCTCTCCCGAGGCCCTGGCCCGCTGGCAGCAAGGTCGTGACCCGGCCGCCCGCCGCCGCTGACCGGCAGTAAGAGCGCTGAGCCTCCGAGTGCATTAGTGAGCCCTTTTCATCCTGAGTCGCGACCCTCTTCGACGAGTTGCAAGATGAGGATCGCCTGCACGAGCACGGTCGCGCGATGCGGGCAGCAGCGCAGCTTGGTCAGCACCTTCCAGGACTTCAAGGTCGCGACGGCACGCTCGCCAATGGCTCGGATGCGGGCGTGGGCGCGATTGACCTCCCGTTGTGCACGCGACAACCAGGGCCGGTGGCGATGCCGTTTGAACGGTGTCCGGATCGTGCCACCAGCTCCTTGGTAGCCCTTGTCCGCGAAGGTCTTGACACCGAGCCTGGTCAGGGCGTTGATCAGGCCGACCGTCCGGGCCGCGGTCACGTCGTGGACGGCGCCCGGCAGCGCAGGCGAGGCCCACACCAGCCGACCCGCGGGATCGGCCAGCAGTTGCACGTTCATCCCGTGCTGCTTGTGTTTCCCGCTGTAGTACGGCCGCTCGTCGGCGAGGCGATCAATGGGGATGAGGGTGCCATTCAGGATGGTGTAGGCCAGCCGGGACGCGCGGGTCACGGCGGTGTGCACGTCGTGGGCCAGAGCGGCCAGGAGGTCAACGACTTCGCGGACGTAGCGCCAGGCCGTGGTGGTGCCGATGGCGAAGCCGGCGGCCAGGCGCGCGTAGGTGTCGCCATTGCGCAGGTGGGCCAGGACCAGCAGCGCTTGCTGCGCCGGGTCCAACTTCCGCCATCGGCAGCGGCGTTCAGCACGCTGCGTGCGGATCAGCTCGGCCAGGCGGGTCAGGGTGCGGTTGGACAGCGGAATCGAGGCGCGATAAGACAGCAACGAGGCTCCCGGTTGGGGCATCGGATCTTGGTCGACTGCTGTCTTATCGGGAGCCTCCTCTCATCCGCCACCGCTATCCGCAGACCCATCGTGACCAGGACCGTCAGGATGGAAAGAGCTCAGTTAGTTACAGGCGGGATGATCAGTTCTGGGATGAACCAGATCCTCACGGAGCGGCCGCTTCCATATGCGGACCGTTATTCGATCGCGATAACTCCCTGCCGCAAATCCGGCTATCTTCCGTGACTGCACCACATAAAGATCGCCAGGCCCATAGACCACCGGAAAGCAAACTCCGGTGGGGCCTCTGCACTATTTTCAAGGGGCCGCCTCAGAAGTTCCCAGCCGCACCGAATTATGCGGAATCCACCGGATCAGAATCCGGCACTGAGGGTCGGACCCCAAGGCATGACTCAAGGCTCAGCATCAGCAAGATCTGGAAGTAGTACCCGCCCGTCGGGCGATCATCGAAATACCCGATCAGAAGCTCCGTCTCTGCACCCGCTTTGAGATCGTTGCGACAGTCCGAATCTACCGGTCGTATGGTGGCTCGCCGAGCGCGTGAATGAGGCGATTGACTACTTCGCTGACAGTGAAGTCCCATCCGGTTAGGCGCTGTCCGCTCCAGTTAATCCCTACACGGAAGTCATCCTTGGCTAGGTCCGGCAAAGCCGCGCTTCGCCAATGATCCAGCGGCATTGAAACAGCTCGAAATTGAGGACCCCATAGCTGAGCGGCGCGCTGTGCACGGGTCTTCGACGACCAATAGGGGAAAGCTGGTTGCCCGGAACTTGAGACCGGGGTGGGACTGCCGTCGTCGTCTCGAACCCACCAAACGGTATGAGTCCGAGCGATCTCACGGAAGAAGGCCGCTGCCTGAGCCCCGCTTGTGCTCACCTGAATCCTCCTGGATCGTCCCGACTTCAGCATCACGCTTGAGCGCGGCACCAGAGGGTCCCAGTGCCGCGCCCCGTTCGCAGCGTTAGTAACCGGGCGGGAGCCTACGGTGTCCGCCCGGATCCATGAGGACATGATCCTCTGGCCATCGTGGTGTTATCAACATACCACCATCCCGCTCGGGAATAGGTTCATGGCTGAGCTCCATTGATTCCCACGATCCGTTCGGACGCTGTCGCCGTGGGGCCATTCCGCGCTTCATACGACTGATGTTCGCGGCACCATATTGGTCTGCGGCGTCGGGCTCCGCCGCTTCGTTCTTCCAAAACCTCTTACGCATGGTGGACATGGATGGCGCGACGCCATTCTTATTGGGCTTGGAATAATCTTCGCCCGCTTTCCAACGTCCACCGCCCCTGCCTCCGGTTTCGACCTCGGCGGCGATGCCGAAGAGCATGCTCGCTTCTTCGCCTATTTGCGCGCCTATACTACCGTGACGGTAGAGCAGCGCAAGATCGGCGCCGTTGCAGTCGGAAAACAGGCAGTTCCAGAAACCCGCACCCTTGGCCTTAGCGAGCTTGGCTCGCCAGTTGGCGTTGTCTCTATCGCGTTTATCGAGCTGCTTGTTCTTGCGAATTGTGCGGGCTCGTGCCGCCCGTCGCTGGTTTTCAAGTTCGCGGTTGCGTTCGTTCTGCGCGTCTCGTTGCGCGACCGTTTTTCTCTGGGTCTTGGTCCACTTCTGGCCGCTGGGTTTGTGAGTCTTGGCGAAGTTCTGGTTGGCGTTAGGCGTTTTCTTGTTGCGGGAGTATCCGTAGCTCTTGTCGGTGCTGCCGCCGCCGGTGTCGACGCGGCGGCCGTCGGGGTCGGATTGGTCGATGGGGTTGTTGGCGGCGTAGCTGTAGGGGTTGGCCCATTCGGGGGTGCGGAGGTCGAGTTCGGGGTCGGTGGAGATGAATTTGGCGATGGCGGGGTCGTAGTAGCGGGCGCCGAGGTAGTTCAGGCCGGTGGAGGTGTCTTCGATCTTGCCGAGGAAGCCGCGGTCAGTGAAGGGCAGGTCGTCGCCGCCGCGGCGCTGGCCGTAGGGCAGGTAGCGTTCGCGGTTGATGGTGCCGGTGGTGTTATTGATGGCGAGTTGGGTGCTGCCGTGCTGGCCGGCGAGCAGCCAGGTGACGCCGGTGGCGTCGCGCATGGCGATCGGGGAGCCGTCGCTGGCGCTGTAGTAGCGCTTGCCCGCGACTAGGCCGCCTGCCAGGCGTAGTTCCATCGGGCCGAGGTAGAGGGTGGTGCTGCCGTCGGGGTCGCGGCGGATCAGCCGTTCGCCGTCGGCGTCGTAGACCATCGAGGTTTGCTTGCCGTCGATGGTGGCCTGGGTGAGCTGGCCGAGTTGGTCGAAGTCGAAGGTGCCCTGCTTGCCGCCGACGGTGCGCGCCGATAACTGACCGGCCGCGTCGTAGGCGTAGGTGTCGGTGCCTGCGGGGCGGGTGATGGCGGTGACGGCGTTGGGCCGGACGGCGGTGGAGCCAGGGGCAGGGTAGGTGTAGGTGGCGGTCTGGCCGTTGTCGGTCAGGCTGGTGATGTTGCCGACCTTGTCGTAGGCGTAGGCCTGGCTGTAGGGGTCGATGCCCTTGGCGTCGCCGGTGCCGGTACACGAACTCGCGGTAGTCGTGAAAGCGGTCTTCAACCGGAGCAGACCGTCGTAGGTGAAGCACTCGGCCTGGCCGTCGGTACTGCCAGGAATGGCCGAGGCGGCGTCCAGGACGCGAGTGATGGTGCCCGCGACGTCGTAGCTGTAGCGGTCGTCCTGGATGGTGTCGGGGGTGCTGGTGTCGGCCTTGGTCTGGGTGGAGACGCGGGAGAGCCAGTCGGTGGTGGTGTCGCGTTCGAGGGTGCGCTTGACCTGACCGGCGGCGCCCAGCGAGCGGGTGGCGAGTTTGCCGGTGGGGGTGAAAGTGGTGTCCTTGACGTAGGTGAACCCACCGGCCAGGTCGGAGGCCAGACCCTGAGCGAAGCCGAGGTCGGTATAGGCGAAGGTGAGCTTCTCCGCGCCCAAGCCACCGGCCTCAGGCAGCCCCTGCTCACGTAGATTCCCGGCGGCGTCGTAGGTAGAGGTGAAGGCGTAGTCGCGTCCGAGGTTGCCTTCACTGGCCGGGATGGTGAGCTTGGTGGCGGTAGGCCGGTAGTCACTGTCATACGACGTGACGCTCTGCGTGTAGGGCTGTCCACCGGAGTAGCGGGTGGCGGCGCCGGGCTGGCCCTTGGCGACGGTGTCGTAGCTCCACTCGGCGAGCTTGGTGCCGGTGGACACCTCCCCCGCCCATTGGACGGTGCGCCGGCCGAGGTCGTCGTAGCTGTTGGAGACCTTCTGGTTCTTGCCGTTGATGCTGAAGGTCAGCCGGCCGGCCAGGTCGTAGCCGTAGCTGGAGGAGCCCGCGTCCGGGTCGGTGGCAGCGGTGCGACGGCCCAGCCAGTCGAAGGTGAAGGTGCGGACGTTGCCGTTGGCGTCCGTCATCGAGGTGAGGTTGTCGTGCAGGTCGTAGCCGTAGCTGCTGTCCTGGTGGGTGCTGGCATCGGCCCATTCCTCGACCTTCACCGCGCGGTCGAAGACGTCGGTGACGGTCGCGGTCTTGCCGCCGACCGGAGGTGTCACCTCGGTACGGTCCAGGCCGGGGTAGGCGGTGCTGGTGCGGCGCAGCTCGGCGTCCAGGTGGTAGGCGATCGAGGCGACCGGGCGTTCCTGATCGTCATAGACGGTCTTGGTCCACTGCGGCAGGCTGGTCAGCGCGGGGTTGAGCAGCCCGCTGCCCGGCTGGCCGGTGTTGTGCACCGGCTCGGAGACCGTGGCGGTCAGGCCGCGCGCATCGTATGTGGTGGCGGTGACGATACGGCCACCGGACGGCGAGGCGGTCTGCGCCTCGCGAGCCCGGCCCAAACCGTCCTCGTAGCTGATGGCACTGGTGTACTTCGTGCCGGTCAGCAGTTGCTTGACGGTCGTCTTGATCGGCGCGGTCGGCTGACCCAGCCAACCGTCCCATGCGATGTCGTAGGCCACCGTCGCGCTCGGGGTGCCGCCGCTGCGCGGCTGGCCCGGCTTCCACAATGCTGTGGTACGGCCAAGCGCGTCATAGTCGATCTCGGTGGTCTTGCCGTTGGCGTCGGTGACCGAGACCGCGTCGCCCAGGCGGTGCGAGAGCCGGGCGGTGACGGTGTGGCCGAGCGGGTTGGTGGTGGTGATGCCGGTGCTGGGCCAGCCGACGGGAGGGTTGTAGGCGGTGGAGGTGGTCTTGTTGAGCGGGTCGACGCTGGTCAGCTGCCGGCCGTACTCGTCGAAGGTGGCCTTGGTGGTGGAGATGGTGGAGGCGCCTGCGTAGGAGCGGACCTCGGTGAGGTTGCCGTCGCTGGGCTTGTTGGTGGCCGGGTCGGTGCCCAGGTCGTACAGGTTGATCGTCTTACCGATCAGCGCGCCCGCCGTGCAGTCGTCACCTGAACGCTCCTCCACGACGGAGGGGAAGTTGACCAGCCACTGGCCGGTATCGGCGTTGCGGGCATAGCTGGTGGTGGTGCAGGAGTTGTCGGTGGTGACGCCGTCTTGGCCGTAGTCGTTGGCCTTGATCGGCAGGCCGTCGGCGTTGTAGGCGGTCTTGGAGTCGGTGTAGCGCCAGGTTCCGCCGGTGATCTTCTCCCGCGCTCGTTTGCGGGTCTGTAACACCAGCGCGGGATCCATGGTGCCGGGCCCGTTGCCGGTGGTCTGGATCGTGTACTCCCACCGTGTCGAGTCGACCTCGGTGTAGGCGCGGGGACTGAGCGTGGTCATCTTCCACGACTGCTCCTGCAGCACGTTGCCCTGCAGGATCGGCTTGTCCACCACGGTGCCGCCGTCGAAGTCGGTGACGGTCTGGCCGGTACCGCGCAGGAAGTTGCGGGTGGTGACGGTGTAGGCCGATGGGTCGGTGCCGGAGCCGTCGATGGTGCGGACCTGGCTGTAGCCGCGCCAGTCCGAGCTCGGTGGCGCCTGGTCCGGCTCGGCGAACTGGATCGGCTTGGCCCAGAGCGGGCTGCCGATGAACTCGTAGGTATGCACCATGTCGGGCGAAGCGCCGACCATGTCGCGTTCGACGACCTTGACTGCGAGCTGCTTGAAGAAGCGCGACCAGCTCTCATAACCGGAGTCAGGATCGCTGCCCATGTCGACGTCGTAGCAATCGCCGGTCTTGTCGGTGAAGTAGTTGGAGCCGTCGCGGCCCTTGCCGCCGCCGCACGGGTCGGCTTGGCCGTAGGTGACCTCGGTGCGGCCGCCCATCCCGTTGGCGATGGAGGCGATGCGCGGCACCATCCGCCATGACAGCAGGTCGGTCCAGTCCGACATGGAGTCGTAGTCCATCTTGCCGGCCAGCATCACCGCGTCGAAGTCCAGCGAGGGCAGCGTGATCGACGGGCTGGCGGCCTGGCCGGTCTGCTGTACCTTGTCCAGCCACAGCACTGGGTCATCGGCCGGCCCGAAGTCGGTGCGCTGGTAGATCCACGTCTGCGTCAGATCCAGCCGGTCCACCGGGTCCCAGCCGCCCGAGGTGGGGTTCAGCGACTCGGTCTGCACGGTGGTCAGCTTGCGGGTGGAGTAGAACGCGAGCGCGCTGTTGGCGCAGCCAGCGGCCTGCGCACACTGCAGGTCGGTCGGCACGTCGACGCCGCCCCGGTCGGCGGTGGTGAAGGTGGTCCGCGCGGTCGGCACGCTCCCCGACACCTGAGTGTTGTGGCCCCACTGCACCCTGGCCAGTGACCCGCCCCGGTCGTAGGGCAGCACCCGATACAGCTCGTGCGCGCACGAGGGCAGGCAGAAGTAGTTGCTCTCCCGGTTGTAGGAGTAGTCGATCACGTTCTCGTTGCGGTCGATCTCCTGATCGAGGTTCCACCGCCACACACCGGTGCAGGTCGGCGGAATGTCGTTGTTCAGGTAGCGGTCGTAGCACGGCTCGCCCGAGTCGTTGCCGATGTACGGCACCTGCCACTGGGCGTCCTTGGTGTAGCCGAACCGCCAGACCTGCCCCTCCTGGTTGGTGATCTTCCAGTACGGCTGGGCGTCGGCTCCCCCGGCGACCTGCTCGATCTTCCAGCCGAAGTCCGGAACCGTCTTCCACCCGCCCGCTGTACGGTCCTTGACGATCTGCGCCGACCGGCCCCCCGCCGACAGCACCAACTCCGACTGCGAATTGTCGTTCGTGGAGGCATCCTCGTCGGTCTGATCCGGCGACTCCCAGCACAACGCCTCCCCGCCGATCCCCTTCTCCTCGGCGGTCCAGATGAGCTCCGCGGTGTTGTCGTCGTAGAAGTTGTCGACATAACAGCGCCGGTAACGGCGCTCGATGAACCCGGAGCTCAGGTCCCAGCCCGCCCCCACCACGCCGGACTGGTTGTTGGACCACTGGCCCTGCCCGTCCACCGACGACGCGTCGTACTGCAGCGACAGATCCGGCCCGTTCCCCGCCACCGATGGCGGCTCCGGCAACGGCACGTCATAGTCGAACCCGCCACCCGACGTACCCGCCTGCCACGTCCCCGACGGCTTCAGATCGGTCGCGCCCCAGTTACCGTTCGGCCCGGTCATGCCGACCGACAGCAGATACACCGACCCCGCCTGGAGTTGCGCCGCCAGCCGATCGCGCGCCACCTGAGCCGCCCACGCCTTACGGTCCTTGCCCGGAGTTGTCGGCTTGACCGCCGCCGCACTCGCGCCGGCCGGCGTGGCCTCGACCTCCGCGGTCAGCGTCCCGGCCTTCGCATTGTTCGTGGACGGCACCACCACGGGGCGAACCATGCACGTCTTCGGTCGCGGCTCCTCCACAGCACAGGCCGGCACCCGCACCAGCCGCAACCGGCTGACGAAGTCCCCGCCGAAGGCGTCCCGGAACCCCGCGTAAGAGAACTCCGTCCGCACCTTGCCCGGCGCCGCCGCATCATCGGCCCGCACCACGCGAGCGGCGATCCCCACCCCGCCCAACGCCTGAGCAGCCTCCGGCGACAAGGTCTCCACCTTGACCTTGTCCAGCCCGCCGCCCTTGATCTGGCTGACCTTGACTGGCAACGTCCCGGCCTCGGCCACCTTGCCGAGCGGCGGCACCTCGACCTCGGCCGTTCCCGCCTTCGGCCATACCGGCTTACGCCGCTCCACCTTCGGCACGGACTCCTCCGCGCCCTTGGCCGCCTTCTTCGCCGCCACGGGCCGGCCATCCACCGACTGCTCCGGATCCGGCGCCGCTGCCGCCGCCTGCTCCACCAGCCGATCCGGCACCCCGACACTCGAGATCAACACCAGCGCCGAAA
Organism: Nonomuraea sp. NPDC049028; assembly: GCF_043197735.1. Lineage (NCBI taxonomy): Bacteria > Bacillati > Actinomycetota > Actinomycetes > Streptosporangiales > Streptosporangiaceae > Nonomuraea > Nonomuraea sp. NPDC049028. The sequence continues at coordinate 16,646 of NZ_JBICTR010000035.1, forward strand.
GCCCCACAATCAGCGCCACGAACCATACCGGCAGACGTCGACTCCGCATCCCGCATCCCTTCAGGGCACGCTGACGCAGACCTCGGGCAATGAGGCCGTCACGCACCTAAAACAGACATAAAGACGATCACTGGGAATGTGATCGACAAACCAAGATCGGTCAACGACGGGAGCGTCACTTACCCGACGCTCACAGTCAGGACTCGTCAAGCACACGTGCTATGTGCACTGGTCAACCGGCATGTCACGGAAGGTGCTTTTCCTTAAGAAAAACGCGCATGTGATGTACGTCACGATCATGTCGAAGATCACATTAGAGGCCAACCGAAAGAGCCGCGCGTTTGGCCGACCAGCCTGCACAGCCGAGCCCCTCGCCGGGCTCGCCGCATCCCCCGGGCGTGCGCCCGGGGGCGATCCGGCCATGCCCGCGCGCGTGCTCGGCGCGCCAGACGACGCCCACCAGCCGAGCGAATCGAGATCTCAAGCATGCCTCCACACCACCCGCCCACCATCAACCTCACCGATATCTGACAACCGTCATTGCTCAAACGAAACATAAGTGTCATCCTTATCTTCCAAGGTCAGAGGAAAAAGATCCGGCCAGGTCTCGTCCATGCACGACCGGTTGAAGAGCAGTGCGGTCACGTGGTCGCCGCGGCTGTCGAAGGCCCGGCGGCAGGACGCGGCGGGCGCATAGGAGCCGAGCACCCACTTGTTCGCGCAGGCGATGCCGTTGCCGAGGCAGTCGGTGTCGCCGTCGTAGTCCGAGCGCAGTAGCCAGGATTCGACCGGTTTTGCGTCGGGCTGCCCGCCGCGCACCCTCCTCGGGATCAGCAGCAGCCGCTCGGGATGACCTGGGTCGTTGCCGGAACCGATGCAGATCCCGGCGATCGCGCCGTACGCGCACGGCGTCGAGCGTCCCCCGCCGGAAATCGTCAGGCCTGGTGCGCCGAAGGCCAGCTCGCCCTGCCCGCGCCCGTTGAACGCCTGCAGGTAGGAGTGGTGCGCGGGGTTGAGCATGAGATCGGCGAGCGCGTCGGGCGGCGAGCTCTGTGGGTGTGAGGTCGGGCTCGGAGATCGGGGCGTCGGCCCGCTGGGCGGCCCTTTCCGCGCTGTTCGCCAGGGCGCTCAGCGCGACTATGGCGAGCGCCACGAACGCGCCGGCGCCCGCGAAGCCCAGGGTGGTGAATACGCTCCGCATCACGAGGCGCCGCCTGAGGACCAGGCGGGGCGCAGTCTGGGCAACGTCCATGGGCACCGCGACGGGCAACTCGGCCGCCAGCCGTACCAGGGCGGGCGATGGAGCGAGCGGAGCCGGTGAGAGCGGGGCCGTCCAGGGGCTCGGGGGCGCCACGAGGTCGTCGGCCTGCCAGGGTGCCGCCCATGGGCTGTCCCTGGGCGCTTCGATGGCCTCATGAGGCCGGGGCTCCGTGGCGGCTTCCTCGCCGAGGTCGAGGAGGTGCGGGTGGGTGGCTCGGACGCGTTCCGTCTCCTCCTGGAGCGCGCCGGGCATCCAGGTGCCGACCAACTGGGCGGCGCGGTGCGGGTCCAGGCCGTCATGGAACTGGGCGACCACGGCCACCCGCCCGAGCGGGGACATCCCGGCCAGCGGGAAGCCCGCGGGCGGCTCCGCGGGGCCGACGAGGTATGCCCGGTAGAGCGTGCTGAGCACTGCCTCGACCGGTCTGTTCCACCGGTGCACGGACCAGCGGCGGCCCGTCGTCACCAGGGCATGGATGGCCAGGTCCCTGGCGCGTTCCGGGTCTCCTGTCAGGAGGTAGGCCGATCGGGCGAACCACTCCGCATGGTCGGCGGCGAACTGCGATAAGCCATCGTGCTTGGTCAATTGTTCGACTCCTCGTGGAGTTGATCACAGTATGGGGGAGTTGGTCGCCAGGTAAACCCGCGGCGCCATGCCGATACCGCGTACGTCGCATGCATTACGGTGCGAGCAGGGAATCCCTCGGATATGCGGCCCTCACGCAGTGGCTCGTCCGCGCTCGTCGCGCTGCGTCTCCTGGACGGGGCGTGCAGCGCGGCTCCGCCGTCCGGCACGTCGGTCACCGTCTCCGTCGAGCAGCAGCGCCAGGCCCTGACGGTGCTGCTCGATTCCGTCACGCTCATGCCGGGCGAGGACCTCGAACATCTGGTCGCACGGGCGGTAGGAGTCACAACGTGGTCGGTGGGCAGCAGCCGGCGCCGACGGCCCCCGCGTTCGCGGCAGGTCCGTGGCAGGACAACGATGACGCGCCGCATGTTGCCGCAGCCGCCCAGTTCGCGCGCGCCTGGTAGCGCCCGAGGTCGGCCCGCGGCCCATGCCTGCCTAGAAAGGTCACACCGGGCTTCATCGGCCCATGTGGTGTGTCGTAGCAGCATCGGCCGCGTTTCCACACGGGATGGCCAGGCTGCCGTTCAGCTGATCCGCGCATCCCGTCCCGAGCCTGAGACGCCGCCCCCGGCACCCCATTGTTGGCACAGCACCGGCCGATTCGCGGTGCCGCACCGCGTTTGCCCCGCTACCGTGCCTGCATGGAGATCAGCGATTGGATCAGCCTCGGCGGGGTGCTTGGCGCGTTGATCATGTCCGGCTGGGCGCTGGTCTACACCCGATCATCCGCCAAGAGTGAGAGTGCGTTACGCGAGCTGATGCCCCTTTCATCGTTGCGGTTGGATGAGTTCTGCGGGTCGGCGATTCACCGTTCGGCCTACGGGCGCGGCT
>NZ_JBICTR010000036.1:0-8096 GCF_043197735.1 Nonomuraea sp. NPDC049028
CAGGGGGTTGAGGAACATCGGAACGAAAACCGGCGCTAAGCCTCGATCGGCCCTGGTGGGCGGCTGACGGATGGTCGGCGGCGGGACCCGTCTGAAGTCTTCCGCAGATAACGCTCTATTATCTGCGGCATCGCTGATCGCGACCTGCGGCGACGTTCTCGGGGCTGTGTACGAAGCGGCCCCGTTATCTGTGGCAAGGGGGGAAGCGGTGCCCGCCGTCGTACGACTGCCCGTCGGAAAGGCGTTGACCGTCCGCGCGGCGGCCGACGTGTTCCTCGACTCGCTCGACAACGCGAACACGCTCCGGTCGTACGGAATTGGCGTCGGCAAGACCGCCGAGCACCTCGGTGATGCCCGCCCGCTCGCCACCGTCGCGGACGACGAGATCGGCGGCGCCCTCGAACAACTGTGGGGCGAGGCCGCGGTCAACACGTGGAACGCCCGGCGGGCGGCGGTGCTGTCGTGGCTAGGCTGGTGTGTCGAGCGCGGATACGACGGCCCGGCTGTCCCGGCCTGGGTGAAGCGGATGCCCCCGCCGGACTCGGAGACCCCGGCCCACTCGAAGATGGCCGTGGACCGGCTGATCGCCCGGCGCGAGGTCCACCTGCGGGAGAAGACGCTGTGGCGGATGCTGTACGAGACCGTCGCGCGGGCGGAGGAGATCCTCGGCGTCAACATCGAGGAGCTGGACCTTGCCGCCCGCAGGGCCCCGGTGAAGGCCAAGGGCTCGAAGCCGCGTACCCGCCGCCGCGGTGCCCCGCGCGAGGACTACGTCATGGAGCCCGTGTACTGGGACGCCGGCACCGCCCGCCTGCTGCCCCGGCTGATCAAGGGCCGCACACGCGGGCCGGTGTTCGTCACCCACCGCAAGCCGGGTCCCAGCAAGGTCATCGCGCCGCGTGACGTGTGCCCGGACACCGGGCTGGTCCGGCTGTCGTACGGCCAGGCCCGCGCCCTGCTCGACGCCCACACCGCAGTCGGCGGGGTGCCGGGCACAGGCTGGGACCTGCACGAATACCGCCATTCTGGTCTCACCCACCTCGGCGAGGCCGGGGCCAGCCTGCCCATGCTGATGGCGAAGTCCCGGCACAAGAAGCCGGAGAACGTACGGCGCTACTTCCACCTCTCGGCGGAGGCGATCGCCGAGGTCACCAGCCTGCTCGCGCCCGGAGACAGCAGACGCTGAGGTCTTAGCCAAGGCTGAAGCGTACGACCGAAACTCGTCGACTTCACCTATGCGGCGGGGTTCGTGGGCAGGAGCCGGGCGAGCCAGTCGGTGCGGGTTCGGCGGGCTGTGGCCGAGATGTGTGCCTGAGGGGACAGGGCGTCGAATCCGTGGAAGCCGCCTGCCCAGACGTGGAGTTCGGCCTGGCCGCCGGCAGCCCAGATGCGGGTGGCGTAGTCGGTGGCCTCGTCGCGGAAGACTTCGGCGGAGCCGGCGTCGATGTAGGTGGTCGGCAGGCCCGCGAGGTCGTCGGCCAAGGCGGGTGAGACGTATGCGGGTACCTCGTCGTCGGTGAGGTCGCCGAGGAGGCAGCGCCATCCGAATCCGTTCATCTCCCGGCTCCAGACGCCGGGCCCGTTCGAGTACTGGAGGCTGGAGGTGGTGGTGTTGCGGTGGTCGAGCATGGGGCCGATCAGGACTTGGGCGGCGATCGTCGGGGTGTCGCGATCGCGGGCCAGCAGGGTGACGCCGGCGGCGAGGCCGCCGCCCGCGCTGGCGCCTGCGACGATGATCCGGTCGGGGTCGATGCCCAGTTCTTCGGCGTGGTCGGCGATCCAGAGCAGTCCCTGGTAGCAGTCGTCGACCGGGATGATGCCGGTGGCCTCGGGCGCGAGCCGGTAGCCGACGGAGACCACGACGGCGCCGAACTCGTCGAGCCACTCCAGCGGGATGTCGATCTGTGAGAAGCGGTCGCCCATGACCATCCCGCCGCCGTGCATCCAGTAGACGCAGGGTGCGGCGGTGGTGCGATCGGTGTTCGCGGGACTGAAGACGGACAAGGGGATCGTGGTGCCGTCCGCACTCGCAGCGGTGACCTCGCGCCGGTCGATCGCGCGACCTTCGAGGAGCGGATCGACGGGCAGCGAGGAGAAGGGGCGCACCTGCGCCAGCACTTCCGGGCTGAGCTGGGACATCAGCGGCATGTCGGCCAAGAGTTCATGCAGTTCGGGGTCGAGGGCGGGTCGTGCCGTAGTCATGGTCGTTGCCTTTCGTGGGTGGTGGCGGGACGGTCGGGCGAGGAGGGGGCGCCTCAGCGGGCACCGCGGCGGCACGGGCTGGGGTGTGGTGTGTTCGGCGGGTCAGAAGGCGGCCTTGCCGCGGACCGGCACGTAGTCGGTGTACTCGGACTCCTTGGCCAGCAGTCCGCCGATCTGCGCCACGATGGCCTGGGCGGCCTCGCCGGCGAAGATCCGGTGGTGGTCCTCCTCGCTGGTCCAGCCCTCGGTGACGTGGACGACGTCGGGGGCGGACGCGGAACGGGAGACGAGGTAGACGACGCAGTACTCGCTCGCGCCGGGGCTGCCCTCGTGCAGGCCGGTCAGCAGCAGGTCGACGAGCCGGTCGCCCATTCCGGGCCTGGCGGTCAGGGTGGCGTTGAAGCCGTACGTGGCAATCATGGAGGCCTTCTTCTACGTTGATGGAGTGAGGTGATTCCATTCAATCGCCATGACCTGCGAAAACGTTAGAACGATGCTCGCTGGTACTTGCACGATCCTCGCGAGCACGGGAATTGCAGCACAGACAGTGCTGCAATGGACGCATGCACCTCGAAGAGCTCCGCACCCTGCTGGCCCGGCATGCCCGGCCCGACTGGACCACCGCCATCGACGGCGTCCTCATCTCCAAGGTCGACCGGCCGGATCCGCCCGCGCCCTCGATGTCCGGCACGGTGCTCGCAGTCATCGCCCAGGGCGCCAAACGCCTCGCGCTGGGCGACCGGGTCTACGCGTACGGCGCCGGGCAGTACCTGGTCGCATCCGTCGACCTGCCCGTCACCGGACAGTTCACCCAGGCCGCCCCCGAGCAGCCGGCCCTCGGCTTCGGCCTCACGCTGGAACCGTCCGCCGTCGCCGAACTGCTGCTGCAAGCCGGTCCCGGCGACACCCCCCGCCCCGCTGGAGGCACTCCGTCGGGGATCGCCGTCAGCGACGCCCCGCCCGCGCTGCTCGACGCGGTAGTCCGGCTGCTGCGCCTGCTCGACGAGCCCAGCGACCGCGCCGTACTGGCCCCGCTGGTCAAACGCGAGATCCTGTGGCGCCTGATCACCGGCGAGCAGGGCGCGACGGTGCGCCAGCTCGGCCTCGCCGACAGCGGCCTCAGCCATGTCGCCCGGGCCGTGCGCTGGATCCGCGAGCACTACGCCGAGCCCTTCCGGGTCGAGGACGTGGCACGGCTGTCCGGGATGAGCGTCTCCGCGTTCTACCGCAACTTCCAGGCGGTGACCGCGATGAGCCCCATCCAGTTCCAGAAACAGATCCGGCTCCAGGAGGCCCGGCTGCTACTCGCCACCCACCCGGGCGACGTCACCGGAGTCGGCCACCGCGTCGGCTACGACAACCCGTCGCAGTTCAGCCGCGAGTACCGCCGCCAGTTCGGCGCACCCCCGAGCCGGGACGCGGCCCGCCTGCGAAGCACCGCAGGCGTCCTACCTTGAGCGGCCGGATTATGAGGGAGGATCGTGCAAGACGAAGCGACGATAGTTCTACTATTCCAGCAGGTCAGAGCGATTCAATGGGATCACCAGTTCTTCCGCGGGGCAGGAAAATGCCTGTCTATTCGCGGGTCCCACTACATCGCAAGGATCACCGCATGAAGACAGTTCTGATCACTGGTGCCTCATCCGGATACGGACGGGAGACCGCCCTGTACTTCCACTCGCAGGGGTGGAACGTCATCGCCACGATGCGCACTACGCGTGCGGGCGTCCTGCCCGAGTCGGACCGGCTGCGCGTCGTCGAGCTCGACGTGACCAAGCCCCAGACCATCACCGCCGCGTTCGAGGCGGCCGGGCCCATCGACGTCCTGGTCAACAACGCGGGCGTCCCGTCGATCAGCGTGTTCGAGGGCACCCCCATGGCCCGAGTGCGGGAAGTCTTCGAAACCAACACGTTCGGCGTGATGGCGACGACGCAGGCGGTGCTGCCCCAGTTTCGCGAGCGCGGCTCCGGCGTGGTGGTCAACGTGACCTCCAGCGTGGTGCTGGGCCACATGCCGCTCTCGGCCGTCTACAAGGCAAGCAAGATGGCCATCGAGGGATTCACCGCATCCCTCGCGCTCGAGCTCGCGCCCTTCGGTGTGCAGGCCAAGACGGTCGAGCCGGGCGCCTGCCTGACGACGAACTTCGCGGCCAACGCGACGAAGGGCGCCTCGCTGGACGAGCTGGTCCCGGCGCCCTACGCACCATGGGCGAAGAAGGCCATGGGCGACTTCACGGGCCAGGACCTGTTCACCAAGGAGAGCGACGTCGCCGAGACAGTGTGGCGAGCCGTGCACGACACGACCGGCCAGCTGCGATTCCCCGCCGGCCCCGACGCGGTCTCGCTCTCCCAGGCGAAGTGATCAGCCAGCAGGCAAGGTCACGCCGTACTGATACCAGGAGCCGGCCCCGCGCCCACGCACCGGGTCGGCTCGCCGTCGGGCGCTCACCCCGATGACCGGGAACCTGACCAACGACGAGAAGCCGGACCGGTTCGCCCTGGACCACGGTCACCGCCGGGACGCCGTCTACGACCGGCCCGCCTGCCGACAGAAGGCGTACCGGGCCCGCCGGGCCGCCGAGCGGATCCGCGAAGCCGTAACAGCTCCGGCCGGTGTGTCGGCTCCCGTACCCCTCTCCGGGGCCTGGGCAGCGCAGACGCCTCGGTCAAGATGGAGGAGACCACGACGAGCCATCGTGCGACGTCACTCGTCGTCGGTGGCGTCCTTGTCACGCAGCGGGCGCATCCCGCCGGGCAGCACGGGCAGCTCGAACGAGTACCGGCCGAGCATGTTGATGTGCTGCCGCACGAACGGGGAAAGGCGGGCGACGTCCTCGTCGCGCACGTCGAACCCGTCCGTGCGCAGTTGGTTCACAGCGGCGTCCATGTACCGGGTGTTGAAGAGGACGACGGCGTTCAGGACCAGGCCCAGCGCGCCGATCTGGTCCTCCATGCCGTCCTGGTAGCGCTGGTAGAGCTGCCCGGAACGGCCGTGGAAGATCGTCCGGGCGAGGGAGTGGCGGCCCTCCTGGAGGTTGGCCTGCGCCTTGATCTGGCGGCGATAGCCGGGCTCGTCGGCCAGGCGCAGGATGTGCAGGCTCTTGGCGATCCGCCCATAGTGCGCGATCGCGTCTCCCAGCGGGGTCGGCCGCCCGTCCCGCGACAGCATCCGGATCACGTCGTACGCGCGCACGGCGCCGGTGTGGATGGAGCCGATGATGCGCAGGATGTCCTGCCACTGGCGTTCGATCCGAGTGAGGTCGACCCGGCCGCGGGCCGCTTCCTGGAAGGCGCCGTAGTCGGCGGTGCGGTCGATGCGCCACATCTTCTGGTCCGGCAGGTCCGCGAGCTGCGGCGCGTACGCGAACCCGGCCAGGGTGAGGAGTCCGAAGACGATGTCGGAGTACGAGGCGGTGTCCGTGACGATCGTCTCCGGGCGCTTGCCGCCGTCCCGGTCGTAGAGGACATCGAGCACGTACAGGGAGTCGCGCGGGGTGCCAGCCACCACCTTCCCGCCGAGCCCCGCCGCCTGGTCATTGATCATGTTTAGCCACGTCGCGCCGCCCCGGCGCCCGAAGTACTTCGGGTTCGGCCGGGCGTAGACGGAGGGGACGGGGACGACGAACCGCATGCCGTCGACCGAGGCGACCAGCCCGCCGCCCCACACCTGCGCGAGGCCGATGGACGCCTGGTGCTCGATGAGGGTGGCGTTCGCGGCCCGGTAGGTGGCCAGTCGCAGATACGTCTGGTCAACGTGGGACAACCTGCCGTACTTCAGCTCGTCGATCCCGCCGATGACTGGCGTGTAGCCGACGTTGCAGCCGTGCGCGACCAGCAGCGCGGCGACCGTCACGTGCAGGTCCTTCGGCCTGGCCTCGCCGCCGGTGATCGAGGTGAACGCCTGGTCGGCGCCAGTCCACGAGAACACCTCCAGCAGGACCTCCGGCAGGTCGACGCGGGGCATCATCGCCTCCACCGCCTTCCGCAGGTCGATCAGGGAGGCGGGTTCGGGCTCCGGCTCCAGGGCGGCGAAATGGAGGCGGCCGTCGTCGCCGAACACGATCTGGGAGGTCGCCGGCACCCGCCCGGCGACCTCCCGGTACGTGCCGTCCAGCAGCGCGGCCCGCGCCGCCAGGTGCTCACCCGCCTCGCCGGGCAGGTTCAAAGAGGCCAGCACGGTCGGGCGGACCTGCTCCCACGCCTCGCCGTCCAGCAGCTTCGCCCGCGGGTCGCCCCACTTCGAGAAGTTCTTGGCGAACACCTCCCGCCGGCGCAGCAGCCGGTGGAAGGATTCCAGCACGCAGAACACGTACGCCTTCCAGTCCACAGTGCCCGCCTCCAGGTGCGGCGCCGCCAGCACGAGGCGCCGCCACGAGCCGACCAGCAGCGACGTGTCGATCTCGTCGGGTCCGACCTTCTTGCGCCCCATCAGGTCGGGCAGGGACTTCAATGCCTTTAGGACCGGCAGGCCCTCCGGGGTCGCGCCGAAGTCGACGACCTGGACCAGGAGCGCCAGGAACGGCCGTACGGTGGGGAACCGGGTGACCAGCATGGTGCGCCAGGCCTCGTCCGCGTCCGAGTCGATCGGCGGCGCCAGCTCGAACAGCGCGGCGATCGCGGCGGCCAGCTCCTCGCGCGGCACCACCTCCTCGATCCGCTCCCACATCGCCGTCAGCGTCGCCACCTCCGGCGGACTAATCTCCCCGGACTCGGTGTCGACCTGCTCGCTCGTGGTGTCGAACACGACCCGGAACGCGGTCGCCAGCCTGATCCCGGCCCGCTCCATCCTCGGCAGCGTCTTCAGCTTCTGCTTTGCCGTCTCCCGCTCCGCCCGCGCGAGCAGCTTCGTCGCGATCAGCACCTCCAGCAGATCCAGCGCGTCGTCGACCGCCCTGCTCGTCAGGTAGACCGCGGTGGCCAGCAGCGTGGCCAGGCGCCGCGAGTCGCCGTGACGTCGCAGCAAGGACGCCTTGCCGTCCACGCCGTACCGCGACAGCTCCGCCAGCCGCCGCGGCGGTATCCCGGACACGTCCAGCTCACCCATCCCGAACGCGTCGATCTCCGCCGCCCGCTCAAGCGCCCACTTCATCTGGGGCCCGGAGATCCGCACCGGGCCGCGCCGCAGCCGGTCCAGCTCCGACACCCGCGCACCGGGCGGCACGGTCAGCAGGGAGTCGAGCACCGCCCGCTGACCGGCGCTCAGCAGCCCGCAGAGGCTGTCCCACAGCCGCTGGTTCGCCGCCTCCCGCACCGAAGCCACCAGCCGGGCGAGCGTCGTCACACCGGGCAGCAGCACCCGCCGCTCACGCAGCCACCCCACCGCCGCGTCGAACAACGCCTTCGGGCCCTCCCCGGTTGTCCACGCCCGCGCGTCCACCCACACCCGCAACTCGGCTTCCGCCTCGGCGAACTCCGTGTACTCCAGGAGCTTCCGCAGCTCACGGACGTGGGCCAGCCGGGTGTTCTCCCGTTCCCCGTACGCCTTCAGTGCCGACGCGTCCGCGATGCCGAGCTGCTCGGCAAGGTAGTCGACAACTTCGGCCGGCATTTCGGTCGGGTCGTCCAGGAACACCCCGAGGTAACGCGCGGTCGTGAGCTGGGCCGCGAAGCCCAGCCGGTTGTGGGACCGCCGCTTGCCCTCGATCAGCTCCCGGTCCGCGTCGTCCAGGAAGAAGAACCGCTCCAACTCCGTACGGGACGGCGTCCCGTCATACGCCGCGTACGCGGCGGCTTGTGCATCCGTCAGAAACTCGACCGGCACCCCGGACCTCCACACAGTCAATGATCAGCACGACTGCTGAAGGCTCCGCCCTCGAAGAAGTCCAGGTCAAAGCGCTCTCAGGTGCACGGGAGGCTTAGCGCCGGTTTTCGTTCCGATGTTCCTCAACCCCCGA
>NZ_JBICTR010000037.1:0-1338 GCF_043197735.1 Nonomuraea sp. NPDC049028
TGACATTGGGGGCGTTAGTTGGCCCATGGGAGCGGTAGATGGCCCGGCTGTCGAGGCGCTGGGAGCGAGATTGAGCCGAAGCACGGTAGTCATCACATAGGCAGGCTTGATGCCACCTGTGACTGTGCGATCGGATCGGCCAGGTCCGCGGGTGGGTCGCGGGTTCGCGCGCATTCCGATCAGCGGGTGCGGTTCTGCTCAGGTCTGCGGGTTCTGGCGGGCTCGTTCCTGGTCGGCCAGGAACTTGTCGAGCAGGTCGAAGAGGACGTCGGTGACTTGGGTCTCCTCTTCCGGAGTGAGGTCCGGTCTGACTCCTGCCTCGCCGAGGGCGATCTGTTGGATCTGGGCCTCCCAGACGAGGTTGGTGCCGACTTGATGGCGGGCCATCAGCCATTCGCGCCAGCCGTCGAGCCCGGGTCCGCCATGTCGGCGAGCAGCTTGGTCGTAGCCGATCAAGAAGGCTGTCACGCCCTTCAGCGATGGGCGGCCGATGAACATGCCGGTGCGCCTGGCGAACTGGTTGAAGTATTCGCGCTCGCTCATGTCGGTCAGGTCAGTCATCCTCGGATCCTCTCCGGCGAACTCCGGTGCAGGCTATGACCTTGGTGGTGTCCGGTGTGAGGAACAGGATGTAGTTCCAGGTTCGGTCGGCTGAGGTGATGGAGCCGAGTCGGATCGGGGATTGATCGAGGCTGTTGAGGGTGTCGACCGTCTGCTGAAGGGCCTGGGTTTGGGCACCTTGTTTCGTGGTGAGGCGGAGTCGTCGGCTGTAGGTCGTGGCCAGTTCGGATGCTGGCGCGTGTCCGTCCCAGATGGTGAACTGGCCGTTGTCGGCGAGAGCGGCGCGGGCCGCTCTGCAGGCTCCGGTTGCTGTGTCGAGGAGCATGAGGAGATCGTCTCGGTTCAGTGGTTGCTCCACTTGCAGATCTTTATGTGGGTGTTGCGGATGTTAGCCAAGGTGACAGGTGCCCTGCCTTATCGGTGACAACAAGCGTGCCTCACCCGAACTGGCCGCGCAGGTCAAGCAGCCCCTCCGGTGACAACTACCGTGCTTCGGCTCAGAGATCAGATCGGCTTGAGCTGATCAGCCGTCGAGCATGCCGTCGATGTGTTCTGCCATCTGATCGGCATGGCGGAGGAGGATCCTCCTGAGGTGCGCGTAGTGCCGCTTCGGACGGACGGCCTGAAAGTGATACCAGGTGTCTTCGTGGCGCCAAGCCTTCTGGACGCCTGAGGGCTGTGCGGCCTCGATCGGTCGTGGGGCGAAGAGGTGTTCGCCTTGGGTGACTTGCGTCCAGACCAGCACGGAAGCGGTTTGGCGCTTGCGGTCTCCCAAGT
>NZ_JBICTR010000037.1:1435-3581 GCF_043197735.1 Nonomuraea sp. NPDC049028
GACTGGCTGGACGGGGCCCGGGGTGGATGGGAGTTGGGCGACGATGGAATCCCATGTGTCCTGGTCAAGGGACCAGTGCCGGAGAGCGTCACGTCGGCGCTGATAGTTCACCTTGTTCGGCGCGGCCTCGATGATTTTCAGGATTCGTAGTACCGAGTCGTTGAATGCCTGCGGGTCCGGCGACTGTCTCGCCCAGGAGTGAACTGTTCCGGCTGCGGCATAGACGCTGCCGTGGCGCGAGCCGGACACGATGCCGAGGAACGCAGCGGCGTCTCCAAGCGAACCGCCAGAGATCATCTGGACAAGTCGGAGCATGACGGTGCGTCGTAAGAATGCGGGGTTGATCTTGCCCAGGTGGCGGAAGTGCTGGTCATACCAGGGTTTAGGCAGGAACGCTGGAATGTGTTCCAGCCTCAGCGTCGTCGCCGGATGGGTGGCGAGGCGTCGGCCGCGGGGTGTGCCCTCGCCTCGGCGAAAGCTCACGAGCAGTGGATCGCAAGCATCGTTCAGTCCATCGGAGCAGCGGGACCGCAGGCGCTGGATGAGATAGCCCCATGGGGTGTAGCGGGTTTGTCTTGTGCTTTCAGGCAGGAGTGGTCGCAGTTGGGCCCTGACTTCGGCGGGGCTGGGCAGACGGAGTATGTGATCGGCGATGGACAACAGGCCGGAGCAGGCCAGGCTGTCTCGTGGAGGTGTATCGAGTTGCCGCTGATCCGTCCGGGAATGCTGGTAGCGCTCACGAAGGGTTCCTATGACATGCTGCTGCTGCTCAACGTGGCGGTCGATTGCTTCAGCGATCGCAGGCGATGAGGCCATGTCCCGCAACACCGGCCAGGAGGCTGTCACGAGGAATGTGATCACACGCAGGTCGGTGAAGTAGCGGATGGGTCTCGTGGCTTGGCCACAAGCAAGGACGGTGCCGGGGCCATCGGGGCGGAGGAGATCGAGAAGGCGGCCCTGGAGATCCAGGAGAGCGGTGTTTGGGAGGACGGAGGGGACGTTGCTGGCGGTGTCGAGCCTGGCGCCGCAGAGCGGGGGGACGCGTACTCCCTGGCGGGGTGGAAGTCCCGCGGGATCCGCGCGGCACTGCGCAGGATGAGCCACCCGGTTGCCCATGTGCGGCAGAATCGTGCGAATGTGCCCTGGTTTCGTCCAGTGGACAGGATGTTGGCAGCTTGGGCAACGATCGGCGAGCAGCACCCGATGTCGGGTGCAGGCGAACACCACAGAGAGATACCAGGTCTTGCACCATGGGCCGCCATGAGCGTTCTGAATCGCTGAACCGTCGCCGGCCAGGCAAAGGGGGCAGTAACGCGTTGCGGGGGCGGACAGCCATGGGTCGGAGCCGACTCTGCTGTGTGCGCGGCGATCGATATAGGTGTCAGGCAGCAGGTAGCGGTCGCCAAGAGTGATGAGCGTGAGGTCGTGAGCTTCAGCCAGAGTGAGGCGAGTCGCAGCAGAGAAGGACGTCCGCGCCTCATCGGAGAGGCGGATCAGCAGAGGTAAGGGACCATGGTTGGAAAAGCGCTGCTCTGGTCCAGTGCGGTCAGGGTCGCGATTCTTGCCGGTGTGAGACTGAGGCGGTGGGCAAGCCGCAGGATGTAACCAGGGAGCGATTCCTGAGCCAGCGGGTCTAGGCTGCGGGGGAGCACAGATGCGGCTGTGGCGATCATCTCGATTCTCCAGCGGCTGCGGGTCCGTGATCGTCGAAGACCGTGTTGCGGGATCGTTTGCCCCGTCGGGTGGGCTGCGGGGGCAGCTCCGGAACTTCGCCCGCGGCGGGATCGCGTTCCGGGGAGCCGGGGAGTCGCAGGACAACGTTGTCGAGCAGGCTTTCGGTGAGTTTCTCATCACCGGTTTCGATGGCTTCGCGGCAGCCGTCTTCGAGAAGTCGTTCCAGCAAGCCGACCACTCCGTTGGTGCGCCGGTAAAGGTATTCGGGCATCGCGCCGTCGGAGAGCATGCCTGGGGTGGCGTTCATGAGGCGCAGATGCTGTTCGACTCCGATCAGGTGCGCGGTCCAGGCGGCGATCTGCTCGGAGGTGGAGTAGCGGAAGCGGTCGAGTTCGATCAGGTCGAAGCGGCGTTCGGTCTGGGTGGGCTCCAGTCCGTTGACCTTGACCTGCTGGGCGTAGGCGGAGGGCGG
>NZ_JBICTR010000037.1:3680-7707 GCF_043197735.1 Nonomuraea sp. NPDC049028
CGGAACACGTACTGGCCGGTGCGGGGATCATGGCGCCCTTCCTGCAGCAGGCCGGAGCCGGGGATGTCGACGCCGATGAGGATGAGGGTGACGTGCATGCTCATGAACGCGCGGATGAGATCGAGCACGTCCTGGTCGTCGGCGCGGTGCATGCGCAGCCGGGTGATGTCGTCCAGCACGAGTACCTTCGTGCCGTGGTCGTTGAGGGACTGGGCGACCTGGCGGATCAGCTCGGGCAGATCCATGTATTTGGTGTCGGCGCCGTAGAAATTCAGAATGGCCTTGCAGGTGGACTTCGGCTTGGCCGTGACGGGCGTCTGCACGTAGGCGACCGGCGCGTGCAGATCTCGGGTGCCGGGCCTGGCGCTGGGCAGGTGCAGGTGCGCGTCCAGCCAGAAGTCCTGGAAGGCGGCGCAGATCTCGCAGACCGTCTCGGTCTTGCCCTGGAACCCGCCGCCGGTGACCATGATCCCGGATCTGGTCGTCGGTTTGTACTTGAGCGCGTTGGACTCGATCCGAGCACGCAGCAGCTTCTCCACCGCGGCGCTCATCGGCGTCGCGATCACCGGCAGGTTGGCGTGCGTCGCCGCGCGGTGCAGGTCGTGCAGCATCCGCCGGCGCGGCGACAGCAACCGCCACTCGGCCAGGCTGAGCTGCGGGGCCGGGATGAAGAGGGCACGGCTGGTCCGGTAGTGCTCCCACCCGGCCAAGGTGTTCCGGAACGGCACCTCGCCGGGAAGCACGAAGGGCACCGGGCCTTGACCGTCTGTTCTTCGAACGGACGTCATGGATTGCGTTCTCCGTGCTCAGGTTCAGCTGGAAACGCCTCGTCGTCATCGTCGTCGGGGATGAGGAAGATGCTCTTGCGGCGCAACGCGTCATGCATGAGCGGAGGTGGTTGCGGTGGTGAGGTGACCACGGCTTCCCGGCGGCGGCGCCGCTCAGCGTCGATTTCCTCGGCCGCCTGGCGGGCCTGCTGCGGCCAGGCCAGAGGAACGACTTCAGCGGAGACGTCCGGAGCACGAGGGGCCGGCTGGCGGTCTTGGCGCGCGGCGTCGGCCTGGGCCGTTTGCCGGGCCCGGCTGGTGCGCTGCTGCTTGGGCTGCTGCGTGTGCCACTGGTCGACCGGGACGAGGCCGCCCAGCAGTTCCAGCAGCACGGGCAGCAACTCGGTGTCCGAGTGGGGCGACAGGCCTTGCGCGCGAGCCTGATGCAGCAATTCTTCGGCCGTCTTGTCGGAGAAGGCGGGAATCTCGCCTTCGGGCGGCAAGCCGTTCCAGCGCAGTTCGTGCCAGACCGCCGGAGATTCGGGATCTTGGAAGAATGCGGAGCGCCGATCCCTGCGATCGCCGCGGATCACCCAGCGATTCTTGTGCTGTCCGCCTCGACCGGATGGCTTGCCTCGGTAGGGATCCAGAGCGGGCCCGTCGTACCAGAGTCCGGCGATCTTGACCCCGCGCCGGTTCGGGATCTTCACGTAGTGAGCGGGCAGCACCTGGTAATACAGCTCCGGCTTGGGGATCTGCAGCGCGAAGCCGCCTTGCTCCATCGCGGCCGCGAACAGCGTGTTCGGGGAATGCTCCTCCCCGGGGCCCACGCGGGCGCGTGTTCGCCCAGTTTGCGGTTTTGCCAGACTTGGACGATCCAGCGCGCGATCGTGCGCTCCATCTGCGCGAGCGTCAGCACCGCGTCTGCCTCCGGATCGACTCCGCGATCGGCGACGTCCACGCCGGTGTAGCCGGGCAACTCCTCGAACAGCAGCGATCGCAGCGCTCCGAACGCCCGCTCGACCGCCTGCTTGTCGGTTGGGCGTAGAACGCGTGCGGGCAGGATGTTGCAGCCCAGGACACGTTGGGCGTCCACCAGGTCGTGATTTTTGAACGGCGAACCGTGGTCGGTGGTGACCGTCTCCGGCGCGAAGAACGGCAGCCCGGCCACTTTGTGGCCGGCGAACTCCGCGACGACCTGGGCCGGAACGCCCGGGAAGGGCCACTCCATCTCCGGGCCCCAGCCCTCGCGCATCGGCAGCGGCAACATCACGTCCCGCAACAGCATCGCCACGTCCACCGACGTCTCCGACACCAGCGTCAGCCGGAACGCGACCGCCGAATGCGTGTAGAGATCCAAGGCCAGAGTCAGTCGAGCGGTCACAGGATCGCCGAACGTCCTCTCCCGCACCTTGACCGGCAACGGTGTGGTGTCCAGGGCGACGACCTGGCCCGGCCGATGCACCACGGGGTAAACGCGGCCCGTGTCCACCGCCGCGGCTGAGCGCGCATACCGCTGCCGAGTTCCTCCTGGGCCGAACCATTCCAGCCAGACCTCACGCAAGGTCCGATAAGAAGGAACCTCGACCTGCGGCCCGAACTTCTCCGCGACATATTGGTGGATCAGCACGCTCTTGGCCTTCATGGTCATCTTCGACCGGCGCAGGCTCTCGGCGCGGGCCGCGAAGATGGCTTCCCGGATCTCCTCGGTGATGCTGTGACGGCCTTGGCTGACCCGCGTCCACCGGCCGTCCGCGCAACCGAGCGCGCCGCGTTCCTCGCACTTCGCGGCCATGCGCTTGAGCGTCCGCTCACTCATCTGATCCAGTCCGAGCAGCTTCGCTTCCTGCTCATCAAGACTGGCCAGTTCTACGGCCTTGGCTTTCCGCCGCTGCCCCAGCGTGGTGCGACTCGGATCGTAGGCCGGCCGAGGTTCTCCAGGAGCCGGCTGATGGGGATCCCTGCTGCGGAACCCGGTCTCGACCTCGTTCACGTGAGCTGCGCGAAGCCGGACGACGCTCCGCTGATATTCGGTCAGGTCGCCCCAGGTAGTCAGATGGTGGGCGCCCTTCGGCATCGCAGGCGCTTCAGGAACCGGCTGGCAATCGAGGTGATACGCGAGCCAGCGGATCGTGCGCCACTGCGGTTCACCCCTCGTCGGCCGCAGCAGCACGCGGCTGAACTGCGGTTCAATCGCCGCCACCGCCCATTCCTGCTGATCCAGCCGAAGCGTCGACCCCAGCGACAGCTCGAGCAGCCCCGCCGGCCGCGTCATGCTCCATTCCCCTCAGCCAGCGAGCACACCAGCGAACGATCCGACAGCGGACGCGACAGGTCGACTCCGAGCTGACGGCGCCAGAGCAGATGCAGGGCATGCGCGCGGGCGACCGCCGGCAGCGATGTTCGGGCCACGAGCTCCCCGAACCCGGCCGGCCCAGCCGCCAACGCTTCCAGCAACTGGCCTTGCAGGCCCAGCGGGTCTTGCAGCGGGCGACGCTGCGCGGACAACGCGTCGATCACCGACAGCACGTGCGGGCGCCACCCCGCCACCACCGCATACCGCCACCCGACCGCCCACGCCGCCTCCCACGCCGCGGCGAAGGCGACCTCGTCGCGATCTCGGATCAACGAAGCGGGCCGGACGTCGAACAGCCATGCTGATCCGTCTCGCAGCACTGCCAAGAAATCCGGGACATGCTCGCGGAAGCCTTCGTCGGCCTCAAACCGCAGCCGAAACGGCTGCGGCAGGACCTCCGCCACGGCGCCGGCGAAGTCCAGCGCCAGCAGCAGCTTCTGCTCCTCCAGCGACTCGAACCCGTGCATCCGGCCGGTCGACACCATGAATTGCAGGCCTGGGCGGTGACGCTGGTTTGTTCGCCAGGAGAACCGGCGAACCGGTACGCACTCCAACACTGGCACCGCCGCCAGGTCCCGGGCTGGGCATACCAGCTCACCTGTCGGCGTCCGCCACGTCCCACTCCATCGGCGTGGCCACTGCGGGCCCAGCAACAGCGAATCCCACGACTGCTCACTGGAGGTGTGAGCGCAGAACAGCTCCTCCAACCCGCAGGACTCCGACCGCACCTCCGGAGAGTCGCGTACCGTCATCACTCAACCACAGCACTCCTGAAGCAGACGTACCACCGATTCCGCCAAGAACAGGACCTGTGGAAGGGCCTTCCCTCCTGGCGCGGGGCCAACTATCGCTCCCAGATGGGCCAACTATCGCCCCCATGGGCCAGCTAGCGCTCCCAACGTCA
>NZ_JBICTR010000038.1:0-7335 GCF_043197735.1 Nonomuraea sp. NPDC049028
GGGGCCCTTTTCTGCGTTGTTGGGTCTTGCGCCTTGCGCGTTGGGGTCCTTCTTTTGCGTTACGGGTCGGTACGGGTCGTTCCCGGGGGGTCGGGCGCGGCAGGGTTGTGGCGCACTGGGCTCGGTCAGGGCTTACGGGCGCCAGAGCGCTCGGCTCGTTTGCGGTGATGGGTTTCACGTCTTGGGCGTGGGGCCTTTTGCGTTCCTGGGCCTTGAGAGCTCGGTCCGCACGAGGCGGCCTGTTGGTGGGATGGCGAAGACGGGAGGGAGACGGCTTGGCACGGGGACCATTTTGCCTTTTGGGGCGTTGGGCCGTTCCCGGGCCTTGAGAGCTCGATCTGCACAAGGTGGCCTGGAGGCGGCCTGCCGGAGCGACAGCGAACGTGGGAGGGGAACGGCTTGCGGAGCGATGTCGTGGGGAATGCCCGCGACCCTGTGCCGGGCCGCGGCACACAGATCCAGGTCGACGGGGAGTCTACGGGCGGCGGCGCCCGAGTGGAAACGACCCGTCATCGTGGGCGCCCGAGTGGACGCGACGCGTCATTGTTGGCGTCAGCGCAGCAACTCGCGATGTCCACACCCAGTCGTCAGCGAGCGTCTCCTCGACGGGCGTGCGGTGTTAGCACTCCGGCGCTGCCGACTCTTCGGTGGTAAGACGGTGTCTGCACTCCGAGGCAGGTAGTTCTTCGACGGTAACGCGGCTTCCCCGCTCAGGCGTTGGTGCCCCTCGGCGGTAACGCGGTGACGCATCCGGACTCCACTGCATCCAGCCGCTGGACTAACGCGGTGTGACGGAATGCGGTGTAAGGGGAACGCGGTGTGACGGGGCGACTTGATAGGCGGTAATGCATCCGGACGGTGGTGTTCCTCCCAGCGGTGGATCAACGATCTTGCTGTTCGTTTCCTACGTGGGCGCACAGGGCTTAGCGCGTTGAGAAACTACACCGCTCTGCGGGACGTCATCTGCCGGACTCCACCGCATCCACCCGCTGGACTAACGCGGCGTGACGAGGCCGGCCTCGTAGGCGGCGATGACGAGTTGGGCGCGGTCTCGGGCCTGCAGCTTGGCCAGCAGGCGACTGATATGCGTCCTCACGGTCCCGGGACTCACTTGGAGCTGGGCACTCAGCTCGGCGTTGGACAGTCCGTGGGCGATGAGGGTGAGCACCTCGCGCTCCCGATCTGTCAACTTGTCGAGCCCGCGGAAGACCGGCTGGGCCGGCCGCCGGACGAACTCCGCGATCAATCGCGTGGTAACGCTCGGCGCGAGCAGCGTCTCGCCCGACGCGACCACCCGGATCGCCTTCAGAAGATCGTCGGGGGGCGCGTCCTTGAGCAGGAATCCGCTGGCGCCTGCCCGCAGCGCCGAATAGACGTACTCATCCAGGTCGAACGTGGTCAAAATGAGCACCCGCGTATCCCCGGCGATCTGCTTGGTCGCGGTGATGCCATCCATCTCCGGCATCCGGACGTCCATGAGCACCACATCGGGTGACTCCGTCCGCACAAGAGCCACCGCCTGCTGTCCGTCGGCCGCTTCCCCGACCACAGTGAGATCGTCCTCCGAGTCGATCAGCAAACGGAAGCTGCCACGCAGCAGTGCCTGATCGTCGGCGACGAGCACTCGAATCAAGAGATCTCCCACAGCACGCCCACCGTCAGCGGGATCGGCCTGATCCGCTGGACACTGTCCCAGTCGACGCCGCCTTCTGTCTTTATGCCACTCAACACCACAGATGCCGACTTACGCTCACGGTCCAACATCGCGCACCCCATGGCGGATCAACCCCTGACGCTCGCGCACAGATCGGGACAGGCCGGCAAACGGTGGGAGCGCGGTCGAAGGCGGGTGGCGGGCACAGCTCTCACCAGCCGGAACGGTCCCTCCACTGCCGACTTGCCGCCCCTCGCCGGGACACTCCCCACAGATCCGCCGCTGTCGCGGGACATCGCCGTCTTCGAGCTGCGTTGCACGGGTGTGGCGAAGCTCCCCAGAGCCCAAGCACACTGAGGGGTGGCGCCGCCCTGGGCATGGCGCCGTCCACGATATGGTCCCGAAGGCCCGACGCGAGGCGGAGCCGTACGTCGGGATCTCTGGTGACCGGCGTGAGCCGGGGATGACGTCCCGCAGAGCGGTGTAATTTCCCATCCGCTCAGCCCTGTTCGCCCACGTAGGAAACACACAACGAGATCGTTGATCCACCACTGGATGGGACACCACCGAGCCGGGGCGGTCAGTGGAGCTGTGCGCTGGGATTTCTGGTGATCGGCGTGAGCCCGGGCGGTCAGTGGAGCTGTACGTCGGGATCTCTGATGACCGGCGTGAGCTGGGGCAGTCAAGGGATCTCCCATGATGCGTACACGCCGAACCCGCTCCCCGGCAGAGGTCCGGCCTCGAAGGTGCCGCCGTGCAGTGTGGCCCGTTCACGCATTCCCCTGAGACCGTGTCCGCCCACCACGCCCGGCAGGCGTCGCTGCCCCGGCCCGTCGTCGACGACGGAGATGCTCAATATCCCATCGACCACCGACACGCTGGCCTGGCAATGGGCGGGAGCGGCGTGTCTGACGACGTTGGTGATCGCCTCCTGCACGATGCGGTAGACGGATAATTCCATGCTTTCGGGCACGGCCCCGCTCACCGAGAGGTCGACGCGCACGCCGGCCTCGGCTGCCCGGTGTGCCAGCGACGGCAGGTCGGCGAGGCCGGGCAGCGGCGCGTTGTCGGGTGTGCTGCCGGGTGCGCGCAGCGCGCCGAGGAACTGGCGCATCTCCACGAGCGAGCTGCGCCCGATCTCCTCGATGGCCCGTAACGCCTCGCGCCCTTCCTCCGGGTGCTTGTCCATGACCTTGGCCGCCACCCCCGCCTTGACGGTGATCACGCTCATCGAATGGGCGACGACGTCGTGCAGCTCGCGCACGATCCGCAGGCGCTCATCGACCACAGCCCTCTCGGCCTGCCTCCCGGCCTCGCGCGCGGCGAACTCGCGGCGGGTGCGCGCTGTCGTGCCGAGACTCCAGCTCGCCATCAGGACGAGCCAGGCCATCCCGACGATGAAGACAGGGTTTGGCCAGCCGTCCGTCCGTGGTGCCGCGCTCATCGCCGAGGCCAGCAGGGCGCCTCCGTTGACGAGCAGGCCTGACACGAGGGCGATCGCCGAACGCCGTACGGGCCGGGTGCACGCCACCAGGTAGACGGTCAAGGCTGCCACCATGACCGGCATCAGCCGGTTCACCTGTAGCGCGAGCACCAGGAGGCCGGCCAGGAGCGCACCGTAGTATGCGGACTCCGGCCAGATCCGCCGCACCGCCACAGGTATCACGAGCAGCCAGCAGCTCAACGCGGACGCGGCGCTCACTTCCAGGCCGGGCGGATTCATCGTGGACGCCAGCGCGAGCAGCACCGCGACAATGGTGTCGGCCAGAATGAGCAGCCTGTGCGAGGGCCGTCGGGCGAGCAGGTTCACGGCCCGACGTTATCGATGAACGAGCGCGGGCGAATCGGAGCACGGGCCGTCAGACCGTAGTCGTACTCCGCTCTCACAGGCCTGCACCGTACGACCGTGGTCGGATAGGCAAGATCGGACCTGGCTTCGATGCGCGCACCCGCCGCCGTGCAGCATCGTGGCCCGCATGAATCGACGCGGACTCATCGCCCTGTGTCTCGCCGCCTGCCTCGCCGTGTCATTCGGCGGCATCGCGCTGGCCTCGGCGCGGGCGTATCGCCTCGTTTGGAAGGAGTGTGGTGACGGCTTGCGCTGCGCCGAGCTGGTCGTTCCCGTGGACTGGGCCGATCCGGGCGGGCCCAAGACCTCGGTGCACGTGGCTAAACTGCCCGCGACAGGCGCGAGCATGGGGCCACTGATCGTCAACTTCGGGGGTCCGGGCACCAGCACATCAGTGCTCAGGCGGAAAACCGGCCCCGACGCCCCACCGGAGCTACCGGCACTGCTCAACGAGCTGCAGCGCCGGTTCGACGTCATCGCCATCGATCCGCGCGGGCTGTCCGAGCCCCAGAGCGGCAAGAGAGCGAGCTGCGCGGAGCCAGATGCCTCCATCTTCGGCCTGATCCTTGCGCGGACGAAGCAGGACTGGTACGCCCACGCCGCCAAGAACGCCGCCCATCAGGCAAGCTGCCGCAAAATGGTCAAGTCGGCGTGGTACGGCATGACGGCTTGGAATGTGGCACATGACATCGACGCGCTGCGCGCCGCACTCGGTCAGGACAAACTCATCTACGCGGGCAACTCGTACGGAACCGTCTACGCCCAGGCCTATCTTGAGCTGTTCCCGCAGCGGGTCGGTCGGATGTACTTCGACGGAACCGCCGATCACACCCAGCAGGAATTCGAGTCCTGGATCCGCAACTACGCGTTCACGCAGGAGCGCCATCTCACCCGCTTCCGCGACTGGTGCGCCCGCCGCACCGACTGCGCTCTGCGCGGCACGGACGCCGCCAAGGCGTGGGACGAGCTCGTTGCCAGGGTGCGCCGCGCGCCACTGCCGGCGTCGGCCGACCGGACGGTGCATGAGGGGCAGCTGTACGCCGGCGCGGTCAAAGGCATGAATCCGGCGTTCTGGCCCCAGCTCGCCACCGCAATCCGTAAGGCCCTCGACGGCGATGCCGGAGACTTCCTGACAAAGCTGGCGCCGGATCAGGGCGGCTCGTCCGTGAGCCAAGACTCCCTGTGCAACGACTTCATGCCGAAGCTGCCGACGTACGAGGAGTTCCAGGGCATCGAGGCCAGACTCCGTGAGATCGCGCCGAGATTCGGTTGGCTCGAGGGGCGCTTCGAGCTCGGGCGGTGCTGGGGGCGCGGCGGCGGCGCGTCCTGGGCGCCGCATCCGTTGCGCGTCAAGGACGTCCCACCGATCCTCTTCGCGATCGGGGAGCTCGACAACAACACCAACTATCTCGGGCAGCAGCACGTCGCCGAGCAGATTCCTTCCGCGCAGGTCCTGTGGCACGGCGACGGACACGCGTCATGGGCAGCCAACATCTGCCTGCGGCGGCACGTTTTCACCTATCTGACAACGGGCGCGCTGCCCG
This sequence comes from Nonomuraea sp. NPDC049028, assembly GCF_043197735.1. Lineage (NCBI taxonomy): Bacteria > Bacillati > Actinomycetota > Actinomycetes > Streptosporangiales > Streptosporangiaceae > Nonomuraea > Nonomuraea sp. NPDC049028. Next base: position 5,048 of record NZ_JBICTR010000038.1, read on the forward strand.
CTCCGGGCACACGCTGCCCCGCCGAACGCATCCAACAGGTGGGAAAATGATCGAAGTCGCAGATCTGACGAAGCTGTACGGCTCCACGCGGGCAGTCTCGGGACTGACGTTCGACGTCAAGCCCGGACAGGTCACGGGCTTTCTCGGGCACAACGGAGCCGGCAAGTCCACCACCATGCGAGTGATCCTCGGCCTTCACACGCCCACGACGGGCAAGGCGTTGATCAACGGCGTCTGCAAACGCGACCTTCAGGACCCCATGCGTCAGGTGGGTGCCATGCTGGACGCCGCCGAGGTGCAGGGCGGGCGCAGTGCGTTCGATCACCTCCAAGCGCTGGCGTATGCCGGCGGAATCGCGCGCGGCAGGGTCGTACAAGTTCTCGAGGAGGTCGGCCTGGCCGGAGCGGCGCGCAAGCGAATCGCCGGGTTCTCCCAGGGGATGCGGCAGCGCCTCGGCATCGCGGCGGCGCTGCTCGGTGACCCGGGCGTGCTCATTCTCGACGAGCCGGTCAACGGCCTCGACCCCGACGGCATCCGTTGGCTCAGGACGCTGCTGAGATCGCTGGCGGCCGAGGGGCGCACCGTTCTGCTGTCGAGCCATCTGATGACCGAGATGTCCCTCACCGCCGACCGGCTCATCATCATCGGCCACGGTCAGCTGATCGAGGACACCACGACAGCGGAGCTCCTGGCGCGCTTTCAAGGGGGCGTATTGGTCCGATCGCCCCATGCGGACCGCTTGGCCAGGGTGCTCGAAGCCGCGGGGGCAACCGTGCGCCCCGCGCAGAAGATGGGCGTGCGCCCCACGCACGAGACGGGCGTGCCCGCCGCAAGCGAAACCGCTCTGTCTTCGGCCCTTTCCTCGCAGGTCGGTGCCGCGTCTTCGGCTCTCTCCTCGCAGGTAGGTGAGGAGTTGCTGGTGTCCGGCTTGACCGCGGCCACCATCGGCGACGTCGCCCTGGCGAACGGCTGCGCCGTTCACGAACTGGCGCCGCGTCGGGCATCGCTGGAAGAGGCCTTCACGGAGATAACCAAATGATCAACGTCATCGCATCGGAATGGCTCAAGCTGCGCTCGCTCCGATCCACCTACTATGTCTTGGCCGCCACGCTCTCGGCCCTGGCGCTCACCGGCTTCGCCGCCTTCTCGATCTCGCACTACTTCGACACCAACGGTTTCGGCGGGGAGCCCGTCGGCACCGGGCTCAGCTTCAGCGCCGACATCACCCCCATACTCTTCGGCATGCTGGGCGTGCTTGCCATCTCCGGCGAGTACGGCACCGGCATGATCAGGCTGACACTGACCACGATCCGGCGCCCTTGGATGCTCCTCCTGGCCAAGGCCGTCGTCGTGGCCGCCGTAGCCGCGGTCGCGGGCCAGGTGCTGGCGTTCGCCACATACTTCACCGCACAGGCAGTGGTGGGTGGGCGCCCGATCGGCGCCTCGTTCTCCGAACCGGCCGCCCTGACCGAGGTGCTGGGGACAGGCGCCAGCTCCGCTGTTGCCGCGGTGATGGGGTTAGGCCTGGCCACCATTCTGCGGTCGACACCGGGAGCGCTCATTGGGCTGGTTGCCCTCCTGCTTGCCCCGACCGGGCTGGAGCGCTTCGTCCCCGCTCCTTGGAACGACTGGATGAGCTCCCTGACGGTCTCGTCGTTGACAAGGCAAGTGGCCGGCGTTCCCGACTCCGGTGGCTTCGGTCCCGCCTCGGCCACCATCATCCTCGTGAGCTACGTCGTGATCTCCCTCCTAGCGGCAACCCTGGCGATCACCCGCCGCGACGCCTGACCGCAGCTGACCGAACGCACCGCCTCGTTCGAAGGGAGCAACGCGACGGACCGCCTCGTTCGAAGGGGCCAACGCGACGGACCGCCTGGTCGAAAGGGAGCAACGCGACGGACCGCCTCGTTCGAAGGGGCCAACGCGACGGCCCGCCTGGTCGAAAGGGAGCAACGCGACGGACCGCCTCGTTCGAAGGGAGCAACGCGACGGACCGCCTCGTTCGAAGGGGCCAACGCGACGGCCCGCCTGGTCGAAAGGGAGCAACGCGACGGCCCGCCTCGTTGGAAGGGAGCAACGCGACGGACCGCCTCGTTGGAAGGAGGCAATACGATCGAGACAGCACTGATCATCCGCACCTCCAACGTGCGGGGCGCCTCTGCTGTGAGCGGCGCCTGCTCAACCCCTGAGGACATGTCAATGGTCAGGTGCGTGTCGCCGCTGGTGGCCGGGTTAAGGTCCCCGCTCTTTCGTAGTTGACTATTTCTTGGTGAGGCGTGCTGGTGTCC
>NZ_JBICTR010000039.1:0-4702 GCF_043197735.1 Nonomuraea sp. NPDC049028
GACGCAGCCGCGTAACCCCCGAGAGATTTACGCAGATGACCACTTAGCCCCGGGCGGCGTGCTGCCTCGACGGCTGGGTGTGTGGACTCCAGCAAACCGATACAAGCCCGGCACCATCCACCTTCCCCTGCCGGTGGTCTCGGAAGGTGATGGCGGAGGCATTCGACACGGTTCCAACGGGTGCCTTGAACTGTCGTCGCTTCGGCTGAATCCGTGCGGGCTGGCGGCTGCAAGCGCTGCATGGGCCGGCCGTCTCCACGAATAGTTGCCAGGCGTTCAGATCCTTGCACGGCAGGAACTCGCATGTTCCTCACGCGGTGTTGCTGTACCCGCTGTGCGAACAACTAGAAGACGGGATGCCCGACCCCGGCGTGAGTCGCCGGCCGGAATCGTCAGAAACGGTAGTGCGCGACCGTGGTGCCCAGCCTGGAGAAGGCCGCGCTGAGCGCCGACAGGCGGGTCCACAGGCGCAGGGCCGTCGGGAACTGGTCGACCTCGGGCTCCCGGGTGAGCAGGATGTGCCGGATCAGGGTCAGTCGCGGGTTCCACCGTACGGGGTCGAGGCGGTCGAAGCCGGGGGACTTGAAGAGGGGGACCAGGAACCGGCTGCCGGAGTAGTGTCTCGCGGCCCAGACGGTGAATCGGGTGTAGACGTTGAACGCGATCTCCCCACTGGGAAAATGGCTGGTGAGACGGTCCAGCAGCGTGATCATCTCTTCCTGGGAGAGGAAGGGCAGCACGCCGTCGGCGACGATCACGGCGGGACGGTCGGCGGGCAGCGCCTCCAGCCAGCCGGGCTCGGTCAGGTCCGCGCCGATGGTGTGCGTGTGCGGCCGCTCCGGGATGATCCGGTGCCGGGCGTCCACGACCTCGGGAAGGTCGACGTCGTACCAGTCCGCTGTCGATGGAGGGTCGATGCGGAGGGCTCGGGTGTCGAGGCCGGCTCCCAGGTCGATGCCGATCGCGTCGGGGTGGCGGGCGATGAACCGCTGCGCGATCTCGTCCAGTTTCTTGGCGCGCTGGGCGACGTCGATGGCCGAGGCCGCGCTCCAGCGGAGTTTGCGGTGGTCGTAGCCGGTCTTGTGGATGATCTCGTAGGCCATGCGGTCGCCGAGTATGGGGCTTGGCAGGCGGCTGTCGAGCGCCCGGCCGCACAGCGTCACCCACAGGGTTTCCTGCAGCGGGGTCAGTGTAGGAAGGGTCACTCCCATGATGTCCTCCAGGCTCAGATGGTGGGCATGTCGCGTCGGGTGAATCCGGCCAGGCCGGCCGCGACGAGGGCCGCCGCGACGGCGGTCATGACGATCAGTGGGGTGGCCGTCATGACCCCGCCGGGAAGTTTCGGTACGTGCTCGAAGACCGACAGGTCGATGACCCACTGGTCGAGCTGCAACTCCAGGCCGACCCAGCCGAACAACATGCTCACCATGGCCACCGCGAACGTGCCGGCGACCAGCCGAGGCAGCAGCCCGAACAGCGCGAACGCGACCCCGGTGAACACCCACACCACAGGGAGTTGCACGAGAGCGGCGGCTAGGAGGCGGGACAGCTCACGGGCGACGTCGCCGGTGTTGAGTCCGTGCGCCAGACCGGCGGCCGTCCCGAAGGCGATCAACCCGAGCGCCGGGCCGAGCAGTATGAACGCGAAGTGGCTGCCCGCCCAGCGCAGCCGGCGCACCGGGGTGGCCAGCAGGGGCTCGGCCCGCCCGTCGCGCTCTTCGTTCCTGAGCAGCAGCGCGGCCTGGATGGCGAAGCAGGCGCTGACCAGGCCGAGCATGGTCATCATGGGGGCGAGGAACTGGTCGACGAGCGTGCCGGGACCGCCGAGCCGGGCCAGCGCCTCTCGGGCCGCGGCGCCGCCGTTGTCCATCAGCGTCCCAAGGCTCGCCGACATCGCGCCGCCCACGAGCCCGACCACGGCGAGTCCGGCGATCCTGCTGATCAGCGGCCCGCGGTGCAGCCGCCAGGCCAGCGCCAGCGGGCTGCGCAGGCGGGGTTCGGCGGCGGCCGGGCCCAGGCGGGCCTGGAACATGCCGGCGCCGAGGTCGCGCCGATCCGACAGCGCCACGGCCAGCACGATCAGCGCCAGCACGGCGCCGGCCGCGAGCGCGAGCACCCACCAGCGTTCGCCGCTGTAGGGCCGCAGCGCCTCCGCCCAGCCGAGCGGCGTCATCCAGGACACCCAGGCAGGCCCGTCACCGGACTGCGCGGCGACGTCGCCGACGCCGCGCAGCAGGATCGCGGCGCCGAGCGTGCTGATCCCGATGGCGCGCGCGCCGCCCGCGCCGGTCGTGAGCTGCGCCGTCACCGCGCCGATCGAGGCGAACGCGCAGGCGGCCACCGTGAACCCGAGTCCGAGCGCCAGGGAGCCGGCGGCGGGCAGGCCCTGGCCGATCAGCGCCAGCGCCGAGGCCACGCCCAGGACGAGGGCGGCCCCGCAGGTGACGATCAGAGTGGCGGCCAGGTTCGCGTGCCGCGCCACCGCGGTCGCCCCGACCAGTTCGCGCCGTCCGGCCTCTTCTTCCGTACGCGTGTGCCGGATGACCGTGAGCAGCGCGAACAGCGCGACCATGAACGTCACGAACCCCGACCGCCAGGCGACGAGCTCGCCGAGGCTGGAGCCGTTCAGCACGCCGTAGGCGATGGTGAAGGCCCTGGTGTGGACGCTGGTCTCGTAGTAGTGCTGACGGGCCTCGGCCGTGGGGTACGCGCCGGTGAACGCGCCGACGAACACCACCGGGATCATGCAGATGAAGGCCACCCACAGCGGCAGCAGCACACGATCGCGCCGCAGCACCACGCGGATGAGCTTTCCCGTGCCGGCGAACGCGTTCATCGTCCTGCCTCCGCGTGCCGGCCCTTGACGTTCGCGGTCGCGCGGTCGTAGTGCCGCAGGAACAGCTCCTCCAGCGTCGGAGGCTGGCTGACCAGGCTGCGCACGCCGGCCTGGGTGAGGTGGCGAAGTGCGAGGTCCAGCGCGGCGGCGTCGACGCTGAAGCGTACCCGGCCGCCGTCGGCGCGCAGGCCGTGCACACCCGGCAGGCCGGCCAGCCCGTCCGGTGGGGCGGCCAGTTCGGCGTCGATGGAGGTGCGGGTGAGGTGCCGCAGCTCGGCCATGGTGCCGGTTTCGACGGTACGGCCGTCGCGGATGATCGTGACGCGGTCGCACAGCGCCTCGACCTCGGAGAGGATGTGGCTGGACAGCAGCACCGTACGGTCACCCGCGCGCCGCACTTCCTGGACCGTTTGCCGGAAGACCTCCTCCATCAGCGGGTCCAGGCCGGAGGTGGGCTCGTCGAGGATGAGCAGCTCGGCGTCGGAGGCCAGAGCCGCGACCAGGGCCACCTTCTGGCGGTTGCCCTTGGAGTAGGTGCGGCCCTTCTTACGCGGGTCGAGGTCGAAGCGCTCGATCAGCTCGTCCCGGCGCCGCCGGTCAAGCCCGCCGCGCAGCCGGCCGAGCAGGTCGATGGCCTCACCGCCGGACAGGCCGGGCCACAGGGTGACGTCGCCGGGCACGTAGGCCAGGCGGCGGTGCAGCTCAGCGGTCTGTGTCCAGGGGTCGCCGCCGAGCAGCCGGGCGGCGCCCGCGTCGGGGCGCATCAGGCCCAGCAGGATCCGGATCGTGGTGCTCTTGCCCGCGCCGTTGGGCCCGAGGAAGCCGTGCACCTCGCCGGTCCGTACGACGAGGTCGAGGCCGTTCAGTGCCCGTGCCGGGCCGAACGACTTGACCAATCCGGCCATGGAAATGGCATCAGTCTCAGTCATCATGGATGTCCTTGTGTGGTGATGGGGAGAGGGCTAGAGATCGTCTCCCTGATGGGCCTCCCAGGCGGTCTGGGCGGCTTTGAGCATGGTGTCGTCGGCGTACAAGCCGTGGGTGTAGATCTCGAGCATGGGCAGCCCGATGCGCCGCAGCACGTCGGGGCCCATCCGCTCGAAGCCGAGCGCGCGGGTCAGGGGCGGCGCCATGGTCAGCGTGGCCAGGCTCACCAGCACGGTGAGCACGGCCAGCGCCCGCACGTCGGAGGACTGGCGCATCGAGCCGCCGGCGATCCCGTCCCGGAAGAGCTGCTCGGTCTCCTCCACCAGCGTGTTGACGAACGTGGTGGCCGCGGAGGAGTCCTCCTCGATCGCGCGCACCATGTACTGCACATGGAGGCGGTACTCCTCCGAGCCCGACAGGTATTCCTGGGACAGATCCCGCACGCCGACCAGGTCAGCCGCAGTCCGGGCCCTCCTCACCAGGATCTGCAGGACGTGCTCGTCGCAGACGCTCCGCAGGTTGTCCTTGCTGCCGAAGTGCCGGATGACCAGGGCGGCGCTCACCCCCGCGGTGGCCGCGATGGCGCGCAGGTTCGTCTTCTGGAAGCCGTCGCGGGCGAAGTGCGCGATGGCGGCGTTACGGATCTTGGCCTGGGCGGTCAGATCCGCCGAAGGTGATGAACACACGTTTACTATAGTAAACATATGTTCATCACTATGGCAACCGGGGTCAGAACGGTCCGCGGAGATCTCCCGGGGCAGCGTGCAGAGGGCCGTGCGCTTGCCAGGCAGCAGGTTCGGCATTCTGTTGCGCAGCGCGCCGCGGACAGTGTCGGCCAGCACGTGTCCTGGCCGGCCCATGGAGGCGTAGCTGACCAGCACGCCGCCCGGGGCTAAGTGGTCATCTGCGTAAATCTCTCGGGGGTTACGCGGCTGCGTT
>NZ_JBICTR010000040.1:0-2034 GCF_043197735.1 Nonomuraea sp. NPDC049028
CTGTGGAAGGGCCTTCCCTCCTGGCGCGGGGCCAACTATCGCTCCCAGATGGGCCAACTATCGCCCCCATGGGCCAGCTAGCGCTCCCAACGTCAACCAACGGCGCAAACCGCTGAGACCCGCGAAACTACTGCGATCTCGATCTCGCAACCCCCCGTCTGACAGCCAAAGGGCTTGTGTCCTGTCCGTGGCCATGTAAAAGTCCCCGCAGGTGGCCAGTTCGAGGTCGCCATTGATGGCCGGTTTAGGTCCCCGCTTGTCCTTCGCGCTGGTTGGTGTGTCGTGGGGTGGTGTGTGCCCTGAGCGGTGATCGTGACGGTGTCAGCCAGTCACGAGATCACCGCTCAGGGGGTCTGCCCGGCCATGAAGTCTTCGGGGGAGATCATGGACATCATTGCCGCCTACCGTGAGGTAGGCACCTATCGCGGGGCCGCTGAGATGTGCGGCACCACGCACAAGACCGTCAGACGCATCATCGAGCGGGCGCTGGCCGACGGCAAGCCGCCGAGCCGCAAGCGGCGCGATCACAACTACGACGCGGTCGCCGATCTGGTGACCGAGAAGATCAAAGCCACCGCGGGGAAGATGTCGGCCAAGCGGCTGCTGCCGCTGGCCCAGGCCGCCGGATACGCCGGATCGGCGCGCAACTTCCGCCGTCTGGTGGCCGAGGCGAAGAAGTCCTGGCGGCGCGAGCACCATCGCGGGCGGCGGCCGGCGGTGTGGACACCGGGCCAGATGCTGGTCATCGACTGGGGCGATGCGGGTGGCGGGCTGCACGTGTTCTGCGCGGTGCTGGCCTGGTCGAGGGTGCGGTTCGTGCGCTTCGCGCGCAACCAGCGCGCCGCCACCACGCTGGCGATGCTGGCCGAGTGCTTCGAGACGCTCGGCGGGGTGCCCAAAGTGGTGCTGGCCGATCGGATGGGCTGCCTGAAGGGCGGTGTGGTGGCCAACAAGGTCATCCCCACCAGCGATTACGTGCGCTTCGCCACGCACTACGGCTTCCGGCCGGACTGGTGCGAGGCGGCCGATCCGGAATCGAAGGGCATCGTGGAGCACCTGGTCGGCTATGCCAAGCGCGATCTGATCGTCCCGCAGGCCCCGTTTGAGGACCTGACCGCGGCCAACGTTGCCGCCCGGCAGTGGTGCGCCGAGGTGAACGCGGTGCCACACGCGGAGATCTGCGCCCTCCCGGCTGAGCGCCTGGCCGCCGAACGCGAACTGCTGGCGGCGCTGCCGTCGCTGCGCCCGGCTCTCGGCAAGCCGCCCATCACCCGCAAGGTCGATCGGCTGTCGTGCGTGCGGTTCGGCTCGGCCCGCTACTCGGTGCCTACCCGCCTGATCGGCACCCACGTCGCGGTGAGTGAGGCCGACGGGCACCTGCTGATCAGCGACCCGGCCACCGGTGAAATCGTCGCCGACCACCTGGCGGTCGCGCCCGGCCAGGCCTCGGTGGCTGATGAGCACTACGGCGGTCCGCGGCCGGCGCCCCGCCGCGCTGCCCGGCCACGCACCGAAGCGGAGAAGACGTTCCTGCAGCTCGGCCCGGTCGCCGAGACGTTCCTGGCCGGTTCGGCCGCCTCTGGCAACGCCCGGCTGGCCGGCGACCTGGTCCAGCTGGCCGCGTTGCGCGCCGCTCACGGTGAGCAGGCGCTGCTGGCAGCGCTGGAGCGGGCGATCTGCTTTCGACGCTGGCGGGCCGAGGACGTGCGCTCGATCCTGGCCGCCGGGGCCGGCACCGCCCAGGTCCGCCCACCCGGCGACGCCCTGGTGCTGGAGTTGCCGCACGTCCCCACCCGGCCGCTGACCGCTTACGCCCTCGACCAGGTGGGAGAGGTGTCATGACCGCATCCGCGATCCCGCCGCTGGCCGCCGACCTGGACAACGGGCTGCGCCGGCTGAAGCTGTCCACCATCCGACGCCTGGCGCCCGAGCTGCTCATCACGGCCCGCACCCAACGATGGAATCCCGAGGAGTTCCTGCGCACCCTGCTGGAGGCCGAACTGGCCGCCCGTGATGCGTCCAACGCCCGCGCCC
>NZ_JBICTR010000042.1:0-1650 GCF_043197735.1 Nonomuraea sp. NPDC049028
GAAACCCCGTAGCGGTCCCCTTGGGGTAGACCGGAGGTAACGAAGGTTCAATTCCCCTGCGGGTAAAGGATGGTCCGAGAAGCGAAAGCCGCCACGTCGAAAGGCAAGGGGAAAGGCCGGACATAGGGACTCCACCCTCCAGCTATAACCCGGCGGATACCGGGCCGATGCCCGGGTCCGAAAGGACGCCCAAGCGGACCAGGTGGGTCTTTGAAGAATCAAAGAAGCACGGAGTTAACGACAGCGCAAGTTAGACAGGGAGGGTGCATGGACCAGAAGACCGGACAAGCGCTCTTCTGGAACGGAACTGTCGACGACGCGGAAGCCTGGCACCAGATCGACTGGGGCCGGGCCGATGACGAAGTAACGAGGCTGCGTCAGAGAATCTTCAAGGCCGCTCAAGCTGGCGACATGAAGAAGGTCCGCAACCTCCAGAAGCTCATGATGCGCTCAGCGGCGAACACGCTCCTGAGCGTGCGCCGGGTGACGCAGGTGAGCCGGGGGCGGAAGACCGCTGGCGTGGACGGGGAAACGGCCCTCGGCCCGGAGGAGCGAGGCCGACTGGCCCGCCAGCTGCTGCGGGACAGGGCCGCCCGCCCGCAGCCGGTGAAGCGAGTGCATATTCCGAAGGCGCACGGGAGGACGCGCCCGCTCGGCATCCCGGTCATTCGGGACCGAGTCCACCAGGCCAGGACGAAGAACGCCCTGGAACCTGAATGGGAGGCGCGTTTCGAGGCGCGAAGCTATGGCTTCCGCCCCGGCAGAGGATGCCACGACGCGCTGGCGACCATCTTCCAAGTGGTGGGTAAACCCGCCAGCAGACGAAGGTGGGTGCTGGACGCCGACTTATCGGCGGCATTCGACCGGATCGACCATGAGCACCTGATGCGATCCATTGGAAACTTCCCCGCCAGGGAAGCGATCAAAGGATGGCTGAGGGCCGGAGTGATGGACCGGGGAACCTTCGCGCCGACGGTGGAAGGAACGCCGCAAGGAGGGGTGATCAGCCCGCTCCTGATGAACATTGCTCTGCACGGAATGGAGGAAGCAGCCGGGGTTGCCTGGAGGAAACACAAAGCCTCCAGGACTCTCAAGGAGGAATCCCCGGCCCTTGTGCGGTACGCGGACGACTTCGTGGCCATCTGTCACACGGAGCAAGAAGCGCACGAGGTGCACCGGCGGCTGAAGGAGTGGTTCTTGCCCAGGGGTCTGGCCTTCAACGAGGAGAAGACCGCGGTCCGGCACCTCAATGATGGCTTCGACTTTCTCGGGTGCACCGTCCGCACCTACGCCAATGGGTACACGCTCGTGACACCGAGCAAGGATGCGGTGAGGAAGGCCAAGGAGCGTATCCGGGAAGTCGTCCGATCGAATCGGGGGAAGCCTGCGGCCCGGCTGGTCCGAGAGCTCAACTCGTTCGTCCGGGGATGGACCGCGTACTACCGTCCTTGGAGCTCAAAGAGAGCCTTCATAGAAGTCGATCGGATCATGTTCGGCCAGCTGTGGGAGTGGGCGAGCAGACAGCATCGGCGGAAGGGAAGGCAGTGGATCGCGGCCCGGTACTGGGGCAAGCGGATCGCCGGGAGTGAGAACCGCTGGATCTTCGGAGAAGATTCGGCCTACATCAAGCCCGCCGCGATGACCCGGATC
>NZ_JBICTR010000043.1:0-1456 GCF_043197735.1 Nonomuraea sp. NPDC049028
TGAGAGTGCGTTACGCGAGCTGATGCCCCTTTCATCGTTGCGGTTGGATGAGTTCTGCGGGTCGGCGATTCACCGTTCGGCCTACGGGCGCGGCTGGGTGAACAAGCCGGGCTCGGTCTCGACGAGGATGCCGCGGCTGGCCAGGCGTTTGAGCTTGGCGCGGACGTTTTGGATGTCGTTGGGCGTCAGGGGCAGGTCCATGGCCAGGGCCAGGTCGCGGGCGCGCAGAGATCCGCCGGTCTGGGCGAAGACGGTGAGGATCTGCTGGTAGGCAGGATGATCGAAGCCGGCGGGCGGCGTGTCTGGCTTGGCCGGGGTGGGGCCTTCTTCGGAGAGGGAGATGAGGGTCTTGCGGCTGATCCGCAGGTGCTCGACCTGCTCGCTGAGTTCGCCTAGCCGCGCGGTCAGGGTGTCTATCTCGGCCTGGGTCTGCTCGATCTGGCAGGTCAAAGCCTGCTCACGGGCGTCGAGTCGGTCCAGGAGCCAGGTCCCGGGATTGGGCGGGCGGGCGTCGCGGCTGGTCATGTCCACCGCCAGGACGGGGCCGCACGGGTCAGGCGCCGGGTCATCACGTCCGTCATCGCCCAGTACACCCGTGATTCGGAGCTGGAGGGGCGGTGTTCGTAGTCGCGGACCAGACGTCGGTGGAACATCAAGATCCCGTACGTCTGCTCGACGACCCATCGTGTCGGCTGGGGGACGAACCCTTTGTCGGCAGGGTTGCGTTCGACGATGTCCACCTCAATTCCCAGGTTGGCTCCATGTGCGACGACCGCGTTCTTGAACCCCTGGTCGGCCAGCGCCTTGGTCACGGTGCCCTCGGTGACGGCGGCGGCCCGGTCCAGCAGGGCGATCCCGGCGACATTCTCATGAGCGGAGGCCGCGAGCACGACGACCGCGATGATCAGCCCAAGAACGTCTACGGCCAGGCCTCGTTTCCTGCCGGGTACCCGTTTGGCGGCGTCCTTTCCGGTGGTGGAGGCGGGGACCCCGGCCGCGACGTGGACACTCTGGGTGTCCAGCACGACCAGGCTCGGGTCGGCTAATCGCTTCTTCTTCTCGCGCAGATGCCAGCGCAGCAGGTCGTGGATCGTCTTGTCGGTGCCGTCGTCGCGCCACTTGCCGAAGTAGTAGTACGTCGCGCCCTTGGGCGGCAGATCGTGGGGGAGAAAGTCCCATTGGACACCGGTTCGTCCCTGGTAGCGGATCGCGTTCACGATCTCACGCAGCTCGTAATTGCCCTCGTGGCCGCTGACCGACGGATGGGCGGCCTTCCATGCCGTGAGCACGGGCTCGATCAACGCCCACTGCGCGTCGGTTAAGTCGCTTGGGTAGGGCTTGCGCTCGGTCACCGCGCCATCCCAGCACATCTGGACCCGCCAACCGACAGTAACGCTACAAATCCATATGATCACACTGCGACATCAAGGACAGAGGCTCGCGTAACGCACTCTGA
>NZ_JBICTR010000044.1:0-1190 GCF_043197735.1 Nonomuraea sp. NPDC049028
GCGGTCGAAGGTGGGGCTGGCGATTGGGACGAAGTCGTAACAAGGTAGCCGTACCGGAAGGTGCGGCTGGATCACCTCCTTTCTAAGGAGCACCGGTCGGTGACGGAAGTTGCCGATCTACGCCGGGGTCAGAAGCGTACGTCTTCTGCTCGGCAAGCTCATTAGTGGAGCACTGGCTACTCAACCGGTTCGCACCGGTTCGGACTGCTCGTACCGCCTGCTCTCTTCGGAGGGTGGGAGTGGGAGCGCAGGCTCGGAGGGTGCGGCTGGTTGGACACACTGTTGGGTCCTGAGGAAACGGACCTGGGACTGCGACCGCATCCCACCACCCACGCCAGGGTCGCCCGTAAGGGACGACGCTCCTGGCGCCGGGTCGGCGGGGTGGGGCGTCGGCGGAAGTCGGCGCCTCGTGCGGTGGGCAGTCCCGTGGTTTGTGGATACCTCATGCAGGACCGTCTTCTTGCTATACCGGCTCAGCGAGTGTGCTGGGTGTTTGGTGGCTTGGTGAGATGGTTGCTGTTTGTTGTTTGAGATTTGCATAGTGGACGCGAGCATCTTTGTGGCCAAGTTTTTTAGGGCACACGGTGGATGCCTTGGCATCAGGAGCCGATGAAGGACGTGGGAGGCTGCGTTAAGCCTCGGGGAGTCGCCAACCAGACGTTGATCCGGGGATGTCCGAATGGGGAAACCTAGCACCAGTCATGTGGTGTTGCCTCCGCCTGAATGTATAGGGCGGTTGGTGGTAACGCGGGGAAGTGAAACATCTCAGTACCCGTAGGAAGAGAAAACAAGAGTGATTCCGTGAGTAGTGGTGAGCGAAAGCGGATGAGGCTAAACCGGGCGTGTGTGATAGCCGGCAGGCGTTGCATGTCCGGGGTCGTGGGACCCTCTTAAGGGAGCTGCCGCTTTCTTGGACAGTGATAAATCGATGGGTTAGTCGAAGCCTCTGGGAAGGGGCGCCGTAGACCGTGAGAGCCGGGTAGGCGAAAATCTGTCGACTGTTTGAGGGGATCCCAAGTAGCACGGGGCCCGAGAAATCCTGTGTGAATCTGCCAGGACCACCTGGTAAGCCTAAATACTCCCTGGTGACCGATAGTGCACGAGTACCGTGAGGGAAAGGTGAAAAGTGCCCCGGTGAGGGGTCGTGAAATAGTACCTGAAACCGTGTGCCTACAAGCCGTAGGAGCTTA
>NZ_JBICTR010000045.1:0-1011 GCF_043197735.1 Nonomuraea sp. NPDC049028
TGACGTGATCTCAATCAATTGCCGGTAGGTAGTCGTGCTCGAAATGGGTGAGGACAAGCGCTGCGCGAGCGATGTCGCCGATTCGGCTGGGGCTGACGGTGATGTGCTGAAGGGTCCGCCAGCGGCCTTTGAGCAGGGCGAACCCGCGTTCGCCGAGGCAGCGCAGGGCTCGTAGAAGCCGGTTGTAGGTGCGGTTGTCCGGGCTGAGAATCTGGTTTCCCTCGGGTTGTTTGATGGGCGTGTGAACGCCGATTCCGGCGCCCTCGTAGCCGCTGTCGGCAAGGGTGGGCAGGCCGACTGCGGCAGCGGCGTACAGCGCGCCCAGCACGTGCGTGCGAGCGGCGGTCAGATCGTGCACCGAGCCGGGCTCGACCTCACCGATCCACAGAGGCAGACCGCTGGGTGCCGACACGGCCTGAAGGTTGCCGGCGTGCTGGTGGGCCTTGCCGGCGTACCAGGCGTCGATGGATTCGCCCTTGACGCTGAGGGTCTGCTCGGCACAGCGGTCGATGGGGATCAGAGTGCCGTCGAGGATCACGTAGGCCAGCCCGTCGGCATGGGCACGGTTCAGCGCATCGTGCAGATCAGGGGCTTGAGCTGCGAGGACGTCGACCCCTTCGGCGATGTAGCGGTAGGCCGTGGCGCGGGAGACGCGGTGATCGCGGCCGAGCTTGGGGATGTCGCGCTCGCCTCGGAACCAGCGCAGGATCAGCACCGCCTGCCAGAACGGGGTCAGAGCACGGCTGCCCTTGGGAGTGCCCACCCGCCGTCGTTTGTCCCGCAGTGACCGGGCAACGTGGTGAACCAGCGCGCGGGAAACGTCGAGCATGGCACGATGAGCAATCACGTGGAGCCTTTCGGCGGTTGTGCTTTCTTGTGGTGAGAACTCATCTACCGGAGGCTCCACGTCTCTCTCCGGCCTTCGACGACTCCTCCCGAAAGGCCCGAAACGCCACCGCCGCCGTCCCGAACATCCCTCATCGTCCGAATTATTTCCCTGAGATCACCTCA